>NZ_JAUXMX010000038.1 GCF_030683065.1 Pseudomonas sp.
TGGTAACGTTGGGCCCGGGTCAGCTGCCGGTAATGCGTAGTCATCTGCGCTTGAATCCTTTGGTGTGAGAGCCTGGATTCTACCGGTGGCTGGCCCTCTGCCTATCGTTTCAAGCGTTGCACTTATTCTATGAATTCAGGCCCTAGCTCTGGCCTTGGTTTGGCCTTAACGGGTGCCAGTACCCCATTAAATCCACATATCAGACTTCACTCTTGTAAGGACTTCCATGCCTGCCGCGAACAGCCGAAGCACGTTGAGCCGCCAGTGGGAATTGCTCAAGATGTTGCCTAACCGAATGCCAGGCGACACCGCGCAAATGCTGACGGCGCGGCTCGCCGACGCGGGCTACAAGATCAGCAAGCGTACTGTTGAGCGCGACCTCAATGAGCTGTCCCTGGTGTTCCCCTTGCAGTGCAATGACAAGGGCAAACCTCAAGGCTGGTACTGGGTGCCAGGTGCCCCCTCAGATCTGCCTGGAGTATCGCTGAGCGAAGCCCTGACACTGCAGATGGTTGAAAACGGCCTACGCCCCCTTTTGCCGAGCAGTATCCTGAAAAGCCTTGAACCGCGATTTGCCCAGGCAAGGCACAAACTGGATGCTCTTACCGGGCATGTACCAGCAGCGCGCTGGATCGACAAGATTGCCAGCGTACCGCCAGAGTTGAATCTGATCGCGCCTGACATTGATGAGAAATTGCTTGAGGTCATACAGCAAGCGCTGCTGGACGACCTGCAAATAGCATCGACCTACTTCTCTGCACACACCAATAAAATGCGAAACCTGACACTCAACCCCCTGGCCCTGATTCTGCGCGGCAACATCACCTACCTGAGCGCCACAGTTGAGCCCTATAGAGATGTACGTTTGTTCGCCATGCATCGTTTCAGACAAGCCGAAATCCTGCCGATTGCCGCCAGAAGGCCAGATGACTTTGATCTGAAAACCTATATACGGGGTGGCGCGCTGCAGTTCAGTCAGGGCGAAATGATCCAGCTTAAAGCCATCATCAGTGATGAACTGGCAACTCAACTCATAGAAACACCACTCTCACATGACATGCTGATCAACACGAAAGCAGGCATACATGAGCTAAGTGCAACGGTGCTTGATAGCTGGCAGTTGCATTGGTGGGTGCTGTCGCAAGCAGATGGTATTGAGGTGTTAGCACCTCAAACACTGCGTACTGATATTAGCAAAAAGCTGAAACTGGCCTGCGAGCAGTATGAATAAGGCAAGCCAACCACAGCCCCACATTCACTAAGGAAATATGTGCGCGCTCCACAGCAATGACTGCGCCTTGCCTCAACTCAGAGGCAAGGCGCACCGCTAGCGTCCTAGCCTTCATACAAAAACCGCTGAAACCCTACAAAGGTTTTGTTGATAACGTCAGGTGAGCCGATCACAGAGGTAGCGTCTCTGATAGTGTTGTACTTCAGCTCAAGTAAAACTTTCATCTTTTTCGGTGACAATTCAGCCACGCCATCTTCGATGTATTTACTGAGCACGAAATCAATAAAGTCCTGTTGCTTCTGATCCACAAAAGCATGATTGATGGCCGGCTTTGCCATGTCTGCACGTTCTTTGCGCGTATGCGTTTCGGCTGCGTAGGCTACATACGCTAAAACGTCATACACATCGCTGTCTTTGGCGTCGATCAGATCCTTCATGCTATCCAGTGTTTCTTCGTCGTAACCGGCCTCACTCAGATCGAACTGCAGCTTCTCCCTGGTAGTTGGATCACTCCATATCTGGCGCAGTTGGTCTTCGTTCTCAAAGAATCTAGGCAAATCGTCAAACAGGCGCTCAACAAATTCTTTAGCCGTAATAGGCTTACCATCAGGGCTCCAGTACATCACTGATGAGACATGGTGAATCTGTCGAGCTTTGCCATCACTCAAGTTGAACAGAATCTTTTCCTTCTTGGTGCACACACAGGGTGCCGCATTACATTCTGAGCAAAGTATCGGCTGACATGTGCAAGGAGATGAACCACATTCAGCGCACGTTTGCGGCTGGCATGTGCATTGCGCAGTACCACATTTGGCGCAAAGCTTTGGACAACCACAGGGGCTAAAGCCGCACTCTGTGCAGGGTTCTTTAACGCAACTGCAGGGTGTGTTTTCGCAAACCTCACAAGGCTCACCAGCTGGCTCTGGCTCACCGTCCCAAGCGGGGTCAGCGAAATTATGATGCGCTTTCACAAAGTCAAAAACGGTGAAGTATTCCTTACCATCGTACATGCGCGTACCGCGACCAATGATCTGCTTGAACTCAATCATATTGTTGCAGGGGCGCATCAGTACGATATTGCGCACGTTGCGCGCATCCACGCCAGTTGAAAGTTTGCGTGAGGTAGTAAGAATGGTAGGAATGGTTTTTTCATTATCCTGGAAGGTCTTCAGGTCGGTTTCACCTGCAACGCCATCATCCGCCGTAACTCGTACACAATAGAAGGGGTTAGTCGTCCAGCCTTTTTTTACGGCGTATTGATTGATGTAATCACGCACATTGCCAGCGTGTTCTTGGGTCGCGCAAAAAACGATGGTTTTCTCATGGGGCTTAAAGCGATCCATCCAATATTGGACACGCTTTATTTCGCGCTCTGGGATGGTGATTAATCGATTAAAATCACCCTCTTTGTAGACCTTGCCGGCTTCAGGCTCACCCTTTACGACGACACCATCTCCAGGGGTAAACACGTACTCATCCATCGTGCCGACGACGGGGTACACCTTAAAGGGTGTTAAGAAACCGTCGTTAATGCCTTCTTTAAGGGCGTAGTTGTAAACCGGATCACCAAAATAATTGTAAGTGTCGGCGTTGTCAGTTCGCTTAGGGGTAGCCGTCAAACCTAGCTGCACGGCAGGCGAAAAGTAATCCAGAATTTCCCTCCACGAACTTTCATCATTAGCGCCGCCACGGTGACATTCATCCACAATCACTAGGTCGAAAAAATCCGACGGGTAACCACCAAAGTACGGTGTGTCGTTACCATCCGCATCTGTGCCTCCGCTCATGAAGGTTTGGAAAATAGTAAAAAACACGCTGGCGTTTTTCGGCACCGCACCTGTCTTTTTAATCTCCCCTGGATTAATGCGCACAATGGCATCTTCACCAAAGGAGGCGAAGTCGTTAAAAGCCTGGTTAGCCAAGAGATTACGGTCAGCCAAGAACAGGATGCGCGGCCGTTTTTTTGCTGCACTGGGGTTCTTTTGTGCTTGCAGGCTCCAGCGACTATTGAATAATTTCCACGCGACTTGGAAAGCAATACAGGTCTTACCAGTGCCCGTAGCCAGCGTGAGCAAAATACGCTGCTTACCTTTGGCGATGGCCTCCAACGCATTGTTGATGGCATTTTCCTGATAGTAGCGGGGCTGCCAGTCACCTTTTGACTCAAAGGGTATTTGGCCAAAACGCTCACGCCACACAGAAGCGAACTCGGGCTCAGCTTGGCCGCTCTCTGGGCTAAAAGTCAGCTCCCACATTGCCTCAGGGCTTAAGAACTGCTCAACCAGCCCTTCTTCCCCTGTGAGCATATCAATCTGATAAATCTCATGACCATTGGTGGCGTAACCATAGCGGCACTGTAATCGCTTTGCGTAATCCTTTGCCTGGCGAACGCCCTCGGTATAGCTGAGGCTCTCCTGCTTGGCTTCAACCGCCGCCAGCTTGCGGCCACGGTACTCAAGGGCGTAATCACTGCTTAGGCTAGAAGCGCGTTTGCCCCCACCAATAATACGCCCCAAAGTGATGCTTACCTCACGGCGAATATAGCTTCCATCAACGTCGCCCCAGCCAGCCGCAATTAGCTTGGGATCGATCAAGTCAGCGCGTGTATTGGCCTCGTTGCGATTACCTGATGACATTAAGCAGCATCTCCATTGCTTTTGTTGTTTGACAGTTCGCCCGAAAAAGCTTTATGCAGCAGTGCTTTTTTCAACTCATCAAGCGCGGCAATTTTTTGTTGATAGATAGACTCCAATCGTTGAGTTTCTTCTTTAATAGAGTCCATTCTCGACACTATGCGTTGTTGCTCATCTAAACCTGGAAGAGAGATTTCTAACTCTTTAATCATCCCAATTTTTAGAAATTTCGTGCCTGCGCCAACAGATTGCTCCTTAAATCTTTTCAAGCTTTTTAGAATTTGAAAATACAAGAAACGATATAAAACCCGTGCATTGGCATTCACAGTGATAACATAGGTTCTCTGGTAAGCATTGAACTTACCTTTATAGTGCTTAACATTAAAATCACCAACAGCATTGTTTCCCGCAAGAAGAATCGCTTCACAATCAAAAGCAAAATCATCAATTGCGTAAATAGATCTTGAACACGTAAAAAATGGATATTTACCATTTTCAACTGCCGCATTCGCATCAAGTTTTCCTGTTTTTATATCAACCAAATCACCTAAGAAAGCCTTTTCTGAAAAATCACTATGCAAATTACTTTCAAATAATTCACGGGCGTTTTTGAGGTTCTGTTCGGCGTTAGCGCGTGCGGCGGTGATACCAGCAAAGACTTCGTCGAGAATGGCGACGATGCGCTGTTGTTCTGGAAGAGGAGGGACGGGGAAATCAATATCTAAAATTTGCTTTGAAGAAATATGCTTCACAGTCGTATAGCCTGTGACATCTTCAATTGCCTTTAAATAGCTATTTACCCCGTAAAACAAAAAACGAGGTGTGATTTCAGTGGCAAATTTTTGAAGGCGACACACTCGTTGATTTAGTAGGGCTTTTCCACCAATCCACTGATAACAGCCAAACTCGCCATCCATTCCAATAAGCAAGTCTCCGGTATCGACCAGATACTTCGCATCGTACTCACCGCTAAAAAATGTCTGACTCTCAATGCCCGCCTTTAAACTACGAATTCGAATCAGCGGTACTCCGCCAGTAGAGCTGAAGCGTTCAGAGTCGAAGGCATATCCATTCTGGACTTCCAGCACATCACTAAGTTTTCTGGTGACCCATCCAGAGTTCATAGCATGGTCCTGATCTTCGCAAGTACATCCGCGCTCTCAGCATCTAGATCCGCGATTTCGATCATGATGTCTTGCGGACTGCGATGCTCAACAGATTCACCACTGTTCGGATTTCTCGCTGATAGGTCATAGCTACCAGCATCAATAGCAGCTGCATCCACCGACCATGAATTATCCGAATCTGCGAATGTCTTTTGCAGTTCAACAAACTCAGCCAAGTCGTTGTCATTTAGCGGATTGGTCTTACCCAGTGAACGGCCAACATCTAACTGGTAGAACCAGATTTTTTGTGTCGGCTCGCCTTTGGTAAAAAACAGCACCACTGTTTTTACGCCTGCGCCCAAAAAAGTTTTGGCAGGACAGTCGAGTACCGTGTGCAGATTACAGTTTTCAAGCAGGTCTTTACGCAAGGCAACGGCAGCGTTGTCGCCATTGGACAGGAAGGTGTTTTTAATCACGATGGCAGCACGACCGCCAGGTTTCAGCATTTTAATAAAGTGCTGCAAAAATAAAAAAGCGGTTTCAGCGGTTTTAATGGGAAAGTTCTGCTGAACTTCCGGACGCTCTTTACCGCCAAAAGGTGGGTTGGCCAAAATCACGTCGTGCTGGTTGCTGGGCTGAATATCTTGCAGGTTTTGCCCCAGTGTATTGGTGTGAATCACATTGGGGGCTTCAATGCCATGCAGGATCATGTTCATGATGGCAATTACGTAGGCTAACGACTTCTTCTCTTTGGCGTAGAAGGTGCGTTCTTGCAGGGTTTTCAGATCATTAGTGGAAAGTGGTTTCTTGTCTCGCCCGCCTTGGCGCAGATAGTCATAAGCTTCACACAGGAAACCCGCCGAACCAGCAGCACCGTCATAGATGGTTTCACCTATCTGTGGCTTGACGACATCAATCATGGCGCGAATCAGCGGGCGCGGTGTGTAGTACTCACCTCCGTTTCTGCCAGCGTTTCCCATATTTTTGATTTTGGTTTCGTAGAGGTGCGACAGCTCGTACTTTTCTGCCTGTGAGCGAAAGCGCAATTCATCGACCTTCTCTAGCGCATCACGCAGTGAGTATCCCGATTGGATTTTATTTTTGATTTCACCAAAAATTTCGCCAATCTTGTACTCAATGGTATCCGGGGACTCGGCTCGTTGCTTGAAGCCTTTGAGGTAGGGGAATAGCTCGCTATCCACATAGTCCATCAGGTCATCGCCGGTAAGGGCATTGTTGTGGTCAAAATTACCGGCAGCGTCTTTCGGTGCCGCCCACGTTCCCCAGCGATGGGCATCATCAATAATGTACTGGTACTTCTCGCCCATCAGCTGGGCAGCTAAAGCCTTCTCGCCTTCTAAGTCATCAAGGTACTTAAGAAACAGCATCCAAGAGGATTGCTCTGTGTAATCCAGCTCGCTGGAGCAGCCGGCGTCTTTGTGAAAGATGTCATCAATGTTTTTGAAGGCTTGTTCAAACATGGGGGCTTCGAGTCCTTTCGGTCGAGAAAACAACATTGCGTTGGCTGCATTATGCTTGCGAAGGCAATATTTTGCAGCGCTACCCCACACACGGCCCCCCCGATACAGCCCTATGGTTACGGACCTATTTTTCGGAGATGGGCTTTCTCAGACCACCCCTAAGGTCAGAAACGACCGGTTTTGACACCGTCACCCATCAAACGGTTATCTAGTGTCAAAATATAGGCTTGACTGATTATGGCACCTAACAAATAATGACCCTATGATTTTGACACCAAGAGGCCTCTCATGTCTCGAACCTTTGCCTACTGCCGCGTCAGCACTCTCGGCCAAACCACCGAGAATCAAATCCAAGAAATAAAAGCTGCAGGCTTCGATATTCAACCGCAACGCTGCATCGAAGAAACTGTCTCAGGCTCAGTCCCTACCAGCGACCGAAAAGGCTTTAACAAGCTGCTTGAACGCATGGAGCAAAATGACGTGCTGGTCGTGACCAAGCTGGACCGACTTGGCCGCAACGCGATGGATGTACGCTCAACCGTGGAGCTGCTGGACGACAGGAGCATCAAGGTTCACTGCCTGGCGCTAGGAGGGGTTGACCTTACCTCGCCAGCCGGAAAGATGACGATGTCAGTGATCGCCTCGGTAGCCGAGTTTGAGCGGGATTTGCTGATCGAGCGGACGCAGGCGGGATTGGCGCGGGCAAAGTCCGAGGGTAAGTCCCTTGGTCGCCCGCAAAAAGCGGCAGCGATGGATGTTCAAAGGCTTAAATTGGCTCACCACTCGCAGAGTGAAGTGGCAAAACAATTGGACGTTTCGCTCAGCACTGTAAAAAGGCTTTGGAACAGGGCATAAGTAGCAAATTATCCTGAATGGATAACATCATCGAGCGAAAGACGTATGCGCCCAAGGTCCGCAGTCGTCCCCTCTCCGCGGCCAGCGACAGCTCAGCGCTGGCATCTATCGTTCGTAGCAGAGAGTTAAAGCTTAAAGCTGCGCTCACAGGCATCTAGCAAACCAAAACGGTTCAATCTATCCAGCCGGGCTGGATAGGCACGCAGGGCGTTGAAAAGCGGGTAGATTTGTGAGTAGACGCAGGCACCACATCCTAATGAAAGCCTCTAAAACGCCACTTTAGCTGTAGTATTCGAGTCTCCCCCGGGCACCATACAAACATATCAGGCCGTACCCAAACGACCTGAACCCCTAGAGAACCGGCCCCTGAGCCGGTTTTTTATTGCCTGTGATTCACGTCCCCGCGCAAAAGCTCAGCGGGAAGACCGGTAAGCCTGCGTTAGTAGGGTGAGCGCGAGCGGAGAGTTCAGCATCACCAGCGGCGGTTCAAAGATCTGCTGGATAACGCCTAAAGCACGGCCCCCTGCGAGGGGGCATTTGCCTTTGAGTTGGCGTAGAGTAATTTCCACTGCGTTTGCATGGGTCGCTGCAAAGCGTGGCCTGGTACAGCAGATCGTCCATTCGACGTCGCATCATTCTTTGCAGCCAGTCTCAGCCCTCTATTGCCAGAGGCTGTCATTAACCCCGGCGCAAGGATATAAGGCATGTCAAATCGCCAGAGCGGTACGGTCAAGTGGTTTAACGACGAGAAAGGTTTCGGCTTTATTACCCCTGAAAGCGGTGCGGATCTATTCGTGCACTTTCGGGCGATTGAGGGCAACGGCTTCAAGAGCCTTAAAGAAGGCCAGAAAGTCAGCTTCGTAGCTGTTCAGGGTCAAAAAGGCATGCAGGCTGACCAGGTGCAAATCCAGGAATAACCCTGCGGTGCTGAAGAACCCCTTATGGCGACGTCGGTTTTTTTATGGCGCGGTCATCGTTAGTTGTTACACGCCTTTGCAGGAGCGAAATAACGCCCTCGACATTTAATACGGAGATAGTTTTTTATCTCATCAATACCGCGATTCGCATCGCCAAGACTTAGCGCCTTATTGCATATCGAGCCCAACATGCCCAAACATCTGCTGCGCCCGCAGGGTGACTTCCCCTCTGCAGGACTTCCTCGTCGCCTCGCGGCGATGTTCTACGATTTTCTGCTGTGCCTGGCCCTGCTGATCGTCGTGACCTTTGCCTACAAGCTCGCCCTGATGGGCTTTTACGGCGAAGAGCAGCTCAAGCAGCTCTCCGATGCCGGCGCACTGGATGGCGACCCTTTACTGTCCACCCTGCTGGTACTCAGCCTGTTTGGCTTCTTCAGCAAATTCTGGACGCACAGCGGCCAAACCCTGGGCATGCAGGTATGGGGCATTCGCATCCAGAACGCCGACGGCACTGCCATCAGCCTCTGGCAGGCCTTGCTGCGCTTTCTGGTCGCCATTGCCTCCTGGCTGTGCCTGGGCCTGGGATTTTTCTGGGTGCTCTGGAACAAGGACAAGCGCAGCTGGCATGACATCTACTCCGACAGTCACACCGTGCAGTTGCCGAAGAACATCCACAAGAACACGCCGTAGAAAAACCAAAAAGCCGGCGCATGCGCCGGCTTTTTGTCAACGCCAGGAACTATCCCGCGCGGCGCAACAGCCAGACCCCGGCCAAAGCGCAAATGGACGCGGGTATCAGTACGGCGAACAACGGCGAGAAACCGAATACCAGACTGGAAGGCCCGAGCAAATCCTGGGTAATCTGGAACACGAAGCCCACCACCACGCCAGTGAAAACCCGCTGCCCCAAGGTTACCGAGCGCAATGGACCGAAGATAAAGGAGATAGCCATCAGCACCAGCGCGGCGGTCACCAATGGCTGCAGCACTTTGGTCCAGAACGCCAGCCAATACTGGCCGTTATTCAAGCCCTGCTCAGCCAGGTAGTGGATATAACGCCACAAGCCGGTCACCGACAACGCGTCAGGTTCCAGCACCACAGTCCCAAGCAACTGCGGGTTCAACTCGACATCCCAGCGCTCACTCGGGGCTTTCACCACTTCAGTGCTGCGCTCACGAAAATGCGTGGTTACCACATTTTCCAGCTGCCAATGATCGCCCTGATACTGCGCACGGCGGGCAAAGCTGGAAGACAGCATGTGGCGCTGATCATCGAAGCGATAACGGGTCACACCAAACAGGACGCCATTGGGCTGCACCGCGTTGATGTGCACGAACTCCTCACCCTGGCGATGCCACAGGCCGCGCTTGGAGCTCTGCGCCTCACCAGCGCCCTGAGCCATGGCGCGATCCGCCTGCGCCCGATTCTCGCTCCAGGGCGCCAGGTACTCACCGATCAGAATGCCCGCCAGCATCAACACCAGCATGGGCTTCATTACCGCCCAGACGATGCGCCCGATTGAAACCCCGGCTGCGCGCATGATGGTCAGTTCGCTGTTGCTGGCCAGGCTACCCAGCCCGACCAGGCAGCCAATCAAGGCCGCCATCGGCAGCATCTCGTAGACGCGCCTTGGCAGAGTCAGAAAGACGTACCAGGCAACCGCCTGCAAACCGTAATTGTCGCCAACGTCGCCCATCTCATCGATAAAGGCGAACAGCAGTGCCAAGCCTACGATAACCCCCAGCACAGTGAGGATTGCGAAAAACACCTGGGTACCGATGTAACGATCAAGTCTAAGCATGAGCCACCTCCGACCCGGCACGGCGACTGGCCCACTTCAGACGCAACGGCTCCCAGTAAAGCAGCACAAGACCAATCAACAGAAACACTCCATGCACCCACCACAGCCCTAAAGCCTGAGGGATTCGCCCTTTATCCAGCGCACTACGCGCCGCGATCAGCAGTGCCAGGTAAGTCATATACAAGAGGATTGCCGGCAGCAGCTTGAGAAAACGACCCTGGCGCGGATTGACCCGCGACAGCGGCACCGCCAGCAGGGTCACGATAAACACCAGCAAGGGCAGCGACAGGCGCCACTGCAATTCGGACTGCAAGCGCGGATTGGTACTGCCGATCAAGTCACGGGTCGGTACCGCTTCACGCTCGCTGACCTCGCCACTGACCGAGGGCTTGGGCAACAGCACGCCATAGGTGTCGTACTGGATCGCCCGGTAGTTGGCTTCGCCCGGGTTGCCGTCGTAACGGAAACCGTTCTGCAGAATCAGATAGCGACTACCGTCGGCCTGAATTTCCTGGCGCCCGCTTTCCGCCACCAGCACGGTGATGCCGCGCTCCTTGTCGCCCTCGCGGGAAAAACGCTTCTCAGAGATGAAAATACCGGCCAACTCGCCACGATCTGCCGACAGCTCCTTGGTGTAGGTCACCCGTGAACCGTCCTTCATGGCTTGGAACCGCCCAGGCACCAGGGTATCGAACTCGGTCAGGGCATCCTGCTCGTTGAAAATCTTCGCCACCTGCGCCACGCCCTGGGGCGCCAGGCCCATGCTCAACCAGGCCACCAACAGGGCGACCAGCAAGGCCGGCGCCAGGCTGTAGACCAGCAAGCGCTGCTGACTCATGCCGGTGGCCGAAAGCACCGTCATCTCGCTGTCGAGATAGAGCCGGCCGTAGGCCATAAGGATGCCGAGGAACAGCCCCAACGGCAGGATCAGCTGCAGGAAGCCCGGCAGGCGAAAGGCCATGATCATGAACAACACGCCCGGGTCCAGCAATCCCTGGGCCGCCTGCGCCAGGTATTTGATGAAACGGCCACTCATTATGATCACCAGGAGCACGGCACTCATCGCACTCAAGGTAACCAGTACTTCACGAGACAAATAACGGAACACGATCAAACCAGACACTCCAGGGTTGTCAGGCTCAGGCGGCTACGATCACACTAGCCACACTGTTTGCCGGTTCGCACGCAGACGAACCATCGAAAAATAACCGGCATTATCCTGCAATAACGACTCATTGTCTTGGGGACACCACGCCATGGAATTTATTGTCAAAAGCGCTCGCCCGGAAACCCTGAAAACCGCCACGCTGGTCATTGCCATCGGCGAAGGCCACACGCTCGGTGAAACGGCGAAAGCAATTGATAACGCCAGCGCCGGGGCGATCAGCGCGCTGCTCAAGCGCGGCGACCTCGCCGGTAAACTTGGCCAGACCCTGCTCGCGCACAACCTGCCCAATCTCAAGGCCGAGCGCGTACTGCTGGTCGGCAGCGGCAAGGAGTCTGAACTATCGGACCGCCAACTGCGCAAAATGATCGCCTCCGTGCATGGCGTATTAAAAACCCTGGGCGGCAGCGATGCGGTGCTGGCTCTGGACGAAATCCAGGTCAAAGGCCGTGACGCCTACGGCAAAGCCCGCCTGATCGTCGAAAGCCTGGCCGATGGCGACTATCAATTTGATCGCTTCAAGAGCGAGAAAGCTGCCGCCAAGGCGCTGAAGAAGCTGACCCTGCTCAGCACCAAGGCCGACCAGGCCGATGTCGAGCGCGCGACCCAGCACGCCCAGGCGATTGCCTGCGGCATGGCGTTCACCCGCGACCTCGGCAACCTGCCGCCCAACCTGTGCCACCCCAGCTATCTGGCCGAAGAAGCCAAGACCCTGGGCAAGACCTACAAGAACCTCAAGGTCGAAATTCACGACGAGAAAAAACTCAAGGAACTGGGCATGGGCGCCTTTCTCGCCGTGGCCCAGGGCAGCGACCAGCCACCGCGCTTGATCGTGCTCAACTACCAGGGCGGCAAGAAAAACGAAAAACCCTTCGCCCTGGTCGGCAAGGGCATCACCTTCGACACCGGCGGCATCAGCATCAAGCCGGCATCCGGCATGGATGAAATGAAGTACGACATGTGCGGCGCCGCCAGTGTCTTCGGCACGCTCAAGGCTGTGCTGGAGCTGCAACTGCCGATCAATCTGGTGTGCCTGCTGGCCTGCGCCGAGAACATGCCGAGCGGCGGCGCTACTCGTCCTGGCGACATCGTCACCACGATGAGCGGGCAGACCGTGGAAATTCTTAACACCGACGCCGAAGGCCGCCTGGTGCTGTGTGACACCCTGACCTACGCCGAGCGCTTCAAGCCGCAGGCGGTAATCGACATCGCCACCCTCACCGGCGCGTGCATCGTCGCGCTGGGCAGCAATGTCTCCGGCCTGATGGGCAACAACGAGGAACTGGTGCAGCAGATTCTGGGCGCTGGCCTGGCCGCTGACGATCGCGCCTGGCAGCTGCCGCTGTATGACGAGTACCAGGAACAGCTCGACAGCCCGTTCGCCGACATCGCCAATATCGGCGGACCAAAAGCCGGCAGCATCACCGCAGGCTGCTTCCTGTCGCGCTTTGCCAAGAAGTACCACTGGGCGCACCTGGATATCGCCGGCACCGCCTGGATCAGTGGCGGCAAGGAAAAAGGCGCCACCGGCCGACCGGTGCCGATGCTGACCCAGTACCTGCTGGATCGCAGCCAAGGCTAACAGGCCATTAAAAACGACTGCGCTTGACTATGCTGCGTTGAAACGAAGCGAAGCGCAGTAACAGCCTCCGGCTGGCCCGCAGGGTGAACGAAGTGAATAAATCAGGCTAAAAATGCTCATGTACAACAGTACACTCCGCTTTTAGCCTGATTTCGCCTTGCTACGCGCCCCGGCCTAGTCTTCGCTCGCTACGTTTTTAAACGGCCTGGCACATTTTGCAGAGGCGATGCCAATTCGCTTCAATGTATATATTGAGCACCACCGAAATCACCATGCCCCGAATAGAATTTTACGTATTGTCCTCCAGCGCCCCGGCAGACCGCCTGCGCGCGGCCTGCCAGCTGGCGATGAAGGCCTGGCGTGCCGGCTTGCCGGTGTTTCTGCGCGGTTGCGATAACGAGCAGTGCGCTGCGCTCGACGAACTTCTCTGGCATTTCAAGGCCGAAGCATTCGTACCGCACAATTTGCACCAGGACGACCCGCTAGCGCCGGTAGTGATTGGCCTGGACGAGGAGCCGAGCGCTCAACAAGGCGTATTGATCAACCTGAACCCGAACCTTTCGCCTTTTGTCGAACGGTTCAGCCGGGTGATTGAGATCGTCAACCAAGAACCCGATCTACTGTCCGCCTGCCGGGAAAACTTCCGCAGCTACCGCCAGCGCGGCTATGATCCGAAACGAGTCGAACTTTAAGTTCTGCACCATGGACACACCAAAACCACCGCAAAAACCCACCTATTTGCTGGACGACCTTGAGTCGATCCGCCAACTGCTGGGCGACGAAAATCTTGACCCACCCCTGCTGACCGATTCGATCGATCCAGACACTATTCCTCTGCTCTCGGATATCGTCACCCCGCCACTGGCACCGAGTTCTGCGCCAACTACCGAGCCCGCCCAGGCGACATCCCTGCGCAGCAGCATCCATCGCGACAGCGAATTGAACCGCCTGGACAATGAACTACGCGCTGCCGCCGAGCTGATTCTGCAGGATGTGATCGACGACTTCGTGCCGCAGATCGAGGCCGAACTGAAACGGCGCCTGCAAGCGCGCCTGACTCGCTTGCTACCGCCGCGCAAATAGCAATTCCCGTAGCCCGGATGCAATCCGGGAGCGTTTACCAGGCGCAGAAATCCCCGGATTACATCCGGGTTGATCGGCCCCGCCAGTCCGCAACTCCCAGGCCGGCCTTACGCCCCGCGCACCTTCCCCGTTATACTTGTCGGCTTTTCCGACCAGCCGTCATAAGGGTCCCGCCGCGCATGGACAAGACCTACCAGCCGCACACCATTGAAACCGCCCTGTATCAGAACTGGGAGGCGAACAACTATTTCGCCCCGCAGGGTGCAGGCGAGCCTTACACGATCATGATCCCGCCGCCGAACGTCACCGGCAGCCTGCACATGGGTCACGGGTTCAACAACTCGATCATGGACTGCCTGATTCGTTTCCGCCGCATGCAGGGCCGCAAAACCCTGTGGCAACCGGGGACCGATCACGCCGGCATCGCCACGCAGATGGTGGTCGAGCGTCAACTGGCCGCTGACGGCATTGGCCGTCACGACTTGGGCCGCGAGAAATTCCTGGAGAAAGTCTGGGAATGGAAGGAGCAGTCCGGCGGCACCATCACCCGGCAGATTCGTCGCCTGGGCAGCTCGGTGGACTGGTCGCGCGAGCGCTTCACCATGGACGACGGCTTGTCCGAGTCGGTGAAAGAAGCCTTTGTCCGTCTGCATAAAGACGGCCTGATCTACCGCGGCAAGCGCCTGGTCAACTGGGACACCAAGTTCCACACCGCCATCTCCGACCTCGAAGTGGAAAACCACGACGAGAAAGGTCACCTGTGGAACCTGCGCTACCCGCTGGCAGACGGCAACACCACGGTTGACGGCCAGCACTACCTGATCGTCGCCACCACCCGTCCGGAAACCATGCTCGGCGACAGCGCCGTGGCGGTTAATCCAGAAGACGAGCGCTATAAAGCCCTGATCGGCACCTTCGTCGAGCTGCCACTGGTTGGCCGGCGTATTCCGATCATCGCCGACGATTACTGCGACCCCGAGTTCGGCACCGGTTGCGTGAAAATCACCCCGGCCCACGACTTCAACGACTACGAAGTCGGCAAGCGCCACAACCTGCCATTGCTGAATATCTTCGACAAGGACGCCGCCGTTCTGGCGCAAGCCCAGGTGTTCAATGTCGACGGCAGCGTCAACAGCGAGATCGACGGCAGCCTGCCGGCCGAATACGCTGGCCTGGATCGCTTCGAGGCACGCAAACAAATCGTTGCTGCCTTCGAGGCCGCTGGCCTCTTGGAAAGCATCGACGACCACGCCCTGAAAGTACCGAAAGGCGACCGTTCCGGCACCATCATCGAGCCGTGGCTGACCGACCAGTGGTACGTCAGCACCAAGCCGCTGGCCGAGAAAGCCATCGCGGCGGTCGAGAGCGGTGAAATCCAGTTCGTACCCAAGCAGTACGAGAACATGTACTTCAGCTGGATGCGTGACATCCAGGACTGGTGCATCAGCCGTCAGCTCTGGTGGGGCCACCGCATCCCGGCCTGGTACGACGATGCCGGCAACGTCTATGTCGGCCGCGACGACGCGGAAGTACGCGCCACCCACAACCTGGGCGATGCCAACCTGCGCCAGGACGAAGACGTGCTGGACACCTGGTTCAGCTCCGGCCTGTGGACCTTCTCAACCCTCGGCTGGCCGCAGCAGACCGAGGAGCTGAAGACCTTCCACCCCACCGACGTGCTGGTCACCGGCTTCGATATCATCTTCTTCTGGGTCGCCCGGATGATCATGCTGTCGACCCACCTGACCGGGCAGATTCCGTTCAAGACCGTGTATGTGCACGGCTTGGTGCGCGACGGCCAAGGCCAGAAGATGTCCAAGTCCCAGGGCAACGTGCTCGACCCGTTGGATATCGTCGACGGCATTACCCTCGACGAGCTGCTGGAGAAACGCACCAGCGGCATGATGCAGCCCAAGCTCGCCGAGAAGATCGCCAAGCAGACCCGCGCCGAGTTCCCCGAGGGCATCGCCGCCTACGGCACCGACGCCCTGCGCTTCACCAACCTGGCGCTGGCCTCCACCGGGCGCGACATCAAGTTCGATATGGGCCGGGTCGAGGGGTATCGCAACTTCTGCAACAAGATCTGGAACGCCGCCAACTTCGTGTTGGAAAACACCGACGGCCAGGACTGCGGCGTCAATGGTGAGCCGGTCGAGCTGTCCTCGGTGGACCGCTGGATCATTTCTTCGCTGCAGCGCACCGAAGCCGAAGTGACCCGCCAGCTCGACGCCTTCCGCTTCGACCTGGCCGCGCAAGCGCTGTACGAGTTCATCTGGGACGAGTACTGCGCCTGGTACCTGGAGCTGGTCAAGCCGGTGCTGTGGGACGAAACCGCACCCATCGAGCGCCAGCGCGGCACCCGCCGCACCCTGATCCGTGTGCTGGAAGTGGCGCTGCGTCTGGCCCACCCGTTTATGCCGTTTATCACCGAAGAAATCTGGCAGCGGATCAAGGCGCAAGCCGGCTGCTCTCAAGGTGCAGAGCGCGACGACACCATCATGCTGCAGGCCTGGCCGGTGGCTGCTGAGTCGCGCATCGATGCCGCTGCCGAAGGCGATATCGAGTGGGTCAAGCAGCTGATGCTCGGCCTGCGGCAGATCCGTGGCGAGATGAAAATCTCCATGGCCAAGCGCATCGACATCATCCTGCAGAACGCCAGCGCAGAAGACCTGCGCCGGCTGGCCGACAACGCGCCGCTGCTCAATAAGCTGGCCAAGCTGGAGTCGGTACGCGTGCTGGAGGCCGGCGAACAAGCGCCAATGTCCGCCACCGCACTGGTTGGCGACATGCAGGTGCTGGTGCCAATGGCCGGACTGATCGACAAGGACGCCGAACTGGCGCGCCTGGACAAGGAGATCCAGCGCCTTGAGGGTGAGGTCAAACGAGTCGGCGGCAAGCTGGCGAATGAAGGCTTTGTCGCCAAGGCGCCGGCCGAGGTGCTCGACAAAGAGCGCGCCAAGCTGGCCGAGGCCGAGCAGGCGCTGGGCAAGCTGGTCGAACAGCGCGAGCGTATCGCCAGCCTGTAAGCCAAAACCACGTCGCAAACTCCAAGCCCGCCGTCGCCAGACCGCGGGCTTTTTTATGCGTGACAGCCCATCAATTATGTACCGCGCCGATAAACCATGGCGCCCTGCCTGCGGCGAGTGACCCTGTGGACTGGATCAATGGGTCGGCGCGGCCGTAGGGCGGCCGGGGCGCCGTCCGTTCGGAGCGCAGCGACAACCCGCCAGAGCGCGCTACCGTATGTCGGTGCAGCCCACTGCAAGCCATAAAAACTCTTCTTGCCTGCCGTCAAGGCGATGCGACATTTAGTCACGATTAACGACCCCTGCGTACCTCATGCCTTCCAGTAACCGACCTATTGGTGCATTCTGCCGCCCATTATTTTTCTAAACATTTCGACCCTTAAACCTCTGACTGGAAACCTCGCCTATGTATGCCTACATGCTTATGGCCGTGATCTTCGTGCTCGGCTATCTATGCATCGCCCTGGAACACCCGCTGAAAATCGACAAAGCCGCATCGGCACTGCTCACCGCAGTGCTGGCCTGGACGGTACTGGTGTTAAGCGCAGACAGCATCCTGCCGCTGATTGAAGCAGGTGCCCACGCGACCAATAACACCGACCTGGTGGTCGGCGAACTGCGCCATCACCTCGGGGAAATCTCCGAGATCCTGTTCTTCCTGATGGGCGCCATGACCATCGTCGAGCTGATCGACGCCCATGAAGGCTTCAAGGTCATCACCGACCGCATCCGCACCACCAAACGGGTGCATCTGCTCTGGCTGGTAGGGCTGATCACCTTCTTCCTATCTGCCGCACTGGACAACCTGGCCACCACCATCGTGATGATCTCCTTGCTGCGCAAGCTGATTGACGACAAGCATGAGCGCTGGTTCTACGCCGGCATCGTGGTAATCGCCGCCAACTCCGGCGGCGCCTGGTCGCCGATTGGCGACGTGACCACCACCATGCTGTGGATCGGCAACCAGGTTACCGCCACCGGCATCATCTATAAGCTGTTCTTGCCGAGCCTGATCTGCCTGCTGGTGCCGCTGACCATCATGAGCTTCGTGCTCAAAGGCGACATCAAGCCACCAAAGGTCAAAGAAAGCCGCGAGAGCCGTCGCGACCCGACCACCCCATTCGAGCGTAACCTGGTGTTCTGCCTGGGCCTCGGTGCCCTGTTGTTCGTGCCGGTGTTCAAGACCATCACCCACCTGCCGCCGTACATGGGCATTCTGTTCGGCCTTGGCGTGCTCTGGGTTACCACCGAAATCATCCACCGCAGCAAGAACAGCGAAGACAAAGACCCGCTCTCGGTTGTCGGCGTACTGCGCCGTATCGACGTTACCAGCGTGCTGTTCTTCCTCGGCATCCTGCTGGCCGTATCCAGCCTCTCCACTGCGGGTCACCTGACGCAAGTCGCGTCTTACCTGAAGGACAGCCTGGGCAACGTCTACACCATCGCCATGTCGATCGGCCTGCTCTCCGCCGTGGTGGACAACGTGCCCATGGTCGCCGGTGCCATGAAGATGTATCCGCTGATCAGCGCTGAAGCACTGGCAGCAGCTGGCGGCGATAGCTGGCTGAGCAACTTCGTGGTCGACGGTAACTTCTGGGAAATGCTGGCTTACTGCGCGGGGACTGGCGGTAGCTGCCTGATCATCGGTTCGGCCGCCGGTGTAGCGGCCATGGGCATGGAGAAAATCAACTTCATCTGGTACGTCAAATACATCAGCGGCCTGGCTTTTGTCGGCTATATCGCCGGCGCGCTGAGCTACATCGCCCTGTTCGCCATGTAAGCTAAGCAGCGAGGCGGCTGTCATGCCGACAGCCGCCTCACGCAGGAGCGATTATGGAAATCAGTAAAACCCGCACCAGTTTCTACCGCCGCCTCTATGTGGCCTGGCTGATCGACAGCGGCATGGCTTGCAGCGTGCCTGCCCTGATGGACGCCACCGGCATGCCACGGCGCACTGCCCAAGACACCCTCGCGGCATTGACCGAACTGGATATTGACTGCGTGTTCGTCCAGCAGACGGGCGAGCGCAATAACGCCGGGCACTACGCCATTCGCGACTGGGGCGCGATCAACCCGCAATGGATCGCTGCCAACCTGGCACAGATCAAGACCACACTGGGTTATCCCTGAACAAGCGACTCACCCGCTCGACACCCTGAACGCGCTGGCGCTACCGATCGACCACCCGGCCAGCAGCTGGCCCGGCGCATAACAGGAGACCGTGACCACTCCCTCGCTTACTGCGGCCACCTGCAGGCGCCCGCTCGTTTGGTTCAGCAGCACTGAAACCATGCTATCGAGCACACTCTTTTCAGCACAGCCGCTGCAGCTATGGGAAAATGCCGCGCTTCGCCCCTGCCGATACCGCCCGCATGTCATCGCCAACTAAACGCCCCAGCCGTAAACCTTCCGCGCCCCGCTCTCCTGCCTCGGCTAAACCCGGCGCCGGTAAGCCCGATGCCGCCAAAGGCCAGTTGCATCCGCGCAACCGCCACCAGGGTCGCTATGACTTCCCGGCACTGATCAAGGCCAGCCCAGAGCTGGCAGCCTTCGTGATCATCAATCCCTATGGCAATGAGAGCATCGACTTCGCCAACCCGGCAGCGGTCAGGGTGTTCAACCGGGCGCTGCTCAAGCAGTTCTACGGCATCGCTCATTGGGATATTCCGGCCGACTACCTGTGCCCGCCGATTCCGGGCCGCGCCGACTACCTGCACTACCTGGCCGACCTGCTGGCCAGCTGCAATGGCGGCGAGATCCCGCGGGGCGCCCAGGTGCGCGCCCTGGATATCGGCATCGGGGCCAACTGCATCTACCCGTTGCTGGGCAATCGCGAGTACGCCTGGCAGTTTCTCGGTTCGGATATCGACCCCACAGCCATTGCCTCGGCCAAGGCCATCGTGCAGTCCAACCCCGGACTTGCCGGGGCTATCGAGCTGCGCCAGCAGCCGGACAGCCAGCACATCTTTCAGGGGTTGTTCGGAACCACCGAGCGCTTCGACCTGACGCTATGCAACCCGCCGTTCCACGCCAGCGCGGAAGAGGCCAGCAGCGGCAGCAAACGCAAATGGCGCAACCTGGGCAAGCTCGACCCCAAGCGCAAACTGCCGGTACTGAATTTCGGCGGCCAGGCAGCGGAGTTGTGGTGCCCGGGCGGCGAAGCGGCCTTCGTCGCCCGCCTGATCACGCAAAGCGCGCAGCATGCCCAGCAGGTGTTCTGGTTCACCAGCCTGATTTCCAAGGCCAGCAACCTACCCGGCGTCTATAGCGCCTTGAAACAGGCCGGCGCACTCGAAGTGCGTACCGTGGAAATGGCCCAGGGCCAGAAGCAGAGCCGCTTCGTCGCCTGGACCTTCCTCACCCCGCAGCAGCAGCAAAACTGGCGGCAGGAACGCTGGAAAACCCTGTAGAAGCCAGCGTGCTACGTCACCGCGTCCCGGTGATCGTCGGGGGTAACACAACACATCGCCAGCAAGCTGTCTCCTACGGAGGCGATGCCCTACCAGGGCAACCAGCCGCCATAGCCCAGCCATAACCCCGCAACGGCCATGCTCAGCATGGTCACCGGAAAACCGCTGCGGGCAAAGTCGACGAAGCTCAGCGCCACGCCCTGGCGCCGCGCGCTTTCAGCGACAATCAGGTTGACCACGCTGCCGATCAGCAGCAGGTTGCCGGCCAGCGTCGACATCACCGCCAGGCCAACCAGTAGCGACGGCGACGCATCCGGCATCAGCCCCAACAGCAACACCACAAAAGGCACGTTGCCAATCAGGTTGCTGGCCAGCAGCGAGGCCGTCGCCAGCCCCACGACGCCCTCGGGCAACAGCCCATTGTCGCGTAACGTTGCGGCCACGCTGGCAACCTCCGGTAGACCCAACGCGGCGCCGGTTACCACGAACAGCCCGGCGAACAGCAACAGCAGATTGAGGTCGACCTTGTGCACGTAGTCACGGCTGTCGACGCGGCGTGAAATCATCAGCAAGGCGGCGATCATCAGCGCCGATAACTCGCGCGGGATCTGCGTGGCAAACAACCCGAGTAACACCAGACTGGCCAGCAGCGGCTTGAGATAGCTGTGCGCACCATAGATCCGCTCGACCGGGGTTTCCTCCACCGCCAACGGCTTGGCCACGCCCCAACGCTTGCGCCATTGCAGCCAGATAACTGCATAGGTGATCGCCAAGGCGGCCAGTGCCGGCGGCCCTGCAATAAAGGTAAACGACCAGAAATCCAGGCCGCCGGCCTGACCAATCAAGATGTTCTGCGGGTTGCCGATCAGGCTGGCCGAAGAGCCGGCATTGCAGGACAAGGCCAGGGCCAGCAGAAACGGCCGCGGATCGAGGCCACGCGCCAATAGGCTGTGACACAGCAGCGGGGTCAGGGCGAAAGCGACGATGTCATTGACCAGCAGCGCCGACAGCACGCCGCCAAGCAGTACCACACCACCCAGCAACCGCGCCGGGCGCTGTGCATGGTGGCTGAGTTGAGCATTGAGCCAGGCATAAACCCCAGAAAAATCGAACTGCGCAGAAATTAACATCATCGCCAACAGCAGCAATAATGCCCCGGCATCCAGATGGCTGGCCGCCTCGCCTGGCGACTGAACCCCGCAGAACAGCAGCACCACCGCCGCGCAGCCGGCGATCCAGCTGCGGTCGACGCGCAAACCTGCAATGCCTCCCGCAGCCATGCCAAGGTAGGTCATGACGAACAGCCCTAACACCACCCACGACGTTAGCGCCATGCTGCCCTCACCCATCAAGTGTTAGCGCCTTCACGCGCAGGATCCGCAGCACTCTAACTGCAGCGCCGCGCCGGGAGAAGCAGGGCAAGGCGCCAGTCGGCAAAAAAGCGGGTAACGCCTGGCACGACTGCAGCGTTGGGTTAGCGGCGTCCACGCGGTGGAGTTGTGCCCGACGCTTGCCGTAGCGCCCCGACAGCTGCGTAGCCCGGATGCAATCCGGGGCAAATCCAGCACCGAGCAACCGCTCCCGGATTGCATCCGTATATGGACTCCCCCCGTTTTGCCAGTGATACGCTCTTCAAACGAACCTAGGTACGACTGCTTCCGTATATCCGGCTTCTAATTAAGGCATTAGGTGCCTTGAGCCATAATGAAAATCCGCTCATGT
>NZ_JAUXMX010000040.1 GCF_030683065.1 Pseudomonas sp.
TGGTAACGTTGGGCCCGGGTCAGCTGCCGGTAATGCGTAGTCATCTGCGCTTGAATCCTTTGGTGTGAGAGCCTGGATTCTACCGGTGGCTGGCCCTCTGCCTATCGTTTCAAGCGTTGCACTTATTCTATGAATTCAGGAATCCTCTTTTCCCTTTTTTCGCGGTATATACCTCGAGGCCAAGGCAGCGCAGGGGTTACGTCAGTAGGTTCTGTAGTGAAATTCGATGACGAGGATGGTACGGAATTCGAGTTCTCTGCCAAATAAGCTGTTCAGCTCATAGCAGCAGCTCAGAAGAAAATACCACTCTGATTGCTGGGCAAAGAAAGCGACTGGCCGCTTTAGGGAACACCTCATTGGGTTCTGCGCAAAGCAGGAGATGTAAAGAGCAGGCTGAACCTTGTCCCCATCTGGTCGCTGCTGACACTGACCTTTCCTCCATGGGCCAGCATGATCGACCGCACTATCGCCAGGCCAAGGCCGCCGGAATCATCGGGCTGGTTGCGTGAAGGGTCGCATCGGTAAAACCGCTCGAAAAGATGCGGCAGGTTTTCAGCTGCAATCGCCTCCCCCTGGTTATGTACGCTGATCTCAAACCCATCAGCCTTGCTCACCGAGTGGATGGTCACTTGCGTATCAGGGGTCGCATAACGCAGCGCATTGGCCAGCAGATTGGCCAGCGCCCGACGCAGCAAGTCCGGGTCGGCATCCAGCTTACCGCTCGTCATGTTGATCAGCGCAAGGCCGCGTTCCTGGCCCATGCCCTCGAAGTATTCGCAGAGCTGCTCAACCATCGCGTGCAGTTCAATGGTTTCACGTCTGATCAGGGCATTGGGCTGTTCGGTACGAGCCAGGAACAGCATGCTGTCGATCATCCGGGCCAGGCGCTCGTATTCTTCCTGATTGGACACCAGCAGGTTCTGGTACTCCTCGAGCGAGCGACTGCGGCCAAGTGCATGCTGAGTCAGCCCCATCAGGTTGCTCAGAGGGGTGCGCATCTCGTGCGCCAGGTCTTCAGAGAAGCGCGAAAGCTGGGTGAAACCATGCTCCAGGCGCGCCAGCATCTGATTGAGGGCCTGACTCAGCCGGCTCAACTCGGCGACCTCCCTGAACTCATTTAGACGCACATGCAAATGCTGCGTATCAATGGTGGCTGCACGCAGCGCGAGCTGGCGTACGGGTCTTAACCCACGCTGACTCACCAGCCAGCCAAGCAGGAAAGCCAGCAATGTCCCTGCCGTCACAGCCAGCACAACCTTTAGGCGATAGACCCCGAGCATCTGCTCACGCTCAGAGACATGCTTGCCGGCGATCAGGCGCAGCTGGCGCTGCGGGCTGGCTACATCAAGCCAGGCCAGGCGCAGTGATGGGCTTTCCAGGCTATCGGCCAGACTCGGTGCCGGTGCCGCCGGCAGGTTCGGCAGAGGCAGGGCGAGCGGGTTTATCTCGATCAGCAACTGTCCGCCGCCATCGACGATCCAAAGCAGGTTGTCACGATTGCCCAGCATGTTGTCATAGAGCTGAGGTCGCATGCGCAGTGCCTCGATGTCGATGCTTTCATCGATCAGCGTTTGCATGCGCTGCAGACGCCCGAGCAACGCCTGGTCATCGCGCCAGGCGATTTCGCGCTGCAGTGACTGGTACAGGTAGAGCCCCACTGCCCCCAGCAGCAAGACGCTGACCATGGCAAACATCAGTGCCAGGCGCAGGCTCAGTGTACGCGGCCACAGACTCATGGGTGCGCATCCAGCATGTAGCCCATACCACGCACGGTATGAATCAGCTTGAGCGAAAAAGGGTCATCAACCTTGGCCCGCAGGCGCCGGACGGCCACATCTACCACATTGGTGTCGCTGTCAAAATTCATCTGCCAGACGTGGGAAGCTATCAGCGTCCGTGACAGCACCTCACCTTCGCGACTGAGCAAAAGATGCAGCAGCGCAAACTCCTTGTTGGTGAGGTTCAGGCGCTCGCCAGCGCGGGTGACCTTACGCTTGAGCAAATCCACATGCAGATCGGCGACCACAAACTGCTCCACTTCTCGGGGCGGCCCTCGGCGCAGCAAGGTCCGGACACGGGCAAGCAGTTCGGCGTAGGAGAAGGGTTTGACCAGATAGTCGTCCGCCCCCAGCTCCAGCCCCTTGACGCGATCTTCGACGGCATCGCGGGCAGTCAGAAAGAGCACGGGGGTTTGCCATTTGCGCCGGATGATTTGCAGCAACTGCCAGCCGTCCAGCCCGGGCAGCATGACGTCGAGGATGATCAGATCAAACTCGCTCTCCTGCACCAGATGCTGACCGTCCATGCCATTGAGAGCAACTTCGACCAGATAGCCGGACTCACTCAGCCCCTTGTGCAGGTAATCCGCTGTCTTCGCCTCATCTTCCACAACCAGGATACGCATCTTGTCCTCCAGCGCAGATGCATAGCCTAGGCCCATAACCACTTTCGTCCCATTACAAATTGGTAATGCGCAGGCAATCAGTCTGAGCGCATTGCCTGTGCAGTATGGCCGGCAACTGCTCAACCGAGCTTTGAACGGGAGGAACCATGCTTATCCGAACAACATTCACGTTGCCTCTGCTTGCACTGGCGCTGGGTTCGAGCGGCGTATTTGCCGAGACCGCAGCCGTAGTCCAGCGTGCGGATGTCACCCTGACCATGGCCAATCAACTGCTGGAAGCGACTCTGGCCGCCTGCCACGCCGAAGGGCGGACAGGGGTCGCAGCAGTGGTA
The DNA here is from genome assembly GCF_030683065.1 of Pseudomonas sp. Lineage (GTDB taxonomy): Bacteria > Pseudomonadota > Gammaproteobacteria > Pseudomonadales > Pseudomonadaceae > Aquipseudomonas. The sequence goes on from NZ_JAUXMX010000040.1 coordinate 2,737, forward strand.
GACCGCGGCGGCAATCTGGTCGCAGTGCAGCGCGACGACAATGTCGGTCCGCACAACACCCTGGCAGCGCAGCGCAAGGCCTATACCGCCCTATCGACCAAGACTGCAACCGGCCTGCTGGCAGAACGGGCACGCAGCAACCCGGACGCCGAAAACCTCAACACCCTTGATGAGCTGCTGCTTTTGGGTGGTGGCGTGCCACTGCGGATTGGCGATCAGGTGATCGGCGCCATCGGTGTTGCCGGCGCCGGTGGCGCCCAGATCGACGAGGGCTGCGCCCTGAAGGCCATCGCAAAAGTTTTACCCAACGACAAATAACCTGGAGAAGACCATGACCATGCTGAAAAATCTGATTGCCGCTGCCGTACTGGGCGGACTCACCTCGGCTACATTTGCCGCAGGCAACCCCCTGAGCGTGCACGTGCTGAATCTGCAGGATGGCCTGCCTTCACCCGAAGTGAGCGTTACCCTGGAAAAACAGAACGGTCAGGACTGGAGCACGCTCAACAGCGGCACGACCAATGAGCAGGGGCGCATCACCGCGCTGTACCCGGAGGGCAAAACACTGGAGAAAGGCACCTACCGTGTCACCTTCAAGACCGGTGACTGGTTCAAGAAGCATCAGTCGGCCACTTTCTTTCCTGAAGTGCCGGTGATTTTCGAAGCCGATGGCAGCGTGCCTCACTACCACATCCCGCTTCTGTTGAGCCCCTACGGCTTTTCAACCTATCGCGGCAACTGAGAATGCTGCAGCCTTGCCCCGACCATGGGGCAAGGCTGCACTCATACGAATGCCGACCCCAGGACAGGCGGCTCTGCAACGCTTGATACCTGCGTCTGATTGCGACCTGCCTTTTTCGCCCGATAAAGGGCCTGGTCGACACGATCGATCAGATCCGCCAGCGCCTCATCCGGCTGCAGTTCGCCCAAACCAATCGACAGTGTGACTGCACCGACATCCTCGTGCCGACTGTCCTGTATGGCCTTGCGACAGCGCTCGGCCAGCAACAGGGCATGACTCAGGTCACAGCCACCAAAGATCAGCAGAAACTCCTCACCGCCCCAGCGGATGACACTGTCGTTAGCCCTGAGCGCGGCAATCAGGCTGCTTGAAACCGTGTTGAGTACCGCGTCGCCCGTGCTGTGGCCCCACTGGTCGTTGACCTGTTTGAAATGATCGATATCTGCCAGGGCAATCGACATGGGCAGTTTGCTGCCGCGGGACTGCATAAAGGCATTCTCCAGTGCCAGCTCACCAGCCGTCCGGGTCAGCGCCCCAGTCAGGCCGTCAAAACGCACCATCTCGCGAAACATCTGCTCTTCCAGAACCCTAGTGGTCAGGTCACGAAAGATGCTGACGTAATGGGTGATGGCATCGTTCTCATCCATGAGCGGGGTGATGGTCTCGTCACAGTAGATCAGCTGGTTATTCTTGCCCCGGTTCACAAAGGTGCCCTTGTAGGAATGCCCCTGCTTCAGGGTGTTCCACATCTCCGTGTAGAACTCGGCATTCTGCTCCCCGGACTTGAGCATGCTGGGATTGCGACCGAGCACCTCAGTCAGCCCATACCCGGTGATTTTTTCAAAACCCTTGTTAACAAACTCAATGATGCCACGGCTGTCCGTGATGACGACGCCATCATCCGTGGCGTTAAGTACATGGGCGAACAACTGGGTGGTCTTTTGTGCGGCGATCAGGCTGCTGATGTCCTGCTGCAATGAAAGAAAATGGGTAATCTCACCGGACGCACTGCGCACAGGCGAAATATTCCACTCGACAACATAAGGGCGACCGTCCTTGCGATAGTTGATGGTCGAACCTTGAAAGAATGTGCCATCTGCCAGGCACTGGCGAAGGCGCCTGATGACCTCGCGGCACGTATCCGGCCCCTGAAGGATGCGCGGATTCTGTCCCAGAATTTCTTCTTCGTCGTAGCCGGTCATGCGCAAAAACGCGGCATTGGCATACACGATATGGTGCCCACCCTCGCCCGTGTGTGCATCGGTCAGCAAGACGGCATTGACTGACTGATCCAGTGCCTGGGCAATCACGCTGGGCTCAATGTAACTAGCAATACTCTTCATGCGAAACGCGACTCGTTGTAGGTTTTGTACTGATTGTGGCAGGTCGTCTGGGCGAATGAATATAGACCTTTCTGTCAGGATTTCAGTTTCCCAATTACCCGCATGCAACCGGCCTATCTCAGACTGTGCCCAAGGTTTGCCCTGGCCTGAACGCCTAAACGGTTACCCATAGATGCTGTAGGGCGGACAATCCTGTACAAGAATACAGTGATTATCACCATGTCCGCCCCTCTCCCCCTTGAGCTTTACTACCCCAGCAATTTCCGCACTGATCTCGCCTGGGTGGCTGAGCGCTATGCCGATTTGCTGTCGGATGAAGAGCAGGCCTTTCTCGACACCTTCAGCACCCTGGGCTGGCAGTATCAAGCTCTGCTGGTGCGCATGATCATGCGCAAGGGCTGTCACTTCCGCCTGAGCAAGCTCGAATACTCGGAAATCGACTACTGCCTGACCGCTAGTCCACTGCTAGAACATGGCCGGATTACCGAGCATGCGGCGCTGGCAGTCGATGAGATTGCCGAACTGCTGCGCAAGGATGAGGTACTGGCCCATCTGCCGGTCACCGACCACCGCGCCGCGCAGAAAAAGGCCGAGCCGCTCGAACAACTGCGCGCTCAGGCTTACCCGCCCAGACCGTCAGGGACTGGTGCCCTGGGCTGGATGATCAGTTACTGAGCCTTATGATGGACGAGCTGTGTGACCGCCTGCGCCTGATACTCTTCGGCAATCTGGCCCAGGATTGGTCCGAGTTCGTACTGGCAGACCTGGGCATCTAATGCTACGAATCGGTGGACATAGGCCCGGAGTCACTGGATTTTCAGTGCCGTTAGGACCTTGAGGATTCCCTGCACCTGCGCCAGTTGCGCCTCAGCGTTGAACAAGGAGCGGTCCTTTCGGACATTGTGCGGCCGCTGCAGGAGTTCAGTTCAGGTAACCCCTATCTGTGCAGTAGCTAGTCGCGCCCGCTGGCGGCAGATTCGTGTACTGGAACAACTGAGGCAGCATACCGAGGCCCGTGAACAGGCACTGGCCTTTAGCCAGGCCCAGGGCAGTGATGAGGAAAGCCCCCGATCTACCGTTTTGATAAATCAGCTCATGCTGACAACTAGCCTGAAACCGGGGGCCAGAGTCATTCTTACCGTTCACCTCGCAGCTACTTTGGCTCGAAATCCTTTTGATGTAAGTGACAGCTTTTGGCTGGTTTCTGTCAATCCGCCACTGGCGGCTTCGGGCCGTTTTCTGTCTGTTGCGAACGGCAGCTGTGGGTCAGTAAAAGCAAAATCATGGGAGGACCGCACAACCGCAGCCCTCCATCTGCAATCTTTCCTTTACGATGAGCCAGGCATCCGCATCAGGCCGTGGAGTACCCCCATTCTCAAACCTGGCTCGGAGGGGACCATCTCTTCGATGCCTAACACTTTGAAAGCAGCGAGCATTACCGCCAGCCCACCCGGCAAAGTACTTAATCGTTGGGGTTGCAGGCCAGCCAGTTTCAACTGCTTGACGTGACCGGCCTCTAGCAAACAAATGGACAAGCGCAACAAGCCCGCATAGGTAATGCCGTCTTGACCATAGGCATTCAGGCCATTGGCTTTGAGAACCTTTGCCAGCATCCTTGCCGTGCCGGAAGAGCCGATGGCTTGCTCCCAGCCCAATTTTCGATAGCGGTAGGCAACTTTTTCAATTTTCTCGCTGGCGATTCGTTCGGCCTCTTGGAGAGAGCGGCTGTCAATATAGCCACCGACAAAGTAGCGCTTGCTGAAACTGCCACTGCCGATCGCTATGCTTTCAGTCAACAGCGGACGATCACCCTGCCCCACAATGAGTTCGGTAGACCCGCCACCAATATCAACGACCAGTCGAACGGCTTGCGCACTTGGCATTGTGTGGGCCACACCCGCATAGACGAGTTTGGCTTCCTCACGCCCAGAAATCACATCGATACGAAACCCCAGGCGTTGTTCAGCACCCGCAAGAAACACGTCGCAATTATTGGCCTCACGGACTGCGCTGGTGGCCACCGCACGAACACGGCCAGCCTCGAAGTTACGAAGCTGCTTGCCGAATCGCTGCAAGGCGAGCCAACCCCGCTCCAACGCCAAACCATCTAATGCTTTACCTTGAAAACCTTCGGCAAGGCGCACCGGCTCGCGAAAGGTTTTCACTTCCTGAATAACCAGCCGTTGGTTCCGCTTGACCTGTTGGCCAATCATCATCCGAAACGCGTTGGAACCCAGATCAATGGCAGCAAACAGCGAAGCGTCACCCTTCATGCTGAATTCCTTTTGAGTTCACGAGCCGAGAGCACTTCGTCCGCGAGACCCTAAAAAGTAGGAAAGAAAGGGATCTTGCCACTGGAACCATGACACTCCGATGACATCCGCTGAGCTTGAATTCGAGACTGCTAACCTTTTATCTCAACTCAGCGCAGCGCGCCTGCCGGACAAGCTTTCCCTTATTTCAGAGCTGATGGTTATTGGTGACTATGGCGCACTTGATATGCCCTCCTAGCCCCGTGCGGGAGGACAAGGAAGAGACTCAGGCCGCTTCTGGCCCAAGACAGGCATAAGGAACCGACAGGCTGTCGCTCACTTAGCGATATCAGGCACGCTTAAGCTCTTGGCCGGCAATGTCATCACGGGCTACACGCAGTTGAAAAGCATCCAGGTTCATGCGATGGATCACATTGAAGAGTTGTTGCTTAAGCACATCGTCGCCAATTCTCTCGGCTGCGCGCATTACGGCTACTGAGGCAGCCTCATTGTTGGAGGCCACTTGGTCGAGCGTTTTGCAGATATTTCGTGTTGTACGGCTCACGAGAGTGCTCCTCCTAAAATCAAGCGTGCACTGTAGAGCCGCCACATGTCGTTTTGATTTCAGCTTGTCACGCCTGAAGAGTTCAGGGTCAGTTAAACTGAATCTTAGCTGTGACGGGAGGGATCTATGCGGCGCGTGGTGTTCAACCAAAAAGGGGGCGTAGGCAAATCCAGTATTGCCTGCAACCTGGCGGCAATCAGTGCGACAGAAGGTTACCGAACCTTGTTGGTCGATCTGGATGCTCAGGCCAACTCTACCCAGTATCTGACTGGCCTTACTGGCGATGCGGTGCCTAGTGGCATAGCCGACTTCTTCAAACAAACGCTTTCATCAGGGCCGACGCAGAAGAAACCCCGCGCCCACATTCATGAAACCCCTTTCGCAAATCTCCATCTGATTGCCGCATCGGCGGAGCTGCGCGAGCTGCAATCCAAACTCGAAGCACGCTACAAGGTGCAGAAACTGGGCAAGTTACTGAACCAGCTGGATTCGGACTATGAGCGGATATATCTAGACACCCCGCCAGGGCTCAATTTCTACAGCCTTTCAGCCTTAATCGCAGCGGATCGCTGCCTGATCCCCTTCGACTGCGACAGCTTTTCCCGCCAGACTCTTTACGCCGTACTCGGTGAAATTGAGGAAATCCAGGCAGACCATAATGAGAACTTGAGACTCGAAGGCATCGTGGTCAACCAGTTCCAATCCCATGCATCACTGCCTCGGCAGTTGCTCGATGAACTGGCTTTGGAAGGACTGCCATTGCTACCGGCCTACTTGATGAGTTCGGTGAAGATGCGCGAGTCGCACCATGTCTGCAAGCCGCTGATTTATCTAGACCCGAGGCATAAGCTGACGCAACAGTTTCAGGCATTGTTCCAACTATTAGAGAGTTGAGCTAGCCTCTCGCAGTTCGATAGCTATGCTTCCAGGTGCCTCACTATTTGGTGTGAGCCTTGGCTCTTTCAACCTGACCCCACCCCATGCATGAGGGAAAGATGTCAATAGTCGACGCGGTCGTTGCTCATGTTTTTCAGATCGAAATTAGCCTCTACCACGCTTGCGCACGCCTCGATGGTAGAACCGATGCTGAAGCCCTGCATGACTTACGCATCAATGTGCGGCGTCTGCGGAGCCTGCTCAACCCCCTGCGTGGCAGAGACGGTGTGGAAGCGTTGGACGAAGCCGCCGCCGCAGTCGGACAGCTGACCACTCCGGTCCGTGACCTGGAGGTGTTGGCTGACGAGTTGCGCAAACGCGGTCTAAGCGGGCCGGCCAGCACCCGCGAGGCCATGCTGGCATCCCACTACGTTGAGATTCTGCAAAGTACAGAGTTGCGAGAGCTATTCGCCCGGCTGGACGCATGGCCGGAGGTCGCTCGCGCAGCTGAACGGGAGGGCGAGCTGCGCAAGTTGGACAAGCTACTTCGCAAACGGCTGCGCAAGCAGATGGTGCGTCTGCAAGAAGCGCTGACCAACATGCAACACGACCCACATCGCATCAGGCTGCTGGTCAAACGCAACCGTTACGCTGCTGACGCTTACCCGCAGCACTCGCCTATATCGCCGGAGGCGGTTAGCGTTCTGAAAGCCGTGCAATCGTCCCTTGGTGCCTGGCATGACCGCTATCAGTGGTCACTCCGGGCTTGTCAGGAGTCAGATCTTGAACCGCTCCGGCAGCAGTGGCAAAGCGAGGCGGTCAAGGCGCTAGAAGAGGCCGAGAGCAGGCTGCTTGTGCTGGCGGGCCTCTTTATTTCGGCGAACAAGTCCAAGATTAACGGTCCCGCACACAAGCACTCGTATTGGCAAAATTGGTCTATCGTCTAGGCGCATGCTAGTAAGCCATTGGAGATAGGTATGAGCGACAAGCTACGTATCCTTTTCATCTGTACTGCTAACGACGCGCGTTCGCCTATGGCAGAAGCATTGCTGCGTCACCTCGACAGCGAGCACTTCGAGGCCCACAGCGGTGGTCTTCAGCCTGGACAGATCGACCCACGGGCCATCACCGCGTTGGAACGTGCAGGTGTTTCCGCTGCTGACCTGCGTAGCAAATCCATTGATGAGTTCAGTGGCCAACACTTCGACTACCTGATCGACCTGTGCGACAAGTCCTCCGACGAGGAGCAACTGCTGCCCAGTTCAGAACAGGTGCTGGTCTGGAACTTCGCCGACCCGTGCATCAGCGAACAACCGGATGCCTTTCGTCATACATTCCAGGAAATCAACGACCGGGTGCGGATGTTCTCGCTGGTGAAGAACAAGGGCTGATCAGCGTTCAAAGCAATTCCTAAGGATTGGCGGACGACTCCTGATTAGAGCGCGCCGGTTTTTCATTTGGCAGACTATGGGGTGCATCGATCCGCTCTTTGAGTTTGGCGGCAAACGTCAAAGCCGAAGCTTGACAGGAAAACGAGAAGGCCATGCTGTCAGCAGTCACCCGCCAGACCTCACTATCGCCCTGCAACAATTTCCCAGCTGTAATATCCATGACCGCTCCCCTCTGTGCGAGTGTTTCAAAGATGCTGGCCTTTCCATGGCGTTCAATCACGCAAAAAAAATGCCAACCAATGGTCGGCAAAAATATGAGCACACAACGAAGATCGTTGTGTCCCAGCAGACTGGGCTTGCTGCGTTACGTTTTTGTTACCCTTATGTGAACCTTTGTCACACGGAATCCCCCGGCTGCGTTTTATGTACCGATCGTCCGCAATTGGACAGATTACTGTCTGTCACGACTGACCGCTTTTGGCCGGTAGCTGCCTATCGCGACTGACCGTTTCTGGGCGATCCTGCCGTTCATCCCTTGCGGCTAAATACTAGATGGGTATTTTCGGCAGTGCTCCACCACTAAATTGTTTACTCAAGATGAGCATACTCTCTACGCCCTGCGCTGCAGTTCTCCTCTGCTCCATACCATAGCCGGAACTGTTGCCTGCCTGCACAAGATTACCCACCCAAACGGTCTTTGACCCCTTCTCCACCTTTGCCGAATCTCTCGCACGCGGCACATTTGCGTGCCGTGCATTTTGCCGGAGAGGTTGGGTTCAGGGATGCAAGCGACAACAGTGCTGTACGGCCATGTGCTGGCGGTTTTGGCCGTCACCCTGTCAGGTGTATGGACCGCTACCCAGTGGACGGCTGCGGCGCTTGACTACCAGGCCCGCTTGGGGGCCCCGTGGTTCGAGTTGCTCGGAGTCCCTATCTACCACCCCTGGCGGCTGTTCGAGTGGTGGTTCTTCTTCGATGCCTACGCGCCTGACATCTTCAACTTCGGCGGGGCCATCGCGGCTGGAAGCAGCCTTGTGGCGGTGCTGGTGGCAATCGGCATGGCCATCTGGCGCGCCCGTCAGGCACGAAGAGTCACCACCTACGGCTCGGCACGCTGGGCCGATAAGGACGAGGTGCGCAAGGCCGGGCTGACTGGAGCGGCAGGCGTTTTCCTCGGCCTCTTTGATGAGCAGTACCTGCGCCATGAAGGCCCCGAACATGTTCTGGCATTCGCACCAACACGCTCGGGCAAGGGCGTTGGTCTGGTGGTGCCCACCCTGCTCTCCTGGCCGGCCTCTGCGGTTATCCACGACATCAAGGGCGAGAACTGGAGCCTGACCGCTGGCTGGCGCTCACGCTTCTCGCACTGTCTGCTGTTCAACCCTACCGACCCGGCTTCGGCAGCCTACAACCCATTGCTGGAAGTACGCCGCGGCACCCATGAGGTGCGCGACGTACAAAACATCGCCGACATCCTGGTCGACCCAGAAGGCGCTCTGGAAAAACGTAATCACTGGGAGAAGACCAGCCATGCACTGCTGGTCGGTGCCATCCTGCACGTGCTGTATGCCAGCGATGACAAGACCCTGCGCGGGGTCGCCAACTTCCTCTCAGACCCTGCCTGCACCTTCGAGCTGACCCTGCACCGGATGATGACCACACCTCATCTCGGCAAGACACCTCACCCGGTTGTGGCCTCCGCTGCCCGCGAGGTACTCAACAAAAGCGAAAACGAACGCTCGGGTGTGCTGTCCACGGCCATGTCCTTCCTTGGCCTGTACCGCGACCCCACAGTGGCCAGCGTGACCGCGCGCTGCGACTGGCGTATCGCCGACCTTATCTCGGCCAAACACCCTGTCTCGCTGTACCTGGTAGTGCCGCCCTCCGACATCAGCCGCACCAAGCCACTCATCCGCCTGATCCTCAATCAGGTCGGGCGTCGCCTGACCGAATCCCTGGACGGTGCCGACGGCATCGAACGTAGGCACAAGCTGCTGCTGATGCTCGACGAGTTCCCCGCGCTGGGTCGGCTGGACTTCTTCGAGTCGGCTCTGGCCTTTATGGCCGGCTACGGGCTGCGCGCCTTTCTGATCTCACAGTCGCTCAACCAGATCGACAAGGCCTATGGCCAGAACCACTCGATCCTCGACAACTGCCATGTGCGGGTGACCTTCGCCACCAACGATGAGCGCACCGCCAAGCGCATCTCCGAGACGCTCGGTACCGCCACCGAGCTGCGCGCGCAGCGCAACTATGCCGGCCACCGGCTGGCTCCCTGGCTGGGGCACCTGATGGTGTCGCGCCAGGAGACCGCTCGCCCTCTGCTGACGCCGGGCGAGGTGATGCAACTGCCTACCGACGAATCGGTGGTGATGCTCTCCGGCCACGCACCGATCCGGGCGAAGAAGCTGCGCTACTTCGCCGACGCCAACTTCCAGCGCCGGGTGCTGCCGGCCCCTCAACTGCAGCCCGGCGGGTACGCCGATGCACCAGCAACCCGGGCAGATGACTGGAGTGCCCTGGCCCTGCCGACAGCCGTTTCCGTCCCGCGTGCAGAAACCCAGAACAGCGAAGGCCTCGACGACGGCGGCCCACGTCGCCAGCCCGAGCTGACGGAAATCGATCACCTGCCGGATCCCGATAACCCGGCCAGCGATCTGTTTCTCCTCGACGAGGACGACGCTCCCGCGCCCTTCCCCTCCCAGCTCGAGCCGCGGCTGCAACGCGCGGCTCGACTGGCCGCCCTCGACCCTGACGACGGAATAGCCCTATGAGCCGAGCCCGCCTGAACCTGTTCATCCAACCGGAGCACGCCAAGCGCCTGAACGAACTGGCGATCAAGAAAGGTGTGTCGAAGTCCTCGATCATTGCCGCAGCGCTCGCCTCCTGGTTATCGCCGGACTCCGGTGACCAGCGTGAGGCGGCCATTGCCAAGCGCCTGGATCGATTGTCTCGCCAGTTCGAACGACTGGAGCGCGATCAGAACATTCTGATCGAGACCATGGCGCTCTATGTGCGCTACTACCTGACGGTCAGCACGCCAGTGCCCGAGGCACACCAGGACGCCGCACGGGCTCAAGGCAAGCTGCGCTTCGCCCAGTTCGTCGAGCAACTGGGCCGCCACCTGCAGCGCGGACGCAGCCTGGTCAGGGACGTACAGGAGGAGATCCAGCCTGACGCCCAGTGGTTGGACATCCCCCAAGGTTCGGGAGAGCAGCCATGACCGCAGCCCCGCACACAACGCTGGCGGCGGCCGCTACCGCCTTGGATCGCCGCACCCGCATGCTGCGCACGGCGATGGGCCCGCTGATCGCCGCTGCGCTGGAAGACCCCGACGTGGTGGAGGTCATGCTCAACCCCGACGGGAAGCTCTGGCTCGACCGGCTCTCCAGCGGCCGGGCAATACTGGGCACGCTTTCAGTCGACGACGGCGAACGCATCATCCGCTTGGTCGCCGCGCACATCGGTGCGGAGGTGCACCGTGGCAAGCCGCTGCTAAGCGCCGAACTGCCGGAAACAGGCGAGCGCTTCGAAGGATTACTTCCGCCCATCGTATCTGGACCGACCTTCGCACTGCGTAAACGCGCCATGAGCGTGATACGGCTGGCCCAATACGTGGCAGATGGCATTCTCACGCCCACGCAAGCCGACTACCTGCGAGAAGCAGTACTCAGTCGGCAGAACATCCTCGTGGCCGGCGGAACCAGCACCGGCAAGACCACCCTGGCCAATGCCCTGCTCGCTGAAGTGTCCAGTACGGGTGACCGCGTTCTGGTGCTGGAGGACACGGTCGAGTTGCAGTGCTGCGCACATGACCATGTTGCCTTGCGAACCCGTAGCGGCGTGGTGTCCATGGCCGACCTGGTACGCACCACCCTGCGCCTGCGTCCCGACCGTGTGGTCGTCGGCGAGGTGCGCGGCGGCGAAGCGCTGGACCTGGTCAAAGTCTGGGGCACAGGCCACCCAGGCGGTATTGCCACCGTCCACGCCGGCTCCGCCCATGGAGCCCTGTTGCGCCTGGAGCAACTGATTCTCGAGATCGCCATGACCGCCCCTCGCGCGTTGATCGCCGAGGCGGTCAACCTGGTGGTTTTTCTCGCCGGGCGCGGCCGCGCCCGCCATGTCCAGCAAATCGCCCGCGTCGTCGGCCACGACGAACACGGCTACCGGCTCGACACCACCGATACCGCTCAATCCCTGCCCACTGCCACTGGAGAACAGCAATGACCGCAGCCTTTGTCCTGCCCATCCATCGTCAACTGACTGCTCGTACGCTGGCAGTGGGCGCGCTTTTGCTGGGCATTGCCTTGCCGGCTTTCGCAGCCGGCTCCGGGATGCCCTGGGAGGGACCGCTGCAGTCGATTCTCGACTCGGTGCAAGGCCCGGTGGCGCGAATCATGGCGGTGATCATCATTATTGTCACCGGCCTGACCCTGGCCTTCGGCGACACCAGTGGCGGCTTTCGCAAGCTGATCCAGATCGTCTTCGGCCTATCTATTGCCTTCGCCGCGTCGTCATTTTTCCTGAGCTTCTTCAGCTTTGCCGGCGGAGCGCTGATCGCATGACTATTGATAGCGATTTCATCGCGGGCTTCGAGGTGCCTCTGCACCGCTCGCTGGCCGAGCCGATCCTGCTTGGCGGCGCGCCGCGCAACGTGGCCATTCTCAACGGCACCTTGGCCGCCGTAGTTGGGCTGGGCCTGCAACTGTGGATACCGGGCTTGGTGCTCTGGCTAGTCGGCCACTCGCTGGCCGTCTGGGGTGCACGGCTGGACCCGCAGTTCCTGCAGGTCTTCGCCCGGCACATCAAACATCGCCCCTTGCTTGACGTATGAGGGGGACGCCATGCTGAACCTAGCCGAATACCGCCAGCGCCCTGCGCAACTTGCCGACTGGTTGCCATGGGCCGGACTGGTCGCCCCTGGGGTCGCACTCAACAAGGACGGCTCGTTTCAGCGCACCCTGCGCTTTCGCGGGCCAGACCTGGACAGCGCCACTGCGGGCGAATTGGTGGCCACCTCTGCGCGCCTGAATAACGCCCTGCGCCGCCTGGGATCAGGCTGGGCATTGTTCATCGAGGCCGAACGCCTGACCGCGGCCGGCTACCCGGCAGGCGCGTTTCCCGAGCCGCTGTCCTGGCTGGTTGACGAAGAGCGCCGCGCCGCCTTCGAGGCGCAAGGCAGCCACTTCGAGAGCGCCTATCACCTGACGCTGCTGTACTTGCCAAACGAGGAGTCGCGCTCGCGTGCTGCTGGGTTGCTCTACGAGCACAAGCCGCAACGCGGCGTCGACTGGCGCGAGAGACTGGTCGCCTTCATGGCGGAGACGGCACGCTTGCACGACCTGCTCGTGGGGGTGATGCCAGAAGTCGCCTGGCTCGACGACAGCCAGACGCTGACGTATCTGCACGCCACGGTGTCGACCCACAGGCAGCGCATTGCTGTTCCCGAGGTGCCCTTCCACCTGGACGCCCTGCTGGCCGACTGCCCGCTGAGCACTGGTCTGGCACCCAGACTGGGCGAGGAGCACCTGCGCGTGGTCTCGGTGCGTGGTTTCCCAACCTCAACCTGGCCCGGCCTGCTGGACGACCTGAACCGACTGGGTATCGCCTATCGCTGGTCGACCCGCTTCATCTGCATGGACAAGGACGAGGCGGAGAAGGAACTGGTGCGCCTACGGCGGCAGTGGTTCGCCAAGCGCAAGGGTGTTCTGGCCCTGCTGCGTGAGACCCTGTTTCAGCAGGAAAGCCCGCTGGTCGACAGCGATGCCTCGAACAAGGCCAGCGACGCCGATGCAGCCCTGCAGGAACTCGGAGCCGATCAGGTCGCCTTCGGCTATGTGACCGTGACCGTTACGGTGAGCGACGCCGACGCACGAGTAGCCGACGAGAAGCTGCGCCTGGTCGAGCGGGTGATTCAGGGCCGAGGCTTCGTCACCATCGCTGAAAGCCTCAACGCGGTGGAGGCCTGGCTATCGTCCATTCCGGGCAACGCCTACGCCAACGTGCGCCAACCGATCATCTCCTCACTCAACCTGGCGCACCTGATGCCGCTGTCGGCGGTGTGGGCTGGCCCTGCGCGTAACGCCCACCTCGACGGCCCGCCGCTGGTGGTGACCCGTACCGATGGGGCTACGCCTTTCCGCCTGGTCACCCACGTCGGCGACGTCGGCCACACCCTCGTGGTGGGGCCGACCGGCATGGGCAAGTCGGTGTTGCTGGCAACCCTGGCCCTGCAGTTTCGCCGCTACCCCGGCTCACGCCTGTTCATCTTTGACATGGGCCGCTCACTGCGTGCGACGGTCCTAGGACTAGCGGGTGAGCATTACGAGCTGGGCGGTGATGGCGACCTGGCCTTCCAGCCCTTGGCGCGCATCGATCAGGACAGCTATCGCACCTGGGCCGCCGAGTGGCTGGAAGGCCGTGTGCTGCATGAGGGTGTAGCCGTCGGCCCGGACCAGAAAGCGGCCCTCTGGACGGCCCTCACTAGCCTGGCCGGTGCGCCTGAGGCGCAGCGCACGCTGACAGGGCTGTGCATGCTGCTGCAGGACAACACCTTGCGTCAGGCCCTGCAGCCCTATGTGCTGGGTGGTGCTCACGGCAGGCTGCTGGACGCGGACACGGATCGCCTGGGTACCGCCGACGTGCAGTGCTTCGAGATGGAAGAGCTGATGCACAGCAAAGCGGCAGTAGCGGCCGTGCTCGGCTACCTGTTCGCCCGCTTCGAGGCGCGCTTCGATGGGGCTCCTGCCCTGCTGATCCTCGACGAAGCCTGGCTGTTTCTCGACGACCCGCTTTTTGCCGCGCGCATCCGCCAGTGGCTCAAGACCCTGCGCAAGAAGAATGTCTCGGTGATCTTCGCCACCCAGTCCCTCGCCGATATCCAGAACTCCAGCATCGCCGCCGCGATCATCGAGAGCTGCGCGAGCCGCATCTTCCTGCCCAATCCGCAGGCCAGCGAGCCGCAGGTTCGCGGCATCTACCAGGGATTCGGGCTCAACAACCGGCAGATCGAGATCATCGCCCAAGCCACGCCCAAGCGTGACTACTACTACCAGTCGCGCCTGGGCAACCGGCTGTTCGACCTCGACCTGGGACCGGTGGCACAGGCCTTCACAACCGCTGCAAGCCCTGCCGAGCAGCGCGAAATCAGCCAGATCCTGCAGGGCGCTGATGACACGGGCTTCGCCCCCGCCTGGCTACGTCATCGTCAGCTTGGCTGGGCCGCCGACCTGCTTACCGCCCATACCTCGCAACGCAAGGAGCAGCTGCCATGACGCCTCGCACCCGCCTTACGCCCATCGCCGTCTTATTAAGCCTAGGTTTGCTGGTAGCCCAGCCGGCGAACGCAATGACCGTCATCGACCCGACCAACCTGGTGCAAAACATGCTGACCGCGGTGCGCACCCTGGAGGTGATCAACAACCAGGCCAGCCAACTGCAGAACGAAACGCAGATGCTGCTGAACCAGGCCCGCAACCTGGAAACCCTGGACATCAACGTGCTCAATCGCTTGCGCACGACCCTGGCTAGCACCGAGCGATTGCTGGCCGAGGCCCAAGGTTTGGCTTTTGACGTACAGCGTCTGGACCAGGAATTTACCCGTCTGTATCCAGCCGAATACACCAGCTCCGTCAGTGACGAGCGCATGGCTCAGGACACACGCGCGCGTTGGAAGCAGGGACTTGATGGCCTGCACACCGCCATGCGCATGCAAGCCCAGGTGGCGCAGAACCTGGCCCAGGACGAGAGCGTGCTGGCCGACCTGGTCAACCGAAGTCAGTCGGCCAGCGGCGCACTGCAGGCCAGCCAGGCCACCAACCAACTGCTGGCCCTGCAGGCCAAGCAGTCGATCCAGGCGCAGCAGTTGCAGATCACCCAGAACCGCGCCATCGCCCTGGAGCTGGCGCGCCAGGCTGCGGCGGTAGAGGAAGCCCGCGAACTGCGGCGGCGCTTTATGGGCAGCGGCACGCCCTACACCCCTCATCCCGTGCAGTTCTACCGGTAGTGGGGGGTGCTATGAAAGCTCCATTGCTGATAACGGTTCTGCTCGTACTGGCTGCCTGTGGCAGCGGCGGCAAACCCGATGAAGCCAGGCAGCACGCGCCTCTGCATGAGCGTTTTTACTCTGGTTGCGCTCTGCCAGATGAGTTCCAGACTCCCGAAAGCCTGCCAGCCATTCCCGCGAGTTTCGAGGGGGACGTGCAGTGAACGATGTCAGCGTGATCGATCATTTCCTCGATGTGTTCTCGCGCTACATCGATTCGGGTTTCGGCCTGCTCGGCGGCGAGGTGGCTTTTCTCACCCTCACGCTGGTGGTGATCGACATGACCCTGGCCGGCCTGTTCTGGACCATGGGCGGAGAGGACGTTATCAGCAAGCTGATCAAGAAGACCCTCTATGTCGGAGCCTTCGCCTTCATCATCGGCAACTTCAATACCCTGGCCGAGATCATCTTCCGCTCCTTCGCCGGGCTGGGCCTGCTTGCCTCAGGCTCCGCGCTGACCCAAGCCGAGTTTCTCCAGCCAGGACGGTTGGCGTCCATCGGCATCGAAGCTGGCCGACCTATGCTGGAGCAAATCAGCAATCTCAGTGGCTTCCCCAAAGTCTTCGGAAACCTTGACACCATCGTTGTCCTGCTCCTTGCCTGGACTGTGGTGGTGATCAGCTTCTTTATCCTGGCCATCCAGCTGTTCGTCACGCTGATCGAGTTCAAGTTGACCACCCTCGCCGGCTTCGTCCTAGTGCCCTTCGCGCTGTGGAACAAGACCGCCTTTCTCGCTGAGAAGGTGCTGGGCAATGTGGTTTCCTCTGGTATCAAGGTGCTGGTGCTGGTGCTGGCGGTGATAGTAGGCATCGGCTCCAGTCTGTTCGCTGAGTTTCAGACGTTGACGGACAAGCCCTCCATCGATCACGCGCTGGTAGTCATGCTCGCCGCCCTGGCGCTGTTGGGCCTGGGCATTTTTGGCCCTGGTATCGCCACCGGCCTGGTCTCCGGTGCACCGCAACTGGGTGCCGGAGCCGCTGCCGGCACTGCCCTTGGCGCCGCGGGGATGGCGGCTGGAGCTGCGGCGCTTGCCACAGGTGTCGGCGGTGCCGTGATGGCCGGCGCACGTATGGCTCCGGGCGCAGCACGCCTGGCCATGGGCGGCGCACAAACGGCGAACACCCCCATGCCCCAGGGAGCCCAGCCAGCAGGATCTATAGCAGGTAGCGCCTCCGCTGCGAGCGCCGCGCCAGGCGCGCCCGCCAAGCAACCCGACTGGGCCAAACGCCTACAGCGCAAGCAACAACTCACCCATGCCGCCACCACCGTTGCCCACACCCTGCGTGGTGGTGATGCCGGCGGTTCAGCTCCTGGACCACAGGTGCGCGACCCATCGAATTCGTGAAGGAGAACAAGCATGCGATTCAAGCGCCCTCAGGTGCGTTACAGCGACACTCCGGCACCTGCAACGCCTTACCAGAGAGCGGCGCAGGTATGGGATCAGCGTATGGGGGCAAGCCTGGCGCAAGCGAAGAACTGGCGCTTGATGGCCTTCGGCTGCCTGAGCCTGGCCTTGCTGATGGCTGGTGGTCTGGTCTGGCGTTCGGCCCAGTCGATGGTCACGCCCTATGTGGTGGAGGTCGACAGTGCCGGCCAGGTGCGGGCAGTTGGCGAGGCGGCCAGCACCTACCAACCCAACGATGCGCAGATGGCTCACCACCTGGCGCGCTTTATCGGTCTGGTGCGCTCGCTATCCATCGACCCTGTTGTGGTACGGCAGAACTGGCTGGAGGCCTACCACTACACCACCGACCGGGGCGCTGCGACGCTCAACGACTATGCCCGCGCCAACGATCCCTTTACCCGAGTCGGCAAGGAATCGGTGACCGTCGAGTTGAGCAGTGTCGTGCGCGCCAGTGACAACTCGTTCCAGGTGCGCTGGAACGAGCGCCGCTATGTGAATGGCGCGGCTGCGGGCATAGAGCGCTGGACTGCGGTGATATCGATCGTGTTGCAGCCTCCACGTAGCGAGGAAAAGCTGCGCCGCAATCCTCTGGGCATCTACGTCAACGGCCTGTCGTGGAGCCGTGAACTGGACACTACGCAAGGAGCCAAGACCCCATGAAGACCTCCACCTACCTTTACGCCTGCCCTCTCCTGCTGGCCATGCTGGCCGGTTGCGCCAGCCAGGGTAAACCGCCGCCTACCATTGCCCTCGACGAGCCAGTGGAAGCCCAACGCCTGCCGGAACCGCCCAAGCCCATCGAGGTGGTGGCAGTGCCGCAGCCACTGGCCTTGCCGGCACAGCTGAAACCGCTTCCAGATACCAAGCCGACCACCCCTGCCAAGGAACCCGCCGATGAGCAGGTGCGTGTCTCACGTGCCAACCGGGACGCGCGCATTGCGCCAACCCGGGAGGGCTATATCAACGCCATTCAGGTGTGGCCGTTTTCCGATGGCGCGCTGTATCAGGTGTACACCAGCCCAGGCCGGGTGACGGTGATCAACCTGCAGGCAAGCGAAGAACTGGTCACCGTGGCCGCAGGCGACACCGTGCGCTGGATCGTTGGCGAAACCTCCAGCGGCAGTGGTGAGGAGCTTCGCATCAGTGTGCTGGTTAAACCCACACGCAGCGACCTCAAGACCAACCTGGTCATCACCACGACGCGGCGCACCTACCTGATCGAACTGACGTCTACCGAGCAGGCCTGGATGGCCTCGGCGTCCTGGGATTACCCCAAGGATCGCATGCTCGCACTGCAGCGTCGGGCCAACGCCGCTCAGGCGGCAGCACCGGTCGAAGCCGGCCTGGCGTTGGAGCAGTTGCGTTTTCGCTATGCGATCAGTGGCAGCAATCCGCCGTGGAAGCCGCTGCGCGCGTTCGACGACGGTCAGAAGGTCTATATCCAGTTTCCTGCGGGCATCGCCCAAGGCGAACTGCCGCCGTTGTTCGTCATCGGCCCGGAGGGCGACGGCCAGTTAGTCAACTACCGCTTCCGCTCGCCCTACTACATCGTGGATCGGCTGTTCGGTGCCGCCGAGTTGCGCCTCGGCGCAGACAAGGGCGATGTGGTGAGGATCGAGCGCACCGATGGTATAGCGCGGAGGCCCTGAGCATGAGCGCTGTCGATAACGTCCAGGATACCCAGTCCGCAGAGCTACCGTCCAAGGTGGCCCCGGAAAGTCTCGAACTGCGTGCGCAACCGCGCCCGGTCACGCGCCTCAACCCGCGGATGCTGGCCGTCCTAGCGGGTGGGCTGGCCACTGCAGTGCTCGGCGCCATGCTCTGGTCACTGCAGCCGCCACAGCGCCGGCAAGGTGCAGAGCAAACCGAGTTGTACAACGTCGACCGCGTGGCCCGTTCCGAGGGGCTGGAGCAGTTACCCGCCGACTACTCGCAACTGCCGCCACCCTCGGCACCCGAAGTGCCGCAACTGGGGCCACCCCTGCCCGGCGATCTGGGCGGGCCCATCCTCAGAGCGGAGCAGCAGGCCCAGAGCTATGACTACCGCCATGCGGGCCCTGACCCGGCTGAGGCCGAGCGCCTGGCCAGGCTCAAGGAAGCCGAAGAAGCAGCGCTGTCCTCCGTATTTTTCCGCTCGGGTGGCGGGCGAACGACAAGTACCAGTGCCCCGACCGAAAGCCCGCCGATACATTCGCGACTGACCGGATTCGATCCCATGGCGGCCGGGCTCGCCTCGACTGCCGCAGTCCCTGCAAGCGCCGGATCAACGCAGAACAGCCAGGAGCAGAAAGAGGCGTTTCTCAGTAAATCCGCATCCCCACAAATACGTAATTCTGGATTTGTGCAAATGCCCGGCTCGCCCTACCAGGTCATGGCCGGCACCGTGATCGCTGCTGCCCTGGTCACCGGTATCAAATCAGACCTACCGGGCGATGTAATCGCCACGGTGACCGAACCAGTCTACGACAGTGCCACCGGCCAGCATGTGCTAATCCCCCAAGGTTCGCGTCTGCTGGGCCGCTATAACAGCCAGGTGAGCTACGGCCAGAGTCGCGTGCAGGTGGTGTGGCAGCGGGTGATCCTGCCGGACGCCTCGTCCTTCCAACTCGACAACCTAGTTGGCAGCGACACCGCCGGCTATGCCGGCCTAGAAGATGGCGTTGACTGGCACTGGGACCGCATTGCCGCCGGCGCAGCCATGACCAGCCTGCTAGGTATCGGCGCCGAACTCGCAGCTCCTACCAACCGCACCGACGGCGACCGAATCATCATCGCCGGGCGCGACAGCCTGCAGGACACGGTCAACCAGGTCGGCCAGGAAGTCACCCGGCGCAATCTCGATATCCAGCCCACGCTGACCCAACGCCCAGGGTTGCCACTGCGCGTGATCGTCAACCGTGACCTGGCACTACGCCCTTACCAACCCTTGTTCATTCAACGGAGGAACCATTAATGAGCATGAACAAGCTACGTCTCGGCCCCTTGCCCAAGACCGAGAACCTGAAAGTCACCTTTACCTGTCCAGCCAGCCTGAAGGCTGACCTTGAGCGCTATGCGGCGTTGCACGCGCAGGCCTATGGCGAAGAGGTCGATGCCCTGACGCTCATCCCGCACATGCTGGAAGCGTTTATGGCGAGGGACCGGGTGTTCAGAAGAGCCACCACGGGCTAAGGGCATAGACAGCGTGCCACTCGACCGCCAGTAGGACGCCAAAAAAAATCGGAGTCGGTATGCACTGCCATACGTGAATATCTGGTATCTGCAACTAGTTAAACCGTAGGAGTGGGCCGGGCTGGAGGTTTACCGCTGATTGCCTGGATGCCATTCAGGGGCCGCCATTTCCCGAGTCTCGCCCGGTTTATCTGCTGCAAAACGTGCGCCGCTCCCCGCATAATGCAGCCATTGTAGACCCGGCCTTCTCGCCAGAAAGGAATCGACGTACCCCCATGTTTGACACCAGGATGAGCATGACGGATCAGGAAAAGCAGCTGGAGGCCGAGGCCCTGGCGTTTGCTAAGGCAAACAAAAAAGCCATCGCCAAGCGCCTGACCGATCCGACCATTTTCCTGCCGGAAGACGACCCGGTTTCGGTGTTTATGGCCGGCTCGCCGGGCGCAGGCAAGACAGAAACCTCCATTGAGCTACTAGAGCTGTACCAGCAGAATGGCAACCGGGTGCTGCGGATTGACCCGGATGAACTACGCAACGAGCTGCCTGGCTATACCGGCGACAACTCCTGGCTGTTCCAGCGTGCGATTTCCATCCTCGTGGAAAAGATTCACGACCTGGCGCTGAAACAGAAGCAGAGCTTTTTGCTCGATGGCACCTTGTCGAACTATGAGGTGGCGGAAAAAAATCTGCAGCGTTCCCTGGATAAACTGCGTTTTGTACAGATACTGTATGTGTATCAGGAGCCGCATTTCGCGTGGGATTTTGTCCGCGCTCGCGAGGCAGCTGAAGGGCGGCGCATCCGACCTGAGCATTTCATCCAGCAGTACTTTGCCGCCCGTGACGTGGCCAACCGCTTGAAGCGGCAGTTCGGCAAGACCATCCGGGTCGATCTGCTACAGAAGGACAATGACGGATCACACCGCGCATACCATGCGAACATCGATCAAATTGACAACCATGTGGCCGAAAAATATGATCGTGCATCCCTAGAGCGGATGCTCAACTTGAGCGAGGCCTAAAATGTTCGGCATCACCAAAGCAAAGACTGTCCCCTCCACCCCCTTTGCTGATTTCATTCGTAACGCCTCTTCTGGCGAGAAGAAGCGTGTGTATGAGCGCGTGTTGAAAAAAGCCACCGAGCGTCAAAATCGCGTGCTGGCAGAGGCAGCCAGCAAGTAACTCAGCGTCTTTCTGACTTCTATCCCCCATTATTAATGGTCATATTCAACCCGCCACATCCCGGCGAAACGCTGCTCGAAGACGTGATACCCGAACTGGGCATCAGCATTGCCGAACTGGCCCGTCGCCTTGGTTTTGCACGTGAATCCTTGTCCCTCGTCCTGCACGGCCAGGCACCGATCAGCCCAGACCTGGCCGTTCGCCTGGAACGGGCCGGCGTTGGCAGAGCACGCACCTGGCTGGACGTACAAACCGATTATGACTTGTGGCAAGCAAGGCATCGCGAGCAACCCCATATCGAGCGCTTTGCCGCCATCGCTTAATGGCTAACCGGCAAAATACGGAGCAAGGCGGTGAAACGCTGGCGCAGCACATGATCCCTGGGCTGCCAACGCCCTCGGACTCATCCACGGCCCGATCTACCGCGGTCGACACCAGACGTTCGGAAGATGCCGACCTATGACATTAAGAAAAAACCAATACAAACGCCTGAAATAAAGGTCTTCTTGCCTCAGTTAAGAAAAACTGAGGCTCAGAGTCGGCCTAAAGGATTTTTGACATGCACCTAGTCGGATATGTCTATCCCAGGTGCTCATCCAGATCCGCCGGCAAGGTTATTTGGTAAGTCGGGTTCAAGTGCCCCCCAGGGACCAGGCAGCGCTTCCCCTTGCCGAGATACACACCATCCAGCGAAACATGATCCAGCCAGGCATGCTGGTGACGGTCGGCAAGTGCTAGGAATAGCTGCTTGGCCTTTATGCTGGTGCAATGGCACCCCTGACCCACCCACACCTACGCCCCCATTTTCTACAGCTGGTTTTAATCATGACCTCTGCCTCTTAGGCTGCGAATAGGATAATCAATGAGGCACGTGGAGTGATGAAGACACTGTTTTTGCTAATGACTCAATACGACGGACAAGCTGTCATCCCCATCGACTGGGTTTGCCGCGACTTTCTTGGATTGTCGGTGGACAAGTTCAAACGCAAAAGGCTCATGGGTGAGATTGATCTGCCGGTAGTGCGCCTCGGCGCAAACTCCCAGAAGGCAAACCTTGGAATACACCTCGAGGATCTCGCTGCCTATATCGACAGGCAGCGAGCGGCAGCGATCAAAGAAAGGGATCAGTTGACGGGACGGCGCTTAGCCTGAACCGCCCTGGCCAAGCCAGGATCAGCCTCACTTGGCACCCGAGCCCCAAGCTCTACAGGGGCGGCGATGATCTTGCCCAGCCAAGTCCATTCCTTGTATGGATCCCCTCGACCATTCAAATGCGTGTAACGACGCATTGAGTTCCAGTCACGATGCCCAGAAACACTGGCTACGCGAGGAATATCCCAGTCCATCTCAAACAACCGACTCACACCATCATGGCGAAGGTCATGGAAATGCAGGTCTTTGATCTCGAGAAACTTGCAGGTACGGGTAAAGGAAGCAGAAATTGAGTCCGAGCAATAGGGGAAGATCTCTCGGCCCGATTTGGGCATGCTCTGCAGGATCTTCCAGGCTTCATCCGGCAGATGACACCAGACGTTGTTGCCGATCTTCTGCCCAGGATTCTTCATATCCCTGACGAGAACCGACTGGCGTTGCTCATCCAGGTCTTCCCAACGAATCCTGGTGATTTCTTCCTGCCGACGGGTCGAGAAGATCGCGAAGGCGATCACCTTGGGCATGTGGATAGCGCTAGGTCTACGGTCTTGTAGCTCAAAGAAGCAGGAAAGTAGCTTATCCAGTTCGTCCTTGCTCGGCCGCCGATCACGCTCGCGGCTCCGACTGACCATACCCAGCTTGCGCAGAACCTTGCGGGCATCACTCATCGCGACTGAATCTACCTCATAGCCCCAAGCAGGCCTGGCAACACCCATCACCGCCCCCAAGTGCGAAAGGTCATTGCCGACAGTCTGAGCTTGCACGCCGCCGCCCTCCTTGCTTATGCGCCACTGCGCATACTCGACCAATTTCTGACTTGTCAGCTCGCTATCAAGGACACCGCCCAACCAAGTCTCACTGATCGCGCACAAGGTCGCACGCTTAGTCTTGCCCAGCGGCCGGATCCTTTCGTACTCCTCAAGGTAGCGCGCAATGATGTTCTTGAGCGGCACGGCCTTACGTGACGCGCTATCGAGAGCGCCAGGTTGTGCCAGCTCAGCCTCCCGCCTGGTCATCCAGGCACGGGCCACCTGTTTTCGGTCGAACGATTGGCTTTCTTGGTAGACTATTACCCCTTTTCGTCGCAACCGAATCTGGGCCGTGTACTTGACCTGCCCGCTTTTGTTCAAGCGCTTAGTGATCGTTCCCACTGCGCTCACCTCCAGTGCTAAAAGCTGATCATCCAGTGCTAAATTTTAGCACCAAGCTTGCGAAAACAGGCAAAAACAAGCTTTTTCGGCCACCAATTGACATGAACCGATGCCCCTAGAATCAGCCTCAAACCCAACAAACACGCCACCTACAGTGTCTCGACGCTTCTCCGTTGCGCCGATGATGGATTGGACAGATAGGCACTGCCGATTCTTTCTCCGCCAACTGTCGACGAACGCCCTCCTCTATACCGAGATGGTTACCACTGGCGCTCTGTTGCACGGTGATACGGCGCGGTTCCTGCGCCATAGCGCGGCGGAATACCCATTGGCACTGCAGCTCGGCGGTAGCGTTCCGGGAGATCTGGCAGCCTGCGCCAAGCTGGCGCAACAGGCGGGCTATAACGAGGTTAACCTCAACGTCGGCTGCCCCAGCGATCGGGTGCAGAACAATATGATTGGCGCCTGCCTGATGGGCCATCCACAGCTGGTCGCCGACTGTGTTAAGGCCATGCAGGATGCGGTGAGCATCCCTGTGACGGTCAAGCACCGCATCGGCATCAATGGCCGTGACAGCTATGCGCAGCTGTGCGATTTCGTCGGTACGCTACGAGACGCCGGCTGCCAGAGTTTTACCGTGCATGCGCGCATCGCCATTCTCGAAGGCCTGTCACCCAAGGAAAACCGCGATGTACCGCCGCTGCGCTACGACATCGTCGCGCAGATCAAACACGACTTTCCGGACCTGCAGATCATCCTCAATGGCGGCATCAAGACCCTGGAGCAATGCCAGGAGCACCTGCAGACCTTCGATGGCGTAATGCTGGGTCGCGAGGCTTACCACAATCCTTATCTACTGGCGCAGGTCGATCAGCAACTGTTCGGCTCGACGGCACCGGCGCTCAGCCGATTAGAGGCGATGCAGTCGATGCGCGGCTATATCGTCGCGCACCTGGCCGAGGGCGGCAGCATGCACCACATCACCCGCCACATGCTTGGCCTGGCCCAGGGTTTCAATGGCGCACGGCGCTTTCGTCAGCTCCTGTCGGTGGATATTCACCAGACCAGCGAGCCCTTGGCACTATTCGATCAAGCGGCGCAATTGCTGCAAGGGCGCTGACTCGGGTAAGGTCATGGCATCAGTAACGACAAGGCAAGGTCATGACCTCCAAGCTGGATCAACTCAAGCAGTTCACCACGGTGGTCGCCGATACCGGCGACCTCGATGCTATCGCCCGCATGCAGCCGGTCGATGCCACTACCAATCCTTCACTGCTACTCAAAGCCGCCGCCATGCCCGGCTACGCTCAGCTACTGAAGAATGCAGTCAGCACCAGCCAGGGTGATCTGGGTTTAGCCTGTGACCGCTTCGGCGTAACAGTCGGCCAGGAAATTCTCAAGATCATCCCGGGTCGAATTTCCACTGAAGTCGATGCGCGCCTGTCCTTCGATACCGAAGCCACCCTGCGCCGTGCCGAGCGCTTGATCGACCTGTATGACCAGGCCGGCATCGGCCGCGAACGGGTGCTGATCAAGATCGCCTCGACCTGGGAAGGCATCCGCGCCGCCGAGCAACTGGAAAAAGCCGGCATCCAGTGCAACCTCACGCTGCTGTTTTCCTTCGCCCAGGCCCAGGCCTGCGCCGATGCCGGAGTGTTCCTGATCTCACCATTCGTGGGCAGGATCTACGACTGGTACAAAAAGGCTGAAGCGCGTGATTTCGTTGGCGCAGAAGATCCAGGCGTACAGTCGGTGACACGCATCTATAACTACTACAAAGCCAATGGCTACGGGACCGTGGTCATGGGCGCCAGCTTCCGCAACATTGGCCAGATTGAGCAATTAGCTGGTTGCGACCGCTTGACCATCAGCCCGGAATTGCTGCAACAACTGGCCGATGACCAGGCTCCGCTCGAACGAAAACTTAGCAGTGGCCAGCCCGCCGAAGCCCGACAAAGCCTTGAGCAGAGCCAGTTCCGCTGGGCAATGAACGAAGATCCGATGGCCACCGAGAAACTCGCCGAAGGCATTCGGCAATTCGCGCGCGACCAGGAAAAACTGGAAAAACTGCTCACCGACATCGCCTGAATGCAAAACGGGGCGCCGATTCTTATCGAGCGCCCCGTTTTGCTTTGAGAGCAAAGCACTTCCAGGCAACACTAAAAACTATCAGTGATGCTCCAGCGCACTGACCAAGTCATGAAAGGCTTCGCGATTAGACTCATTCAGGTCCATCAAAATACGATGCGCCTCCAGCACCTTCGCCCGCACCACGTCTTCGGATTGATCCTGCGATGGCAGGTCGTCCAGACAATCCGGGCATGGAATTGGGGTATCGACAATATTGAACACTTGATCGAAACCCATCGACTGCAATAGTCGGGTGATATCAGGGTGCGTCGTTACCACGGTTGGCAACAGACCGATCTTTTGCCTCGACAGAATCGACAGCTTGGCCAGCAAGCCCAAGGTAGTGCTATCGATGCTGCGCGTCTCGGTCAGGTCTATAACGATGGCGGAAAAATTCAGCGCGGTGAAAATCTTTTCGATGGTGGAATCCAGCGCTGAACACAGGGTCAGGCGCACCTCACCGACAAACTTCAGTATGAAGGTACCATCTTGTTCGGCGAACTGGATTCTACCGGGGCTCATCCCAAGATTCATGCAAGGTTCCTGCTTAACACCAGCAAGGCAATATCATCCGGCATATCGGCCAGCTTGGCCAGCCCAAACACCTGACGCAGACCGTCCAGGGTTCCGCCAGCCGAACTGATCAAGCGGGGTAGCGCGAGTTCTTTTTCCTGCAAGGTATCTCCCGGCAGCAGATCAAGAATGCCATCGGAGAGCAGCGTCAAACTGAACGATTCAGGCAATTGCAGCACGTGATCGCTGTATTCGGCCTCATCGAACAGACCAACCGGCAAACCACGGCCCGTGAGGTAGTGTGCTTCACCTTCGCTATACAGCACTGGCAGCGGGAGATGGCCACCAATACTGTAGGTGAGCTGACCCAGTTGCTCATCAATAACCCCACCCACCATGGTCACATGCTTGCCCAGCTTGCAATTGATCAAGCCACGGTTGATATGGCCAAGGACTTCCGAAGGCTTGAACTCCGGGAAACTGCCATTGCGCCGCAACTCATAGAGCAAGCGGGTGGTCATGAATTTCAGGAGTACGGTAACGAATGCCGAAGAAGCGCCATGCCCGGACACATCCGCGAGGTAAAAGGCGATACGCCGCTCATCAACGCGAAAGTAGTCGACAAAATCCCCTGATAAATAGAGTGACGGAATGATCTGGTGAGCGAACTGCAATCCATCGGCTTGCCAGGGCGTGACCGGCAGCATGTTCATCTGTACTTGTCGACCAGCGTTCTGGTCTTCCTGGAGCAGATGCAAGCTGGCTTGCAGCTCGCGGTTAGCCGCCTCCAACTGCTCCCGATAGCGCTGATTCTCAAGGCGCAGATGCGCACGGTCCAGCGCTCGGCGCACCGAATGCTCGAGCACCGCAAGATCTTCAAGGGGTTTGATCAGGTAATCTGCAGCACCCAGACGCAAGGCCTCGACCGCATCGTTCATCACGCCAGCACCTGAAACCACGATAATCGGCGTTTCGACCTGCAGCTGGTTGATCCGCCGAATCAGCTCAAGACCATCAACCTGCGGCATGCGCAGGTCGCAGATCACTACATCCGGCTGTTCGCGCTGGAAGACCTCGAAGCCTTGCAAACCATTACAGGCTTGCAGAACATTGAAGCCGCTGTCTTCCAAGTAGGCTGCGAGACTCGCACGCACCACTTCGTCGTCGTCGATAATCAGCAGCGTGGCACTGGTTTTGAGCATTTGGTATCCAGGCAAACTGCGCCGGGGCAAGGCTTGGCAGAAACACCAGGCCATCAGCCTGCGCGCGCGTACTCGGTTCGTCTCAGGCCGCTGACGGTACTCCCATAAGCACCTCGATTCAAGCGTATGCCACTCATCACTGTACGACTTTACACCTCAAATCGACGAAGGTTATAAAGAAGCACAGGAGAACCCTACAACAAAGAGGATAGCGTCCATGAGCAATAGTAATCACGATTACAGTGAAAAACGCGATTACATCCGTATGCGGCTGGAGGCACCAGTCACTGTGCAGCATGCCGGACAGGAAATCCCTTCACTGTGCCTCGACCTGTCGAGTACCGGCATGCAACTGGAAGTCGAGTGCACGCTGAAAGTGGGGGACAAGATCAAGGTGCATATCGCCTCTGACCATAACCAGCTCAAAGGCCTGATTGCTGAAGCCGAGGTGGTTCGTGTCAGCGATCTGGGCGACGGACGCCAGAACCTGGGCTTGGCTATCTTGTCGATGAGGTGAGTCAGCAGTTCCCTACATACAAAAAGGCGACCCGAGATGGTCGCCTTTTTGCTAGCCAGAAAACGCGATTAAAAATCGTCTTCAACATCGCCGTCGCGCACCTTGAACTCACGGTTCTGCAGGTAAGCGTTGCGGATGAAGATGTATTTATCGCCGCTGATCATTCGCTCAGCCGACAACAAACTGGCTCGGGTGTCGATAATGTCTAAACCGCGCGTGACGTTTCGGGTCGGCACGTGGCCCATATAGCGATATGGCTGAAGCAGGCTGTCCGGCACCTTACTGAAGGTGTCGCGCACTGTACTGGGACCGAGCAAGGGCAGCACTACATAAGGACCGCTGCCCAGCCCCCAAGCGCCAAAGGTCTGACCAAAGTCTTCGTCATTGCGCTGCAGGCCCATTTCCTTGGCCACGTCGAAGAAGCCTAGTACGCCAAAGGTGGTGTTGAATATCACCCGACTGGTGTCAACGCCGGCGTCGTGTAGCTTGCCTTGCAACACGTTGTTAGCCAGATTGCCAACATCGCCGATATTGCCGAAGACGTTACGCACGCCGTCTTCCAGAAACTGCGGGGTTACTGCCTGGTAGCCCTGCGCCAGAGGCTTGAGCGCATAGGTGTCAACCGTGTCATTGAAGCGAAAGATCGTGCGATTGAAGCCTTGCCACGGGTCATCCTCAGCGCCCTGAGCCACCAGCGGAAGCAGTACCAGGCTGGTACAGGCAAAAAATCGGCCCAGCCGATCGATCCAGTTCGCACCGATTACAGGCATTAGGAGTCTCTCCTTGAGAAAGGTTGTAGGCAGTATAGAGCTGAGCAGTATAAAGCCTGAAGCCACCAAATAGGCAGCCAGAGAAGTTTGCGCCTTGTAGGAAAACGCCTTGCCCAGTACTTGTCGGGTGATGGCAATCATCATGCTCAATGCCTAATCAGGCGCCAAGCACCACACCGAAAGGAGCGAGCGCTTTTGTCGATAGATGTCACAACTGCTTCATCTAATTGTCATAAGCAGCCTGCAAGATTGAGCCGATCAATTCATGGATGACCCGTATGCCCGCCACTCCCCCCGCCTTCAGTGCATTGCTTTTCGGTTTATCCGGCGGCTTGGTGGACTTTGGCGCACGCACACTGCCTTCGGCCATGCAGCGCCTGTATCCGCAATACCGAGACGATCAAGTCGACACTGCACTTACTGCTCTGGAGAAATCGCTTGGGCGCATGCCCAGCAACGACGAACGTCAAGCTTTTGAGCAGGCCTTGAGCGAGGCAGCCTGTGAGCATGCCGAGCTCACTCCTGGCGCAATGCAGCAGTTGCAACAACTGCATCAGCGACATGTGCCCTGCGCCTGGATTGATGAACTACCGCGCGATGCCAGCATTGCCCTGGCAACTCCGCTACCTGACTGGCTCACCGCGGCACCGACCGGGGCCGCGCGTGCCTGGCCAGCACCGGACGCCTGCTGGCAGGCACTGGCGGGCTTACAGGTAGGGCAGCTCGATGGCTGCGTACTGATCAGCGGCGAGCCGCGCCTGCTCCAGTCCGGCCTCAATGCAGGCCTGTGGACGATCGGCCTGGCGGCTTGTGGGTCACTCTGCAGCCATGCACCGGCAGACTGGCAGGCCCTTTCCTTGGCCGAGCGTGACCACTTGCGCACCCAGGCAACCTTGACCCTGTATCGCCTCGGCGTGCATGCGGTAATCGATCAATTGACTGAACTCGGCCCCTGCCTTACCGACCTCAGTTGCCGCCGTCAAAAGGGCGAAAAACCCTGAGCACGGGTGAAAAAATTCACGCCGACTGTGCTCGCATCCAGACGACTTACGCGTCGACCAATCACCTCGCACAATCCGCATGCAGTCACACTATTTAAGACAGAGCACTGCTTAAGACAGAGCACTGTCGATCACGGATGTGCTTCACCTCCGGCGGACTGTCGCGTCTTTCCTTGGTCTGCCTACCCGGCGGGAACAGTGACTAGCGATCGACCTAAGCTACCGGGCGCAATCCGAACGGGTAACCGCGGGCCCGAAGCCGCTGAAGATTTGATCTCGAGCAAGCAAAACAGCGCTGCTTGGATTACCCTAGCAGGCATACGAAGACCTTCGCCAAGGCGCACGGTCAATAGCTTGCCAATCTGATAAAGAGAGCGTTTTATGCCTGCAAACCGCCTACAGCAACAGTTGGAAGAGCTACGCGATCAGCTGGCTCAGGATTTGCCACTGACTGAAGAAGAGCGAGCATCCCTGTTCGTCCTGACTCAGGAAATCGAACTTCAACTGGCTCGCCAGGCAGCCGCTGCACCGGATGCCACCCTGATCGATGGCGTCAATCTAGCGGTAGAGCGCTTCGAAGCCAGCCATCCTACTGTAGCTGGCACTCTGCGCAACATCGTTCAGAGCCTGGCCAACATGGGCATCTGAGCAACTGAACACCTTTCGCCTGCTGCCTCCACCTTCCTGCTATTGACGGTGCTCGACACGTCTAGCGCCTCCGCAGGACCGCCATAGCTGCCACGGTGTGCCCAACATGTTGGTTGACACTTCCGCCTGTGCTTACTGGCGCACCAAGCGCCGGTTGTCCGGCGCTATCGCAGCCGTACTGCGGTAAGGATTGATGTCCAGGCCGCCGCGCCGTACATAACGGGCGTAAACCGTCAGGTACTCGGGTTGGAGCAGGCGCTGCAAGTCAAGAAAGATCCGCTCAACGCACTGCTCGTGAAAGTCCGCATGCTGGCGAAAGCTGACCAGATAGGCCAGTAAACTGGCGTGATCCAGCGCTGCCCCGCGGTACTCGACTACCACGCTGCCCCAATCCGGCTGACCGGTGACCGGGCAGTTGGACTTCAGCAGGTGGCTGTGCAGGCTCTCTTCAACGATGCGGTCTGCCGTGCACTGCAGCAACTCAGGCTGCGGTTGTGCATAGTTGCTGATAACCACGTCCAGCTCATCGATGCACGGCCCAGGCAACGTCGCCACGCCTTCGGCTGTCACCTCGGCCAAACTGCGCACGCGCACGCCTACCCCCTTGCCGGCCGCCTCTGACAAATCGCGCTGGAGCAACGCGAGCAATTCACCCACATCATTGAACACAGTCTGATTCAACGAGTTGAGGTACAACTTGAAGGACTTCGACTCGATGATATTCGGTGAATCGGCGGGTATGGCGAACTCGCCAATGGCCACCACCGGCTTACCTGAAGGCAACAGCCAGGACAGCTCGAAGCAGTTCCAGAAATCCACACCTTGATACGGCAACGTCTCAGCCGTCAGGCCCAGCTCGGCCCACTTGGCTGCACGCGAAATCGGGAACAGCAGTGACGGCGTATAGGTAGCGATGTATTCGCTGGATTTACCCAGTGGCGAATCTTCGGCGGCGGGATGCATGGCAAAAACCTGGTTAGTCAAAGGGAACAGTGCATGACGCGGGCGGAGCTTAATCGCCGTGCAAGCACGACGACTCTCGCCTACTCGAGGCCCGCTGTTGGCGGTGCGCTAGGCCAGCTCAGCCACAACCGCAGCCAACGCCTGGGACGGATCGCTGGCCTGGCTGATCGGGCGACCGATGACCAGATAATCGGAACCGCCATCCAGCGCCTGACGCGGAGTGAGAATACGCCGCTGATCGTCCTGGGCGCTGCCCGCCGGACGAATCCCCGGTGTGACCAACTGCAATGCCGGGTGAACAGCCTTTAGTGCCGGGGCCTCCTGGGCAGAGCACACCAGGCCATCCAGCCCAGCCTGCGCAGCCAGACCCGCCAACCGCAGAACGTGTGTCTGCGGCTCGACATCCAGACCAATACCCGCCAGATCCTCGCGCTCCATACTGGTCAGCACGGTTACGCCGATCAAGAGCGGCTTGGCACCGCTAAGGGCGTCCAACGTCTCGCGGCAGGCCGCCATCATGCGCAAGCCACCCGAGCAATGCACGTTGACCATCCACACGCCCAATTCGGCGGCAGCCTTGACCGCCATCGCCGTGGTGTTGGGAATGTCGTGGAATTTCAGATCGAGAAACACCTCGAAACCCTTGTCCGCGAGCGCACCAACGATGTCCGGACCACAGCGGGTGAAGAGCTCCTTGCCGACTTTGACCCGGCACAGCGCAGGATCAAGTCGATCGGCCAGCGCCAGCGCGGCGTCACGGGTCGGGAAATCCAGGGCAACGATGATTGGGGTCTGGCAGGCTGGCATGGGCGGACTCTCGGACAAGACAAATTCGGCGCGCATTGTAGCGGAACCCGCTCACGATTGCCGGTTCGACGGTTCGACGGTTCGACGGTTCGACGACTCGACGGTTTAGCCGCCCATAGCAGGCGGCGCTATCAGCAGCAACATAAATACATCGGCAACCGCACTGCTGCGCAATCAGTGCAGCCAGTCACCGGCAACCGAGAGCATCGTCGAAGGCTTTAGGCTCTGAGGCCGAGCAACAGCGCACAGAGCAGCAAGAAGCCGGCGAACAGCACGCGCAACAGTCGCTCGGGCAAGGCGTGAGCGAGCCTCACCCCCCAACTGATACTGAGCAACCCACCCAGCGCCAAGGGAGCTGCCAACGCCCAGTCGACATGATCGTGCCAGGCATAGATCACCAGGGTAGCCGCCGTACTCGGCGCCGCCAGAGCAAGCGCCAAACCCTGAGCCATCAACTGGGTGGCGCCAAACACGCCGGTCAATACCGGCACGGCCAGCACCGCACCACCGACCCCGAACAAACCGCCGAGCAAACCGGCAGCGCTGCCCAGCGCAGCCAGCCAAGGCCAGGGCTGACGCAGTTCGCTGCTGCCCGCAGCCGGGCGCCAATACATGCGCGACAGATTGTAGAGCGCCAACACCAGGAGAAAAACAGCGAAGGCTATACGCATCTGCTCGGCATCCACCGCCACCGCCCATCCTGCCCCGAGCCAGGCACACAAGAAGCCGCTGAACGCCAAGGTCAGCGCATGGCGCAGGTCGATGCGGTTACGCTGGTGATAGCGCCACAACGCCAACAATACGTTCGGCACCACCATCACCAGGGCCGTACCCTGGGCCAACTGCTGATCGAGCCCGAACAGCACGCCCAGAGCCGGAATCGCGATCAACCCCCCGCCGATGCCGAATAAGCCACCCAGCGTACCCAGTAGCACACCGAGAATCAGATTCAGGGCAAAGTCAGTCAGATTCATCGGTAGCTCCGTTGGCGTTCCGCTCATCGTACCCAGCCATTACTGGCCCGGAAACGCACAGCAGCGCACAATCGCTGTGCTGATCACGCATAAGCGAGCCATACATGAACCCCGACGCCCTCACTGACCAACTCAGCCTGTTTCTCGACGTACTGGAAACCAGCAGTTTCTCTGCTGCCGCCAGACGCCACCCGCTGACCCCTTCTGCAGTGGCCCGGCGCATCGATGCGCTGGAGCGCTCGCTCGGCAGTAGCCTGTTCAGTCGCAGCACCCACGCGGTGCGCGCGACACCGGCCGGACTGGCCTTTGCAGAGCGCGCCCGGCGCATTCTTGCGGAGCTGCACCTGGCCCGTGCTGAGGCCGTATCGCTGAGCAGCGCACCGGAGGGATTGATCAGCATCGACGCCCCTGCGCCCTTTGGCCGGCGCCACCTGGCGCCGGCGATTGCCGAATTTCTCGTCGCCTACCCGGGACTTGACGTGCAACTGCGCCTGATCGACAGCTTCATCGACCTGCATGGCGCACACCTCGGCGAGGTCGACCTGGTGTTGCGCATCGGCCCGCTGGCCGACACCCGCCTGGTCGCCACCGCCCTGGCGCCACTGGTGCGAGTGGTCTGCGCCAGCCCGAATTACCTGGCACAACATGGCGTGCCGCGTTCGCCAAGTGAGCTGATCGAGCACGCTGGACTCGACTGGGACAGCCTGGCGCCGCCCCACGCATGGCGCTTCGAGGTCGACGGCAAGCTGCAGATCTGTCGCCCAAAACGCCTGCGCATGATCGCTAATAACGCCGAAACGCTGTTGTTTGGTGCACTTGCCGGCCTGGGTATAGCCCACCTGCCAACCTGGCTGATCAGCGACTACCTGTTACGCGGCGAATTGCTGCCGCTGTTCTGTGCAGACGGCCTGCCGCCGCCGGAACCGAGCGGCATCTATGCCCTGCGCCTGGAGCGTGAAACCAGTTCGCGCAGCCGTTTGCTGCTGGAGTTCCTCAAGTCACGCTTCGGCCCGCTGCCGCCCTGGGACCTCGCCCTGCAAAGCGGCCTGAATCGCCGCTGATCAGATATCCCTGCATGCAACGCCCGAATCAGCCACCGCAGCAGCCCACGGCCTCGCATCCGAAACCGACGGCGCAGCCCGACTCAGGCCTGCGCCTGCCTGACGTTGAGCGCGACGAATTGGCAATATCTGTGGGCTTATTGTCCTTGTTGCCAGTCTCTCGCTGAGCGCAGACTGCATCCACTGTTCGTCGAGTGCTCGCCCGTGGATACGCTAAAAACCATTGCCTGCCTGCTTTACCCGGATGTGATGAGCCTGGATGTGACCGGCCCGCTGCAGGTCTTCGCCTCGGCCAATATCGAGCGCCAGCGCCAGGGTTTGCCGGCGGTCTATCGACTTGTCGTGCTCGGCCAACAGACCGGCGCTATCGCCACTTCGGCCGGTTTCCAACTGGTTGCCGAACAGCGCTGGTGCGAAATCGACGCAGCACAGATCGACACCCTGCTGATCCCCGGCGGCCTGGGCGAGCAGGCCCAATGCCAGAATCAGGAATTATTGGCCTGGTTGCGTGCCGCCGAACCACGGGTGCGCCGCCTGGGCTCAGTCTGTTCCGGCGCACTGATCCTCGCCGCCGCCGGCCTGCTCAAGGGCCGCAGGGCAACTACCCACTGGGCCGATGCGGAAAATCTGCGCCGGGAATATCCAGACGTCATGGTCGCTGCAGACTGCCTGCACACCTATGACCCGCAGGATTTGCATGGTGACGGCCATATTTTTACCTCTGCAGGCGTAACTGCGGGTATCGACCTGGCCCTGGCCCTGATCGAGGCCGACCTTGGACGCGTCACCGCACTGGCGGTGGCGCGTCGCCTGGTGATGTTCCTGCGCAGACCCGGCGGGCAAGCCCAGTTCAGCGCCCTGCTCACTCCAGAGCCAAGCCGCATAACACGCCTGGCCGCGTTGCTGGAGTGGATTGCGGCGCACCTGAGCGAAGACCTGTCGCTGGACGCACTGGCCGCCCAGGCGCACATGACGCCGCGTACGCTGTCGCGAGTATTTGTCCAGGAAGTGGGCATGGGGCCGGGGCGCTATGTCGAACGTATTCGCCTGGAAGCAGCGCGCCATTTACTCCAGGGTCCTCAGGCGTCGATCGCTACGGTGGCACGCCTAACCGGTTTCGCTCACCCAGAAAACCTGCGCCGCACATTCCACAAGCACCTGGGCGTCAGCCCCCTGGAATACGCCGCGCGGTTCACCTGACGTCTCATCATCCAATCAGGAATCAAGCATGCTGCAACTGCGCCCCAACTGTGAATGCTGCGCCCGCGATCTGCCCGGCGACTCGAGCGAGGCGCTGATCTGCTCGTTCGAATGCACCTTCTGCCGTGACTGCAGCGACAACATTCTGCACGGCAGCTGCCCTAACTGTGGCGGCGAGCTGGTCAGACGACCCATCCGCCCGGCGGCCAAGCAGCCCGACAGCACCGAATCGACTGAAAGCAGCTGGCGCCCACCCCTGCCGCCTTTCACGCGGCAAAGCGCCATCGAAAAAGTCCGCCTGGCCGAGGACGGCTGGAACAGCCGCGATCCGCAACGGGTATCACAGGCCTATACCCTGGATACCAAATGGCGCAACCGTGCAGAATTTGCCGTCAATCGACAAGAAGCCGAGCGCTTCCTCACCCGCAAGTGGGCCCAGGAGCTCGACTACCGTTTGATCAAGGAACTGTGGGCGTTCAGCGACGAACGCATCGCCGTGCGTTATG
This sequence comes from Pseudomonas sp., assembly GCF_030683065.1. Classification (GTDB taxonomy): domain Bacteria; phylum Pseudomonadota; class Gammaproteobacteria; order Pseudomonadales; family Pseudomonadaceae; genus Aquipseudomonas. The sequence continues at coordinate 38,300 of NZ_JAUXMX010000040.1, forward strand.
CCTACGAGTGGCGTGACGACGCTGGGAACTGGTTTCGTTCATACGGTAACGAGAACTGGGAATTTTCTCAAAACGGGCTGATGAGCAAACGCTTCGCTTGCATCAACGACACGCCAATCAAAGAATCCGAACGCAAATTCCGCTGGCCCCTGGGCCGTCGCCCCGATGACCACCCTGGCCTGTCCGAGCTGGGCCTTTGAACGCTTACCGCGCACATTTAACCTACTCAAGCAGCGAGAAAAACAGTGCAGGTAAACCTAAGACAGGCACGCCGTAGACTCAGGTCAACGGCGCTGGCGCGACCTGATTACTGAGGTAAACCTTGGTCTGGTTGCGACCTGCTTTCTTGGCCGCATACAGCGCCTGGTCAGCCCGTTCGATCAACTGCTGGTAGCCCTCGACGGGATCGCTCAGGTCAGCCACACCCAAGCTGATGGTGAACGGAATTACCTGCCCCTCATAGGTCACCAGCAGCGATTCAATGCGTTGGCGCAGGCGCTCGGCAAACAACAAAGCGCCAGCACTGTCGATATCCGGCAGCAATACCACGAACTCCTCACCGCCATAGCGCCCCGCATAATCAGTGTCGCGCACCTGTTCGCGCACTACTTCAGCGACGGCTTGAATCACCTTGTCCCCAGCCGGGTGACCATGAGTGTCATTGACCTGCTTGAAATGATCGATGTCGAACATCACCAGTGCGGCCATGCTCTGATAACGCCGGTGGCGGGCGTATTCGTGCTGCAGGCACTCCTCCCAATAACCGCGGTTATTCAGGCCGGTCAAGCGATCGGTGCGCGAGAGTTGCTGCAATTGCAGGTTAGCTGCTAGCAGTTGCCGCTTGTTTACCGCCACGCTGGTCACGTCATAAATGATCAGGCAGATGTGCTCGATACGGGTATTGATGGCCTGCAGCGGCAGAATGGTAGTGTTCTGGAACATGAACTCTTCCTGCCCGGTAATTGGCTGGTAGTTCTTGAACTTCATCAGATAGGGTCGCTGCTCCCAGATGGTGAACGCGGGGGTACCCAGCGTCACTACCCCTTCAACCTTGCGGCGAAACCAGTTTTCCTCGATTTCGGGAAACAGGCTGAACAATGACTGCTGGTGAACTTCATGGGGCTGCAGACCTGAGCGATTCTCCATAAAGGTGTTCCAGACGTGTACGCGGTATTCGCGATCCAGTACCACGACGCCCACGTCAATGCCCTGCATCACGGCCAGTAGCCAGTGAAATTCGTTAAGATCCACGTTGTCGTTCATGTTCAATTCATCAGATGAGCAAGCTTGTTGGAAAGCAACGTCACTGAATCTTCAGTGAACAACAGAAGCAAGTCGAAGTGAATGGGATGGCCTTCGATGCTGTAGCTGATCTCTACCGCCAGCGTGGTCTTCCAGCGTGATCGATTGAGCTTGATCAACTCGTCAATGGATGCGTGCTCGCCCAATACGATGGGATGGCTTTGAGAAAACTGCACATCGATCTGCTCGGCAATGCCATTCAGGCAGGCGCTAATCAATACCGTGGACAAATCCAGGAGCATTTCAATTTCGGAATATTCAGACGAAGAACTACTCATCAACCCGGCCATGTCGCCCACTTCCGAGTCGTGAAAAATCAGCAGTGCCTCACCGGCTATGCCACCACCGATAAACCCTTGGCACACGGCGGTAAGTCCGTCATCGCGCTGAGCATCCGCCAGGGCCATGTGCAGCTCGCCGACCTCAAACAGATTGACATTGGGTACAGGCAATTGCACAAACACGCCCAGTAACTTGGCCAGCAAGGCCGCGGCACGGCCCATGGAGACGTTGACCACCTCACGAAAGGCATCGAGGAAATTGATGGCCGATTCAGCGGTAGCCGCACGCACAACCAGTTCATTCCCGCTGCTGGCGAGCAACCCAAGATCTTCCAGGGTTTGCCTTAGTAGCTCCGGAGCTGCCGGTTTCTGTACAAAGGCCAGCGCCCCAAGCTCCATGACCCGCCGTACCGCCTGCTCCTGAATATCGCCTGATACAACGATAACTTTGCAGGACAACCCCTCATCGCGCAGGGCCGCAAGCACCTCAAAGCCATCCATCTCGGGCATGGTCAGGTCGAGCAACATCACATCGGTCTGACCCCGACGCAAAATCTCCATGGCCTCAATGCCATGGGTCGCCTGCTCGATGGCAACAGGCCATTCGGCAGGCAGCGCGCGTAATAATTGCTTGCGCGCCATGCCTGAGTCGTCACAGATAAGCAGCGTAATGGCAGTCATGCATACCACTTATTAGGTTGTTTGTTGGCTTGGAGTCTGCGGACCAGACTCAGTCAGCTATCAATACGCCATGTTCCTGGCGTTGCACTTATTCTATGAACACAGGAACGGTAGACGGCGACCTTACGGCAAAGAGCACAGAACTATTAAATGGTATAGAAACAAAAAGGTGGCCATTTGGCCACCTTTTGCAGAGTAGAGAGTCTATGCAACTCTACAATGATCGATATTGTCACAGCCGCTGACTAAGCAGGCGCCTTAGTAGTAGGCGTTTTCCTTGATGGAGTGATCGGTCACGTCACGCACGCCTTTCAGTTCCGGGATGCGCTCAAGCAGGGTTTTCTCGATGCCTTCCTTGAGGGTCAGATCGACCTGCCCGCAGCCCTGACAGCCGCCGCCGAACTTCAATACCGCGATGCCGTCTTCGACCACATCGATCAAGCTCACTTCACCGCCGTGGCTGGCCAACCCCGGATTGATCTCGGTTTGCAGGTAATAGCTGATGCGTTCGTTTATCGGACTGTCTTCACTGACCATTGGCACTTTGGCATTCGGCGCCTTGATCGTCAGCTGGCCGCCCATACGGTCGGTCGCATAATCGACCACTGCATCTTCCAGGAAGGGCTCGCTGACTGCATCGATCCAGGCAGTAAAGCTGGCCAACGCAATTGCGGTGTCGTCTGACTTTTCTTCACCCGGCTTGCAGTAGGCAATGCAGGTTTCGGCGTACTGACTGCCCGGCTGAGTGATGAAGACACGAATGCCAATGCCTGTGGTGTTCTGCTTGCTCAGCAGATCAGCAAGATAATCGTGGGCAGCGTCGGTAATGATAATGGTGCTCATGGCAACTCCTCGCAAACATGCCCGCAGTGTACGCCAACCTTCGGGCTGCAATAAAGCCCGAGTATTTATCTCGGAATAGTTTTACCTCGCCCCACGCGTACCCCAGGACCGGCTGCAACCGACAGATGAGCCGATCAGCAGCACCGCCAGCTACAGATTTTCATAGCGATTCATATCCAGCACACCGGCCTCGATAGGTTCGGTTTCGCGGATATACGCCGACATGTCATGGAAATAACCCCAGAATTCGGGATGGCTGCGACGAATACCCCAGCGCTCGACAATCTTGCCGAACGCCTGGTCATCACTCGCCAATTCCATGCTGCGCACGAACTCCGGGACCTCCTGCGCGGTGAGGCTAAACATGAAGTTCGGGTAACTGGTCAGCACCCCTGGGTACACGGTCAGGGTATCCAGGGCCGGCTGATAACGCAGTTCCTCGCCATACATAAAGGCCACGTTGCTGTGCGCGCGGTTGCGCAACAGGCTGTAGACCTCGCGTGTGCCATTGGCCAGTTCGACGCGCAGCAGGGTTGCTTCCGGCAGCTGATGAATGACCTTTAGCCCGCCTGCAGGCTTACTGGTCAGACGGCTCAGCGCTTGTTCGGCCGCCTGCACATCGGCAGGCTGCCCAGGGCGATGGCAGTATGCATCCCGGCAACGATTGATCGGATCAGGTCGCGCATTGAGGCTGCCGTAGCGCGTCAGCAAGGCCTCGGCAAAGTCCCGCTTGGGGTTAATGGCAGATAATTGCAGGGCTGTCCGGCTACTGCTGTCAATACGCTGGTAATCCAGCCACAGCTTCAACTGACCACTGAACTGATACCAGTCATTGAGAATTGTCTTGCGCGAGTCAGCCGGCATCAGGCGCAGGAAGTTCTGCTCGGCGCCGTTGCGGATCAGATCGAAATACAAACGCGTCTGCGCCTGATGCGACAGGGTGCCGAACACATCGAAGTTGACTACTAATTGGTAATAGGCCCGCTCAAGCAGCGGATAGTCCATCCACCAGAGGGTTTGCGGGATCTCGCCGACCAGGCCCTTACGCACCGAGGCGCTGTCGTGCTGACGGAAGATACTCAGCAGCGCGTTGTCGTTACCGGCCCAGATGTGAGACCAGCTCGGCGCGGCGGCAGCGGCGTAACTGTCCATGCGCAGAGCTTCGTACTCATTGCGCCGGTTGCGATAAGTGCGCCACAGGCTAAGCAGGCTGCCGATATCGTCAAACTGGCCGGGCATGGCCAGCAGCGGCGTCGCCTCGGCGCGGTAGTTGGCATCGACCATGTACAGATCATGGCGAGGGTCCTGGAACACCACCCAGAAGTTGTCACGGATCACGTCGGTGGCGATCTGCCCGCGGCACACCGGGCCACGGATAAAGGTGCGCACAAAATACTCGGCGTTATCCAGCATGAACTGATAGCGCGCTTGTGGGGGTATCGCGGCGAACGTCTCGAATGGATTGGCGCGGCGCTGGGCACCATACCCAGGGAGCGTATCAACCTGCCAATCGTCGGTAAAAAACAGCTCTTTGACTCGCGCCAGCTTGTTCGCACTAAGCGCATAGGTGATGTGGGTCTTGTGCACGATCACGCCCTCAACCAGCGCCAGTCGATAATAGAATGCCGTGCCCGGGTCATCGTTGGGCCGGCGCGTGGCTATAGGATCGACGGGTTGACCACTCGGGGTACGTGAACGCAGCAGCTGGAAAAAATGCCCTGCCTCGCCACCACTGAAATGCAGGTGAGCGATAAACAGGTGCTCGTATAACCAGCGTGAAACCAGGCTTTCACGCATGCCCGGAGCATTGAGAAAGCGCTCCCAAATATCGACCTGCGCCGCCTCGACCGCTGTCGCCGCAAGTGCGTGCTGGTCGACGGGTGCACCTTGCTGCAACCAGTGCTGCACGGTCTGATACTCCACTTCGCTCAGGCCGGTGACCGCGAATGGCATACCCGCTTGCGGGTTTTTCCGGGCGAAGTCAGCGAACTGGTCGGGCCGTGGACACTGGTTGTCACGCTTGATGCTGACATCCAACCCAGCTGGCAGCTTGGCATTAGGTGAGAGCGGTTCAGCATGGCCCAAGGCGAGCATGCGACTCAGCAATGCCGCCTGGCTGCCCTGTTGCTCCAGCACTGAAAAGAAATCCTTGCGCCGCCAGGCATCGCTGCCATGCGCATCGAGAAACAGGCGCGTGGTGGCCTGCGCGTTGAGGCGCTTGGCGTCGTAAACCGGCAATGTGTTCGCACCCCGCTCGACGCCCTCGGCACTGCCCAGATTGAGCTGGCAAGGCGCGTCGTAACAGGCATGGCAGGCCACGCAATACTGGGTAAAGATCGGTTGCACATCACGACTGTAGGAAATCGGCTCTGCCGCCAGCAGCGCACTGATAAGCCATAAGCAAGCACCGAGCATGGCGCGATAAGGCATGTATCTATTTTCCTGGGTGCCCTTACTAGCAGGCCGTTTAAATAATTGAGTTTAGCTGTCTCACAGAGCGCAACATGAGCACTATTCATGCAAAAGACCGGGGCGCTGCAAAAGCGCGCAGCTTTGTTATGATTGCGCCCCCATTGTGTCAGCTTTGCTCAGGTAGTTCCGTCCATGTCCCCGTCCGATCGTAGCGCCCGCCTCCACGCACTTCAGCAAGCATTGAAAGAGCGCATCCTGATTCTCGATGGCGGCATGGGCACCATGATCCAGAGCTACAAACTGGAAGAAGAGGACTACCGCGGCACGCGCTTCGCCGACTGGCCCAGCGATGTGAAGGGCAATAACGACCTGTTGATCCTCAGCCGACCGGATGTGATTGGCGCCATCGAGAAAGCCTACCTGGATGCTGGCGCCGATATTCTCGAAACCAACACCTTCAACGCCACGCAAGTATCCCAGGCCGACTATGGCATGGAAGCGCTGGCCTATGAGCTTAACCTCGAAGGTGCACGCCTGGCACGCCGGGTGGCCGACGCCAAGACCCTGGAGACGCCAGACAAACCGCGTTTCGTTGCCGGCGTGCTTGGCCCGACCAGCCGCACCTGCTCGCTGTCGCCAGACGTCAACAACCCCGGCTATCGCAACGTCACCTTCGACATATTGGTGGAGAACTACAGCGAAGCGACACGCGGCCTGATCGAAGGCGGCGCAGACCTGATCCTGATTGAGACCATTTTCGACACCCTCAACGCCAAAGCAGCGATCTTCGCCGTGCAGCAAGTGTTCGAGGACGATGGCGTCGAGTTGCCCATCATGATCTCCGGCACCATCACCGACGCTTCCGGTCGCACCCTGTCCGGGCAGACCACCGAAGCGTTCTGGAACTCGGTACGCCATTCCAAGCCGATTTCCGTAGGCCTGAACTGCGCGCTAGGGGCCAAAGACTTGCGCCCCTACCTGGAAGAGCTGTCGAACAAAGCCGAAACCTTCGTCTCCGCACACCCCAATGCCGGCCTGCCGAACGCCTTCGGCGAATACGACGAAACCCCGGCAGAAACCGCGGCAGTGATCGAGGAATTCGCCCAGAGCGGTTTCCTCAATATTGTCGGTGGCTGCTGCGGCACCACCCCCGCGCATATCCAGGCGATTGCCGAGGCGGTGAGCAAATACCCGCCACGGGTTATTCCGGATATCCCCAAGGCTTGCCGCCTGTCGGGCCTGGAGCCCTTCACCATCGACCGCAACTCGCTGTTCATCAACGTCGGCGAGCGCACCAATATCACCGGCAGTGCCAAGTTCGCCCGCCTGATCCGCGATGACAACTACACCGAAGCCCTGGAAGTCGCCCTGCAGCAGGTCGAAGCCGGCGCCCAGGTGATCGACATCAACATGGACGAGGGCATGCTCGATTCGCAGAAGGCGATGGTCACCTTCTTGAATCTGATCGCCGGCGAGCCGGACATCTCGCGCGTGCCGATCATGATCGACTCCTCCAAGTGGGAGGTGATCGAAGCCGGCCTGAAATGTATCCAGGGCAAGGGCATCGTCAACTCGATCTCGATGAAGGAAGGTGTCGAACAGTTCAAGCACCACGCCAAGCTGTGCAAGCGCTATGGCGCCGCCGTGGTGGTGATGGCCTTTGACGAAGCCGGCCAAGCCGACACCGCCGCGCGCAAGCGCGAGATCTGCAAGCGCAGCTACGACATTCTAGTGAATGAAGTCGGCTTTCCGCCGGAAGACATCATCTTCGACCCGAACATCTTCGCCATTGCCACCGGCATCGAGGAACACAACAACTACGCGGTGGACTTCATCGAAGCCTGCGCCTATATCCGCGACCACCTGCCCCACGCCCTGACTTCGGGCGGCGTGTCCAACGTCTCGTTCTCGTTCCGCGGTAACAACCCGGTGCGCGAGGCGATTCACTCGGTGTTCCTCTACTACGCGATCCAGAACGGCCTGACCATGGGCATCGTCAACGCCGGTCAGCTGGAAATCTACGACCAGATCCCCAAAGAGCTGCGCGATGCGGTGGAAGACGTGGTGCTCAACCGCACACCCAACGGCACCGAGGCGTTGTTGGCGATTGCCGACAACTACAAGGGCGATGGCAGCGTCAAGGAAGTCGAGACCGAGGAATGGCGCACCTGGCACGTCAACAAGCGCCTCGAACACGCACTGGTCAAGGGCATCACCACCCATATTGTCGAAGACACCGAGGAATCGCGGCAGGGCTTCAAGCGCCCGATCGAGGTGATCGAAGGCCCGCTGATGTCGGGCATGAACATCGTCGGCGACCTGTTCGGCTCGGGCAAGATGTTCCTGCCCCAGGTAGTCAAGTCCGCACGGGTGATGAAGCAGGCGGTGGCTCACCTGATCCCCTTTATCGAGTTGGAAAAAGGTGACAAGCCGGAAGCCAAGGGCAAGATCCTCATGGCCACGGTCAAGGGCGATGTGCACGACATCGGCAAGAACATTGTCGGCGTGGTTCTGGGCTGCAACGGCTATGACATCGTCGACCTGGGCGTGATGGTGCCGGCAGAGAAGATCCTGCAGACCGCGATTGCCGAAAAATGCGACATCATCGGCTTGTCCGGGCTGATTACTCCGTCGCTCGATGAGATGGTCCATGTCGCCCGCGAGATGCAACGCCAGGGCTTCAGCCTGCCGCTGATGATCGGCGGCGCCACCACCTCCAAAGCCCATACCGCGGTAAAAATCGAGCCCAAGTACCAGAACGACGCGGTGATCTACGTCACCGACGCCTCGCGCGCGGTCGGCGTGGCCACCCAGTTGCTGTCCAAGGAACTGAAAGCCGGTTTCGTCGAACGCACCCGCCTCGATTACATCGAGGTGCGCGAACGTACGGCAAACCGCAGCGCCAGAACCGAACGCCTGAGCTACGCCAAGTCGGTGGCGAACAAACCCAAGTTCGACTGGGCGACGTATCAGCCGAGCGTGCCGAGCTTTACCGGGATCAAGGTGCTGCAAGACATCGACCTGAGTGTTCTGGCCGAGTACATCGACTGGACGCCGTTCTTTATCTCCTGGGACCTGGCTGGCAAGTTCCCGCGCATCCTTACCGATGAAGTGGTCGGTGAAGCCGCCACCGCGCTGTATGCCGACGCCCAGGAAATGCTCAAGAAACTGATCGACGAAAAACTAATCAGTGCGCGCGCCGTATTCGGTTTCTGGCCGGCCAATCAGGTGCAGGACGATGACCTGGAACTGTATGGCGAGGACGGCCAGCCGCTGGCCAAGCTGCATCACCTGCGCCAGCAGACGATCAAGCCGGACGGCAAGCCGAACTTCTCCCTGGCCGACTTCGTCGCCCCTAAAGACAGCGGCATTACCGATTATGTAGGCGGTTTCATCACCACCGCCGGCATCGGTGCCGAAGAAGTGGCCAAGGCCTACCAGGACGCCGGCGACGACTACAACTCGATCATGGTCAAGGCCCTGGCCGATCGCCTGGCCGAAGCCTGTGCCGAGTGGCTGCACCGCGAAGTGCGGACAACGTACTGGGGTTACGACCCGGAAGAAGCACTGAGCAACGACGAACTGATCAAGGAAGCCTACAAAGGCATCCGCCCTGCCCCCGGCTACCCGGCCTGCCCGGATCACACCGAGAAAGGCACCCTGTTCGAACTGCTCGACCCCGCCGCCAAAGAGCACCAGGCTGGCCACAGTGGCGTGTTCCTTACCGAACACTACGCCATGTTCCCCGCTGCCTCGGTTAGCGGCTGGTACTTCGCCCACCCACAGGCGCAATACTTTGCTGTCGGCAAGATCGACAAGGACCAGGTCGAAAGCTACACGGCGCGCAAGGACCAAGCCCTGAATGTCAGCGAACGCTGGCTGGCGCCCAACCTCGGCTACGACAACTAAACGGGTAGTAGCCCACAACTAGTCCATAGCCAGGCCCGCCAATGCGGGCCTGGCTGCTTGCGGCCTGGTTAAATCTGCCGAGCACAGGCCACGCCATTGCGCGGGGTTATCGCTACAATCGCCGCCTCGCGCATTTCGATATGGAGCCTTATGTCGACCCTGGAAATAGTTGCATCGATTATTGGCGTTGTAGCTGTCTGGCTGACGGTAAAGCAAAACCCGTGGTGCTGGCCCATCGGCCTGGTCATGGTGGTTATGTATGGCTGGATTTTTTACGACGCCGCCCTGTATTCGAACATGCTCCTGCAGGGCGTGTATGCCGCGCTGCAACTCTACGGCTGGTGGCAGTGGACGCGGGGCGGCGATGGCCAAACCGGCGTACAGGTCAATCGGCTCAACCGCTACGGCGTGCTATTGAGCCTGGCTGCCGGGGCGACAGGCGCATTGCTGCTGGGCTATCTGATGGTGGTATTCACCGATGCCGCTGCACCCTGGCAGGACGCAACGCTCAGCGCGTTCAGCCTGGTTGCACAAGTCTGGATGGCGCAGAAGCGCGTTGAGTGCTGGCCGCTGTGGGTCATCCTCGACGTACTGTTCGTGGCGCTGTTCCTGCAGCACGGCCTTTATCTGACTGCCGGCCTGTATGCACTATTCACCTTGCTTGCGCTCAATGGCTGGCTGACCTGGCGCCGTGACCGCGCCTTGGCCCCGGCATGAAGGTGCTGGTCTTGACGGGCCCGGAGTCCAGCGGCAAAAGCTGGCTGGCAGACAAACTCCACAGCGAGTTTGGCGGTGTTGTGGTCGGCGAATACGTTCGCCACTTTATCGAACAGACCCAGCGCGACACCTGTTATGCGGATATCGAGCAAATCGCACGCGGGCAACTGCAATGGGAAGACCAGGCGCGCGCAGCGCGACCGCAACTGCTGATACTCGACACCCACCTGCTCAGCAACATGCTCTGGAGCCAGGAACTGTTTGGCGACTGCCCCACCTGGCTGGAACAGGCGCTGCTTGAGCGCGAATACCACCTGCACCTGCTGCTCAGCCCAAACCAGGTGCCTTGGGTAGAGGATGGGCAGCGCTGCCAACCAGATTTGGCCCAACGCCAGCAATTTCACCTGAGCTGCGAACGCTGGCTGCGCCTGCATCGCCAGCCACTGCAGTGTATCCAGGGCGACTGGCAGCAGCGCCAGGCCCAGGCCGTGCAGGTGGTGCAGCAGTGGCTTGCGTCGAGCTGAGGCGCCGCCGGTGCCAAGCCAACAACACACACCAAAGCACTGGCCGGCAGGGTATGGAGGCTAAGGCTATCGGCTAAAAACGCTGCACGATTGCTCTCCCTACCGGACCTTGAACTTGCTTCGGGTGGAGAAGGCGTTCTCGTGCAGCCTGTTTACCAGCGCCTGCAAACGCATGCGGTATCCGCCGTTCAACTCAACCGCGTAGCCGACTTGCGGATGATCTTGATCGAGTGCTTGAGCGTCGGCTTGCGCGTCACGCTGATCGCCTTACGGGTAACGGTATCAATGGTGATATTCCAGAAGCCACTGCTCGGCACAGTGATTCTCGCCGGGAAGGTATCGAAAGCTCCGCCGTGATAGGTGTGTCGGCCGCCATTCTTGAAGCTGCGAAAGTTCGCGTCGCTCATCAGGCGGATATTGCAGGTCTGCGAGCACTCGATCACGACTTCGTCGTCTTCGTTAAGGTGTTCGCGCTGGTGTATGTATTTCATCTACCGCTCCGCACAGCTGGGTCAGGCCAATCAAGGCGCTAGTATGAGTGTGCGGGCGGGGTTGAGCAAAGCACTCGTCACACCAGCCTGCAATAAACCTCACCACGTGACAGATACCGTCACTGCACGCCCGGTGATAGCATGCGCGCCCCATGCAGATCGAAGATTTCTACCAGCGCCTCGCCGACCTCGGTGCCAAGCCCATACACATTGGGCGAATCAGCCGTGCCTGGCTGCAAGGCAAGCCACTGGACACCGGTACCCGACATCAACAAAGCGAAAACTTCCTGCCGCTGGCGGTGCGCAATGCCCTGCCGCAGCTGACGGAAGCGCTCAACGCACTCGCTCGTCTCAGCGCCGAACACCCAGCGACGGACGGTTCGGCGCGGTTGCTGGTGGAGCTGGCCGACAAGCAAATGGTGGAAAGCGTGCTGCTGCCACGCGACGGTCTTTGCGTGTCAAGTCAGGTCGGTTGCGCGGTGGGGTGCGTGTTCTGCATGACCGGCAAGAGCGGGCTGTTGCGTCAGTTGAGCACAGCCGAGATCGTCGCCCAGGTGGCCTTGGCCCGACGCTTTCGCCCAGTAAAGAAAGTGGTGTTCATGGGCATGGGGGAACCGGCGCATAACCTCGACAACGTCCTGCAGGCCATCGACCTGCTCGGCAGCGATGGCGGCATTGGCCAGCGCAATCTGGTGTTCTCCACGGTCGGCGATCCGCGCGTATTCGAGCGCCTGCCAGAGCAGCGGATCAAGCCGGCACTGGCCCTGTCGCTGCACACCACCGATGCCGAACTGCGCCAGCAATTGTTGCCACGCGCGCCACGTATCGACCCCGAGGAGCTGGTCGAGCTAGGCGAGCGCTATGCACGGCAGATCGATTATCCGATCCAGTACCAGTGGACGCTGCTCAAGGGCATCAACGACAGCCAGGCCGAAATGGACGGCATCCTGCGCCTGCTCAAGGGTAAGTACGCGATCATGAACCTGATCCCCTATAACAGCCTGGATGACGATGAGTTCCAGCGCCCGGATGGCGACCGTATCGTGCAGATCGTCCGTTACCTGCACAGCCGCGGCGTGCTGACCAAGGTGCGCAACTCCGCCGGCCAGGACATCGACGGTGGTTGTGGTCAGTTGCGTGCGCGGGCAGTCGAGGTTCTCGACCGCCGTCGCCGGGTTGAGCGCACAACTGGCGCTTGAGACCGCGACACCCTGCAAGCTGCTGTCGACATGGCGCTGCCTCGGCCTCTGTCCACAGGTTAAGATGCGCACCACTTCCGGCCATGGATCGGGCTAATAGGCCCACAGCGAACCCTGCATGATCGAGCGTCAACGCCTACGCCACATCCTCACTCTCGGCCTGCCGATTATCGGCGGCATGCTCAGCCAGAGCCTCCTCAACCTGGTGGATGCGGCCATGGTCGGCCACCTCGGCGAGAAGGCATTGGCCGGCGTCGGCATCGGCAGCTACGCCAACTTCATGGCCATCGCCCTGGTCATGGGCCTTGGTGCCGGTGTGCAAGCGCTGGTTGCACGCCGCCGCGGCGAAGGTCGCCTGGATGAGCTCGCGGCACCGCTGAATGCCAGCATGCTGATCGCGCTGTGCCTCGCCCTGCCCCTAACGGTATTCTGCTGGCTGAACGCCCAGCCGATCATTGGACTGCTGTCAGGCGACCCCGAGGTGCTGGGCATTGGCACCACCTACTTCGAGTGGCGCGTGCTGGCGATTTTCGCCGTCGGCCTGAACTTCTCCTTCCGCGGCTACTGGAACGGCAGCCACCGCTCCGGGGTGTATATGCGCACCTTGGTAATCATGCACCTGGCCAATGTGCTGATCAGCTACTCGTTAATCCACGGCCTGTTCGGTTTACCGCAAATGGGCGCAGCCGGCTCAGGGCTGGGCACCACTCTGGCGCTGTACCTGGGCTCACTGATTTATGCCGTGCAGACTTGGCACAGCGCTCGCGGGGAGGGCTTCCTGACCCGCCGCCCCAGCATTATCGACCTGCGCAGCCTGCTACGCCTGTCGCTGCCCAACTCGGCTCAGCAATTCTTCTTCGCCACCGGCATTACCGCGCTGTTCTGGATCATCGGCCAGGTCGGCACCGCCGAGCTGGCAGTCGCTCATGTGCTGATCAACCTGGCGCTGCTGCTGATCCTGCCGGCGATCGGCCTGGGCATGGCGGCCACCACCCTGGTCAGCCACAGCCTGGGCGAACAGGACTTCGATGCCGCCCATCGCTGGGGCTGGGATGTAGTCAAGGTCGCGGCAGTCGGCCTGCTGCTGCTGGGCACGCCCTTCTGGCTATACCCGGAGCTTATCTTGCAACTGTTCGTCAGCGATCCGGCATTGATTGAACTGGGCAGCTGGCCGTTGCGCCTGACCGGCCTGGGCATGGTGCTGGATGCCACCGCCCTGGTACTCACCCAGGCACTGCTCGGCGCTGGCGCCAGCCGCACGGTGATGCTGGTCAGCCTGGGCAACCAGTGGCTGTTCTTTCTGCCCTTGGCTTACCTGCTCGGCCCCATCTTGGGCTATGGTTTGTTGGCCATCTGGAGCCTACAAATTCTCCAGCGCGGCCTCGCCTCGGTGATTTTTGCCGTGATGTGGCAACGACGAGGCTGGACCAACATACAGTTGTAGGTAACCAATGTGGCTGTTAGACGAACCTGACAGACCGCAACCCAGGGGTACATATGAGCAAGCAGGATGATCCAGACAACAAGCCACTGACTCTATGGGAAATGCTGCAAAGCGTGCTGGCAGCAGCCATTGGCGTACAGAGCGGTAAGAAGCGCAGCCGTGATTTCAGCCGCGGCAAACCCAGCCATTTCATCATCCTCGGCATACTGTTCACTCTGCTGTTCGTGCTGGTGATTTTTTCTGTGGTCAAACTGGTGCTGCATTTCGCAGGTGTTTGAACCCGGGACTGTAGCCTCAGCCCCTAGCGCAACAGGCCGTCGATAGAGCAATCATAGCCCTGCCGCCCCGGATTGAGCGCGGTACTGAAACGACGAAAATCCAGGCTGGCATCACGCGTTTTGATGCGCCGCAAAAAATTTAAGGCGTCTTGCTTATTGAGCATGCGAAACAGGTTTGCCTGTTGATCCTTGCCGCCGCGTGTAGCGAAATCCATGCCTGCAGCATGGTCGTGGAGCATGACCAAGGCGCAGCCGCCAAGAATGAAATGGCCACTTACAAGAGCGCTAACGCGCCCATCAATCCGTGCCTGCAGCACTTTCGTTGAGTTGTTCAATGCCGAATAGCGCAGCTGCCGCCCCTGCTCCTCAGCCGCGCGCATGACGCCAAAAGCCATCTCGTCATTCGCCGCCCACACCAGGCCAACATCGGGGTAACGCGCAAGCAGGACTTGAGCCTGTTCATAGGCGCGCTGGCTCGACCACTCCCCATACAGCAGCTGCCTTAGGCGCATGCCTGGGTGCTCGGCTAGCGCTCGATGCAGGCCCGCCTCACGCAATGTGGCGGATGGCGTCTGCTTGATTCCCGAAAATGCGACCATTTCGCCAGAGCCAGCTGGCGCCAGGGCGATCAAGGCCTTGGCCATCAGATAACCGGCGTCCTCATCGTTGGGCACCAGACTGCCAATCCAGTTGTGATACTTCTCCCGACTGCCGCCGGCAATTGCCTGTTGATCCGGGGTTAGGGTGCTGTGCAGGGCGAAGAGTTTGGTCTGACTGTCAGCAAACAGGCGAAGAATCTCGGGCCCGGCATAGTGTTCGTTGACGAAGACCAGGTAGGTTGGCTGCTCTTGGGCTTGCAGAACATCACGTGCATGCTGCAGCACCTTGAGCTGGTCACGCTCACCATCGAGCACCCGCAACTCGATCCCCAAGTCAGCCGCAGCCTCGTGCATGTAACCGATGTAACCGACCCAGAACGGCTCATTCGCATAGCCAGGATTGATAAACACCACAGACACGGGAGCCTTGGCCGTGACGAGCGCACCCGCGCTTGCCGCAGAAACCAGGCTACTGAGCATTGAGAACAGCAGCAGAGAAGCAATACCAACAACCGACCCAATCACGCACATACCTCCAGAAAAGCGTGCGCATTATAGGCTCAGGCAATGGCTCTTTGCCGCCATCGGTCCATAAACGTATAAAAATCCGGGTTATTGCTGGCTGACCCAGAACACTGCGGTGATTACGGCTAGCAGGATCAGAACGAAAATCGCCCTGGCATCGGCAACGCTGTCTTGGCTTTCGACTTCGGTGTGGTCGGTCATGGGCTACCCTTTTATTATGCTTATGAGTGGTTCGCTTATGCAGTTAAGCCTAGGTCATGCGCTTGCTCAAGCACTGAATGAACAGCAAAAACTTTCGTTTGTTATGAACGAGCCCGGGCTCGGACCGATTAACTGGATCAATCTCCTCACTCGCCACAGGCCAGTGCCGCCTGGCTCTTCGCGCGAGACAAATCTTGGTGGGTTGTCGTTGCGCAACGGACGCCCTGCCCGTTAAACAAAACGCCCTTCTGTAGCGACAGATTCCCCCAAGTGAAGCGGCCTAATGATTCACCGCGAACAACTGGAGGCAGACTCGCAGCGCCCTCACCAGTATTTTCAGCGCCTGTGAGGTTATGTTCTTGCCCGTCCTTAGCACTCGAAGTTCTGTCCATATACTAAAACTTCACTTTTGCGCATAACCTTGAGCTGGTATCTTCCTGCAGCTCCGTTAGGGGTGCGCCCATGCGCGCAGAATTGCTGTAAGCAGCCTGACACAGGACTCTTCATGTACGTATACGACCAGTACGATCAACAAATCATTGAGGACCGCGTCCAGCAGTTCCGTGATCAGACCCGCCGTTACCTGGCTGGCGAGCTGAGTGGCGAAGAATTCCGCCCGCTACGCTTGCAAAATGGCCTGTACATTCAACGCTTCGCGCCTATGTTGCGGGTTGCCGTGCCCTACGGCCTGCTGTCTTCCAAGCAGGTGCGCATGATGGCCAAGATTGCCCGCGACTACGACAAGGGCTACGCCCACATCAGCACCCGGCAGAACGTTCAGTTCAACTGGCCTGACCTGGAAGACGTGCCCGAGATCCTCGCCGAACTGGCCACTGTGCAGATGCACGCGATCCAGACCAGCGGCAACTGCATTCGCAACACCACCACTGACCAGTTCGCCGGCGTGGCCAAGGACGAGATTGTCGACCCACGGCCCTGGTGCGAAATCATCCGTCAGTGGTCGACCTTCCACCCTGAGTTCACCCACCTGCCGCGCAAATTCAAGATTGCAGTCAATGGTGCAACCAACGACCGCGCGGCAATCGAGGTGCATGACATCGGCCTTGAAGCTGTTAACAACGACGCTGGAGAGCTGGGCTTTCGCGTTTCCGTCGGTGGCGGCCTGGGTCGCACTCCGGTGGTCGGCAGTTTCATCAATGAATTTCTGCCGTGGCCGCACTTGATCAGCTACCTGGACGCCATCCTGCGCGTCTACAACCGCTATGGCCGTCGCGATAACAAGTACAAGGCGCGCATCAAGATTCTGGTCAAGGCGCTGACCCCCGAGGTGTTCGCCGAGCGCGTCAACGCCGAGTGGGTACACCTGAAGGATGGCCCAACCACCCTGACCGAAGCCGAAGTAACGCGCGTCGCTGCGCATTTCATCGACCCGGCCTATAAGCCCCTGCACGATCAGGACGCGGTTCTGGCGCAACTTGATGCTGAGCACCCAGGCTTCTCCCGCTGGCGCCAGCGCAACACCTTCGCCCACAAGAAACCCGGCTATGTCGCTGTCACGCTGTCGCTCAAACCTACCGGCGTAGCACCGGGAGATGTCACCGACAAGCAACTCGACAGTATCGCTGACCTGGCTGATCGCTACAGCTTTGCCGAGGTGCGCAACAGCCACAACCAGAACATCATCCTCGCCGACGTCGAGCAGAGCCAGCTGTTCAGCCTCTGGGGTGAACTGCGCGAGCATGGCTTTGCCACTCCGAACGTGGGCCTGCTGACCGACATAATCTGCTGCCCGGGTGGCGACTTCTGCTCCCTGGCCAACGCCAAGTCGATCCCGGTGGCCGAAGCCATCCAGCGCCGTTTCGATGACCTGGATTACCTGTTCGACATCGGCAACATCGAGTTGAATATCTCCGGCTGCATGAACGCCTGCGGCCATCACCATGTTGGCCACATCGGCATTCTCGGCGTGGACAAAAAGGGGCAGGAGTTCTACCAGGTATCCATCGGCGGTAATTCTGGCCGCGATGCCAGCCTGGCGCAGATTCTCGGCCCATCCTTTGCCCAGGATGACATGCCCGATGTGATCGACAAGATCATCAAGGTCTACGTCGAGCAACGTACCGATGAAGAAAGCTTCCTCGACACCTTCCGACGTATCGGTGTTGCCCTGTTCAAGGAGCGTGTATATGCAGCGAATCATTAAGAATGGCCAGGTGGTCGACGAAACCTGGCATCTGCTGCCCAAGGACACCACCCTCGATGGCCTGAGCAACTGCGATGACCTGATCGTCCCGCTGGCGCTGTGGATCGAACACCCGAGCGCACTCAAGGCCCGCGACGGCGGCCTGGGGGTGTGGCTGGATGCTGGGGAAGAGATCGAGGAGATTGCCGATCAGCTGGAAAACTTCCAGGTCATCGCCCTCAACTTTCCTGCTTTTACTGATGGCCGCCACTGCTCCACTGCCTATTTGCTGCGCACCCGCTATGGCTACAAAGGCGAAGTGCGGGCCATCGGTGATGTGCTGCGTGACCAGCTGTTTTCCTACCAGCGCGTCGGCTTCGATGCTTTCGCCCTGCGCGAAGACAAGGACCCACTGGACGCACTGAAAGCCTTCGAGGAGTTCTCGCAGGTTTATCAAGCCTCCAGCGACCAGCCGCAGCCACTGTTTCGCCGCCGCGCCTGATCGTTGCCCTGAACAAAAGAGCCCTGCATTGCAGGGCTTTTTTATGAAGCAACGTTATTCGTAGGAGCCAGCTTGCCGGCGATCAGGCATCGCGCAGCGCCAGCAAGCTGGCTCCTACAGGGGCGGTGGGCTGACCAGCCAGCAGGCGCGAACTCAATCCACGCGCACCAATACCCGACCCACCAGCTTGCCGGCGAGTATCTGGCCGATGGCCTCGGGCACATTTTGCAACGTGACTTCAGTGACCAGGCGTTCAAGGTCGTCGAGTTTCCATTGCAACGAGAGCTTGTCCCACATGGATGCTTTGACCACCAGCGGCAGTTCGACCGAGTCCACCCCAAGCAGATTAACCCCGCGCAGGATGAACGGCAGTACGCTGCCCTTGAACGCCACCCCGGCAGTCAGCCCGCAGCACGCAGCGCTGCCGCCGTAGCGTAGCGACTTGACCACATTGAACAGAATATCGCCGCCGACGGTATCCACCGCACCCGCCCATTGCTCCTTGAGTAGCGGGCGCTCAGCTCCCTCCTGCAGCTCACTGCGCGGCACTACCTGTCGGGCACCGAGGCTCTTGAGAAACTCGCCCTGCTCAGTCTTGCCAGTAGACGCCGCCACGCTGTAGCCGAGCTGGTTGAGCAACGCTACGGCAATGCTGCCCACGCCTCCGGTCGCACCCGTCACCAGAACAGACCCGGCATCCGGCAGTACGCCAGCCTGCTCAAGCTTGTCGACACAGAGCGCGGCTGTCAGGCCCGCAGTACCCAGCACCATGGCCTCGCGCAGGGTCAAGCCTTGAGGCCGTTTCAGCGCCCAAGCTGATGGAATACGAATGTACTGAGCGAAGCCACCCGCGGTATTCATGCCCAGGTCATAGCCGGTGACAATCACTTCATCGCCGACGCTGAATTCAGCGACGCTCGACTGCTCGACCACGCCCGCGGCATCAATGCCTGGCGTGTGTGGAAAATGCTTGGTCACCGCACGGCTGCCAGTGGCAGACAATGCATCTTTGTAATTCAGTGACGAGTAGCGAACCCGAATCAACAGTTCACCGGCCGGCAACTCACTGATGTTGCGCTGGACAATTACTTGCTCAAACTCACCCGTCGCACTTTCACGGGCCTGCAGTGCTGTGAACGTGGTCATTTTCATCTCCAGGGTTGAAAGGGTGTTTACTAATGGCGATGTCCCAATTAATTGGTGCAATGGCTAACAGGCCTCGGTCTAGCGGACCTCGCAGGGTGCGCACGGCGCACCCTCGGTATTCTTCCCCAAACACCCCACGCAACAGCTAATTGCTACATAACCTTACTAATTACTGCACTGCAACGCGGCAAAGTGAAGGAACTGGCCCGCCGGGTGAACACAGCGAGCCAATCACGCGTCACCGCCTGGCAATCACTTACTTACTTTAAGTGGACTACCAGAAGCGCTGCTGGTTAAGGCGGCTTAGCCAATTCAAGGTGAAGCGATCCAAGGCAACGCTGGCTGCCAGACCGACACGCTCCTGCAAGCTTTTCTTCTCGGCGTAGTGCAGGTGAAACAGCTCAGTCTCACGGGCCCGCTCGGCCAGGTATTCGTCGCTGGTCTTGAGTTCATCGACCAATTGTTTTTCCAGTGCGGCAATACCCAGCCAGACCTCTCCAGTGGCGATATCGTCGATATCCAGTTGCGGCCGATAGCGGGCGACGAAGTTCTTGAACAGCTCATGAATGACTTCCAGGTCTTCCTGGAATTTCTCCCGGCCCTTCTCGGTGTTTTCGCCAAATATGGTCAGGGTGCGTTTGTATTCGCCCGCAGTAAGCACCTCGAAATCAATGTCATGCTTTTTAAGCAGGCGGTGCACATTGGGCAGCTGGGCAACCACGCCAATCGAACCGAGCATGGCAAAGGGTGCGGAAATGATCTTGTCGCCGATGCAGGCCATCATGTAGCCGCCGCTAGCCGCTACTTTATCGATGCATACTGTCAGCGGGATGCCCGCTTGGCGAATTCGCGCCAACTGCGAGGACGCCAAGCCATAGCTATGCACCATGCCACCGCCACTTTCCAGACGCAGCACCACTTCATCCTGAGGTGTGGCCATGCTCAGCAAAGCGGTAATTTCATGGCGTAAACCATCAGTCGCCGATGCCTTGATATCGCCGTCGAAGTCCAGCACAAATACCCGTGGCTTGTGCACAGCAGATTTTTTTGCCAGCTTGGCAGCCTTGGCTTCTGCCTGGTGCGCGGCCTTGAGTTGATCCTTGTCCAGCACCGCCAGCTCAAGACGCTGGCGCAACTGCTTATAGAAGTCGTTGAGCTTGTCCACCTGCAAATGCCCGACAACGCGCCGCCCCTTACTGCGGACCGCGACCAAAGCGGCCAGGACCACCACAATGGCAACAACCAGGGTTACCGTCTTGGCCAGAAAGGCCGCATATTCTGCGAAAAACTCCACGCACTTCCCCTCATTATTTATTCCAGCGCCAGTGTTGCTCAACGCTCGCTGCAACCAAGCATACCGATGCCACCCGCTGGCGACCAGTTGCCTGACATACAGGCTTGAATGACGGGCCATAAATTCAAACAAGCGTATGTTTTTTCGTTGACAGGCCTGCACGATCCCCATACGCTCGGCGAACTTTACCGAACATGGACGCTGGCACGTGGGCAGTATTTACCTGATCAGACATGGCCAAGCTTCATTCGGCGCCGATGACTACGATGTGCTCTCCCCCATCGGTATTCGTCAGGCTGAAGTATTGGGCGCGCACCTGGCGGACCTCGGTATTCGTATCGACCGCAGCATCAGTGGTGCCTTACGTCGCCAACAGCACACTGCCAATACAGCCATGAATCAGCTGGGCAGCAACTGCCAGGCAATTCCTGACTTACATATAGATGCCGCCTTCAACGAGTTCGACGCTGACGCGGTAATTCGCAACTTGCTCCCCGGCTTGCTTGACGAAGAACCCGAAGCCCTGAATATCTTGCGCAATGGGCCGCAAAACCGTGTCGAGTTCCAGCGCATTTTCGCACTGCTGATTGGCCGCTGGATTTCCGGCGACCATGACCAGCCCGGCCTGCAAAGCTGGCAGGCATTCGTTGAGCAGGTTCAGGGCGGACTTACTCGCCTGTTACAGCTGGCGGATAGCAAACAGAACATCGCCGTATTCACCTCCGGCGGCACCATCACAGCATTGCTGCAGCTGATTACCGGCGTGCCGGCCGACAAGGCCTTTGAACTAAACTGGCAAATCGTCAACACCTCACTAAGCTGCCTGAAGTTTCGCGGCAGCCAAGTGAGCCTGGCTTCCTTCAACAGCCATGTGCATCTCCAGCTGCTGAAGGAGCCGGAACTCATCACCTACCGTTGAGTTCCAGCCTACCGCGCCCATAAGGACGCGAGAAAACCCTGAAAATAAAGGAAGACATCATGAGCGTTGCAGACATCATCAATACCATGCAGTCCAAGTTCAACGCCTCTGCCGCTGCGGGCCTGGATCTTGTGTTCCAGTTCAGCATCGAAGACGGTGAGAACTACTACCTGGTCATCAAGGACGGTACCTGCGACGTCCAGCAAGGCGATGCCGACAACGCCAACGTGACCCTGATCATGGACACCGAAACCCTTAAGGGCATCACCAGCGGCGAGACCGATGGCATGCAGGCCTTCATGGGCGGCAAGCTGCGCGCCGAAGGCGACATGATGCTGGCCATGAAGCTGGGCGAACTGTTCCCGGTCTAAACTTCACGGCAGCAGCCTCACCTAATAAACCGGAGCCGCGTGCTCCGGTTTTTTTTTCGCCTGCTGGTGAAATCAGGCTGCCTGATTGCGCGGCAACACGACCGCCTATAACGGCCTGTATTACTTGTTACGACCCGGGCGCAGCATTAGATTAGCCAATAATCTAGGCCACCCATCATAAGCAGAAGGGATAAGCATGGCGCTTACTGACCAGTCCACACGTATCCGCGAGGGCGAAGAGCTCGACGCCGCGATCATTGACGCGTACCTCAAGGCGCATATTCCCGGCCTGACTGGCGAGCCGCGCATCAGCCAGTTTCCTGGCGGCGCGTCGAACCTCACCTACCTGCTCGAATACGCGGAGAAGGAATTCGTCCTGCGCCGCCCGCCTTTTGGCCAAAAGGCCAAATCCGCTCACGACATGGGCCGTGAGTACCGCATCCTCAACCAGCTCTACGAGGCGTTCCCCTACTGCCCGAAAGCCTACGTGCACTGCACCGACGAATCGGTAATCGGTGCCGAATTTTATGTAATGGAGCGGGTCAACGGCATCATCCTGCGCTCCGATATGCCAGCTGAACTGAACCTCGACGCCGACAAGACCCGCCAGCTGTGCAAGAGCTTTATCGACAAGATGGTCGAGTTGCACAACGTCGACTACATAGCCTGCGGCCTTGGTGATCTGGGCAAACCGGAAGGCTATGTAGAGCGCCAGATCGGCGGCTGGAGCGCTCGCTACGAGAAGGCCCTGACCCCTGACGCGCCACTGTGGGAACCGGTCAAGGCCTGGCTGAAAGACAAGATGCCGGCCGACCACCCCAAGCCGGCCATCGTGCACAACGACTACCGCTTCGACAATGTGATCCTCGACCCAAGCAACCCGATGCAGATCATCGGTGTACTGGACTGGGAGTTGACCACCATCGGCGACCCGCTGATGGACCTGGGCAACACCCTTGCCTACTGGATCGAGGCCGACGACCCCGCGCCGGTGCAACTGATCCGCCGTCAGCCGAGCAATGCACCGGGCATGCTCAGCCGTCAGGAATTTGCCGACTACTACGCCGAGCGCGCCGGCATCGAGATCAAGAACATCGACTACTACTACACCTACGGCCTGTTCCGCCTGGCCGGCATCGTGCAGCAGATCTATTACCGCTATTACCACGGCCAGACCCAAGACAAACGCTTCGCCCAGTTCGTGCAAATGAACAAGCTGCTGGAGCAAATGAGCCTGCAGGTTATCGCCAAGTCGCAGTTGTAATCGGCCGAACAGGCCTTCACCAATAAGGGAAACGCCCATGTCCAAGACCCAACTGTTCGACCTCGACGGCAAGATCGCCTTCGTCTCTGGCGCCAGCCGCGGCATTGGCGAAGCTATCGCCAAGCTGCTTGCCCAGCAAGGGGCTCACGTTATTGTGTCGAGTCGTAAGATCGAAGGCTGTCAGGCCGTTGCCGATGCGATCATTGCCGAAGGCGGCAAATCCACTGCGATGGCCTGCCACATCGGCGAAATGGAGCAAATCCACAATGTGTTCGCGCAAATCCGCGAACAGTTCGGCCGCCTCGACATTCTGGTCAACAATGCGGCGACCAACCCACAGTTCGGCAACGTGCTGGAAACCGATCTGTCGGCCTTCCAGAAAACCGTCGACGTCAACATCCGTGGCTACTACTTCATGTCCATCGAAGGCGGCAAGCTGATGAAGGAAAATGGCGGCGGCAGCATCATCAACGTGGCCTCGATCAACGGCGTATCGCCGGGCGAGATGCAGGGTATCTACTCTGTGACCAAGGCCGCAGTGATCAGCATGACCAAGGTCTTCGCCAAGGAATGTGCGCAGTTCGGCATCCGCTGCAACGCCCTGCTGCCGGGCCTGACCGACACCAAGTTCGCCTCCGCATTGACCAAGAACGATGCCATCCTCAACATCGCCCTGCAGCGCATCCCGCTCAGGCGCGTGGCTGATCCGAGCGAGATGGCCGGCGCGGTGCTGTACCTGGCCAGCGACGCCTCCAGCTACACCACCGGCGTGTCACTGAACGTGGATGGTGGCTTCCTGTCCTGAGTTAGGTGCCGGCGCAACAAAAAGGGACCTGCGGGTCCCTTTTACCGCTCACTGCCAATCCAGCAGCGCCTGCTTGGCCGCTTGATTCATCGGCTCTGCCAGCAAGCCGGTCGGCGTCAGGCTGACGCGGTATACCGCCTGGTCGGCAATCGGCAGGTAGGTGACTCGACGCGCCTGGGCATCGAACATAAACAAGTCGTGCTGACCCAAGCGCAGCCAGCGCCACAGATCAACGCCATATGGGCTTTGAGCCAGTTTGACCTGACCTAGCGTGGCTTGCTCCTGTTGCTCAATGGCGAGGAAACGAGCCGACAGCTTATCCAGACGGTAGCCGGGTTGCAGTCCAATCAGGGCAGCGAGCCCCTTCCATTGCAACAAACGCGCATCCAGCTGCCACAAGTCTCCCTCAAGCAGCACGTTACGCTCGCTGCCGCCCTCCAGCAGATTGACCCGATAACCTGGGCCATCAGCCTCGAAGCTCACGGTCACCAGCGGCTTGCCATCCGGCAGCGGCGCATAACTATGGAGATCGTAGGCGATCAGGCCAATGAAACCGGCCAGGGCAACAAAAGCCAGACCGCAGGTACCGCGTAACCAGCCTAGAAACCAGTGGCTATTGAAGAGAATTCTCGCGGCAACTAACACCACCAGCAATGCCAGCAGCGCCGTCGCCCATGCCAGGCCGTCGTATTGCATCGAGTCGATTCCTTGCCCGTGAAATTGCCGGCATTATGCGCAGCTACCTCGCCTGCGCACAGCAGGTTCATTGCACAATCGGATACAGGTCGTCTTTTCCATGCCCTTGCCTTTCGAGCTTGCCGTTGACCCGGCAACCCTGGCCATTCTCGTACTGGTCGCCTTCGTCGCCGGGTTCATTGATGCCATTGCCGGCGGCGGTGGCCTGCTGACCATTCCGGCCCTGTTGATGGCCGGCCTACCACCGCACCTGGTACTGGGCACCAACAAACTGTGCGCCACCTTTGGCTCTGCCACCGCCAGCTACACGTTTTACCGGCGCAAGCTGTTCACTCCCCGCCCCTGGCGCAATGCGCTGATCGGCACCGCGATTGGTGCCCTGCTGGGCGCCACACTGGTGCACTGGCTGCCCGCGGCCTGGCTCAATCAACTGTTGCCGGTGGTAGTGTTCGCCTGTGGGTTGTACCTGCTGTTCGGTCGCACCCCGGCAGCACCGCTCAACGCCGATGCGCCTATTGCACAAGGCCGGCAGTGGCCGCAAAGCCTCGGCCTGGGTTTCTATGATGGTGTCGCCGGGCCGGGTACCGGGGCATTCTGGACAGTCAGCAGCCTGTTGCTCTACCCGCTCGATCTGGTGCGTGCCAGTGGCGTGGCACGCAGCATGAACTTCGTCAGCAACGCCTGTGCCCTGATGATATTCATCATGGCCGGGCAAGTGGCCTGGGTATTGGGCATTTGCATGGGCATCGCCCTGATGGCCGGGGCTTTTCTCGGCGCGCGCTCGGCGATCCGTGGCGGCTCGAAATTCATTCGCCCGGTATTTATCGTCATGGTACTGGCACTGGCCGCGCGACTCGCCTGGCAGCACTGGTTCGGCATGGCGTAGCGACTATACCAACAGCGACGGCTCAGGCAGCCCCAGCCGTTGCGCCACGTAAACGTCAATCAGGTAGCGGGCAATCGAGCGCGCTGCAGGCAAGGGTGGCAAGTCGTGCACGCTGAACCACTGCGCATCCTCGATCTCGTCGACCTGCATAACGATCTCGCCAGCGGCATATTCTGCATGGAAGCCGAGCATCAGCGAATGCGGGAATGGCCAGCCCTGGCTGCCCAGGTATTGCAGGCTCTTCACCTCGACGCCGACTTCTTCGCGCACCTCGCGCGCCACACACTGCTCGACCGACTCGCCCGCCTCGACGAAACCAGCCAGGGTGCTGTAAACGCCAGGAACGAACCGCGGTGAGCGGGCCAGGAGGATTTCATCACCACGCGTGACCAACACAATCATGCTCGGCGACAGGCGCGGGTAATGGTGCAGCTCGCAACGCGGACAATGCATCGCACGCTCACCGGCAAAATGCTGCATGGGGCCACCACAGCTGCCGCAGAAGCGATGCTGGCGCGCCCAGGTGCCAACCTGCGTCGCGTAGCTGAGCAACTTGAAGGTGTCGACATCACCTTGCAACATGAACTGGCGCAAGCTTTGCCAGCTACAGCCAGGCAGCTCGAGCGGTTCCTGCAGTTCCAGCAAATAAATGGCATCGCCATCAAAATGACCGATGCCATGCTCCGCGAGCACTGGCAACTCCTGCTTCTTCAGCCACTCACGGGGAAACAGCACACCATTGCTGTCTGCCAGGAAGTGTTGCTTGCAATGCGCCACAACCCAACCACCGGGCTGCTGATTATCGAGTAAAGCGGGCTGCCAACGTTGAGTCATTTATGCTGCTACCGGTAAGCCAAGGGCACGTACGCTTTCCGCCGCCAGGTCGAGCACACTAGGCTGGGTTTCCGGACGCATTACTGCACCGGCTTCCAGGTAGTACTCGAGACTGCTGAGTGCATCGGCCAGGGTTTCCAACATTTGCTCAGAAGGCATCTGCGGGGCTTCAAACATCTGCGTCTGGATATATTCGGCACAGGCGCCGACGAGAGCGGCCGCCCGCTCCTGGCCGAGAAACCACAAGCCGCCGCGCACTGCCTGCAGGCTGAACGGCACATTGGACAAGTGCATACGGTCGCCGTTGGCTTCCAGGTAGGCAGTGATTGCGCGCTTGGCGAGCGCCAGGCCACCGCGGGCTTCATCAATCACGACAATACGCGCTTCGTTGAGCTGATAATAAGCGAAGGATTCGAGCTCCCTACCCGGTGGCAACTGCCCGACGCTGGTGTCTCGCCGCTCACCGCGCTCCAGGCTCGCGACCATCCCTTCAGCATAAAGCACTGCATCGGCCAGCTTGAGCAGTTCCTGCGGGTGCGGGGGGTGCTCCTCACTCCAGGCTGCAACCGTCTGCAGTTGCGCATTGAGCACATTGTCTGCCGAACTGAGGCCGACCATGCCCAAGGTCTTACTCAGCTTTCCGAGCAGCGCATGCAGATTGCCAAGGTTTTCGGCCTGCACAGTGCCTCGCTCGATAAGATCAAGCATGTCCTTGACGCTAGTCAGCTCTTCGCGAATAGCCGAACTCAGCGAGCGCATGACCGCCTGCCCAGGGCCCGCCAGTCGCTGGTACTCCTCTTCCAGCAGGTGGTCAGTGAATGGTAACGAGGTCAACCCAAACAGCTCGCGAACGGGCGTTGCCGCAGGCCCGTGACTATCGGCCAAGGCCACCAGATAGAGCAGCTCTTTGAGCAGGCTGCGCGGCGTTTCGTACTGACTATTGGCAAGCACCTGCTTGAGCTCGCGATCGATGCGCGAGAACAACTGCTTGCGCGACTTACGCGCTAACAACTGGCCATCGAACTGCGCCTCCACGGCTGCAGCGCCGATCCAGCACAATCTGCCTCGCGGCTCGTTGGCATACAGACTGTCCAGGCGCAGCATTGCTCGGCCCATCAGCTTGAGGCTGGCCTGCGGATTCTGCTCGCGGATAAAACCGAGCAGGCCCACCTGGTACATATGGCGCAAGCGCCGCCCCTCGACTTCCTTGGCCGCAGCATCCAGGGCAACCGGCGCGGTTCGCGGACGGGCATGGTCGAGGCGCACGCTGAAGAAAAAACTTTCCGGCAAAGCTGCCTGTCCCCCAGCCTGGCGCAAGTCATTGATCGCCGGCAGCAGCAACTCGGGCATTTCCTGGCGGTGCACGTCGACGCTTTCGAGGTAACGGCGCAGCACGTGCAGTGCATTACTCAGCGCCGAGAGCTGTGCATCACGCTCTTCACCGGCACCGGCAGGAATATCGGTGGCTTGCTCAAGCACTTCCTGAGCAAGCAACTCGGCACCGGTCAGCTCGACCAGGTTGAGCGTACCGCGGACTTGATGAAGACTCTCCACCGCCTGCTGCAGCAGGCTGCCGTTATGTCGCTCGGCAATGAAATGCTCGAGGCTCGACTCAGCCTCCTCCATAGTGGTGAACAATTCACTGCGCACCAAACTGAGTGATGTGACTCCAGAAACCATGCGCTAGTGCGCCTCCCGCGTCGGTAGAGAAGACAATGGCATAGGTCGCATCAGTCAGCGAACTCTGGCTTTTGCTTACTCATGTGCGCAGCCATAGCGACGCGCAAATCAACCGACTGCAGCATTGCCGCATTCCAGGTGGCGATGTACTCGAGACCATCGTCGACCCGGTGGTCGCGCATGTAGCGAATCATTTCCTTGGTGCCACGTACCGCGAGCGGTGATTTCGCGGCGATTTCGCGAGCAATCCCCATCACGCCTTCGAGCAACGCAGTGGCATCTGCGAAGGTGCGATTTACCAGGCCGATACTGCGCGCTTCTTCACCGTCGATGGTGCGACCGGTGAAGGCCAGCTCGCGCATCATGCCATCGCCGATGATCCGCGGCAGGCGCTGCAAGGTACCCACATCAGCAGCCATGCCAATGTCGATTTCCTTGATCGAGAACTGTGCGTCGACCGTCGAGTAGCGCATGTCGCAGGCTGAAACCAGGTCGATGGCCCCGCCCAGGCAGTAGCCCTGGATCGCCGCCAACACCGGTTTTCGGCACTGGTCGACAGCATTGAACGAGGCTTGCAGTTCGAGAATCTTGCGCCGTAGTTTTTCCGCGTTGCGGCCAACATCCGGGCCCATCTGACTGCCAAGCTGGGCCAACATCATCAGGTCGATACCGGAAGAAAAATGCTTGCCGGCCCCCGATAGCACCACCACCCGCACCTCATCCGTGGCGTCGATCCAGCGGAAGATCTCAATGATCTCCAGCCAAAAATCGGCGTTCATGGCGTTGATCTTTTCCGGGCGATTGATCATCACGTGGGCGATCTTATCTGCCAACTCGACGCTAAACGCTTTGTAGTCGGACACGGCAGTCATCCTCAGCAGCAAACGGCGCATGCGCGCAGAAACATTCTTGTGGTTACAACCGCGCAACTATAACAAGCACGGCATAAATGTCGATGCCGGCCTCTGTGACGCAGAACACGCCATTAGACTTGAGCGGCGTGCTGACTGTTGGCGGTAACCACTTGATCTGGTAGAGATACTCCGGGAAATCTAGTGGTTAACGCGCCGCGCTTCAGCGCTTGATGCAGTCCACCGTATAGGCGTTGCCGTCTGGGCCTTCGTTACGCTGCAAGCCATGTACGTCGGCGTCGAAGCCGGGAAAGCTGCGGTCGAAGGTACGGGCGAACGCCAGGTAGTCGATGATCGAACGGGTCGCCGGGGTAAACCGCTCGCCTGGCATGATCAGCGGAATACCCGGTGGATAGGGCACCAGCATAACTGCGGCGATTCGCCCGTCGAGCTGTTCGATCGGCACGGCTTCGACTTCGCCGCGCACCAAGTGGTTATAGGCATCGGCAGGTTTCAGGGCGATTTCCGGCAACACTGTATACATGCGCTTCATCGCCTTGGGAGTAGCGTTTTCACCGTAACAACGGTGCAGTGCATCACATAAGTCGCGCAGGCCCATACCGTGGTAATGCGCCCCACCC
This sequence comes from Pseudomonas sp., assembly GCF_030683065.1. Taxonomy (GTDB): domain Bacteria; phylum Pseudomonadota; class Gammaproteobacteria; order Pseudomonadales; family Pseudomonadaceae; genus Aquipseudomonas. Next base: position 67,738 of record NZ_JAUXMX010000040.1, read on the forward strand.
GCCTTGGCAATCGATGGCAAGGCGACCGTCAACGGCAGGTTGACGTCGTAACTGCGCTTGAACTCCAACAGCTCGGTGAGCAACGTGCTCCACTTGCCCTTGGTGATACCCATGGAAAACAGCACCAGAAAGGAATAAAGACCGGTTTTCTCGACCACCAGACCTCGCTCCCAAAGGAACTTGCTGACCACCGCTGCCGGAATCCCGCACTGGTCGAGTGTGCCGCCCGCCGTAAGGCCAGGTGTCACCAGAGTGACCTTGATCGGGTCGAGCAGCACGTAATCATCGGCCACCTCGCCGAAACCATGCCATTCGGCTTGCGGTTGCAACAACCAGCTCTCGGTTGCCACCTCGTCGACACCCTCGGCCTGGGGCGGCTGCCAGATGCTGAACCACCAATCGTCGATGCTGAGGTTCTGCCGCAGATTGGCCAGCGCGCGGCGAAAGCTCAGCGCTTCATCGAAGGTTTCCTGAATCAGCGAACGCCCGGCCGGGCCTTCCATCATCGCCGAGGCCACATCCAGCGAGGCGATGATGCCGTACTGCGGCGAGGTCGAGATATGCATCATGAAGGCTTCGTTGAAGCGGTCGCGATCCAGCTGGCGAGCACCGCCATCCTGCACATGGATCATCGAGGCCTGGCTGAATGCCGCCAGCAGCTTGTGTGTGGAGTGGGTACTGAACACCAGCGGAGTATTCGCCGTACGGGTGGTGCCCATGCCATAGCGCCCGGCATAAAACTCGTGGAACGCCGCATAGGCGTACCAGGCCTCATCGAAATGCAGCACCTCGACGCTATTACCCAGGGTCTGTTTGATCAGCTCCGCGTTGTAGCACAAGCCGTCATAGGTCGAGTTGGTCACCACCACCAGCTTGACCATGGCCCCGCTGCTACTGGGCACGCGACCGCGAGCCAGCGGACTGGCGTCGATTTTCGCCTGGATCGACTCGCGACTGAACTCGCTCAGCGGAATCGGTCCGATGATACCCAGCTCGTTACGCTCCGGGCACAGGTACAGCGGAATCGCGCCGGTCATGATGATCGAATGCAGGATCGACTTGTGGCAGTTGCGGTCGACCAGCACCAGATCGTCACGGCCAACCATGCCGTGCCAGACAATCTTGTTGGCGGTCGAGGTGCCGTTAATCACGAAATAGGTGTGGTCCGCACCGAAATTGCGCGCTGCGCGAGCCTCGGCCTCGGCCAGAGGGCCGGTATGATCGAGCAGCGAGCCCAGTTCCGGCACCGACACCGAGAGGTCGGAACGCAGGGTGTTCTCGCCAAAGAACTGGTGGAACGCCTGACCGACCGGACTCTTGCGATACGCCACCCCGCCGCCATGGCCAGGCGTGTGCCAGGAGTAGTTGGATTGCGCGGTGTGCTGCACCAACGCCTTGAAAAACGGCGGCAGCAGGCAGTCCAGGTAGTTGCGCGCGGCGCGGGCGACCTGACGGGCAAGGAACGGCACCGTATCCTCGAACAGATAGAGAATACCGCGCAGCTGATTGAGATCGGCCATGGCTTCGGCCGGCGCATTCTCAATGGTCACCTGCTCGCCAAGGGCGAAGATCGGCAGCTGCGGGGCCCGCCGCCGGGCGATGCGGATCAACTCGACCATGTCCTGCAGCAGGTGCTTGTTCTCCCCCGCGCCCTCGGCAGTCACCAGAATGCAGGCAAGGCCGTGATGGGTCGAGGCGACGATCCGCGCCTCCGCCGAAGTGGCGGTGGAAAGAATGCTGAAGCCGTCCTGCTCGAGTTCAGCGGCGATGGCACGCACCCGATCACCGGCCACGGTGTCGGCCTTGATGTCGCGGTGCACGATCAGTACGGGGAACTTGAGGTCTTTATACATGGGGCAATCTGGCATCCACTGAACGATTGGGCAACGGCACTCAGAGCTTGTGAAAATAGTGAGCACGGTAGCAAGGCTGTCTCCAGGCGCACGAAACGCAACGCCGCAGCGGATGCATGGTGGCCGCACTAGGCGACAGTTTTTTCACACATCCTCAGTAAACACCATGCAGTGACCTTTTAGGAAACCGGGCCGCTAGCCTCGCTACAGCTTTGTCGCATTTTTGAATCATTGCGGGGTTGCAAGCCTCTTCTTCGCATTGCGAGGTGCTCGACTTCGACAGTCACAGGGCAATCGCAGCGCAGGATTTCTTCATAGCCCTCTCCGGGACGCTATCTTTACCCTCACGGCCAATGCGGGCACGTAGCCGCCCGGGGGAGTCTTGCATGACCAGTATCGTAACCCTGACCCTTAGCCCAGCGCTCGACAGCGCCACCCGCATTGCGCGCCTTTGTCCTGACGCCAAGCTGCGCTGCAGCGAACCGCGTTATGCGCCGGGAGGTGGCGGCATCAACGTCGCCCGGGCCATTCAGCAACTTGGCGGCAGCGCCCTGGCGCTGTTCCCGGCCGGCGGCCCGACCGGCCAGCACCTGACCGAGCTACTGGCTGCCGAAGGCGTGGCCTGCCAGGCTTTGCCTATCAGCGCCTGGACCCGCGAATGCTTCAACGTAACGGAGCAGGCCAACGCACAGCAATATCGCTTCGTGCTACCCGGTGCACGCCTGAGCGAAGCCGAGCAGACCCAGATGCTGACGGCACTGGCCGACTTGCCCGAGATGGACTATCTGGTGATCAGCGGCAGCCTGCCCGCCGGGCTCGCCGATGACTTCATCGCGCGGCTGCTGCAGATTGCCGCGCAGCGTGGCGCGCGCTGCATCCTCGACAGCACGGGCGAGGTGTTGCGCCAGGCACTGGCTATAGGCGGACTGTTCCTGATCAAGCCTAATCTCAATGAACTGCGCGCCCTGGCCGGGGAGGACAGCGACGAGCCGGATCAGCTGTTCAAGGTAGCCCGCAGCCTGGTCGATGCCGGCAAATGTACCGCTGTGCTGGTTTCCCTGGGTCCCCAGGGCGCGCTGCTGGCGACCCGCGAGCTGAGCGAGCGGATCAGCGCACCGACGGTGAACAAACTCAGTACGGTGGGTGCCGGAGACAGTCTGGTTGGCGCCGTCACCCTCAAGCTGGCCCAAGGCGCGACGCTGAGTGAGGCGGCACGCTACGGCGTCGCTGCCGGCAGCGCTGCGATCATGATGCCAGGCAGCCAACTGTGCCGCCGTGCGGACACTGATCGGCTATTTGCCTGGCTGCAGGCGCATACCGCCTCTGGCGTGCTCGATTAGTGGCGCTGCGTGGCGCGCCGCGCACCTTGCTGGCGCTATCGGAACACGCCACTGAACAAGCACCACGGCGCTGCGTGCTACGACTCCAGCGTCGCCCACAACGCCGGGCCGCCGGCCGCTTTCTCGATCGCTGCCAGCCGCACCGCGTGCGCCTCTAGCTCGGCCTGGTTGGCGCGAACTACCACTGTAGGCTGACGCTCGGCGGATAAACGACGAATCGCACTGGGTTGCTGACGGCCATTGCTGTCGCCCTCGGAGCCATCACCAGCCAGGGACAGATTAGTCTGCCCACCGGTCATGGTCAGGTAGACATCGGCAAGGATCTCGGCGTCGAGCAAGGCGCCGTGCAGGTCGCGCCCGGAGTTGTCGACGCCATAACGCTTGCACAGCGCATCGAGGCTGTTGCGCTGCCCTGGATGACGTTCGCGGGCCATCAGCAGGGTATCGAGGATCGAGCAATGCTCGCTGATGTCGGCGCGATCCTGCTGCTTGATCAGGGCAAATTCGTTGTTGATGAAGCCAACATCGAACGCCGCGTTGTGGATGATCAGCTGCGCACCCTTGATGAACTCGAAGAACTCGTCGGCGACTTCCTTGAAGCGCGGCTTGTCCTGAACGAAATCATTGGTAATGCCGTGCACCGCAATGGCGCCCTCGTCGATCTCGCGATCGGGCTGCAGGTAGGCATGGAAATGCCGCCCGGTCAGGCGCCGCCCCATCAACTCGACACAGCCGATTTCGATAATGCGGTGGCCATCAGTGACCGGCATCCCGGTAGTTTCAGTATCCAACACGATGCTACGCACGTTGCAGCCCTCTCACTTCATCGACGCCACGGTTGGCCAACTGGTCGGCACGTTCATTACCCGGGTGACCGGTATGGCCGCGCACCCACTGCCAGGTCACGGTGTGCCGATTGACCTGCTCGTCCAGTTCGCGCCACAGATCGGCGTTTTTCACCGGCTGTTTGGCTGCGGTTTTCCAGCCGCGTTTTTTCCAGTTTGGCATCCAGTCCTGGATACCTTGCATGACATATTGCGAATCGGTCACCAGGCGCACGTCGCAGGCACGCTTCAACTCGGCCAGGGCGCGAATCGCTGCAGTCAGCTCCATACGATTATTGGTGGTCTCGGCTTCTCCGCCCCAGAGCTCTTTTTCCACGCCTTTGAAAATCATCAACGCGCCCCAGCCACCGACGCCAGGATTACCCTTGCAGGCACCATCGGTGTAAATCTCAACGTGTTCATTCATGCAGAGCCAATCTCTCAATAAATTCCGCGCGGCAAGCCATATAGCTTAGGGCTTCGGATCGCGGCGACTGACTTTGGCCACCGGCATGGGCACCAGCTTGCCCATCGGCGCTCGCTGCGTCTGCCGTGACGGGCGCAAGCCAACGACCAGCTTACGTGCCACTAATATGTAGAAGCCGCCGCCTGGCGATTGCCAGGCACCACCCCACGCTTCCAGCGGCGCCAGACGAGCCTGCCAGGCAGTGGAAGCAAGCGGCGGACGATAGCATCCGAAGCGACGTTTCTCCAGCGCGAAGCCCAACAGGTGCAGCCAGTCACTGACCCGATTAGGTGCAATGCAACGAGCCTGGCGCAAGGCATCCCGGGCGAACAGGTGACGCACCCCCCAGGCACTCATCGGGTTAATCCCGACCACCAGCAAGTGCCCACCCGGACGCACACTATGGGCCGCCTCGCGCAACAGGCCATGGGGCGACAAACTGAAGTCCAGGCCATGCTGCAGCAGCACGACATCGGCGGCATATTCGGTGAGCGGCCATGCCTGCTCTTCACAGACAATCTCCACCCCACTGAAGGGTGCGCCGACCCGCACATTGCGCTGGATCTGCGCAGCATTTGGCGAGGCTTGTGCAGAAGGGCCGTAATGAACCATGTAACCGCCAAAGAAGCGCGCCAGTTCTTGCTCCAGCAAACGTTGCTCGCCCTCAAGCAGCAACTGGCCATAAGGCCCATTGAACCAATCGCGCGCAGTACCGATAAGCTTGAGCCAGTCGGCATCGGCCTGAGCGAAAGGATGATCGGACATAAAAATTTACCTGCGTAGTCAGCACCGCCAATGAGTTCTAAGATGCACCTTTATGACCTGCTTAGCGACCTGCCTGATGATAAAGATTGATGCCCTGCCTGCCTTCTCGGACAACTATATCTGGCTGCTGCAAGACCTCGAACAGCGTCGCTGTGCAGTGGTCGACCCCGGCGATGCGGCGCCGGTACTGGCCTGGCTGAACAGCCATCCCGACTGGATCTTGAGCGATATTCTGATCACTCACCATCACCCCGACCATGTCGGCGGCATCCAGCCGCTGAAGGCTGCCACCGGAGCACGGGTACTCGGCCCGGCGCAGGAAAATATTCCTGGGCGTGACCTGGCCCTGGGCGAGAGCGACGAGATCGAGGTGCTCGGTCAGCGCTTTCGGGTGATGGACGTACCCGGCCATACCCTGGGGCATATCGCCTATTACCAGGCAGATGAGCACTGGCTATTTTGTGGCGACACCCTGTTCGCCGCCGGCTGCGGTCGCCTGTTTGAAGGCAGCCCCGCACAAATGCACGATTCACTGAGTCGCCTGGCTGCACTGCCCGGGCAAACCCTGGTGTACTGCACCCATGAATACACCCTGAGCAACCTGCGCTTTGCCCTGGCGGTCGAGCCAGACAACCCGCAGATCGCCGAACGCCTCAAGGAAGTCAGCGCCTGGCGCGCCGAAGGCCAGATCAGCCTACCCTCCAATCTGGCCCTGGAACGTGCGACCAACCCTTTTTTGCGCACGGATGGAGACGCGGTCAAGGCGAAAATTGACGAGCATGACGGCCCGCAGAAACGCGCGCCCAGCGAGGTGTTTGCGCGGCTGCGAGCATGGAAAGATACGTTCTGAAAAGTCGATAAACCCGCAAAAAAGTGGTTGAAACTTGACCAGCCCGGCTTCGGTTCCTAGAATCGCCTCACTTTTACTCCGGGAAAACCCAGCCAACCAATGCCTTTATCACCACGCAAGACCTTGAATTTAAAGGCATTGGCACGAGGCGCACAGGCGCTGGTGGTGGTGTTCTGGGTAACCCTGGCTGGCTGCCAGTCCACAGGCAAAAACCCCGAGAGCAGTGGCAACAACACTGATCTGACAGTGGGCCTGGAGCAAGAACCCATATGGCTGACTGACAGCGTTGTCCCGGCAGAGCCAGAGGATATCTGGCAGCGAGTCCGTGACGGCTACCAGATGCAGGATCAGATCGGCATGAACCCGCGCATCGAGCAGCAGCGCCTGTGGTTCGTCAGCAACCCCTCTTTTATCGAAAAATCCGGCGCACGCAGTGGTCCGTATATCCACTACATCGTCGAACGTCTAGCCGAACGCAACATGCCAATGGAGCTGGCGTTGCTACCGATGATCGAAAGCTCCTACAACCCCTTCGCCTACTCCCACGCCAATGCAGTTGGCCTTTGGCAATTCATTCCCTCCACCGGTCGTCATTTCAACCTGCGCCAAACCAGTTGGTACGACGGCCGGCGTGATGTCATGGCCTCGACCAACGCGGCGATGAATTACCTGTCACGCCTGCATGAAATGTTCAACGGCGATTGGCTGCTCGCCCTCGCTGCCTACAATGCTGGCGAAGGCCGCGTCAGCAGAGCCATCGAGCGCAACCAGAAACTCGGTCTACCAACCGACTACTGGAACCTGACCCTGCCCAAAGAGACACAGAATTACGTACCCAAGCTGCTCGCCCTGTCTCAGGTGGTGATGTCCCCAACGGCCTACGGCGTCGACCTTGAGCCTATCGCCAACGAGCCTTACTTCGAGACGGTCGTGCTCAAGCAACGCATGGACCTGTCCAGGGTCGCCGCCATGGCTGACCTCGACGAAGATGAGCTGTATCAGCTCAACCCTGCCTTCAAAAAACGCATCACCGTGGACGGCCCTCAGCATTTGCTGGTGCCAACCGCCAACGCGGAACTGCTGGCAGCCAATCTGGCACTGATGAAGCCCCAGAAGCTGGTGGACTGGCAGCAGTACAGCGTTCGTTCAGGTGACAGCCTCAACAGCATCGCCAACCGCCATCACCTGACGGTCAGCACCCTCAAAGACATCAATAAGCTCTCCAGCAACCATTTGCGTATCGGCCAGGTGCTGAGCATACCCGCACAACCGGGCATCACGCCGAAAGAGCCACTGTTCCAGCCAGCGGCTCGTGCTGTCGCGCAATCACGCAGTTATCGGGTCAAAAACGGCGACAGCCTCTGGCAAATCGCCAAGGATCACCAGGTATCAAGCAACGACCTGCAACGCTGGAACAGCCTTAAAAGCCACAACCTGCGCCCTGGCCAGACCCTGGCGCTGCACGGCGGCCAGGCGCCAGCTGCACCCCGCGCGAGCGCACGTGACGCGACTACCTACTACAAGGTGCGCAAAGGTGATTCGCTGTACGCTATCGCCAAGCGCTTCAAGGTCGATATGCAGCACCTGCAACGTTGGAATCCGCGCGCAGGCAGTGCCATCAAACCTGGGCAGACCCTGACCCTGCGTCTACCGCGCTGATAGAACGCTCAGGCCCGAGCGCTCAGCGCCTCAAGGCAACGCCGGGCAAGCTGGGTAAAGCGCTGAAAGGCGACAAACTGCTCATGCTTCAAGGCGCGCCCGGAGACCCGATTGTCCGCATAGATCACACCAATCTCACGATTGCCGGCCAATAGCGGGGCAATAAAGAACATACCCTGACCCAACCGCTGACGTATCGGCTGGGTCACCAACTCGTTGAGGCTGTAGCTCGCAGGCACGCCCATCCACAAGGCTTCTTTATTGCGCAGCACATAGCTGAATATATGCGGCTGCTCGCTCGGCTCGACCGGCAATATGAAATCGCTCATCCAGCCATCAGTACCCTCGCCCGCCACTCGCTTGGCCCTGAAACAACGTTGCCCGTCGGCCAGTACCACCAGCATTACGCGCTCCAGGCCCGCGCCCTGATGCAGGCCGTTGACCAGGGTATCGAGAATCAAGCCGACATCGCTGCGCCGAGAAGCCATCAACCCCAAATCCTGCAAGGCTTGCTGCAGGAGCTGCAGATTAGGTTGCAGAAGGCGCGCCTTGCGCTGCTCCTGCTGCACGCGGATCTGCTCCGGATCGGTATTGGGGATCAGACGACAGAGCTGACTGGCACCAAAGGTTGCAGCGACCTTGACCGCCTCATCGGCACTGGCCAACACCTGCTGCATGGCCTCTTGCGGGCTGACCCCGATGAACCTCGCCATCTCGCCAACCACGGCATCCATCGCCGGCGAGTCCCAGCCGTCGAGCGCTGCCTCGCTGATCCGGGCACCCAGACTAACCGCATGCATCGCCGGGTCATTATGGTTGGCACTGTTATGCGCCAAGCTGGCGATCTCACCGATGTTCCAGCCTTTCACCAAACCCTGGGTCAATTGACGAAAGCTGGTGCCAAGCACCTCACGCACGGCTTCCTCGACATCGACACCCGGTTGGGCCAAGGCACTGGCTAATTCGTCCGCCTGCTCACCCCCACAACCCCAGAAAGCCAGCTCACCCAGGTCATGCAGTAAGGCCGCGATAAAGACCTCCTCCTCGTGCCTTGTCAGTACATAACCGGCGATATTGCGCGCCTGCACCTCCGCGTGAAACGAACGCGCAAGCAATTCCTGCAGCTGCTCACGCGGCGCACGGGTGAGCAGGCCATCGATAAGGCTCACGGAAAGACTGATCAGGCGTACATTGTCGAAGCCGATCAGTACGATGGCCCGCGAAATGGTCTTGATGGTTTCCTGGGAGGGATTGTAATAGGCGCTGTTACCGACACGCAGCACCTTGGACGTCAGCGAAGCATCGCGCAGTACGACATCCGCCAACTGCTGCACAGACGAGTGATCTTGTTGCGCCAAGCGCTGTAAATCCTGCACCACCGCGGCCAGCGCCGGTAATTCGGCCTGATTCAGACGATCAATCCATGACTGCAGACCATGACTACGTGTATCCAACTTCAAGGCCTCGTTGCGATTAATCGAAAGAGAGTAATATTGCCCGCATGCTCAGCCAATAGACTTGGCCTTTTTCCTACGGATACAAGCTGTTACTGTACCGGACAAGAAGCTCAAAAGCCGCTCCGGTTCGGATCTTTCACTTGATACGTCCCCTCCTCTCGCTAATCCTCAGCTTGGTCATCGGCTTCCCCGCATGGGCAACCATCAGCGAAAGTCACGGCTATGCGCAATTTGGCGCGCTCAAATACCCGGCCAGCTTTAGCCATTTCGACTGGGTCAATCCCGACGCACCAAAAGGTGGAACCCTGCGATTCATGGGCACGGGTACATTCGATACCTTGAATGCCTACACGCTCAAGGGCACCAGCCCGATTTCCACCGCCAATTTTCTCCAGTACGGCGTCACCGGCCTTAATGAACCGCTGATGGTCGGCACCGGCTATTACGATCCCTCTGGCGACGAGCCTACCTCCAGCTACGGCCTTATCGCCAAATCGGTCGAGTACAGCGAGGATCGCAGCTGGGTGGTGTTCAACCTGCGACCCGAAGCGCACTTCCATGATGGCAAGCCGATCACCGCCTATGACGTGGCGTTTTCCTATCGCCTGCTGCTGAAAGAGGGGCACCCGCAATACCGCACCAACCTGCAAGAAGTCAAACGGGTCGACATCCTCAATCGCCACCGCATTCGCTTCGTGTTCAAGCGCTCGGGCAACCCGCTGCTGATCTTGCGCCTGGGTGAATTGCCGGTACTGCCGCAGCATTACTGGAAAGACCGCGACTTCAAAGCCACCACCTTCGAGCCGCCACTGGGCAGTGGCCCTTACCGTATTACCCAGGTCAACCCCGGACGCAGCCTGACCTTCGCACGCGTGAAGAAATGGTGGGGCGAGAAACTGCCGGTCAATCGCGGCAAATACAACTTCGACCGGGTCGAGGTGGAGTTCTACCGCGATAGCCATGTTGCCTTCGAAGCCTTCAAGGCCGGCGAATTCGACTTCTATGTCGAGCAACAAGCGAAGAACTGGGCCAATGGCTATCGCTTCCCGGCAGTGGCACGCGGCGAGGTGATTCGTGCCGAGATCCCGCACCAGATCCCCACCCAAACCCAGGCGTTATTCATGAACAGCAGGCGTGCAGCATTCGCCGACCGCAAGGTACGTGAAGCGCTGGGGTTGATGTTCGACTTTGAGTGGACCAACCGCGCACTGTTCAATGGCTCTTATGTGCGGGCCAAGAGCTTCTACCCAAACAGCGAGTTTTCCGCCACCGGCAAGCCCGAAGGCGCCGAATGGCTGCTGCTTTCGCCCTATCGCAAGCAACTGCCAAAACGCGTGCTCAGCGAACCTTTTACCATGCCGCAAACCGATGGCCGCGGCATTCCCCGGGAAACCTTGCGCCGCGCGCTTGGTCTATTGGCCGAGGCTGGCTGGAAGCCGTCCGGTCAGTACTTGCTGAACGCCAAAGGTCAGCGGCTGCAGTTCGAAATCTTGCTGGTCAACCCAAACCTTGAGCGAATTCTCCAGCCATTGACCGAGAACCTTGCCAGCATCGGCATCCGCGCCAATCTGCGCACCGTCGACCGCGCGCAGTACAAACAACGCCTGGATCAATTCGATTTCGACATGATTCTGCTGACCCTGCCACAGACTTTAAGCCCGGGACTGGAACAATCGCTGTACTTCCATTCCAGCCAGGCAAAAGTCAAAGGCAGCAAGAATTACGCCGGCGTGAATCATCCAGTAGTCGACGCCTTGCTCGACAAGCTGTTGTCGGCACAAACCCGTGATGAACAGATCGCCGCTACTCGCGCACTCGACCGGGTGCTGCTATGGCAGCACTACACCATCCCCAATTGGTACATCAACTATCACCGCCTGGCTTACCGCAACCGGTTCGCCTTCGTCACCACGCCGCCCTACACCCTAGGCCTGCGCACCTGGTGGCTGAAACCCACGGAGAATGCCCGATGACGCCTCTGCGCTCATTTCTGTTGCATGCCAGTACCATCGCGCTGCTCACCCTGGCCAGCGTTACCCAGGCCGCAGGCCAGCACGCCCTGACCCTGTATGACGAACCGCCGAAATACCCGGCCAACTACCCGCATTTCGATTATGTAAATCCCGATGCGCCCAAAGGCGGCACCTTTCGCCAGGCCGGCTTTGGCGGCTTTGATAGCCTCAATCCGTTTATCAACAAGGGTGTAGCTGCCGATGATATCGGCATGATTTACGACACCCTGACGCGCCATGGCCTGGACGAACCCTTCACTGAATACGGGTTGCTTGCAGAAAAAATCGAGAAGGCAGCGGACAACTCCTGGGTGCGCTTCTACCTGCGCCCCGAGGCCCGCTTCAACGACGGCCAAGCGGTGACCGCCGAGGACGTCAAGTTCACCTTTGAAACCCTGATGACCCATGGCGCGCCCACCTACCGCGGCTACTATGCCGATGTCGAGCGCGTCGACGTCGAAGGCCCGTTAAAAGTACGCTTCATCTTCAAACACGCGGGCAACCGCGAGCTGCCACTGATTCTCGGGCAACTGCCGGTGCTGCCCAAGCACTGGTGGGCCGAACGCGACTTCAGTAAAAGCAATTTGGAAATCCCATTGGGCAGCGGCCCCTACAAAGTTACCGAGGTCAAAGCCGGACGCTCGATTCGTTATCAACGGGTCAAGGATTGGTGGGGTAAAGATCTGCCAGTTAACCGCGGCTTCTATAACTTCGACACCATGCGAATTGATTACTACCGCGACAACACAGTGGCCCTCGAAGCCCTGAAAGCGGGGCAATTCGACTATTGGCTGGAAACCAGCGCGAAAAACTGGGCAACCGCCTACAACAACCCCGCCGTGGCCAATGGCCAATTGATCAAAGAAGAGATCGACAACCATAACCCTACCGGCATGCAGGGCTTCATCTTCAATACCCGCCGACCACTGTTCCAGGACCAACGGGTGCGCGAGGCGCTGGGTTTGCTGTTCGATTTCGAATGGACCAACCGCCAATTGTTCAATGGTGCCTATACCCGCACCCGCAGTTATTTCGACAACTCCGAGCTGGCCTCCACTGGCCTGCCTGAAACCGATGAGCTGAAACTCCTCGAGCCACTGCGCAGCATGATCCCAACGCAAGTGTTCAGTGAAGAATTCAACGTTCCCGTGACCGATGGCAGCGGCATCATCCGCGAACAACAGAGGCGCGCCTACCAACTGCTGCAAGAAGCCGGCTGGCGTATTGAAGGCGACCAGATGCTCAACGCCGAAGGCGAGCCGGTGAGCTTCGAGTTCCTCCTCGCGCAAACCGAATTCGAACGCGTACTGCTGCCACTCAAGCGCAACATGGCTGATCTGGGCATGGAACTGGTGATCCGCCGAGTCGACGTCTCGCAGTACATCAACCGCCTGCGCTCGCGGGATTTCGACCTGATCGTGGGGGGCTTTGGCCAGTCCAACTCGCCGGGCAACGAGCAGCGCGAATACTGGCACTCGAGCAGCGCCGACAACCCCGGCAGTCGCAACTTCATCGGCCTGAAAGACCCGGCCATCGACCAGCTGGTCGAAGGCCTGATCAACGCCAACTCGCGGCAGAGCCTGGTCGCCCACACCCGGGCCCTGGACCGCGTGTTGCTCTGGGGCCATTACGTGATCCCCAACTGGCACATCAAGACCTGGCGCGTGGCCTACTGGAACCGCTTCGAGCATCCGAAAGTCACCCCGCAATACGACATCGGCCTGAACACCTGGTGGGCTCGCCCGCAACAGGAACCTGCCGCCACGGACAACGCCGCAGCGGCGAGCACGGAGCAATAAGATGCTGGCGTATATCTTTCGTCGCTTGTTGCTGATCATTCCCACGCTGTTCGGCATTCTGCTGATCAACTTCGTGATCATCCAGGCCGCCCCGGGCGGCCCCGTGGAACAGATGATCGCCAAACTGGAAGGTTTCGAGGGCGCTACCAGCCGCATCGCTGGCGGCGGTGCCGAAGTGGCAGTCGCAGGTTCCAATTACCGCGGCGCCCAAGGCCTCGACCCAGAACTGATCGCCGAAATAGAACGCCTGTACGGCTTCGACAAACCGGCACCCGAACGCTTCTGGATCATGCTGAAAAACTATGTCCGGTTTGATTTTGGCGAGAGCTTTTTCCGCGATGCCAAGGTAGTCGACCTGATCATCGAGAAGATGCCCGTGTCGATCTCACTGGGGCTGTGGAGCACCCTGATCATGTACCTGGTCTCCATTCCACTGGGCATTGCCAAGGCCACGCGCCACGGCAGTGCCTTCGACGTGTGGACCAGTTCGGCAATCATCGTCGGCTATGCGATTCCGGCCTTCCTGTTTGCCATTCTGTTGATCGTGGTGTTCGCCGGCGGCAGCTACCTCGACTGGTTTCCGCTTCGCGGGCTGACGTCGAACAATTTTGACGAACTCAGTCTCGGCGGCAAGATTCTCGACTATTTCTGGCACCTGGCCTTGCCCGTAACCGCGCTGGTCATCGGCAACTTCGCGACCCTGACCCTGCTGACCAAGAACAGCTTCCTCGACGAGATCAACAAACAGTATGTGACCACCGCCAGGGCCAAAGGCCTGAGCAGTAATCGCGTGCTCTATGGCCATGTGTTCCGCAACGCCATGCTGATCATCATCGCCGGCTTCCCCTCAGCCTTTATCGGCATTTTCTTCACCGGCTCACTGCTGATCGAGGTGATTTTTTCCCTCGACGGCCTTGGTCTGATGAGTTTCGAGGCGGCCATCAACCGCGACTACCCAGTAGTGTTCGGCACCCTGTTCGTCTTCACCTTGTTGGGATTGGCCGTGAAACTGATCGGTGACATCACCTATACCCTGGTCGATCCGCGAATCGACTTTGAAAGCCGGGAGGGTTGAGATATGACGCTCTCGCCCCTCAACCAGCGCCGCTTACAACACTTCAAGGCGCACAAGCGTGGCTGGTGGTCACTGTGGATCTTCCTCGCCCTGTTCGGCTTGAGCCTGGGTGCCGAACTGATCGCCAACGATAAACCGCTGGCCGTGCGCTACGACGGCGAATGGTATTTCCCGGTGCTCAAACGCTACCCGGAAACCGTCTTCGGCGGCGAGTTCCCCCTGCAGGCCAACTACAAGAGCCCCTACATTCAGGAGTTGATCGAACAAAAGGACGGCTGGATGCTCTGGCCGCTGATTCCGTTCAGTTACTCCAGCATCAATTACGACCTGCAAGTACCGGCGCCGGCACCGCCATCGCGCGATAACTGGCTGGGCACCGACGACCAGGGTCGCGATGTCATGGCCCGAGTGATCTACGGCTTCCGCATTTCGGTGTTGTTCGCCTTGATCCTGACCATCTTCAGCTCGATCATCGGCGTGTTCGCCGGCGCCTTGCAGGGCTTCTATGGCGGCTGGGTCGACCTTGTCGGGCAGCGCTTCCTGGAAATCTGGTCGGGCTTGCCGGTGCTCTATCTGCTGATCATCCTGGCCAGCTTCGTGCAGCCGAACTTCTGGTGGCTGCTGGGCATCATGCTGCTGTTCTCCTGGATGAGCCTGGTCGATGTGGTGCGCGCAGAGTTCCTCCGTGGACGTAACCTGGAGTACGTGCGCGCCGCCCGCGCCCTGGGCATGCAGAACGGCGCCATCATGTTCAATCACATCCTGCCCAACGCCATGGTCTCGACCATGACCTTCATGCCCTTCATTCTTACCGGCGCCATCGGCACCCTGACCGCGCTGGACTTTCTCGGCTTTGGCCTGCCACCCGGCGCGCCGTCGCTGGGCGAACTGGTTGCCCAGGGCAAATCCAACCTGCAGGCACCCTGGCTCGGGATCAGCGCCTTTACCGTGCTGGCGCTGATGCTTAGCCTGCTGGTGTTTATCGGCGAAGCGGCACGCGATGCCTTCGACCCGAGGAAATAAGATGACCCGTTCCGATACCCTTATCGAAGTACGCGACCTGGCCGTCGAATTCGTCAATGGCGACTCCAGGCAACGCGTGGTCGAAGGCGTCAGCTTCGATATCCACCGCGGCGAGACCCTGGCCCTGGTCGGTGAAAGCGGCTCAGGCAAGTCGGTCACCGCCCACTCGATCCTGCGCCTGCTGCCCTACCCTTTGGCCCAACACCCGAGCGGCAGCATTCAGTATGCCGGCCAAGACCTGCTCAAACTCGGCGAGAACAAACTGCGCGGCATTCGCGGCAACCGCATCGCCATGGTGTTTCAAGAGCCCATGACCTCGCTGAACCCGCTGCACAGCATCGAAAAGCAGATCAATGAAGTGCTGGCCCTGCACAAAGGCTTGTCCGGCAAAGCCGCCACTGCGCGCACTTTGGAGCTGCTCGGGCTGGTCGGCATTCCTGAACCGCACAAGCGGCTCAAGGCCTACCCCCACGAACTGTCCGGCGGCCAACGCCAGCGGGTGATGATCGCCATGGCCCTGGCCAACGAGCCAGAGCTGCTGATCGCCGATGAGCCGACCACTGCGCTGGATGTCACCGTACAGCTGAAAATCCTCGAATTACTCAAGGATCTGCAGGCGCGCCTGGGCATGGCGCTGCTGCTGATCAGCCACGATCTCAACCTGGTTCGACGAATTGCCCATCGCGTATGTGTCATGCAGCACGGAAAGATCGTCGAACAGGCGTCGTGTGAACAGCTGTTCCGTGCGCCGCAGCATCCCTATACCCAGGAACTGCTCGGTGCCGAGCCTAGCGGCGAGCCGGTGGCCAACCCTGCTGGCGAGCCGTTGCTGGAAGTTGACGATCTGCGCGTGTGGTTCCCGATCAAGAAAGGGCTGCTGCGCCGTACCGTCGACCATGTAAAAGCGGTGGACGGGATCAATTTCAGCCTGCCCCAGGGCCAAACCCTGGGTATCGTTGGCGAAAGCGGTTCCGGCAAGTCCACTCTTGGCCTGGCAATCCTACGACTGATTGGCAGCCAGGGCGCCATTCGCTTTCAAGGCCAGGCACTGGATGGCATGACGCAGCAGCAAGTGCGTCCGCTGCGGCGACAAATGCAGGTGGTGTTTCAGGACCCCTTCGGCAGCCTGAGCCCCCGGATGACGGTGGGTATGATTGTCGGCGAGGGCCTGCGTATTCATCGAATGGGCACGGAAGCGGAGCAGGAACAGGCGATCATCGACGCACTCGTGGAGGTAGACCTGGATCCGGATACCCGGCACCGCTACCCCCACGAGTTTTCCGGTGGGCAACGGCAGCGCATTGCCATTGCCCGTGCACTGGTGCTGAAACCGGCGCTGATACTGCTGGACGAGCCGACCTCGGCGCTCGACCGAACTGTTCAGCGTCAAGTAGTTGAGTTACTGCGTTCGTTGCAGGCCAAGTACAACCTGACTTACCTGTTCATCAGCCACGACCTGGCGGTGGTCCGCGCTATCAGCCACCAACTGATAGTGGTCAAGGAGGGTCAAGCGGTCGAACAAGGCTCGGCAGCGGCAATTTTTGCCGCGCCACAACATATTTATACCCAGCAGTTGCTGGAAGCCGCTTTACTGGCTCCAGGCACTGCTGACTAAATCCTTAAAAGCAGCAAGAGGAAGAGCACACATGGGTTTTCTAAGCGGTAAGCGCGTACTGATCGTTGGCGTTGCCAGCAAACTGTCCATCGCCTCAGGCATCGCCGCGGCCATGCACCGCGAAGGCGCCGAACTGGCCTTCACGTATCAGAACGAAAAACTCAAAGGTCGCGTCGAAGAGTTCGCCGCCGGCTGGGGCTCCGGTCCCGAGCTGTGCTTTCCCTGCGACGTGGCCAGCGATGAAGAAATCGCTGCGGCATTCGAAGCCCTGGGCAAGCAATGGGACGGCCTGGACTGCATCGTCCACTCGGTTGGTTTCGCGCCTGGCGACCAACTGAATGGCGACTTCACCGACGTCACCACCCGCGAAGGCTTTCGCATCGCTCACGACATCAGCGCCTACAGCTTCGTCGCCCTGGCCAAAGCCGGCCGCGAAATGATGAAAGGCCGCAACGGCAGCCTGCTGACCCTGTCCTACTTGGGCGCTGAGCGCACCATGCCTAACTACAACGTCATGGGCATGGCCAAGGCCAGCCTGGAAGCCGGCGTACGTTACCTGGCTGGCAGCCTCGGCCCAGAAGGCACGCGGGTCAATGCCATCTCCGCCGGCCCGATCCGCACCCTCGCCGCTTCAGGGATCAAGAGCTTCCGCAAGATGCTCGCCGCCAACGAGAAGCAGACCCCGCTGCGCCGCAACGTGACCATCGACGAAGTCGGCAACGCCGGCGCTTTCCTCTGTTCCGACCTGGCCTCAGGCGTCAGCGGCGAAATCATGTACGTCGACGGTGGCTTCAACACCACTGCCATGGGTGCGATGGAAGAGTGATTGCCACGCCCCGCGAGGCAATGGCCGTACATTAACGGCATCCAAACAAACGCCCCGACTGGTTCGGGGCGTTTGCGTATAAGGTCCACACACGCAACAGCGCTCTTGGCGTCCCTGCAACACGCTAACGCTGTCAGCTTAACCAGAGAACCCGCAGCCAGGCTCGACGCAGATGAAACAACAGCAAATAGCGGCTTTTTGCCTGCAATTGCCCGGCGCCCGCGAAGACTTCAAATGGGGCAATAACCAGGTGTTTTCCGTGGCTGGCACCAAGATGTTCGCCATCCTCAACGTTCTCGGCCATGAACTGGCGTTCAAGGTCGACAGCGATCTGTTCCTCGGCTATGTCGACCGTCCGGGCATCCGACCCGCGCCCTACCTGGCACGGGCGCACTGGGTGAGCATGAGTTGCACCCATCCACCGATCGGCGACGACGAACTGTGGCAACTGCTGACCCGCTCGCACCAACTGGTGGTGCGCAAATTGCCCAAGCGCCTACAAGCCGGCCTGCTGCTCGATCCTTGATTGCCTAGCGCGGCAGGTAGGCGCGCAGTATTTCGCCGAAATAGGCACCGTCCAGTAACAGCCAATCGACCCAAAACGCCTGGTGCGCGGTGACGATTAACCAGAACCACAGCTGATAGGACGGCTTGCGGGTTTTATGGCGAAACACCTGCTGGGCCAGCAAGGCGCCGGGCCAGCCACCCAGCAACTCGACCAGGTGCAAACTGTTCTCCGGCGTTCTCCGGCCACCGTTCAGTGCGCGAGCCTTGTCATGCCAGTATTGCCCGAAGCTGATCAGACTGGCCGCCACATACACCACCAACACCCAGACAAACCCTGAATTCGCCTGTAGCTGCAGCGCGCCGAACAATGGCAGGCCGCATAGTGCGCAAAACAGCAGCAACTTCAGGCGCAGATTATGAATCACGCCCACGGCCTCGCGCTTCGCCCGCGCCTGAGCGGGTTTTCGCACAACGGCGGCGGGTTTGACGGAGCGCGGCTTACGCCGGATGTCCGGCTGATCGAGGACCAGATCGCCGGCCAGGCGAATATGCTCGGCGCGCACGCGCCCTTGCCGATCCTTGCCAGCGATATACAACACCTGGTCTCCGGCCACCGGACGCCGATCGCCCCGCAGCGCCGAGATGTGCGCAAAAACCTCGCTACCGCCCTGCTGCGGCTGGATAAAGCCGAAGCCCTTGTCATCGTCCCAATTGCGCAACAACCCGCGCTGCTCCATGACGGCTAGCCCTAAACTGAAAAACCTATTCTAGCGGGCTCACGCAGGGTAATGCCGCCGGAGAAACCCCAGCAATAACCGATTAACCTCGGCAGCCTGCTCGTTCTGGATCCAATGGCCACAATCGCTCAGCACGTGCTGCTCAAGGTTGGCGATGCGTGTAGGCATTTGTTTGAGGGTATAGGCCTCTAGAGTCCCTACCGGGTCCATGTCACCGAGCAGGAACAACGCCGGCTGTTCGATCTGTTTGTTAGCCAATGCCTCGGTGCGCTGCCAGTTGCGCTCAAAGTTGCGGTACCAATTGAGTGCGCCATGAAAACCGCGCCCAGTGAACGTCTTCAGGTAGTGATTGAATGCCTCGGCATCGCACCACGCCGGCAACACGCCCGGGTCCAGCATGCCGTCGAACAACCCGGCGCCAGCCGATTTTTCCTGGAGGAAGAAGTCCTTGGGCACGGCGGCGGAGGTGTTGTGCATCATCATGCGCAGGGTACGTGGGATATCGGCGTCCATTTCCTGCTCGGCAACCCCGGGTTGCTGAAAATGCAGAATGTAATGGAAGCGCTCAGCATAGTGCTGACGCATCATCTCGATCGCGGGCTGCCTGGGCCGCCCGCCGAAGGGTACGGCCATGCCAACCACCGCCTTTACCCGCTGCGGCTCCAGGAGCGCCAGGTGCCAGGCAACCGGCGCACCCCAGTCGTGGCCGACCACGCAGGCCTGGCTGTGCCCAAGCAGCTCCATTGCGGCCTGGATATCGCCGCACAAGGTAATCAGGTCATACGCCACCGAATCGCGCGGCGCGCTGCTTTGCCCATAGCCGCGCATTTCCGGGATACACACGCGATAACCCGCCGCAGCCAAAGGGCCGATTTGCTGGCGCCAGGAGTGCCAGCATTCAGGAAAACCATGCAGCAGCCACAGCGGGCGGCCCTCCACAGGGCCTGCACTGTAGAGACTGAGGGTGATGCCGTTGACGGCGAGCAGTTGGTGTTCGAGCGAATTCATAGTGCCTCCATGAGCGGAGATCACTATGACAAAGGCGCGCCAAGCAGCGCGCCTTTTATTAATCCGCCGAATGCAGCCTTACACGCTCAACCTTGGGCGGTACTCCAGTCGATTAAATGCAGTTGCCAGGTCGCCAGAATCAGCAAACCGAAACCGATGCGATACCAGGCGAAGATCGCATAGCTATGGTTACCAATAAACTTGAGCAGTCCACGCACGGCAATCATGGCGAAGATAAACGAAGTGACAAAGCCGATGGCGAATACCGGCAGATCCGCGGGCAGAAATAACTCGCGGTACTTGTAGCCGGAGTAAACCGCCGCACCGACCATGGTCGGCATCGCCAGAAAAAAGGAAAACTCGGTCGCCGCCTTGCGTGACAAACCAAACAACAGGCCGCCAATAATGGTCGCACCCGAGCGCGAAGTACCTGGGATCATTGCCAGGCACTGGGCGCAGCCAACTTTCAGCGCATCCTTCCAGGTCATGTCGTCGACGCTTTCGGCATGGATAACATGCTCACGCCGCTCGGCCCAGAGCATGATCACCCCACCCACTATCAGCGCAGCCGCTACGGTAATCGGGTTGAACAGGTACTGGTGAATCAGGTCGGCGAAGGCCACCCCAAGAATCACCGCAGGCATGAAGGCAATCAGCAGGTTACTGGTAAAGCGCTGGGCCTCGGCCTCGCGCGGCAAACCGAGCACCACCTCAATGATCTTGCGCCTGAACTCCCACACCACGGCAAGGATGGCGCCCAACTGGATAATGATATTGAAGGCCATTGCCCGCTCACCAGAAAAACCAATGAGATCGGCGACTATGATTTGATGACCGGTACTGGATATCGGCAAGAACTCGGTAATACCCTCGACAATGCCCAAAATCAACGACTGTACGGCGACCCAGAGATCCATCAACGCTCCTAAAGCGTGCGGCATCTACCGCACGAACAACATAAATGAGTACGCCGCTGCTAAAGTCTTACACAGCGTTTAACCGCACGAAAAACCTGAAAACTCAGGTTTCAGCTCCGCGGGCCGAAATGCTATCAGAGACGAAAGCCTATTGCCGTATCAAGCAGGCTCATGCGCAAGCGCGCGAGTGACATCTAACAGGAGAGCCGTAATCCAATTGGCGGAAGGTCTAGAACCCTAAGAGGCGCATTCAATATATAAGGGACGCGCCCTGACCCAGAACAAGAACCTAGAGAGCCATACTATGAACAGCCTACGCAGCCTGCCCATCAGTCGTCGCCTGTGGCTTATTCTGGGCGTCGCCATTCTCATGCTGAGCATTCTTGGCGCGTTGATGCTGCAACAGATCCATCGCGACCTGTATGCCGCCAAAGAAGAGAAAACCCAACACGTGGTACAGAGCGCAGCCGGCATCCTTGCCCACTATCACAGCCTCGAGACAGCCGCCAAGCTCAGTCGTGAGGACGCGCAGCAACAGGCCATGGCGCTAATCCGGGGACTGCGCTACGACAGCCAGGAGTATTTCTGGATCAATGACCTGACGCCTACCATGGTCATGCATCCGACCAACCCCAAACTTGAAGGGCAGAACCTTTCGGGCTTCAAAGATCCAGACGGCAAAGAGCTGTTCAATGAAATGGTGCGGGTCAGCAAGGCCAATGGCTCAGGCTTGGTCAACTATCGCTGGCCAAAGCCGGGCTCAAGCGACCCGGTAGCCAAGACCTCCTTCGTGAGTTTGTTCCAGCCTTGGGGCTGGATCATCGGTTCCGGGGTATATGTCGATGATGTCCAGGCGCAATTCCAGACTCAGGTCTGGCGCACCGCGGGCATCAGCGGTGCAATCGCCCTCCTGATGGCTCTGCTGGTAACCCTGATCTCGCGCAGCATTACTCGCCCCCTGCAAGAGGCTGTCGATGCCATGGCCAATATAGCCAGCGGTGAAGGCGACCTCACTCAAGCCATGGCAGCAAACGGCAAGGACGAACTGACCGCCCTGGCTGAGCACTTCAATGCCTTCACCGAAAAATTGCGCCGCGTCATCCGCCAATCACTCGACTCTGCCCGAACCCTTGATGAAGCAGCGCGCTCGCTCGGCAGCATCGCTCGCGAAGCCCAGCAGCATGGCCAACAGCAATCTCAGCAGATGGAACTGGTGGCCACGGCCATCAATGAGGTGACCTATGGCGTGCAGGATGTAGCGAAAAATGCCGAACATGCATCGAGCGAAGTACATACCGCCGAAGCCCAGGCAAGTCAGGGCCAGCAGAACATCGATGCCAGCCTGCGGCAGATCGGTCAACTCTCCGGCACTATCGATCAAGCGGTAGACGTGATCCAAAAGCTGGCCTTGGAGAGTACCCAGATAGGCAGCGTTCTGGAGGTGATACGCTCAATTGCCGAGCAGACCAACCTGCTCGCTCTCAATGCGGCAATTGAAGCTGCACGCGCGGGTGAACAAGGTCGCGGGTTTGCCGTGGTCGCCGACGAAGTGCGTTTGCTGGCCCAGCGCACCCAGCAATCGACTGCTGAAATTCAGGGTATGATCGAGCGCTTGCAAGGCAACTCGGAAGCAGCAGTAAAGGTCATCAACGAAAGCAGTCGTGCCTCGCAGCTTACTGTCGAGCAGGCCAGTCAGGCCGGCGAGAGCCTGGGGCAAATCGCCCAATCACTGCGCAACCTGACCGGCTTGAATGCTTCGATCGCCAGCGCCACACTGCAGCAGTCGCAAGTTGTTGAAGATATCAATCAGAATGTTACCCAAGCGGCTGGCTTAGCCCACAGCAATGCGCTGGCAGCAGAACAGTCCAGCGAGGCCAGCCAGCGCCTGGGCCAACTGGCAGAGCAACTAAACCGAGTACTGGGTCAGTTTCGCGTGTGAGGCATGAATGAGTGGGATGGAGCATCAGGAAGTCGACCTCGACCGGCCACAGAACCTGGACCTGATCTGGGATCTTGACAGCATGGCGCGTCGAGAACTGGCGGAGCGGTTCATCAAGTTGTTCGAGAATCGCTTATGCGTCTATTCCGAATCCGTGCGCCAGCTCTATACCAACTACAACCTGCACTTCCCCCTCGACCAGCAACGCAAGATGGTGGTGCTGCCCAATCCCTATGCGTTCCATGACACCCTGCACGGCATCGAGGCGCTTGCCGTGCGCAAAACCGGGCTATGCATATTGCCCGGTGTGGTACTGGGCAAGCCAGGCCTGCTGCTAAGTACACAAATCAAAGATGGCGGACCGGCGCCGAAAACCATGCCGTTCAAACGCGCACTGGCGCAAATTATCAGCAATCAGAAGAAAGCCGGTGACGTGTTTCTACCCATCATGATGAAGGGGGATCTGCGCGAGTTCGACCAACAGATGCCCTACATCCACTTGCACCGCTTGCAAGTAACTCACCTCAATCGGTTATCGGTGTTCGAGCGCAATGACATTCAGCAGACCATTACCCGCAAGCTGCTAATGCTCTATCGCCAGGCGGATAGCCTGGCGTGCTAGCGCCAGGCCGACGGTCACTCATGCAACCAGTACACTGGCCCAAGCCAGTAACAGGCTGAGCGAGACGACCACTGTCAGCGGCATGCGCAGGCTTGAATACCACCGTGGGGCCAGCCCCAACTTGACGGCATGTACGTCAGCAAAATAAAGCCCCACAAACGCGATGAGCAACGTTGGCAAGGCCAGCGCCATTGGCAGCCCGGCAGAAATGGCCAGCCAGCCAAGCAAGGGGGGGATTACCGACAGGCCTAACTGGATCTGCGCTTGCTCATCAGCCTCCTCGGCACGCATCGCCAAGCCCCAATGGATCGCTCCCATAAAAGCCAGAATCAAGGCTGCATAATCCAACAAAGCCTCAAGCACGAAAGGACGCCAACCCAGTGGGATCACCCAGATCCCCAGCGCTCCGCTGACAAAGGGTAGCAATCCGGCAAAACCGAGCAAAACTGCAATCTGCGGTGGTTTTTCGGCGTAAAAGGGGTGCATTGGCTACTCCTGATTTTCTGTTTTATGCCGCCATAGCATGCTGCTTGCGTGCGCATTGGGCAAAGACCATAGGGTCATTTCCAGCGGTAAACGGTGATGAGACTCGCCGTCGTCTCGACTTAGGCAAGCCATACACGCCAATCGAGCGCGCCGAATGTCACAAAAGCACGCGCCCCGGCATTGAGTATCTGGCATGCCCGGCAGCACTGCATTGGTTAAAGCACAACCTGAACTGTTAATATCACACCTTATCGGAGCGATGATTTCAGTCGCGTATTTTAGAGAGACAACCTGTGGAACTGTTCAAAGAGTTTACCTTCGAAGCTGCCCATCGACTTCCCCATGTGCCTGCAGGGCATAAATGTGGACGCTTGCACGGCCATTCTTTTCGCGTTGCCGTGTATATCGAAGGTGAGGTCGACCCTTATACCGGCTGGATTCGCGACTTCTCTGAGATCAAAGCGATCTTCAAGCCACTCTACGAACAGCTTGATCATAACTACCTGAACGAAATTCCTGGCCTGGAAAACCCAACCAGCGAAGTCGTCGCCAAATGGATCTGGCAACAGCTCAAGCCTCTACTCCCGGAATTGTCCCGCATCCGCATCCACGAAACCTGCACCAGTGGCTGCGAATACCGCGGAGACTGAGCCAACCGTCGCCCCACCTCGGTTCAGGCGCTATTGCCGTTAAGCGCGGCTGTTGGCGGGGCTGTCAGCGGCAGCCCATAAGGCCTTGTGGGACAGCATGCGCTGTGGCTTTAGTCCGTTAGAAATCCCGCCACCGTATCGGCTGCAGTCTGCATATGCTGCGCATGTGTGAAGCCTGAGCGCTGCAGCGGCTTGAGGTCGTGATCGCCACTCGCCAGCCAGTGCAACATCACCGCCTCGGCAAGTTGATAACTCGCTACTGTCTGGCGATCGCCTAAGGCGTCACGCTCGCCCTGGACAATCAGGGTCGGTGTGCGCAGTTCGGCAAGGTGCGCGACCCGCGGCTTGTCCGGCTTGCCAACGGCATAAAACGGATAACCCAGGCACACCAGCGCATCAGCGCCCAGCTCATCGGCGACCAAGCTGGCCATGCGTCCGCCCATGGACTTGCCGCCGATAGCCAGTGGGCCTGCGACTTGATGGCGCACCTGGGTATACACCTCACGCCATTTCTCCAGCAGCTTGGCCTGGGGGTTCGGGGGGCGTTTCTTGCCATCCAGGCGCCGCGCGGCCATGTAGTCGAACTCGAAGCGCAGCACCGCAACCCCACGTGCAGCGAGCAGTTGCGCCATCTGCGTCATGAATTCGCTGTCCATCGGCGCGCCCGCACCATGAGCCACGATCAGGGTGGCTTTTGCCGCAGCAACCGGCCGATTCCACAGCCATTCTTCTTGCCCCGCCGGCCGTGCGCATTGATCCCCGTCAATACCGGCACTTTGCCCTTTGTTCATGCTTACTCCGCTCTTAGAAGTCTTTTGCCATGTGTCAGAGCAACTGCTCGCGCACGGCCAATTGTTTTGAATGATCTGCCCATAACCGTGGATGGAAGCCCAGACATGAACACTACAATCAGTTCCGCCTACAACTACAAGGTGGTTCGCCAATTTGCCATCATGACAGTGGTGTGGGGCATAGTCGGTATGGCGGTCGGCGTATTGATCGCCGCACAACTCGCCTGGCCCGCACTCAACTTCGACCTGCCGTGGCTCAGCTTCGGGCGCCTGCGCCCGCTGCACACCAACGCGGTGATCTTCGCCTTCGGCGGCTGTGCGCTATTTGCAACCAGCTACTATGCGGTGCAACGCACCTCACAGGCGACCCTCTTTGCGCCCAAGTTGGCGGCATTCACCTTTTGGGGCTGGCAGGCAGTAATCTTGCTGGCCGCCATCAGTCTGCCGCTTGGCTTTACCAGCTCCAAGGAATACGCGGAACTGGAATGGCCGATCGATATATTGATCACCGTGGTCTGGGTCAGCTATGCCATCGTGTTCTTTGGCACGATCATGAAGCGCAAGGTTAGCCACATCTACGTGGGTAACTGGTTCTTCGGTGGCTTCATCCTCACCGTGGCCATCTTGCACCTGGTCAATAACATGGCCATTCCGGTGACCTTCACCAAATCGTATTCGGCCTACGCAGGCGCTACCGATGCGATGATCCAGTGGTGGTACGGGCACAACGCAGTAGGCTTTTTCCTGACTGCCGGCTTCCTCGGCATGATGTACTACTTCGTGCCCAAGCAAGCACAACGTCCTGTGTACTCCTATCGCCTGTCGATCGTGCACTTCTGGGCACTGATTGCCGTCTACATCTGGGCTGGCCCGCACCACCTGCACTACACCGCGCTGCCGGATTGGGCGCAGAGCCTGGGCATGGTGATGTCGCTGATTCTGCTGGCTCCGAGCTGGGGCGGCATGATCAACGGCATGATGACCTTGTCGGGCGCATGGCATAAGTTGCGTACCGACCCGATTCTGCGCTTTCTGGTGGTGTCCCTGGCCTTCTACGGCATGAGCACCTTCGAAGGCCCGATGATGGCGATCAAGACCGTCAACGCCCTGTCTCACTACACCGACTGGACCATCGGCCACGTTCACGCCGGCGCTCTTGGCTGGGTAGCCATGGTATCGATCGGTTCGATGTACCACATGATCCCGAAAGTCTTCGGTCGCGACGAAATGCACAGCATCGGTTTGATCAATGTGCACTTCTGGCTGGCCACTATCGGCACCGTGCTCTACATCGCCTCGATGTGGGTCAACGGCATCGCCCAAGGCCTGATGTGGCGTGCAGTCAACGAAGACGGCACCCTCACCTACTCCTTCGTCGAAGCCCTTGAAGCCAGTCACCCCGGCTTTCTGGTACGCCTGATCGGCGGCTCGATCTTCTTCAGCGGCATGCTGGTGATGGCCTGGAACGTCTGGCAGACCGTGCGCCATACCAAGGCCGCCGAGCGGGAAGCCGCTGCACAGTATTCGGTTGAAGGAGCCCACTGATGAGACACGAAATACTCGAGAAGAATATCGGCCTGATGGCACTGCTGATGGTGCTCGCCGTCAGCGTCGGTGGCCTGACCCAGATCGTCCCGCTGTTCTTCCAGGACACGGTCAATGAGCCGGTGGTTGGCCTCAGGCCTTACACCGCGCTGCAGCTGGAAGGCCGCGATATCTATATCCGCGAAGGCTGCGTTGGCTGCCACTCGCAGATGATCCGGCCGTTCCGTGCTGAAACCGAACGCTATGGCCACTACTCGGTCGCTGGCGAAAGCGTTTACGACCATCCGTTCCTCTGGGGCTCCAAGCGTACCGGGCCGGATTTGGCCCGAGTCGGCGGCCGCTACTCGGATGAGTGGCACCGCGCCCACCTGTACAACCCGCGCAATGTAGTGCCTGAGTCGAAGATGCCATCTTACCCATGGCTGGTGGAGAACACCCTGGACGGCAAGGACACCGCCGCCAAGTTCAAGGCACTGCGCATGGTTGGCGTGCCTTACAGCGACGAAGACGTCGCTGGTGCCGCCGAGGCGGTCAAGGGCAAAAGCGAGATGGACGCCATGGTCGCCTATCTGCAAGTACTCGGCACCGCCGTCAAAAACAAGAGGTAGGCCATGTCATTCGCAATCATTGATATCGGCATCTTGCGCGGTATAGGTACGGCACTGGTCCTGCTGTCCTTCGTCTGCGTCACGCTCTGGGCATACAGCAGCAAGCGTCGCGCCACGTTCGACGAGGCGGCACTCCTGCCTTTTGCCGATGAACCCACGTCTGCTGCACCGAGGAGCAACACCCCATGAGCACCTTCTGGAGCTGGTATGTAACCCTGCTGACCGTTGGCACCCTGCTCGCCCTGTTCTGGCTGATCTTCGCGACCCGCAAGGGCGAGGCGCACAAGAGCGAGACCGAGCAGACCATGGGTCACTCCTTCGATGGCATTGAGGAATATGACAACCCACTGCCCAAGTGGTGGTTCATGTTGTTCATCGGCACGCTGATCTTTTCCATCGGCTACCTGGTCCTCTACCCGGGCCTTGGCAACTGGAAAGGCCTGCTGCCAGGCTACGAAGATGGCTGGACCCAAGTCGCACAATGGGAACGTGAAGTTGATCAGGCCGATGCACTGTACGGGCCAATCTTCGCCAAATATGCCGCCATGCCCTTGGAAGAAGTAGCCAAAGACGAGCAGGCACTAAAAATGGGTGGCCGCATGTTCTCCACCTACTGCTCGGTTTGCCATGGTTCCGACGCCAAGGGTTCGGCGGGCTTTCCTAACCTTGCCGACAACCATTGGCGTTGGGGCAGCGAGCCCGCGACGATTAAGACCAGCATCCTCAATGGCCGCATGGGCGTAATGCCGGCGTGGAGCCAAGTGATTGGCGAAGACGGCGTTCAGCAAGTTGCCGCCTATGTGCGCCACGACCTCGCAGGCTTACCACTGCCTGCCGACAAGTCGTTTGATCCGCAACGGGGGGCGCAGCTGTATGCCACCAACTGCCAGGCTTGCCACGGCGCAGAAGGCAAAGGTATGGCCATGCTCGGCGCACCCGACCTGACTAAGCCCGCCGGCTGGATCTACGGCAGCAGCCTGGTGCAATTGCAACAGACCATCCGTCACGGCCGTAACGGCCAGATGCCGGCCCAAGAGCAGTACCTGGGCAACGACAAGGTGCACCTGTTGACCGCCTATGTAATGAGCCTGAGCCAGGGGCAGAAGGCAGAGTAAGCCTCCCCGTAAAATTGGCGGCAGCCTGCTGTCGCCAACCCCCTCAACACCCCCTCTACCGCCAGCCGCAGCAGGTGCGACGCAACGTCGCATAAGCTCGCTACGGCTTGGTCATTTCTTGATTTGAGTTAAGCTTGGCCTCAGTCGTAAGACACCGTGACCCAGGGCAAGGTTTTTCCTGCGCGGTTTCCCAGCTGTCGTCAGACGCTGTCAAACACTCCCAAACCCTTGCCCAAAGCCTTCGAACGCACGACCCGGCGGGCCTGCAAGATTGCAATGCCCCCCTGTCTTCTCCATACTTGCCGCCGATTTTTGCCCCTAAAAAATCCATTAACCGTGGAAGCCAGCATGAGCACAGCAATCAGTCAGACTGCTTATAACTACAAGGTGGTACGCCAATTCGCCGTGATGACGGTGATTTGGGGAGTCATTGGTATGCTTCTAGGTGTGTTCATCGCCGCACAACTCGTGTGGCCGGAACTCAACCTGGGCATGGAATGGACGAGCTTCGGCCGTCTGCGCCCCCTGCACACCAACGCGGTGATCTTCGCCTTCGGCGGATGCGCACTCATGGCCACATCTTTCTATGTGGTGCAACGCACCAGTCAGGCTCGCCTGATCTCCGACGGTTTGGCGTCATTCGTGTTCTGGGGCTGGCAGGCAGTGATCGTACTGGCCGTCATCACCCTGCCGATGGGCTTCACCGGCAGCAAGGAATACGCCGAACTGGAATGGCCGATCGATGTTCTGATCACCATTGTCTGGGTCGCTTACGCGATTGTGTTCTTCGGCACCGTGGTCAAGCGCAAAACCAAGCACATCTATGTGGGCAACTGGTTCTACGGCGCATTCATCCTGGTCACCGCCATGCTGCACATCGTCAACAGCGCTGCTGTGCCGGTGAGCCTGTTCAAGTCGTACTCGATGTACGCCGGCGCGACCGATGCAATGATCCAGTGGTGGTACGGCCACAACGCAGTAGGTTTCTTCCTGACCACCGGCTTCCTGGGGATGATGTACTACTTTGTCCCCAAACAAGCCGAGCGGCCGATCTACTCGTATCGCCTGTCCATCGTGCATTTCTGGGCACTGATCACCCTGTACATCTGGGCCGGCCCGCACCACCTGCACTACACCGCACTGCCGGATTGGGCGCAAAGCCTGGGCATGGCGATGTCGCTGATTCTGCTGGCGCCAAGCTGGGGCGGCATGATCAACGGCATGATGAGCCTGTCGGGCGCCTGGCATAAGCTGCGCACTGACCCGATCCTGCGCTTCCTGGTGGTATCGCTGGCCTTCTACGGCATGTCGACCTTTGAAGGTCCGATGATGGCGATCAAGACCGTCAATGCCCTGTCGCACTACACCGACTGGACCATCGGCCACGTACATGCCGGCGCTCTCGGCTGGGTAGCGATGATCTCCATTGGCGCGCTTTATCACTTGATCCCGAAGGTCTATGGCCGCGAGCAGATGCACAGCATTGCGCTGATCAACCTGCACTTCTGGCTGGCCACTATCGGTACCGTGCTTTATATCGCCTCGATGTGGGTCAACGGCATCACCCAGGGTTTGATGTGGCGCGCAGTCAACCAGGACGGCACCCTCACCTACTCCTTCGTCGAAGCACTGGAAGCCAGCCATCCTGGGTTCGTGGTGCGCATGATCGGCGGCATGTTCTTCGTCACCGGCATGTTGTTGATGGCTTACAACACCTACCGCACCGTGCGAGTCGCCAAGCCAGCTGAATACGAAGCGGCCGCGCAGTTCAACGCTGGGAGCGCTCACTGATGAAACACGAAATCATCGAGAAGAATATCGGCCTGATGGCGCTGCTGATGGTTCTCGCCGTCAGCGTCGGCGGCCTGACCCAGATCGTGCCGCTGTTTTTCCAGGATGTGGTTAATGAGCCGGTGGAAGGCATGAAGCCTTACACCGCACTGCAACTGGAAGGCCGTGACATTTATATCGCCAATGGTTGCGTCGGCTGCCACTCGCAGATGATCCGCCCATTCCGCGCTGAAACCGAGCGCTACGGCCACTACTCGGTCGCCGGCGAAAGCGTCTACGACCACCCGTTCTTATGGGGCTCAAAACGTACCGGTCCGGACCTGGCCCGGGTTGGCGGCCGCTACTCGGACGAGTGGCAACGCGCCCACCTGTACAACCCGCGCAACGTGGTGCCCGAGTCGAAGATGCCGGCCTACCCTTGGCTGGTTGAGCACAAACTCGACGGCAAGGACACAGCCAAGAAGATGGAAGTCATGCGTGGCTTTGGTATCCCCTACACAGATGAAGACATCGCCGGGGCCAAGGACGCAGTGAAGGGCAAGACTGAAATGGACGCGCTGGTCGCGTACCTGCAGGTCCTTGGCACGTCAATCAAGAACAAACGGTAACGCACATGGATATCGGGACTATTCGCGGTATAGGCACAGTAGTGGTGTTCATTGCCTTTATTGGCTTGGTGCTCTGGGCCTACAGCAGCCGACGCAAAGAAAACTTTGACGAGGCCGCCAACCTGCCCTTCGCCGACGAGCCCAAACCCAGTGAGCGCGACGAGAAATCTTC
This sequence comes from Pseudomonas sp., assembly GCF_030683065.1. Classification (GTDB taxonomy): domain Bacteria; phylum Pseudomonadota; class Gammaproteobacteria; order Pseudomonadales; family Pseudomonadaceae; genus Aquipseudomonas. Next base: position 98,798 of record NZ_JAUXMX010000040.1, read on the forward strand.
CAGGAGCAATAACCAATGACCACGTTCTGGAGTTGGTACGTAACAATCCTATCGCTAGGCACCATCTTCGCGTTGACCTGGCTTATTTTTGGCACCCGTAAGGGGCAACGCCAGGAAACCACCGAAGAAACCGTCGGGCATAGCTTCGACGGTATCGAGGAATACGACAATCCACTGCCAAAGTGGTGGTTCATGCTGTTCCTTGGCACCATCGTCTTTGCGCTCGGCTATCTGGTGCTCTATCCGGGCCTGGGTAACTTCAAAGGTCTGTTACCGGGCTATGAGTACCTCGATAACAAAGCCAAGACGCCATTTGCTACTGATATCCAGGTCAGTGACGGCATGCGCAATGCTGGCTGGACGGGCGCACATCAGTGGGAAAAGGAAATGGCCAGGGCTGACGCTCAATACGGGCCGCTCTTTGCCAAATATGCTGCCATGCCAATCGAACAGGTTGCCCAGGATGAGCAAGCACTGAAGATGGGCGGTCGCTTGTTCGCGTCCAACTGCTCGGTGTGCCACGGCTCAGACGCCAAGGGCGCCTACGGCTTCCCTAACCTGACCGATAACGACTGGCTGTATGGCGGCGAGCCGGAAACCATCAAGCAGACCCTGCTCAAAGGCCGCCAGGGCATGATGCCTGCGCAACTTGCTGTAATTGGCGAAGATGGCATCCGCAATGTCGCCGGCTATATACGCACCTTGTCTGGCCTGAAAAATCCGGAAGGTATCGAGGTAGACCTTGCCGCAGGTCAAAACATCTTCGCGAGTAATTGTGCAGTCTGTCATGGTGCTGATGCCAAGGGCCAACAGGTCATGGGCGCGCCGAACCTGACCGACCGAATCTGGTTGTATGGTTCAAGCTTCGCTCAGATTCAGCAAACCTTGCGCCATGGTCGTAACGGCAAGATGCCTGCCCAGGAAGACTTCCTCGGCAATGACAAAGTGCACTTGTTGGCGGCGTATGTTTACAGCCTGTCGCAACAACCCGAGGAGAAGTAATTCTCCACCTGAACTGAGCGCGACCTCCGGTCGCACCCAGCCAGGGCAAGCCAGGCGTACCATAGCGCAACAGTGAGAATGACCCCGGCTGGCATGTATCGGCCGGGGCAGCCAACCAACCGCCGTGGTACATACTGATGAGCTCGCAGATTCCCGTTAAAGACGTCACCCCGGCCAAGGTCGAAACCGTAGACCTCTACGCCAATCGCGAAAAAATCTACACCCGCGCCTTCACCGGTATCTTCCGCAATCTGCGCATGCTCGGTGGCGCCCTGCTGTTCCTCCTCTATTTCGGCACTGTCTGGTTAACCTGGAATGGCCGCCAAGCCGTCTGGTGGAACCTGCCAGAGCGCAAATTCCACATCCTCAGCGCCACCTACTGGCCCCAGGATTTCGTCCTATTGTCAGCCGTGTTGATCATTGCCGCCTTCGGCCTGTTCTTTATCACCGTCTATGCCGGACGCGTGTGGTGCGGTTACACCTGCCCGCAGAGCGTATACACCTGGGTATTCATGTGGGCAGAAAAGGTCACCGAAGGCGACCGTAACAAGCGCATGAAGCTCGACAAAGAGCCGATGAGCGCCCAGAAATTCCTGCGCAAGCTGGCCAAGCACAGTATCTGGGTTGGGGTCTCCCTGCTCACGGCCATCACTTTTGTCGGCTACTTCACGCCAATCCGTGAACTGATCCCGGAACTCCTCACCCTGCAGGCCAGTGGCTGGGCAGCGTTCTGGGTCGGCTTTTTCACCATCGCCACCTATGGCAACGCCGGTTACCTGCGCGAACAGGTGTGCATTTATATGTGCCCGTACGCACGCTTTCAGAGCGTGATGTTCGACCAGGACACCCTGATCGTCTCCTACGACCCACGCCGCGGCGAACAGCGCGGCCCACGCAAACGCGATGCAGACTACAAGGCTGAAGGCCTGGGCGATTGCATCGACTGCATGATGTGCGTGAATGTCTGCCCGACCGGCATCGACATACGTGACGGCCTGCAGATCGAATGCATCGGCTGCGCGGCGTGCATCGACGCCTGCGACAGCATCATGGAGAAAATGGATTACCCCAAAGGGCTGATCAGCTACACCACCGAGCACAACCTGTCGGGACAGAAAACCCACCTGGTTCGTCCGCGCCTGATCGGCTATGCCATCGCGTTGCTGGCTATGATGGCGGTCTTCGCCTGGGCCGTGGCCAACCGCTCGCTGGTCGAGCTGGACGTACTCAAGGATCGCGTGCTCTATCGCGAGAACGAGGAAGGCCGGATCGAGAATGTCTACACCCTGAAAATCATGAACAAAGCCCAGCAAGAAATCGTCTACCTGATCGAAGCCGATGGTCTCGATGGCCTGGTTTACGAAGGCAAGCGGGAAATCAAAGCCCTTGCTGGTGAAGTACTATCGGTGCCGGTCGAGCTCTCGATCGATCCGGAAAAACTGCCGTCCAGCACCAATGAAGTTATGTTTCGCATACGCTCCGCAGACGATGCGAGCATCCAAAACGACGCTGCCAGCCGCTTTATCGGCCCGAGCGTCCGCTGATCAAAAGGCCAAGCATGTCTGAAGATGCACCGATCAAACCCTGGTTCAAGCAGTTCTGGCCCTGGTTCCTTATCTCCCTGCTGGCTTATTCAGTGGTGCAAGGGCTGACCCTGCTGACCATCTCCATCAAGAACCCGCCGGGCCTGATTTCCGACGATTATTACGATGTTGGCAAAGGCATCAACCAGTCACTGGAGCGTGAATCCCTGGCCATACAATTGCAACTGCGCGCCACCCTCGACCTCAATGACGAGACCGGGGTTGCTCACTTGCAACTGCAAGGCAATAGCGGCCCTGCGCAATTGGTGCTGAACCTGATCTCGCCAACCCAACCCGAGCGTGACCGGCGCATCGTTTTGCAACCGCAAGGCGACGGTGTCTACCGCGGCCAAATGCAGGACTCCGTTCAGGGTCGGCGTTTCGTTGAGTTGATTGGCCAGGAAGGAGGCAAGGACTGGCGCTTGTTCGAAGAAGAAACCCTGGAAAGCGGCAAAACCATCCGCCTCGGTGACGCACAATAGCGTTCGCTCCCTTGAGGGCGCAGCCTGCTGCGCCCTTCTTGCTCAAGTATCAGACCTCAGACTGCCCTCCCAATGGCTAGCCCTCTCCCCTGTTACCACTGCGGTTTACCAGTCCCAACCGGCGGTCGTTTCCACGCCCAGGTATTGGGCGAAACCCGTGCCATGTGCTGCCCTGGATGCCAGGCGGTGGCCGAGGCCATAGTCGCGGGCGGGCTGGAGCACTACTACAAACACCGCAGCGAAAGCGCCACCAACCCGCAAAGCCTGCCACAGGCACTGCCCGATGAACTGGCATTGTATGACCGTGCGGATGTGCAGCAGCCCTTTGTCGAACAGCACGGCGGGCTCAATGAAACCTGCCTGCTGATCGAAGGCATCAGCTGCGCCGCCTGCGGCTGGCTGATTGAAAAGCACCTGCGCGATGTGCCGGGCGTTGCCGAGGCTCACCTCAACCTGTCCAACCACCGCCTGCAAGTGCGCTGGGCCGACAGTCAGTTGCCTCTCAGCCAGTTGCTCCAAGAACTGCGCAAGATCGGCTATGCCGCCCACCCCTGGCATGCCGACGCCGCCGCCGAGCAGTTGCAGCGGGAAAACCGCCGCGCCATGCGCGAACTGGGCGTGGCCGGCATGCTCTGGATGCAGGTGATGATGGCCAGCATGGCCACCTGGCCAGAGTTCAACGTCGACCTCAGCCCAGAACTGGACAAGATTCTGCGCTGGGTCAGCCTGTTCCTCACTACCCCGATCGTCTTCTACTGCTGCGGCCAGTTCTTCCGTGGCGCCATGCGCGACCTGCGCACCCGCCACCTGACCATGGACGTTTCGGTGTCGCTGGCCATCGGCGGCGCCTATGTCGCAGGCATCTGGTCGACCGTCACCGGCCAGGGCGAGCTGTATTTCGATGCAGTCGGCATGTTCGCCCTGTTCCTGCTCGCCGGTCGCTACCTGGAGCGGCGCGCCCGCGAGCGCACCGCGGCGGCAACCTCACAGTTAGTCAATTTGCTCCCCGCCTCCTGCCTGCGCCTGGATACCGATGGCCAAAGCCAGCGGATTCTGCTCAGCGAATTGCGCACCGGCGAGCATGTACTGGTACCGCCAGGCGCCCTGCTACCCGCCGACGGGCGCATTCTCAGCGGCCAGTCGAGCGTCGATGAATCGCTGCTCACTGGCGAATACCTGCCCCAGCCACGCACCGTCGGCGACAGCGTGACCGCCGGCACCCTCAACGTTGAAGGCCCACTGACCGTCGAAGTGCAGGCGCTTGGCGATGCAACCCGGTTGTCAGCCATCGTCCGCCTGCTGGAGCGTGCTCAAAGTGAGAAACCACGCCTGGCAGAAATCGCCGACAAGGTCGCACAATGGTTCCTGCTGATCGTACTGGTAGTGGCCACCGTGGTTGGCGGGATCTGGCTGCAGATCGACTCATCACGCGCTTTCTGGATCGTACTCGCCCTGCTGGTTGCCACCTGCCCCTGCGCCTTGGCCTTGGCCACGCCGACCGCACTGACCGCCGCCACCGGCAGTTTGCATAAACTCGGCCTGCTGCTGACTCGCGGGCACGTGCTGGAAGGTCTCAACCAGATCGACACGGTAATCTTCGACAAGACCGGCACCCTGACCGAGGGCCGCCTGACCCTGAGCGCCATCCACCCACTCGGCGCACTGGACAGCGATGCCTGCCTGGCATTGGCTGCAGCCTTGGAAAATCGCTCGGAGCACCCGATTGCTCGCGCCTTTGGCCGTGCAGCGCAGGCCGCTGAGCAGGTCGACAGCATTCCCGGGCGAGGTTTGCAGGGCTTGGTCGCAGGCCGTGAACTGCGTATTGGTCAGCCCGAATTTGTCAGCCAGTTAAGCGGCCTGCTCGCCCCGACGATTCCCGGCGAACAGGGCCAATGGCTGCTCCTCGGCGACAACCAAGGCCCGCTCGCCTGGTTTGTCCTCGATGACCGCCTGCGTGACGACGCCCCCGCCTTGCTCGACGCTTGCCGCGCGCGCGGCTGGCACGTGTTGCTGCTATCGGGCGACAGCTCACCGATGGTTGGCGAAGTGGCGCGTCAACTCGGCATCGAAGACGCACGCGGCGGCATGACCCCAGACGCCAAACTGGCGGAGCTGCACAAACTGCATGCACAGGGTCGCCGGGTACTGATGCTCGGTGACGGGGTCAATGACGTCCCGGTGCTGGCCGGTGCTGATATCAGCGTGGCCATGGGCAGCGCCACCGACCTGGCGAAAACCAGCGCCGATGCAGTACTGCTCTCCAACCGCCTGAGCAGCCTTATCCAGGCCTTCAGCCTGGCGCGACGCACCCGCAGGATCATCATCGAGAACCTGACCTGGGCCAGCCTGTACAATGGCCTGGTATTACCCTTCGCTGCCATCGGCTGGATTACACCAATCTGGGCCGCGCTGGGCATGTCGCTCAGCTCGCTGCTGGTGGTGTTGAATGCATTACGGCTAACGCGCCAGTAGGGTGGATCACGCTTTACCGATCCACCACAGCGCTGCCATGGTGGATGTAAAAAGCGCCAGCTACGCGCCCCGACCCACCCTACGTCTCGCCCGAATTCGGAGATTCCATGCCCGCGCTTTACATTCTGATCCCGGTCGCCATTGCCCTGGTCGGTTTCGCCATCTGGCTGTTCTTCTGGGCGGTCGACAGCGGTCAGTACGATGACCTCGACGGCCCGGCTCACAGCATCCTCCTAGACGACGAAGACCCCATGCACAAGGCCGGCGTCAGCCAGGCGCAACAGCCGGATGAGCCAGCCGACGATCAGGAGCCGCCCCGTGCTTGAACTTGCACCCTTGCTAGTGTCGGCCCTGATCCTCGGCCTACTTGGCGGCGGGCATTGCCTGGGCATGTGTGGTGGCCTGATGGGCGCCCTGACCCTGGCCATCCCGGCCGAACAGCGCGCACAACGCCTGCAATTATTAATCGCCTACAACCTGGGCCGGATTTTCAGCTACGCCACTGCCGGCCTGCTTCTGGGCATGGCCGGCTGGGCGCTGGCCAACAGCCCGGCAGCCATGTTGATGCGCGTTGTCGCCGCGCTGCTGTTGATCGCCATGGGCCTGTACCTCGCCGGATTATGGAGCGGCCTGACCCGTATCGAAGCGCTTGGCCGCGGTCTGTGGCGCTACATTCAACCACTGACCCGGCGCTTCATGCCGGTCACCAGCCTGCCCCGCGCCCTGCTACTGGGCGGACTGTGGGGCTGGCTGCCGTGCGGCCTGGTCTACAGCACCCTGCTCTGGGCAGCGAGCCAGGGTGATGCCCTCGACAGCGCCGCACTGATGCTGGCGTTCGGCATTGGTACCATGCCGGTTCTACTGGCCACCGGCATGGCTGCAGAACGCATGACCGCCCTGCTACGCAAGCAAGGCGTGCGCATGGCGGGAGGTATCCTGGTGATCCTGTTCGGCCTATGGACCCTGCCTGGCCCACATCAGCACTGGCTGATGGGACATTGACGCAAGAGCCGAACCGCCAATTGAGCTTGCGATATGGCGATCCGCCTCGGCTCGCCATCGCTGATAAATGGCTGTCTACCCGTTAGCTGTTGCAGCAATGGATATAGGCGCACGCCACTCATTGCATACAACACCTAACGGTGTACTTAGCCTGAGCCCGCCGCCCTCTAACTCCCGTTGACACAGGTCAAGACGCTCAGGAGCCCGTCTGCATAGACTCCCGGCATTGATAGTCTGATCGGGGGTTACCCGCATGCTCGACGCAATCCAATGGGATACCGACCTGATCCGCCGCTACGATCAGAGCGGGCCATGTTATGCCTCCTACCCCTCCGCCGCGCAGATGCACGGCGGCGTTAGCTCGTTCGAACTGCTACAGGCACTGCGCGACAGCAGCAAACAACTGCACCCACTGTCACTCTATGTTCATCTGCCATTCTGCGCACATGCTTGCTACTTCTGTGCCTGCAACAAAGTGGTTACCAAGGATCGCGGTCGTGCCCAACCTTATCTGCGCGCCCTGGAACACGAGTTTGCCATTATTGGCCACCACCTCGACCGTCGCCAGACCGTTGAACAACTGCACCTCGGCGGCGGCACCCCGACGTTTCTCAGTCATGACGAACTGCGTCACCTGATGAGCCAGTTGCGCCAGCATTTCAACTTGCTGGATGACGACTCCGGCGACTACAGCATCGAGATCGATCCACGCGAGGCAGACTGGTCGACCATGGGCCTGCTTCGTGAATTGGGCTTCAACCGGGTCAGCCTCGGCGTACAAGACCTTGATCCAGCGGTACAACGCGCAATCAACCGCCTGCAAACCCTGGAAGAAACCCGCTCGATCATCGAGGCCGCGCGCACCTTGCAGTTCCGCTCGGTCAATGTCGACCTGATCTACGGTTTACCCAAGCAGACTCCGCAAAGCTTCGCGCCGACACTTGACGAGATAATTGCCTTACAGCCCGACCGGATATCACTGTTCAACTACACCCATCTGCCCACAAAGTTCACCACGCAGCGCCATATCGACAGCAGCGACCTACCCAGCGCAGCAGGCAAACTGGCGATACTGCAGGGCAGCATCGCCCAACTGAGCGCCGCTGGTTATCGCTATATCGGCATGGGTCACTTCGCGCTGAGTGATGACGAACTGGCCTGCGCCCAGGAAGATGGCCGCCTGCAACGCAACTTCCAGGGCTACACCACCCACGGCCATTGCGACCTGGTCGGCCTGGGCGTCTCGGCATTCAGCCAGATCGGCGACCTCTACTGCCAGAATGACAACGACATCACTCTTTACCAACAAAGCCTAGCCAGCGGCCAATTGGCCATCCAGCGCGGCTTGCATTGCAGCGCCGATGACCGGGTACGGCGTGCTGTGATTCAGCAGCTAATCTGCAATTTTTCCCTGAATATCACCGAGATTGAGCAAGCCCACGGCATCCAGTTCCGTGCCTACTTTGCAGAGGCATGGCCACACCTGGAGCAAATGGCACAAGACAAGCTGATCAACCTCACCGCAGCAAGCATCGACGTCCGCCCAGTCGGTCGACTACTGATCCGCTCACTGTGCATGCTCTTTGATCACTACCTCAATCAGGGCAGCCCACCTGCCTCACAAAACGCAACGGCGTCATAGTCGTCCAAACGGTTGCAGCCCACGCTGCTGTACCCGCTGCACGCAACCGGTAGTTTGAGCGCCGCGAAGCCCAACTGGCAGCGCAATCTCTCGTCGGGCTTCGTGGCCTTGGCGCTCCGGCGACGCCCAGCAATTGAATAATTCGGACATAGCCCCCACAAACGGCACCAGCGCACTGCGGGAGAGTGCCTTGGCCATTGTCCGTGGACGGCACATTATTCAGGCCACCGATTAAGACCTCCGTCGACTGGCCGATACCGCCCCCCTGCTGTAACCTTGCACATTGCGTGTTTTACCAAGGAATCGACGCCGATGTCCGGAAGCATCAAGCTGCATACGCCACATCAAGCCCATTGCAAGGATTGCAGCCTGGCAGCCTTGTGCCTCCCGCTTTCCCTGAACATGGAAGACATGAATTCGCTGGACGAGATCGTCAAGCGTGGCCGACCGCTAAAAAAAGGCGAGTTCCTGTTCCGCCAAAGCGATGTTTTCGAATCGGTGTTCGCCGTGCGCTCCGGCGCACTAAAGACCTTCAGCCTGAGCGACAGCGGCGAAGAACAGATCACCGGGTTTCACCTGCCCAGCGAGTTGGTCGGCTTGTCAGGTATGGACACCGAATCCTACCCAGTGTCAGCGCAGGCGCTTGAGACCACCTCGGTGTGTGAAATCCCCTTTGAAAGACTCGACGAACTGTCGATTCTGCTGCCGCAATTGCGCCGCCAATTGATGCGTGTGATGAGCAGGGAAATCCGCGACGACCAGCAGATGATGCTGTTGCTGTCGAAGAAAACCGCCGACGAACGTATCGCTACCTTCCTGGTCAATTTATCTGCGCGCTTCCGCGCCCGGGGTTTTTCACCCAACCAGTTTCGCCTGGCCATGTCGCGTAACGAAATTGGTAACTATTTAGGCCTTGCAGTGGAAACCGTCTCCCGGGTATTTACTCGTTTCCAGCAGAACAAATTGCTCGAAGCCGAAGGCAAGTCGGTACATATTCTCGACCCCATCGAGCTGTGCGCACTGGCTGGCGGCAATCTCGACGGCTGACCGAAGCATGGGGCGCGGTCAGCCAGTAGCCGGCGCCACCCCCCCACTTCAGCCAGCAGCAGGACATTCCTGATGATTTTCGACGAGTTCAGCATCAAAACCTTGATCCGCCCGGTCGCGGACTTCCCCAAGCCAGGGGTGATTTTCCGTGACATCACCCCGCTGCTGCAGTCGCCACGCGCCCTGCGCATGGTTGCCGACAGCTTTATCCAGCGCTACGTCGAAGCCGAGTTCAGCCATATCGGCGCCATGGATGCCCGTGGCTTTCTGATTGGCTCGATCATCGCCTATGAGCTAAACAAGCCGCTGATTCTGTTTCGCAAGCAGGGCAAACTGCCGGGTGAGGTGCTGCGCGAAAGCTATCAGACCGAGTACGCCGAGACCTTTCTCGAAGTACAGGCCGACAGCCTCTGCGAAGGCGACCAAATACTCATGTTCGACGACCTGATCGCTACCGGTGGCACCCTGCTGGCTGCCGCACAACTGGTGCGGCGCATGGGCGCAAGCATTTATGAAGCGGCTGCGATCATTGACCTGCCTGAACTGGGCGGCTCGCAAAAACTGCAAGACATCGGCATCCCGACTTTTACCCTGACCGCCTTCGCCCTCGACGACAATTAATCATGCCCGAAAATATCCTGACCCCGAGCTACGGCACTTGGCGCACACGCCTGGCCGAACTAATGGCAAGCAGAGTCATCACCCGCGTGGTGACCACCCTGATCATCCTCAATGCCGCCATCCTCGGCATGCAGACGTCGGCAAGCCTGATGACCGACTGGGGGCGCGTACTGCTGACGCTGGACGCACTGATACTCAGCCTGTTCGTCGTTGAACTTGCGCTGCGCTTCATCGCCCGCGGCCCCAGCCTGCTACGCGACCCATGGGCGGTATTCGACTGCCTGGTGGTCGGCATCGCCTTGGTGCCAGCCAGCGGCCCATTCGCCGTGTTGCGCGTGCTCAGGGTATTGCGCTTACTGCGGCTGATCTCGATCAACCCGGATATGCGCCGCGTGGTCCAAGCGCTGCTGTCATCGCTACCCGGCATGGGCAGTATCGCCATGCTGCTTGGCCTGGTGTTCTACGTGGCGGCGGTAATGGCCACCCAGCTGTTCGGTGGAGCCTTCCCCGAATGGTTCGGCAGCCTGGGTGCAAGCCTCTACACGCTGTTCCAGGTGATGACCCTGGAAAGCTGGTCGATGGGTATCGTGCGCCCGGTGATGGAACAGTTCCCGCTGGCCTGGATGTACTTTTTGCCGTTCATCCTGATCGCCACCTTCATGATGCTCAACCTGTTCATCGCCGTAGTGGTCAATGCCATGCAGGCCACCCACGACCAGGAAGCACTCTTGGCGCCGCCCTCGAGAACCGAGCAACTACTGCTCGATGAACTCAAAGCCCTGCGCGCAGAAGTCGCCGAACTGCGCCACCGCCAACCCTGACTCGCCTCACCGGCCTCTGAACGCCACCAGGCGCTCGCAGGCCGGCTATCCACCTTATTGCCTGGCACAAGCAGGCATGAGCGACAGCGCCCCAGCGACCGCTGTCACTCCCCCCCTACCCAACTGGGTAGTGCACTCGTGGGAGCGGACTTGTCCGCGCAGCTTTTGATTGGCCCCGTTAATTCTGGCGAGGCTATACACCACCTGTTGGCTGCAAGCGTTTACCGGGACCCACTGTTTAAGCTGCAGCGGCGACTCGACGCCGGCGCTTGATCGACTACCCGAACTTGCCTGTCCTTCAGCGCAATACTCGACGCACACTCACTGCCCGTAGCAATCGCGAATTTCACGCAAAAAAACGCACTTGGCAGCATCCGACAAGGCCGCCGAGAGGCGCGCCTACGTTTGCAGCAGCGCAATTTATGCCTCTGACGCAGCGACGACGCAAAAACCAGCCCCACCAAGATAACTTCGCCGAAATACGCTGAAAAAACCAAATAAATGCGCTAAAAGTAGCCTTAAAATCCACCTACAGGTAAATGCAGCCTTCCAACTCAAGAAAATTAATTACCCACAAAAGCCACTCAAAACAGAAAAGTCGTTGCGTTCATCCCCCTCCTGAGGTATTTCTAGCACTGCAATCCGCATCGATTTAAAAGAGATACATCATGGCAAACCGCGAAACTGGCACCGTCAAATGGTTCAACGATGAAAAAGGCTTCGGCTTCATTACCCCGACTAACGGCGGCGATGATCTGTTCGTCCATTTCAAAGCTATCCAAAGCGATGGTTTCAAAAGCCTGAAAGAAGGCCAAACTGTTACCTACGTGGCCGCTCGCGGTCAGAAAGGTATGCAGGCTGAAGAGGTACAGGTAGCCTAAGCTATCTGTCCTACTCAAAACGAGCCCCGCACAAGCGGGGCTTGTTTTTGTGTGCGAAATAAAAGATTACAGAGCTTACTCAGACGGCCTTCGCGCCCCACGCGCAAAGACCATCAAAGATTACACGCAGCAACCCTCTCCCGGGCCTTCCCAAGCCCCGCACATTTACAACCCCATCTGCTTGCTGATGATCTCGTTCATGATTTCCCGCGAGCCACCGCCAATCGATAAAATTCGATTATCGCGGTACAGACGCTCCACCAGACTTTCCCTCATATAGCCCATTCCGCCCATGATCTGCACCGCATCGTAGGTCAGTCGATCAGCAATGTCGGTAGCAAAGTTCTTGGCCATGGAGATTTCCTTTATCACGCTCTTGCCCGCAGCCATCTTCGCCGCCTGGCGATAGGTGAACTCGCGAGAGACCTCCAGCTGAGTGCCCATCTCGGCCAAACGGTGCTTGAGTACCTGAAACTTGCCGATCGGCTTACCAAACGCCTCGCGCTGTTTTGCCCACTTCATGGCCTCCTCAAACGCCATCTGCGCAGTCATATTGGCCATGATCGCCAGGGACAGACGCTCGCTCTGAAAATTGGCCATGATGCAGGCAAAGCCCATATTTTCGGCCCCAAGCAGGTTCGATACCGGTACTTTGCAATCATCGAAAAACAACTCAGCAGTATCCGATGCCCACCAGCCCATCTTCTTCAACTTGCGACCGACAGTGAAACCGGGCGTACCCTTCTCTATCAACAACAGGCTTACGCCAGCAAAACCGTCGCCACCAGTGCGCACGGCCACCGTGTAGTAGTCGGCACGAATGCCACTGGTGATAAAGGTCTTGCTGCCCGTCACCCGGTAGAAATCACCCTCGCGCACAGCACGCGTCTTCAGATTGGCTACGTCAGAGCCGCCTGAAGGCTCGGTGACGGCCAGCGCCATGATCTTCTCTCCCGCAAGCACCTGCGGCACTATGCGCTCACGCAGCGCTGGCGTGGCCCACTTAACCAGCGGGGGCAACCCTATATCCAGCGAACCGAGGCCAGCAACCAAGCCACCCGACCCAGAACGCATCAACTCTTCACTGGCCGCGACCTTGGCAAATACATCACCCTCATGGCTGCCGCCAAACTGCTCGGGATAACCGATACCAAGAATCCCCGCGGCACCGGCCTTCAGGTACAACTCACGCGGAAACTCTTCCGCCTCCTCCCAGTCATCGATATACGGCAGGATTTCCCGCTCGACAAACCGTCGCACGGAATCACGCACCAATTGATGGGTCGTATCGAAATAATCGTGAAAGACAGGCATAGGTCAGCTCCCGAAGAGGTCTACGCGACCTTACCGAGCGCTTGCTTGGTTTACAAGATGAGGATTGCGCCATATGCCAGGGCAATCACACGGCCTCAATCAAGAGACAGACACAGAACGTACCGCCGCAGGCCGGGCCTCAGCCCGCGACAAACAGCCTCGAACACCACAGCAAAGGCTTTTCGGCTGAAGCGGGACGCCCCGCGCCTATAGGCGCAGCGGTCAAATAGCCTCGGAGACGGCGATAATTGCCGATGGGTATCGCTGCGCTCAACGCCATCCTACAAAGGCTCCCGCGACCGCATGCGCAGTGCGCGCCGTCGCCCCGAATCACATCGGGCATAAGGCTGAAAAGGAGCGCCAAAACGCCTCAGAGCTGAATCGGTCGCCGCCCAGCAATCGAGTGCGCCAAGGTTCCGCCGTCGACCAGGTCCAGCTCACCGCCAAGCGGCATGCCGTGGGCGATACGCGAGGCGATCAGGCCCTTGTTGGCAAGCAACTGGGCAATGTAATGCGCCGTCGCCTCGCCTTCTACGGTCGGATTCATCGCCAGAATGACCTCGGCAAAACTGCCCTCGGCAACACGCGATAGCAGATCAGGAATGCCGATAGCCTCGGGGCCCAGACCGTCGAGCGGGGAAAGATGCCCCTTGAGCACGAAGTAGCGACCGCGAAAGCCAGTCTGCTCCACCGCATAAACATCCATCGGCCCCTCCACCACACACAACAGGCTGTCGTCGCGACGCGGGTCAAGGCACAGCTGGCAGATTTCATCCTCGCTCAGGCTACGGCACTGCTTGCAATGTCCAACCCCCTCCATCGCCCGGGTCAGCGCCTGAGCCAGACGCATCGCGCCACCCCGGTCACGCTCAAGCATTTGCAAAGCCATACGCTGGGCAGTCTTCTGCCCCACCCCAGGCAAAATGCGCAAGGAGTCGATCAATTGGCGAATCAATGGGCTAAAGCTCATGGGGGTACTCGTTGCCTACAGGAATTTTATGCAAGCTTCTGATTTGGGGATCAACGCCACTAACAGGGCTTGTCAGGCTCGTAGCCCGGATGTAATCCGGGGATGCCGACACCCCAGGATCACATCCGGGCTACACGCTGCGAATACAGCGGCAGAAAAGTGCCTATCAGGCGGTGTGCAGGGAAAGGCGCTTGCGGGCCAGGAACCGCAGCATGCTGAAGCACATGAGCATTCCTGGCCCGCCGGCAACATAGCCATGCGCATCGACTGGACGGCACGACGCCAATCAGAATGGCATCTTGAAACCAGGAGGCAGCTGCATCCCGTCAGTCATGCCGGACATCTTGTCCTTACTGTTGTGCTCGACCTTGCGCACGGCATCGTTGACTGCCGCTGCGATCAGGTCTTCGAGGATTTCCTTGTCTTCCTGCATCAGGCTGTCGTCCAGGCTCACGCGCTTGACGTCATGCCGACCCGTCATCACCACGCTAACCAGGCCAGCACCGGACTGACCGGTCACCTCGGCATTAGCCAACTCTTCCTGCATCTTCTGCATTTTTTCTTGCATCTGCTGGGCCTGCTTCATCAGGCCGGCCATACCACCTTTCATCATGGTGCTAGTCCTCGGTAATCAGGGGTTAACGTGAGTGTCTACGGGTTCGATACTGTCCGGGCGAATAACCGCGGCGAACTGCTCAATCATTTGCTGCACCAACGGATCACGCTGGATCGACTCTTCTGCTTCGCGCTGGCGATTGACGCGCTTGCGTGCGGCTGCCTGCGCCGGTGTTTCCTGCTCGGGCTTGCAGAGCTCGATCTGCAAGCTCAACTCGCGACCATGGTACAGATTCAGCGCATCATTCAAACGTCGCTGCTGGGTCGGATTGAACAGCGCACTCTGCGCTGGATCGAGATGCAGCAACCAACTATCGCCCTCGACTGCCATCAGCGTGCAATTGGCACCGATGCTGCCAGTCATGCCCGACACGCCAAGCTTGGGGAACAACTCCAGCCACTCAGCAGCCAGACCAGTCGCTGGTTGCGCAGCCGGCAGAGGCTCTGGCTCGATGGACGGAGCGGCGTCGACCGCATCAAAATCGTAGTCGAACGTCTGCGCGTCCATCTCCACATAATCGTAATCGCCAGGTGGCGGCTCGTCATCATCCGTGTCGACCGGAGGTACCTCGGCGAGCGGCTGCGCCACCTGCACAGGCAACGGCACATCAGCCTCAAGCGAAGTCGACTGCTCCTCCCAAGGCAGATTGGTAACCGCGCCAACCGAAGCAGGCGGCTGCGACACCGGCAGCGCCACCACAGGCTCGGGCGCGACACTGGAGAGCACCGCGGGCACGACTGGAACAACAAGCGGCTCAGGCGCAGCGACAACTGCCGCAGTATCGACTACCGCAGTATCAACTGCCGCAGTATCAACTGCCGCAGTGTCGACTGCCGCAGTGACTGCCGGCGCAGCAATAGCAGCGCCGGCCACTGGGTTGGGACGGGGATCAGCAGTGGCCTGGCTAATCCCTAGCGGCTTTAGTGCCACCCTCGGCCCATCATCGTTACCTGCCGGCCTAAACGCCAACATGCGCAACAACACCATCTCAAAGCCGCTGCGTGGATCAGGCGCCAACGGCAGATCACGGCGGCCGATCAAACCCATCTGGTAATAGAACTGCACGTCTTCAGCCGGCAATACCTCGGCCAAAGCCAACACACGGTCGCGGTCGCCCTGACCATTGTCGACCGCATCGGGCAGCGCCTGGGCGATAGCCACACGGTGCAAGACATTAAGAATCTCCGCCAGCACCCCGTTCCAGTCAGGCCCCTGCTCAGCCAAATGCCGCACCGCCTCGATCAGGCCGCGCGCATCGCCCTCCAGCAACGCATGCAACACGCCATACACCTGACCGTGATCGAGCGTACCGAGCATTGCCCGCACATCGGCTGCCAGCACCTTGCCTTCACCAAAGGCAATCGCCTGATCGGTCAGGCTCATCGCATCGCGCATCGAACCATCAGCAGCCCGACCGAGCAGCCAAAGCGCATCATCATCAAACGGAATATTTTCCGCGCCCAATACATGGGTCAGGTGTTCAACCACCCGCTCCGGCGGCATGTTCTTCAGCGAGAACTGCAGGCAGCGCGACAAGATCGTCATCGGCAGCTTCTGCGGATCGGTGGTTGCCAGCAGGAATTTGACGTGCGGCGGCGGCTCTTCCAGGGTCTTGAGCAAGGCGTTGAACGAGTGCGACGACAGCATGTGCACTTCGTCGATCAGGTAGACCTTGAAGCGCCCACGGCTCGGCGAGTACTGCACGTTGTCCAGCAACTCACGCGTGTCTTCGACCTTGGTCCGACTGGCAGCATCGACCTCGATAAGATCAACGAAACGCCCCTCGTCGATCTCCTTACAGATAGAACAAACACCACAGGGCGTCGAACTGATCCCGGTTTCGCAATTCAGGCACTTGGCGATAATGCGCGCAATGGTGGTCTTGCCAACCCCACGGGTACCGGTAAACAGGTAGGCGTGATGCAAGCGCTGAGTGTCGAGGGCATTGATCAGCGCCTTGAGCACATGGGCCTGGCCGACCATTTCGCGGAATGAGCGCGGACGCCACTTTCGTGCAAGAACCTGATAACTCATCTAAAACCGTCGCGAGATGAAAGCAAAAGTGGGCTAATCCTAACGGAGCATGGCCTAAATTGCATCCAATGCGCAGCCGGGGCCTGCCGGGCAACAATCACCGGGAATCTGCTGCTGCCACGCCCACCACGCTCTCGCAGGGTGATGCGCGTTGCGGGACGAGCGTTTATAGGATGCGCCAGGCTGCGCAGCGATACCCATCGCGCGCCAGCCCAACCGCCGAGCGCTAAGGGTTGCCCACAGATCGTCGTGATGGGTATCGCTGCGCTCAACGCCATCCTACGCGGCACGCACCAGGCTTCATTCACACTTAATTGCAAATTTAGCTGGCCAGGACCCGAGCAACCGACTACTATCCGCCTCGTTCGTACCACGCTGTAAGTCAAATAGGCCTTCTGGCCCCCTCGATGGATTTTAGATAAAGAACGCATCAGCCCCATCAAGCGATGCCGCACAGTTCTTCATCAAGCCCAACCTGCTGACTGATAAGGCTGTCTTGCGCAAGCATTGACCCAGCCCGCCTCCGAAGTACCGACCCGCATAAGCATTCGCAATACTGAACTTATGCGTACAGTCCAGCTCCGATCAGATTCATTCCTTTGGCCCAGAAAGCCAAAAGCTTGGAGCTTTATTTAGCGCAATGACGCGCCCGTAGTTTTAGGAAACACCCAAAAATGAATACTCAACACCAAATTCAGGATGCCATTCGCACCCTATCCGACGCCTTCGCGCCGTTCGATTGCCGCATTCTTGCCAGCCGTAAAGGCAACTTCAGCTTCACTATCGTCAACCAGGCCGGTATTGCTCAGCATACCCAGCGCCTGTACCCCGAGCAGTACAGCAGCGAGTCACTGCCGCAAGTAATCGAGCGCGCGCGACAATCACTGCTAGCCTGATCGAACTTCATCCGTCCAACGAGGTCTGAACTGATCAGCCTCAGGATGGAGAACGGTAATGAATAGCATCAATCGCCAGTTCGTCGAACAATTATTCGCCCCCCTACGCGTCACCTTCGGACCACGCCGCCCAGATGGCGGCATTGTCTTGTCCCTGCTCGATGACGCCGACACCACCGCCTACAGCCGCGTCCTCAGCGTCGCCCAGCGCGATGACTCGCAAGCGTTTGCGCAGAGCCTGGAAGATATTCGCCTGGAACTCGCCGTGCGCGCCGGCAACATCCCCGCAGAAATGCGCAAGGCACTTAAAGAACAAAACAACGTACTCAGCTACCAAATCGACTAAAGCCCCCGCACAACCCCAGGCACCAAACAGGTGCCCGGGTTAGCGGCGCATATACACGCCCCCGTAGGCTGGGTTAGCGGCGCATACCGCGCACCCACAACCAACACACCCGCCAAACGCCGCGTAACCCAACACCGCGCCCGCGACCGCGCAGCAGATCTCGCAAGGCCACACACAATCCAAACACCCACGCAAAAGCACCTAACTAAAGGTGAAAACAAAAAATTGGGGATTCATTACACAACCCGAGCGGGCTTAAAGATGGAGGCGACCCCACCAGCCACACCCCGGCACACGATGTAACCGCTGCGGCTGCTCCCTTCCAGGCCTGACCGGGTTCACGGTTGATCGTTGCGGGGGGACCGGCAGGGCCACCATAACGCTACCCGCCTTGCGACGAGCGGGCCATTGTACCGGCTTGCCTTGAAGTTACAACTCCCCAACGCTCGCGAAACAAAGAAACCCACCAAACAGACTTCAATCACCGCCAATCAGCATCACAACATCAACCGCACGAAAATCCAGACCGCCAAACAGAGAGGATTGCGAGCCACGCAAGCTGAGCGCCCGCCAGGCAGTGCGAACACCAGTCAGGTTGGCGCGAAGCGCGCAGGTTGAGCGCAGCGAAGCCCAACCGGCAAATGCACAGTCTGGTTAGACTTCGTCGCGCTGCGCATCAGGCAACGCAACTCGGCTTATCGCCTGCATCCGTTGACGGGCCCATCAAAAGCTTCGCGGACAAGTCCGCTCCCACAGGTTCACCGCACAACCCTGTAGGAGGGGACTTGTCCGCGAAAGCATTCGCCAGGGCGCCGCCGCTCATGCCCGCGTGCGCCAGGCGCCGGCTATCAAAAAGGCCATGTACGCGCTAGCTGCCGCAAGGCGATAAATAGCCAACGCGCGGGAGCTGTAGGGGCCAGTTTGCTGTGGCTCAGCGCTCCTACGATGCTTTTGTGCTGCTTATCGCCAGCAAGGACTAAGCGCCCTCCTGGTTCCTACAAGGGGTTACTGCATGCAACACATAACCGGGCATAGCCCCAGGTTTACATCAGGGGTTGCCTATAGAGCCGCTCGCAACGCCCTGCCCTGATGGAATTTCCATACATATGACGAGTCAGAATAGGCGCGAGTACTCGAAACCTGCCCAGAGGCAATGCCAGCAAAGCAAAATCGCAGTACTCTGCGCCGGGCATATTCAGCGCCACCCTCTAATTCCAAGGAGCAACAACATGGCCATGACTAAAGACCAACTGATCAGCGACATCGCCGAAGCCATCGACGCACCCAAAACCACCGTGCGCGCCGCACTTGAGCAGCTCAGCGAAATCGTCGGTGATGCCTTGGAAAACGGTGGCGAAATCACCCTGCCTGGCATTGGCAAGTTAAAAGTCAGCGACCGCCCAGCACGCACCGGCCGCAACCCGCAGACCGGTATGGCAATCGAAATTGCCGCGAAAAAAGTGGTCAAATACGTACCAGCCAAGGCCCTGACCGACGCGATCAACTGATCGACGCAAGAAGCAAGTGGACTCCGCTGCGCTGCCAAAACATTGGCCGACAGCGGAATCTCATCTGACCGAGAACACCTGCACAACCCTACAGCTGGCGGGTTGTCGCTCCGCTCCGAAGCCGCCCTACGGTTTGCCCAACACTCTCGGGCAACACGCCAACCGGGTGTATACGGACTCTTCCACAACAGCTACAAGCCAGGCCAACGCCAATCGCGGACAAGTCCCCTCCTACAAAGCGGCTGGCGCCCGCCATGCGCGGCCGGAGCTAATCCTACAATGGGCTCGCTACGGCTCTATCCGCCGTTGCAGATGTATCCAGTCGACGATCTCGCCTTCCGGCGCATAGCCGCTCACGGTCTCACGCAGCAACTGGCGCACGCGGTCGTAGTCGTCGCGTTCAACTGCATTGAGCAGATCGGTCAGCACCTTCTTGAAGGCCTCCCAAGACAGGCACTCTTCGTTGGCGCGCATGATCATTGGGTGATCGGTGGGGCTGACGTTGTCGCCGATCAACAGCTCTTCGTACAGTTTCTCACCAGGACGCAAACCGGTGAACTCAATGGCGATATCACCGTGCGGGTTCTTTTCAGAGCGCACGCTGAGGCCACTGAGGTGGATCATCTTCTCTGCCAGCTCGACGATCTTCACCGGCTGCCCCATGTCCAGCACAAACACATCACCGCCCTGCCCCAAGGCGCCGGCCTGGATCACCAGCTGCGCGGCTTCGGGAATGGTCATGAAATAGCGGGTGATATTCGGATGAGTCACCGTCACCGGGCCGCCCCGACGAATCTGATCATGGAAGCGCGGAATCACCGAGCCCGATGAGCCCAGTACGTTGCCAAACCGCACCATGGTGAAACGGGTCTTGTTGACCTGGTGCACGGCATCTTCACTTCTGAACAACACCGGCGCCGTCTCTGCGCTCAAGGCCTGCAACACCATCTCGGCCAGACGCTTGGTGCTGCCCATCACATTGGTCGGGCGTACGGCTTTATCCGTGGAGATCAGCACGAAGTGCTCCACTCCGGCCTTGATCGCCGCCTGCGCGGTGAAGGTGGAACCGAGCACATTGTTCAGCACACCCTCGGCGATATTATGCTCGACCATCGGCACATGCTTGTACGCCGCCGCGTGATACACCGTGTTCACCGCCCAGGTACGCATCACATCGAACAAACGCCCGGCGTTGCGGATCGAGCCCAGAATCGGTACCAAACGCACTGGCAGCGACTCACGGCGAATGCGCTGCTCCAGCTCGCTATGAATGCTGTAGAGATTGAATTCGCTGTGCTCGAACAACAACAAGGTGGTCGGCCCCGTCGCGACAATCTGCCGGCACAACTCCGAACCAATAGAACCACCCGCGCCGGTGACCATCACTACCTGGCCGCGAATGCAGCGCTCGAACAAGGCCTTCTGCGGCGGCACTGCATCGCGCCCGAGCAGGTCGGCGATGTCTACTTCCTGCACGTCATCGACCTTGACCCGGCCGCTGGCCAGATCCATAAACCCAGGGACACTGCGCACATGCAGCGGGTAGTGCTCCAATAGCTCCAAAATCTCGCG
The DNA here is from genome assembly GCF_030683065.1 of Pseudomonas sp. Taxonomy (GTDB): domain Bacteria; phylum Pseudomonadota; class Gammaproteobacteria; order Pseudomonadales; family Pseudomonadaceae; genus Aquipseudomonas. The sequence continues at coordinate 119,607 of NZ_JAUXMX010000040.1, forward strand.
ACGGCGGGCCCGACTGGCGGAAGGAATCGCCAGCAGAATCTCATCGGCAGCGGTTTCATCGACCAACTGCTGGATGTGCTTGGAGGTATAGACCCGCAGCCCGGCGATCACCCGATTGGCAATAGTGGCATCGTCATCGATAAAGGCTACCGGCCGCATGCCTCGGCCCAGGCGCAACGCCGCAACCAGCTGATTACCTGCCGCGCCCGCACCGTAGATCACCACCTTTGGCAGCCCAGCATCGCGCCCACCGAACCGGCCAGGATTATCCGACGAGTACCAGTCACCCATGAAGTACTGACGCATCAACAGCCGCAACCCACCGATCATCACCAGGCTCAACCACCAGTAGTTAAAAACCATCGAGCGCGGAATAAGCTTGGGCGCTCCCTGATACCAGTACACCGCCAACGCCAGAAGCAACGCCGACAGCGTAACCGCCTTGACGATGGCCAGCAGCGCATCGTTGCCGAAATAACGCATGACCGCGCGGTACATACCGAAGCGGATAAACATAGGAATGGCGATCAGGGGCGCCGCAACAAACAGCCAGGCATGCCCGGCAAACGGCTCGATGCTTTTCATGTCACCCAAGCGCACAACGAAAGCCAGCCACAACGACGCCCACACCAACACCACATCCATACCGACCTGGAGCATTCGCTTCTGACGCCGTGGTAATTGAACCAAACGGCTACGCAACTTTTCGGCAAGTCTTAACACTACAACACCTCAATCCTAAGAACGTGAAACCAGCGGAGTAGTCACCCCACCGAGTTAAAACCTGACTATTGATGGAAAAACCAACAGCGAATGCGTACCACCTAAGACCCGAAGCACACAGCAGCCCCCCTGCAGGAGCGACCCATGGCAGCGAAGGCGGACAACATCCGCCCAAAATCCCCCCCGCCAAGATCAAGCCCAACAACCCCATCTCCTGCTACACACAACATTAAGGCCGAGGGCTTCTCGCAACCTTTGGCGATACTTCCATATCCACTAGCCATGATCATTCCCCCTGAATTATTGATACCACAAATATGTCTATGGTTTTGTTGCCGGCGCTAATACGGGATCCCTGAAGAAAAAGCCATCCACCCTTTACACTGGATTCTTTATAAAGACATATTTTGACAGAATATATGTCATTGGAAAAGTAAACATTATCACTACTAGTGGCGCTAAATATTTATCAAGATTGATCTTTTCAACCCAGAACCATAATAATAAAATACTGATAAAATACTGAGTTAAATATACAAATAGCAACATGGCAACTGACTTAATACCCTGATGACTTTTGAATACAAAAAAACGATTCATTAAATAAGCAAAGACTATACCGGCAATATACGAAATAGCGTAACTTACTGTATAAGAAAAAAAAATTAATAGTAGTACGTAAATTCCGTACGTTAGAGTGGTATTCAGCGTGCTTGAAATAAAGAATTTTGGGAAATTGCTTTTGATTAATTTTTTTACTAGCGGAATCATCATAGAAAAAATATTCCACATTTCTCGATTAAAGATTTAAACCCAACGATTGTAGGAGCTAAGAGCAACACGACTATTTAACTGAAATTGACACGTCGCGCCCACATAGCCATAGTCTTTTGCACTATATTACTCATCAACTAGGATAGTACATTTGGTATCGAAGCATTGGCCTTACTCTCGATCAGATCTCCGTCCCTGTGGCCAGGCGTCAGGCGATCTTGAATATCCAGCGGGCGCATATGAACTCTGACAATGTCAGGGATCTGGCCACGACGATCCACGCCACCAGAGCTCAGTTTGCGCGTTGTCTTACGTGACGCAGGCAGATGATCAGCGCCTTGCCCAGCTCTCCGACCGGCAAGACATAGGTCGCCACACAACAGACGTAGGTATCTCTGAGGCTGGGAGTGTTCATGCTCCGAGGCTTACCTGCAATCAGCCTGGGAGAAAAAATCTCAGGCAGCAAGTATGCGGGTCACCAACTAGAAACGCTCGCTAACGGGCAGCAGCTTTCGCATCGCTCGGCAAACTCGGCTAAGGCCCTACATCTGTTGCTGAGTCTAGCGAACCGAGTAGCTGCAACAGGCAGCTCGATTACGGAACAGTTACCAGTGGCTGGTTCTCTGCCTATCGTTTCAGGCGTTGCACTTATTATATGAACTCAGGCAAGACTAAAGCCTTGAGCACAATCGATATGGGGTGGGCACGCTCTTCAACGCTGAGTTCGGAATAAAACATGGGGCAACACCTTATCGGAAAGGTCAGATACTGGACACAGCTTTGCGGCCGCCGTCATTACGTAATGAAATATCTATATATCTTCACTCCTACCTCTAAAACTATCAACACGCATAGGAATCGCTAGAGGTCGGTTCTTTGTATTTTCGTAAGTTCGCCAAGCATAAGAGCCAATAATTCCCAAGCCAAAAAGATTCAAACAGCCAATAAAGGTAACCGTGAGCATGATCATTGCGTAGCCAGGCACCTCAATCATACCGTTAATTTTGGCTATAAGTGTCAACACTCCAAACAATGCAGCCAACACTGCTCCAAAAGCTCCGAATCTGATCAAGGCTTTTATAGGAATATCGGTAAAAGAAAAAATACTGTCCATGAGGTAGTTAACCTTCTTGCGGAAGGTCCAGGCAGACTTTCCGTATACCCTTTCTAGGCGCGAGTAAGTCACGATTTCACGGCGGTATCCTAGCCAGAAGATCTGAGCGATCAATGAACTATGCCTTTCTTCCAGAGTAAGCAGCCTATCGCGAAATACCTTGTTACATGCGAAAATATCTACGCCACCTATTGGGATTTCGGGTATGACATAGTGTCGGTATAGATTCCAGAAAATTTTTGAAGCTAATTGGCTATTCCAAGAATCCTGACGACTCTCCCGAACGCCGACAACCACATCAACCTCTTGCTGTATCAAGATACGATTCATTTCAATAACCAACTCTGGCGGCTCTTGAAGATCTGCAGCCATTACAGCAAAACGATCTCCGGTACCATGCTGAAGCCCTGCCCTGATCGCCATAAATGATCCAAAATTTCTCGACAATAATACTATTTTTGATTGGAAATGTTGAGACGGAAGCTTCGCACGAAGAATTTCATAACAACGATCCGGACTGCCATCAACCACAAATACAACTTCAAGTCTGCCATTTAATTTTAAATATAAACCTGCAACCGATACTAATAGATCAGGAAGGTTTGCTTCATTGCCATAAACTGGAATTACCAATGTTAACAAAATAAGTCTCCTAGAATAGAATTCTACGCCTAACCTAAAGCCATAGACATTCACAAAAATATTACTAATAAAAAAGCTAAACAGTTACCAAATTTTTAATGGATAGTTCTTCAAGCTATATGTAGAGAACAATAAATGCCCTGCAATGAAAACAGCTATTGAAGCCAAACCAATTTCATAACTATCAATAGACATCCAAGGCCCTTGTCGTCCAAAATAGAATTGCCATTCGTCCGATTGAAAGCTGGCCCCAGACTGAAGTGCTGTAATCGTTTTTTTATTTAGCCAAAGAAGAGGTGAAATTAAAGCAATAGAGACTAGCAAGCACCACTTTCTTTGAGCGTAAGAAAATTCAGACATAGCAAATATTGTCACTAATATTGGTAGCACCCCTATCCATTGCCTGCTTTCTGATCCAAATAAAAGAAAAGGAATAAAAGCGGAAAATATCACCAGCAGGCCTATTGGAGTATTTTTTTGCCCGCCAAATGAGTATTTGGCGACCACAATAAGTGCGGGGATAATAGTTGGTGTTAAATTTAAAAAATGCGAAACTAACGGCTTAAAAGGTAGGGCTAACGACTGTAATGCCATATTCAAAAATAGCGGCGGCCCAGCGAACCCCGAAGACCAATCTATGCAGCTATACATGAAGTACGCGCTTGAGAGCGTTGCAACAAAAGAAAGCGTTAAATATTTATAGCTTACTGCCTTCCAAGTATTAATATTTGTTAAAATGCTAATATATATCCACACTACAAACAAAACCGCTGCACTTATGCTGAGTAATGATAGTGAGCGCAGTTCCATTAACGCTGTTACGCCGTCTTTGTCCGTAGCGTGGGCTAGAATTTTATCTTGCGGGATACTAAGTAAGTATGGAACTATAAAAAAAAATATACTGATAGAAATTAAAACCGTTGCCAGTATGCGAGCTGATATTCTATATTTGTACCTTGGCACGGCTTGTGCTCCTTGTGCTCGTAGAGGGAACGCGCTCAAAATCAAAGGAATGAGGAACGACCCAGGAATTATCCACAAGCTGGCAGCTGATATAACACATAGCGCCCAACGCTGTGACTTTGACCAACACCACAAGCATAAACAGCTTGTTGCAAGCGCAGCATGATCACTCAATATCGGATAGAAAACTGGCATCACTATAAAAGGCCAAGTTAAAATTAATGCCGCAAGTGAGAGTATAGAAATTTTCTTCTGCAACCCCAACTCCAAAAATGTTGCGTACAGTAGACTTGCGCTTGCTGCAAGTAAAATCGAATTTAAGATTGCTTGGATTATGATTATTTGACTATGATTAGCACCAAATTTTATCGCTAAAATAATGGGAAAAAAAGCTGGCATTCTAATTTCTCGATATGGGTCGCCAGATATATCCCCGCCCGCAGCTAAAATTTGAGCGTAGTTGTAATATATGCTACCATCCCAACCTGCCCCATCACTTACAGGAATATAACCGCTTATAAAACTAATCAATAGAAACAATATAAAAACCGAGAGGAATATTGTTATATATTCTCTATTCATCAACATAAAAAACTTGTAATTTATTACGTCGTTAAAAAAAATATCGATTTTTTTCATAAGTAGACCAAGGAACTACAGAGGAAATTAATAACTAGCATACTGGCTTTTATTTGCGCAAAAAATACCACGGATGGCATATTTCTTCATGGGAAATTGCTTCCAAATCGACTCGTGCCGGCCCGCGCCGATTATATATAAGTAATGTCCGCTCGCTCACGGTCGCTGCTCCAACTCACCGGCATGGTATTTCAGCGCCAGCCCCAGCAACGGCACGTAAGCGATCATCAACCCCAGCAAGCCGTCTACCCCGCCAAGCCCGACCCAAAGGGCGATAGGCAACAACCAGAGAAGATTGATGCCGCCCACAATAAGCGTTACCGGCAAATGCCGACCGACCCGGCGCGAAGCGTACTGATAGGCGTGGCTGCGGTGGGCCTCATACACCTTGTCGCCGCGCAACAACCGGCGCAGCAAGGTAAAGGTGGCATCGACGATGAACACCCCAAGCAGAATCAACCAACTCCACAGCAACTGCGGCGCCACCCAGGCCGCCTGCAATGACAGCACACCCAGGGTGATGCCGAGAAAACCACTGCCCGCATCGCCCATAAAGATCCGTGCCGGCGGAAAGTTCCAAAACAGAAAACCCGCAACGGCTGCAGCCAAAAGCAAAGGCACAACGAATTCCGTAGGTTGGGTTGAGCCTGCGATACCCAACAAGATGTACAACAAGCCCCCCCCAAAACACACACAAATCGCCTCGACACTGGCAATACCGTCGATACCATCCATGAAGTTATAGAGATTGAGCAGCCACACCAGATACAGCGTCGCCAGCGCATGGCCAAACCAGCCCAGATCAACAGTGAAGCCGAACATCGCCACCGGCGGCAAACCACCCAGCCAGAACAATGCCCAGATAGCCGCAGCAAAATGCCCAAGCAAACGCCAGCGCGCGGCGATATGACCGTGATCATCGAGAAAGCCCAACACGGCAATACCCGCACCAGCACCCAGCAACGCCCAAGCCAAAGGCCAAGCGACCAAGCCCATGCCGGCCATCACCGGCAAGGCCAACAGAAAGCTCACCACGATAGCCACCCCACCACCACGTGGCGTCGGCACCGAGTGCGAGCTTCGGGCGTTGGGGATATCCATCAGGCTGCGAGCCAGGGCATAACGGCGCAACGCGCCAGTCAAAAAAAGCGCAACGCCGGCAATCACCGGCAAAAACCACCAGATACTCATTTGCTTTGCTGTTCCAGAAAATACTTGGCCGTCTTACGTAACGCTTCGTCAACGCTGAGCGGCGGTGTCCAGTTGAGTAGTTCACGCGTCTTGCCGATGTCGACTTGCAGCGAGCCGCACAGTCGCTGGGCAAGCGCCTGCTTACCCAACATCCCCGCCCCCACTTCGAGCAGCCGACTCGGCACCGGCAACAAGCGCGCCGACTTGCCCAGGGCCGTGCCCATCCGGCGCAACAACTCGGTAGTCGAAAGATCCTCGCCATCGCTGACCAGGAAAGTCTGGTTGGCTGCCGCAGGATGGTCGATGCAGGTCACGATCAAATCCACCAGGTTGTCTAGGGCAACCAGGCTGCGCCGGTTGTGGATGGCCCCAAATGGCAAAGGCACGCCCTTGTGGAGCCAGCGCATCATGCTCAAGAAATTAGCTTTAACCCCCGGCCCATAGACCAATACAGGACGGATAATTACCACCTCCATCCCGGTTTCAGCCGCCAAGCCTCGTAAGCCATGTTCGGCTTCCATTTTAGAAATGCCGTACGGGTCCGCCGGAGCAGGCTTAGCGTCGGCGAGGTAAGGTTCACCTACAGCGGTGCCTTCACCGTTGACCTTGACCGAACTGATAAAGATAAAGCGACGCACAGCTGCCGCCGCTGCCTGGCGAGCGAGATTCAAGGTGCCTTCGACGTTTACTTTGCGAAACTCGGCAATTGGGTCAGAAGACTGATCGTCCATAACGTGAACACGGGCGGCGGCATGTATCAAAACATGCACATTTTCCAAGGCCTGCGACCAATCAGTAGTCAACGATAAATCGCCAACCTTAATGAAAGGTAAATCAGGGGAAATCTGGCTTGATGCCTTCCGCAGAACAGCCAGCGGCTGCAAACCCTCCGCAGTAATCCGCGTCATCAAATAACTGCCGAGAAAACCCGACGCGCCAGTAACCAATACTCTTGAAGAGGAAGTGTTCATTAAGGCCTCTTACTAGCACTTAGTAAATCGACATACTCATCAATCACCAATTCACTCATACGTAGACTGGAAAATTCATTCTCAACTCTCTCACGCGCATTACGACTCATTTCTAAACGCATGCTTGAGTCGTTCAACAATGTCTTGATCGCGACAGCAAGTTCGTCTACACACTTAACCGGCACCAACAGTCCTGTTTCACCAGCGACGATTGCATCGGCTAAACCATAGATATTTGTACCTATCGCCGGAACACCCATGGCTGCAGCCTCAATAACCACAGTTCCAAAACCTTCCCGATAGCTTGGCAATAGTAAAATATCAGCTACAGCCATAAATCGCTCCGGCTCACTTGAAAAGCCCGGCATAATGATTTTTTCTTTCACAGCATCAGTAAGTCTCTCTACCAAAAACTCAATATCTGTTTCAGAGGGACCCAGCAAAATCAAAAACGTATCAGCATTTTCATCGATTACTTTTTGGAAGGCTGCCAATAGTTCAGCGAGCCCCTTGTCACGACAAAGCCTACCCACAAACAACAACATCGATGCTGATAGAGGAATGCCTAATTTTTCTTTAAACGCCCTATTATCAGTATCAGAGAATCTCGCGGGGTCAAACCGGTCAAGATTAATTCCCGCCAGCGAGCCAGACCCAAGAACGCTAATCCGCTCTTGAGATGCAACTCCACTTTTTACGATGAAATCTTTCTGAGAATTGCTATCAGCGTAGCTATGTGTATTAAGGCGCGCAATCAACTTATCGCTGGCTTTGGAAAGAAATCGCTTAACACCCGTCAAGCCTATCCACGGCTGCCCTGTGAATGTATGCAGTCGCACCGGCACACCTGCAAGCTTTGCAGCTAAACAACACAACAAACCCGCTTTTGGGGTTGTCGAGTGCACGATGTCAAAATTCGATCGTCGGAAAAATAACCACAACTTTATAAGGGCTGACAGGTCCTTTAAAAGCTCGATTTTTCTTGGTATCTCAATTGACACGTAAAGACTGCTCGGAATTTCATGCGACAGAGAGGCTTCGCTAGCGACAACCGTAACCTGAGCGCCAGCTTGTACAATATTAGAAATCTGTGCATGCAGCTGTGTTTCGACAAAGAACGCTACAGTGGAAACTCTAGCAATCTTAATTCCTTGCAGCTTATTCAGAAAAACTGTCATTATCGATAGTTACCATCATAAATATAGTCTAGGAATAGTTAATTTAAAAAGCATATAGAACGATAACCCAACACACCCTCTAGCGCACTCACCAAACAATTAGCTGAGCCACAAAAGAATCGATCCGCAACGGTAAGACAAGCTCAATTTCCAGCAATGAAAAAATTAAAAATGAAATCTCTTTCATCTCTGCCAACCAGTTATGCTTTATACAATTTATCCACACGGTCATGAATCAACAAAGAACAAGGAATAGTATTATCAAATGAAAAACCGGAACACAACAAATCAACCTGTACGCCCCTGATTACGCCTCAAATCCAAAGAGTACATATACAGCGCCATTGCAAAAATCGGCATGCTTTGTAGACCCTTGAGATTTATTATTAGAAATATCACAATCAAGGAAATAGCAAACATGCGAACTTTCATGAATCTTGGATAAGAGCGAGAAAAAACAAGAGGGATCAGGAAAAACGTATTAAGTAATATGAATATAAAGACAGAACCAACCCCTGAAAAATAAAGAATTCTCAAGTAGCCTACGTCCGTCCCCTTATAAAACTCAAGTGTCTCCGTAGCACCTGAAAAATACTGCCCATTCCCAAATAGCCAATCACTAATAGTATTCGGCAATACATACATTTCCAACAACACATTTACGCTTTGACTTTCCAGCTCGCCGTACTGGAATAGATTCCTAAATATTTCTGTCGCCTCAAACAAAGGGCCACTTTCCACATAGAAACTCAAAGCAACCATCACCAACAATGCAAAAACCAAGAAAACCTTAAACACCAATCCCTTTCTAAAGACGCTCATAATTGCATAAGCGACAATTGCACTCCTGGCCACTGCCATAGACAAAGGAAGCAGCAGCAATAACAAGCCATTAACAAACTTCGTGCTCGACAACAAGACACTAAAGAACAGCGCCAGAACAATAGTGAGTGCACCATCAACATGGAAAATTCCAAAACCCAAAGCTCTCAAACCGTATATATGCTGAAAGACCTCGGCGGAACGCGGCGATATAAAGCCAAGCATTAAAGAATAGAAATCACTACTGAACATTGAAATGATAATTATAGCCGACTGAAAAATCAACCACATTGCTAGTACTGAAGGGCGAGCCCTGACAATCTGATAGACAACGTAACCAAAGAAAATATTCAACAGAATCTTGACCGAAACAACCACATGAAAAAAAATATCTCGATATTCACCCTGCCCGTTCAAAAACGCCAATACTCCACCCAGCACCCACAGGCCGAATAAAAGTAAAAAAATTATCGAAAACAAACCTCGAGCTAAAAAGAAACGACCAAATCCCACCAAATAAAATGGGACAATTAGCAGCGCCAACGGGAACTCGGTTCCGTAAAAGCGCGGGTAACCCAAAATCAGAGCCATTATAATAAAGGCAACCAAGGGCGACATGCTTTTAATATTATATCTCTCTTCCATATAGTTGATTCTTTGCCACTAAGGGTTTAGCGATTTGTGCTGCGGAGGATTTTGGATCTACGAAAACAAGACGTCACCACTTAAAAAACAAGTATAAAACTCCTTGATAAAACCTGAGTTCTCTATAGCTATTGAAATTCAACAGCAAATTAGCCAATAGAGGCATAGCCTCGCGCTTTCGAACAGCTGCTAAATTTCTTAATCTAACACAATTCAAGACACAGCAAACTCGACTATACAGTGGATGTGTTTGATATTGCTGGGCTATTGATAGTAGCCCCTCATGTATAATGTCATGCTGTTTCATCGTATTGGTCGCATGCATGCGATATTGTGCAAGAACGCACGGCAATATTTCTAAAGTTTTTTCGCCGCTCCTAGACAAGCGTAACCACATATCCCAATCTTCAATTTTTGCGCATTCATTATATACTCCAGCATCAAGTATAGACTGCAAATCAACCATGCTCGCGGGCGCGGGTAATTCTGCCTTCAGCAAAAACACATCGTCAAACTTATACTTACTCGAACTTATCCTGCGACCTTTTTCGACTCCCTGATCGTCGATTAGTGAGATGGAACCAAACGCAGCGACGCAGTTAGGGTTGTTTTGCATATGCTGGACTAGGACACTCGTTTTATGCGGAAAAAGAATGTCATCGGATGCCAAGGCAGAAAAATACTTACCCTGGCACCATACAATGGCTTCATTTAACGTAGCGCATAGCCCTTGGTTGGCTCTTGATCGAAACTCAAAACGAGTAAACCGCTTTTGGCAAGTAGATAGCAGTTCTTTTATTTTACCAACGGAACCATCTTTAGATCCATCATCAATAATTATTAGCTCAATATTCTGATAGTCCTGATCAATTATGCTCTGAATACATTCCCGTACATATTTTTCGTGGTTGTAGCAAGGTACAACCACTGACACTAAAGGCTCTGACATGAGATAGTCCAGCTATTAAAATTTCTCAACTAAGTACTTGTCACTTAGTAATTTTCCTCGAAAGAACTTAAGCTCTTGACTGATACGCGGCAAGTAGCTAAAGGTAACGATCGCTAGCAACACTGCGAGGCCTGTTTCTGAGCAAATATTGCTAACATCCAGATCCAGAAGAGGAATACAAAAAATCTAGGACAGCAATTCGCTAACAAACCATTGTCCATCCGTACATAATAAAAGTTGTTGAGGTTACTGATGTGTTCAAGCAGATATTTTGTGTACTCCTTATTACCTAAGTTTAGACCATGGGTTGCATGGTATCAGGATGGTCGCTAAAATCCTTGCAGCGACTCACTTTTGCCACTATCCAGTTTTTTCAGCACGACTGAAAGTTGGTGTATCAGTACGCCTATGGGCAACACCGAAACCAGCCCGCTGAATGCCAGGTTGAGATCACTGGATAAAATGTTGCATAGAAGTTCTAACGTATTACCGGTTTACTGCCGTAATAGTAAGTTACGACCCAGGCGATAAAAACCATACCGGAAATTTGATAACGGAGAAATTGCTTCATATCAGCTCACTACATTGCTATTTTGAGCGCGGAGTGTACGAGTAATAAATATCGCCATCACCAACCAATAGACCCCATAATTGACGCTATGAGCCAAGGCAACTCCCTCCAACCCCATGGAATTGGTAAACGACACCGTTAACGTATAGAACATAGCGGCAAAAAAAACTTCCGAAGTTATAAAAAGTTTAATCATAGCCTTACCCAGCATGAGGTATGCCAGTATCCAACTACCAATTTTCAGCGTATCCCCAATCATCTGCCAGGCAAATAGCACTTCCATTTCTGCAAATTCGGCACTCAAAAAAACGCGAATAATAAAATCGCGCAGTAGATAGATAATTAAACCACAGGCCGCAGCCACTGGCAGGATGATTTTATAGCCTTGGATGATTTCGTGTTTGATGTCCGCAGGGTCTTGCAGTTCTGACAATCTGGGCAGGTAGTACACGCCGAGCGTAGTGGTTACCAGCATTAGATAAGCAGCACTGAGGCGCCACATAGCCTCCCAGTAGCCAGCGGCATCCCAGCCTAGGGTTTCGCCTAGGTGGTTACGGATCAGTATATGACTGAGCGGAACGCAGGCGGCGGAAGTCAGCGCCATGGCAGTGTATTTACACAGATTTTTGGCGGCTTGTTTGTCGATGCCACCCACCAGGTAACTCAACTTAAACCAAGGCGCCTTGTAAGTGAGCAGCAAAGTGACGAAGAAGGTCAGCGACTGGTAAACCGCCAGGGCTACCAAGGCACCATACAGGCCAAGCTGGATGGCCATAATACTGGTCACAGCCAACGCAAACAGGCTGCCTGCGATGTTGGCAACCACATAGCGGTGAATCTCTTTTTTGCCGTTGAGAATAGCCAGCAACAGGGTGTTGAAGACAAATAACACCAGCGTAGCGGCAAACCAGATAAATACACTGCCCAGGCTTTCATCTTTTAAAAACCAACCAGCCAGCGTGCGGTTGAACCCTATAACAAACACCGCGGTAATCAACGAGCCTATCAGGGCAACAGTGCCGGCTGTGCGCCAGACGGCATGTTGCTTAGCTTCGTCCTGGTGATACTCGGCGGTGTATTTGGTCACTCCAGTGTTGATGGCACCACTGGCAAAGGTTGTTATCATCTGTACTGCGTTCTGGAATTGCCCCAGCGCGGCATAGCCCGATGGACCGACATAGATCGCAAGGATCTTGTTCAGGCCCAACAACGTCAGCATCTTAATGACCACAGCAATGCCATTGAGCAGGCTGGTTTTGATCAGCGTCATTGGTTATCCGGCCTGAAAAGCGTTACAGGCTGCAATTACCTGCTGCACATCAGTATCACTCATTACTGGGCTGATCGGCAGGCTGAGCACCTGCTGATGGATCGCCTCAGTTAACGGGTAACTTTGTGCTTGCCAGTGTGCATAGGCTTGTTGCTGGTGCGGGGGGATCGGGTAATGAATTAGGGTTTGTACGCCCGCTGCGGCGAGATGCGCCTGCAACGCTGCCCGTGCGGTTGAGCGGATCACATACAGATGTAATACATGCGCCGTCAGGGTGTCCAGTGTGGTGTTCGGCCCTATGGGCTGCATCAGTGCGGGATTATTGATGCCCTGCGCGTAGGCATGCGCGATTTCCTTGCGACGCTGGGTTTCGGCATCAAGATGTTTAAGTTTTACCCGGAGCATGGCCGCCTGCATTTCATCGAGGCGACTGTTCACGCCCTGATACAGGTTCTCGTATTTTTTATGGCTGCCGTAGTTACCCAATGCACGGATGGTTTGCGCAAGCTCGTCATCACTTGTAGTGACGGCACCAGCATCGCCAAGCGCGCCTAGGTTCTTACCGGGGTAAAAGCTGAAACCAGATGCATGGCCCCAGTTACCCGCTTTTTTGCCGTTGATTTCTGCGCCGTGTGCCTGAGCTGAATCTTCCAACACCAGCAGTTGATGCTGATCAGCCAGCGCCATAATTTCGGGCATCGGCGCCAGTTGGCCATACAGATGCACTGCCACAATGGCTTTAGTTTTGCTCGTAATGGCGGCGGCAGTTTTTACTGGGCAGAGGTTGTAGGTTGCTGCGTCTGGTTCTACTAAGACCGCTTTGAGGCGGTTTTCAGTAATCGCCAGTATGCTGGCAATGTAAGTGTTCGCCGTAACAATGACCTCGTCGCCTTCCTGCAACTTGCCCAGCTCTTTCCAGGCCCTTAGCGTTAGCGTAAGGGCATCCAGACCATTGGCAACACCGATGCAGTGCGTTGTGCCGCAGTAATCTGCAAACTCCTGCTCGAAGGCTTTGAGTTCCTGACCTTGAATGTACCATCCCGAGTCAATGACTCGGGTGGCTGCGTCGATTAGCTCTTGGCGGTATTGAGTGTTGATGGATTTTAGATCGAGGAAAGGAATCATTAATCTACATACCTGATAATTTTTGCCGGGTTACCCACCACAATTGCTTTTGCCGGTACATCTTCGGTTACAACAGCACCTGCACCGACCATTGCATATTCGCCGATGGTTATGCCGGGCAGTAGTGTGGCATTGGCACCAATACTCGCATGATGTTTTATGATAATACCGGAGAACTCTGTCGGATATTCTTTAGATCGCGGGTAAGTATCATTAGTAAACGTTGCATTAGGGCCAATAAAAACGTTGTCCTGAATGCGAGCGCCATCCCATACCTGTACGCCGGACTTTATGGTGACGTTGTCACCGATGATGACATCGCCCTCTATCAAGGTGTGGGCGCAAATGTTGCCATTTTTCCCTATGATCGCACCCTCAAGAATGACTACAAACTGCCATATACGTGTGCCTTCACCTATTTGGCAAGGAGCAACATCAGCCAGTTTATGGATGGTACTCATTGCCCTACCGCTTTGATAAAAATCTCATAACCCCGAATATAATCACTTTCATCATAATGCTCGCTGGCCAACACAAGCAGCACACAATCCGGGCTAAAGTCGTGCATTTCATGCCAAACCATTGAGTCAATAACAACACCCTTGATGGGCGAATCCAACCAGACTTCGGTTTTTTCAGTGCCATTGTCCAGCAGCATTTTGCATTTGCCGGTGACGCATACCGCCACTTGCTTCAGGGCTTTGTGCGCATGAAAGCCACGCGCTATACCGGGCTGGGTACCAAAAAGGTAATAGACCCGCTTGATGTCGAAAGGTATAGATTTGTTACCTTCCAGTGCGACTAACGAGCCACGGCCGTCGCCCAGCGCAGGAAAATTAACCCATTGCACAAGATTCATAGCTTACCCTCTGCCAATTGAAGCAAATACTGACCATAACTGTTCTTGCTTAATGACTGGCCTATGCGCAACAGATCTTCGCGATTTAACCAGCCATTGTTAAAGGCAATTTCTTCGAGGCAGGCGATTTTGTAGCCTTGGCGTTTTTCAATAGTTTCTACAAAAAGACCAGCCTCAAGCAAGCTTTCGTGAGTGCCTGTGTCCAGCCAGGCAAAGCCGCGGCCGAGCAACTCGACGTTGAGGTCGCCGCGCACCATATAGGCCTGGTTGATACAAGTAATTTCCAACTCGCCTCGGTGGGAAGGCTTTACCTGCTTGGCTATCTGCACCACATCATTATCGTAAAAATACAACCCCGTAACGGCATAGTGGGATTTTGGTTTTTGCGGCTTTTCTTCGATGGATATAGCACGCTTATTTTCATCAAACTCAACCACACCGAAACGCTCCGGATCTTTGACCTGGTAGCCGAATACTGTCGCGCCTTTGCCACGGTCAGCTGCGGCTTTGAGCATGGGGCTGAATCCTTGGCCGTAAAAGATGTTGTCACCCAACACAAGACAAACCGAGTCGGTGCCGATAAAGTCTTCGCCAATAATAAAGGCTTGAGCGAGTCCGTCCGGGCTGGGTTGTTCGGCATAGCTGATGCTGATACCAAATTCTGAGCCGTCACCCAATAACCGCTGATAGCCACTGATGTCTTGGGGTGTACTGATCAGCAGGATGTCGCGGATACCAGCCAACATTAATACCGACAAGGGATAGTAGATCATCGGTTTGTCGTAAATGGGCAGTAGCTGTTTGGATACACCCTTGGTGATCGGGTGCAGCCGAGTACCGGAACCACCGGCGAGGAGAATACCTTTCATATGCGGGTGCTTCCTTGTTCTGTGGTACCAAGACGTTCGCGCTGATAGCTGCCGTCTTGTACATGGCGGCACCATTCGAAGTTGGCCAGATACCATTCGACAGTTTTGCGCAGGCCAGATTCAAAGGTTTCCGCTGGAACCCAGTCCAGTTCACGCTGGATTTTGCTGGCGTCGATAGCGTAACGGAGGTCGTGGCCAGGGCGGTCTTGGACGTGGGTAATTAGGCTCTTGTAGGACTGCGCTTGCGAACAGCTGGCTTGTTCAATAGCACCGCCTGTAGCAGGATTGATCGCGAGCAAGCTCGCTCCTACAGGTGATTGCATCGGCCGGAGTTCATCGAGTAGCTCGCAAAGGGCGTTGACTACTTCGATGTTCTGTTTTTCATTGTGGCCGCCGATGTTGTAGGTCTCACCTACTTGGCCTTCGGTCACTACTTTGTATAGGGCACGGGCGTGGTCTTCAACGTATAGCCAGTCACGTACCTGATCGCCTTTGCCGTAAATCGGTAGCGGCTTACCTTCCAGTGCGTTGAGAATCACCAGCGGAATAAGCTTTTCCGGGAAGTGGTACGGACCGTAGTTGTTCGAGCAGTTAGTAATAATTGTCGGCAGACCATAGGTGCGGCGCCAGGCACGCACCAGATGGTCAGAGCTGGCCTTGCTCGCCGAGTAAGGTGAGCTGGGGGCGTAGGCTGTGGTTTCGGTGAATAGATCTTCAGGCCCTTCCAGGTCGCCATACACCTCGTCGGTGGATATGTGGTGGAAACGGAAGGCTGCCTTGCGCTGCTCACCCAGCCCCTGCCAGTACTGGCGGGCGGCCTCCAGCAGGGTGTAGGTGCCGACGATGTTGGTGGTTATGAACTCGGCTGGGCCGTCGATGGAGCGATCAACATGGGATTCTGCGGCCAAGTGCATCACAGCGTCAGGCTGGTGCTCATGGAATACACGGTCCAGTGCAGCACCGTCGCATATATCAACCTGCTCGAAGGCGTAACGTTCACTGTCGCTGGCTTCGGCAAGCGACTCCAGATTGCCGGCGTAGGTGAGCTTGTCTAGGTTGACCGCACTGTCAGCTGTATGACGAATGATATGGCGAATGACAGCTGAGCCAATAAAGCCCGCACCACCTGTGACAAGAATTTTCATACGTTGAATAGGCCTTCAATTACTGGTCGTTGTTTTAGTGCATCTATACCGTTTGCGGCGTTGACTGCATGCTTCAGCGGGTCGAGCGAATCTGCCATGGGCAGCCACGCAAGTCTCCCAGCGGGATTGGCCTGTGAGCAAACAACGCGGGAGCATCTGGCATGTGTTTGGAAATTTAAAGCCTTGGGTGTTGCTGCCTGACAGAACGGTAAGAGCGCACGCTTGCCAACCCCGACAATGTGTTGGCTTGCGCAGCGGTGTTAACCGTGGCGCCACCACCTGGTCTAACAGTCGCCGCTAACCCAACCTACTCAGATGTCAGTGCTTTGGGTGGTTTGCCAGCATCAGACACGCTACCGCCCCAGGATTTACCGTTGGTTTCCTGAGAACGTCAAATCATCAAATTTTACTGGCATTGCCAGGGTGTTGCCTTGATCTCGGCCAGGGCTGAGGCTTGTTCAGTTCTTTATTACGCTCAGCAGCGGCATGCTGATCTGTTGCTGGCGGTTGAGCATGTTGAGTAGCAGGATCACCCGCTGCTCGCCGTCCATGGCGACGAAGATAGCGTCCAGTTCGGCAAAGCCGCCTTCGGTGATGCGTACGCTATCGCCTGCTTCTAGGGCCGGTCTAACCGGGGCCGTTTTACGTTGTTGCAGGCGTTCGATCAAGCGGTTGTCGAGCCGCAGCGGTATACCGCCAAAACCCACGACACGAATGACCCCACGGGTCGAGCGCAGCGGTCCCCAGTTAGCATCGGCTGCCAGCTGAATAAATAGATAACCGGGGAACAGCGATTCGACGATGATTTGCCGACAGCCACGCACAATCCGCTCGCAGCTGTGCTGCGGCCGATAGCAGATGTAACCCTGGCGCAGCAGGTTTTGTTCTGCGCGCTCATCCTGGCGGGATTTGCAGTGCACGAGGTACCAGCCAGGGGCCGTACCAGTGATGCAGTGGGTCATTGCGGTGCTTACACTCATATGGGTAACAAGCACATCGGCGCAGCATCTACACCGACAGTTCACTCCTGGTTGCAGCCGGCCTGGTTGAGCCGGTTGCGGGGTTCGTTTCAGCCTAGCCTGCCGTTGGGATGGATAGGATGGGGTTTGGGGCGTTGAGGACACGTTTACGGGTGTTGCCAGGTGCCAGTTAGGGGGCGGCCTGCTGGGATCGATTGGAGTTCAGGATCGCCAGGCAGTAGCCGTTCCCTACGGCTTACTGCATTTCCCACATCCATGTGGGTCACAAGCTGGCTCCTACAAAAGCAGGTATTTCTCGCTTCCGTGTGGGTCACAGTGGGATCACACGGTAATCATTTGTTGGTGCCGCTGGGAATCATTAGCTCCAAGGGGCGTTGTTTGTCTTTGTAGAGCGCTTTGAGGCGCTCGCCGAATTCATGTTTGGCGCCGGTTTCGCCGTGAACGATGCGTACCTGACTGGGCCAGTGACGCATGCGGGTGACGAAGCCCAGCAAGCCTTTTTGATCCGCATGGGCTGAATAGCCGCCTATGGTATTGATTTTGGCGCCAATTTTGTAGCGCTCCCCGTCCAGATCGACATAACCACCACGCTCACCATACATCTGGATAGCGCGGCCGGGTGTGCCTTGCGCCTGGTAGCCGATGAAGAGTACGTCATGCCGAGGATCGTGGAGCATGGCTTTAAGGTAATTGACAATTCGACCACTGCTGCACATTCCGTTCCCGGCAATGACGATAGCCGGACGAGCGGTGGCGGTAAGGTGGCGCACCATGGCCAGGTGGGCTTGGTGGCTGTCGACCGTGATCAGTTGCTCGAAACCCAGCGGGTTGCGGCCCTGCTTGAGGCGCTGCAACGCTTCGTTATCCCAGAAGGGCTTTAACTCGCGGTAGACCTGGGTGAAACGGCTGGCCAGGGGGGAATCGAGGATGATCGGGAGTGTGGGCCAGTTGATTTCGGGTGCAGCCTTGTTTGGGGGGCTAGCCTTGTATTCGCTATCGAAGCCGCCCCTCACCCCAGCCCTCGGCTCGGGCATCCTGCTTCGCCCTACCTCCTGCATCCATGCAGTCGTCTCCCCTGAGGGGAGAGGGAGCTTAACAGCGGCTTTACTCGCCTGACCCTTGTTAACAGCATCAAGCTTTTTGCTGTGGATGATGTCTTCGAGTTCGTAGAGCAGTTCCTGGGTGCGGCCGATGCTGAAGGCAGGGATCAGTACGGTGCCGTTGTTGGCCAGGGCTTGTTCGATGACGCTTTCCAGGCGCTTGCGGCGGGTGCGGCGGTCTTCGTGCAGGCGGTCGCCATAGGTGCTCTCGATCACCAGGATGTCGGCGCGATACGGTGGCTTGGGCGCTGGCAGCAGCGGCGCATGCGGCGCACCCAAGTCGCCGGAGAAGACGATGCGTTTCTTCTCGCCGGTCTCGGGGTAATGCAGGTCGATCTCGACATAGGCCGAACCGAGGATGTGCCCGGCGCGCTGCAGGCGGATGCGGCAGATCAGGCGTGCGGTGTCCTGCAGGGTGAACCAGGTCTTGTAGGGCAAGGCGATGATGCGCTGCTCGATCAGTTTGATGTAGCGCTCGACCTGCTTCTGATCGCGACTGAAACCGAGCTTGAACGCGTCTTCGAGGACGATGGGCAGCAGCTTGGCCGAGGGTTCGCTGCAGAGGATCGGCCCTTTGAAACCGGCAGCCAGCAGATAGGGAATACGCCCGACGTGGTCGATATGCACGTGGGTGGCGACCAGCGCCTTGATCGTATCTAGGGGAAATTCGATGGCCAGGCGATCGGCAGCGGACTTGCCTTCAGCCGAGGTCTCCGCGCCCTGGAACAAGCCACAGTCGATCAGCAGGCTGTGCTGGGCGTCCATCAGCAGTTGATGGCAGGAGCCGGTGACGCCATCTTTGGCGCCGTGGTGGAGGATGTCGGGGTAAGCCATGTGATCGATCCTTGTTAATCCTTTAACGATGGCCGGCAGGTGGAGCGTTGCCGGGGCGGTCCTTTGCTTGTGTTTGCAGTCCTGGTGCGCGCAGCGCACCCTACGACCGGGACTTTCTCAGCTATCGCTTGCCGTGTAGAAAAGCTTGCCCACTCGATCGATGTGCTCGATCAGCGCCGGATTATCCAGCAAGTCATACAAGGAAAGATCGATTTTGTAGGGCAGCAATAGATCATCCAATTCCGTTTCGATTCGCAGCAGTTGCTGATAGGTCACATCACCCTTGAGCGTGAGGTCGATATCCGAACCCGGGCGGAAGTTACCCTTGGCTCGGGAGCCGTAGAGGATCGCTTGGCGGATACCGGGACAGCGATGAAACACCTGCTGAATGGCCTTGATGCTTGCCGCCGGCAGGCCGCTACCCTGCAACTCGCTCATGATTCTTTTGCCGCACGATCGAGTAGCGTCAGCTCCAGCGCCTTCAACAATGGATGATGACGCTGCTGGATATTTAGCAATATGGCCTCGGCCGTCTCTTCGTTATAGGTATGCGATGTGCGATTACGGTCTACCAGCATGTCCATCCAACCCTGTCCATCGGCCAGCAAGCCCTTGCTGAACCCTTCGCGGATTGTATCCCTGGAGCCAACGATACCCGGGATACCTTGCCAGACTAGGTAATCCTTGAGGCTGTTCCAGCCAAGCTCGTAGGTGTACTCGAAGGCCTGGATAACGCCCTGCTTTTCCAATTTCGACAGGCTACGCGCCTCCATCAGAGCCATGGCTTCGTCTAGTTGAGCCTGCGCCTTGCTGAAATTTTGCAAGCGCTGTAGCCAGCGGATGTCTTCATTGCTCATGCTGCGCCTTTACTCTCAGCCTGCTCGTTGCAGTTTACGTTCGTTACAGGCCGGCAGGCCGTGAAATCTGCCTGGCCGAGACAACATTTATAAGGCCTTGGCGGCGCGTTTTCTCAGCATCAGGCGGATCAGAGCGATAAAGACGCCGAGCATCCCGCCCAGCACCACGCCCAACGCCACGATCAGGGGCTTTTTCGGTTTGATGGGCTGATCCGGGACCTCTATCTCCCCGTCTTGGCGGAAGACGGCGACGCTGCTCGGATCAAGGCTTACACCTGCGAGCAATTGATATAGTCCTTCGAGATTTCGCAACTCGGGAATGAATGGATCGTCTGACGTACGCGCCAGCAGCACTTGCATTTCTGCATACAAAGCCTTGGCGCCACGCATGTACATCAAACTGCCATCCATAAACGCGGAAAGCTCGCTGTCATTTGACACTCGCCCGGTGATGACGGGAGGGTTATTCAGGCCGATTGCTTCAGCAACCGTCAATGCCTCTTGCAATTGCTTAGTGCGGTCATCACGACGAGCTTTAGCGCTGGCACGCTCGGATTTGATCTGCTGCTCAATGTTGCGAGCCTGCACTGCAAGTTCGCGCTCCGAGTTCTGCAGCATTTCAGCCAATGACCGCTCAGCCACCTGATCGATGTAGTGCTTTGTCCATGTTGATGCTAATTCGGGGCTGTAATGCTCGACAACGATGGTGAAGCGGTCTGGCTGATTTTTATCCAGCACCTTTACGCTAAATTCCTTATTAAACTCCTTGTAAATACCATCCTGAGAACCGGCGCGTTGAGTTTCATCTAGGGACGGCAAGTAAACCTGCCTGAAAAATTGACGCTTAGACCTTTCGGACTGCAGATTGCGGGTAAATACTGCGTATACATCACTAACCGAAAATGGCTTCAAGCCATTCCCGCCTGCGCCCTCACCTGTTCGCCCCAAGTTGAAACCAGCAATGTCGCTGAGAGACGGTGACAGCACAGCTGCACGCGCTTCATACACAGGCCGGCTTAAAAAAGCATACGAGGCCGCACCGACAGCGAATATCAAGGTAACCAGGACGATGAGCCATTTTTGCGTCCACAAGCCGTGGAACAGCTCCAAAAGATCGATTTCGTCATCATTGTTGGCTTGGCGCGGGTACGTTTGCTCGGTCACTGTAGATCCATCTTTTGTCAAAAAGTCGATTATTCAAATCGTAGTGCCACTCGCATGCAGAGCGACCTAATAGGCAGCGCATTCTGCCAGCATCGTCATCCAATACAAGCCCTTGCCGACCAGTCGATTGATTCAATCAAGGTGCGGGCTACTTTTATCCCAGCAATAACCCAGTAGATATACCTAAATGATATTCATTATTACTGAGGCTTAAGCATGTCAACCTAGAAGGCGTGGCATTTCGCCATACACTGCAGGCGATTCCCATTGTAGGTCCTTGGCATCCCTGCCGTTGGCAGAGCCCTGGCCACCCTTAACTCGGCTTTTTGAGTGCCTACTGAGCCGCCCGACTGCTCGGTCAATCCCCAGACCGCGCCATGGAGGGTTACGGCGCGCCGGGTCTTGCTGGCAGTCATTAAGAATTTGCCACGCGCCTAACCCCTACGGACTGCAGCGTTGTTGTGGGAGGGGACTTGTCCGCGATTAGGTGTTGGTTGGGCCGGCGGATTGTGGGCAGCTGTTGTGACCGTAAGGCGGGTTAGCGGCGCGGGTCGCGCTAGCACGACCGCGCACAGAGTCAAAGCGCCGCGTAACCCACCACACCGAGGTCAGTCGTCAGACCGCGTGATGGAGGGTTACGCCGCGCCAGGTGTTGCTGGTAGTCATCGAGTATTTGCCACGCGCCTAACCCGCCCTACGGACTGCGGCGCTTTTGTAGGAGGGGACTTGTCCGCGATTGGGTATTGGTTGGGCTGGGCTGGGCTGGCGGATCGTGAGCAGCTTTTACAGGGCGGCGGCGACCGTAGGGTTAGCGGCGCGGGCCGCTCGCATTACCGCGCGCAGGGTCAAAGCGCCGCGTAACCCGCCACACCGAGGCCAGTCGTCAGACCGCGTGATGCAGGGTTTAGCAGCACTGCCCTACTCGTCTTCATTTACTCGGTCACGCAGTTCTTTGCCCGGCTTGAAGTGCGGGACAAATTTGCCATCGAGGCGGACTGAATCACCGGTTTTCGGGTTGCGGCCAACACGCGGCGCGCGGTAGTGCAGAGAAAAACTGCCGAAGCCGCGGATTTCGATACGGTCACCCGTAGCCAACGCCTGGGACATTTGTTCCAGCATGGTTTTTATGGCCAGCTCGACATCTTTGTTTGAGAGCTGCCCCTGATGGGTAACGATCCTTTCGATCAACTCCGACTTGGTCATGTTTTTCCCTTCTTTTTCAAGCAGCTAGGTCACTCGATAGAACGTTTTTAGCACGCTGATCAGCATTTGAACAGCCCGAAAACTGCTGGAAGGGTTTGTTGGCGTTGCGCTTACGAACTTTTGCTGCGGCCGCAATCGTGCAACAGATGGGTGTTCATCAACACAACCCGAGGCCTAGCTGCATGAAGGCCAGCCCACCCTGCCCCCACCCCCACCAAGCCAAGGCCAGCAGCAGAGTGACCACCATGAGCAGTGCGCTGCTCAACCAATATTCGGTATTCATGCTCGGACTCCCACACCTTGCAGACGCGCTACCGGCTGCTCGCGCACCGGCCAGTTCAGGCCCGCGGCAAGCAGGCTGAGGAGGATTGCGATCATCCAGACCAGATCATAGCTGCCAGTACGGTCGTACAGATAACCGCCCAGCCAGCCACCGAGGAACGCGCCGATCTGATGAAAGAGAAAAACGATACCACCGAGCATCGACAGGTTGCGCACGCCAAACATGGTCGCCACGGTGCCGTTGGTCAACGGCACCGTGGACAACCAGAGCAAGCCCATGGCGATGCCGAAGGCGTAGGCGCTCCAGGTGGTTAGCGGGGTCAGAATGAAGGCAGTAATCACCACTGCCCGCGCCAAATAAAGGGCCGTCAGCAGGCGCGGCTTGGACATGCGCCCACCGAGCCAGCCGGCAGTGTAGGTGCCGAACACGTTGAACAGGCCGACCAGGGCCAATACCGTGGTGCCGACCAGCGCCGGCAGATGCTGATCAACCAGATACGCCGGCAGGTGTACGCCGATGAACACCACCTGGAAGCCGCACACGAAAAACCCCAAGCCCAGCAACCAGAACCCAGGATGTACACAGGCCTCACGCAACGCCTCGCGCAGGGTTTGCTCGTGGCCCAGAACTGGTAACGGTGTGTCCTTGACCATCGTAGCCAGAGGCACGATCAAGGCTACCAGCAAGCCGAGCGCGAGCAACGCCGTGGACCAGCCGAGCCAGCTGATCAAGCCCAGCGTGCCCGGCAGCATGGCGAACTGGCCGAGCGAGCCGGCCGCCGCGGCGATACCCATGGCCATGCTGCGCTGCTCCATCGGAACGGCACGCCCGACCACACCAAGGATCACCGAAAACGAGGTGCCGGACAGACCGATGCCAATCAGCAAACCGGCACTCAGCGACAGCGTCCAGGCCGAATCGGCCAGGCCCATGCAGAGCAAACCGACCGCATAGAAAATGCCGCCAACGATCACCGTACGCTGCGCGCCGAAGCGATCGGCCAAGGCGCCGGTGAACGGCTGGGTCAGCCCCCAGATCAGGTTCTGCAAGGCAATGGCGAAGGCAAACACCTCGCGCCCCCAGCCGAACTCGTTACTCATGGGCGGCAGGAACAAGCCGAAGCCATGACGAATCCCCAAAGACAGGGCCAGGATCAACGACCCGCCCAGCAGAATCCACACTGTTGCCCGCGCTTTCATTCCCTGCACTCTCTTTCCAGGCCTCGACAGCAACTCAGGCGTTCGCAAACAGTGACATCGCGCCCAAGGGCTCACGCCTGCCTATTCGAACCAGATCGACAAGAAAACTCCCTGCCATTTGACCAGCGCCCGACTCCCGCAACAAACCGACCCAATGTATCTGTCGGAAAAATTATGCCGCGCAGGATGCGCCACCCGGAACCCACCTGGCAATCAGACCATTGCACAGCAACCGGGACAACATCATGCGTTGTTTGCGCGAGACCGCCACCAACTTGTAGGAGCGGCCCATGGCCGCGAACAGGATCGTGAGTCGGCACACATTTGTTCGCGGGTGGGTATTTTGAAGCGTGGTGGACTCATTCGCGGACAAGTCCGCTCCCACAGGTGCGGTGGTGTGACCGGGGGTCTGGCGGTTAGCGTTTGCGACACAGCGTCAGGCCGTCGCCGAGCGGCAGCAGCGACAGGTCGAGACGCAGATCATCTTTCAAGGCCCGGTTGAGCGTTTGAATGGCGCAGGTGTCGGGGCTGTCGGAATGTTGTTCCAGCACGCGACCGCTCCACAGGGTGTTGTCGAACAGAATCAGACCGCCCTGGCGTGCAAGCCGCAGGGCATGCTCCAGATAGGCCGGGTAGTTGGCTTTGTCGGCATCGATGAAGATCAGGTCGAAACTGCCCTGCTCAAGCCCCGCCAAGGTCTCCAGGGCCGGCGCCAGGCGCTGCTCGATGCGTTCGCTAAGGCCGGCTTCGCGCCAGTAGCGCTCAGCGATGGCGTTGTAGTCGCCGGGGATGTCGCAGCAGATCATGCGCCCGTCTTCGCCCATGGCCTGGGCCATGCAGATGGCGCTATAGCCGGTGAAGGTGCCGACTTCAAGAATCCGCCGCGCACCGGTCAACTGCACCAGCAGCGCCATGAACTGGCCCTGCTCGGGGGCAATTTGCCAGCGTGCATTGAGCAGTTGCGCCGTCTCGTCACGCAAGCGTTTGAGCAGCGGCGTTTCACGCAGGGAGACCTCGAGCAGGTAATGGTAAAGATTGTCGTCGAGGGTGAGGGTGCGATTGGTCACGGGGTTCTCCATGGATTAACGCAGATCAACGCGCTGTTTGCGTCGAACCGCAGCCACGTAGGATGGCGTTGAGCGTAGCGATACCCATCACGACGATCTGCGGGCAATTCGTAAAACTCGGCGCTTGGGCTAACGCTCGATGGGTATCGCTGCGCTCAACCTATCCTACAAAAGCACGGCAGTTGCGTTTAACCGCAGCCACGTAGGATGGCGTTGAGCGTAGCGATACCCATCGCGACGATCTGCAGGCAATCCGTAAAACTCGGCGCTTGGGCTAATGCTCGATGGATGCCGAACGATCAGGGGTTGCTGGCCAGCTCGGTGGTAAATACCCGTTTGGCATCCAGATAGGTGCGTTGCCAGTAGCTATTGCTGAGGCTGTCCAGGCGCACGGTGCCACCGCTGGAGGGGGCATGCACGAAACGGCCATCGCCGACGTAGATCCCGGCATGGCTGACTTGGCGACCGCCATTAGTGGCGAAGAACACCAGGTCGCCGCTTTGCAGTGCGTTACGGCCAACGGTTGGCGCACGCATGCTGATCAGCTCACGGGTGGTGCGCGGTAGGCTGATGCCGGCCGCATCACGATAGACGTAGCCAATCAAGCCGCTGCAGTCGAAACCGCCGGCAGGGGTATTGCCGCCATAGACATAGGGTGTGCCGACCAGCCCAAGCGCGCGAAACAATACGTCTTGGGCGCCACTGTCAAAGTGGGCACTGGGCTGCTGAACGATGGGCTGTGGAGCGGGCCGTTGACCCGCGCAGCCAGTCAGCAGCGCGGCAAGCAGGAACAGGACAATAGGGGTCGTGACATTCATCAGCGAAGCGATCCAGAACCTGAGTGCGCTCTACTCTGCCTACTCAGGAGGTACAGCGCAACCTTGTGGCTGCGCCGGGTGAGATGTGGCTGCGCTGGGGGATTTTGTGGCAGCGCCGGGCAATCAGGGGTGGCGTGGCAGCGGGTCAGTCGACGCCAGGGCCAGAGCACGCTTGGCTTCGATGAAGGTGCGATTCCAATAGCGATCTTCCAGGCTATCAACCCGCACACCACCGCTGCGGCTGCTGGAGGAATGGATGAACTGGTCATCGCCCAGGTAAATCCCGGCGTGGCTAACGCGACCGCGACCGTTGGTGCTGAAGAACAGCAGATCGCCCGGTTCCAGCTCTGCACGCTCGACCAAAGGAGCGTCGATATTGATCATTTCACGGGTTGAACGCGGCAATTGCATGCCGAGCTCTTCCTTGAACAGGTAGCCGATGAAGCCGCTGCAATCGAAGCCGGAACTCACCGTGCTGCCACCGTAGCGATAACGGGTGCCCACCAGCGACAAGCCATGGGTCAGGATGCTGTCGGCCAACTGGGGCAGTTCGTAGGACTTGTCACCGGCAAAATCGATGACTGCTTCGTCGTCGTCGGCTTCTTCAACAAGAACCGCATGCTCGAACGTCTTGGCCTTCACCACTGCAGTGGTTGCCGGCGATTGCGGAGCATGGTTGGCGCAAGCGGCCAGAACCAAGGTGAGTGCGAGAGGCACGAGAGGTGCGAAGTTTTTGAACATGAGCACAACGTGTCGTAGTTTTACAAGAGCGCGACTATGCCTTCTATGACCCTCATTTGCAAATTCTATGACGCTTGATGTGACTTAGTAGACTCGGCAAAACATCTAAAGCGCGCTCTTGCACATGCACATCGACGAGATCACTAAGGTCGCCGTGGCCGGGATTGATCTCGGCAGTAAAACCACCCGCCTGGCGAGTGCGCAGCAGCGGCTCGACGATGCAGGGAAAACTGGCACTGGTACCATTCGAAGCCTTTGACCAGCTCGGTGTAGAGGCTGTTGATCGCGCGCTCCGGGAGTATCTCCTCGAAGCAGCAGCACTGGCGGGCGCAGAATGCCCAAGCGCCCCGAGTACCGCCCACGCCTCAGTGATTGACCGTGTATGCCAGCATCATCGAGAGCTGGCACAGCGGTCGACCACTTTGCGCATGCCACTGATTGAACGCGGCCTGGACGGCTGCGCGATCTCTGATGCTGGTCGGTACTTTGTCGATGATGTTCTGCGCCTTGAGTGCGGCAACCATGTCGTCGCTGGGGATAAAGGTGTCCTTGCCAACCATGCGCAGGAATCGCGGCGCGGACAAGCCGCCGAGCTGGCTGCCGTGCTTGGCCAGGTATTTCCAGAGGCCGACGATATCGGTCACTGGCCAGTCGGCGATCAACGCGCCAAAACTGCCCTTCTCCTGACGCACATCCAGGACGAATTGGGCATTGCGCGGCACGCTCTTGAGCTTGCCCAGATGGCGAATGATGCGCGCATCCTGCATCAGGTTTTCCAGGCGTTCGGCGCCCATCAGCACGACTTTCTCTGGATCGAAACCGAAGAACACTTGCTCGAAAGCCGGCCATTTTGAATCGACCAGGCTGTGCTTGAGGCCAGCGCGAAAAATGCGCAGGCTCATCGTCGAGAGGTAGCGGTCATCACCCAGCGCACGTAATTGGGCGTCGCTGCGCGACTGCGGCAAGTGCGCCTCAAGCGCCGCCGCCGAGCCGAAGCGATTCAGGCAATATTCGTGGAGCCATTTGTAGTCGCGCATGGACTGTCCTTACGGAATCTTTCGCAGATCATTTCGTGCCCACGCTGGAGCATGGGAGCAACCATCGCGGCCAAGGCCGTTCCTACAGGAAACGAGATTTTGTAGATCCTATGTTCATATGCAAAGTCTGCGGCATCGTAGGGTGGATGAAAAAGGCTACGCGCCCCGACCCACCCTATACAGCTCTCGTAGCCGGATGAACTCCGGGAACTCTCTAAATCGCCCCGGATTACATCCGGGATACAGGTCAGGCGATCAGAGGTTCATCACATTGACGAAGCGCGATGCGGCGCTTTCGTCAATTTTCAGGTTCTTGAAGTCGAATAGGTTGCGGTCAGCCAACTGTGAAGGCACGACGTTTTGCAGCGCGCGGAACATGATATCGATACGCCCCGGCGTCTTGCGCTCCCAGTCCTTAAGCATGTCCTTGACCACCTGACGCTGCAGGTTTTCCTGGGAGCCACACAGGTTGCACGGGATGATCGGGAATTGCCTGAGCTGGCTGTAGGCCTCGATATCCGCCTCCTTGCAATAGGCCAGCGGACGGATCACCACGTTGCGTCCGTCGTCGGCGCGCAGCTTGGGCGGCATGGCCTTGAGCGTGCCGCCGTAGAACATGTTGAGGAAGAAGGTTTCCAGGATGTCGTCACGGTGATGACCCAGGGCCATCTTGGTCGCGCCGATTTCGTCGGCGAAGGTATACAGGGTGCCACGGCGTAGACGCGAACACAGCGAGCAGGTGGTCTTGCCTTCCGGGATCATCTCCTTGACCACCGAATAGGTGTCTTTTTCGACGATGTGGTAAGGCACTCCGATGGATTCCAGGTAGGCCGGCAGGACGTGTTCGGGGAAACCTGGCTGTTTCTGGTCCATATTTACCGCGACGATCTCGAACTTGATCGGCGCGACTTTCTGCATGTGCAGCAGCACATCGAGCATGGTGTAGCTGTCCTTGCCACCGGACAGGCAGACCATGACCTTGTCGCCTTCCTCAATCATGTTGAAGTCGGCAATGGCTTCGCCGGCCTGACGACGCAGGCGTTTTTGCAGTTTGTTCTGATTGACCGAGAGGCTACCCATGGTGCGCTGGAATCCGGAGGCTTACTAAAGTGCAGCATTTTACCCAGAAACCACGGCGCGCCCTACCCCAATAACTTGGCAATGCTAGGCTCAGCTGATGAACGATGAACTTGACCCCACTGTCGATCTGGCAGACCAACTGCACCACATGCTGCAAGCCGCCCCAGCAGGGATTGGTGAATACCAGTTAATCCAGCAGCTGAAAGAGCGCCACTGCACACACATCCCTCACCTGCCGCTGACCGATAAACTGGTGCTGTTTCGCACTCACTTTCTGGTCTTCAACGCCCTGTACCGGCTGCGCGAACGGTTATGGGGCGAACAGCTCGGTTTTGTGCAGATCAGCCCGCTGTGCATCCGACTGCTGCCTTACCAAGCCGGCAGCAGCGAACTCAGCGAGCACGACCCGCTCCGTGACTATTACCTGGACCTCAGTCAGCTGAGTGACACCGACGAGCAGGATGTTGAGGATCTGCTGTCCAGTTTCTGGAAACGCATGCAAGGCGGTGAAGAAAAGAGTGCGGCCCTGGAGCTGTTCGAGCTGGACGAAGGCCAGCAAGTGCTCAATATCGGGCTTATCAAGCATCGCTACAGGCAGCTGGTCAGTCTGCATCACCCTGACCGTGGCGGCAGCACTGCCCGCTTGCAGTCGATCAACAAAGCCATGGAAATACTAGAACGCTATTACAGCTGACTTGCAGAGACTAATTTGCTCTAAGCCCGACGCCCACAGTCACTCCAGCCTCTGCCTATACTGCGACATACGGTCGCACAGGTTCGGCCCAGTACTCGGTAATGCTGCACACGTGTGCCGGGCACTTGGTTGGGGGGCGACCGCAAAAAAAGAGGAGGTGTCTGGCATGATCAATCACGTTTGGGGGCTCTTCACCCATCCCGATAAGGAATGGCAGGAAATTCGTGGAGAAGAAGAAACTATCAGCCACATGTATCTCACCCACATACTGGTGCTCGCAGCGATTCCGGCGGTATCGGCCTTTATCGGTACGACCCAGGTCGGCTGGTCTATCGGTGATAGGGCACCGGTAATGCTGACCGAAGCCAGCGCATTGCAAATGACCATCATGACTTACCTGGCGATGCTTGCCGGCGTTGCCGTGATGGGTGCTTTTATCCACTGGATGGCGCGCACCTACGACGCCAGCCCCAACCTGACCCAATGCGTAGTGTTCGCAGCCTACACCGCAACACCGTTGTTCGTTGGCGGCCTGGCGGCACTCTATCCAGACATGTGGCTGGCCATGGTGGTGGGCACACTGGCCATCTGTTACACCGTATACCTGCTGTATGTGGGCATACCAACCTTCATGGGTATCCCTGAGGATGAGGGCTTTATGTTCTCAAGCTCAGTACTCGCGGTCGGCTTGGTGGTATTGGTGGCGATGATCGCCAGCTCGGTGATTCTCTGGGGGCTTGGGGTAGGCCCGGTCTACACCAGCTAAACAACCCGCACTACACGAAACCACCTTGCGGTGGTTTCGTCGTTTTAGGGCTGCCGTAGCAGCTGAGCTTAGGCATAATTGCGCGGTCACCATCAGGTTGCGCCCATGCCCGAACACATCCACGCTCGTGTCGAAACCTGCTATCAGCAGGCCGAAGCCTTTTTCAAACAGCGCTTCGTCCGCGCCGAAGTAAGTTTCAAGCTGCGCGGACAAAAAGCCGGTGTGGCGCACCTGACGGAAAACAAGCTGCGTTTCAATCCGCAGCTGTACCGGGACAACCGCGAAGACTTCCTCAGGCAGACAGTGGCTCACGAAGTGGCGCACCTGATCGCCCATCAACTGTTCGGCCTGAAGATCCAGCCACACGGCGAGGAATGGCAACTGATCATGCGCGGCGTCTATGAGCTGCCGCCAAATCGCTGCCATACCTACGACGTCAAACGCCGCAAGGTCAGCCGCTTCATCTACCGCTGCAGCTGCCCCCAAAGCGACTTCCCCTTCTCCGCCCAACGCCACGCCCTGGTCGGCAAAGGCCGACGCTACTTCTGCCGGCGCTGCAAGGTGACCTTAAGCTTTACCGGCGAACAGCGGGTGGAGTGAACGGCGCTCCGCGCCAACCCACCGATTGCATGCAGTAATCCCGTGCAGGAACCAGGCGCCCCTTATCAAACAACAAATAACTCATTGTTTTATATATAGAAACTTTTACGAAATCTTGTAGAGGCCAGTAACCGTAGGATGGGTTGAGCGCAGCGATACCCATCGAGCGATTTATGCCTATACCCGGTTGTTGTGGCTGAAATCCATGATGGGTTACGGCGCGGTTATTCTGCTGGCAGCAGGTTAATTTGTGGGCGCCTAACCTACGCGGCCCGACCCATCCGGTCTTGATCCTTGAGCACCCAGTTTGCTGCGCGACAGCGCGGCGCCTGAACAACGGGGGGCGCCTACATGTTTACACGCCATACATCGCCTAAAAACCTATTCGCGACCAACCTCCGAGCCTGGAGCCGAGGCAAGCGGTGCGCTTACGCCACGACCTTGTTGGCCTTTAGCTCGGCGATCCGTTCGGCCGAATAGCCCAGTTCGACCAGCACCTCCTCGGTATGCGCACCCAGCGCCGCGCCGATATGCCGGGGCTCGGGCAGCCCCGCTGAAAACTTGATCGGACAAGCGATCTGCTGCTGCGGGTCGCCGCCCGTACGCGGTACTTCGGTGATCAGTTGACGCGCCTTGATCTGCGGATGTTCGACCGCTTCGCTGAGGTTGAGCATGGGCTCGACGCAGGCATCCAGGCCGGCGAACAGCTGGCTCCATTCAGCGAAATCACGCCGCTCGAACTCGACTTTTATTTCGTGCTTCAGCGCCAGCTGATCTTGTGGGTTGAGCGATAAACCACGTGCAGCCAACTCCGGGCGGCCGATGGCGGCGCAGAACTGCTGCATAAACTGCGGCTCCAGGCTGCCGACCGAGAACCAACGGCCATCGCGGGTACGGTAGTAGTCGTAGAAGCTGCCGCCATTCAGCGCCTGGTTTTCCATCGCAGGCTCCACGCCAGCGGCCAGATAGCCCGCGCCAGCCATGCCATGCAGACTGAAGGCGCAGTCGGTCATGCTGATATCCACCTGCTGGCCTTGCCCCGTGGCCTGACGCTGGATCACCGCCGCGAGCAGACCGATCACCCCGTGCAACGAGCCGCCGGCAATGTCCGCGGCCTGAATACCCAGCGGCAGCGGCCCGCTTTCACGGCGCCCGGTGTAACTGGCGATACCGGCCAAGGCCAGGTAGTTGATGTCGTGGCCGGCGCGGTCCTTATACGGGCCAGTCTGGCCGTAACCGGTGATCGACACATAGATCAGCTTCGGATTGATCGCCTTCAGCGCCTGGTAGCCGACGCCGAGTTTATCCATCACCCCCGGGCGAAACTGCTCCAACACGATGTCGTACTCGGCCACCAGCTGCTTGACCATCGCCACCGCCTCGGGCTGCTTCAAGTCCAGGGCGATGCAGCGCTTGTTGCGATTCAGATAGGCGTGGCTGGCCGATACGCCGCCGTCATGCGGCGGCAGCACGCGCAGCAGGTCCATGCGTGTCGGCGATTCGATACGCAACACCTCGGCGCCCATGTCGGCGAGCAACAAGGAGGCAAACGGGCCTGGCAACAGGGTGGAAAAATCCAGCACCTTCAGTGACGACAGCGGGCCTTGCATAACAGCTCCTTTGGGAACTCAATCCCGTAGCCCAATGAAATGGACTCCCCCCTCCTACGGCGTCTATGCGCCAGACTAGAGTTGTCAAAACAAAAGTCACGAAGGGAGGAGTCACCATGAAATTTAAGCGAATTGGTGTCGATTTGGCAAAGCAGGTGTTCCAG
>NZ_JAUXMX010000048.1 GCF_030683065.1 Pseudomonas sp.
GAGATGACCAGTAAAAAGGCAGACGCGTCTGTAGGAGCCAGCTTGCTGGCGATCCGGGCCAGCAAGCCCATGCAACAGCATCGCCAGCAAGCTGGCTCCTACAGGGCATTGCTGCATGCAACACATAACGGGTACATAGCCAAACAAAAGCCCCGGAAACGACGACGGCCCGCAAGCGGGCCGTCGGTCAAGCAGTGCAGCGGGCTTAGCTGAGCGCGGCCAATACCTTGGCAGTGATCTCGTCGACCGTACCGACACCAGCAATGGCGCTGTATTTCGGTGTGCCGTTGGCGGCTGCAAGCTTTTGGTAGAAATCCACCAGCGGCTTGGTTTGCGAGTGGTAGACCGACAGGCGGTGACGCACGGTCTCTTCCTTGTCGTCATCGCGCTGGATCAGCTCTTCGCCGGTTTCGTCGTCTTTGCCGGCGACTTTTGGCGGGTTGTGTTCGGTGTGGTAGACCCGGCCAGACGCCGGATGCACGCGACGGCCGGCGATGCGGCTGACGATTTCCTCGTCTTCGACGGCGATTTCAACTACGTGATCGATATTCACGCCAGCGTCCTTCAGGGCTTCGGCCTGGGGAATGGTGCGCGGGAAGCCATCGAAGAGGAAGCCGTTGGCACAGTCGGCCTGAGTGATGCGTTCCTTGACCAGGTTGATGATCAGATCATCGGAAACCAGGCCACCGCTGTCCATGATGCCTTTGGCCATCAAGCCCAGTTCGGTGCCTGCCTTGACCGCGGCACGCAGCATGTCGCCGGTGGAGATTTGCGGAATACCAAACTTCTTGGTGATGAAACCGGCCTGAGTACCTTTGCCGGCACCGGGCGCCCCTAGCAGAATCACGCGCATCGATGTGCTCCTCAAAATGAAAGAAAAAAGCGTCGGACTCGCCTCGTGGGGCCAATCTCAGAATGGTTCGGACAACCCTGGCAAGCAGCCAAGTTGCCTGTGCCCAAGTGTCCAGGGGACTAAAAGGTTGATCAAGATACACAGCGCACCCCCACCGCACAAGCCACCAAAAGTCGGATAAACAGGGGCTTTCCAGACGTGATCAGGCGGCGCTCGGGTGCACCTGGAACACGCGACCACGCCTGACCCTGCGAGGCTGACAGCTCGCTATGAATGCGCAGACGCGGCAGGCTATACAAGGCAAAAATGGCCACAAAAACGCCATTTACTCGTGTAAATGTGCATTTTTAGGCCATTTTTAACGCAGTAACGCCCAATTGATTAATTTTTCAACAAGCCGCTAGCCAGTGTTGCGCAATCCGGCGGCGATACCTGCGACGCTGACTAGCAAGGCCTGCTCCAGAGGGCTGTCGGCCTGGCTATCGCGCTGCCTGGAGCGTGCCAACAGCTCGGCCTGGAGCAGGTGCAAGGGGTCAAGGTAGGTGTTGCGCACACTGATGAACTCCAGGGTCTCGGGACTGTGCGCCAGCAGCTGTGACTGGCCGGTCAAACCCAGCACTGCAGCAACCGCCTGCGACAATAAGTCGCGTAAGTGTTCGCCTAATGGCTGCAGGGACGGGTCGACCAAACGCTCGTCGTAGAGCCGCGCGATAGCGCCATCAGCCTTGGCCAGAACCATTTCCAGCATGTCGATACGGGTACGAAAGAACGGCCACTGCTCGCGCATCTGCTCCAGCAGTTCACCTTCGCCGCGTTGCATCGCGCTGCTCAGGGCGTATTCCCAGCCGAGCCAGGCCGGCAGCATCAGACGGGTCTGGGTCCAGGCGAAAATCCACGGAATCGCCCGTAAACTCTCCACCCCACCTTCGCGACGCTTGGCCGGACGGCTACCCAGAGGCAAACGACCAAGCTCTTGCTCCGGCGTGGCCTGGCGAAAATAGTCGACAAACTGCGGATGCTCGCGCACCACGCTGCGGTAAGCCGTGACGCCATCGGCGGCCAGCTTGTCCATCAGGTCGCACCAGGCCGGCTCAGGTGTCGGCGGTGGCAACAGGGTGGCTTCCAGCACTGCAGCCAGATAGAGGTTGAGGTTTTGCTCGGCGATATCCGGCAGGCCGAACTTGAAGCGAATCATTTCACCCTGTTCGGTGGTACGAAAGCGCCCCGCGACCGAGCCCGGTGGCTGCGACAGAATCGCCGCATGGGCCGGGCCGCCACCGCGGCCGACGGTGCCGCCACGGCCGTGAAACAGCAATAACTCGACCTGTTGCGCAGCGCAGATCTGCACCAGTTTTTCCTGGGCACGGTACTGCGCCCAAGCCGCCGCGGTGGTGCCAGCGTCCTTGGCCGAGTCGGAATAGCCGATCATCACCTCCTGTGGGCCATGCAGGCGTGCGCGGTAGCCCTTTAGACCAAGCAGGCGATCAATCACCGGACCAGCGTTATCCAGGTCGGCGAGGGTTTCGAACAACGGCACCACGCGGATCGGCCGCTGCAGTCCGGACTCTTTCAACAACAGTTGCACGGCGAGCACATCGGAAGGGGCACCGGCCATGGAGATCACATAGGAGCCCAGCGAGGCCGCTGGGGCGGCCGCCACCTCGCGACAGGTGGCGAGCACTTCGGCAGTGTCGGCGCTGGGCTTGAAGTGGCTGGGCAACAGCGGCCGCCGGTTGTCCAATTCCTTGACAAGAAACGCCTGCCGCGCCTCTTCATCCCACTCGGCGTAGCGTCCAAGCCCTAGATAGTCGGTGATTTCATCGAGCGCCGCGGCGTGACGACTGGAGTCCTGACGCACGTCCAGGCGCACCAGGAACAAGCCAAAGGTGGCGGCGCGGCGCAGGCAATCGAGCAGCGGGCCATTGGCGATCACGCCCATACCGCACGCGTGCAGCGACTGGAAGCAGCACTCCAGCGGCTCGATCAGGTCACGGTTGTCGTGCAGTACCGCATCTGACGCTGCGAGCGGTGCGTGCAACGCCTCCTGAGCCCAGCTACGGGTAGCACGTAAACGTTCACGCAGCTGCTTGAGCAGGCTGCGATAGGGCTCGGCACTGTCGCCAACCCGGGCCAGCAACTCGGGACTGGCTTGCTGCATGGACAGCCCGGCAGCCAGTTGGTCGATATCGCGCAAGTACAGGTCGGCCGCCATCCAGCGCGCCAACAACAGCACCTCACGGGTCACTGCGGCAGTGACATTAGGGTTGCCATCACGGTCGCCGCCCATCCAGGACGCGAAGCGAATCGGCGCCGCGTCCAGCGACAGGTGCATGCCGGTGGCTGCATGCAGCGCATGGTCAGCCTTGCGCAAGAAACTCGGCACCGCCTGCCAGAGCGAGTGCTCGATCACGGCGAAGCCCCACTTGGCTTCGTCCACCGGACTGGGCCGGACGCGACGAATTTCTTCGGTATGCCAGGCCTCAGCGATCAGGCGCTGCAGGTGCTCGGCAACCTGCTCGCGCTCGGCAGCCGACAGGTCGCTGTGATCACCTGCGGTTAGCTGCGCGGCGATCGCATCGTATTTCTGGATCAGGGTACGCCGCGCCACTTCAGTCGGGTGGGCGGTCAGTACCAGCTCGATGTCCAGACGGCCGAACTGCCGCGCTAGGGCATCGGCGCTATGGCCGCTGGCCAGCAGGCGCTGCAGCAACTCGGGAAACACTCGCGACTCGAACGGCTCTGGCTCGTCAGGGGCGCGCCGGCGAACCCGGTGGTATTGCTCGGCGATATTGGCCAGGTTGAGAAACTGGTTGAACGCCCGCGCCACTGGCAACAACTCATCGTCGGCGAGCTGCTCAAGGCTGGCGTTAAGCTGCTCGGCACCAGCGGCAGAGCCGCGCCGCGCCGCCTTGGCGCCCTTGCGGATGCGCTCGATCTTGTCGAGAAAAACCGCTCCGCGTTGGGCGCTGATGGTATTACCCAGCAGCTCGCCGAGCTGATGAACGTCCTCGCGCAGGCGCGCGTCGATTTTTGCCATGACTGACTCTCCGCTGAAGCGTGAGCCTCAAGAGTGCCCAGCGCGGCAACATCTTACAAGGGCGCGACACGATGCCGACAAGACCGCCCGACAGGACTAGGCTCTAAGCAGGCACGCCGCAAAAGGGCTAGGCTGGGGCACACACGTATAACCACCTACCACGAGTAGGTAAAGGATGACGCAGTCATGAAAATTCGCGAACTGGTCCACCACTGGGAACAAAACGCCAAGGGCCGTATGACCCGCAACCTGTATCAGATCAACCTCGATATTGAAGCAGCTGCGCGCCTGGCAGCGCTGGCCGAGATGTACCCCAAGCGCAGCCCGGAAGCACTCCTCGGCGAGCTGATCGGCGCGGCACTGGAAGAGCTGGAAACCCGCCTGCCCTATGTCCAAGGCAGTCAGGTAGTAGCCACCGACGAGGAAGGCAATCCGCTCTATGAAGATATCGGCCCGACCCCGCGCTTTCTCGCCCTGTCGCGCAAGTACTTGCAGGAGCTGAGCGCACAGCAGGCCAATACCAATCATTGATAACCGCTGAAAACCTCGCGCCGACCGAGGCCACCTGCACGCATCAGGAAGTGGCCGCGCGGCGGGGCTTGATCAGCGCTGATTGTCACCCTGGCGCTGTTGCTCCAGCAGGGGTAACTCACCATCTGGTGGCGCGAGGGAGCCGCCAGGAGGCTTGGTCTTGTAGCCCGTGCCATCGTTGAGCAAAGGGGGATTATACGGTGCCGGTGTCGGCAGGTTGCGCGGCTGCGCCGGGGTGAAAGGCTCTGGTGTAGCGGTGCCAGGCGAGCCGGCAGGCCGCTCCCCGCGCGGCTTCGCGGGATAGTCTTGGGCCTGAGCCAGCGCGCCGCACAGGACAGTCAGGCTCAGCAGTAGCACACTGATCAATCGCATCATCAACCTCCTTTATAGCGAAACTCTTGGCCATTGGGCCACGCATTAGGTCGATTAGTGCCCGCCCGGCTGTTTTCGCCGACCATCGGCAAGGCTACACTGTGGGTATTAGTAGTTAGCCAGAGACAAGTCATGAGCACGGACAAATCACCCTCGCCCACCGCCAAACTCGACCGCATCCTCGCCGATGCCCAGCGCAGTCGCGAAGAAGGCTACCGCGATAAAGCCCTGAAGATGTACCCGCATGTCTGCGGCCGTTGTGCCCGGGAGTTTTCCGGCAAGCGCCTGAGCGAACTGACCGTGCATCACCGCGACCACAACCACGATAACAACGCGCAGGATGGTTCCAACTGGGAATTGTTGTGCCTGTATTGCCACGACAACGAGCACGCGCGCTACACCGACCAGCAGTACTTCAGCGAAGGCTCAACCGCCAGCCCAACAGGGCCTAAATCGACCCACAAGGCCTTCGCCGACCTGGCCGCCCTACTGAAAAGCAAAGACTGAAGCGGCGGCACTGCCCCCATCTAGCGGCAGGCTGATCTGTGATGGGTATCGCTTCGCTCAAGCCTGCGCGGGATCACTGCTCAGTCAGCGCGCTCGGGGCTTTTGTAGGATGGCGTTGAGCGCAGCGATGCCCATCGGCACCAATCAATGCCATATCCCCAGCAGCCCCGGCATGCAGCTTCATCCGATTGCCCTGCCAGTGATGCCTGCAAGCCTTATACTGCCGCCTTTTGCGTAAAGGCCTGCTTCGTGGCGAACAAACGATACAGCTGCATTGGTTTATTCAACCCCAAATCCCCAGAGAACGTCGGTGCGGTGATGCGCGCGGCCGGTTGCTATGGCGCGGCCTCGGTGTTCTACACCGGCACCCGCTATGAGCATGCCCGCGACTTCGTCACCGATACCAAGAAAGTCTTCCAGGATATTCCGCTGATCGGCATCGACGATCTGCAGAAGATCATCCCGCTGGGCTGCACACCGGTTGCCGTGGAATTGGTGGAAGGTGCGCGACCACTGCCGCAGTACACCCACCCGGATCGCGCGATTTACATCTTCGGCCCGGAAGACGGCTCGCTGAACAAAGAGATACGCGCCTGGTGCGAGGATGTGATCTACATCCCCACCCAGGGCTGCATGAACCTGGCTGCCACGGTCAACGTGGTGCTGTACGACCGTATGGCCAAGGGTAACAACACCAAGTCCGGGCCGAAATTCTAAAGCGTTCGGCCCAGCCGGCGTAGCCACTACCTCAACAGTTTACTGTCGAGCACCTTGGAAGCCCCGCCCATCACGTTCTCGCTGATTTCGATAAAGTCCTTGGTGCTGACCTTATCCAGGCGCATCAAGCCACGGGCTACATCGTCCAGCGAACGTGGCTGGGTACTGCCCTTGGTCTTCTGGCGGATTTCCCGGTCCAGCTCGTGCAGCAACAGCACCGCTCGGGCGGTGACTGGCCCCTTGGAATTCGCCGTGCGCA
Organism: Pseudomonas sp.; assembly: GCF_030683065.1. Taxonomy (GTDB): domain Bacteria; phylum Pseudomonadota; class Gammaproteobacteria; order Pseudomonadales; family Pseudomonadaceae; genus Aquipseudomonas. The sequence goes on from NZ_JAUXMX010000048.1 coordinate 6,277, forward strand.
GGCTTTTTACCGGCTTGCTCCATTTGACCAGATGCTCGCGGACATTCTGATAACGATCTTCGCTCAAGCCACCCGCGCGGCGTACCAGCTCGATCGCGTAGTACTCGGCCAGCCCTTCGGTGATCCAGTCGCTGCGATCACTCGACTGGATGCGGCTGAACACGTGCACCAGTTCATGGACCAGCGAGCTGGTGCCGTTTTCGCTGACCAGCGGGCGGTCAGCATGCATGTAATAGGAATTAGGCGCCGACAGGCCACCACGCCACATCGGATCGCCCGCACCAACGATCAATAGCTTGGCGGGGTCACGCGGGAATACCGCCTGGAGTTCCGGCCAAACGAAGGTCAGCAGGGTAAGAATGTCCATGCGACGCATGCCCTCACCAACCGGTGCGGCGATGGTCACATCGGTCTCGCCAAGCTTGGCGCGGCGTGTACCAATCTTGCCGGCGACAACCCAGCCGGTTGGGCGATCGAACTTGCGCTGCGGATTGTCGATGCGGAACTTGTTCTTGCCGATGCGCGGCCAGCCGGTCTCCACGCTACGCCAGCCTTTGGGCAGTTCAAACTGCAGGCGCGCGACCAGTTCGGTCTTATCCTGCTGACGCAACACGGCGCTGGGCACCAGATCATCGCCGCGCAGTAAGGCCCAGTCAGCAGTCATGCGTGCGTCGAAGCGATTCTCCAAGGTTTTGTGGGGATGACTGACCTGCACCCGGTACGTCAGCTTCGCCACGCCCTTGCCAGGTTGCCAGACCCCACGCTCTGGGCTTTCCTGGGTCCACTCCCCATCACCGCTAAAGTCGCTGTAGTAGCCCTTGTCGCCCAGATTGAAGGCCAGGCTGCGCACGCGCTCGCCGTCGCCAAGGGTCAGGCTGACCTCGGCCTGATCGCTCTCGGGCAGAAAGCGCACGTGGTAATCCAGGTCGACTTTCTGCGCCGCCCATAACGGCGTGCACAGGCTCAGCAGTAAGGCGGACAACACGCTGCGGTGGATCATCATGAGTATTTCCTTGGCGCGACGGGACAGTGAACAGACCCGCTATGGGCCAGGCAATTCAATAATAACCAACCGTTGTGCCGGCACCCGGTTATGTGTTGCCAGGGTGTCGGCCTTACATAGACGCGCTTGCGCCGCGAATTATTCGATTCACCGCAAACAGTGTGGCACGGCAAAAGCTTCGCGGCTGAAGCGCGCTCCTACGGGGTTGCAGGGGCGATTACTCTGGATTTCCCCATCAACAGATAACGTGCACATCACGTGTCTAAACCGCAACCCACCTCAGCCTGCGCGGAAAATCAGGTGTTCTTCCCAATCGTCCTCGGCCACGCTGTTTTCGCTGAGCATGCGCCCTGACTGGGAAATACGTTGCGTGTGCACCTGCTCCGGATCGCCGCAGACCAGGTGATGCCACAACAGCAGATCCTTGCCCTCACTCACCAGGCGATAGGCGCAGGTCGGCGGCAGCCACTGGAACTGGTCCGCCTGGGCCGGGGTGAGCTGAATGCAATCGGGCACGGACTTGCGCCGCTCGCTGTAGTCCGTGCAGCGGCAGGTCTTCAGATCCAGCAGTTTGCAGGCAACGCGCGTGTAATAGACGCTACCGTCCTCGTCATCTTCGAGCTTTTGCAGGCAGCACAAACCACAGCCATCGCACAGCGATTCCCACTCGGCCTGATCAAGTTGCTCGAGGGTTTTGCGTTTCCAGAAGGGTTCAACTTTGGCGGCCATGGCGAGGGTACAGTGACTGGCGAAAAGGCCGGCAGTCTAGCGTGCCGCCTGCCCAAGTCCAAGGCCGGCGGGCCGAATGGCAAACAATGCGGCAACACGTCAGCGTAGGGTGCGCCGTGCGCACCAGGTGCCCTCAATCAATCGGTGGTGCGCACGGCGCACCCTACCCGCTGGCGAAATCGAGATAGTTGCGTAGCCCGGATGCAATCCGGGGAAGACAGCAAGGCTGCGATTCAATAGCCGCGGGCAAGATCCACAGTGCCTTGGAGCTGGCCGCCAGTCTGGTAACGACGCAGATTGTCGAGAAACAACTGGGCCATCAACCGCGGCTCGGTCGGCGCGGCGCTGTGCCCGGTGAGCAACAGACGCGGCGTGTTCCAGAACGGATGCCCGGCGGGCAGCGGCTCCTCGCGGCAGACATCGATCACCGCAGCGGCCAATTGGCCCTGCTGCAGCGCCGCGACCAGGTCGGCATCGACCACCGCCACGCCACGCCCCGCGTTGATCAGCAGCGCGCCGGGTTTGAGCTGGGCAAACAGCGCGGCATCGTAGATATCGCGGGTGGCCGGGGTGTCCGGCAGCAGGTTGATCAGGTAATCGGCCTGACTGGCCAGGCGCGGCAACTCAGCGAGCCCGGCCACTTCGAGAAAAGGTGCAAGGACGCGCGCGCTACTGGCTACGCCGTAGAGCTCAATGCCGAATGGAGCGAGAAAGCGTGCCACGCTGAGGCCGATATCGCCGCTGCCGACGATCAGGGCCCGACGCCCGGCCAGGCTCTGCGGCAGACGGTTATCCCAGCGCTGTTCCATCTGGGCAGCCAGACGGGCGAACAGCTCACGCTCGTGGGCCAGCAGGTGGCACAGCACGTACTCGGCCATCACCTGGCCGAAGATACCAACCGCGCGACTCAACGAGTAATCACGCGGCAGATCGGCGGCCAGCAGCGGCGTGATGCCAGCCCAGGTCGACTGCAGCCAGTGCGGTTTGTGCCCCTGACGCAACAAGGCAGCGAGCAGAACCGGCTGGCCGAGCCAGAGCGGACAACGGCCCGCCCAATGCGCCAACTCAAGCGGATCGGCGCTGCCGTGCAGCTCCAGCTCGGGCACAGCCTGATGCAGCAACTCGGCATAGCGGGCATGTTCGGCTTCGCCGATCAGTACGCGCATGGCCGTTACATCGGGTCGTTGCGGCGTAGCAATTCGTCCGGCAGGTGCTCGATATAGTCATCATCCGGTGGCGGCATCTGCAGGTGATAGCCCTGGGTTTCGAGGTTTTCCAGGACCTTGTGAATATCCTCGCTGGCCAGCTCGCGCTCCGGCGTGAGCACCATACTGAAGGCCAGGGTCGGCGCACCGAATGCGACCAACAGCGCTTCCGGCACCCGCTCCAGCGCATCGCTTTTCAGCACATAGAGGTACATCCCGCTCTTGCGCGGACTTCTGTAGATCGAGCAGATGCGCTTCACGCAGATTCTCCTTCAACGGCCAGGCAGTCGAGCAGCACCTGACCCATCAATTCACGACGCCAGCCGCGCAGCGAGTCCGGCAACTGGTAAGGGCCATTGGGGTAGCCGGTTTTCAGCAGGGCTTCGAGGGTTTTCTTACGCAGCATCAGCTCTGGGGCGATGTTCAACCGCTCACCTTCACGCTGGCCGATGGCGCGCAGCTTCTTCAACAATCCCGCGGCTTCCAGCGGCAAGGGCTCGGGCAATGCCTCAGGCCAATCGACCGATGGCGTGGCCGCAGCGTCCTTGATCAGTTGGAGCAGGAACTCGCCATCCTGACGCACGGTTTTCGGGTGCATGTCCTCGATCCGCGCCAGGCTCACCAGGTTATCTGGCTGGGTGCGGGCCAGTGGCCACAGCGAATGCTCGCGGATAATCCGGTTACGCGGCTGGTTGCGCGCCCGCGCCTGACGCTCGCGCCAGGCGCAGAGTTCGCGCAGCACCGTGAGCTGCGCGCGGGACAGTTTCCAGGCCAGCTTGGCCTCGCGATAGGCATCCTGCGGAGCGACTTCACGCCCCAGATTGGCCACCAACTCGGCGCCGTCTTCCAGCACCCAGGCATTTTTCTCGGCCGGCAGCTGTTGCTGCAGCAGGTTATAGACCTCGGCCAGGTGCAGTACATCTTCGGCGGCGTAGCTGACCTGGGTTTCGGTGAGCGGGCGCTGCAGCCAATCCGAGCGGGTTTCGCCCTTGGGCAGTTCGATGTTGAGCACTGCCTGAACCAGGCGTGAATAGCCCATGGAGAAGCCGAGATTGAGGTAGGCGGCGGCCAGCTGGGTGTCGAACAGGGCTACTGGCAGGCTGCCGGTCAGGCGCAGGAAGACTTCCAGGTCTTCACTGCAGGCATGCAACACCTTGACCACGGCTGGGTCGTGCAGCAGTCCAGCGAACGGCGCCCAGTCGTCGATCAGTAGCGGATCGATCAGGTAGGCACGCTCGCCTTCGCTGACTTGCAGCAGGCCGGCGATCGGGTAAAAGGTGTCGACCCGCATAAATTCGGTGTCTACCGCCACAAAGGGCAGGTCGCGCCAGTTGGCACAGTGCTGTGCCAGGCTGGCGTTGTCACGAATCCAGTGAATATCAATAGCCACGCGGCGCTCCCATCAAGAATGCCGCGCAGTATATATCGCCCCGGCCATTTGCCGGGGTATTGCGTCCGGAATCAGAAGTCCTGACAGGTTGGGCGCAACACCACTTCATTGATTTCTACCTCGGCCGGCTGCTCGATGGCATAGGCAATGGCGCGGGCTACCGAGTCAGACGGGATGGCCTGCTGATAGAAATCCTTGACGGCCTTGCTCGAGGCTTCGTCGGAGCTGCCGTTTTTGAGTTCCGAATCCACTGCACCAGGGGAAATGATGGTGGTGCGAATCTTCGCCCCCACTTCCATACGCAAGCCCTCGGTAATGGCACGCACCGCATATTTGGTACCGCTGTATACCGTACCGCCCGGCGCGAAGACCTTGAGCCCCGCCACCGAGGCGATATTGATGATGTGCCCGCTCTCTTGCGTCTGCATGTGCGGCAAGGCAGCCGCAATGCCGTAGAGCACGCCCTTGATGTTGATGTCGATCATCCGGTCCCACTCGTCGGTACGCCCCTGGGCTATCGGCGCGATGGCCATGAGCCCGGCGTTGTTGACCAGCACATCAATGCGGCCAAAGGTGTCCAGCGCGCCCTGCACCAGCGCATTGACATCGCTGGCCACGGTGACGTCGGTGGCAAAGGCCACTGCCTTGCCGCCTGCTGCGGTGATCTCACTGACAATCCTGTCAAGGTTGTCTTTGCGCCGTGCACCCAACACCAGGGAGGCGCCGAGAGCCGCCAGATGGCGTGCGGTGACTTCGCCGAGGCCGCTGCTGGCGCCGGTAATCACAACAACTTTTCCGGCAATATTGTTACTCATTGAAATTCCCTCTCTGACAGTTACATAAGAACTAACGTGTCTGGAGTATGCCTGGCCATTTCAATCCTATTAATGGAATAGTATGGATTTTGGAATTCCACATAATGGAATAAACCAATACTCCCCATCCTTCAAGCAAGGCCTATGACGTGCTCAATCGAATGGAAATGTTGCGCATCTTCACCGTTGCCGCGCACACCAACAACTTCCGCGAGGCCGCCAGCCGCCTCGGTGTTTCCCCGCAAAGCGTGACGCGGGCGATCAAGGAGCTGGAAGAGCTGTTCGGCGAACTGCTGTTTCACCGCAGCACCCGCCAGGTGCAGATTACTGCGTTCGGCGCACGGCTGGCTGGCCAGGCGCAACAAACCCTGAACAGTTTCGATGAGCTGTTCCAACACAACCGTCAGCAACCAATCAACGACCTGGCGGGGCGCGTGCGCATCACTGCACCGCAGGCCGTGGGCAGGCGTTTTGTCATGCCGGTGCTCGGCGAACTGATGAGCGAATACCCGCAGATCGACTTCGACCTGCGCCTGTCGGACGCGATGACCGATGCCGTTGATGCACAAATAGACATCGGCGTGCGCATCGGCTTCATCCGCGATCGCCGCTACATTGCCCGTGCAGTAGCGCATATTCCTCTGTTCGTCGTGGCCACCCCTGCACTACTGGCCAGAAGCGGCACGCCTGACAGTCTGGACGCCCTGCATACACTACCGACCAGCACCCTGGTTGACCGTGGCAGCGGCCGCCCCTGGCCTTGGTATTTCGCCAATGACCATCACCTGCAACCGGCCAAACCGAGCTTCACCACCGACGATCAAGAGGTCGAACTGGACGCCGTACTGGACGGCTTGGCGATCGGCCAACTACCCAGTTATCTGGTGCTGCCAGCGCTGCGCAGCGGCAGGTTGCGCAGCCTGCTCGATGAACACCGGCCAGCGCCCTGGGAGCTGTTCATCTACCGCCCGCAGCGCGGTCCGGTAGCCCCGCGTGTACGCCTGGTCTACGACCGTCTGAGCGAACGCCTGGCTGACCCGGCCCTGCTGCCCAGCGAGGCCTGAGAGGCTGTGAAAAAGCGTTCGCCTACTGCGAACGCCTCTGCGGACGCCTGGAGTCGCTCTCGCAACGGCGCTCGATCTCTGAGCACCGGCCAATCTCGCCTTGCGACCTGCTTACTGTGTAATCTGGCGGCCGCCCGCACGCTTCGGCACAAGGAATATGCACAATGAACAAACTGCTTGGTCTACTCGTCCTGCTGATCGCCGCCACAGCGATCTACCTGGCCATTACCCCCAGCCCCATCGACCCGCTGGCCTGGCAGGCACCGCCTGCCCCGGCGATGACCGGCGTGCTGGAGCCCAACGACACCCTGATGAAAGCCGAACTACTCGGCCGCGGCCAACTGCATGGCCCGGAAGATACCGCAGTGGACGCACAGGGTCGGGTCTACGCCGGCCTGCATGATGGCCGCATCGTGCGCATCGAGGCCGACGGCAGCGTCGCGACTTTCGCCGACACCCGTGGCCGGCCACTGGGTATGGACTTCGACGCGAGCGGCCAGCTGATCGTCGCCGATGCCTACAAGGGCCTGCTGTCCATCGACCCGCAAGGGCAGATCAAGGTACTGACCACTGAAGCCGAAGGCCTGCCCTTCACGTTCACCGACGACCTGGATATAGCCAGCGATGGCACTATCTATTTCAGCGACGCCTCCTCGCGTTTCGAGCAACCGGATTATTTGCTCGATCTGCTCGAAGCCCGCCCCCATGGCCGCCTGCTCAGCTACGCGCCAGGCAGCGGCGAGACCCGCGTACTGCTCAAGGACCTGTACTTCGCCAACGGCGTGGCCCTGTCGGCCAACGAGGATTTCGTGCTGGTCAACGAAACCTACCGCTACCGCATCACCCGCTACTGGCTAAAGGGCGATAAAGCCGGCAGCCATGACGTGTTCATCGACAACCTGCCGGGCCTGCCGGACAACCTGCAAGGCGACCGCGCCGGCACCTTCTGGGTCGCTCTGCCGACGCCGCGCAAGGCCGATGCCGACTTTCTCCATCGCTACCCCTGGCTCAAAGCGCAGCTAGCCAAGCTGCCGCGCGCACTGTGGCCGAAGGCGATTCCCTACGGTTTCGCCATCGCCATCAACGAACAGGGGGAGATCGTACGCAGCCTGCACGACACCAGCGGTACGCACCTGCGCATGGTCACCTCGGTCAAACCGGTGGGCGACTATCTGTACTTCGGCAGCCTGGATAACGACCGCATCGGCCGCCTGAAGATTCGCTGAATATAAACGCCGCGCGGCAGCGGCTGCGTAGCCCAGCTGAGCGTCAGCGCAATCCCGGGTGGTCGCGGCCCTGGATTGCGCCGCACTGGCCGGGCCGCGCAGGTGACAGGCCATCAATCGCGGCCTGCGGGTACAGACCAACCGTAGGATGGCGTTGAGCGTAGCGATACCCATCAAGCGACTTATGCCTGTACTCGACGTCATGGCCACTATCGCTAATGGGTTACGGCGCCATTGCTCTTGTGGCAACAGGCCAATTTGCGCGCGCCTAGCCGCGGCCTGTCCAACGTGGCCCGACCCTTCCTACAGCTTCTCGGCAATCCAGATGGTGTGGCGGGTGCCCTTGTTGCCGTGGGCGTAGACCTGCACCTCGTCGACCTTGAAGCCGGCTCTGCGCACCTTGTCGGCGAACTTGCTGTCGGCGCTGGCCGACCACACGGCGAGCACACCCTTGGCGCGCAATGCCTGGTGACAACGCTGCAAGCCTTGCGCGCTGTACAACCAGCTGTTGCGTTTCTGGGTCAGGCCCTCGGGACCGTTGTCGACGTCCAGCATGATCGCGTCGTAACGCTTGTCCGCCGTCATCAGGCTGTTGGCAACATCCTCTTGCAACACCCGCGTGCGCGGATCGAGCAACGGGTAGCCAGCCTTGGCCCCCAGCGGGCCACGGTTCCACTCGACCACGCCCGGCACCAGCTCGGCGACTTCCACCTCGGCAGTCTTGCCCAGGTTCTGCAGGGCTGCAGCCAGGGTGAAGCCCATGCCCAGACCACCGATCAATACCCGCGACTCAGGGCGGCCAGCGACTTTTTTGCAGGGGATCGCCGCCAGGGCATCTTCGGAGCCATGCATACGCGTGTTCATCAACTGACCGCCATCGCCACCGGCAATCTTGATCACAAAATCCTCGCCGTACTCGAACAGGCAGAGCGCCCCGGAGCCATCAGGAATCTGGGCGGTGTCCAGCAGTACGAAGCGCTTCATGGTTGTCTCATGCCTGATTGGTTGAATGAAGAAAACAGGGCGTGCAGCATGCACAGAAACGGCCAAAGATGCAGCGCCGCACATAATAAAAATCTCGCCTTGCCGAGCTGCTGCCGCTCAGGCTTCGCGGCCGCGGCGCCCGTTTTTCTGCAATCGCATAAGTCCGACACAGCCTTTATCATGCCTGCAGTCTTCAGCGAACCCCCGGACGCCCGCCATGCCCCTCGCCCAACTGCTCACCGCCGCTCAACTCCAGGCCCGCCTAGGACAACCCGAACTGCTGATCCTCGACTGCCGCTTTGCCCTTGATGACCCGGCCTACGGTCAGCGCAGCTATGCCGCCGGGCATATCGCCGACGCCCAGTTCGCCGACCTCGAACGCGACCTGTCCGGATCGGTGCATAAGGGCGTCAGCGGCCGACACCCGCTACCGGAGCCGACCCAACTGCTGGCACGGCTGCGCGCATGGGGCTTGCACGATCACAGCACAGTGGTGCTCTACGACGATGGTCCCGGCACCTTCGCCGCTCGCGCCTGGTGGCTGCTGGCATGGCTGGGCAAGCGCGAGGGTGTCTATCTACTCAACGGCGGCCTGCGGGCCTGGCGCGAAGCCGACTACGAACTGAGTCAAGCGCTGCCGAGCCCCGCCCCCGGAAACTTCGACGGACAGCCTGATCCCAGCCTGCTGGTCGACGCTAGCCAACTGCTACAACGCCTCACCGACAGGCAACTGACCCTGCTCGACGCCCGCGCGCTGCCACGCTTTCGCGGCGAGGTGGAACCGCTGGACCCGGTTGCCGGACATATCCCAGGTGCCCGCTGCGCACCTTGCAGCGACAACCTGGACAGCAGCGGGCGCTTCCTGCCGGCGGTCGAGTTGCGCCAGCGCTTCGCCGCGCAACTCGGCGAACGCCCAGCCAGCGAACTGGTGGCCTACTGCGGCTCCGGCGTCACGGCCTGCCACAACCTGTTCGCCCTGTGCCTCGCAGGCTACCCGCTCGCGCCACTTTATGCAGGATCCTGGAGCGAGTGGATTACCGACCCAAAACGGCCTGTAGCAGTGGGTGATGAACCGGCTATCTGAGAGCCGCAGCTGGTGTCAATTACAGGTTAGCGCGGAGCAACGAAGCCCAGGCGGACTGAGGCTCGGCGACCGCTGCAGGCGCACTCCAAACCAGTTGGCGCGACGCCAATCAGCCGGACAGTGACGATTGACCAAGCACAGCACCGCCGGGCAGCCCTAAGTACCAAGAGGAATATGCAAAATATCCGAAAGCATAAATCAATTTAAAAACAGTATTTTACAATCGAAAGGTCGCACTACACTTCAAATCAAGCGGCTAAACCCGCTTCCGGTGGGGCCTTTCCAAGAGTGATCACAAGCTGCCACGCGCCCCGGCCTCACCGGTCATTTTTCACGAGGGCTATATGGGAATTGCAGCCTGCGAGTTAACCCAGCACGTCATACGCCCCACACTGATTTATCTGGGCCGTCACTCACCTGCTGCCGAAACACTGCTCTTGGGTGCCGCCGCCTGCCAATCGGCACTGGGCTCGGCACTCGACGACCAAAGCGGCCACGGCCTCTACCGCATCGCCGAACTGCGTCACCAACAGCTCTGGGATCACTACCTGGCACTCGATCCAGACATGGCCAGCCAGATCCGCGGCCTGGCCAGCCAGCATGCCTTTCTGGCGTCGCCGCACCTTGAACTGACCGTCAACCTACGCTACGCCACAGCCATCGCCTGGATGCTGATTGAGGTGGAGCGTCGCGAACTGCCCGCAGCCGACGACCTGTTCGCCCTGGCCCGGGTCTGGCACCGGGTATTTTGCCCACAGGGTGACCCGCGCGACTTCATCGAAGCCTGGCAACGCTGTATCGGCAACTTCAGTCAGGTCGCCTGACCTGGTAGCCTGCTGTGATCAGGCATCCCGCAGCGCCAGCACGAACTAGGCGTCCCCCTGGCGCCTGCACATCCGGCTCCCCTGCCCTGCCCCTTCTATTAATGACCTGGCGCCTAAACCAGCCAGCGCATTGGGTTACACTCGGCTGGCGACCATAACCACAAAAAACCGCGTGAAACTGCCATGACAGCACTCTGTACTGCCTTGCCCAACCAGCTTCGCCTGTTGCTGGTGGACGACCATCGGATTTTTCTCGACGGCCTCAGCCTGGCCCTGGCGCCACTCTGCCCGGACCTGCAAATCCAGACCGCGCAGAACGCCAGCGAAGCCGAGGCCTGTCTGCGCCAGCACGACTTCGACCTGATTCTCCTGGATTTGCGTCTGCCGGACATAGCCGGCCTCGAATTGCTGCAGCGCTGGCAGCAACAGGGGCGCATGACGCCGGTGGCGATTCTCAGTGCCAGCGACTCCAATCTGGATGCTCAGGCGGCGATGACCGCAGGTGCCCTGGGCTTCATTCCGAAAAGCGCCAATAGCGAAGAGCTGCGCCAGGCAGTGACCCGCGTGCTGCTCGGGGAAACCCTGCCGGCGCCGACAGCCGGGGGGAAACCACAGCTCACGCCGCGACAACTGCAGATTCTCCTGCTGCTGGCCGATGGCTTGCCGAACAAGGCCATCAGCAGGCAACTGGGGGTTTCCGAAGACACGGTAAAAACTCACCTGAAGACCCTGTTCCAGGAACTCGATGTGCACACCCGCACCGCCTGCGTCAGCGCCGCGCGCCAGCGTGGATGGCTGTAGCGCTGATAAATGAAAAAGGCCTGATCCACACCGCTCCCGTAGCCCAATGAAATCCGGGAGCGGTCGAACAGGCGATGAACTTACCGGACTTCATCCGGGCTACCTGGCTGTAGGAGCGGCCGGCGCTCCGCTTCTAGGCTTTTTCAGCGATCGGCAACAGCACCGCCACAGCCTGACGCAAACGTGCCGGCAGCAGGGGTTTACCAAGCAGGGTGACGTGTGCGGGCATGCAGCGCTCCTGCAGCTCAGGGCTGATATCGGCGCTGATCAACAAGGCCGGGAGCATGCGCCCGGCCTCTTCGCGCAACCGCTCGATGGCGCGCAGACCATCTTCGCTGGCGGCCAGACGGTAATCGCTGATCAATAACTGTGGCATCGCCTCTGCCAGGCACTCCAGGGCCGCCTGCAGATCGGCGCAGGCCCAGACCTCGCAACCCCAGCGGCGCAACAGACCGGACAACGCCTCGCGCCCGGCCTCGTCATCCTCCAACAGTAAAACCCGACCGCTCAAGGCAGCAGCGACTGGCTTGGCTGCCTGCCACGCCCCCACGGCGGCGCGCGGCAGGCGCAAAGCGAAGCAAGTGCCCTGGCCCGGACTGGAGTCCAGCTGCAGCGGATGCTCCAGTAGCGCTGCCAGTTGCTGGACGATAGCCAGACCGAGGCCCAAGCCGCGCTCGGTATTGCGTCCGGGATTGTCCAGTTGGCGGAACTCCTCGAAGACCTGCGCCTGCTCTGTTGCGCTCAGACCACGACCGTCGTCAGCGACTTGCAGCAGCACGCTGCCCCCATCCTCCCGGGCGCTTAACCTCACGCACCGCGCCTGGGCATGGCGCAGGGCATTGTTGAGCAGATTGCGCAGCACCCGTTCGAGCAGCAGCGGGTCGCTGCACACCCATAGATCCGCGCACTGCAGGTCCAGCTCGACACCCTGCAATTCGGCCTCGCGGCGGGTCTCGCCGCTCAGGCGTTCGAGCAGCGGACGCAGGGCGAACACTTCACGCTTGGCCTGCACCCCGCCGGGCAAGGTGAGTCGGGTGTAATCGAGCAGCGATTGCAGCAAGCGGCTGAGCTGCTCCACCGAGGTTGCCAGACGAGCGCTGACCCGACGAATGCCCGGTTCCTGGCTTTGCTCAAGCAAGTGCTGGGCGAACAGGCCCATAGCATTCAGCGGCTGGCGCAGGTCATGGCTGGCCGCCGCGAGCAGGCGCAGCTTGCGCGCGTCATCGGCTTCGGCGCGCTGCCGCGCCAAGTCGAGCAGGCGCAGATTGAGCCAGGCGCCGCGCTGCCCGTGCTCCTGCAGGTAGGCGCCGGCACTGCCAATCAGGTTGGCGCAAATCAGGAACAAGCCCTGATAAGCCAACTGGCTGCCCGGCTCGGTCAGCAGCAACCCAAGTGCCAGAAACAACAGGCAAAAGCCCCAGGCCGCCAGGCTCACTGCGCGAAACGAGACGCCGAGCAACACATAACCGAATAACAGGATCAGAAACAGCCCGTCATAGGGCATAGCTTCGCCCTGAGCCCAGCACAGGTGAATGATCACCGCCACGCAGGCGCCGTTCAGCGCGTAGGCGCCGGTGTAGGCGAACAACGCACGGCGCGGCGGGCTCTGCGGACGACGGCAGTAGACGAAAACAGCCAGTACGCCAAGGATACCCAGCACGCGCAGGGGGACTACGGACAGACTCACCGCCAGCGGCATCAGCAGCAGATCAAGGACGCTGTAGATCAGCTGAAAGACAATCGCCGTGCTGACGATCAACAGTAAGCGGCGGTGCATGCGCTGGACCCGGTGCTCGACGAAACCCAGCTCCAGCTCCGGGACAAAGCACAAACGCCGGTAGCCGCGGCGCTGTTGCGCCAGTAGCAGACGTTCCTCCTGCTCCAGAGTCATCGGTCGTCGCCCGCCTGAGCCAGGGCCAGCACTGACCCCGGCCCAGACTCAAGGCCTGGGAATCTCGCTGACCTGCTGTTTGGCGGCAATCGCATCATAGGTGTCGACTCGGTGTTGATCGGCGGCGTCGAACAAGCGCTGGCGCAGACGCTGCTGCTCATGTTGCTGATCAGCCGGACTCAGGCCGGTGCTGCGCAGCGTGGCCAGTTGCTCGCGATAAGCGCTGTAGCGCTGTTGCCAGGCGCGCTCGTTGCGTTGTTCGAGCAGCAGGCGTTCGACGGTTGACGGATCATAGGTCAAAGCCAGGGACTGACGCACCTGCTCCTCGCTCGCCCCTTCGCGCCACAGCCGCTCGCTTTGCGCCTGCTGCATCTGCGCCTGACTGTGCCGTTCCTCGCTGGCGCGCATGGCGGCGGGCAATTGCTCACGCAAGCGCTCCTGGGCGGCGGCTTTGTCCTGTTCACTCAAGTCTTCGCGAGCGAGTACGGCCAGACTGTCGAGGGTATAACGCGAGTAGGCCTCCTCGGCACCGAACAGGGCTTCCACCGCCCCAGGGGAAAAGTGGTTACGGCGCAGCTGAGCCAAGCTGTCGAAGGCCTGCTGCAATGCCACCAGCTGCGCCTGCGGCAGGGCTTGCTGGTGGGCGCTCAGCGGTTGCTGCAGCAGCGCCAGGCTGGCGCGCTTGTACTCCAGATAATCGCCAAGCAAGCCGATCAGCTGACCCAGTGCCGGCTCCTGCAGACGCCCGCCGGCATCCGCCAGCAGCGCCTCGATCGAGGCATCGAGCCCGGCCTGGTCGACAGCACTGAGGAAGTAATCGAAATAGTCGCGCAGCGCCAGGTTGAGCTGCAGATTGCCGGCGCTATCAGCCTGCAACCCGCCATCGACCTCGGTCCCGCTCATGCCCGGCAATACTGCCGGCGGCATGGCCTGGGCGGCAGCAGTTGGCACAGGCTGATGCTGCACGGGGCTGGCAATCAGCGGAGCGACAGGCTCAGCCTGGCTGGCCGAGTCGGCCTGGACCATGACCGGCTCCGGCCATTGCCAATAGAGGATCAGCCCGGCAGTGGTGAGACCCAGCAGAGTCAGCAGGGCGAGGGAGCGGATCGGCAAGGGCATGCGACCTCCAGGACGGGCTGTCTAGCAGCCCGCAAGCGTGGCAAGGATCAGACGCCTTTGTTCTTCAGGCGATTGGCATGCTGGCGATACAGCGATACCGGCTCGGTCCAGCCGCGGATGCCGAACAGGTGGTTGATCGCATCGACGTGGTTCATGTTGTAGCTGTCGCCAAGCACCTGACCCAGGTAAGTCGCACAGACCCCGACCAGACCGTCGTTCTTCTCGCTGCCGAAGGCCAGACCGGTGATGGCCAGGAACGGATCGACCGCATCGAAAATATTGGTGTAGGCCGAGTTACCAGTCCAGGAAAAGTAACGGATGTTGTAGCCGCGCACAGTGTGCACTTCGGTGGATTTGGCGCAGTAGCTGGCATTGTTCACCCCCCACGGATGGCGGCTGTTGAGGGCCGTGGTGCCAGGGGTGGTCAGGGTTTCCAGGGCGGCCAGACCGTTCTGCGAATTGCTGCTGCCGGACAGCAGGTTGATCACCGCGCCCAGGGCATTGGCGATGGCAGTGGCGCCGCCTTCGATGGCGCCGTTTGGCGGGATCACCCCGCGCACCACGTCGGCGACTTTCGAGCCCTTGTTGACGCCGTTGATCGAGGTCACCGAAGCGACCAGGTCCGGACGCAGGGAAGCGGCCACCCGCGCGGTTGGCGAGCCCTGGCTGTGGCCGATCAGGTTGACCTTGCCGCCGTTGGCGCCGGCCCAAGGCACGATCTGCCGGGCCAGTTCGGCGCCGCGCTGCTCGCTGTCGTTGAACGCGGCAACGCTGGCGACATAAACCTTGGCGCCGTCGCGTTCGAGGTTCCAGGGGATGGTATGGAAGTAGTTGACCAGGCCGCCGATGGTGTTGAAACCGGTGACGCCGTGCACCAGCACGATCGGGTACTTGGTTTTGGTGTAGTCGGCCTGGGCTTCGACGGCGCCGACCAGGGCCACGGCAGCTAGAGCAGTGCAAAGAACGCGACGCATGGGTGCCTCCATTATTTTTATTGTGGGCACGCCGGGAGACTGCGTCCGGCGTGCCCACACTTTAAGGAGGCGTGAATGACCCGCCCATCGCCCAGATGGGTGAAGGACGAACCTGGCTGCCGTTCAAGGCGTCGAGGCGATGGCCTGTTCCACAGCCGCGATCAATGCCGGATCATCTGGCTGGGTGCCACTAGAGAAGCTGGCGATCACCTTACCCTGACGATCAACCACGTACTTGGTGAAGTTCCAGCGCGGCGCTTGGCTCTGGGCTGCCAGTTCCTTGAACAGCGGAATTGCTTCGGTGCCGGTAACTGACTGGGATTCGCTCATGCTAAAGGTTACGCCGTAGTTGACGTAACAGACCGTGGCGGTTTCCTCGGCATCGTCCGACTCCTGCTTGAAGTCATCCGAGGGCACACCCAGGACTTGCAGGCCCTGGCCCTTGTAGCGCTGATACAACGCCTCCAGCCCTTTGAACTGCGGGGCGAAGCCGCAGAAGCTGGCGGTATTGACCACCACCAGCGGCTTGCCGGCAAACTGGCTGCACAGGTCGATACTGTTCTTGCTACGCAGCATGGGCAACTCGCCTTGCAGCATAAGCGGACACTCGGCCGCCCAACTTGGCAACGCCAGGCCAGAGAGGGTAAAAAGCAGGACAAGGGCACGCAGTGACATGGGTAACACCTCCAAAAGAAGCCAAGGCGCAACGCTACTCGCAAGCCCTGCAGACGGCAATCAACGAGACGCCCTGGAACAAGGCTTTTCCGCGTATCAGCAACCATTACATAGCGCCCAAGGCTAGCGCCTTTAATAGTCGGCTAGCAGCCCGATAATCGATGTATTCACCCCAAGACGAGCACGCAGGTAACGGACTGCTCGGCGACTCAGGAGAAAGTCGGACCCGCAGCAGGATCGAGCAGACCTTGCAGGCCATCGAGCAAACGATTGTTAAGCAGTTCGGTCTTATCCAGACGTGCCATGTCGAAACGTGGATCCAGGGCGAAACCGCCCCTGAGCAACTCCTGTAGACCGTTGCGACTGTTCTCAAGCAAATCATTGCTAGCGCGCAACGCCTCGAGTAGCCCCTTTGCATAATCAATCAGCGGCGCGTTAACCGCACTGGCCGCCTGACCACCCTGCTCGGCCACGGCGCTGTATGCATCGGTCGCCTGGCGAACGCTGCTCTGGGTCAAGCGCAGGGACATTGAAGCCAGCTGCTCGCCATCCATATCCAGCGCCATGGCGCGATCGAAGGCGCCGGCTAAATCGCCGGAATAGAAGGTGTCGGAGAGATCCTGCACCTGGGCAAAAAGCTTACCCAAGGCCGCACGTTCCTGCTCGTCCAGCTCGCCTTCGACGCTAACCTGCCAGGCGCCGATCTGCACACTGCCGGACTGACTGCTGGCGATCAGCGAGGTATTACTGCCATTGCTACTGGCGGCAACACTGGTTTGCGACCAACTGGCCGACGCCTGAGCGATGGATATACGCAGGCGATCGCCATCGCGGGTAGTCACCGCCATCTCGAAGGTTTGTGCAACGGCGGCGAACCGCTCGCTAGAGGCTGCGACCTGGCTATTGCTGGTGGCTTCTAATGCGCTCGGGTCGAAGCGTTTACCGAGGTCGCCCAAGCCATTCTGGATACGCTGGTAGGTGTCGTCGATGTCTGCCGCTACTTTGCCTTGCAACACGCCCATGCCATCGAGAATCTTGCGCGCCTCGGCAAAGCCTTTTTCCACCCCATCACGCGCCTGAGTCATTAGCGCCTCTAGCTTGGCGGGATCGGCGCCAGCGGCTGCCTCACTGTGCAGACGTTGCTCGATAAAACCGAGAACCACCGCAGCAACCTTTTCCGGGCTAAAGGCATCTGCCTTCTTGCCACTTAGCGCACCGGGTTCCAGACCAAGCCGATCAGTCAGCCGGTTGGCCAGCGTCTGCTGCGCATCAGCAGCATTACGCATAGTTGTTGGATGGCTCTGCAGTGAAGAACGCGAAGCCGGCGATGCAAGGGAGGCCAGAGGGTTCATGACAAGGTACCAAGGCAAGATATCTACTCAGTTGACGGCCGCGTGCAGACAAACTTGAGTAACCCGCGGGTATTGGCTGACCAACGGCGTGCAGGTTGAAAAAATCCGGCTTTAAGCCAACTCCATCGAGATGGCCGAGGTCGACTCATTGCGCTGACGGCCTGAACCACCGCCCAATACAGACTCACCAGTCACGCGTAAGTAACTGATAAATAAGGAGTGCAGACTAAAGTCTAAAGGCTAGCCCGGCGCACTCGTGGTTTATTCCGCAATGCCGTAACAGGTCAGTCATGTGCCGGCTCGCACACCACCATGGAGACAATAATAATGAGTACAACGCGCCTCGCCCAAGCAGTGGCCTTCGCCACCCTGGGCGCCAGCCTCACACTACCGTCCCTGGCTCACGCCGAATTCATCAAAGACAGCAAAGCCAGCCTGGAGCTGCGCAACTTCTATATGAATCGCGATTTCCGCAACTCAGCGGCGGACAAGCAATCAAAGGCCGAAGAATGGGCCCAAGGCGCCATCCTCAAGATCGAGTCGGGTTTTACTGAAGGCACCGTGGGCTTTGGTCTGGATGCCTATGCGGGCCTGGGTCTGAAACTCGACTCGTCGGATGATCGTGCCGGTACTGGATTGCTGCCTAACTCCTTTAACAATGAAGGCCCTGGCGAATACTCCGAGGCCACTGCGGCGCTCAAAGTTAAAATGTCAAAGACCGTGGCCAAGGTCGGTGGTCTGATGCCGAAACTGCCAATCGTTTCTTCGGGTGACTCGCGCTTGCTGCCGCAGGTTTTCAACGGTGGCATGATCAATTCCCAGGAAATCGATGGCCTGAGCCTCAATGGTGGTCAACTGCGTGAGGTGAACTTCCGCAACTCCACCGATAGCCAGGACATTACTGCCACCAACTTTAGTGGTACCAATTTTCCAGGTGTGCAGAGTGACCGCTACAACTTCGCTGGCGGCGATTACAAGTTCAACAGCGGCAACACCACGGTGGGCCTGTGGTACGGCGAGCTGGAAGACATCTACGACCAGAAGCTTTACAACCTAGTGCACATTCAGCCGATCGGCGACTGGAAGCTCGGTGCCAACCTGGCGTACTTCGACTCCCAAGACAATGGCAAGAAATTGGCCGGCAAGCTGGATAACGACCTGACTTCAGTCAACCTCTGGGCTGGCCTGGGTGCGCACACCTTCCGCCTGGGTTATCAGGAAGTCGGCGGCGACAACGCCTTTCCCTTCCTCAGCGAGACCGACCCCTACATCGTCAACTACCTGCAGATCCTCGATTTCACCCGCAAGGACGAGAAATCCTGGCAGGCGCGCTACGACATCAACTTCGCCACCTATGGCGTACCCGGCCTGACGGCCTTCGTACGTTATGTAACCGGCGATGGTTTCGAGGTCGCAAACCAGAACGGTAAAGAGTGGGAACGCGACTTGGATATCAGCTACGTTGTTCAGGAAGGCCCCCTGAAAAACCTCGGCGTGCGCTGGCGTAATGCCATGGTGCGCTCCGACGCCAGCACCGGTGAGCTCGACGAAAACCGCCTGATCGTCAGCTACAGCATTCCGCTGCTGTAATCTGACTGAAAACAAAAAGCCCGCGCTCATTCGAGCCGGGCTTTTTGCGTTTTGCAATGCCTTGATCAGTCTTGGCTAAGCGAGCCGATCTTGTGGATGGACAGGTCGGCGCCATTGAACTCGTCTTCCTGACTCAGGCGAATGCCGACCAGCGCCTTGAGCGCGCCATACACCAGCAAACCACCCAGCAACGCCACCACTACGCCCAGCGCGCTGCCGACCAGTTGACTGCTCAGACTGACGCCACCCAGACCGCCCAACGCCTGCTGACCGAAGATCCCGCAGGCGATCCCGCCCCACACGCCACACAAACCGTGCAACGGCCAGACGCCGAGTACGTCATCGATCTTCCATTTGACCTGGGTCGCGGTGAACGCCCAGACGAACAGGGCTCCGGCGATGGCGCCAGTGGCCAGGGCGCCGACCGGGTGCATCAGGTCGGAGCCGGCGCAGACCGCCACCAATCCGGCTAACGGGCCGTTGTGCAGAAAGCCCGGGTCATTGCGCCCAACCAGCAAAGCCGCCACCGTACCGCCAACCATCGCCATCAGCGTATTGACCGCTACCAGGCCGCTGACGCTGCCGAGGGTCTGCGCACTCATGACGTTGAAACCAAACCAGCCGATGATCAGAATCCACGAACCCAGGGCGAGAAACGGAATATTCGACGGCGCGAATGCCACCAGCTTGCCGTCGCGATAGCGCCCGTTACGCCGCCCCAGCAACAGCACTGCACCCAGGGCCAGCCAGCCGCCCATCGCATGCACCACCACCGAACCGGCAAAGTCATGGAAAGGCGCACCAAACTGCGCCGCAAGCCAATCCTGAACGCCATAGTTACCGTTCCAGATCACGCCCTCGAAGAACGGGTAGATGAAGGCGACGATCAGAACAGTGGCGCACAGTTGCGGACCAAACCGCGCCCGTTCGGCGATACCACCGGAGATGATCGCCGGGATCGCTGCAGCGAAGGTCATCAGAAAGAAGAACTTGACCAAGGCATAACCGTTGCCTTCGATCAGCACGTTTGCCGGTTCGAGGAACGTCACACCGTAGGCGATCCAGTAGCCTATAAAGAAATAGGCCAGCGCCGAAACAGCAAAGTCGGAGAGTATTTTCGACAACGCGTTGACCTGATTCTTCTGCCGTACCGTGCCCACCTCAAGAAAGGCGAAACCGGCATGCATGGCCAGCACCATCACCGCACCAAGCAGAATAAACAGGGTATTGGAGCCGTGAATCAAGGTTTCCACAGCACTATTGATATTTTCCATCGGCAAAGAAAACTCCGTATTTAGGGAAAAAGCACCAAAGCGGATCACCGGAGGCTGCATGCGCACCATCTGGCAGCACAGCGACCGGTCCACTTCACCCAAGACAGCCTTACAAGGCTCTGAAACAGAGCCTGTCAAAACTGCCAGGAAGGTACTTAATCTATATTTATTAGTGGCTTATCAATGCACCATGGCGTCCAGGCCAACCCTTGGCAGGCCCTATAAAAGAGCACATCGACAAGGGCGCGCACCAGCACATAGCAAACGCTGTACCAGCATCTGATTAGTCCGTTTCCGCCCGGCGACATAAAGGAATGAACCCAACCCCCCGAACAGCACTCGAAGCTCTTACACTGAACAAAACTGCTCAAGGAGAGACCCGATGCCACGTAAAAACGCCAGCACAACCAGCCAGGATGATCTGCTCAACGAATTTCAGGCACTGGTTACCGATACCGAAAAACTGCTGCAGCACTCAGCCAGCCTGGTAGGCGAGCAAGCTGAAGAGCTTCGCGAACAGATTCGCACCAGCCTGGGCCGCGCTCGCTCCACCTTGCACAATGCAGAAGATTCGTTGCGTGACCGCGGCAGGGCTGCAGTCCAGGCCACCGAAGGTTATGTGCAGACGCATCCGTGGCAAACTCTGGGCGTTGCCGCCGCCATAGGCTTGCTGTTGGGCATGCTGATCACGCGGCGCTGAAGAGAGAAGACATGGACGCCACAACACCACCTTCCACACCTAGCCGCGGCAGTTCACCGCGGCGTTTTGGCGGTGCCCTGCTGGGTTTATTGCAGGGTCATATCGCACTGTTCGGCGAAGAACTCAAAGAGCAGCAAAGCCACACGCTTCGCCTGCTGGTGCTAACCAGCCTGAGCCTGGTGTTTGGCTTGCTACTGGTGATTGGCCTGTCCGCTGCGCTGCTGATCAACTTCTGGGACAGCCATCGGCTGACCGTGATCATCGCTTTGTGCGCAGCCTATACCCTGGGTCTGCTGGTTTGCCTGCTGCGCTTGCTGGCACACCTGCGCAATGCCCCTCCACCGTTCAGTGCCAGCCTCGAAGAACTGGCCCGCGACCGCGAGCAACTGCTGCCATGAGCCTACCTGAACTGCCCGCCAAAGCCTCGCGCAGCGAGTTGCGCAAAGCCATGTTGCGCCTGCGCCTGGAAATGCATCGCCAGGAACTGCGCCACGAAACCCTGGTAATGCTCCAGCCGCTGCGGCAGGCGCAGTATTTCAGCAGCCATTGGCGCGAAGAGCTGGGCAACAGTAACGCACCACTGTGGGTCGCCGGTGGCGCTCTGTTATTGGCGACGCTGGGCGTACGTCGTGGCAACTGGCGCCGCTGGCTGCGTATTGCCCTGATAGCTTTCCCGCTGCTAAGGCGTAACCCGCCACGCGACGCTGACAGCCAGGCAAAAGCCCCCTAAGTGTTTACCTAGCTGAACCATAACGCCGCAATTCGCGGCGTTTTGTTGCACGCCCATCAACGCAGCAAGTACCCGCACAGCCCCGTAACACCATTGGCCACCTGCACAATCAATCGACAGGGATGCCCTACAGCGCTTGCAGCCGATCGCGCGAACCCCGAAGCTAGCGACATCAGCCACTGAATGGCGAGGACTGGCCTTGGACTGGCAAAC
Source organism: Pseudomonas sp. (assembly GCF_030683065.1). GTDB lineage: Bacteria > Pseudomonadota > Gammaproteobacteria > Pseudomonadales > Pseudomonadaceae > Aquipseudomonas. The sequence goes on from NZ_JAUXMX010000048.1 coordinate 27,920, forward strand.
ACTGCTCAACCGTGAACGACTCGGCAAACCGACTCATAGCGCCGACGAACTGGGCCGCACCCCCTTCCATAAAGATCATGACCGGATCATCTTCTCCGGGGCTTTCCGCCGCCTGGGGCGCAAGACCCAAGTGCACCCGGTATCAAGCAACGACCATATCCACACGCGCCTGACCCATTCGCTGGAAGTCAGCTGTGTGGGGCGTTCGCTGGGCATGCGCGTCGGCGAGATGATTCGCGCCGATTTGCCCGCCTGGTGCGATCCGAGCGACCTGGGCATGGTCGTGCAGTCGGCGTGCCTGGCCCATGACATCGGCAACCCGCCCTTCGGCCATTCCGGCGAGGATGCGATTCGTCACTGGTTTCTGCAGGCTGCAGGGCGCGGCTGGCTGGACGGCATGAGTGCGACGGAGCGCGGTGACTTCCTCAGTTTTGAAGGCAACGCCCAGGGCTTTCGTGTGCTCACACAACTGGAATACCACCAGTTCGACGGCGGCACCCGGCTGACCTACGCAACCCTTGGCACATACCTGAAATACCCCTGGACCGCGCGTCACGCTGAAGCGCTCGGCTACAAGAAGCACAAGTTCGGCTGTTACCAGAGCGAACTGCCGCTACTCGAACAAATCGCCCATAAACTGGGTCTGCCACAGGTGGAAGACCAGCGCTGGGCGCGTCACCCTTTGGTCTATCTGATGGAGGCGGCGGACGACATCTGCTACGGCCTGATCGATCTGGAAGACGGCCTGGAGATGGAGCTGCTCGACTACAGCGAAGTCGAGGCCCTGCTGCTCGATCTGGTCGGTGACGACCTACCGGAAACCTACCGCCAGCTTGGCCCGCAGGATTCCAAGCGGCGCAAGCTGGCGATTTTGCGCGGTAAGGCCATCGAACACCTGACCAACGCCGCCGCCCATGCCTTCGTCGAACAGCAAGAGGCCCTGCTGGCCGGGACTCTGCAGGGCGATCTGGTCGAGCACATGCACGGCACTGCCAAACGTTGCGTGCAGAGTGCCAAGGACATGGCACGGGAGAAAATCTTCCAGGACAAGCGCAAAACCCTGCACGAGATCGGTGCCTACACCACCCTGGAAATCCTCCTCAACGCCTTTTGTGGCGCGGCGCTGGAGCAACATGGCGGGCGCACGCCCTCGTTCAAGCACCGGCGCATCCTCGACCTGCTCGGCAACAATGCGCCGGACCCACATGGCTCGCTGTATACCTCGTTCCTGCGCATGATCGACTTTATCGCCGGCATGACCGACAGCTACGCAACTGAAATGGCCCGTGAAATGACGGGGCGTTCGAGTCCGGTGTGACCCATGAAGAACGTGCTACGGAAAACCTTGAGCTGGCATGCCGGACCGCCGGCCTGGGGACCTGCAATGGTCGCTGGCTTCGGCTGCGCCCTGCCCTTGCTGCTTGGCTTGTTCAGTGCCCACCCGGGCTTTCTCTGGGCATCGGTTGGCGCCTTTCAGGCCGCCCAGGCAAACCCCCTGCACCGCTTCGGTATGCTGCGCATGTTGATGCTTATCGGCCTTGGCGCCTGCAGCGCCGGCCTGGGGTTCTGGTCGGCCAGCGATCCACTGATCAGCCTGGGTCTGTTCGCTGCCTTCGGGCTCTTGCTCGCCTGGCTACAACGCTTCGGTAGCGAGGCCGGTAAACTCGGCATCGGCCTGGCCGTCTGCCTGTGCCTGGGCCAAGGCCAGCAAAGCCTGGGCAACCTGGACAAACCGTTCGCCATTGCCATGCTGTTCATCCTCGGCGGGCTCTGGGTGATGCTTCTGGCATTCGGTCTGCGGGGCATGCATGGCCTGCGCATGTGGCCGTACATGCCACGCTTCGTCAGCATCCTCAAGGTCCTCAAACGCCGCGCCAAACGCCTGCCGAAACAGCAGTGGCGCCTGCATGCACTGGCGTGCACCCTGGCCTTCTCCCTGGCAGGCGTGGTCGTCAACCTGGCAGGTCTGGAGCGCGGCTACTGGCTGACATTGACCGTGGTAACCACCCTGCAACTGGAGTTTCAGGGCAGTCTGGTGCGCGCCCTGCAGTCGAGCCTGGCCAGCCTGGCTGCTGCCGGGTTATTAATTGTGCTCGGGCATAGCCTGCAAGATCCGCAGCTGATGGTTGCCACCCTGCTGCCGCTGATCGCCCTCAGCCGTGCCATACAAGCCAACCACTACGGCTTGTTCGTGCTGCAAACCACCGTCTGCTTCGTCTTGCTCGCCGAAAGCCTTGCGCAGGACTGGCAGCTTGCCGAGGTGCGTTTGCTCAACGCCCTGTTTGGCGTAGTACTGGTGCTGTTTGTCGCTCTGCTGATGCACGGCCTTGGCCAATTACTGGTGAAACGCGCCAGGCCCATGGCCGAGCCGGCGCAAACACCTTGAGTCGCATGACGCGGCAGCACTCACCTAAAAAGCTCTAAATAGAAATCTTTTTATAGTTAATCGCGTTTAACCGGCAGCGCTGCAGAGCGTTCGCTATGCTTGATCGATCCGCAGCGCAATTCAGGGACAGACGCGTGATGCCCAAGCCCAACGACCGCCGCTTCCCCCTGTATATACATATCAGCGCGCTTTTCACCATGCTGCTGCTATTGACTGGCGTAGTGCTGGGTTTATTCAACTATCAGCAGAACTCCCGCATCATCTTCTCCAGCAGCACCACGCTGTTCGAGCGCATTCAGCAGGACGTGCAAAAAGACCTCAAGCATACCTACCAACCCATCAACCACCTGCTGAATATGCTGGTGCTCAATCGCGCAACCCAAGCGACTGATCTTCAGGGCCGCCTGGAACTGCTTGAGCCCCTGGCCCAGGCATTGCGCGATAACCCCAAGCTGGCCTCACTGTACCTGGGCTATGCGGACGGTGATTTCTTCATGCTGCGCCCGCTGCGCAGCGCAGCACTGAAGCAACTTCTGGCGGCTCCTGAGCAGGCGACCTTTCAAGTCTGGTCGATCGACCGCAGCGAGACCGCAATAGAGGCCCAGTACCTGTTCTTCGATGATGCACTGACGCTGATCAGCCAACAGCAGCGCCCCCTGGAAACATTCGACCCACGCCGCCGCAACTGGTACCTGAACGCCAGCAGCCGCTCAGAGCAGATCACCACTGAGCCGTATGTGTTTTTCTCCACCCAGGAAGTCGGCACCACCCTGGCCAAGCGTACCGGAGCGAACAGTGTTCTAGCTGCGGACTTGACCCTGTCTGACCTGTCCACGACCCTGGCCGCACATAAGGTCACAGCCAACAGCCAAGTGATCCTGTTCGACGCCAAAGGCAACACCGTGGCCTATCCCGATAGCGCTCGTGTGCTGATGATGGATAACGGCAAACCGCACCTGACCCCCGCCCGCGACCTTAGCCCTGAACTCGCGATTCTCCTCGCAGAGAATGAGCGGGAGACCACGCATCAGGGCATTCTCGAACTGAGCGAACGGCGCTGGATCGTTTCGCGCAGCCATCTACAGGAAGGTGGGCCGCAAGGTCTGCACCTGGCGCTCTTGGTGCCCGAAAACGAGCTACTCACCGACGCCTACCGCATCCGCTGGCAAGGCGCACTGATCACCCTGACCACCTTGCTGTTGTGCCTACCCATGGGCTGGCTGGCCTCGCGAATGTTAACCAAGCCCCTGCGTAACCTGGTGTTGGAAGCCGAGGCCATCCGCCGCTTCGACTTCAACTATCCCGCCAGCGATCACTCATTGGTACTGGAAGTGGATCAACTGGCTAGATCCATGGCGCGGATGAAGGAGACCATCTCCAGCTTCCTCGACATCACCGCCAGTCTCTCTGCGCAAACCCGTTTTGAAGCCCTGCTTGAGCGAGTACTACAAGAAACGGTGACAATCAGTGCGGCCCATGGCGGCTTGATTTACTTGATCGATGCCGACAGCGGTCGGCTGGAGCCTTATGGCCTGTTTCTCGACGGTGCGCAACACAGCCTCGAGCAACACGGCATTCGTGGCTACGACAACGCCACTGACCAACTGCCTTCCTGGCTGCAACAATCGGCCAATGGCAGCAAAAGCAACATCGCTTCGCTGGGTTTCGACCAGGCTGGCGATTACCAAAGCCTGCTGCACACTCTCGACAGCCCACGCATCCACCTGGTTGCAACAGGCCTGCACAATCGCCAAGGCGATAGGCTGGGCATCCTGGTGCTGTTGCACTGCGACCGTGGCGAGCTGTCCGATCTGGCGATACAGAGCCCCGAGCGCGTAGCGTTCGTGGAGGCGGTTTCCGGCGTCGCGGCGCTGTGCATTGAAAGCCAACGCCTGCTGGAACGACAGAAACAGCTGCTCAATGCCTTTATCCAACTGATCGCTGGCGCCATCGACGCCAAGAGTCCCTACACCGGCGGCCACTGCCAGCGCGTGCCGGAGATCACCCTGATGCTGGCCCGCGCAGCGGCAGACAGCAATGAACAACCCTTTCAAAACTATCGACCCAACGACGAGGAATGGGAGGCGTTGCATATCGCCGCCTGGCTGCATGATTGCGGCAAGGTCACCACACCCGAATACGTGGTCGACAAGGCGACCAAGCTGGAGACCCTCTACGATCGCATCCACGAGGTGCGCATGCGTTTCGAGGTGCTCAAACGTGACGCCTGGATCACCTACTGGCAAGGCTGCGCACACGCTGGCGATCAGACTCAGCTGGCCGCTCTGCGCGATGAATTGCTGAGTACCCTCGACAACGAGTTTGCCTTCGTCGCGCGCAGCAACCTGGGCGGCGAAGCAATGGCCGAGGCAGATCTGGCGCGCCTGCAGCAGATCGCAACACGCACCTGGACACGCACCCTGGATGACCGCCTCGGCTTGTCCTGGGAAGAAACCACGCGCCATGAACAGCAGCTGGCGCCGAGCCTGCCAACCAAAGAGTCGTTGTTGGCCGACAAGCCCGAACACCTGATCGAGCGCCTCGCCACAGAAATACTCCCGCCCGATAATCCCTGGGGCTTCAAGCTGGACGTACCGCTGCATAAATTCAATCGCGGCGAACTGCACAACCTCAGCATCTCCCGCGGCACCCTGACGGCCGAAGAGCGTTACCTCATTAACCACCACATCGTGCAGACCATCATCATGCTCGATCGCCTACCCTTCCCCGCGCACTTGCAAAGCGTTAGCGAAATCGCTGGCGGCCACCACGAGAAAATGGATGGCAGCGGCTACCCGAAACGCCTGCACCGAGAACAGATGAGCCTGCCGGCGCGCATGATGGCCATTGCTGACATTTTTGAAGCATTGACGGCCGCAGATCGTCCCTACAAAAAGGGCAAGCAGCTCTCGGAGTCGCTAAATATCATGGCGGACATGTGCAAAAACGCACACATAGACCCGCAGCTGTTTGGCTTGTTCGTGCGCACGAAAATCTATCAGCGCTACGCCGAACGCTTCATGCAAGCGCAACAGATCGATGAGGTGGATGAGGTGGACGTGCTGAGCAAAGCCGGGCTTACAGGCTAATCGGGTTACGACCAGTTCGCTGTAGGCGCTTGAGGGACGGACAACCTTATACAGTCGCTGAAGTTGATGCCTGCTTGCGAAACGGCAGGGGGACAGTAGAACAACGGCTGGGCATGTTGCATGCCCAGCCGTTAGACATCAGGCCGGAGTGTTGATGGTGCTGTCCGGGTACCAGACGTCCATCAGCGGGCTGACGGTAATGTCGACCAGCTCATCGCGACCTTTCAGCCAAGCTTCAACCTGGGAACGCTGCTCTTCGCTGACCGAGCCACGCTTGGCCAGGCATACCAGACCATAGTCATCGCCGCCGACATAACCAAGACCATTGGCGGTCATGGCGTCACGCAGAAACTGATCGAGGAATGCATCAATGGCCTCTTCGGCCAGATCGTCTTTGAAGTTCAGGTTCAGCTCAAAACCCAGCTCCTGGAATTCATCCACGCAGAGTTTTTTGCGCAGACGGCGGGAACGGTTAGTAGCCATGGAACAATCCTCAAAAGTGATAACGCGCGGCACTTTAGCAGTTTGCCGAAGGAATTGCCCGCCTCTCTGCCAGCAGGGCGACAGGCGCCACACTTGAGCACGCATTATGCTGACAGCAGGACGGCGCACTCAGGACTAGCCTGGGGCATAATGTGCGGCAATTCGCAAAACCTCGACGGGATTTTCCGTACATGTCGCCCATGATTTTCACCCCTCACTTGGAGGGTATATGCCCATGATCAACACATTGCGCAAACTGGCCATCGCAGGCTTGCTCCTGCCCTTCGCATTGCCTCTGCATGCCGCAGTCAACAGCAGCCTGCCCGCCAAGGTTGAGCAATCGCTGAAAGCCAGCAAAATCAGCAGTCGATCCCTGTCGGTGGTCACCCTGCCACTTACCGGGCCGGGTACCAGCACCTTCTTCAACGCCGACGTGTCGATCAATCCGGCCTCGACCATGAAGCTGGTGACAACCTTTGCCGCGCTGGAACTACTCGGCCCCACACACCAATGGAAAACCGAGTTCTATACCGACGGCACGCTGAAAGACGGTGTGCTGCACGGCAACCTGTTCCTCAAAGGCGGTGGCGACCCCAAGCTGAACATGGAACGACTCTGGCTGTTGCTCCGCGACCTGCGAGCCAACGGCGTGCATCAGATTACCGGTGACCTGGTGCTTGACCGCGGCCACTTCAACCAGCCAACCCTGCCGACCTTCAACGATGACGGTGGCGACAGCAACAAACCGTACCTGGTCACTCCCGACGCATTGCTGGTCAACCTCAAGGCGCTGCGCTTCGTTGCACGTACCGACGCCGGCAAGGTGCACATCGCCGTCGAGCCACCGATTGCCGAGATTCGCATCGACAACCGGGTCAAGGCTTTACCTGCAGGCAAGTGCCCAGGCTGGCCGGATGTACGCTACAACCCGGTGAAACAGTTCGACGGCACCACCGTGATTGTCAGCGGCCAACTCGCAGAAGGCTGCAGCTCCCAGACCTATTTGTCCCTGCTCGACCATCCTGACTATGCAGCAGGGACCGTGCGGGCCATCTGGCAGGAACTGGGCGGCAAGATCCTCGGCAAGAATCGCCTCGCCGATGTGCCGAAAAACGCCCGCCTACTCGCACGCGCCTTCTCTCCAGATCTGGTGGAGATCATCCGCGACATCAATAAATACAGTAACAACACCATGGCCCGTCAGCTGTTTCTGAGCCTCGGCGCGCAGTTTCGCAATGAAGCCGACGGTGACGATGCCAAGGCCGCCCAGCGGGTAATTCGAGGTTGGTTGGCGCGCAAGGGCATTACCGCACCGCACCTGGTCATCGAGAATGGCTCCGGCCTGTCGCGTGACGAACGGGTCAGTGCGCGGGAGTTGGCGCAGCTGCTGCAGGCCGCCTGGAAAAGCCCCTACGCCGCCGAATTCATCAGCTCCATGCCGCTGGTGGCCATGGACGGCACCATGCGCAAACGCCTGCACCGCACGGCCCTGGTCGGCGAGGCGCATATTAAGACTGGCACCCTGAACAATGTCCGCGCCATCGCCGGCTTCAGCCGCGACAGCAATGGCAATAGCTGGGCGGTGGTGGCGATTCTCAATGATCCGCGCCCCTGGGGCGCCTCATCGATTCTCGACCAGGTGCTGATCGACCTGTATCGCCAACCTAAACTCTGAGCGCCGGAGCAGGTGGCTGCCGGGTTTATTAGCCGCGCACGCCACCTTCGCGCTCCCAGGCACAGCGCACCCGCAGCTCACCCTCTTGTGGGCTGTGGCAACCGTTGTCTGACTCCCAGCGAAAGGTATGAGTGCCGCTCAATTCGGTTTCCAGATGAACCACGGCACTGGCCCAGTACAAGCGCTTGAGCAGGGTCTCGAACTGCTCGACCCACAAGCCCCACTCGTACTCGACTGCGCGGTAACTGGCACCGAAGTGAATCACCTGCGTCTGGTACAAGCCTTCACCGGGCTGCTGGCAAAAGGCAAACATCTCGCGCCCGAGAAATGGCCAGGCCTCACCAGCCGGCAACTCAGCCAATACCCGATGGTTGATCTGACGACGCAGACGGCTCTGCGCCGGGCTGTCGGCAGGCCAGTCGCGAATGCAGCCATAGACGATCGATTCAGACTCCACATGAGTACTCCCGAAAATCAAGGCTGCCTTCTATCACAGCGCCGTTTATCGAGAAAGGAGCCACAGGGAAACTTTTTCACTTTGCCAGTCGACTCACACTCGCCTGATCAGCGATGGCGCGGAGCGCGGCGCATGACCCAGGCCAGCACTGTCATCAGCAGCGCCAAGCTGGTCAACACCATGAACGGCAATTGATAGTGGCCGGCCAGATCGCGTGCCAACCCAGTGAGAACTGGCGTCAGGCACGCCATGCTGTAGCCCATGCAGAGCATCATTGCGGTCCAACGGCTGACCGCCAGCGGCGAGCGCGCCTCGTAAAGCGGCAGCACTAGGGACAGGGAAAATGAACCACCGAGCCCGAAACCGATAGTCACAGCCCACAGCTCTGGAACGAAGGTCGGCACGAAGGTAATCATCGCCAGGCTCACGGACGACAACAATCCGCAGGCAACCAACAAGGCATAGCGATTGCCGAAACGCTGTGCCAACCAGGGCAACAGAAAAGCACTGGGCATGCCCATCAACATCGAGATACTAAACAGCGCATTGCTGTGCAGCAGCGTCAGGCCTGCCTCGTGGTAACGCGCCACCGCCCAGGTTGCCAAGGCATAGAACAGCCCGGCCTGAATCGCAAAAAAGCAGCTGATCAACCAGGCCCGCGGTTGATTCCATGGCAAACCGCTGCCGGCTTCTGCAGCATCTGCGGACTCCGCACGATTAGGCAGGTACAACCACAACAACAACCCCACTACCGCGGGCAAGGCCCAAACCGCCAACCCCTGAGGCCAACTGTCACCTAACAGTTGCGTCGCTGGCGCCGTCAGTACGGCGCCAGCAGCGCCGCCGACAGCCATGCTCAGGGAATACCAGCCGACCACCGTGCCCATCTGTCCCGCGAAGTGGCGCTTGATGAATCCCGACAGCAAGGGGCCGGCAATGGCAATGGCCGTACCGAGCAAAACCGCACTGGCAATCAACACAACACTGGACTGACCGGCCAGGCGCATCAATAACGCGACGCTGATCACCCCCATACACAAGGCAATGGTCCGCTCCAGCCCTACACGCATCGCCAGGCGCGGCGCAAAAGGCGCAAGCAAACCCATACACAGCACCGGCAATGCCGTGGTCAGACTGATCAAGCCACGACTGAGGGCCAGCTCTTCGGCAATCCGCTCAATCAGGGGTGCCAGGGAGGTGATACCGGGGCGCAGATTGATCGCCGCAATCACCAGAGCCAGCAATAGCAAAACTCTAGATGGCGCTTTCAATTGGCGCTGCCCAAGGAGGGTCGAAAATATAAGTGCAGACAGGCTTCTGGCAAGGTTTTCACTAAGCTTCCAACATCGTGACGACTAGACTGACAAGGCTCGCAACCCTAGCCCCTGGAAAGCCAGAGAGCAAGTCCGCAAGCACAAAAGCTGACCAAGCGATCAAGCTCAGCTCGTACGATCATTGTGGCCAAGATCACGCGCCGGATCGATCAAGTCGCGCAAGCGCTGCTTGAGTACCTTGGCCTCGGGAAAGCCGCCATCGGCCTTACGCTCCCATATCTGCACGTCATCGCAGGTCACGCGAAACACTCCGCCGGTACCAGGCTGCAGGCTGACCTTGCGCAAGTCATCGGCAAAGGTCGACAGCAGTTCCTGGGCCAGCCAGGCTGCGCGTAACAGCCATTGGCACTGGGTGCAGTAAGTAATGGTGACTTCAACTTTGCCGCTGGACATAACCACTCCGCCTACGCAAAAAAATGATGATACTCCCACCCCAGCTTGCAACGTAAAAAGGCCCGCCTACCTTGCGCAGGTAAGCGGGCCTTTCAGGTGAAAACCCAAGCAGCTAGAGGAAATGCCTTCAGGCAATTTTCGCCAACAACTCGCGGGCTTCCTGCCTCTGCTCATCATCCCCATCGCTGATGACTTCGTTGAGGATATTGCACGCGCTTTCCAGACTACCCTGCTCGATATAGGCCAGCGCCAAATTCAGCTTGGCCAGGTTGTCGTGGTTCCCGGCCAACTGTTCGAAGTCGTGCAACAGCGGACTGTCTTCGATAAGTGGCTGAGCGAGAAAGTCTTCGCCCAGATTTTCCTGCAACCAGTCGTCTGCCGTGGCCTCTTCAACCAGCATGGATTGGGCGAAGGGACTCCGCGCATCGCGATTGCTCGTCGGTTCAAACCCTACTGCGACATCGTCACCCTCGAAGCCATCGGACGTCGCGTCAGTACTTTTCTTACGCATGCTGGTTGGGAACGGACTGACCAGATCCCAATCTGCGTCCAGCGACAGGTCATCCAGATTAAGTTGAAAGTCATCCTCCAGCGCTTCATCTGCTGCGTGCGCTGGCGCCTGCAACTGCGACTCGTCCAGCACCAGCGCGGCATCGTCTAGCGTCTCGGCAGCCGCAGGGGCATCGAGCAACCTGGGGTGACGCGCCTTGAGCTGATCAATACGCGCAGCAGTGAAACCGGACGCACGCAAGACTGCTTCCTCTTCGGCAAAGGCCCGGGCATCACCCTGCTGCGCCAGCACTTCAAGCAAACGAAAGCGAATATCGCTGCGCTCTGGCTGCACATCCAACGCCTTGCGCAGAATCACTGCGGCCTCACTGAAGCGGCCATAGGCAATGTAGATATTCGCGCCTTCCAACGCGTCGACTGGATTGTTTGCAGCTGCCGATGCTGGAGTAGCACGAGCGGCCAAAGGAACGCTACGCAGCGGCGGCGTAATAGGTTCAGGCGCGATCACTAAGGGCTCAGCAGATACTGCCTGAGGGTTTTCTGGCGAAGGCGCGCGACGGCGGCGCCAAAACAGCCCAAGCAAGCCGACCAGCAACAAGGCCAGCGCAGCCAAAACGATGCTGAACCAGTTACGGCCCGGCGTCTCGCCGGACTCGTTCGGCACACCCACCGCAGGCTCTGCAACTACAGGCGCGGGAGGCGATTGTTCGACTACAGAGCGCTCGACCAACTGGGCTTGCAACTCGGCCAATTGCTGATCCCTGCCGCTCATCTGTGCCTGCAATTGCTGCACCTGTGTCTGCAGGTCAATAACGCTCTGTTGCAGCTTGAGATTTTCCTCGGCCTGACTAAGCAATTCCTGATCCAGGCGCTGCTGCATCAGTGCCACCTGCTCAACCTGCGGGTCAGCTGGCGGCTCTCCTGGCGCTTGAGCTTGCAGCTCAGCGCTGACATCAGTATCGGCGGTGACGCGCATGATCGGCGCACTGCCGGCTTGCGCTGTATCGGGGAGAAGCAAGTCGCCCCCCGCCTGCAGGCGGTTGATATCACCACGGGTGAATGCCTGCGGATTAAGCGCATGGATATCGCGCATCAACGCTTGCTGCGATGCCTGACTACCAGCGGCGCGCAAATCTGCCGCTATCTTCCACAGACTGTCGCCGCTGACGACCTGATACTGCGCGCCCGCATCAGCCACTGGCATGACGCGCGGCGCGGCGGGGGCTGGCGTTGACGTTGACGTTGACGTTGACGTTGACGAAGCCTGTGCACGCTCAGGAGAAGCTTGCACTTCTGGCGCGGCAGCAACGGTACGAAAAGCCGATGAATTGGGCGGGTCGAGCAACAGGGTGTATTCGCGCAACAACGCACCGTTGGGCCGCGCCACCTCGACAATGAAGTTCAAGTAGGGCTCGCGCACCGGCTGACTCGACACCACGCGGATCACGCTGTTGCCGCCTCGCAGCAAGGGGGTGAAACGCAGGTCGTTCAGGAAGAACAGGCGATCGACACCTGAGCGACTGAATACATCGGCAGATGCAAGCCGCACCAACAGATCACTGCTGGTCAAATCGGCGACTTCCAGCAATTCGATTTCAGCATCTAACGGCTGATTCAGGGCCGAATGCAGGGTGATTTCACCCAGCCCCAAGGCGGGTACTACCCCGGAATAAAATGCCGAACTTGAAGCAAGGCCGATCAGCAATTGCCGGACTCGAGACATGTTAACTCTCCCGCTGACTCCGCTCCCGAGTCGTTACACCACCCCACGCGCTGGCGTGCATATCCCTCAGTGGTGAAAACAGTGGGTGCAGCAAATTCTAACGCCGGGAAACATTCCATGTCGAACCCGGCTAGTGAGTGAGTATGGCTATGATCTACAGGGCTGCGCGAATTTGTGCGTTAGTAGTTACAAGGCAGGTTGCCATCATACGCAAAAGCGCAGGATGGCAGTCAATAAAATGGCTTTATCAACGTTATGCGCCAGATGCCGCTACCCGCCCCTTGCTCAGCCTAATTTAGCGACTGAAACACAGACCGTCATCCCGCAGGGCTCGCAGCACTGACTAACGGCTACATGGCCCGTAAAAGCGCCTTCAATAACCACCGGCATATTGCGTTAGCGGCGTGTCGGGCGCACGCGCCAAGCGGCTAGCACAGTCAGCGCGAAGACCAAGGCCATCAGCCAGAAACTCTGCTGGAATGCCATGGCCTCGGCGGCCGGATCGCCGCCTTCACGGCTGTGGCGCCACTCGAGAAAGAACGTCAGCAAGTTGACGCCAAAAGCTCCGCCGAGCTGCCGCACGAAGGTAATCGCACCCGCACCCAAGGCCAGCTCCTGGGCACTGAGGATGTCCAGCGACCCGGTGCTCAACGCCGGCAACAGCAGCCCCAGGCCAACCCGTCCAACACACGCCCAAAAGCACAGCACGGTGAACGATGCACCCTGCTCGAGCCAGCCCAGTCCTGCGCTAGACAGCGCGAAGATCAGCAACCCGCTGACCAGCAGCAAAGCCGCCGACTGCTTATCGCTGAGCCAGCCACCGACAAAGGAAGCAGCGCCCATCAGTACGCCGGTTGGCAGCAACAGCAAGCCTGCGCGCCCGGCGCTATAGCCTTCGACGGTTTGCAGGTACAGAGGGATGAGATAGGTCGAGCCATACAGGCCCATGCCCAGGGTCAGGGCCACCCAACTGGCATTGCGAAAGCCGGCATTACGCCATAAGCGCAACGGCAAAAGCGGTTTTTCGCTGTGCCAACTACGTGTGAAAAACCCGATGAATGCCAACGCACCCAGCAGACCGGGCAACCATACCCGCGGTGCCAGCCAGGCAAAACGCTGAGCCTCGGCCAAGGCGCCGAGCAAGGCAAACAAGCCCACGCACAATAAAATGAAGGCCCATACATCCAGAAAAGGCGTGGTTCTATCCCGCCGACTGGGCAACAACCACTGTCCGCCCAGCATCGCCAGGCCGCACATGGGCAATGGCATCCAAAATACCGCCTCCCAGCCGAAGTGATCGACCAGATAGCCGCCGATAGTCGGCCCCAGCGTGGGCGCAACCATCACCCCCAAACCATAGACCCCCAAGGCCATCCCACGGCCGCCGCCAACAAATACACGAAAGATCAGCACCACGGCTAAGGGCTGAACGATACCGGCGCACAAACCCTGAACGATGCGCAGGGCAATCAGCTGCCAGGCCTCATGAGCGACCAGTGCCAGCAACGAACTGATGACGAACAACAGCAAGCCGAACTGTGCGGTGCGCCTGGCACCAAAACGCGAATGAGCCCATGCGGCCAGTAACAGACCCGCCGTCATGGCCGCAAGAAAGCCGGTGGACAGCCACTGCGCTTGCGGCCGGCCAATCGAAAAATCCAGCATGATCGCAGGCAGAGCCACGTTGATACTGGTCGAAGCCAGCACCATGGCCATGCTGGCGATCATCAATATGCCCAACAACCAGCGCGGATAGCGCGCGCCAAAGCGGGCCTGCAGATCAGGCAGGTCCTGCCCCATCAACGTTTTTCCAGATTACCCAGAATCCGCGCATGCACCTGCTGGCAACGGCGCAGCTCTTCTTCATCGATACCCGCGAAGAGCTCTTTGCGCAACTGAGTGGAAATGGCCTCGATCTTTTCAATCAATGGTTGCGCGGGCGGGCTCAGGGCAATTTTCTTGGCACGCCGATCTTCCGGCACCGCCTGCCGGGTGACCAGGCCCTGGGCTTCAAGGCTGTCGAGCAAACGTGCCAGGGTTGGCCCCTCGACCCCCACGCTTTGCGCCAGCTCGCGCTGGGTCGGTAATTCGGCAAAGCGCGACAGGTGCAAGAGCACGAGCCAGCGCGCCTGTGACAGGCCGAGCCCGACCAGACGGCGATCAAGTTCGGCGCGCCAGGAGCGTGATAGCTGGGCTAACTGCATGGCGAAACGGTGTGGATCCAACTGCGACGGCGACTGCGACATGGCTAAAAGACTCTTTAAGTATCAAAAACTAACTATTAGCGAGCTAATCATAACCACAGCCTCGAGAGCAAGCCCTTGGACCCCTTCAATATTTACACCCTTCATATACCGACTCACGGCGAGGACTCGAACGCCGGTGATAGTCACTGGCGACAACACTCCACTGCCTGCTCGTGGTCGCGGGGCAGAAGGGTTCAGGCAGAGCTCTCAGCCGCCGAACTCAGCCTGCAACGCCGCGCGCACGCAGTACAACACGCCGTCCCCGGCGCGCCCAACGAACAACCGGCTGACTTCGGCCACCGGCGGCAGCTCGCCTTCTCCGTCGAGAAAAGCATCCTGGATCTCACCGAGCAGCTCTTCCGGCAGGTCCAGCGCTTGCTCCAGAGATAGCTGCTGGCGGCTAATGGCTTCGGCCAACATGCTGTAGACGTTCTTTTCGCTGCATTTGAGCTGGCCAGCGATCTGCAACGGAGTCATACCGGCGCGGGCCAGGCTGACCAATTCATGACGCAAGTCGAGCACCACCCGCGGCGCCTCGGCATTTCCACTCAGCACCTCAAGAAAAGCCTCGCCGTAGCGCTCCAACTTGCGCGCGCCGACGCCGCTGACCTGAGCCATTTCGGCAAGGCTGCCAGGCTTGCTGCGCAGCATTTCCAATAGCGTGGCGTCAGGGAAGATCACATAAGGCGGTACCGCATGCTCCTCGGCCAACTTGCGCCGCAGCGCGCGCAGGGCTTCCCACTGCTCGCGCTCGTCGCCACGCACCAGCTGGCTGGCAGCACTGCTGGAAGTTTTCGCCGTGTGTTGCGGTTTAAGGTCGCGGCGCAATTGCAAAGCCACCTCACCGCGCAACAAGGGCCGACAACTGTCAGAGAGACGCAAGCCGCCATAGCCTTCGAGGTCGACATCGGCCAGGCCGCGGGCCACCAGTTGACGGAATAACGAGCGCCACTCGCCGTCGCTGAGCGCCTTGCCGACGCCAAATACCGTCAGGTGCTGATGACCCAAACTGCGCACCTTGTCGTTATCACGCCCGAGCAAAAGATCGACCAGATGCCCAACGCCGTAGCGCTGACCGCTGCGATAAATCGCCGAGAGCGCCTGGCGTGCCGGCTCGGTGGCATCCCAGGTCTGTACCCCATCGATGCAGTTGTCGCAATGGCCGCAGGGATTGGGCATGTCCTCGTCGAAATAAGCCAACAGCGTCTGCCGCCGGCAGCGAGTCTCTTCGCAGAGCGCGAGCATGGCGTCGAGCTTGTGCTGTTCGACACGCTTGTGCCGTTCGTCGCCTTCGGAGTTGTTGAGCATCTGCTTGAGAAAAATCACGTCCTGCAGGCCATAGGCCATCCAGGCGTCCGCCGGCAATCCATCACGACCACCACGACCGGTTTCCTGATAGTAGGCCTCAAGCGATTTAGGCAGGTCCAGGTGCGCGACGAAGCGCACGTTCGGCTTGTCGATGCCCATGCCGAAGGCGATGGTCGCCACCATGATCAAGCCTTCCTCGTTGAGGAAGCGCTTCTGGTGATAGGCGCGCAACTCATTGGCCAGGCCGGCGTGGTAAGGCAACGCCGGGAACCCCTGCTCGCTGAGGAAAGCCGCCATATCGTCGACTTTCTTCCGTGACATGCAATAGACGATGCCGGCATCGCCCTTGCGCTCGGCGAGAAAGGCCAGCAACTGCTTGCGCGGCTGATCCTTGGGCACGATGCGGTAGAAAATGTTTGGCCGGTCGAAGCTGGAGAGAAAACGCTCGGCATTTTGCAGATGCAGGCGCTGCACGATCTCTTCACGGGTGCGCATATCTGCCGTAGCGGTCAGGGCGATGCGCGGCACAGTGGGAAACAGCTCGGCCAACTGGCCCAACTGCAGGTACTCCGGCCGGAAGTCATGCCCCCATTGCGATACGCAATGCGCCTCGTCGATGGCGAACAACGCAATATCCAAGCGCTGCAGAAACGCCAACATGCGCGGCTGCACCAAGCGTTCTGGAGCCAGGTAGAGCATTTTTATTTCGCCGCGGTTGATTCGCTCGGCGATCTGGCGCTGCTGCTCGGCATTCAGGGTGGAATTCAGGGCCACTGCCGCCACCCCCAACTCGTCGAGGGTGGCAACCTGGTCGTCCATCAAAGCGATCAGAGGCGACACCACCACCGCCAAGCCCTCGCGCAACAAGGCCGGCACCTGAAAACATAGCGACTTGCCACCGCCGGTTGGCATCAATACCAAGGCGTCGCCACCACCCGCCACGCGCTCGATGATCGCCCCCTGGCGGCCACGGAAGCTGTCATAGCCGAAAACGTCTTTGAGGATGCGCAGTGCCTGGTCAAGCATGAAAAGGTCTCCGAAACGAGCTGCGCAGTATACGCACCTGCTTGCCGGACTGAGTTTTGATATGTTTTCACCGGGCATTTGCCTAGAACTGTGGCCGCTGTAGCAGGTCTGGACTAGAATCCATCCTCGTTTACTTCTTCAAGGTAGCCCCACGATGTCCTTCGCCGAGCAACTGTCCCGCCTGCAAGCCTTTCTCGACGCCGATGAGCTGCACGAAGAGGCTCTGGACTACGTGGCCGCCCACGGCTACCTCACTGCCTTGTCGATCTGTCCCGAACCGGTACCGGAGCGTGAGTGGATCGATGCCCTGTTCTCCGAGCCACCGCATTACCGCAGTGACGAGGAGCGCGACGACATCGAAGCCACCCTGGTGCAACTGCAGACTCATATCGCCCGCCAACTGGCCAGCGATGACGATCCAGAAGTACCTTGCGAACTCGACCTCGGCGACGATCCAGACGACTCCGACCTGCGCGGCTGGTGCATCGGCTTCATGGAAGGGGTATTCCTGCGTGAATCCGTCTGGTTCGACGATGCCGAAGACGAAGTCAGCGAGCTGCTGCTGCCGATCATGGTCGCCTCCGGCTTGTTCGATGAGCAACCAGAGTTCACCGAAATCGCCAGCGACCGCGACCTGGTAGACAGCATGGTGGAGCAGATACCTGAACTACTGACCGCACTGTTTCTGCTGTGCCAGGCCCCGGAAGAAAAACCAGCCCTGCTCAAGCCTCGTCACCACTGAGTCTGCGCCAAGGCCATGGCGCATGACATAAAGGAAAACCGTAATCCACTGATACGCTATGCACTGCTGGCCTTGGGTTGGCTGTGCGTAGCACTCGGGGTGATCGGGATTTTTCTGCCGGTACTGCCTACCACGCCATTCCTGTTACTCGCCGCAGCCTGCTTCGTGCGCAGCTCAAAACGCTTTTATCTGTGGTTAGTGCTGCACCCCAGGCTGGGCCCATGGGTGCGCGACTACCTTGAAGGGCAGGGTATACCGCTCAAAGCCAAGGTCTACAGCATCGCCCTGATGTGGCTCAGTATTGCCCTCTCCTGCTACCTGGTTCCCCTGTTCTGGGCACGCGCCTTTATGCTGACCAGCGCAGTACTGGTCAGCATTTATATCCTCAAACAGAAAACCCTGCCCAACCGGCGCTAGCCACATGCGTTATTCAGCGCGCCACGCACGAGCATACGCACCGATTACACTGCTCACCGCAAAGTCGCTGCCCGCAGGAAAAGCCGCAGGCAGGACGGCGACGGTTTAGACGGTATCGACTTTAAGCGCATTATCATCGAGCAGACTGGTGATTATGCTGGCTTCACTGGCCGTGCCATAGAACGTCGACAAGTTGATGTTATCCAACACTATCTGCTGCTCTACTGGCCCGCCCACATTAGTACTCACTGAAATAGTGGTTGTCGTCCCGGCGAATGCGAAATCCAGGTAACTTTGCAGACTCGCGATACTTGTATCAGCACCGGTTAACAGTTGTGACAAGTCCAGAACATCCGAATCGCCGATATTTGATCCAATAAAAAAGTCGGTAATATGATCAACTCCACCACCCAGATGCCCTAACTGCCAAATAAAAGTATCTTGGCCAGCCCCACCACTCATGATATCGGCGCCCAAACCGCCGATCAGAATGTCATCGCCATCACCGCCCAATAGCGTGTCGTTACCCGACCCACCGAACAATACATCATTACCACTGCCGCCGAAGAGGGTGTCATTACCCTCTTGCCCATACACCAGATCGTTCCCCGCACCGGCATCAATGGTGTCATGACCGAGTGCACGTCCAGACTCTTGAGCGAGTTCATCCGCGTGAGTCAGGACATAGTCCAAGGTATCTGCGCGGGTCCATGTCGCATACCCACCCGCTCCGGCCCCGGCTTCCAGTAAAGCAAAAACCTGCCAACCTGCACCCGCCGAGGTGGGTAACGCCGCAGCAGCGGCCAGGATATCGGTGTACAACACGTCGCCGAAAATCAAGTCATCTCCAGCGCCACCCAAAATGGTGTCATTGCCTGCATCATAAAGCTGAACCTCAGGATTAAAATCGGCTAGCACACTCGCCAGTTGCTCACCGGTGGTGATATTACTGGCCACATCAGGGCTCACCGAGGAAAGTTCACCCTCGACCTGATTGAGAATATCAAGGGCCGCACCACCCACATTGATGCCAACAGCTTGAATCTGCCCAAAGCTCGCTTCGAGCAAAGCCACTTCGCTTACCGTGTCGTCATTCTGGCTGCCTGACGGATTGTGCGCACCCAGGACATGAGCAACCGCCGTGCTGGTAGCGCCATTAGTCACGGTATTGTTGAGGTTGGTCGAGTCACCGGCTAGCCAACTGTTCGGCGCACCATCAGAAACGAACACAACCTGATTGATCACATTTGCCCCTGTATGAGGGGCATCAGCCCCCACACTCGCGACCCAATTCAAGGCCACTTGCAGGCCCGCTTCATAATTGGTCCAGCCGTTGGTAGTCAGGCCGTTTACCGCATTTTGTGCAGCCGTAAGTTCTCCACCCTTGATATCGAAGACCCCAAGGCTCTTGGCCGAATTATTGAAGTCAATAAGCTGGATTCGCACATTATCGGCGGCGCTAACTGCGAGCCCCGCAAGCAGACCGTTAACCGCTAATTTGAGAGCGTCCATACGACTCATGATCGTCCCATTGAAGCTGATATCCGTCGTCATGCTGCCGGAGGAATCAAGCACAAGGATCATGTTGACATTTTTGCCTAGAAGATCACTACGCCCCTCATCCCCCACCAAAATATCATTCCCATCTTTACCCGTAATAACACCCGCCCCTGTCGGGGTCACATAAAGAAATGCACTTCCCGCCACATCGGCGGCATTGGAACCAACCACCAACTGGCCTGCAAACTGCGGCTGAAAAACAACGTCCAGAGTGGCCGATGCAGAGTCACCGTCGGCATCAACAACTCCGACTTGAAAAGACGTGCCTATTGGGTCTTCTTCGATACGGTCAACAATTGAGGAGCCATTCACCCGGAACCCAGCTCCCTCGGTATCGGAGAGATCGATTCGGGTTATCCCGGTCAACAATGTAGGAATAGTGGTCAGCACATTTTCGGTAAATACCGTTGCGCCACTCTCTGTAACGCTATTACCCAACGCGTCTTGACCATAAACAGTCCAATTGACTACGTTCGTTGAACCTGAACCCTGAATATCAATAGAAAACTGTGCGCTGACCACTGGACTGGTGAAGGTGAAGTAAAGTGCCACATCACTACTTATCCACTGACTGTCCGCGGCAAGGCCCTGCTGACTTGAATTCACTGTCCCGACCGAAGAATCTACCGACATAACGACAGTCTGTCCGGCTGGAATTGAGTCACCGGGTTTATAAAGGCCACCTGTATCCGTCACCAACAGGTAGTCCTGATTGCCGCCAATATTCTGATTAAACATCGCGCCGAATACCTGGACAGGGCCATCGAGCTTACCGGTCATATCGATTACATAATTACCGGCCACATCATAGGTCAGGGTAAAGATCAGCGACTGCCCTACCCCCCCGGTATAGTGCGCTGGCGTTGCGCTGGTAAAGGCGTAAAGCGTGCCCGTGTCGTCAGGGTTGACTGAGTAATAGACGGTATTACCGCCCGATGTTAGCGACGATGCGCCGAACGTGACACTGGTGCCATTCCAGCCTGCAATATTCCCGGTCAAATCAGCGCTGCCAGGCGCATCTGCGCCGATAACAGGATCAGAAGTCCCTGTCGCATAACCGGAAGGATCATTGCTCAGCGATGCCGGCGCAACAGTGGTAAGCGTCGGTACATCGTCAATGATCCGCACAATAAGCTCATCGCTGGCCGAACTGCCGCCGACGCCCAGCACACTGATCGTGATGCTGTCGTCGAAGTGTGTACCGGTGGCCCCCGTGTGACTGTCGTTGTCGATAGTCGCGCTCAGCGTGTAGCTGTAACTCAGCGTACCTGCACTGGCCGTACCGGTGTAATTAGTCAGCGTCAATAAGCCTTCGCCAGTGTTGATAACCTGATGACTCGCTGCCAAGGCCTGCAGTTGCGCCAGGTTCAGGCTCACCCCGCCGACCGTAACGCTGGCTATGCCGTCGGTGGCCGATACCGTGAAGCTGCCTCCAGTTGTTTCGCTGGTATCCGCTGCCGAAGTCAGACCTTTTTCGTAGACCGTTTCATCGGGCCCCTGAAGCGCAGCAGTCACTACCTGGGCGCTGTCATTTGCCCCCCGGATGGTGATCGTCAGGGTCGCAGTGCCTGGGTCGCCGTCGGCGTCCTGCATGGTGTAGCTGAAGGTTTCTGTGAGGCTCTCGCCTTCATCCAGGGCCTGGACTAGTGGATTGCTGTTGTCCAGCAGGTAGCTGTAGGTGCCGTTGCCGGTGTCGGTAAAGGTGCCGTAACTGGCCGCGGTACTGCTCCAGCTGACCAAGCTGATCGGCGCATCCGCGCCCGGTTGGCCGTTGGGGTGCAGGTCGTTGGTCAGCACGTTGCCGCTGATTGGCGCGATCGCGTCTTCGCCGATGCTGTTGCTGTCGTCGACCGCGTTCGGTACGTCGTCGACGATCTCGATAAGGATGCTCGCTGGCGCCGAGCTGGCCGTGCCATCGAAGACGCTGAGGCTAAAGCTGTCGGTCTCGATACCTGGGCCATCGCTGGTCGGGCTGGTCAGTTCATAGCTGTAGCTGGCCACACCGCTGGCCGCGTTGTAGGTGTTGATGGTCAGGGTGCCGTTGCTGCCGGCGAAGCTGCTGCCGGCCAGACTGGCGATGGCCACGGTGACACCGTTGATGGTTACGCTTTCAAGATCATCGAGGCCATCGGCGTCGCTCAGGGTGAAGGTGCCGCTGGCAAACTCACCGTTGCCGGCTGCCGCCGAGCCATTGGCCAGACCGGCTTCGAACACCTGATCGTTAGCACCGTCGTTGCCCGGATCAACGTTGACCAACGGCACATCATTGCTGCCGGTAATGGTGATCGTCAGGGTCGCAGTGTCTGGGTCGCCGTCGGCGTCCTGCATGGTGTAGCTGAAGGTTTCCGTGAGGCTCTCGCCCTCATCCAGGGCCTGAACCAATGGGTTGCTGTTGTCCAGCAGGTAGCTGTAGGTGCCGTTGCCGGTGTCGGTAAAGGTGCCGTAACTGGCCGCGGTGCTGCTCCAGCTGACCAAGCTGATCGGCGCATCCGCGCCTGGTTGGCCGTTGGGGTGTAGGTCGTTGGTCAGTACGTTGCCGCTGATTGGCGCGACCGCGTCTTCGCCGATGCTGTTGCTGTCGTCGACCGCGTTCGGTACGTCGTCGACGATCTCGATAACGATGCTCGCTGGCGCCGATGACTGTGTACCGTCCGAGGCGCTCAAGACGAAT
>NZ_JAUXMX010000021.1 GCF_030683065.1 Pseudomonas sp.
GAGATGACCAGTAAAAAGGCAGACGCGTCTGTAGGAGCCAGCTTGCTGGCGATCCGGGCCAGCAAGCCCATGCAACAGCATCGCCAGCAAGCTGGCTCCTACAGGGCATTGCTGCATGCAACACATAACGGGTACATAGCCTAAAAAAAGGGAGCCTCACGGCCCCCCAAGAGGTAAACAGTCGCGCCGCGCTTGTGAACCCATACTGCGATGGTGTTCACGGGCCTGCGGTCACTCGATTTCGATCAGTACTTCGCCCGGGTTGATCCGGTCGCCCTTGGCCACATGCACCGCTTTCACCGTGCCGGCGATGGGCGCTTGTACCTCGGTCTCCATTTTCATCGCTTCGCTGATCAGTACCGCCTGGCCGGCTTTGACCGTGTCGCCTGGCTTGACCAGTACATCGACGATATTGCCCGGCATGCTGGTGCTGACGTCACCTGGGGCGCTGGCTTGTTTGCGCTTGTCGCCGGCTGCGGCGACGAACTGGTTGAGCGGTTCGAACACCACCTCTTCCGGCATGCCGTCGATGGACAGGTAGAAGTGGCGCTTGCCGTCGGTCTTCACGCCGACGCCGGTGATGTCGACGCGGTAGCTTTCGCCATGCACGTCGATGACGAACTCGGTGGGCACGCCCTCACCACCGGCCGGGGCCACGCCGCCTGCCGCGGGGATTGGCAGCAGGGGTTCCGGGGTCAGGGTGCCGGCTGCGCGCGCCTCGAGGAACTTGCGCCCGATGTCGGGGAACATGGCGTAGGTCAGCACGTCCTCTTCGGATTTGGCCAAAGCGCCGATTTCTTCACGCAGCTTGGCCATTTCCGGGTTGAGCAGGTCGGCCGGGCGCACGTCGATCACGTCTTCGTTGCCGATGGCCTGGAAGCGCAGCTGCTCGTTGATCTTGCCCGGCGCCAGGCCGTAGCGGCCCTGCAGATAGAGTTTCACCTCGTTGGTGATGGTCTTGTAGCGCTCGCCGGCGAGTACGTTGAATACCGCCTGGGTGCCGACGATCTGCGAGGTCGGCGTCACCAGCGGCGGGAAGCCGAGGTCTTCACGAACCTTGGGAATCTCGGCGAAGACCTCGTTGATGCGATGCAGGGCGCCCTGTTCCTTGAGCTGGTTGGCCAGGTTGGACATCATCCCGCCCGGCACCTGGTTGACTTGCACGCGGGTGTCCACCGCGGTGAACTCGCTTTCGAACTGGTGGTACTTCTTGCGCACGGCATAGAAGTACAGGCCGATTTCCTGGATCAGCTCCAGGTCGAGGCCGGTGTCGTATGCGCTGCCCTTGAGTGCAGCGACCATCGACTCGGTGCCCGGATGGCTGGTGCCCCAGGCAAAGCTGGAGATGGCGGTATCGATATGTTCGGCGCCGGCTTCGACGGCCTTGAGCTGGCACATCGCGCCCATGCCCGAGGTGTCATGGCTGTGGATAAACACCGGCAGGTCGACCTCGGCCTTGAGTGCCTTGACCAGCTCATAGGCAGCGTAAGGGGTGAGCAGGCCGGCCATGTCCTTGAGCGCCACCGAGTCGATGCCCATGGCTTGCATGGCCTTGGCCTGGGCGACGAACGCCGCGATCGTGTGCACCGGGCTGGTGGTGTAGGCGATGGTGCCCTGGGCATGTTTACCGGCGGCCTTCACCGCCTCGATGGCGACGCGCAGGTTACGCACGTCGTTCATCGCGTCAAAGATGCGGAACACGTCGATGCCATTGGCCGCGGCCTTGGCGACGAAGGCCCTGACCACGTCGTCGCTGTAATGGCGGTAGCCGAGCAGGTTTTGCCCGCGCAGGAGCATCTGCAGGCGGGTGTTGGGCAGGGCCTGGCGCAGTTCGCGCAGGCGCGTCCAGGGGTCTTCCTTGAGGAAGCGCACGCAGGCGTCGAAGGTCGCGCCGCCCCAGACTTCCAGCGACCAGTAGCCGACCTTGTCCAGCTTGTCGCAGATCGGCAGCATGTCCTCCAGCCGCATGCGCGTGGCCAGCAGCGACTGGTGGGCGTCGCGCAGGATGGTGTCGGTGACCTGGATTTTCTTGCTCATCTTTGGTTCTCCTGAAGCCCGGAGGCGATCCGTGGCTGCAACTGCCGGACTGGGTCCGGCCTGCGATTTGTTAGAGCCCGGCGTGGGCGGCGATGGCGGCGGCGATAACCAGGGCCAACTCTTCGGGTTTGCGCTTGATCGAGTACTGGGTCAGTTCCGGGTGGCTTTCGACGAAGCTGGTGTTGAACTGGCCGCTGCGAAATTCCGGGTTGCGCAAAATCTCCTGGTAATAGGGCGCGGTGGTCTTCACGCCCTGCAGGCGCATGTCGTCCAGCGCACGCAGGCCGCGGTCCATGGCCTCTTCCCAGGTCAGGGCCCAGACCACCAGCTTCAGGCACATCGAGTCGTAGTAGGGCGGGATGGTGTAGCCGGTGTAGATCGCCGTGTCGGTTCGCACGCCTGGGCCGCCGGGCGCGTAGTAGCGGGTGATCTTGCCGAAGCTGGGCAGGAAGTTGTTCTTCGGGTCTTCGGCATTGATGCGGAACTGCAGGGCGAAGCCGCGGTGGATGATGTCTTCCTGCTTGACCGACAGCGGCAGGCCGGAGGCGATGCGGATCTGCTCGCGGACGATATCTATGCCGGTGATTTCTTCGGTGATGGTGTGCTCCACCTGCACCCGGGTGTTCATCTCCATGAAGTACACCTCACCCTCGGCGAGGAGGAACTCCACGGTGCCAGCATTCTCGTAGCCCACTGCCTGCGCGGCGCGTACCGCCAGGTCGCCGATGTAGGCGCGCTGCTCGGGGGTCAGTTGCGGGCTGGGGGCGATCTCGATCAGC
This sequence comes from Pseudomonas sp., assembly GCF_030683065.1. GTDB lineage: Bacteria > Pseudomonadota > Gammaproteobacteria > Pseudomonadales > Pseudomonadaceae > Aquipseudomonas. The sequence goes on from NZ_JAUXMX010000021.1 coordinate 2,817, forward strand.
TTCTGGTTGCGCCGCTGGATCGAACAGTCGCGCTCGAACAGGTGCACCACGTTGCCGAAGCTGTCGCCGAGAATTTGCGCCTCGATGTGCTTGGGGTTGACGATGCATTTTTCTAGGAACACTTCCGCCGAACCAAAGGCCTTGGTCGCCTCGGAAATCACCCGCGGGAACGCCTGCTCCAGCTCTTCACGGTTGTTGCAGCGGCGAATACCGCGCCCGCCGCCACCGGATGTGGCCTTGAGCATCACCGGATAACCGATACGCTCGCCCTCGGCCAGCGCCTCGGTGATATCCGCCACGTTGCCCTCGGTACCCGGAGTGACCGGCACGCCGGCCTTGATCATGCTGCGCCGCGCTTCGGTCTTGTCGCCCATGCGGCGGATTACTTCGGCGCTCGGGCCGATGAACTTGATCCCACGTTCGGCGCAGATATCTGCAAGTTCCGCGTTCTCGGAGAGGAAGCCGTAGCCGGGATGCAGCGCGTCGCAGCCGGTTTCCACGGCCAGATTGACCAGCTTGCGCGGGTTCAGGTAACCGGCCAGTGGATCGGCGCCAATGCTGTGGGCCTCGTCGGCGCGCTTGACGTGCAGCGCCATGCGGTCGGCATCGGAATAGACGGCCACCGAGCGGATGCCCATTTCGGCGCAGGCGCGCACGATACGGACGGCGATCTCGCCGCGGTTGGCAATCAGGATTTTCTTGATCACGCGTGCTTCCTCGACCCAGTAGACAGACAGGTAATCGTCAGTGACGACCACGCGCTCACCCTACGCCTGGGCGTTGGATAACCAAAATCAGTAATAATTTGCTTGGCTATAAGCTATAGCTTATACACTCGGTCGAAAGCCCTGCCGCAAGGCTCATTCGGCCGAGGAGGTATCCCGTGCGTAAATCCTTGATGCGCATCACCCTGCGCCAACTGCAGGTGTTTCGCGCCGTGTGCCAGCAGCGCTCCTACAGTCGCGCCGCCGAAGACATGGCGCTGACCCAGCCGGCGGTCAGCCTGCAGATTCGCCAGCTGGAAGAGTTGCTCGGCCAGCCGCTGTTTGATTATGTCGGCAAGAAGCTCTACCTGACCGATGCCGCCGAAGCCCTGCAGCGGGCCAGCGCGGATATTTTCGGCCGCCTGGAAAGCCTGGATATGCAGCTGGGCGACCTGCAAGGCTCGCTGCAAGGGCAGCTGAGTCTGGCTGTGGAATCCAGTGCGAAGTACTTCACGCCGCATCTTTTCGGCGCTTTTCGCCAGCAATACCCGGAAGTCAGTTTACAGCTGGTGGTCACCAACCACGCCCAGGCGCTCAAGCGGCTAAGCGCTAATCGTGATGACCTGCTGATCATGTCGCAGGTGCCGACCGACCTGAATCTGGAGTTTCTGCCGTTTCTCAATAACCCAATCATCGCGGTGGCGCCGGCGTCGCACGCACTTTGCAGCCAGGGGCCACTGGCCCTGCAAGACCTCACCGCCTGGCCGCTTGTGGTGCGCGAGCGCGGCTCGGGTACGCGTCAGGCGATCGAGGCGTATTGCCACCAGAAACGCGCGCACTTCGTTCAGACCCTTGAGCTAGCTTCAACCGAAAGTCAGCTTGAAGGCGTGCTTGCCGGCCTCGGCGTGGCTCTGTTGCCACGCCATGCGGTGCGCCGTGAGCTGGCCTGCGGCGCGCTGCGTGAATTGCCGGTGGCCGAGCTGCCATTACTGCGTAGCTGGTGCCTGGTACACCCGCGCGGCAAATACCTGTCACCGGTGGCCCAGGCGTTTTTCGCCTTCGTGCGCGATCAACGCAGCCTGATCAACGCCCTGGCCGAGCGCTTCGCCGAGCCGATGCCTGAGCGGCAGCCATATAGTTAGCCGCAATCAGCTCTGGGTAATCGGTCAATTGCTGCTGCAACTGGCGGTGTTCGGCATAGTCCTCAATGGCGCGGCGGTATTCCATACGGCGCTGATCGAGCAGCTTGCGGCGATTCTTTGCATCAGTGCTGACGTGTGACTGCGCTTCATCCAAATAACGAGGCATCTCAAGTCTCCCTGGCTGAACAACGGGAGGTACAGGATCGACTCGGAATGTGACGTTTTGGCGGCAAGGCGATGAAGTTGCGATGACCTCGACCAGCGCCGCCTGCGCAGGATGGTGCTTATTGCTGCCGCTTTGCCGCGGCGTAACCCAATAAGGGCTGTGTGCGTGCTGCCGCTGTGTTGGGTTACGCGGCGCCCGGCACATGCGTCGCTGGCCCGCACGAGGGTCTGCGCCGCTAACCCAACCTACGTCGATGACACGAATCTTCGGTCGGTTTCGTAGGTTGGGTTAGCCGCCTGCGCAGGATTGCGCTTATTGCTGCAGCTTAGCCGCGGCGTAACCCAGCAAGGGCTGTGTACTCGCGGGCGCTGTGTTGGGTTACGCGGCGTCCGGCACATGCGTCGCTGACCCGCACGAGGGTCTGCGCCGCTAACCCAACCTACGTCGATGACACGAATCTTCGTCGGTTTCGTAGGTTGGGTTAGCCGCCTGCGCAGGATGGTGCTTATTGCTGCCGCTTTGCCGCGGCGTAACCCAATAAGGGCTGTGTGCGTGCTGCCGCTGTGTTGGGTTACGCGGCGCCCGGCACATACGTCGCTGGCCCGCACGAGGGTCTGCGCCGCTAACCCAACCTACGTCGATGACACGAATCTTCGGTCGGTTTCGTAGGTTGGGTTAGCCGCCTGCGCAGGATGGTGCTTATTGCCGCCGCTTGGCTGCGGCGTAACCCAACATAGCGGCCGCGATTAATCTTCGTGGGATTTTACTGACTTCGGCGACAGGCGCAGGCTGCGCAAGCTGCGTTTGACGCTCTTGAGGTGGTTGACCAGGCTCGGGCCGCGGGCCATGGCCACGCCCATTGCCAGCACGTCGATCACCACCAGGTGGGCGATGCGTGAGGTCAGCGGGGTGTAGATTTCGGTGTCTTCCTGCACATCGATAGCCAGGTTGACCGTGGCCAGGTCGGCCAGCGGGGTCTGGCTTGGGCATAGGGTGATCAGGGTCGCGCCGGCTTCACGCACTAAGTTGGCGGTGATCAGCAGATCTTTCGAGCGCCCGGACTGGGAGATACAAATGGCCACATCGGTAGGCTTGAGAGTCACCGCACTCATCGCCTGCATGTGCGGGTCGGAATAGGCGGCAGCGGTGAGCAGCAGACGGAAGAACTTGTGCTGGGCATCCGCCGCCACCGCGCCCGAGGCGCCGAAGCCATAAAACTCCACGCGCTGGGCCTGGGCACAGGCGGCGATGGCGCGCTGCAAGGCCTGCGGGTCGAGGTTCTCGCGTACCTCGATGAGGGTGTGCAGGGTGGTGTCGAAAATTTTCAGGCTGAAGTCGGCGACCGAGTCGTCTTCGTGGATGGCGAATTGGCCGAAACTGGCGCCGGCAGCCAGGCTCTGCGCCAGTTTCAGCTTCAAGTCCTGGAAACCGCTGCAGCCGATGGCACGGCAGAAACGTACGATGGTCGGTTCGCTGATGCCGACGCTGTGGGCCAGGTCGGCCATTGAACTATGCATCACCGAGGCCGGGTCGAGCAGCACGTGGTCGGCCACCTTGAGTTCCGACTTGCGTAACAAGTGACGCGACTGGGCGATGTGCTGCAACAAATTCACGGGCATGGGCTCGGGCTGAAAGTTGACGAACAGGTCGTGCGACGCTCATCCGAAGTATGACTCGGTTATGATCGGGGCACGCCGGGTGTAGTGATCCTGTAGTTATACTACATGGCCGCCGCGCCCGCACTGCTAAACCGAGTCGGAGTTCCCGCTTTGAGCATTCCCTGTGACATGCTGGTCTTTGGCGGTACGGGCGACCTGGCCCTGCACAAGCTGCTGCCAGCGCTCTACCACCTGCACCGCGTCGGTCGGCTGCACGCCGACATGCGCATTCTCGCCCTGGCGCGCAGCAGCCACAGCCGCGCCGCTTACCAGGCCCTCGCCGAACGCCGCTGTCGCGCCCAAGTGGCCCGCGCCGACTTTGACAACGACATGTGGGCCAGCTTCGCCGCGCGCCTCGACTACTTCGCCATGGACGCCAGTCAGAGCGCCGACTTTGGCCGCCTGGGCAAGCATCTTGGGCTTGGCGGCGAACGTGTACGGGTTTACTACCTGGCCACTGCGCCCGACCTGTTCGAAGCGATCGCCTCGCACCTTGATATCGCCGGGCTGGCCGGGCCTCACGCGCGCATCGTGCTGGAGAAGCCGATTGGGCGCTCGCTGCCGTCGGCGCAGGCGATCAATGCGGCAATCGGTGCGGTATTCGACGAGTCGCGGGTGTTCCGCATCGATCACTACCTCGGTAAGGAAACCGTGCAGAACCTGATGGCGCTGCGTTTCGCCAACGCCCTGTTCGAGCCAGTCTGGCGCGCCGGGCACATCGATCATGTGCAGATCAGCGTGTGCGAGACCCTCGGCGTGGAAAATCGCGGCGCCTACTACGACAACGCCGGCGCCATGCGCGATATGGTCCAGAACCATTTGTTGCAGTTGCTGTGTCTGGTGGCCATGGAAGCGCCGGTACGCTTCGATGCCGAGGCGGTGCGTAACGAGAAGGTCAAGGTGCTCGAGGCGCTGAAGCCGATTTCCGGCCTCGACGTACGCGACAAAACGGTGCGCGGCCAATACGTGGCCGGCAAGATCGGCGGGCAGGAAGTGCCGGCTTACTACTTCGAGAAAAATGTCGACAACGACAGCGATACGGAGACCTTTGTCGCCTTACAGGTGGAGGTCGAGAACTGGCGTTGGGCCGGTGTGCCCTTCTACCTGCGCACTGGCAAGCGTATGGCGAAGAAAACCTCCGAGATCCTGATCCAGTTCAAACCGGTGCCGCACCAGTTGCTGGGCGACAGCGAGGCCAATCGCTTGCTGATTCGCCTGCAGCCGGAAGAGTGCATCAGCCTGCAACTGATGGCCAAGCACCCCGGCAAGGGCATGCGCCTGGAACCTGTGGAGCTGGACCTCAACCTGGCGCACGCGTTTCGCCAGAAGCGCCGCTGGGACGCCTACGAACGCCTGCTATTGGATGTGATCGAAGGCGACTCGACACTGTTCATGCGCCGCGACGAAGTCGAAGCGGCCTGGAGCTGGATCGACCCGATCATCAATGGCTGGCAGCAGCACCACCAGAGCCCGCGGCCCTATCCGGCTGGGAGCAGCGGGCCGGAGCAGGCCAACCTGCTGCTGGAGTTGGCGGGGCGTAAGTGGATGGAGTGAGCTGCCAGCGAGTGGTGGCTTACTTCAACGAACGCAGAAAACTGATCAGGTAATCCTGCTCGGCAGGATCGCTAATGGCGACGTGCCGCATGCGGGTGCCGGGAACCAATGCGTCGTTGTCGGCAATCCACTTGCGCAGGTTGTCTTCGTTCCAGGTGATCCCCGAGGTCTCCATGGCTTTCGAGTAGGCAAATCGGGGCACGGAGGCCGCCGGGCGATCGACTACGCCGAACAGGCTGGGGCCGAAGGCATTCTCGCTACTGTCCAGCGAGTGGCACGCCGTGCAGTGGTGGCTGAACAGCTGGCGCCCAGCTTCCTGCATCCCGCCCTCTACAGCCAGGGCGACCGGGGCTGCAGTCAGTGCAGTGGCTAACGCTAATAACGGTGACAGGCGCATTTTCATTGTGTAGTTCCCTCTCTGATGGCTAGGCAAAAACAGTATATTTTGTAGGGCTTTTGCTCTGCTCTTGTACAAAAGCAGCAATTGCACGGCACAAAAGTACTTTTCTGCATGCGCGAGGCTCCCGGCGGTTGTGCGCATGTGTGCAAACCGGGTCGATTAGTGGGGGATGCGTGGTTATTGGCCGCGACCGCGATTCGCGGGCATGGCGCTAGGCGTCCCCGCCGCGCCTACAGGTACCTACAAACCGACAGACGCCGTTGCCCCCAGTTTGCTGCGCGACGGGGGATCTCCTGCAGAGCTAAGCAGGTCGACAACAGCCAACTCAGATACAGCCTTCTTTATATGCGGCTGATGCGCAGGCTTTCCCTGTCTATGTGTGCCTCGCGAGTCATGCCGCGCGAGGCGCGGGTGGCGGCGATCAAACCGTCACCACCGCGCCATCTCAGGCCGGCAAGGCTTCGCTCCACAGGCTGACGCTGAGTCGGTGCTGGGCGCCGGGGGCGAGCAGCACGCAATCGTCGAGGACGTTGGCGTGCTCGATACAGAGCATGCCCTGCCAGGCGTCGTCGGCGAATTGCGAGAGGCGCCGGGCTTTGTCGACCCAGGGATTCCACAGCACCGCCGAGCGCGAGCCACTGCTGCGCAGCCGGATGCGTCGCTGCCAGGCGGGATCGAGAATACTCAGCTGGGTCGGGGTGTCCAGGTAGATACGGTCGGTTTCACCGTGAAAATCCAGGGTGGCGCTCTGCTGGCGTTCCAGCCAGTTGTCCAGGGTGTCGATGTAGCGGCAGCCCTCTAGACCTTCGACGTGCACCTGGCGAATATCGCTGACGGCGAAGTAAGTGTGCAGCGCCTGGCTGAAGGCCAGAGGCGTATCGCCGAGGTTGCGCGTGTCGAGTTCGAGGTGCAGTTGGTGGTCGAGGCGGATGCGCAGTTTGAGTTCGGCGGCGTGCGGCCATTCCGCCAGCGGCTGTTCGACGCTGTTGAAGACGAATTCGAGGATGACGCTGTCATCCAGGCTGTCGATGCCGAGCAGTTGCCAGTCCAGCGAGCGCACCAGGCCGTGGGCCGGCACCAGGCTGCCGCCCTGGTACATCGCCTGGACTGCCGGCGGGTTGCGCCGCAGGTCGCCGAACCAGGGCCAGCACACCGGCACCCCACCGCGCACGCCTTTGCCTTGCTCGAATTCGGCTTGCTCGCTGAGCCAGATCAGCGGTTGCTCGCCATCGCGCTTGTAGCTGAGAACCTGCGCGCCCTGTTGCGCGACCAGCAGTTCGGCGTTGGCGGTGCGCACGCGCCAGCAGGTCAGTTGGTTGATTTCCACCCGCTCGACCAGTGGGCGTTGTTCGGTTGCGTTCATGGCTGCGCTCTTCGATGGTTACGACGTTTGTGTAGGAGCCAGCTTGCTGGCGATCCGGCGGCCCGGCGATCCGGCGATCCGGCGATATGTGCGGAGCAAAAGCATCACCGGCCCGCCGCAAGGACTGCCGTGCGCCCGGCTGGGCGTTCCTGGCGAGTGGGCGCTTGTGGAAAGTGTGAACCGCTGTGCCGGCAAAGGCCAGACCGCTTGATTCCCTGACGTGGCGCATTGTCGCTCGGTTGCCCCTGACCTAGGCTGACCTGGACTGAAGGGAGGTTGCGATGCGCAAGATTCTGTTAGCTGTGGCGCTTGTATCAGGTGTTGCGGCGGCGTTCTGGTGGTGGAGTCGACCGCAGCCGCTGCCGGTGCGACTGATCACGGTGGAGCGCGGTCCGGTCGAGACCCTAGTGGCCAATACCCGCGCCGGTACGCTCAAGGCCTGCCGCCGTACCCAGTTGTCGTTCAATCTGGGCGCTCAGGTCAGCGAGCGCCTGGTTGAGGAGGGCCAGCGGGTCGAGGCCGGTCAGGTGTTGATGCGTCTGCGTCAGGACGAATTACAGGCCCGCGTTCGCGAGGTCGAAGCGCGTCTCGACGGCCTGGCTAACCAGCGTCAGCAGCGGTGCCTGCAGGCGGATCTGGAGCGTCGCGACCATCAGCGTCTGGCAAGCCTGCAAGAGCGTCAGCTGGTGGCGGCGGACCGGGTCGATCAGAGCGCCACCCGCGCGCGGCTGTCGGCGCTTGCCTGCAACGCCGCCGCCATGGCGATCCGCGAGACCGCAGCGAACCTCGCGCTGCAGCGCGCACTGCTCGATCAGGCCACGCTGCGCGCGCCGTTCGCCGGGATCATTGCCGAGATCAACGGCGAGGTCGGCGAGTTCGTCACGCCCTCGCCACCGGGCATTCCGACGCCGCCAGCGGTGGACCTGATCGATGACAGCTGCCTGTATGTCGAGGCGCCAATCGATGAGGTGGATGCGGCGCGGGTCAAGCCGGGCATGCCGGTACGGATTAGCCTGGACGCTTTTCGCGGTGAGCATTTCGCCGGCAAGGTCAGTCGGATCGCGCCCTTTGTCCGCGATCTTGAGCGTCAGGCGCGCACCGTCGATGTGGAGGCCCGCTTCGATCCTGTGCCGACTGATCTGGCCCTGCTGACGGGCTACAGCGCCGATCTGGAAGTCATCATCGAACAGCGCCCGCAGGCCTTGCGCATCCCGACTGAAAGCCTGTTGGAAGGGCGCCGGGTGCTGCGTTATGACCCCGTGGCCGGGGTGCTGCGCGAGGTGCAGTTGCGCACCGGGCTGGCCAACTGGCGCTGGACCGAGGTGCTCGATGGGCTGGCCGACGGCGAGCGGATTCTCGCCAGCCTGGAGCAGAGCGGTCTGGTCGATGGCGTGGCGGTGATGGCCGAAGATGAGGTCGCGCCATGATTCGCCTGAGTGCGGTCAGCCGCTGCTTCATTCTCGGCGATCAGCAGGTCAAGGGCCTGGACCAGGTCGACCTGCAGGTCAGCCGCGGCGAGTACCTGGCGGTGATGGGCCCGTCCGGTTCGGGCAAGTCGACCCTGCTGAATATCCTCGGCCTGCTCGATGCGCCGGACAGCGGCGAGTATTGGCTGAACGGCGAGGCCACCGCGGCGCTCGACGAGAATCGCCGCGCCGAACTGCGCAGCCGGCATATCGGTTTTGTCTTTCAGTCCTATCACCTGATCCCGCGCCTGACCGCCCTGGAGAATATCGAGTTGCCGATGCTGCTGGCCGGTATCGAGCCGGCCGAGCGGCATCGGCGCAGCGCACGGCTGGTCGAGCGGTTGAACCTTGGCGACCGGGTCAAGCATCGCCCGGCCGAATTGTCCGGCGGCCAGCGCCAGCGCGTGGCCATCGCTCGCGCCATGGTCATGCAGCCGGCGCTGCTGCTGGCGGACGAGCCCACCGGCAACCTCGACAGCCATTCCGGCGCCGAGGTGGTGGCGCTGCTCGAAGAACTCAACGGCGAGGGCCTGACCCTGTTGGTGGTGACCCATGATGCCGCCATCGGCGGCCGCGCACGCCGGTGCCTGAGCATGCGCGACGGTCAGATCATCGACGACATCCAGCAGGGGCCGATTGATGCGCGCGGCTGACGGCGTCGGGTTGATGCTCGGCGCCCTGCGCGGTAACCGCTCGCGCAGCCTGATGTTGCTGTTGGCCATGGCCATCGGCGTGGTCGCGGTGAACCTGCTCACCGGCCTGGCCGAGGGCGCGCGGCAGTTCGTTATCGGCGAGTTCTCCCTGCTCGGGCGCAACACCCTGATCGTGCTGCCGGGACGCAAGGAAACCACCGGCGGCATGCCACCGATTACCGGGCTGGCGACCCGCGACCTGACCCTCGGCGATGCCGAAGCCATCGGCCGTCTGCCCAGCGTGCGACGGGTGGCGCCGCTGCAGGCCGGGCAGGTTGAGGTCAGCGTCGGCAACCGGGTACGCGAGGCACTCACCCTGGGCACCAGCCACGAGTTTTTCGCTATCCGCCAGCTCGATGTGGCCCAAGGGCAGGCGCTGCCGGTGCTGGCATTGGATCAGGCCGAGGCGGTCTGCGTGATCGGCCTCACGCTTAGGCGCGAGTTGTTTGGCAGCGGGCCGGCCCTGGGCGAATGGTTGCGCGCCGGCGACCGGCGCTTTCGGGTGGTGGGCATTCTCGGCGAGCGCGGTGAATCGCTGGGCATGGACTTCGGCGAGATGCTGATCATCCCGGTGGCCAGTGCCCAGGTGTTGTTCAACCGCGAGGGGCTGTTCCGGGTGTTCGCCGAAGTGCGCGGGCCGCAGTTTCTGCAGAGCGGCAAGCGGCAGATCCTCGAGACCATCAAGGCCCGCCACGAGGGCAAGGAGGACGTCACCCTGATTAGCCAGGACAGCATGCTGGCGGCGTTCGACGGCATTCTCGACGTCCTCAGCCTGGCCCTGGCCGGGATTGCCGCGATCAGCCTGCTGGTGGCCGGCATCCTGATCATGAACGTGACCTGGATTGCGGTGAACCAGCGCACCGCCGAGATCGGCCTGCTCAAGGCTCTGGGTGCACGGCCGGGGCAGGTGCGTGCGCTGTTCGTCGGCGAGGCGGCGCTGCTGGCCCTGGCCGGTGGTTTGATCGGCCTGGGCCTGAGCGAGGCGCTGCTCTGGCTCGGTCGCCAGCTGTGGGAGATACCCCTGCAGACGCCGCTGTGGGCCAGCGCCGGCTCGCTGCTGTTGGCGCTGCTGGCGGCCTTGCTGTTCGCCTGGCTGCCGGCCAACCAGGCGGCGCGCATGGAACCCTTGGCGGCGCTACGTCCGCCGGGAGCACGGGCATGAGCAGGAGACGCCATGGTGCGCGCGGCGCACCCTACGGGCTGGGCTCATGGTCTGGGGTGGAGATGAGCCGCCGCATACCGGCCGTAGGAGCGGGGCATGCCCGCGAACAGCAGACTGCACAAAAGCCTCGCGGGCGCGTGCAGATAAGACGCCATGGTGCGCGCGGCGCACCCGACTCGGGCGCGCGGTTCGGGGTAGGGTGCGCCGTGCGCACCAATCGGGGTACGCGGCCATGATGCGCTGGCAAGACGGCCTGCACCTCACCGCCACGACCCTGATCAGCAGGCCGTTGCGCAGCCTGCTGACCCTGCTCGGGGTGGCGATCGGCATTGCTGCGGTGGCGCTGCTCACGGCCATCGGCGAAGGGGTGCGGGTCTATGTGCTGGATAACTTCTCGCAGTTCGGCACACGGATCATCGCCGTGCACCCGGGCAAGACCCAGACCGGCGGCCTGGGCGGCATTCTCAGCAGCGTGCGCCCGTTGAGCCTGAGCGATGCCGATGCCATCGGGCGACTGGCGCATGTCGAGGCGGTGGTGCCGATCATCCAGGGCAGTGGCGACATTCAGTATGGGGTGATGAGCCGCAACAGCGACATCATCGGCGGCGGCCATCAGTTGGCCGAGGCCTGGCGCTTTCGTCTGGCCCTCGGCCAGTTTCTGCCGCCGGCCCGCGATGGCCGTTCGCCGCCCTATGCGGTACTCGGCCACACGCTGCGCCAGGAACTGTTCGGCGAGGCCAGCCCGTTGGGCGAGGCGATCAGGGTCGGCGGCATACGTTTCCGGGTGATCGGGGTGATCGAGGAGAAGGGCCAGTTGCTCGGCTTCGACCTCGACGACATCGCCTACATTCCGGTGGACTGGGCGCAGAGCCTGTTCAACCGCGACGGCCTGATGGAGATCAATGTGATGTTCAATGCCGGCATCGGCTCGCAGGAGCTGAGCGCGCGGATGCGCCAGCTGTTGATCGAGCGCCACGGCCGCGAAGACTTCAGCCTGACCACCCAGGACGACATGCTCGCCAGCCTCGACCGCATCCTCGGCACCCTGACCATCGCCGTCGCCGCCCTCGGCGGCATTTCGCTGCTGGTGGGGGCGGTGGGCATTCTCACTATCATGACCACCACGGTCGGCGAACGCACCGCTGAGATCGGCCTGTTGCGCGCCATTGGCGCCACGCCGCGGCAGGTGCTGGGGCTGTTTCTCGCCGAGGCGGCGTTGCTCTCACTGGCCGGCGGAGTGCTCGGTTTGCTGTTGATGGGGTTGCTGCTGGTGGGGCTGCATGTGAGTTTACCGGCCCTGCCACTGCAGTTGGCGCCTGGTTTCCTGCTGCTGGCGCTGCTGCTGTCGGCGCTTATCGGCCTGTTCGCCGGCATCGCCCCGGCACGCCGTGCCGCGCGCCTGCATCCGGTAGACGCGCTGCGCAGCGAATAGCGGCAATGCGCGTAGGGTGCGCCGTACGCACCAATGCCCGAAGGCTGTTGGTGCGCGGGGATCAAACGGCTAGGGCTGCAGGCCCGTCCGCTGCGGCTCTACTTGCCGTATACCTGTTCCGGCAGCCAGGTAATCAGGCCGGGGAATATGTAGGCGATCACCAGCAAGGACAGCTGGATCAGGATGAACGGCACCACGCCCTTGTAGATGGTGCTGGTCGGTATGGACGGCGGGGTGACGCCGCGCAGGTAGAACAGGGCGAAGCCGAACGGCGGGGTGAGGAAGGAGGTTTGCAGGTTCAACGCGATCATCACGCCGAGCCACACCGGGTCCAGGCCCATGGCCAGCAATACCGGGCCGACGATCGGCACCACCACGAAGGTGATCTCGATGAAGTCGAGGATAAAGCCGAGCAGGAAGATCACCACCATCACTAGGAAGAACGCGCCAAGTACCCCGCCCGGCAGCTGGGCGAAGATGTCCTCGATCATGGTCTCGCCGCCGAAGCCGCGGAACACCAGGGAGAACAGCGAGGCACCAATCAGGATCAGGAACACCATGGCGCTGATTTCGGTGGTGCCATAAGCCACTTGGCGCAGCTGACCGAAGTTCAGCTTGCCTTTGTAGAAGGCCAGCGCCATGGCGCCTAGCGCACCGAGTGCAGCGGCTTCGGTCGGTGTCGCGTAACCGGCGAGGATCGAGCCGAGCACCGCGCCGATCAGCAGCAGCGGCGGCACCAGGGCGTTGATCAGCTTGCCCCATTCGATCGGACCGAGTTCTTCCTGTGGCAGCGCCGGCAGCTTCTTCGGCTGGAAGATCGCCACGCCGATGATGTAAAGGATATACAGGCCGACCAGCAGCAGGCCGGGCAGCAGCGCGCCGACGAACAGGTCGCCGACCGAGACGGTCTTCGGCGAGAAGATGCCCATCTTCAACTGCGCCTGCTGGTAGGCGCTGGACATCACGTCACCCAGCAACACCAGCACGATCGACGGTGGAATGATCTGCCCCAGGGTGCCTGTAGCCGCCAGGGTGCCGGTTGCGATCGCCGGGTCGTAACCGCGCCGAAGCATGGTCGGCAGGGCCAGCAGGCCCATGGTCACCACCGTTGCGCCGACGATCCCGGTGGATGCCGCCAGCAGCGCGCCGACCACGCACACGGAAATCGCCAGGCCGCCGCGCAGGGTGCCGAACAGCCGTGACATGGATTCGAGCAGGTCTTCAGCGACCCGCGACTTTTCCAGCATCACGCCCATGAACACGAACAGCGGCACCGCCAGCATGGTCTGGTTGTTCATGATGCCGAACAGGCGGTTGGGCAGGGCGTTCAGGTAACTGCCATCGAAGGTGCCGGTAACGATGCCGATACCGGCAAACAGCAGGGACACACCGCCGAGGGTGAAGGCTACCGGGTAGCCCGCCATCAAGGCCGCACAAATACTGATAAATAGCAGGATCGCCATTAACTCAACCATGCTTCACCTCCGCAGCAGGCAGGCGGCCGGTAAGGATGTAGGCGGATTTGATCAAGTTGGAGATTCCTTGCAGCACCAGGGTAACGACCAGCACCAGGATGATGCTCTTCTGCAGATAGACGAATTTCAGGCCGCCGGACTCGCTCGAGCCTTCCAGGGTCGCCCAGGCGTTACCCACGTAATCCCAGCTGCTCCAGCCGAGGAACAGGCACACCGGCAGGAGAAACAGCAGGTTACCGAGGATTTCCACCAGGGCTTGGCGGCGGCCACTGAACCGCTGATAGAAAATATCCACGCGCACGTGGCCGTTGCACTGCAGTACCCAGGCCGCGGCGCCCATGAATACCAGCGCATGGGCGTAGAGCACGGCTTCCTGCAGCGCTGTGGCGCCAATGCCGAAGCCATAGCGCAACACCACTACAGCCGCAGTGCCGATAACCAGGAACAGGGTCAGCCAGGCGCAAGCCTTGCCAAAGCCGGCATTGATGGCGTCGATGAGTCGCGCTAAGCCGAGCAAGGGAGGGGGATGATTCGACATGGCAGATCCTTATTGTTATGGCCAGTAAACCCGGGGATTCTAGGCGGGTGGGTCACGGCGTCGCAACCGGCAGTACTACGTACGTAGTCGTTACGCTTGAGAGGTGGGGGTTCCTGTGATACTCAACATATAGCTGAATACTGGCGATCCCAGTGCTCAGACCATTAATACAACAACAAGGAGTTATTACATGAAGCGTCGTCAAATTCTCGCAGCCGCAGGCGTTGGCCTTGCAGCCACCGCATTGGCTGGTTGCAACAAAGAGGCTGAAACCGCTGCCAAGCCCCAAGAAGGCGCGAGTAGTGAGACTTTCAACTGGAAGATGGTCACGTCCTGGCCGAAGAATTTTCCTGGCGTAGGCGTGGGTGCGGAACGCTTCTCCAAACTGGTCGAGCAATTGAGCAATGGCCGCCTGAAGGTCAAGGTCTACGCCGCAGGCGAGCTGGTGCCGGCCCTGGAAGTGTTCGATGCAGTGTCCCGTGGTACCGCGGAAATGGGCCATGGCGCGCCGTATTACTGGAAAGGCAAAGTGCCTGCCGCGCAGTTCTTTTGCGCCCTGCCGTTTGGCCCCAATGCCCAGGAAATGAATGCCTGGCTGCACAAGGGCGGCGGTATCGAGTTGTGGGAAGAGGTCTACAAGCCGTTTGGCGTCCTGCCCATGGCCTGCGGCAACACTGGCGTGCAGACTGCTGGCTGGTTCAACAAGGAAATCAACAGCGTCGATGACTTCAAGGGCCTGAAGATGCGTACCCCTGGCCTGGGCGGCGAAGTGCTGACCAAAATGGGTGGCACCGTCGTCAATATGCCTGCTGGCGAGATTTTCACCGCCATGCAGACCGGCGCCATCGATGCCACCGAGTGGATTGGCCCTTACAACGACCAGGCGCTGGGCCTGCACAAAGCCGCCAAGTATTACTACACCCCGGGCTGGCAGGAGCCGAGCGTACTGTTCGAACTGGACATCAACATCAAGGCCTGGGAAACCCTGCCGGCCGACTTGCAAGCCATCGTTCGTGCCGCCGCGCGCGATGTGAACGGCGACATGCTCGACGACTACAACGCCAAGAACATGGAAGCCATGGAGCAACTCAAAGGCGAGGGCGTGGAAGTACGCCGCCTGCCAGACGACGTGCTGGCCAAACTGAAGGAAGTAGCTGCCGAGGTGGTTGACGCCTCCGCTGCTGCCGACCCGGTTGCGAGCAAGGTGTGGGAGCAGCAGAAGGCCTATCTGCAGCGCCTGTACGACTACGCCGAAAGCAACGAGAAGGACATCTACAACATCCGCGGCTGATTCCTGGCGCAAGTAGAACGCCGGCTCTCGAGCCGGCGTTTGCGTATCTGGGATTCAGGTTTTTGCCGGGCGACTGGGGCGCCGGCGATGGCTCTGTCCGTTGCCTCAGTGTCGTAGGGTACGCCGTGCGCACCGATGAGCGTGGCGATGGTGCGCACGGCGCACCCTACGCGGGACAGGGACGTGCCTCTTAGCCGCGGCGTGCCGGTACTGAGCGGGTGCGGCCGCTGCCGTCGATGGCGACGAAGACGAAGACCGCCTCGGTGACCTTGCGCCATTCGCTCGACAGCGGGTCGTCGCTCCACACCTCGACCAGCATCTGGATCGAGCTGCGGCCGATCTCGAGTGCCTGGGTGTAAAAGGACAATTGCGCGCCAACGGCTACCGGCACCAGAAAGGCCATACGATCGATTGCGACCGTTGCCACGCGGCCCCCGGCGACCTTGCTGGCCATTGCCGTGCCGGCCAAATCCATTTGCGATACCAGCCAGCCGCCATAGATGTCGCCGAAACCATTGGTTTCGCGCGGTAGCGCGGTGATCTGCAAGGCCAGATCGCCTTGCGGTATCGGGTCATCCTGTTCGAAGTCGTCGTTCATCTCGAGTACGGCTCGCGGCGCGGTTGTTGTTATGGGCTGCTATCAGCGGCCTGCAGGCCCGCAAAGATGCGGGTTTGGCGAGTATACCGACTGAATGGTCAACGGGCGACCGTGGCGCTATGCCTTCAATGCGAGTGACCCGTGGCCGGTGAAAGTCGAGCACGTTCATCTAACTGTCACATTGTTTTCATAGATTGGTCACAGGGGCTGCAGATACTTGGGCTCGTTCAATCCAACACTAAATTCTGCTAGGAGCAAGGCATGAAACTTAAGCGTTTGATGGCGGCCATGACTTTCGTCGCCGCTGGCGTCGCCACCGCTAATGCGGTCGCCGCTATCGACCCGGCTCTGCCGACCTATGAAAAAACTTCCGGTGTGTCGGGCAACCTGTCCAGTGTCGGTTCTGACTCGCTGGCCAACCTGATGACTTTGTGGGCAGAAGAGTTCAAAAAGAGCTACCCGAACGTCAACATTCAGATCCAGGCTGCTGGTTCCTCTACAGCGCCACCGGCAATGACTGAAGGCACTGCCACCATGGGCCCGATGAGCCGTGCCATGAAGGACAGCGAAATCCAGTCCTTTGAGCAGAAGTATGGCTACAAGCCGACCGCCGTTCCTGTTGCCATCGATGCCCTGGCGGTATTCGTGCACAAGGACAACCCCATCAAGAGCCTGTCGATCGAACAAGTCGACGCGATCTTCTCCAACACCCGCCTGTGTGGCGGTGCTAGCGACGTGAAAACCTGGGGCGATGTAGGCCTGACCGGTGAGTGGGCCGCCAAGCCGATGCAACTGTTCGGTCGTAACTCGGTGTCGGGTACCTACGGCTACTTCAAGGAAGAAGCCCTGTGTAAAGGCGACTTCAAGGCTAACGTCAACGAGCAGCCGGGTTCGGCTTCCGTGGTGCAGTCGATCTCCAGCACCCTGAATGCCATCGGCTACTCGGGTATTGGCTACAAGACCTCCAGCGTCAAGGCAATCGCGCTGTCCAAGAAAGGCGGCGAAGCCTTTGAAGCTAACGAAGAAAACGCCCTGGCTGGCAAGTTCCCACTGGCCCGCTTCTTCTATGTGTATGTCAACAAGGCGCCAAACAAGGCCCTGAGCCCGCTGGACGCTGAGTTCATCAAGCTGGTGCTGTCCAAGCAAGGTCAGGAAGTAGTGGTCAAGGATGGCTACATCCCGCTGCCGAGCAAAGTGGCTGAGAAAGCCCTGAAAGAACTGGGTCTCTAAGTCCCCGGCTCTACTGGCAGGGACGCCAGGTTTGTAGCCGCGCCCGCCTCTCGCACAGAGAGGCGGGCGTTGTTTTGTCAGCTCGCTGTAACTTTTCTGTCACATAACTTGGCTAGATTATTCAGCCTGTGCCACGAATGAATTTACGGCGCGCTCATGGCCGCGCAGAGATGCTCTTACTATGAATGACCTGGCTCGTGAAACCCTGACCGCCTCGCCCAAATCCTTGGGGCTGGACTTTAATACCCCGGCCTTGCAGCGCAAGCGGCGCATCCGTGCGCTAAAAGATCACTTGGCCCGCTGGTTGGTCTCCATTGGTGGCATGGCGGTGCTTGGCGCCATCATGCTGATCTTCTTCTACCTGGCCTACATCGTTTTCCCGATGTTTCAGGGGGCTGACATCGAGCCGCGCGAGCCTGTGCAGCCGGCTTGGCTGGCCGAGGCTGGCCAGCCATTATTGCTTACGGTGGAGGAGCAGAATCAGGTGGCCATGCGTCTTGATGCGCGTGGCCAGGTGCAGTTCTTCGACGCCAAGAGCATGGCTGCGCTAAGCGCTGTGGACCTGCCTCTGCCGGCCGATAGCCAAGTGGTTTCGGTAGGCCTGGATCAGCCCGGCAGCAATCGCGTTGCTCTTGGCTTGTCCAACGGTCAGGTGTTGGTGTTCGAGCATGCCTACCCGATTACTTACCCGGACGATGTAAAAACCATCACCCCGCGGGTCAACTACCCGTTCGGTGAAGCCGCGATCAGCCTTGATGAGCAAGGCCGCGCGCTGGATCACATAGGTGTGAGCCTGAACGGCGGGACCTTGTTGCTGACAGGCTCGACCGGTACCGATCTGCATGTGCTGAGCCTCGGTCGTGAAGAAAACATGATGACCGGTGAGGTGACCCTCAGCGAGGATCGCATCGCCTTGGCGCAGATCGCCGAGCCGATCAAGGCCTTGATCATCGACCCGCGGCATCAGTGGCTGTATGTAATCAACGGCCGCGCTACGGCGGACGTTTTCAGCTTGCGCACCAAAGAGCTGAATGGCCGCTACAAGCTGCTCAGCGATGGCAGCACCGACGTCACCAATGCGACCGGTCTGCTCGGCGGTATCTCGCTGATGATTGGCGATAGCAAGGGCGGTATCCAGCAATGGTTCATGGTTCGCGACGAGGATGACAAGCAGTACCTGAAGTCGATCCGCAGCTTCCAGATGGGCGACAGTGCCATCACCCAGATTCTTCCTGAAGAGCGACGCAAGGGCTTTATGGCCCTGGATGCCAAAGGCAATCTGGGTCTCTTCCACAGTACTTCACACCGCACCCTGCTGGTCGAGCCGATGGCCGAAGGCACCGCCATTGCCGGTTTGTCGCCGCGCGCTGACCGTGTGCTGGTCGAGTCGCAAGGGCAGTTGCAGCGGCTGTTGATCGACAACCCGCACCCGGAAGTGTCCTGGAGTTCGCTGTGGGGCAAGGTCTGGTACGAAAACTACGACGAGGCGGACTATGTCTGGCAGTCGACGTCTGCCAGCACTGACAACGAGCCCAAGCTGAGCCTCGCGCCACTGGCGTTCGGTACCCTGAAAGCCGCGTTCTACGCGATGTTGCTGGCAGCACCGCTGGCGATTGCTGCCGCTATCTACACCGCGTACTTCATGGCCCCGTCCATGCGCGGCAAGATCAAGCCGGTGATCGAGCTGATGGAGGCGCTGCCGACGGTGATCCTCGGTTTCTTCGCCGGTCTGTTCCTCGCGCCTTATGTCGAAGGGCATCTGCCGGGGATATTCAGCCTGCTGATCTTTACCCCGATAGGCATCCTGCTCGCCGGTTTCGCCTGGAGTCGTCTGCCCGAGTCGATCCGCCTGCGGGTGCCGGATGGCTGGGAAGCGGCGCTGCTGATTCCGGTGATCCTGCTGATCGGCATTGTCTCGTTGAGCATGAGCGGCCACCTGGAAGTCTGGCTGTTCGATGGCAACATGCGCAGCTGGCTGAGCAACGACTTAGGGATCGCCTTCGATCAGCGTAACGCCTTGGTGGTCGGCCTGGCCATGGGCTTTGCGGTGATCCCGACGATCTACTCGATTGCTGAAGACGCCGTGTTCAGCGTGCCGAAAAGCCTGACCTTCGGTTCCTTGGCACTCGGTGCAACGCCTTGGCAGACCCTGATCGGGGTAGTCATCCTCACCGCCAGTCCGGGTATCTTCTCGGCAGTCATGATTGGCATGGGCCGCGCGGTCGGTGAAACCATGATCGTGCTGATGGCCACCGGCAACACCGCGATCATGGACATGAACATCTTCGAGGGCCTGCGCACCCTGGCGGCCAACGTGGCGGTGGAAATGCCCGAGTCGGCGGTGGGCGGTACGCATTACCGGGTGCTGTTCCTCTCGGCGCTGGTGCTGTTGTCCTTCACCTTTGTCATGAACACGCTCGCAGAACTGGTGCGCCAGCGTCTGCGCGTCAAGTATGCGTCCCTATAAAACATGGCCTGCGCAGCAGGCCCATCCGACAGCCCTTTCCTTCGGGGAGAGGGTGCTCGCAGGGTGGGTAAGGGCTTCAGCGCACGTTGCGACAAGCGACTTCAGTGAAGGTGTAGCACTGTGAAAAAGAATTCCGTTAAAGCCTGGGTTAAAAGCGGTTCGCCGTGGATCTGGATGAATGCTGGCGCGGTGTCCATCGCCGTGATCATGACCCTCGGTCTACTCGCCGTGATCGCCACCCGTGGTCTCGCCCACTTCTGGCCAGCCGATATTGTCGAAGTCGAATATTTGGTGCCTGGCCAGGAAGTAAAGGTGATGGCCGGCGAGATCACCAAGATCGAAGAAATCCCCCGTGCACGTCTGGCGGCTTCCGGTTTGCCGGTGGTAGCTGAAGGTGGCGAGTTCATGACTCGCGAACTGTTCAAGGTGGGTAACCGCGATCTTTACGGCGCTGACTTCACCTGGGTGGTGGGCGAATGGTTGAGCAATCACCGTACCCCGCAAGCCCTCACCGCATTCGAGCGGCGTGAATGGGGCAACCTCTACGGCTACCTGGTCAACGTCAAGGAAAACGGCCAGTTGGTTGCCGAAGGCGAAGCATCCTGGGCTGCCCTGGAGGAGCGTCTGGCGCGAGTCGAAGAGCTGCACACGCAAGTGGTGCGCCTGGAGAAGAAAGACATCGGCCGGATCAATGCCGGGCTTGAACGCATTCGTCTGCAAACCCGCAAGCTGGAGCTGCAGGGCAAGTTGGATGCACAGGCCCAGGCTGATCTGGATATGGACCAGGCGCGCTGGGATGCCGAGTACAAGGTGCTTGAAACCCAGTTGGTGGCGCTCTACGAGGCCTTCAATCGCGACAGCGCCTTGGTGCGAACTGCCGATGGCCGCGAGGTCGAGTTGAGTCTGGGCAAGGTGGTGCGGGCCTATCAGCCGAATGCCATGTCCGGTCTAGGCAAGCTGAACTTCTACTTCGTCAAGTTGTGGGAGTTCGTCAGTGATGACCCGCGTGAGGCCAACACCGAGGGTGGCATCTTCCCGGCAATCTTCGGCACCGTGATGATGACCCTGATCATGGCCGTGATCGTCACTCCGTTCGGCGTGGTGGCAGCCATCTACCTGCGCGAGTATGCCAAGCAGGGGCCATTGACCCGGGTGGTCCGTATTGCGGTGAACAACCTGGCCGGCGTGCCGGCAATCGTTTACGGCGTGTTCGGTTTGGGCTTCTTCGTTTATGTGCTGGGTGGTTCAATCGACCGGTTGTTCTTCCCTGAGTCTGCGCCAGCGCCGACTTTCGGTACGCCGGGCTTGTTGTGGGCCTCGCTGACCCTGGCGTTGCTCGCCTTGCCAGTGGTAATTGTGGCCACCGAAGAAGGCCTGGCACGGATTCCGCGAGCGCTGCGTGAAGGTTCGCTGGCGCTTGGTGCGACCAAGATCGAAACCCTGTGGCGCGTGGTGCTGCCGATGGCCAGCCCGGCGATGATGACCGGCCTGATCCTCGCCGTGGCGCGTGCCGCCGGGGAAGTGGCGCCGCTGATGCTGGTGGGCGTGGTCAAGCTGGCGCCGAGTCTGCCGCTGGACGGTAACTACCCGTACCTGCACCTGGACCAGAAGATCATGCACTTGGGCTTTCACATCTATGACGTCGGCTTCCAGAGCCCCAACGTCGAGGCCGCGCGGCCACTGGTTTACGCCACGGCGTTGCTGCTGGTGCTGGTGATCGCGATTCTGAACCTCGCGGCGGTGTTCATGCGTAACCGCCTACGTGAGAAGTACAAAGCGCTGGATCATTAAAGTATTTTGTCCTCTGCCTGTCCGGCGGGGGACGATCAACGAATTGTTAGCGTAGGGAGCATCCCATGCAGCACCAAACACCCACACACGGTATCGATATAACGGCCCTGGGCCGGGAAAAGCAGAGCCTCAACATTGCCGGGGAAACCGTGGCGATTCAGGTGCCGGGTCTGAACCTGTACTACGGCGAAAAGCAGGCGCTGTTCGACGTCAAGCTGAACATCCCCAAGCAGCGCGTTACCGCGTTTATCGGCCCGTCCGGTTGCGGCAAGTCGACCCTGTTGCGCACCTTCAACCGGATGAACGATCTGGTCGACGGTTGCCGCGTCGAGGGTGAAATCAACCTCGACGGGCGCAACATCTACCGCAAGGGTGAAGACGTTGCCGAGTTGCGTCGTCGCGTTGGCATGGTGTTCCAGAAGCCCAACCCGTTCCCCAAGAGCATCTACGAGAACGTGGTGTACGGCCTGCGCATCCAGGGCATCAACCAGAAACGCGTGCTCGACGAGGCAGTCGAGTGGGGCCTGAAAAGCGCCGCCCTGTGGGACGAGGTCAAAGACCGCCTGCATGAGTCGGCCCTTGGCCTGTCCGGTGGTCAGCAGCAGCGCCTGGTGATCGCGCGTACCGTCGCGGTTCAGCCGGAAGTGTTGCTGCTCGACGAACCCTGCTCGGCGTTGGACCCGATCTCCACCCTCAAGGTTGAAGAGCTGATATACGAACTGAAATCCAAGTACACCATCGTCATCGTTACCCACAACATGCAGCAAGCCGCGCGGGTGTCGGATTACACCGCCTTCATGTACATGGGCAAACTGATCGAGTTCGGTGATACCGATACGCTGTTCACCAACCCGGAGATGAAGCAGACCGAAGACTACATCACCGGCCGCTATGGCTAAGGCCATGGCAAATACTCCCTGGCTTTGTCGGGCGCGCTTGCCGTACTACTCGTACTGTCAGCGCGCGCCCTTCGCGCCAGAGAGCATTTTCCAAGGGCCTTAGTGCTGAACTCAACGTGTAGGGTGTGCGGGGCCGCCTAGGCCGTGCGCACCAGGGCCACCCAAGCCGGCAGCTTTCGCGGAGCGAACCAATGATCAACAAAGAAAACCTTACCCAGCACATCTCCCAGCAGTTCAATACCGAGCTTGAGGGTGTGCGCAGCCATCTGCTGGCCATGGGCGGGCTGGTCGAGAAGCAGGTCAACGACGCGGTCACCGCGTTGATTGACGCCGACTCGGGCCTGGCTCAGCAAGTGCGCGAGATCGATGACCAGATCAACCAGATGGAGCGCAACATCGACGAGGAGTGCGTGCGCATCCTCGCCCGTCGTCAGCCGGCGGCCTCCGACCTGCGTCTGATCATCAGCATCTCCAAGTCGGTGATCGACCTCGAGCGTATCGGCGACGAAGCGACCAAGATCGCCAAGCGCGCCATCTTGTTGTGTGAAGAAGGCGAAGCGCCGCGCGGCTATGTGGAAGTGCGGCACATCGGCGACCAGGTACGCAGGATGGTGCAGGAGGCGCTGGACGCCTTCGCCCGTTTCGATGCCGACCTGGCGCTGTCTGTGGCGCAGTACGACAAGACCATCGACCGCGAATACAAAACTGCCCTGCGCGAGTTGGTCACCTTCATGATGGAAGACCCGCGTTCGATCTCGCGGGTGCTCAACATCATCTGGGCCCTGCGCTCGCTGGAGCGGATCGGCGACCACGCCCGCAATATCGCTGAGCTGGTGATTTACCTGGTGCGCGGTACCGACGTCAAACACATGGGCCTGACCCGCATGAAGGAAGAAGTTGAAGGCATCAGAAAAGACAGTTGAGTGCCGCGCTCGTGGGCTGAATGCAGCAGGGCTGCCTGCGCCCTTGGGCGGTAAGACTGATCGGCTAACCCTAAAACGGCCCATAGCCACTTTAGGGTTAGCCTTTGGCCAGTTGTCGCGCTTATGCTTGGGCCATTCGAACAGGAGTGGCCGATGAGTAAAGTCAGCGTATTGGTGGTGGACGACGCCACCTTTATTCGGGATCTGGTAAAGAAAGGTTTGCGCGACCATTTCCCCGGTGTACAGATCGTCGAAGCCATCAATGGGCGCAAGGCCCAGCAGTTGCTCAGTCGGCAAAGCGTCGACCTGATTCTCTGTGATTGGGAAATGCCCGAGATGACGGGACTCGAATTGCTCAGTTGGTGCCGCGAGCAAGACAACCTGAAAACCGTACCGTTCATCATGGTTACCAGCCGTGGTGACAAGGACAACGTGGTCCAGGCGATCCAGGCCGGCGTTTCCGACTTCATCGGCAAGCCATTTTCCAACGAACAGTTGGTGACCAAGGTCAAAAAGGCCCTGAGTCGTGCCGGCAAGCTGCAAACCCTGATGGCCAGCGCACCGCCGAAAATGCTCAGCAGCGGCGGCTTCGCCAATGACTCTCTGGCTGCGTTGACCGGTGGACAGGCCCAAGTGGTCAAGCCTGCGGCGGCTCCGGCAGAGGCCGTGGCGCCGCGCCCGGTAGCCCAAACCACGCCAGCGGCCTCGGCCAAGTCGGCGGGGCAGGCGCCGGGTGGTCGTGGCCAGGGCCAGTTGCGCCTGCCAGGCGGCACCATGAACTGCGTGATCAAGGCGCTTAGCCTTAAAGATGCGCAACTGGTGGTCAAGCGTGCCGAACTGCTACCGCAAGTGCTGGAAAGTGCGGTGCTCGACCTTGAGCAGGGTGAAGGCGGTGAGGTGGCACGACTCAATGGCTACCTGCATGCGGTGGCAGCGCTGGAACCCAAGCCGGACAGCGAATGGCTGGTGCTAACGTTCAAGTTCGTCGACAGCGACCCGCAGAAACTCGACTACCTGTCGCGGCTGATCGCCCGTGGGACGGCGCAGAAACACTTCGTCCCCGGCGCCTGATCAACCACCTAGGCGCGCAGGGCCGCCCGCCCGGCGCGTAGGGCGGCCTCGGCGCGCAGCGACGCCCGCCGGTCTGCGTGAGCGCCGTGACAAATGCGTCAGATCACATTCCGTTGCCCTGGCGCTCGCATGCATGCAGCCGCACTGCTAGTCTCAGCGCTCTGGAGAGCCACCGCAGTTTGTGAGCCTATGCCTTTTCGCCTGACAGTTTTTTGCGCCCTGCTGCTGGTTGCCAGCCAGGCTGCTGCCCTGACGATCTACAAATACACCGACGCCAACGGTGTGGTCACCTATACCGATAAAGCGACCGCAGGTGCGCAGGTATTCGTCTTTCGCGACCGCATGGTCGAGCGCCTGGATAATCAGGTGAAGCTGGAAACTCAAAAGCACGCTGCCGGTGACACCCTGTTGGTCCGCAACGACCTGTATGCGCCGGTGCAGATCGAGTTGACGCTGGAGCAGGTCGACAACGCCATCGGCGTTCCGAGTAAACCCATTACGTGGGTGCTACCGCCGCGCAGCAAGATCCGCCTCGCTACCCTGACCGCACGCGATGCCAGCAAGCCGCTGCGCTATACGCCGAAACTGCGTTACGCCATGGGTGACCCGCGCCTGTTGCCGACGCAGCAGAGCTATCCGCTACCCTGGCGCGGCGGCCCTTTCCGCCTGACTCAGGGCGCCAATGGCCAGTACAGCCACTTCACCCCCAAGGGCCGTTATGCCATGGACATCGCCATGCCCGAGGGCACGCCGATAGTCGCGGCGCGCGGCGGCATGGTGGTCAAGACCGAGAACCAGCAGAGCGGACGGGGCACCAACCCCTCCGGCAACTATGTGCGCATCCTGCATGACGACGGCACCATGGGTGTCTACCTGCACCTGATGCAGGGCTCGGTCAGCGTGCGCGAAGGCCAGCGCATCAACAGCGGCAGCCCCATCGCCCGCTCCGGCAACACCGGCAACAGCACCGGGCCGCACCTGCACTTCGTGGTGCAGCGCAACGTCGGCCTGGCGCTGGAGTCCATCCCCTTCGACTTCGCCCAGCCGGTTAACAGCCTGCCGAACTTTGCCGTGGGTGGCGAGTGAGCGCACCTGCCGGCGGCAAACCATAAGCTGCGCCTAAGAGCCACGGCCATCGTTCTGAGGCGGTGAGTGTTGAGCGCAGTGCTATCCATCAATACGCGGTAGCTTTTTGTGTGGGGGGCTGATCGGTCGCGCCCCGCCAGCTCAGCTTTGCAGCTCGATTACCTGCTAGCGAAAGGCCAGGTCACGCAGGAACAGGGTGATCGGCGGGAACATGATCAGCAGCACCGACATCAGCAGCAGGATCAGGAAGAACGGCAGACTGCCGCGGATAACCTCAAGGTAGGGTCGTCGGAACACTGCGATGGCGGTGAATATGTCGCAGCCGAAGGGCGGCGTGGCCGAGCCTATGGCCGCCTGCAGGGTGACGATGATCCCCACCAGCACCGGATCCAGGCCGGACAGGCGCACGGCAGGGGCGAAGATCGGTACCAGGATCAGCATCACCACGATCGGGTCGACGAACATGCAGCCGATGAAGAAGGCGATCGAAATGATGATCAGCAGTTCGGTCGGCGAGGCCTGCATCAGGCCAATACTGCTGAGGATCTGCTGTGGGATCTGGGCGAAGGAGATTACCCAGGAAAACGCCGAGCCGGCCGCCACCAGGATAAATACCACCGCCGTGATCAGCCCTGTGGACAGCGCAATGCTCGACAGGTCGGAGAGTTTGACTCTGCGAAAGATCAGCACCTCCAGAATCAGCGCATAGAGCACCGACACCGCGGCGGCTTCAGTGGGGCTGAACACCCCGGTGTAGATGCCGCCGATAGTCATCACTGGCAGCAGCAGCGGCAAGATGGCGCGGCGGCAGGTGCGCAGGCGTTCGCTCCAGCTGAATTTCTCGCCGCGGGGAATGCCTGCAACACGGGCGTAGAAGTAGCAGTAGCCAACCAGTAGCAGCATCAGCAGCAGACCTGGGCCGATTCCCGCGATAAAAAGCTCTGCCACCGAGGTGCCTGAGACTACGCCATAGATGATCATGCCGATGCTCGGCGGGATCAGCAGGGCGATATCCGAGGCGTTGATGATCAGCGCCATGGCGAAGCTGTCCTTATAACCCTGCTGCAGCATCTTCGGTCGCATGATGCTGCCCACCCCGACTACGGTCGCTTGGGTCGAGCCGGACAAGGCGCCGAACATCGCACAACTCAGCGCGGTGGTGATCGCCATGCCGCCGCGCACATGGCCAACGAAGGCCGTGGCCACGTCCAGCAAGCGGTTGGCGGTGGCCCCGCGGGTAATGATGTCTGCGGCGAGGATAAACATGGGTACCGCCACCAAGGCGGAAGGGCGGATACCGGCGATCATCTGCTGGATAATGAATTCCGGGCCCATATTGAAGAAGAACACGAAGCCAGCTGCAGCGGCGGCCAGCAAGGTGGTCATCATGGGGAAGCCTGCCAGCAGCAGAATCAGCATGATTAGCAGGAGAGCAGTGGTCATATCCATGCGGTGCGGACTCAGGCTTGTGGCGGGAGAGGGGCATCGACATGCCGCGGCGGTGCCTCGCGGCGGCCGAGCAGTACCTGCAACTGGATGAAGGCATGGCGCAGGAACTGCAGGCCGCTCATGCCCAGGCCCAAAGGAATCATCAGGTAGATGTAATGCAGCGGTACCTGCAGCGCCGAGGAGGCCCGGCCAATACGCGCGGCCGATTGCACGTAGCCGATTGACGCCCATGTCAGCCAGAGCAGCAGAATGGCAGTCAACAGATTGATCAGCAGCATGCTGGCGGCGGCCGGCTTACCGGTCAGTTGTTCGACGAAGGCGCTCATGCTGATGTGGCGGTTTTGCCGTGCGGCATAACTGCAGCCGATGAAGGTCACGAAGATGATCAGGAACTGGTTGAGCTCCTCGGAGAAGTACAGGCTCTGATTGAACAGGTAGCGGCCGAATACATTGCCGACCGAGTTCAGCGCCATCAGCATGATCGAGCCGGCGAGGATGAAGGCCTCGAGTTTTTCCAGCAGCCAGTCCAGCTTATGCAACCAAGCCATTGCCACCTCCAGTCTGCGCCACGGCGGCAGACATTTTTATTGTTGTGGAGGGCAGACCTTATCCCTGGTCAAAAATCATGTCAATTAATTATTTGAATCAGTACATGTGCTCTGTTATAGGGCAAATGTACTGTTGATTGCCTTGTTTTAGAACACGAAATGCATCGGGGCCGGGGTCTCGTCGAGCAAGCCATTGAGTGTGCTCAGGCCGCTCTGCAGGCGCGAGCGGCTCTGTTCGGCGCCCAGGCTGATGCGCACATGCTGGTTGCTGCGGTCGGCACTGGCCAGGAAGGGCTCAGCCGGGAAGATCATCACCCCTTCCTGGCGGGCGCGGCGGGCGAACTTCTCCGGCTGCCAATGGGCCGGCAGTTCGGCCCACACGTGCATGCCGTTGGGGTGGGCCTTGTAACTGCAGCCGGTCAACACTTCGCGGACCATCAGTTGGCGTGCTGCCAGCTCCTGCTGCTGGAAGGCGACCATGCGATCGAGGGTGCCGTCCTGCATCCACCAGCTGGCAATCTCGAAAGGCATCAGGGTAGCCATCCAAGTGGTGCTGCGCAGTCGGCCGATGGCCTGCTGCACCAAGTGCGGCGGGGCGACCAGGTAGCCGGCGCGCATGCCGGGAAGGGTCACTTTGGTCAGGCTGGTGGCGTAGAAACTGCGTTCGGGAATCAGCGCCGACAGCGGCGGGGCGCGATCCGGCTGCAGCGCGCCGTAGACATCGTCTTCGACCACGGTCAGGTCGTAGTGCCTGGCCAGTTCGGCAATTGCCTGGCGCCGCTCGAGACTCATGGTGTCGCTGTTCGGATTATTCATGGTCGGGGTACAGAACAGCACCTTGGCGCCACCCTGACGGCAAGCGGCATCCAGCGCCTCGGGCAGCAGGCCCTGATCGTCGGTAGCCAGGCCTTTGAGATTGAAGTGCAGGGTTTGCGCCAGGGCGAGCAAGAGCATGCATGTTTCTTGCTCGCAGAGCACTGTATCGCCGGGTTTGAGCACCGTCGCCATGGCGATGGTCAGGGCGTGGGCGGCGCCATTGCAGAACAGCATGTGGTCGGGGTTGGCCGGCATCTTCTGCTGCGCCAACCAGGTGCAGACCACTTCACGGTGCTGGGTCAGGCCCTGGGTCGGGTGGAAGGAGGTGATGAAATCATCGCGGCCTTCCCGGGCCAGGCGCTCGAGGCCCGCACGGTAAAGCTTGACGTGGCGTGCCGTGCACACCGGGTGGGCGGTGGACAGGTCGATGCCACGGTTGGGGTCCTCATGCTCGTCGGTGGACAGGTAGTCCGACTCGTGGCTGACATGGCGGCTGCGAACGAAAGTACCGCTGCCGACCTGGGCATAGATGGCGCCCTGTTTCTCGGCATGGGCGTAGGCGTTGCTCACCGTTTGCACACTAACCCCGAGGGTCTCGGCCAGCTCGCGATGGGTTGGCAGCTTGCTGCCCGGCTGCAGAGCGCCAGCGTTGATCGCTTCGTTGAGGGCGTTGCCGATGGCCAGGTACTTGGGTTGGCCAGCGCGGAGGAATGGCTTCAGGTCAATTGTCATAGAACAATAAATCTCTTGACGATGATTGTAATGATAATAGTATGAGGATTATGCGGAATTGACCTGTGCTTGTTGCGGTTACTTTAGCAGATATCAGTACAATTATAAGTAGTGCGGTCGTCACGGCCGCATGCCGGATCCCTGTGGGTCCGGGAGGTCGCATGGAGCAGCTGTCGGCGCATTCGTCCCACGCCAATGGCGGGCCAGTGTTCCCTGATGTTTCTGTCCGCTGCGCATTCGCTGGAGCGTGTCGCCAGCAATTTCTCCGGCTGCAGGCCGGATGAATACCGCTCCACGGCTCAAGACCTGTGGAGTCGTTATGGGCTTGAACGCCACCGTGTTCATTTTCGAGGTGCTGTCATGAGTGAAATCGCATTGAATTTCAGCCGTGAGGAGTACGCCCAGCGTCTGGCCAAGGTGCGTGTTGCCATGGCCGAGCGCGGGATCGCGACCCTGATCGTGCATGATCCGTCCAACATGGCCTGGCTCACCGGCTATGACGGCTGGTCTTTCTATACGCCGCAATGCGTGGTGGTCGGCCAGCAGGGCGACCCGCTGTGGTATGGCCGTGGCATCGACGCCAATGGTGCACGGCGCACCGTCTATCTGGAAGAGGAAAACATTGCCTCTTACAGTGACCGCTATGTGATGAACCCGCCGCACCACGCACTCGACTACCTGTGTCAGGAAGTGTTGCCGGCGCGGGGGTTGACTGGCGGCGTGATCGGCGTGGAGATGGACAACTACTACTACAGCGCTACGTCGCACCAGGCATTGCAGCGCGGCCTGCCGCAGGCGCAACTGGTGGATGCCACGGGACTGGTCAACTGGTGCCGAGCGATCAAGTCGGCGCAAGAAATCGAGTACATGCGCGTGGCTGCGCGGATCGTCGAGAACATGCACCGGGCGATCATCGAGATGGTCGAGCCGGGCTTGCCGAAGAACGTACTGGTGGGCGAGATCTACCGGGTGGCCTGTGTCGGCCACGAGGGCAAGTACGGCGACTACCCGGCCATCGTGCCCATGCTGCCCTCCGGCAAGGATGCCTCGGCGCCGCACCTGACGTGGGACGACCGGCCTTTCAAGAAAGGCGAAGGCACCTTCTTCGAGATTGCCGGCTGCCACAAGCGCTACCACTGCCCACTTTCACGCACCCTTTATCTGGGTGAGCCGTCGGCGGCTTTTCGCAAGGCCGAGGAGGCAATCAACGCCGGTCTCGAAGCCGGCTTGGCCATGGCCAAGCCCGGCAATACCTGCGGCGACATCGCCCGCGAGCTGAATAGCACCCTGCGCCGCTACGGCTATGACCGCGGTGATAACCGCTGCGGCTATCCGATCGGATTGAGTTATCCGCCGGATTGGGGCGAGCGCACCATGAGCCTGCGCGAGAGCGACACTACGGTGTTGCAGCCGGGCATGACCTTCCACTTCATGCCGGGGTTGTGGCTGGACGACTGGGGGCTGGAGACCACCGAGAGCATCCTGATCACCGAGAGCGGGGTAGAAACCCTCTGCGACTTCCCGCGCCAGTTGTTTGTGAAAGCCTGAGATGAGTAGCGCAACCATGAATATTTCCCCCGAAGCGGAATTGCAGGCGAGCGCGCGTTCGAGCGTGGCCGAGGTTCGCGCAACCACCCTTAGCGCCACTGTTGATTTCGACCGTGACGGTGTGCAGCACGGCTTTCTCAAGTTGCCGTACTCACATGATCAGTCGGCCTGGGGTTGCATCATGATCCCCATCAGCGTGGTGAAGAACGGCGCAGGCCCCACCGCGCTGCTCACCGGCGGCAACCACGGCGATGAATATGAGGGCATCACCAGCTTGCTCAAGCTGGCCAATGAGTTGCGCGCTGAAGACGTGCGTGGTCGGGTGATCATAGTTCCGGCGATGAACTACCCGGCGGTGCAGAGTGGCAGTCGCACCTCGCCGATCGACAAAGGCAACATGAACCGTTCGTTCCCCGGCAGCCCCAATGGCAGCATGACCGAGCGTATAGCCGATTACTTCCAGCGCTACCTGATCCCGTTGTGCGACTACGCCCTGGACATCCATTCCGGCGGCAAAACCCTGGACATCCTGCCGTTCGCCGCTGCCCACCGGTTGCCCGATCCGCAGCAGGAAGCCAAGTGCATCGAAGGCGCACGGCTGTTTGGCACCGCCGCCAGCATGATCCTCTTCGAGTTGGACGCCGCCTCGCTCTACGACACGGCGGTAGAGGCTCAGGGCAAGGTATTCGTCACGACCGAGTTGCGCGGCGGAGGCACCAGCACCCCTGAAACCATGGCGCTGGCTGACCGTGGAGTGCGCAACTTCCTCAAGTTCGCCGGGATTCTCGGTGGTGAACCGGAGCTGGCGGACGGGCCGCTGATGCAACTGGATATGCCGGATGCCAGCTGTTACGTGCAGAGCTCCCATCGCGGCATTCTCGAACTCACCTGCAGCCTGGGCGACCGGTTGCGGCAAGGTGATCTGGTGGCGCGGGTGCATGCATTTGAACGTACCGGTACGCCGGCCGTGGAGTATCGCGCGGAACGGGACGGCCTGCTGGTCGCCCGACGTTTTCCCGCATTGGTAGACATCGGTGACACCCTGGCGGTGATCGCCGACATCATAGAAGGTTAAAGGCCGGCAGGCTCGGCCGCTATTTCATGACAATAACAGCAAGCGGAGAACTCACCATGAGCACACTAAGCAAACTGAAAAAAGCGGGTCTGGCTGCAGCGATAGGTTTGACCCTGATCAGTCAGGCCGGCCTTGCGGCCGCTGCTGAAGAGTGGAAGTTCGCGCTGGAGGAAATCAGCGGCAGCGTCCAGGACGCCTATGCGCAGAAGTTCAAACAGCTGGTGGAGGAGAAGAGTGGAGGTGACATCAGCGTCACCGTCTATCCCTACGGCGCCCTGGGCGAGTCTGAAGACCTCACCGAGTTGGTGGCCAACGGTGTTCTGCAGTTCACTCATGGCTCGACCGGCATTCTTGGCTCGACCGCCCCGGGCATGCAGGTGTTCTCGGTGCCTTACCTGCTGTCGCAGGATAACCAGGTCAACCTCAAGCTGCTCACTGAGAGCCCGACCATTTATGGCCCCATCGCCGACAAGCTGAAGACCCGCAACCTGCGCCTGCTGAGCATGTACCCGGAAGGCGACATGGTCTGGACCACCAACAAGGTGGTGCGCACGCCGGCCGACTTCAACAACATGAAGATGCGTGTGATGGCCTCGCCGATGCTGGTGGAGACCTACAAATCATTTGGTGCTGTGCCGACGCCGCTGCCCTATTCCGAGGTCTATGGCGCCCTACAGTTGAAGATGATCGACGGCCAGGAAAACCCGGTCTTCGCCATCGAGGAAATGAAGTTCTATGAGGTCAACGATGTCATGACCTGGTCGGGTCATCAGCAGTTCACCGTCGCCGTACTGTCCAGCGAATCCTGGTACCAGGGGCTGCCGGCCGAGCAACGCACGCTGATCGACGAGACCATAAATGAGTTGGCGCCTTACATCTTCGAGACCCAGGCCCGATACAACAACGAGCGTCTGGAGAAGATCAAGCAGGCCAAGCCAGGCATTCAGTTGGTGCACCTGAACGAGGAAGAGCAAGCAGCCTTCCGCGAGGCCAGTCAACCGATGCGCGAGAAGCTGGTGCAACTGGCCGGCCCTGAAGCCGGTGCCGCGCTCAAGGCCCTGGAGCAGGAAATCGCCGAGCTGGAACAGCAGTAACCCCTGTTGCCGGCGGGTAAGCTCGCCGGTTTTTCTAGCGATGTTCCGTTATATGTCGCGCGGATCGCCGCTCTTGGCAGGAGCCAGGGGGACGCCTACAGGTGCGCACCCTCGTAGGATGGGTTGAGCGCAGCGATACCCATGCTGCAGGTTGAGCACAGCAATACCTATGCCGATCAACCTCGCCGCGTCTGGCCGGGGTACGGCCTTTTTTCGCCGTGGAGCGGTTTATGCGCCTGGACACATACGACCTGAAGATTCTGCGCATCCTGCAGAGCAACGGGCGGATCACCAAATCCAGCCTGGCTGAAGCCATCAACCTGTCTATCAGCCCCTGCTGGGAGCGGGTCAAACGCCTCGAAGAAGCCGGCATCATCCGCGGCTACGGCGCTCTGCTGAATACCGAGAACCTGTTCAAGCGTGCCGCTGTGATGGTCGAAATCAGCCTCAAGCAGCATAGCCGTGAAGCCTTTCAGCGCTTCGAATGTGCCATGCAGGACTGCCCCGAAGTCACCGAATGCTACGCCACTGGTGGCGGTATCGACTACATCGTCAAGGTCATGGCGCGTGACATCGACCAGTATCAGCGCCTGATCGACCGCTGGCTGATGGCCGACCTGGGCATCGAGCGCTACTTCACCTACATCGTCACCAAGACCATCAAACACAGCGAACCTTCGCTATTGCTCGACAGTGAAGACGAGTAAGCGAGTGGCGCTGTAATTCTCGCGACGTTCGCCCATTTAGTGCCGCGCCCAGGTACAGAAAAAAACCTCGGCAAACCACCGGCAAAGAAAAAAAACACAGCCCAGCCAGCAGCTGAAGAGAAAAAACCGCTGCCCGACAAGCCCTAAAGTGGACGCTGTAAACACGCACCACGCTCTGGCCGCGAACGCGTAGCGACCAGACCTGAAGAGGGGACGCTGTCCATGCATATGCTTAAAGATCCACGCCTGGTCCGCCAGTTGGCCTACGTCAACGGCAAATGGATTGCCGGTCACGAGGGGCGCGATGAAGCGGTCATCGACCCGGCCAGCGAAGAAACCATCGGTCGTTGCACCCAGCTCGACGCCAGTCAGATTGGGCACGCCATTGATGCTGCGCACGCTGCCTTCCCGGCTTGGCGCGCGCTGTCGGTGGATGCCCGTGGTGTGATTCTCAACAAGTGGCACGATCTGCTGCTGGAGAACAAGGAAGACCTGGCCCGGTTGATGACCCTGGAGCAGGGCAAACCGCTCGACGAAGCGCGTGGCGAGATCGATTACGCGGCCTCGTTTATTCGTTGGTTTGCCGAGGAGGCGCGGCGTGCCTACGGCGAGACCATTCCCAGTCATATCCGCAATGCACAGCTTGGCAGTCTGCGCGAGCCGATCGGGGTGGTGGCCCTGATCACACCGTGGAACTTCCCCTGCGCAATGATCACCCGCAAGGCTGCCGCGGCGTTGGCCGTGGGCTGCAGCGTATTGGTCAAGCCGGCCGGCGAGACGCCCTTCTCGGCCTTGGCCCTGGCCGAACTGGCCGAGCGCGCCGGCTTTCCCGCCGGGGTGTTCAACGTCATCACCGGCGAGCCGGAAATGGTCTCCCAGGTGCTCTGCGCCAGCGACAAGGTCAAGGCGTTGTCCTTCACCGGCTCGACCCGGGTCGGCCGTCTGTTGTTGCAGCAGGCCGCTGCAACGGTGAAGAAATGCTCGATGGAGCTGGGCGGCAATGCGCCCTTCATCGTCCTGCCAGACATGGACGTCGAGCAGGCGGCTCAGGCCGCCATCGACGCCAAGTTCCAGACCACCGGCCAGGACTGCCTGGCGGCTAACCGCATCTTCGTCCATCGCTCGCTGTATGACGCGTTTCTCACTGCCTTCGCCCGGCGAATGGCTGAGCTGACAGTGGGTAACGGCTTGCTCCGAGGTGTCAATCAGGGCCCGCTGATCAACGCCAAGGCGGTAGCCAAGGCCCAGGAACTGGTGGATGACGCCGTGGCCAAGGGCGCACGCCTGCTGGTCGGTGACCAGGCTCAGGCACCGGGACGCAACTTCTTCATACCGACGTTGCT
The DNA here is from genome assembly GCF_030683065.1 of Pseudomonas sp. Taxonomy (GTDB): domain Bacteria; phylum Pseudomonadota; class Gammaproteobacteria; order Pseudomonadales; family Pseudomonadaceae; genus Aquipseudomonas. The sequence continues at coordinate 37,237 of NZ_JAUXMX010000021.1, forward strand.
GGCCGATGTGACTGCCGACATGCGCGTCTACCGGGAAGAGAACTTTGCCCCGGTGGCCGGTGTGCTGGCGTGGGACAACCTGGAGCAACTGATCGATCAGGCCAACGACACCGAGTACGGCCTGGCCGCTTATGTCTATGGCTATGACATGCGTCCGGTATGGCAGCTGCTGCGCGGCCTGGAGTTCGGCATGGTCAGCGTCAACTCGGTGAAGATGACCGGTCCGGCTGTGCCCTTCGGTGGTGTCAAGCAATCCGGTCTCGGCCGCGAGGGCTCGCGCCACGGCCTCGATGAGTACAGCCAGATCAAATATTACTGCCTGGGTGGTCTGCCCAGCGTCAGCGGCAGTTGAAAACGACTGCGCTCGTGCGGTCATCAGTTGAGGTCCGCACCAACACCATTCACGAATTACATGAGGGCAATGCCATGACCATCGACACTCAGAAAGTCATCGAGATCGACCGCCAAAACGTGTTTCACGCCTCAACCCACCTCAAGCAGCACGCTCACGGTGAGAGCCCGGCGCGGATCATCACCGGTGCCAAAGGTATTCGTATCCAGGATTCGCTGGGCAACGAATTCATCGACGGCTTTGCTGGCTTGTACTGCGTGAACATCGGCTACGGCCGCACCGAGATGGCCGAGGCGATGTACGAGCAGGCCAAGCAACTGGCCTACTACCACACCTATGTCGGCCACACGACTGAAGCGCTAGCCACGCTGTCCGAGCGCATCGTCAAGCTCGCGGGCCAGGGCATGAGCAAGGTCTACTACGGCATGTCCGGCTCGGACGCCAACGAGACCCAGCTCAAACTGGTCTGGTATTACAACAATATCCTTGGCCGCAAGGAGAAGAAAAAGGTCATCTCCCGCGACCGCGGTTACCACGGTTCGAGCATCGCCTCCGGCTCGATGACCGGCTTGCCGGTGTTCCACGCCCACTTCGATCTGCCGCTGGAACGCATCAAACACACCGTCGCGCCGGTCTACTATCGTCGCCCCGACGATGCCATGAGCGAGTTGGATTTCTCCCGTTATTGTGCGGAGAAACTTGAGGAAATGATCCTCGCCGAAGGCCCGGATACGGTCGCGGCGATGATCGGTGAGCCGGTGCTTGGCACTGGCGGTATCGTGCCGCCACCGCAGGGCTACTGGGCCGAAATCCGCAAGGTGCTGGACAAGTACGACATCCTCTTGATCGCCGATGAGGTGGTCTGCGGTTTCGGGCGCATGGGCGTCGACTTCGGCTCGCAATATTACGAGATGAAGCCGGACCTGATCACCGTGGCCAAGGGCCTGACCTCGGCCTATCAGCCGCTGTCCGGGGTGATCGTCGGCGAGCGCGTGTGGCAGGTGCTGGAGCAGGGCACCGACCAGTTCGGCGCCATCGGCCACGGCTACACCTATTCCGGTCACCCAATGGGTATCGCCGCGGCCATTGCCAACCTGAACATCATCGAGCGCGAGGACCTCACGGGTAACGCTCGCGACACCGGCGCCTACTTGCAGCAGCGCATGCAGGCCACCTTCGGCGAGCACCCGCTGGTCGGCGAAGCTCGTGGCATCGGCCTGCTCGCCGCCCTGGAGTTCTCCAGTGACCGGGCCAAGCGCCAGCACTTCGACCCGAGTCTGAAGGTTGGCCCGATGGTCTCCGCCGCTTGCCTGGAAGAGGGCCTGATCGCCCGCGCCATGCCGCATGGCGACATCCTCGGCTTCGCCCCGCCGCTGGTGGTTACTCGTGGTGAAGTGGACGACATCGTCGCCCGTGCGGAACGCGCGGTGAACAAGGTCACCGACAAGCTGATCAGCAGCGGTGCCTGGCAGGCCAAGTAAGCGCCAGGTCAATGCGGGGTCGCTCAGCAAGCGACCCCGCCTGCGTTCACAGGCTGGACTTAAGCATGAGCAAACAACTGACCCTGCACGATATCTACCTGGCCCGCCGGCGCATCGCCGGGCTGGCCTTGCGTACCCCACTGGTGCGCTCCGAATCGCTGTCGCGGCGCTGGAACTGCGAGGTCTGGCTAAAGCTGGATAACCTGCAGCCGACCGGCGCCTTCAAGCTGCGTGGTGCGACCAATGCACTGCTAGGCCTGGATGCTGCGCAGCGCGCGCGTGGCGTAGTGACCATGTCTACCGGTAACTTCGGCCGCGGCCTGGCCTATGCCGGGCAGCGCCTGAGCGTCCCGATCACCGTGTGCATCTCGCGCCTGGTTCCTGCCAATAAAGTTGAGGCCTTGCGCGCCAGTGGTGCCGAACTGGTCATTCACGGCACCTGTCAGGACGATGCCGATCTCGAGGCGCGCCGGCTCAGCACCGAGCAGGGGCTGGCTTATATTCCGCCCTTCGACCACCCGCTGGTGATCGCCGGGCAGGGCACTTGCGGCCTGGAAATCATGGAAGAGCAGCCCGACATCGATCTTGTCTTCGCCGGCTTGTCAGGGGGCGGCTTGATTGCCGGTATTGGCTTGGCGGTGAAGAGCATCAATCCGGCCGTCGAAGTGATCGGCGTGAGCATGAACCAGGGTGCGGCGATGCTGGAAAGCCTCGCCATCGGGCATCCCGTACAGGTGCCTGAGGTGCACTCGCTGGCCGACAGCCTGGGCGGCGGCATCGGTCTGGACAACGCCTGGACCTTCGCCATGACCCAGCGCTATATGGATCGCGGCTACAAGGTCGACGAGGCACAGATTGCCCGCGCCATGCTGCACTTCCTGTATGAGGAAAAAATGCTGGTGGAGGGCGCTGCTGCCGTCGGTGTCGCCGCCGTCGAACAGCACCGCCTCGATCTGTCGGGGCGGCGCGTGGCCATAGTGGTCAGCGGGCAGAACCTGTCGCATGAAACCTTTGCCGAGGCCCGTCGCCTGGCCGGAGAGTCAACCTATGCAGATCTATAACCGTCAGCAGATTGCCAGGCGGGTCAACCTGGATCAGGCCGCTCTGGAGGTGGTCGAAGCTGGTTTTGCCGCTCTCGGTCGTGGCGAGGTGGAGATGCCACCGATCCTCAGCATGAACATTGCCGAAAGCAATGGCGAAGTCGACGTGAAGACCGCACACATCCGTGGCTGGCCGCGTTTCGCGATCAAGATCAGCCCCGGCTTCTTCGATAATCCCGCGCTCGGTCTGCCCAGCCTTAATGGCCTGATGCTGCTGTTCTCGGCGAGAACCGGGCTGGTCGAGGCGGTGCTGTTCGACGAGGGTTATCTGACCGACATCCGCACGGCCCTGGCGGGCGCCATCGCCGCCAAGCACTTGGCTCGCGCCGAGGCCCGCAGCGTTGCGGTGATCGGCGCCGGTCTGCAGGCCGAGCTGCAGGTTGTCGCCTTGTGTCTGGTGCGCGAGATCCAGGAGGTGCATGTGTATGCCCGTGACCGGGCCAAGGCCGAGGTCTATGCCACTCACATGCGTGCCTATCACGCCCTGCCGGTGACCGTGCATGACAGTGCGTCCGGTGCCTGTGCCCAGGCCGACATCGTGGTTACCACCACCCCGGCGCGCGAGCCGGTGCTGCGCTGGAGCGACCTGCCCAGGGGCGTGCATGTCACCGCCATGGGCTCGGACAACCCGCACAAGAACGAGCTGGAGCCGGCCATCCTGGCCAACGCCGACGTCGTGGTGGTTGATCGCCTCAGTCAGTCACAGGCCCTCGGCGAGCTGCACCACGCGCCGGGGCTGCAGCGCGAGGTATTCGAACTGGGCCGTCTGATCGCCGACGGCCGTCAGGCGCGCACCAGTGCCGAGCAGATCACGGTGTGCGACCTGACAGGCACCGGGGTGCAGGACACTGCAATCGCCAACTATGCCGCGCGCCTGCTCGGGGGCCTGACATGAGTGCCTCTTTTGCCGACTTCCAGAAACTGCAACGGATTTCCCCCTACCAGCGGACAGCCGATGACGGGCATGTGCGGCTGGGCCTGGTGCAGTTAGCCAGCGATTTCACGCTGGAAAACGAATGGCGCCAGCTACTCGGCGAGCGGATTGAGTTGTACAGCACCCGCACGCCCTGCAGCCCTTCGGTGACCCCCGAGGGGCTGCGGGGGCTGGCTCAAGGCCTTGCCCAGTCCAGCGCGCTGCTGGTGCCGGGTTTGCCGCTGGACGTGCTGGCATTCGGCTGTACCTCCGGCAGCATGTTGATCGGCGAACAGCAGGTAACCCGGCTGATCAGCCAGGCGCGCCCAGGCATCCCGGTGACTAATCCCTGGAGCGCGGTCAAGGCCGCTTTGCGCGGTCTAGATGCGCGGCGTATTGCGGTACTCACGCCCTACATCGGCGAGGTCAACTACCCGCTCTATCAGGGGCTGGAGCAGGCTGGGCACCAGGTTGTGGCCTTCGCCACCTTCGCCGTACTGGAGGATGCCGAGATCCCGCGCATTCCCGAGGCGGCGATCGAGCAGGCGGCGCGCGAGCTGCTGAGCGGTCAGCGGGTCGACGCGTTGTTTCTCGCCTGCACCAACCTGCGTACCCTGGGAATGCTCGGTGAGTTGGAGCGCAGCCTGGGACTGCCGGTGATCTCCAGCAACCAGGCGATGTTCTGGCATGCCCTGCAACTGGCTGGCTGCGTGCACCGACCGCAGGGCTTTGGCAGCCTGCTGGCCGACAGTTGCCTTCTGGTCTGAGAGCCTAAGGGCACGCGCTGCATCAATGCCCGTCATTCAAGGAAGCAAAAAAGTGCAGGACAGACAGAAGGGCTTGTTGCTCACCGCGCTGGGCATGCTGGTGATCTCGCCGGATGCCCTGGTGTTGCGCTGGCTGGCCGGCGATGCCCTGCAAGTCCTGGCGTGGCGCGGCTTGCTGATGGCGATCGGCCTCGGCCTGCTGTTGACCTGGCGCTATCGTGGTGAGCTGCCCAGGGCGTTTCTCCGCTGCGGTTGGACCGGCGTCGGCTGTGCGCTTTGCTACTGCTTCAGTACCCTGTGTTTCGTCCATGCCATGGGCTTGGCTGGGGCGGCCAGTACTTTGTTGATCTTCAGTCTGTCGCCGCTGATCGCCGCAGCCTTGGCCTGGATTTGGCTGGGCGAGCGCCTGGCCCTGCGCACGCTGTTGGCGATACTGGTGTGCCTGGGTGGCGTGCTGTTGATCGTCGTCGATGAGTCACCGGGCAGCAGTCTGACCGGTAACTTGCTGGCACTGGTGGCCGCCACCTTGTTGGCCGGCAACTTCACCCTGGCACGCAGCCAGCCGACGGTGGACATGAGCCCGGCATTGATCCCCGGTGCCCTGTTGGTGTCGCTGCTGGGGTTCGTGTTCGGTGGCACCCCAAGCTTCGCCGTGCAGCAGTGGCTGGTGCTGGCACTTATGGCTGGTGTGCTACTGCCGTTGGCGTTCATGCTGATTCAGCTCGGCCCGCGCTGGATCAGCGCTACCGAAGTGGGGTTGTTGCTACTGCTGGAAGTGGTGCTGGGACCGTTGTGGGTCTGGTGGTTGCTCGACGAGGCTCCGAGCGCCCAGGTATTGCTGGGTGGCGGCATCATTCTCCTGGCGCTGCTTGGCCACAGTCTGCTGAGTTGGCGGCGTGGATCGCCGCCGGTTGCTGCCTGAGCCGCTTTAATCCAGCTTGAGTACCTTGGCCAGGAGGACCTTCGGCCCCTTCATCTTCTTGACGATGATGCGCAGGCCGCTGACTTCCAGCACTTCCTCTTCCTCGGGCATGCGTTTTAGGGTTTCGTAGATCAGCCCGGCCAGGGTTTCGGCCTCGACATGGTCGAGGTTGACCCCCAGCAGGCGCTCGACCTTGAACAACGGCGTGTCGCCGCGTACCAGCAGTTTGCCTGGCTGGTAGGCGAGGATGCCGCGCTCGGTCTTGTGGTGTTCGTCCTGGATATCGCCGACCAGGGCTTCGAGCACGTCCTCCATGGTCAGGTAGCCAATCACCTTGCCGTCGGCCTCTTCGACCAGGGCAAAGTGCGAGCCGCCCTGGCGGAACTGCTCGAGCAGGTTGGACAGCGGCATGTGCCGACTGACCCGTTCGATCGGGTGCATCAGGTCGGCCAGTTTCAGCGCCGAAGGCAGCATCTCCAGCAACGACAGGTGCAGCAGCAGGTCCTTGATGTGTAGTACGCCGACGAACTCGCCAGCCGCTTCGTCGAAGATCGGGTAGCGGCTGTACTTGTGCCGGCGGAACACGCTGAACACCTCGTGCAGCGGCGCGTGCAGTTGCAGATAGACCAGGTCTTCGCGGGAGTTGGCCCAGTCCACCACTTCCAGTTCGCCGAGCTCTACGGCGGAGGCCAGCACGCGCATGTCCTGGTCGCTGGGGTTGCTGGCGCGGCTGGAATGCAGGATCAGCTTGAGTTCGTCGCGGTTGTAATGATGCTCATGGTGCGGCCCCGGCTCACCCTGGCCAGCGATGCGCAGAATGGCGTTGGCGCTGGCATTGAGCAGGAAGATCGCCGGGTACATGAGCCAGTAGAACAGGTACAGCGGCGCGGCCGTCCACATCGACAGTAGTTCGGGTTTGCGGATCGCCCAGGACTTGGGTGCCAGCCCACCAATCACGATGTGCAGGTAGGAAATAATCGCGAAGGCGGTGAAGAAGGCGATGCCATGCACCAGTTTGACGGACTCGATCCCAATGGCGCCGAGGAGCGGGATGAGCAATTCGGCAAAGGCTGGTTCGCCGATCCAGCCCAGGCCTAGGGAGGCCAGGGTGATGCCCAGTTGGCAGGCCGACAGGTAGGCGTCCATCTGGCTGTGTACGGTGCGCAGGATATGCCCGCGCCAGCCGTGTTGGCTGGCCAGGGCCTCGACCTTGGTGGCGCGCAGCCGGGCGATGGCGAACTCGGCGGCGACGAAGAAGCCGTTGAGCAGCACCAGCAGCAGGGCAATGAGAAGGAGGCCGAAATCGGCAGAAAAACTAGCGGCGGAGAGCGTCGTGGAAGGGTCCATAAAGGTTTCGGTAGGCCAATGACCGCTAGAGGGTGGGGCCATGCAAGCGGTTTTGCAAGGCTGCGTGTACGCGGCGCCCGGTTAGCCGCCGCGACGTACCACCTGAGTGTTGGGGAAGTGGCAGGTGAAGGCGCTGCCCTGGCCCAGTTTGCTGGCGATTTCCAGGTGGGCGCGATGGCGCAGCAGCACATGTTTGACGATGGCCAGACCCAGGCCGGTGCCGCCGGTGTTGCTGGCGCGGCTGGAGTCGACCCGATAGAAGCGTTCGGTCAGGCGTGGCAGGTGCCTGGCCTCGATACCCAGGCCGCTGTCCTGCACGCTGAGGTGCGCGCCCTGCTCGTCACCCCACCAGCGAATGCGAATCTCGCCTTCATTGGGGGTGTACTTGACCGCGTTGAACACCAGGTTGGAAAAGGCGCTGCGCAGCTCTGCTTCACTGCCCTTGAGGCGTAGGTGCGGATCGGCCTCCAGGCTGATGCGGTGCATGCGTTCGCCAGACAACGCCTGGGCGTCGCTCCGTATACTCAATAGCAGCAGATCGATTGCCACGGGCTGGTTGTCTGAGGGGTAGTCGGTGGCTTCCAGTTTGGCCAGCAACAGCAGGTCATTGAGCAGGTTCTGCATGCGCCCGCCTTGCTGCTGCATTTGCTGCAGCGCGCGCAACCAGCGCGGATTGACGTCTTCGACGTTGTCCAGCAGGGTTTCCAGGTAACCGGAGATCACCGTCAGCGGCGTGCGCAATTCGTGGGAAACGTTGGCGACGAAGTCCTTGCGCATCTGCTCGAGCTGAAACAACCGGGTGATGTCTCGCACCAGCATCAAGTGTTCGCCATTGCCGTACTGGGTGATATGGAATTGCAGGCGCCGACGCTCGTTGAGCGGTGAGGGCAGCTCCAGCGGTTCGAGGTAGCTGCCGCGCTCGAAGTAGTCGATGAAGCGCGGATCGCGCAGCAGGTTGGTGATTGGCTGGCTGCTGTCCTGTGGGGTTTTCAGGCCGAGCAGGGTCTCCGCTGCGCGGTTCCACCACTCCAGGTTGCCTTTGTTGTCGAGCATGATCACCGCATCGTTCAGTGCGGCGGTAGATTCCTGCACCCGGTCGATGACTGCCTGCAGGCGCTCGCGGGCCCGCTGATTGCGTCGTTGCAGGTGGTAGATCTTGTCGAAGACCTCACCCCATAAGCCGGCGCTCTCTGGTGGTTGCTCGCCTGGTTTATGTTCATCCAGCCATTTATGCAGGCGCAGAAGATGCTTCAGGGTCCAGCCCAGGTAGGCTGCCAGGCCGGCGGCCAGTGCCCAGGCATACGCGCCCGTTATGAGGCCGAGCAGCAGGCAGGCGCCGATTAACAACAGTAGGCGGCGCACCAGAGCGCCACGCCAGTTTTGTTTCACGTGGGAGTCATCCGCCAATCGATCCATTGAGCCGAGCAGTCGGCAATCCTAGCCCAGTATGGGGCTACTAGCTTTTAGTGGAGAAACGATAGCCGGTGCCGCGCACGGTCTGCACCAGATTCTCGTAGACCTCACCGAGCGCCTTGCGCAGGCGGCGGATATGCACGTCAACGGTGCGCTCCTCGACGTAGACGTTGCCGCCCCAGACCTGGTCGAGCAACTGGCCGCGGGTATAGGCGCGTTCCTGGTGGGTCATGAAGAATTGCAGCAGGCGGTATTCGGTGGGGCCCATTTCGGCGGGCTTGCCGTCGATGGTCACGCGGTGGCTGACGGGGTCGAGCAGCAGGCCGCCGACTTCGATGGTTCCTTCGCTGTCGCTCGGCCCGGCGCGACGCAACACGGCTTTCAGGCGGGCGACCAGTTCGCGCGGCGAGAATGGCTTGGTGATGTAGTCATCGGCACCGACTTCCAGGCCCTGGATCTTGTTGTCCTCCTCGCCCTTGGCAGTGAGCATGATGATCGGGATGTCGCAGGTCAGTTCGTCGCGCTTGAGGCGGCGCGCCAGTTCGATGCCGCTGGTGCCGGGGAGCATCCAGTCGAGCAGGATCAGGTCGGGCTTGCGGTCGACGATGATGGCGTGGGCCTGCTGGGTATTCTCGGCTTCCAGGCACTCGTAGCCGGCCATTTCCAAGGCTACTGCAATCATTTCGCGGATCGGTGCTTCGTCATCGACGATCAGGATGTTCTTGCCAACCATGGATCCAGCCTCGAGTCATTTAACAGTCATGCGTGGCATTAGATAACGGAATTATTGCAGTGATATGACAGGTGGGCTGCTGCGGGTGCCTGCCGCCGCAGCCGTTTACCGCGTCAGGCCAGCGAGTACCTCTCGGAAGCTGGCCAGACCGGCTTCGATGTTCTCGATGATGTCCTCGGCCAGGTCATCCGGTTCCGGCAGGTTGGCGGCGTCGCGCAGGGTGGCACAGAAACTCCAGACTTTGGAGACGATGGCGTGGGTCTTGCTGCTCATAACGAAGTGTTCTGCTGATTCAGATGCGCCTGCCCGGCGGGCGTGAGGCGGTATTTTTGCAGTCGGCTATTGGGTTTGTCCGGCAGGCTGTATTCGATCAATCCGGCGCCCAGGAGCTGGCGCACCATCTGGTTGAGCGGCCCGGAAATGCGTTTTTGCCCGAGCGCGGCCGAAAGCGCCGCTTTGCTCAATGCGCCACCGAGCAGGCAGCGCAGCACCTTGGCCTCCAGCGACTCTGGCTGTGACTCTGGCTGTGACTCTGGCTCTGGCTCTGGCTGTGACTCTGGCTGTGAGCCGGTCGCGGTCCCAGTGAGCGCTGGCAAAACGCCGTTGACCAAGGCTAACTGCGGCAACATCACGGTCACGCGGAAGATCGACTCCTCGCTGAGAATCGGGTCCTGGCCGCCGAAGGCGCGGGCGTACTTGAACAGGTTGCGCACCCCGGAACCCAGCTCCTCGGCCCACTGCATCTCGCGGAACACCCGGGCGATCGCCGGGTTTTTCGGCGATGGGGCGAAGTCGTCCGGGCGCAGCAGGCCGATGCCGTGGGGGTTGTTGCTGTTTTCCGTGGTCACCCGGTCGCGCTGGATGATCAGCTTGGCCGGGAACGGGTTGAGGTACTCGCGGTGGATCAGCAGATTGGCCACCACCTCGCGGAAGATCCGCTCGCGCAAGCTGACGCGCTGGTCGCCCTCCAGGTAGAAGGGGTCGACGATATGCTTACCGACAAAGGCCATCAGCCGGTCGTAGCTTTCCAGCAGGTTGCTGCGGATATCGTCGCGGTCGTCGTAACGGTCCAGGTCGTGCACGCGCAAGATGGCGTCGGTGCGGTGGTGCGGCACCACGCCCAGCACCACCTCGTCGCGGCCGAACAGCAGGGCGCCGGCCAGGGAAATCCCCTCCTGCCCGGTCTGGTAGTCGCGCTGGTACAGCCGTGCGCTCTTCAGCAGCTCCAGATCGTCCAGCTCGGCCCAGGGATGACCGCTGCGTTGCAGGCGCACGTTATGCCGCACCCGCTCGATCAGGTCGCCGCGCAGGTCGTCCAGGCGAATAAACGGGAAGATGCGGTTCTCGCTGTAGCCGACCTGCTTGCGCAGGTACAGCTCGCCGAGCAGCTGCGAACGGCCGGTGATATCGAAATCGCCATCCTCGTTGCGGCTGAATACCCGGTTATTGCAGCTGTGCACCTGGGAGCTTTCCGGCACGCTGAGCACCAGCAGTGTCTGCCCGTCCAGCTCCAGCTGTTCGGCCACCAGCGGCATCGGCGGGTTGATCTTCTGCGGGTTGTGCAGGGTATTGGCCAGGTCCTTGCGGATTTGCGCCACGGCCTCGGGCGCGATGCCGGTGACGCTGCCATCGTCCGCAACGCCCAGCACCAGGGTGCCGCCACGCTGGTTGAGAAAGGCGCAGATGGTCTCATACACATCGCGATTGAGCGCCTCGCGGGCGCGCTTGAACTCGACCGTCAGCCCTTCGCCATCACGTAGCAGGCGCGTCAGGTGTTCGGGCGTCATGGTCGGACCTTGCTGGCTGTGCACGAGCACAAAACCTGCAGGAGCAGGCTCGCTCCTGCGAGAGAAACGGCGCTGCTCATGCCCATATTGGCCTTGGGGCATGGTCTGGATTCTGCTTGAGCTGGGGATTGGGCGTCATGGACTGCCTTGTCTCGCATAACTGGGCGGGCGAGCCTGGATAGTAGCCCGCCGATGACTCAGGGCAAAACGCCAGCCTACCCCCGCAGCGCGTAATCCAGCACGATCCCGACAAAGATCGCCAAACCGGCCCAGTGGTTGTGCAGGAAGGCGTTGAAGCAGGCCATCGGCTTGCGGTTGCGGGTCTTGTGGTATTCCCAGACGAAGCAGGCTGCCGCCACGACCAGGCCGAGGTGGAAATACAGACCCAGTTCAAAGCGTGCGCCGGCCAGCAGCAGACACAGCAGGGCCAGGCCCTGGAGGATGACGATGATCAGGCGGTCGGCGTCGCCGAACAGGATGGCGGTGGATTTGAGCCCGATCTTCAGGTCGTCGTCGCGGTCGGCCATGGCGTAGTAGGTGTCGTAGGCCACCGTCCACAGCAGGTTGGCGAGGTACAGCAGCCATGCCTCCGGCGGTACGCCGCCGGTCTCGGCGGTGAAGGCCATCGGCATGCCCCAGGAGAATGCCGCGCCGAGCACCACCTGCGGGTAGAAGGTGTAGCGCTTCATGAACGGGTAGCAGGCGGCTAGGGCCAGGCCGCCAAAGGACAGCCAGATGGTCGCGGTGTTGGTGAACAGCACCAGAACAAAGGCCAGCGCCACCAGGGCGGCGAACAGCAGCAGTGCTTCGCGCGGCGTCACCTTGCCACTGGCCAGGGGCCGCGCCTGGGTGCGTTTGACGTGGCCGTCGAAATTGCGGTCGGCGTAGTCGTTGATCACGCAACCGGCGGCGCGCATCAGGATCACCCCGGCGACGAAGATCAACAGGTGCTTGGCGCTCGGCACGCCTTCGGCCGCGACCCACAGCGCCCACAGCGTCGGCCACAGCAGCAAGTAGATGCCGATGGGTTTTTCCAGGCGCATCAACTGGATGAAGTCCCAGGCGCGAGGGTGCAGGCGATTCAGCGATTTGAGCAGGCGGGTGTACATCGGGCGCGTCTCCGTGCGGGGTGTGCGGATTATACGGGGGGCAGGACGTGTCGGGTGGATGTCGCCTTTTACATCCACCTTGTTGTCGACGAGGCGTCGGCTTCGCGGTTTTCCACGGGGTGGCCATCCACCCTACGGACTGGCGATTTCTGCCGCTGGCCAGAACTCGGGTAGAAACACTTCGACCACCAGCACCCCAAGGGCGCCGCGACTGAAACAGGAGCGGCGCGCCCACAGGCGTTCGGCGCGCACCTCCTCGGGCAGCCAGGGCGCCGGGTAGTGACATGCCTGCAACTCGCCTCGCTCGAAGGCGCGGTCGCTGAACAGCAGTTCGCCGAGCGAGCGGCTGCCGAGTTGCTCCAAGGCCAGGCCGGAGCCTTCCAGGGCGCTGCGCGCAGCCACGCTGCGGGCAAATACCCAGGGTTGGCCGTGGCCGCGCAAATACACCTCACGCACCCAGCCCTGACTGCCGGCCGCTACGTTAAGGGCGCTGCATTCGTCGCGGCGCAGGCGCTGCCAGCCCTCGGTCAGCGGGGTCACGCTGAAGCTGTCAGCAGACAGCGCGGTCAGGCGTCGGGTCAGCGAGTCTTGATTGAACAGCCAGTCGCCCACGCCGGCAGCGGGGGCCGGGTGCAATTGGCTGGCGGTGAGCCAGCGTGGCGCAGAGGCGAGGGCGGTGTGGGGCACGGCAGAAATCACCACGAATCGGAAGCGCGCGAGTCTAGCATGGTGCCGCCAGCGATTTGCCGAGTCGAATCGTAGGATGGGTGGGGCCGCCCAGGTTGAGCGTAGCGATACCCATCGCCGACATGCGCTGATGGGTAACGCCGCTTCGCGCCTGACCCATACGCCCCATTACGCCCAACCCTCCAGGCGCATGGTCGCGCGCACCAGGCGTTGTTCCTCCTGCTCGATCTCCTTGAGGTTGTCGCGGATGCTGAGGATGTGCTCGCGCGCCGCGCGCTGCGCCTGTTCCGGCAGGCGCTCGATCACCGCGTGGTAGAGGCGCGCATGCTGGCGGTCGATCTGGCGTTTCTGCAGCGGCCGGTGATAGAGGTTGTTTACCGAGGCGAACACCGAGTTGAGCATCAGATCGGTCAGCGACTGCAGGGTGTGCAGCAGCACCGGGTTGTGCGACGCCTCGCAGATGGCCAGGTGAAAGGCATGGTCGAGGCGCGCATGTTCGCGCGGTTCGACCTCGCTCGGTGCCTCCTTGTGGGCGGCAAGCATTTCTTCGTAACGCCGGGTCAGCAGGACGAAATCTGCGTCGGTGCCGCGCAGGGCGGCCAGACGCGCCGACTCGGCCTCGAGCAGGGCGCGCACTTCGAGCAGGTCGAACAGGGTGCGTGGCTGCGAGCTGAACAAGTGCATCAGCGGGCTGGCATCGCGTGGCCCGTTCAGCGTGGCGACCCGCGAGTCGCGGCCTTGGGCGGTCTCGATGATGCCGCGCCCGCGCAGCACCTTGAGCCCTTCGCGCAGTGCCGAGCGGGAGATCCCCAGCTTCTCGCACAGGCGCCGTTCCGAGGGCAGGGCCTGGCCGACCTTGAGCACGCCATCGACGATCAGTCGTTCAATCTTTTCGGCCACCACATCGCTGACCTGGCGACGTACTGCGGGCTGTTCTGCATCCATTGTGGGGCGCTCGGTTACTGGTAGGACCAGTTTTGGTTTGTAGAAACCCTGCTGACCAATATAGGCCTGTTAGCCAGGCTGGACAAAGCCTGGTTCGATAAGTGGCACCGCGTGAGTGTTTAAAAACTGGTCATACCAGTGTGGTCGACGATGGACGCCCCGGATGCCAGGGACTAAACATGCTGCACAACCAGCGCGCCGCTGTGCGGACGCGCCATAACGATTACACCCGCTACACCACTGAGTGAGCCTGCCATGAGCATTCTGTACGACGAGCGTGTCGACGGCCCGCTGCCCAGCGTCGATAAGCCAGCCCTGCTGGCGGCATTGCGCGAGCAGTTACCTGACCTGGAAGTGCTGCACACCCAGGAAGACCTCAAACCCTACGAATGTGATGGCCTCTCGGCTTACACCGCCACGCCGATGCTGGTGGTGCTGCCGGAGCGCATCGAGCAGGTCGAGCGTCTGCTCAAGCTCTGCTACCAGCGCGGTGTTCCGGTGGTGGCGCGCGGTGCAGGCACGGGTTTGTCCGGTGGTGCCTTGCCGCTGGAGCAGGGCATCCTGCTGGTGATGGCGCGCTTCAACAAGATTATCGAGGTCAATCCGGCCGGGCGCTTTGCCCGGGTCCAGCCTGGGGTGCGCAACCTGGCGATTTCCCAGGCCGCCGCGCCCCATGAGCTGTATTACGCGCCGGACCCGTCTTCGCAGATCGCCTGTTCGATCGGCGGCAACGTGGCCGAGAACGCCGGCGGCGTGCATTGCCTGAAATACGGCCTGACCGTGCACAACCTGCTCAAGGTGGACGTGCTCACGGTCGAGGGCGAGCACATGACCCTCGGTTCGGATGCCCTGGATGCGCCGGGCTTCGATCTGCTCGCGCTGTTCACCGGCTCGGAAGGCATGCTCGGCATCATCACCGAGGTCACGGTCAAGCTGCTGCCCAAGCCGCAGGTGGCCAAGGTGCTGCTGGCCAGTTTCGATTCGGTGGAAAAAGCCGGGCGTGCGGTCGGCGCCATCATCGCCGCCGGCATCATCCCTGGCGGCCTGGAGATGATGGACAACCTCGCGATTCGCGCCGTTGAAGACTTTATCCATGCCGGCTACCCGGTCGAGGCCGAAGCCATCTTGCTGTGTGAACTGGACGGCGTCGAAGCCGACGTGCAGGACGACTGCGAACGAGTCCGCGCGGTGCTGGAGGCGGCCGGTGCCAGCGAAGTTCGCCTGGCCCGCGATGAGGCCGAGCGGGTCAGGTTCTGGGCCGGGCGCAAGAACGCCTTCCCGGCGGTCGGGCGCATCTCGCCGGACTACTACTGCATGGACGGCACCATTCCACGCCGCGAGTTGCCGGGCGTGCTCAAGGGCATCGCCGACCTGTCGGCCGAGTATGGCCTGCGCGTGGCCAACGTGTTTCACGCCGGCGACGGCAATATGCACCCGCTGATCCTGTTCGATGCCAATCAGCCCGGCGAGCTGGAGCGCGCCGAAGCCATCGGCGGCAAGATCCTTGAACTCTGCGTGAAAGTCGGCGGCAGCATCACCGGCGAGCACGGCGTCGGCCGCGAGAAGATCAACCAGATGTGCGCCCAGTTCAACAGCGATGAGTTGACCCTGTTCCACGCGGTGAAAGCGGCCTTCGATCCCAAGGGCCTGCTCAATCCCGGCAAGAACATCCCGACTTTGCATCGCTGCGCCGAGTTCGGCGCCATGCATGTGCACCACGGCAAGCTGCCTTTCCCCGACCTGGAGCGTTTCTGATGGTCATGCCGCATGATTTCGATGCCAGCACGGCGTTGCTGGAACAGGTCAACCACGCCCTCAATAATTCGCTGGCGCTGCGTATCCAGGGCGCTAACAGCAAAGCTTTTCTCGGGCGCAAGGTCGCGGGCGAGGTGATCGACAGCCGCGCTCATCGTGGCATCGTCAGCTACGACCCGACCGAATTGGTGATCACTGCCCGTGCCGGCACGCCGCTGGCCGAATTGCAGGCGGCGCTGGATGAAGCCGGACAGATGCTGCCCTGCGAGTCGCCGGGTGCTGCAGCGGGTGCCACTGTCGGCGGCATGGTCGCCACGGGCCTGTCCGGGCCGCGCCGGCCCTGGGTCGGCTCGGTGCGTGACATGGTCTTGGGTACGCGCCTGATCACTGGCCACGGCAAGCACCTGCGCTTCGGCGGCGAGGTGATGAAGAACGTTGCCGGCTATGACCTGTCGCGCCTGCTGGTGGGCAGTTTCGGTTGCCTGGGGCTGATCACTGAAGTATCGCTCAAGGTGCTGCCCAAGCCCCGACAATGCCTCAGCCTGCGCTTGCCGATGGACGCTGAAAGCGCGCTGCGCAAGCTCGCCGAGTGGGGCCAGCAGCCACTGCCGCTGAGCGCTGCCAGCCATGACGGTCGCGCCCTGCACCTGCGCCTGGAAGGCGGCGAAGGCTCGGTGGCCGCCGCCCGCCAGAGCCTCGGTGGCGAGCTGCTCGACCCAACCTACTGGCAGCAACTGAACGAGCAGCACCTGGAGTTCTTCACCGATCCACGGCCCCTGTGGCGCCTGTCGCTGCCCAACAATACGCCGCTGCTGGCGGTGCCCGGCGATCAGCTGATCGACTGGGGTGGCGCCCAGCGCTGGCTGAAATCGAGTGCCGAGGCGGCGCAGATCCGCAGCATTGTCAGTGCTGCCGGAGGCCATGCCACCTGCTTCACTGCGGGTGTTTGCGACACCCCGTTTCAGCCTCTGTCCGCGCCGTTGTTGCGCTATCACCGCCAGTTGAAAACCCAGCTCGACCCGCAAGGGCTCTTCAACGCCGGCCGCATGTACGCCGAGGTTTAGATGCAGACGAATTTAACCGAACAGGCCAAGCGTCTGCCGCGCGGCGAAGAAGCCGAAAGCATCCTGCGCAGCTGTGTGCATTGCGGCTTCTGCAATGCCACCTGCCCGACCTACCAGTTGCTTGGCGACGAGCTGGATGGCCCGCGTGGGCGCATCTACCTGATCAAGCAGGTGCTGGAGGGCAATGCAGTCACCGCCAAGACCCAGCTGCACCTGGACCGCTGCCTGACCTGCCGCAACTGCGAAACCACCTGCCCGTCCGGGGTCGACTACCACAACCTGCTGGATATCGGTCGAGCGGTGGTCGACCAGGCGGTGCCGCGTCCGCTGGGCCAGCGCGTACTGCGTGAAAGCCTGCGCGCCCTGGTGCCGCGTCCGGCCCTGTTCAAGGCCCTGGTTCAGGCCGGTGAAGCGTTCCGGCCGCTGCTGCCGGCGGCGCTCAAGGCCAAGCTGCCCAGGCAGATCCACCCAGCCAAGCCGCGTCCGCCGGTGCAGCACGGCCGTCGGGTGCTGATCCTCGAAGGCTGCGTGCAGGCGGGCCTGTCGCCCAACACCAACGCCGCCACCGCGCGGGTGCTCGATCGTCTCGGCATCAGCATCACCAATGTGCGTGAAGCCGGCTGCTGCGGCGCCGTGGACTACCACCTGAATGCCCAGGAACAGGGCCTGCAGCGCGCCCGACGCAATATCGATGCCTGGTGGCCGGTGATCGAGTTGGGTGCCGAAGCCATCGTGCAGACCGCCAGCGGTTGCGGCGCCTTCGTCAAGGATTACGGCCACCTGCTCGAACACGATCCGAGCTACGCGGCGAAAGCCAAGCGGGTCAGCGAACTGGCCAAGGACCTGGTCGAAGTGCTGCGCGGCGAGCCGCTGGAAGGCCTGGGGGTAGATAGCGAGCAGCGTCTGGCGTTCCATTGCCCGTGCACCCTGCAGCATGCGCAGAAGCTTGGCGGCGCTGTCGAAAGCGTACTCAGTCGCCTGGGCTTCGAGCTCACCGCGGTGGCCGACGGGCACCTGTGTTGCGGTTCGGCCGGCACCTACTCGATCACTCAGCCGCAGCTGTCCAGGCAGTTGCGCGACAACAAGATGGACGCCCTGGAAAGCGGCAAGCCGCAGGTAATTGTCACCGCCAATATCGGCTGCCAGACCCACCTCGATGGCGCCGGCCGCACCCCGGTACGGCACTGGATCGAAGTGGTTGAGGACGCCATGGGCTGAGCTTCACGGGCCACGAATTCGCGCACTACGCGCCCATCAATCATGAGGAAAGAACATGCAAAGCAAAGCCGTACTTGGTCAAACCGACGTCGCCCGCATCCTTGCCGCTGCGCGCGCCGAGGCGCAGCAGCACAACTGGGCCGTGAGCATCGCCGTGGTCGATGACGGTGGCCACCCGCTGGCTCTCGAACGCCTCGACGGCTGCGCGCCGATCGGTGCCTACATCGCCGGCGAAAAAGCGCGCAGTGCGGCCATCGGCCGGCGTGAGACCAAGGGTTACGAAGACATGGTCAACGGTGGGCGCAGCGCCTTCCTCTCCGCACCGTTGCTGACCTCCCTCGAAGGCGGTGTGCCGCTGATCGTCGATGGCCAGGTGATTGGTGCGGTCGGTGTGTCCGGGGTCAAGGCCGATCAGGACGCCCAGGTCGCCAAGGCCGGTGTTGCCGCCCTGATCTGAAGGCACTCGTGCGGCGGTTGCCCGGCAGCCGTCAGCGTAAAGCATCGAATCCGCCCTGATTCCCGCCGCTGTTGCCGCGGGACAGGCGAAAACCGAATTGGAGAATCAAAGATGACCGATCGCGTGAACATCCAGCGCCTGCAAGTGGCTGCCAATCTGCAACGTTTCGTCGATGAAGAAGTGCTGCCGGGCACTGGGCTGGCGCGCGAGGCGTTCTGGACGGGGTTCGATGCCCTGGTGCATGAACTGGCGCCGCAAAACCGGGCGCTGCTGGCCGAGCGCGATCGTTTGCAATGCGAACTGGATACCTGGCACCGCGCCCACCCGGGGCCGGTGACGGATATGCCTGCCTACCGCGCCTTTCTTACCGGCATCGGTTACCTGTTGGCGCCGCCGGCCAGTGTGCAGGCCAGCACCGCTCAGGTTGACAGTGAAATCAGCAGCCAGGCCGGCCCGCAGCTGGTGGTGCCGGTGATGAACGCGCGCTACGCGCTGAACGCCGCCAACGCCCGCTGGGGCTCGTTGTATGACGCGCTCTATGGCACCGATGCGATCAGCGAGGAGGGTGGGGCGCACAAAGGCCCCGGCTACAACCAGGTGCGCGGGGCCAAGGTGATTGCCTTCGCCCGGGCCTTCCTCGATCAGGCGGCGCCTCTGGCCAGCGGTTCGCATGCCGATGCCGTCAGCTACCAGGTGGTCGCCGGCCAGCTGCAGGTCGGTCTGGCCAATGGCACGCACAGCGGCCTGGGCCAGCCTGAAAAATTCCTCGGCCACCAGGGCGAGGCGGCGCAGCCCAGCGCTATCCTGCTGAAGAACCACGGCCTGCACGTGGAAATCCAGATCGACCCGAACAGCCTGATCGGCCAGACCGATGCCGCCGGGGTCAAGGACCTGCTGCTGGAAGCGGCGCTGTCGACCATCCTTGATTTAGAGGACTCGGTCGCCGCAGTGGATGCCGACGACAAGGTGCTGATCTACCGCAACTGGCTGGGCCTGATGAAGGGCGACCTGAGCGAGGAACTGGACAAGGGCGGCAAGCGCATCACCCGCCGCCTCAATCCGGACCGCCAGTACAGCGGCGCTGACGGCAGCAACCTGACCCTGCATGGCCGTTCGTTGTTGTTCGTGCGCAACGTCGGCCATCTGATGAGCAACCCGGCGATTCTCGACGGTGAAGGCCGCGAGATCCCTGAAGGCATTCTCGATGGGGTGATGACCAGCCTGATCGCCCTGCATGACCTCAAGCGTCAGGGCAACTCGCGCAGTGGCAGCGTGTATATCGTTAAACCGAAGATGCACGGCCCGCTTGAAGTGGCCTTCGCCGACCAATTGTTCGGCCGTATCGAAGACCTCCTCGGGTTGCCGCGCAACACCCTGAAGATGGGCATCATGGACGAGGAGCGGCGCACCAGCGTCAACCTCGAGGCCTGCATCGCCGCCGCCAACGCGCGGGTGGCCTTCATCAATACCGGCTTCCTCGACCGCACCGGCGACGAGATGCACACGGCCATGGAGGCCGGGCCGATGTTGCGCAAGGGCGACATGAAGAGCACTAAGTGGATTCAGGCCTACGAGCGCAACAACGTGCTGGTCGGTCTCAGCTGCGGCCTGCGCGGCCGGGCACAGATCGGCAAAGGCATGTGGGCCATGCCGGACCTGATGGCCGACATGCTCGAACAGAAAATCGCCCACCCCAAGGCCGGCGCCAACACCGCCTGGGTACCTTCGCCGACCGCTGCCGTATTGCATGCCTTGCACTATCACCAGGTGGATGTGCAGGCGGTGCAGCGCGAGCTGGAAAACATCGATTTCAATGCCGAGCGCGACCGCCTGCTCAACGACCTGCTGACGGTGCCGGTGGCAGCCGAACGCAACTGGAGCGAGGCAGATATCCAGCAGGAACTGGACAACAACTGCCAGGGCATCCTCGGTTACGTGGTGCGCTGGGTCGAGCAGGGCGTCGGTTGCTCCAAGGTGCCGGACATTCACAACGTCGGCCTGATGGAGGACCGCGCCACCTTGCGCATCTCCAGCCAGCACATTGCCAACTGGCTGCACCACGGCGTGGTCGAGCGGGCGCAGGTTGAAGAAACCCTGCAGCGCATGGCCAGGGTGGTCGATGGGCAGAATGCCGGTGATCCGCTGTACCGGCCAATGGCGGCCAACTATGCCGGCTCGGCGGCGTTCCAGGCCGCCAGCGACCTGGTGTTCAAGGGGCGCGAACAGCCCAGCGGCTATACCGAGCCACTGCTGCACGCCTGGCGGCTACGCTTCAAACAGGAGGCGTAACGCCCTCGACGAACTATATTCAGCCCCGTACGCATAAGCGTGCGGGGCTTTTGAGCATGAATGCCGCAGGCGCGGTGTTCGCGGGCCTGACAGGTTCCGATGCGTAATACCGGGTGATCCCGGGTAACAGTGGTTCACAACAATTAAAAAGGACCTAACCCATGAATCAAACGCTACTGTCCATCCTTGCCTTCGTGCCGCTGGTGCTGGCGGGTGTGCTGCTGATCGGCTTTCGCTGGCCAGCCAAATACGCCATGCCGGTGATCTTTCTGCTCACGGCGATCATCGGCCTGACCGCCTGGGACATGTCCTTCACCCGGGTCGTGGCTTCCAGCTTGCAGGGGCTGATCCTCACTGCGGCGATCCTCTGGATCATCTTCGGGGCGATCCTGCTGCTCAATACCCTCAAACATTCAGGTGGCATCAGCGCGATTCGCCGCGGCTTTGCCAATATCACCCCGGATCGGCGGGTGCAGGCCTTGATCGTTGCCTGGTTGTTCGGCTGCTTTATCGAAGGCGCCTCCGGCTTCGGCACGCCGGCAGCGGTGGCAGCGCCGCTGCTGGTCGCGTTGGGCTTCCCGGCCCTGGCGGCGGTGGTCTTGGGCATGATGGTGCAGTCCACTCCGGTGTCCTTCGGCGCGGTTGGTACGCCGATTCTGGTTGGTGTGGCAGGCGGTCTGGACAAGGTCGGCATGAGCGAGCAGTTGCTGGCCCTGAACAGTAACTGGGAGGTGTTCTTCCACCTGATCTATTCGCGGGTAGCGATTATGCATGGCCTGATCGGCCTGCTGATGCCGCTGATCATGGTGATGATCATGACCCGTTTCTTCGGCAAGAATAAGTCGTGGAAAGAGGGCCTGGCGGTGGCGCCATTCGCCATCTTCACTGCGATTTGCTTCTCGGTACCGTACATGGCAGCCGGGGTGTTCCTCGGTCCGGAATTCCCGTCGATGATCGGTGCGATGGTCGGCCTGGCCATCGTCGTGCCGGCTGCCAAGGCCGGCTTCCTGCTGCCGAAGCAGACCTGGGACTTCGCCGAAGCAAAAGACTGGCCGTCCGAGTGGATGGGCACGATCGAGATGAAGATCGAGGACGTTGCGGGTAAGTCCCCGGTGTCCGTAGCCATGGCCTGGGCGCCTTATCTGCTGTTGGCGATCTTCCTGGTGGCCTCGCGGATCTTTCCCGAACTCAAGGCGGCGCTGATCGCGGCCAGCTTTGGCTGGACCGACATCCTCGGCGAAACCGGCGTTTCCGGTGCTCTGCAGCCGCTTTACCTGCCGGGCGGTATCCTGTGCATGGTGGTGATCGTGACCTGCTTCCTGCACCGCATGCGCTTCAGTGAAGTAAAGGCCGCAGTCAGTGAGTCGAGCCGCACGCTGCTGGGTGCCGGTTTCGTGTTGATCTTCACCATTCCGATGGTGCGTATCCTGATCAACTCCGGGGTCAACGGTTCTGATCTGGTGTCGATGCCGGTGGCCATGGCGCAACTGGTGGCTGACAGCGTCGGCGGCGTCTACCCGTTCTTCGCCCCGGCGGTGGGCGCATTGGGCGCCTTTATCGCCGGCTCCAATACCGTGTCCAACCTGATGCTCTCGCAATTCCAGTTCAATACCGCCGGCCTGCTCGGCGTGTCCGGGGCGATGATGGTGGCGGCGCAGTCGGTCGGTGCGGCAGCGGGCAACATGATCGCGATCCACAACGTGGTGGCGGCGTCTGCGACCGTGGGCTTGCTCGGGCGCGAAGGCATCACCATGCGCAAGACCATGCTGCCTACGCTGTACTACCTCCTGGCAGCCGGTAGCCTGACCATGATCGCCATGTATGGCATGGCCATCACTGATCCGCTGATGGTGGGTTAGCGTCGGTGGCAAAACGTACCGGCCTTGGTTCGTTGCGTTTTGCCACGGTCATTACTTGACCAGGCGGTAAGCACCCCGTCGGCGTTGTGCAATTGCCCGGCCGGCGGCTTGGCGCTCCGGTGGATTTCCGGTAGCGTGCTTGTATGCACTACCCGAGAGGCACCTGAGGACGTTATGAAAAAGTGGCAATGTGTGGTTTGTGGACTGATTTACGACGAAAGCCAGGGCTGGCCCGACGAAGGCATCGCCGCAGGTACGCAGTGGCAGGATGTGCCGCCAGACTGGCTATGCCCGGATTGCGGAGTGGGCAAACTGGATTTCGAGATGATTGAAATCGGTTGATTACCAGCAAGAACAAACGGCGACCTCAGGGTCGCCGTTTTATTTGCTGATGTAGCTGTTGCATGCAGTGGCATGTCTCATTGTGCAGCCGGTCAATAGCCCTCTATGTGTGCTGCTGCCGTTATGTGTCGATGGTAAGGCTGAGCTTGGTTTGGCGCAGGGCCGGCAGTTGCGTTAGGGTCTGATCAGGGTTTGTCGAACAGAGGTGGTTATGCGCAAGTGGCAATGTATCGTCTGTGGCTTTATCTACGATGAAGCCGCAGGTCTGCCCGAAGAGGGTATTGCACCGGGTACGCTCTGGGACGACATCCCAGCGGACTGGTTGTGTCCGGACTGCGGCACCGGCAAGCAGGATTTCGAGATGATCGAAATCAGCTGATCCAGCAGATTTTCTAAATAGTTCATGATGTGGCCATGGCCTAAAGCTATGGCCCGGTTTTGCCGATCGAGGAAGTGAAGATGAGTGCAGCTGTGGCGCCGGTGGTTTCACCCATAGTGATAATCGGGACCGGTCTGGCCGGCTACAACCTGGCCCGTGAGTTGCGCAAGCTGGACAGCGACACCCCGTTGCTGCTGATCAGCGCCGATGACGGGCGCTCCTACTCTAAACCGATGTTGTCCACCGGTTTCGGCAAGCACAAGGACGCCGATGGCTTGAGCATGGCCGAACCCGGCGCCATGGCTGAACAGCTCAAGGCCGAGATCTACACCCATACGCGCATCACCGGCATCGATCCTGGGCAGCGGCGTCTGTGGATCGACGCAGAGTCGCTGGTCTATCGCGACCTGGTGCTGGCCTGTGGCGCCGAGCCGATCCGGGTGCCGGTCGAAGGTGATGCCCAGCACGCGATCCTGTCGATCAACGACCTGGAGGACTACGCGCGCTTTCGTGCTGCTGCAGCCGGAAAGCAGCGTGTGCTGCTGCTCGGTGCCGGCCTGATCGGCTGCGAGTTCGCCAACGACCTCAGCCTCGGCGGTTACCAGGTCGAGCTGGTGGCGCCCTGCGAGCAGGTGATGCCCGGCTTGCTGCATCCGGCGGCAGCAGCAGCGGTGCAGGCGGGTCTGGAAAGTCTCGGTGCGCGCTTGCACCTCGGTCCGGTGTTGGCCAGCCTCAACCATGCCGCAGAGGGACTGCAGGCGCACCTGTCGGACGGCACGTTGATCGCTTGCGATCTGGTGCTCTCCGCGGTTGGGTTGCGTCCACGCACCGAGTTAGCTGCAGCAGCAGGGTTGTCAGTCAACCGCGGGGTGGTGGTCGACCGTGAGCTGCGCAGCTCCCACCCCAACATCTATGCGCTGGGTGATTGCGCCGAGGTCGACGGTCTCAATCTGCAGTACGTGATGCCGCTGATGCACTGTGCCCGCGCGCTGGCCCAGACCCTGGCGGGCAAACCGACAGCGGTCAGTTACGGCCCCATGCCCGTCACGGTGAAGACCCCGGTGTGTCCGTTGGTGGTGTCACCGCCGCCGCGCGGCCTGCAGGGCGAGTGGACGGTCGAGGGCAGTGGCAGCGATATCAAGGCGCTGTGCCGTGATGCCGCCGGCAGCCTGCTTGGTTATGCCTTGACGGGCACGGCCGTGCAGGAAAAGCTCGCGTTGAATAAGCAGTTGCCAGCGCTGCTGGCGTGAATGGCGGTTGTTGTGTCGGATACGCCCTGATCTTGTCTGTTCAAACTGTCAGGCAAGACTGGCGCAGGTCTGTATCACATGCCATTCTCCTTTTGGTCTGCCGCAGCGCAGAGCTGTTGCGGCGCCTTGGGCGCTGCTCTGGATGAGCAGCACGGACACAACAACAATAAACCGTCAAAGGGGCACTTATGCGTAAACCGGAACTCGCCGCCGCCATCGCCGAAAAGGCGGATCTGAGTAAAGATCAGGCTAATCGTGTACTCAATACCGTACTGGAAGAAATCACCGGTGCACTGAACCGCAAGGACAGTGTGACCCTGGTGGGCTTCGGTACTTTCGTGCAGCGCCACCGCGGTGCTCGCACCGGCAAAAACCCGCAAACCGGCCAGCCGGTGACGATCAAGGCCAGTAATACCGTGGCCTTCAAACCGGGGAAGTCCCTGAAAGATGCTGTAAATTAAACAGAGAGCGTTTCATTTTCTGTGGATAAGTTCTGCAAAGCCCCGTAAATCGGGGCTTTTGCTATCTGGGGGAAAGTGAAAATATCGAGATAGTGTTTCATTAAGTAATCAAAAGAAAAA
>NZ_JAUXMX010000023.1 GCF_030683065.1 Pseudomonas sp.
TTTTTCTTTTGATTACTTAATGAAACACTATCTCGATATTTTCACTTTCCCCCAGATAGCAAAAGCCCCGATTTACGGGGCTTTGCAGAACTTATCCACAGAAAATGAAACGCTCTCTGTTTAATTTACAGCATCTTTCAGCGTCTTGCCGGCTTTGAAACCGGGTAGCTTGGCTGCTGCGATCTTGATCGTGGCGCCGGTTTGTGGGTTGCGTCCATCGCGTGCAGCGCGTGCCTTCACCGCAAAGGTACCGAAACCCACGAGGCTGACGCTTTCGCCATTTTGCAGGGCAGAAGAGATGGCGCCGGTGATGGCATCCAGGGCGCGGCCAGCAGTGACTTTGGGCAGGTCAGTCGAGGCGGCGATGGCTTCAATCAGTTGAGCTTTGTTCATGGGCGGTTCCTTCTGGCGGTCTGATAAGGAGCGGATCATAGCCACGCTTTATTCAGTGGTCTGGTGAATATCCAGAACGGCCCAGACTTCCAGCGCCTTGCTGGCGCACCGCTTTCTCGGCTTTTGTGTAGGTGCATTATTGGCCCGTATGCCGACACTATGCTGACTCAGCCCCGCAGCCTGCAAAGCGAAATGCAGCAATAAATTCGTAATTTGAAACCGGGCCAATGAAATTCCGGTGCGTGGGTCAAAAGCGTATCGACTGAAACAGTTCAGAAGAGAACGCAATACGGTCTTGGGTAGCAGTAGGGCAGGCAAGCCTGGCTTGTTGCCAATGGTCGTTAATCAAGGCTGCCAGGTACAGTAGTCAGGCCTTCACTTCGCACCACAGAGCACTCAGCCAGGCTAAATTCCCTTGCCCAGCATCTTTCCGTTGACCGTCTCGCCGTATAGGTTAACGCCATCGTTAGCGTGATACTTGTCGCGAGTCTTCTCTACCGAGCCATCAATCATGCGTGGGTCCTGAGGCCGTTCGTGGCTGTTCATGAATGCCGCCACATGCCAGGCATCTTCATCCGACAAGCTACCTCCTTTGCCCAGGGGCATGCTCTCCTTGATGAACGCAGCAGCCGTATTGATCCGATGCATGCCTGCGCCCCAGTTGAACGAGTCCGCCCCCCAAAGTGGCGGGAACACATAATCAGTACCTGACTTCTGCCCTTCGCCGTTATTTCCATGGCATACCGCGCACTGTGCGGCGTAGACCTGTTGCCCTTTAGCAAGGTCATAGCCACCTTCGGGGTTAGGCACTTCCGGGTAGGCGCGACCTGGCAGCTCTTGACCGGTCGGTGCGCCGGTCGCGAGCCAGTACGAGTAGGCCGAAAGGGCCGCAATGATTGGACCGTCCGCTTCCGGTGCCTTACCGTTCATGCTGAACTGAAAGCACCCCTGCAACCGCTCGGCGTAGGTGTTCACCTTATCGTTCTTCTGCCGGTAAGCCGGGTACATGGTGTACGCCGCCCACAGCGGTGCCGAGTTGGCTTTTCGCCCCTGCTCGAGGTGGCAGTTGGCACACGCGAGGCCGTTACCTACATATTCCGGCGCGCGGTTTTTTGTATCTACGAAGATGGCGCGGCCTTCCTGTACCAACTTTCCAAAGGCGTTGTCCGGGAGCTCGCTTTCCTGAGGGGGTTGAAAATACGTGCGGCTGGCGGGTTCTGCTGCGCCGAGGCGAATCTGCGACTGATCCTCCATTGCGATGTCAGCCGCCTGAACGGGCAGGGCGAGTGCGATCAGCAGCAAGGCGCTTGTATGAGTATTCATTGTCCAGCTCCTGCTTCGGTCAAACCGGCGAAATAGGCCGAGACGGCCTTGATCTCATCTTCGGTGAGGCCACGAGCGACGTGGCCCATCAGGTCGTTGGGATCGTTCCTGCGAGTCCCCTGTTGCCAGGCGATCAGCTGCGAGGACAGGTACTGGGCGGACTGCCCAGCGAGTGGCGGAAAGGAATCGCCGACACCCACACCGCTCGGCCCATGGCAGGAGACACATTCGGGGATGTTGCGCTCCCATGCGCCTCGCAGTGCCAGTGTTTCGCCAATGCCTTGAGCCGCAGCCGTGCGACCGATTCGCTCAACGTCGGGTTGCGGCTTGTTGGCGAGCATCGTCGAGACGGCGTGTGCTTCCTCGAGGCTTAAGGCTGCAGCGATCGACTGCATGATCGGATTGGCGCGCTCACCAGAAGCGAAATCGGCCAGCTGTCTTTGCATGTAGACAGCGGACAGGCCTGCAAGCCGCGGAAATCCGGCTGCGGCCATGCCCTCACCCTCGGCACCATGGCAGGTGGCGCACGCCATCGCGGCAGGCTTGGCGCCGCCTTTGCTATAGACCGCGGCCGGATCTGCCGCCTGGGTAGACACGGATAACATTATTAGGAGCCCTGCCAGGGGCCAGCGAAAGACGTTCATGCAGCCTCCAAATCATTATTTTATTAGGTGTCGGCACTGGCTGCTTGGTCGCGGTTCAACGCTTCGCGGGCAGCGGCCCATGATCTGATTCAGCGAATCGGGACGAGGAGCACCTTGCTGTTGCTGCAGGTATCCTTCGTCGTCCATGTAGTAAATGACTGGCGTTGCCGAGCCCCCCATTTCATCCATCAATGTCAGGTTCGCGGCGAGTTGTTCATTGACCTTAGGCGAAATCCTTTCAATAGGCTCCACTTTGCTGACTTTGCCTGCCGCTTCATAGGACATCGTCAGCTTCGACCATGGGCTGCGTTTGCTTCCAGGGTATGTTGCAGAGTGGCCCTTCGGATGGGGGGAAAGCTAGACGACCTTCGGTAGCTCAGCTACGCCAGTCCTGACTGGCCTGGCGTGCGGCCAATGCTCCTTCGTGATAGCGGTTAGCAGGAGCTTAGTGCCGCTGCCCCCAGCCGCTGATCATCGCCTTGATATGCGCCAGAGGGGTGTGCCCGGTGGTGGTCAGGTACACATGTACGATGAGGAAAGTCAGCATCAGGAAGGCGCCCAGGGTGTGTGACAGCGCGATCTGCTCCAGTCCGATCCAGCTGGGCAGGTGGGCCTCCAGGCGACCCCAGAACAGATAGAGCAGGCCACTCACCCAGATTAGCGGATTGATCAGCAGCAGCACGCCGAGGTAGGCGATGCGTTGCAGCGGGTTGTGCTTGCGCTCGCGGGTGACCTTGTAAGGGTGTGGGGCGCCGCTGAAAATGCCGTAGGCGTAGTAGAGCGCCACCCGTTGCATGTTGTTGAGGGTGGGGATGTACTGCCGCCACTGGCCGGTGGTGAAGTGCCAGAAGATTGCGAATACCCAGAGTACGATCAGCATCCAGGCCGCCACTTCGTGAACTGCAACCGCCGTGCGGAAGTCGAGCAGGGCGTGGCTGCCGTGGATGGCGAAGCCGCTGAACAGCAGGGTGATGATCAGGGCTGCCTGCGACCAGTGCCAGAAGCGCTCGAAGCGGGTAAACAGGTAAAGGCGCTCACTCATTTTCGGATTTCCTTCTGCGCGTATACGCGGCGATCCGCAGCCCGCCATGCAGCAATACCCCGAGCAGGGCAAGCCCGGCCAGGCTGAAGCCGAGGGTGTCTAGCCGTCGGTTGTGGTCCTTGCCTGGCAGCCAGATGCCCGGCACCGCCGCCAGGCGGCTCTGGCTGGCGTGGCACTGCGCGCAATCCAGGGCCTGCTCTTTGGGTGCGACCATGTGGGTGATTGGCCACAGCATGACAGTGTCGACGAAGTCGAACTGGCCGCTGTAGGGCGTGCCCGTGGCGTCGGCACCAGCCTGCAGGGCCTTGGCCCAGTCGAAGTTGTACCAGAGGGCCGTGTCGTTGGGGATGGCGGTATGTGGCACCAGCAAGGTCAGGTGCTGGGTGTCGTAGGGCTGGCGGCTGTGGAAGGTCTTCACCGGCCAGATGCGTGCGTCTTTGGCGCCTGGGGTGCCGTGGAAGGTGTTGATGGGCACCCGTGTGTCGGGGTCGATGCGGGTGTCGGGCTGCACATAGGTGACCCGGCCATCGAACCAGACATAGTCGGGCGACACATTCTCGCCAAGGATGAAGTCGCCCTTGCGGCTGTCGTAAATCACATGGCCCTTGGCGTCCCTGGTCAGGAAGGGTTTGCCCGCGGCATCCATCTTGCCGACGCTTGACCAGTCCCAGGCCATCTTGGTCGGCACGCCGCCGCGGGCGAAGGTCGGGATATGGCAGCTTTGGCAGGCCAGGGTGCGGGCGTGGTCATTCAGCCGGCTGGCGTGCAGCAGGTCGTCCTGGTGCGGGCGATCGCCATGGCAGGACTGGCAGGTCGACGGGTTGCGTGTGCTGTGTTCGCCGCGGACGATCGCGGCATGGGGATCGCTGGCGGTTACGCTGATGCGGCTGCCGGCGATCTGGTGCTGGTCGGCGACATGGCAGGTTGAGCAGCTGAAGTTCGCGCCGTCGCTGGCCATGTGCACGTCCAGTTCGCGGCTCGGCGCGTTCAGCGAGGAGTCGAGGTCGCCGTGTTTCACGCCGTCGCCACCGCCGCCGTAGTAGTGGCAGGCACCGCACGTCTGGCGGGAGGTGGCGCCGATGTTGCGTGCCACCACCGCCAGGTTCACCGGATCGATGAACTTGCCTGAGCCGGGCGAGGTTTCGCTGCGTACCAGCGGCGGATGACCCGCCAGGCCGGCGAGCTTCAGGTAGCCGCCGGTATTGTGGCAGGCTAGGCAGTCGACCTTGCTCTCGTCGCTGAAGTCGAAGCTGGCGTCCTGCCAGCCATAACCAATGTGGCAGGACTGGCAGAACGCCTCGTTGGAGCGATCGCCGATGCAGAAGCCATTGAGCATGGTCTTCTTGCCCAGGCGCTGGCCGGTGTCCGGGTTGGTGTAGTCCCAGGTCCAGTGGCGGGTGGCCATAACCTGTTTGGCCGCCTCGGTGTGACAGCCCAGGCAGGCGCGGGTGACGTCCTCGCCGCTGGCGAACGGCCCTTGCAGTTCCTTGAAGCTGCTGTGGTCGGCAGTGGCGGCCAGTGCCAAGCCGGGGAGCAGCAGAAGCAGGTAGAGCAGCCATCGGGATATCGTCATGGACACCTCTTGCCAGGTGAAAAACGTAAAGGCTGCAGAGCAACCATAGTCCATTGGCGTCGCGCAGCGGCGTGTCCACATTTCTCATGCAGGCTCGCGCATTCTGTTTCAGCCGTCGATACCGGCAATACGCACCTCCCGGCGCAGCAGCAGGTTCCAGGTCAGGCGCAGCAGCGCCGCGAGCGTGGCCAACTGAATAGCCGCCAGGATCAGGATGCCGGTCCAGTACACGAAGCCGAATGGCTGAATCAATCCGCTATCTACCCAGACCAGGTGCCACCAGAACATGCCCATCACAAACAGGGCCACGCCAGGGCAGATCAGACCGAAACTGACCGGGCTACGAGCCTCACCGCTCAGGTGTGCACGCAGGTAGCCGTTCAACTGCATCACCCGGTAGCCAATTAGCATCACGCCCAGTTGCAACATGAAGATCCCGGTCAGGGTGACGAAGATCGTGCCGCTGCTCGCTCCACCGGAAAAATGATGGCTGAGACCATGTTGCAGGCGCAGCCATTCGATGCCGAGTAGGGTCAGGATCGGTACCAGCATCCAGATGCTGGGGGTCGCCTGTGGCTGCAGGCCGTGGGTCATCATCGCGCTAATGCCGGTTACCAGCACGATCAGCGCCACCACCAGCGACAGCATCAGGAACAGGATCGACAGCGTGGCGGCCAGGGTCGACACCAACTGCACATGGGACATGGCAGCAGGTGCGGCGAAACCGACAGAGAGCATGGCAAAGGCAAACACGGCCAGCAGGGCGGACAGATGATTGTGTTCCTCGCTGCGATGGCCGCCACTCACCAGCATGCGACTGAAATAGCGACCAAAGATCCGCAGCGCACTCCAGGCGATGGCCGTGAAGGCAAGCAGGGCAAGGGGGAACAGGTACTCGACCACCGACCATAGACCCGGTACGAACAGCACCCCCAAGGCAAAGCAGACGTTGACCGTCATCGCCAGGGTCAGCGGGATCGCCATCAACTGCACCTCCGCCGGCGACTGGCGCAGGGCTGTCAGCGTCTGTTGGCTAGAGATAGAGCGAAACTCGCGAATGTTCCAGCCCAGCAGCAGAAAATGCAGGGTAGCCAAGGCAAGCACCCCGACGACGGAAACCAGCAGGATCGCCGTCATGGGTGCAGGGCTGGTGGCTGCTCCCTGCCAGGCCGCCAGCAGATGCTTCCAGGTCGGCATCGGGTAGCCTGGGTGCGGGACCATCCACATCAGGTACATGAAGAACGAGATGCACAACCCCCCGGCTCCGAGAGCTGACAGCCAGTAGCTCGGATGATAGGGGGACTCGGAAGTCCGCTGGAACATGCTGCTACTCCTGTGTCATTCGTTCATTCAGGTACGCAGATCCTGCCCATGATCGCAGCCATAAGGGTTTTCACTGCGAGTATGGCAACCATGCCGGTCAGCAGCACCAGCAGCACCCAGCCCAGCCAGTTGTAGAAGGCCTGTCCGCTGCGTGCCGCCATCTCGAATGTCGCCAGGGTCATGGCGGCCAGTGGGAAGCAGTAGGCCCAGGCGGAGATGAAGAACGGCACACGGAAGAAACGGGCGGCGTTGCTGGCCAGCAGCAGGGCCAGAAACAGGGCTGTGAAGTAGAGGATGCGGGCGAAGGCATCGAGGCTGTCGGTGAGCGCCACATAGGACAGGAAGCCGACCGAGGGCGGCGCGAGGAGGATGAACAGGGTGGGTGTCAGGCGCTGAGGCAGGGGTTCGTGGAAGAACAGCCGGTAGAGCACCATGGTCAGCAGCACCAGCCAGAACACCAGGCCGATGCTGAAGAAGAACCAGCTGACGTCGACCGGGCCGAAGCCGACGCCAACCACCGGAACCAGAATGTTGCCGACTACCGGAATAAACCAGGCCGGGTTGGCATGCGTGATCTGGAAGTGCGTGTGGTGAATCCAGCTGCTCATCGCCATCAGGGTGAAGGCCAGGTGCAGTGCGGCCCCGATGCCCCACATCCAGCAGGCCACGTCGGGAGCTGCCTTGGCCCAGGCGATGGCCAGCAGAAGCAGTCCGATGGAGATGGCCGGCAGGAAGTTTTGCTTGAGCGGGTGTGCACGCTCGGCCAGTACCGCCGCCGGATAGCGCACCAGCTTGGCCGCATAGACCAGCAGCAGGAAGACATAGAGCGCGCTGGCCAGCCAGCGCAGGAGGCTGCCGATCTCGCCAGGCACCAGGCCCAGATGCGCCACCTTGATCCAGGCGATGGCCAGCCCGGCTACGCCCATTACGCTGGAGAACAGCGCGACCGGGAAGTGTTCGAGGCGGTGGGTGGTTTCGCTTGTTGTGTTCATGTCAGTCCTCGGCAACCAGCCCCATGGGCAACCCGTCCGCAGTGGCGAAGCGCTTCGCGATCTCCTGCAGGGCGGTGGCCAGCAGCTCCTCGACCACCGGATGATAGAACGGCATCTGCAGCAAACTCTGCGCCGTCTCGCCACGCTGGATCGCCCAGGCCAGTTGGTGGGCCAGATGCTCGCCAGCTACGCACAGCAGCGAGGCGCCGAGCAGGCGGCCGCTTTCGATATCGGCATAAATGTTCAGCAGGCTGTGTTCACCGCCGAGGATGCGCAGACGACCATTGGCTTCGCCGGATGCGCTGCCGACGATGATCCTGCTCGGATCCAGCTGGCTCAAGCGCGCACCGACCGCAGCGACATCCGGCGTGGAGAAGGCTATGGCCAGCGGCACCTTGCGCCGGAAACGCCTGCTCAGGCCGCGGGCCGCGTTATAGCCGGCGATGGCACCCTCGTCGGCGGCTTCGTGCATCAAGGCCCGCTGGCCGTTGGCATCGCCAGCGATGAACACCGGCCACTTGCCCAGTTGCAGGGTGGCTGGGTCGAACAGCGGATCGCCACGTTCGCCCAAGGTGAAACCGGCATCCGCGAGGTTCAAGTCATCGGTGTTCGGTCGGCGGCCGATGGCTACAAGCAGCAGATCGACTTCAGTTGCGCGCTCGCCGGAGCGCAGTAGCAGGCCTTTTTCGAGGGGTTCAACACTCGCGGGAGGTCCGAGCCACAGCGGCATCTCCTCCGAGAAGGCCTTGATCGCGCGTTCAGCCACTTGCGGGTCGTCGATGCCGGCCAGGCTGTTGCCTCCGGCAGCCGTGACCTCTACGCCCAGGCGGCTGAGCGCCAGGCCCATTTCCAGGCCTACGGCTCCCAGACCCAGTACGCCGATACGTTGCGGCAGTTCGGGCAGCTCGAAGAGTTCATCGGTGGTCACCATCCGGTCGGCCACTGAGTCAAGCCAGGCCGGTACCTGCGGGCGGGAACCGGTGGCAATGATCACGGCTCTGGCGTGCACGCGCACGCGCCCTTGGGCGGTTTCAACCTCAAGCAGGGTTGGCTCGACAAAGCGCACACGACCCTCGATCAGTTGCTCGCCGGCGGCTGTTCGCGCCTTGTTTGTAGCGCTGGCAGTGAAGCGGTCGCGCTGCTTGCGCAGCTCGGCCCAGGTCGTGGTTTTATCCAACTGCAGTGCCTCGCTGCCAGATACTCCAATAGCGGGCAGCGCCTGGCGTGATTGCCACAGGCCTGCAGCGTGCAGCGCCACCTTGGACGGCATGCAGCCGACACGGGCGCAGGTGGTGCCCAGCGGGCCATGATCGATCAGTAGGAAACTGCGCCCGGCGCGGCGCACCTCGCGCAAGGCATAGAGGCCGGCAGTGCCGGCACCGATGATGGCGACGTCGATGGAAATCTCGGGGAGCATGACAGGCAAATCCCTTTTGTCTGGGGAGTAAATGCAACACCCCCACTGCATGATCGAGGACACGCAGTGGGGGGAGGGGGAGCGGTCAGCTAGTTGTTACAGCGTCTTGGTGGAGAAGTACCAGTCCACCGTGTCGTAGCCTTCACCGGCGCGTTTTTCCGCATCATCAGCGGTCTTCGGTGGTGGCACGATTACCGGCTTGCCGGGGCACCAGTTCTCCGGGGTGGCCACGCCGTGAGTGTCGGAGGTCTGCAGGGCTTCGAGCAGGCGGACGAACTCGTCGATGCTGCGACCGTTGCTCATCGGGTAGAAAACCATGGCCCGCAGAATGCCCTCTGGGTCGATGAGGAAGGTCGCACGCACGGCTTGGGTATCGGCTGCCCCCGGGTGGACCATGCCGTAGGCGCTAGCCACCTTCATCGAGATGTCCTCGATGATCGGGAAGGGGATCTCGACACCGAACTTCTCCTTGATGTTGCGCATCCAGGCCAGGTGGGAGAATAGGCTGTCGATCGACAGGCCCAGCAGATCGCAGTTCATGGAGGCAAACTTCGGCGCGGCCTTGGCGAAGCCGATGAACTCGGTGGTGCATACCGGTGTGAAGTCTGCCGGGTGGGAGAACAGGATCAGCCACTTGCCGCGGTAGTCTTCCAGCGAGCGTTCGCCGGAGGTGGTGCGGGCAGTGAAGGCCGGAGCCGGCTCGTTGAGGCGCGGAAAGTTCATTTGCGGTGCGTTTTCCATGGTGTTTTCCTCTGACTAATGGAAGGTGGATGCAGCAGTAACATTCGCCAAACGTGCCTTACAGCACGTTCAGCGGGATCGTTATGTAGCGGGTGCCGTTGTTCTCGGCCGGCGGTAGTTCACCGGCGCGCATGTTGACTTGCACCGAGGGCAAGATCAGGGACGGCATGCGCAAGGTGGCGTCGCGGGTCTGGCGCATGGCGACGAATTGCTCCTCGCTGATATCGGAGCCGATATGCACGTTGCCAGCGCGTTCGGCGCCTATGCTCGTCTCGTTCTGATACTCCTCGCGGCCCGGTGCCTTGTAGTCGTGGCAGAGGAACACGCGGGTCTCGTCCGGCAGCTGGAACAGCTTGTCGTGAATCGAGCGATATAAGGCATGAGCGTCGCCGCCAGGGAAGTCACAACGGGCGGTGCCGTAATCGGGCATGAACAGCGTGTCGCCGACAAAGGCGGCGTCGCCGATGACATAGGTCATGCAGGCCGGAGTGTGGCCGGGAGTATGGATAGCATGTGCCTTGATCGTGCCGACCGCGAACGCATCGCCATCGTGAAACAGCCGATCGAACTGGCTACCATCGGTGGGAAAGTCCGGCCCGGCGTTGAACAGCTTGGCGAAGGTGCCCTGGACCACGGTGATCTGTTCACCGATGCCGAGCTTGCCGCCCAGCCGCTGGCGCAGGTAGGGCGCGGCGCTGAGATGGTCGGCGTGCACGTGGGTTTCGAGGATCCACTGCACCTCAAGGCCCTGTTCGCGGACATGGGCGATCAGGCGGTCGGCACTCTTGTAGGAAGTCCGTCCCGCAGCCGGATCATAGTCCAGCACCGAATCGATCAGCGCGCATCGACCAGTTGCCGGATCACTCACCACGTAGCTGTAGGTGAAGGTGGCGGAGTCGAAGAAGGTTTCGACATGGGCGTTCATGGCAGTACTCCCGCTGATTCGCAATATACCCCTGGGGGTATTTTCGTGAGGTCAGCCTAACAAATCCCTGTGCAGAGAAAACCGGTGATTTTCTATTGTCTCGATAGGCCGAGCCGATCAGTACGATGGCCCGGCAGAGGGCGTGGCTATTTCTTCATCGGGCAGGTCTTGATGCCGAGCAGGGTATAGGCAGGGCACCAACCGAGCAGGCCAGTGGCCAGCGGCAATAGGCCGATCCAGGCCCACATTGGCCCACCTGCGATGGCCCAGACGATCAGTGCGATGCCGACCACGATGCGGGCGATCTTGTCGATGCCGCCAACGTTCTTTTGCATGATGTGTTGCCTCTTCGGGTGATGGTGCAATCGGGTACCGACGTTACGGGCGGTACATCTTTTCTGGGTTCATCTTCGGGCTCCATGGCAGCCCGGAGTTCTGCCAGCCGTTCTGCAGGCGGAAACCGACCTGCGATCCTTCCTTGAGCGCTGAACCCTGGAATCCGTCGATCACATAGCGGGCATTCGGGAAACCGCTGGCGCGCAGAAAGGCGGCGCTCGGTTCGCCGCGCTCGCTACCGGAGCGACACATGGTGATGATTTCGGCGTTCTCATCGAGGCCGCGCTTGTGCAACTGGGCATGGATTTCAGCGATGAAGTCGGGGTTCTGCGCGATTTTGTAAGTGCCGCGCCGGTCGTCCCAGGCGCTGCGATCAACCAGCATGTAGGGCACGTTGACGTGCACGGCGTCAGTGAAACCGACGAACATGATCTCGACTGGGTCGCGGACATCGACGAACAGCAGCTTGGCGTCGGCTTGCTGGACCCGAGTGTGTACTTCTGCGGCGGTGATACCGAGATCGGCAGCCTGAGCAGTGAGCGCAAGAAAGCCCAAGGCCGCAGAGAGCAAAAGACGTTTCATACAGGTTCTCCTCTTACTCGAAGGTTGGCAGGCTCGGCGTGACCACCGCCTTGTCGGCTGCGCTCCAGGCATCGAAGCCGCCCTCGATTGACTGCACCTGCAGGTAGCCCATGTCGTGTAGGGAACAAGCGGCGAGTGCAGCACGGCCACTGGTCTTGCAATACAGCACAATCTTCAGGTCGCGAGCTGACAGCTCCGGGGTGTTGCTGAGCTTGAACTCCAGCAGGCCGCGGGGGACGTTGACTGCGCCGGGTATGTGCCCGGCGTGGAATTCGTCAGCTTCGCGCACATCGAGCACTACATCAGCCTCCCGAATGGCTGCTTCGGCGGTGTCGAGATCTATTTCAGTGATATGGGTTTTGGCCTCGGTGACCAGGTCGTGGGCGCTTTTCACTGTCGATTACCTGCATGGTGAACTGCAAAGGGGAAGGGCTCTTGACGAGAGCGTTGCGTCACAAACGGGGAGTTCGCCGTCAACCAGTCCAAAGGCGAATGACCGTTGAGTCTCACTGGCATTTGCACCATGCCTCGTACAGCTGCGACCAAGTGTCTCGTACCCCTATTTAGATATACCCCATGGGGTATCATGGGCGCAAGGTTGATGGTTGGATTTTGGCTAAGCATATGTATTTATTGAATATTCTATAAAAATTGAAGCGAGCCCTTTGTCGAGGCTTGATGAGTTCGGGTTTGCTGTACCCAACGTTGGAGGGCCAGCCAGGCGCTAACGCTATGCCGCAAGTCAATCCGCCATCCCCTCGTTGTGATGACTCACGCGGTGGCCATGCCCGATGTCGACGGGCACTACAGCCATGGCCTGCTGATGCTGGCGATGTGGGGCGTGGCCAACGGCTTTATCCGCGACGTCGGTTTCGATCCGCGGGCCTGGTTCTGGCAACTGCTATTTCACCCGCTGCCGAGGTGGTTGCGGGTGGATCTAGGCTATTTGATCCTTTGGCAGGCGCGGAGCTAAGGCGCCACGCCGCTAATTACGCGAGGTAACCTTTGATGGCAACTGCATCTACACAAACGCCTTACCAGCTACTCGGCGGTGACCAGCCGCTGCGTCATCTGGTCGACCGCTTCTACGACATCATGCTCACAGAGCCGGGTGTCGAAGTCGTACGCAACATGCATGACGCCGATACCGCTGAGATCCGTGAGAGGTTCTTCGACTTTCTTTCCGGATGGTTGGGTGGGCCATCGCGTTACATCGAAAAGCATGGCCACCCAAGATTGCGTGCCCGGCACCGCTTTTTCTCCATCGGTGAGAGTGAGCGCGACCAATGGCTGTTATGCATGTCCAAAGCTCTGGCGGAAACGCCCATGGACTCGGCGCTGCGTGCGCACCTTGAGCAAACCTTCGCGAAGACGGGCGACTTTCTACGCAACCGTCCTGAGTGTTGATCGCGTTCAGGACTTTGCAGAGGGCGGATGTATAGCCGCTGTTATTGGGAAGCCGTCACTATTAACCGCGGCTTTACCTATCAACACTATCCGGGTGGTTATGGTTATGAGTCAGCCCAAGAAACAATTCATTTCTGGTGCCGTCTGTCCAGCATGTAATGAGGTGGACAAGATTCAAATGTGGTACGTCGATGGCCAGCCACATCGTGAATGCGCCGCATGCGGCTATGCCGACAAGCTTGATGCAGATGGACAATCAATTCCCACCGCATCTGGATCAGGAGAGGCGGCAGGCGAGGTCGAAGAGCCCGCTTCATTGATTGTAACTACTCGATCCCAATAGCCGGGCAGGGCAATAAGTACCAGGGGTATCGGATCGAGCAATAGCCGCGACCAGTGGTTGCTGGATGAGGCGGGTGAAGCCTTGGCCATTGGCGGCGAGGGCGAGCTGTGTATCGAAGGGCCGTCGCTGGCCACGCGCGCGGATCTGACTGCACAGCATTTTATTGCCTGGCTCGGGCAGCTGCAAAAACGCAGTGAGCAACCGCACCTACTGCTTGATGGCGAACGCCTGCTAAGCAGTGCGCAGCGCCCGGATGGTTCGCGCAATCCGCTGTATGCACCGATCCGCTACGTCGATATCGAACATGCCGATGGTCAGGTGCGACCATGGCGGCAGCGGCGTATGTGCTGCATTCGCTAAGTGCTGCCAGGGGTTGAGCTCTGCCCCAACTGCCCGCGCTTGAAGCGACCTCCTGCTGTACGGCTTCCTGAGGCTAGCCAGCAAGGTATGCCCTTGATAGATAAGCGTTCCTGAGTATCGTAAACGCATCTGAAAGTCTGCTTCTGGCCGATTTCTGCCCGCCACGACTGACAGCAATAGGTCGTTCGTGGATATCTTGCAGCGGGCAAAAACGAGATTTTAAAGCGGTTGCCGAGACTGGGCTTATTCAGCCGACATGGCTCACGTTGAATCGGGTGTCATTTATTGACACTTCAGGTGCGCTCAGCGTGGTCATGTGGTGGCGCCTCGAAATCTAATAAACCGGAGGAAGACACTGCCAGTTGTGCCAGCTTGCGACGCAGCGTATCGATAAATTCAAGGGTCAGCCGCGATTTAGCTCGTTGGGCCGGATAGAGGATGTTGTAGACGAAACTTA
This sequence comes from Pseudomonas sp., assembly GCF_030683065.1. GTDB lineage: Bacteria > Pseudomonadota > Gammaproteobacteria > Pseudomonadales > Pseudomonadaceae > Aquipseudomonas. Next base: position 13,859 of record NZ_JAUXMX010000023.1, read on the forward strand.
TCCTCGGTTCGAATCGTTTCACCACCAGCCCTTGCGGCGCGAAGTGCAAGGCCGTCAGTGGGTCGGCCAGGGTGACACCGCTACCGGCCAGCACGAATGAACAGGCTACATAGCACAGTTGCGTATCGACAATTAGCTGCCGGCTGACGCCGGCCCGCTCGAAGACCTCGTCGACCTTATAGCGCACGCTTTGTTCTGTCCCCAGGGAGATAAACGACTCGCCCTTCAGATCCTCGGGCGTGATCACCATCTTATTTGCCAGCGGATGACCTGCTGGCAAGACGCACACCATGCGGCTGTCGGCCAACGGCTGTACATCAATGGCTGGGTCGGAGACGGTGGTGGCAACAATGCCAACATCATAGTGCTGAGTGGCAATCCAGTCGGCGACCTGTTGTGAACTCCTGACCTGCAAGGTCACGGAGACGCCGCGATGATCGCTGATGAACTCCTGCACCACATTTGGCAGGAAACCGATGGACACTGCTGGCATGGTTGCGATCCTGAGCGTGCCGCGGTGATAGCCGCGCAGCTCATCCGCAGTTCTGGCCAGTTTCTCGATGCCGACAAAGGATTTCTCTACCTCTTCGAACAAGATCAAGGCCTCGGGCGTCGGCGTCAGACGTTTCTTGTGACGCTCGAACAACCTGAGTTGAACGGCATGCTCGAAGTCCGCCAGTAGTCGGCTCACTGCCGGTTGCGACACGCAGAGAATCTCCGCCGCCCCGGTAATTGTGCCGGCAATCATTACCGCTCGGAAGGCCTCGGCCTGCCGATGACTTAGTTTCGCCACATGCCCTCCAGCTGGCTCTGGGCCGCAAAAATATGATGGATATAGCGCGGGATCATAACATTTTGTTATCTAGTGCTAACAATAAACGATTTGATGTTATCAAGTGTGCCAAGCAAGATCGGACCAATAAACCTCCAACAAGAGATAAGAAATGGAGACGTTCTTCAGGTACACGTTGGCTTTGCTAATCAGCATCGTCGCCGGATTTCAGTTCGTTCAAGTGATCACCCGCTATGTCTTCGAGACCCCGGTAATGGGCCTGGAGGAGGTATCGATCATCCCCATCATGTGGCTGTACATCCTCGGCAGTGTCAATGCGTCGCGGGAAGACACGCAGATTCGCGCCAACGTATTGGAGATTTTCCTCAGTACCGAAAAGTCCCGGCGCCTGCTGATGGTGGTTTCGGAGTCGCTGAGCATCATCATCTCGGTCTGGCTTACCTGGTGGGCATGGGACTACTTCAAGTACGCCCTAAGGGTGTGGAAAGAAACCCCGACTCTCTATCTACCCACCTTCATCTATGAGTGTTCGCTGTTCCTCGGCCTGTTGCTGATGACGCTCTACGTCTGCTGGCACCTCTACAAAAATCTCCGCGTGCTGTTCAAGGGTGGCGCCTCGCTGAGCGCACCCACCGGCCATGACTTTCCGGAAACGACTGAAGTCGCCGAATTCCAGGTGCTGACCGAAAAACAAGAAGGAAAATCTCATGATTGAAGTCGCGCTGATGGGCTTCGCACTGCTGATCGTCTTGCTGAGCATCGGAGTGCCGCTGCCCTACTGCTTCGGGGCTGGTCTTATGGTCATGGTGCTGGTCGGCGATGCCACCATGAAGGGCACCATGCTCTGGGGCTTCAGCCAATTGACCAACCCGGTTCTTCTGGCTATCCCGCTGTTTGTGTTCGCTGGCACCATCATGAGCGCCAGCGGCATTGCCGGCAGCCTGCTGAAGTTTGTCAACATCTTCGTCGGTCGCATTCGTGGTGGTCTTGGTGTGGTCGCCACCCTCAGCTGCGCGATTATCGGCGCGATATCCGGCAGCGGTCTCACCGGCATTGCCGCGATCGGCCCGCTGCTGATCCCGGAGATGGAGCGCAAAGGTTATCCACGTGCCTACGCTACCGCCCTGATCGCCAACTCGTCGGTCCTCGGCTTGTTGATTCCTCCTAGCGTCACCATGATTGTCTACGGTTGGGTCACCGAGACCTCGATCCTCGCCAGCTTCCTGGCAACACTGGGCCCAGGCCTGCTGATCATGTTCAACATTGCCTTGGTCAACCTGGTGATGTCGCGCAAGTTCCCACTAGTGCTGGATGAGACGCTATCCATGCCCGAGCTGTTGAAAGAGGGCATGTCACGCACGGTGAATGCTCTGCCAGCACTGATCATGCCGATCATCATTCTCGGTGGTATCTACGGCGGCATCATGACCCCCACCGAAGCGGCAGCAGTGGCGGTGATCTACGCCTTGCCGGTCGGTTTTATGATCTACAAGGGGCTGACTTGGCGCACCTTCCTGGAGTCGGGCAAAGAATCAGCCACCGCTGTGGGCTCGATCATGATCATGATTCTGTTCAGCCTGATGCTCAGCCAGATCTACGTAATGGAAGGTATTCCCCAAGCGCTGGTGGAAGCGATTTTCGAGATCACTGATGACAAAACTACGCTGCTGATTCTGGTGACATTGTTCCTGTTCGTTATCGGTATGGTGGTGAACGACATCACCGCCATCATCCTGACTGCGCCCTTACTCCTGCCATTGATGTCCGCACTGGGTGTCAGCCCCATCCAATTCGCCGCCATTGTGGGTGTGAACACCGCGATGGGCGGGGTGACACCTCCGTACGCCAGCATCCTTTATTTGGGTGCGCGCATTGGCAACGTCAAGTTCACCGAGGTCGTCAAACCGGCCATGTTGATCTTGGTGTTCGGCTACCTACCGGCAGTAGTTCTAGTGGCCGCATGGCCAGACCTCTCTGAATACATCCCGAATCTGTTCGGTTACTGATGTAACCGCACACTCTTGCGTCCAACAACAACAAGGAAACGTGCAATGAAGATGTCATTTGCCAAGAAAGCTTCCCTGGGGCTGGCCCTCGTACTCTCGACTGCTGGCTTGGTGCAGGCCGAGACCCTTAAGTTGTCTCACGTCCGCCCGCAAGGTACGGCCATTGACAATGATGTTAAGTGGTTCGCTGAGCATGTGCAGAGCGCGACCGACGATAAGCTCAAGGTCAAGATCTATGCTGCTAACGCCTTGGGCGACTACACCGTTGTGCAGGAACGGGTCGGCCTAGGTGCTATTGATATGGCAGTACAGCCCCCCGCATCTGACGTCGACAGGCGCTTTCAGATCCTCTATATGCCCTACATGGTGAAAAACTGGGCCGAGGCGCAGCGGGTATTCGGACCGGGTACGCCGATGCGCAGTACCGTCGCCGAGTTGTACCAGGCGCAAGGCATCAAGGTGTTGGCGGCTTGGCCGGTGTATTTCGGCGGCATCGCCTTGAACAAGGACGTGCCAGCTGCAGGTAATCCCGATGTCGCCAAAGGCGTCAAGCTGCGGGTGCCACCGATCAAGACCTTCCAGCTACTGGCGGACCAAGTCGGTTACATCGCCTCGCCGCTGCCGTTCTCCGAAACATTTACCGCCGTGCAGACCGGCGTTGTCGACGGAGTCATGGGCTCCGGCGCCGAGGGCTACTACTCCTCTTTCAGCGACGTCACCAAATTCTATGTGCCCTCCAACACCCACTTCGAGGTGTGGTACCTGCTGCTCAACCAGGAGCGCTACGACGACCTGGAGCCTGAGCAACAAGCGGCGCTGGACAAGGTCGCGCTGGAGTTCGAGAGCCGTCGCTGGAAAACCGCCCAAGTTGACCAGGCCGCCCATGAGCAGCTGTTGGCCAAGGCCGGCACCACTATCGTCGCAGTCTCCGATGCTGATATCGAAGTCACTGCGCAGAAAGTCCGTGCCAATGTCTGGCCGGAAATCATCAACGACATCGGCAAGGAATGGGCCGACAACGTGCTCAAGTCCGCCCTGAAAGACTGAGTTTAAAACGAGCAAGGCGCCCGGAGCATGCGTCTCCAAGGCGGCCTTGGCGCTTTCAAATAGCAGGCGCTAAGCCTGTGTCCTGATCATCTTCAAAAGGAGTAGGCCATGTCGGTTCGCTTACGGGCAGGCTGTCGCCAAACGGACGTCACCGTAATCGGCGGCGGTCTGGTCGGTCTTACCATCGCCCTGGGCCTTATCCGTAATGGGTTGAAGGTAACCATACTGGATGAGGGCGACGTTGCTCTGCGCGCATCTCGAGGGAATTTCGGCTTGGTCTGGGTTCAGGGTAAGGGCGATACCTGCCCTGAGTATGCCCAGCTATCGCGCCTATCTGCGCGTTTGTGGGGAGAGTTTTCCCAGCAGCTGCAGTCCAGCACTGGTATCGATATCCAACTAGACCAGCGAGGCGGGCTGTTTATCTGCCTAGAGGACGCTGAGCTGGAGCAGCGTCAGCGAATGCTTTGTTCGATGCGCGAACAGGCAGCCGGCAACTACCCATTCGAGGTTCTCGATCACGCCCAACTTAGAGCCCTGGTGCCTGAGATCGGCCCACGCGTTGCTGGGGCCACCCTGAGTCTGGAAGACGGCCACCTGAATCCGTTACTGCTGTTGCGCGCCTTGGTAGAAGACTTTGTCGCCCAAGGTGGTCAGTTGATCAGTAATGCCTCAATCGGTGAGATCAGTATGCAGGGTGGCGAATTCAGCGTGCTAGCCGGGCACGAGAGTTGGTATTCGGAAAAGCTAGTCTTGGCCGCCGGCCTCGGCAACCAGACACTCGCCTCCCAAGTGGGGCTATCGGCCCCACTAAAACCCAATCGTGGTCAGGTATTGATCACCGAGCGCGTGCAGCCGTTTCTCCACTATCCCACCGGCCATGTGCGCCAGACCGGGGACGGCACCTTGCAGTTGGGTGACTCCAAAGAGGACGTCGGCTTTGACAGCGGTACCACCACCGAGGTGATGGCGAAAATTGCACAGCGGGCGACCCGGATGTTTCCGCTGCTGGAGCAGGTGCGAATGGTCCGCGCCTGGGGCGCATTGCGGGTAATGACGCCGGATGGCTATCCGATCTATGAAGAGTCCAGCGCCTGTCCCGGTGCATTCCTAGTGACCTGCCACAGTGGTGTCACCTTGGGGGCCGCGCACGCCGGGCCGATTGCCGACTGGATTGCTGGGAAGCCACAAGCCTTTTCTCTGGAGGTGTTTCGTGCAGCACGATTCGATGTTTAAACGCCTGGCTAGCGAAGACCGGGGGACTGTGCTGGTGGAAATCGACGGAGTTGCCTTCCACGCCAGAACGGGCGAAAGCGTGGCCGCCGCAATTCTAGCCGCGGGCATGATTCCGTCACGTAGCACCGCGCTGTCCGGCAGCCCGCGCGCGCCCTATTGCATGATGGGGGCCTGCTTCGAATGCCTGGTGGAGATCGATGGCGTGCCTAACGTGCAAGGCTGCATGACCCTGGTGGAGCACGGCATGAAGATCCTTCCGCAGCTAGGCGCCAGGGTTGTCCCTATAGCTGAGCAGGAGTCGTACTCATGAGCGAGCGTATCTATGACCTGGTAGTGGTCGGCGCCGGTCCTGCCGGCATGGCTGCCGCGACTACTGCATGCCAGCATGGCCTGGATGTCGCCTTGCTGGACGAGCAAGGCGCCCCGGGTGGGCAGATTTACCGTAGCGTGAGTAACCCGGCACCGACTGATAGGCAAATACTGGGTCCCGACTACTATTACGGGCGCTCGCTGGTCGATGCGCTGGAGCATTCGGTGATCGATTACTTCCATTCGACCATGGTGTGGGATATCAGCCCAGAGCGGGTACTTAGTGTGTCCGTAGGTGGGCAGAGTCGCACTCTGCGCGCAGCCAAGATACTGCTGGCGACCGGCGCCCAGGAGCGGTCGGTGCCTTTTCCCGGTTGGACCCTGCCTGGGGTGATGACCTGCGGCGCGGCGCAGATACTGTTGAAGAGTAGCGGTCTGACCCCTTCGGGTCCGCTGGTACTGGCCGGCAGTGGTCCGCTGCTGCTGCTGATCGCCTGCCAGTTGCACAAGGCTGGCGTACCGATCAGTGCCGTGCTGGATACCACTCCGCCAGGTAACTACCTCAAGGCACTGCGCCATGCAGTCGGCGCCCTAAGGGGCTGGCGCATGCTGCTCAAGGGCCTGGGCTATCTGGCCTCGTTGCGCAAAGCTGGAATTAAGATGCTTAGCGGGGTGACGCAACTGCGCGCCGATGCTTCCAGCAGCGGTCGTCTGGCACAGTTGCATTTCCAACACAAAGGTAATGACTGCGTGATCGAATGCCAGACACTTCTGGTGCATCAGGGCGTTGTGCCCAATGTGCAACTGACGCGCGCCCTAGATGCCAAACATCTATGGCACGAGCAACAACAGTGCTGGCATCCGCAGACCGATGCCTGGGGCGAAACTTCGATCGGCGGTTTCTTCGTCGCTGGAGACTCCGCAGGGATAGGTGGTGCGCTAGCCGCAGAGTACTTCGGGCGTTTTACAGCTTGGCAGGTTGCCTGCCAGCAGGGGCGCATCGATAGCACTGAACGAGACCGGCTGGCACGCCCGGCACAACAGGCCTTGGACAGACTTATGGTTATCAGACCGTTTCTGGATGTGCTCTACCAACCGGCGCCCGAGTTCCTGCTGCCGGTAGATGAAACCATCATCTGTCGTTGTGAGGAGGTCACTGCCGGTGATATCCGTCGCTTCGTAGGGCTTGGTTGTAGCGGTCCGAATCAGGCCAAAGCCTTTAGTCGCGCTGGTATGGGCCCCTGTCAGGGCCGCATGTGCGGTCTAACAGTGGCTCAAATCATCGCCGCCGAGCGAAATGTTGCCATCGATCAGGTGGGTTATTACAACATCCGCGCGCCGATCAAGCCGCTTTCCCTAGGTGAACTGGCTTCACTGGTGAGCCCAGGGGAAAAGCAATAGCCGGTCATTTCAATGCAGAACTCCAAAAGGAAAAGCCATGAGCATTAGCCGATATGAAACAGCCGCGCGGATGAGCCGCGTCGTAGTGCATAACCAGACCGCCTATTTGTGCGGGCAGGTAGCAGAAGACCATAGTGTCGGCATTCAGGAGCAAACCCGCACCATGCTGGCTAAGGTTGATGCGCTACTGGCGTCGGTTGGTAGCGATCGCGAGCAACTGCTGTCCGCCACCATCTACCTGAAGAATATGAGCCTGTTTGCCGAGATGAACGGCGTATGGGACAACTGGGTTCCGTCAGGCTTCGCCCCTGCGCGAGCCTGTGTCGAGGCCAAGATGGCTAGCCCAGAGTTGCTGGTAGAAATTTCGGTTATTGCTGCTATTCCTCAGTAGTTCAATTTACTGCACGCACGCTGTTATTTGCTTTCTGGCCTGCTCAGTATTCAGAATGCGACAGCGGCGGACACAGGAAGAAGTATGGTTTACCTGTAGGCGAGGGGATGCTGTATAGCGAGTCCGCCCTTGTTTCGGTAGACATTTTAGAATGGCTTTTTTTGGCCGAAAGCTGTCCATGGCCCTATGGATGGATAGGGCTCACTCCGCAGAATCTGGATCGTCCTCGGCGCATCAATCGAAACACGTAGGCTGCCTGACTCAATCTGGCGGATCTCCACGGTGATGCCATCACGGAGGATCTGGAGCAGCGCTTTCTCAAGGTCAGCACCAGGAGCAAGGGTCAGAACGATGGATTGGCCAGCGCGGCGGGTCAGCATGAGATGAGACATAACATTACCTTCCTTGGTGGTTAAGTCATTATGAGGATAGTCGATAACTCAGCCCTGCCGGCGAACCAGCAGAGGTGCCGCCCCTCAACCGGCAACTCTCTTTCGTGCTGGCCAGTATTACAGCCCAGTAACGCCCACTGCTCCTCGCCATCTACCATGTCGATTCCCCAAGGTACAACTACGCCACAGTAGGTTGCCATCCTGAAACCCTCAGGCTAGAGTGCGTCCGTCGTGGTCAATCCCACGACCGGGTGTGGTAGCCCGATTCACACGAAGGCGCGGTTGCGTCATAAACGAGAGCTGGCTCTTATTTGAGCCTGTAGTTTTCTCGTGCACTTATGGCGGGCCGTGTGAGGCAGGCTTCGGCCTGGCCGGCCTTCCTTCGTGGGTCGGTCTACCACCCTTGCACGGTCCGCCTCCATTCGTGTGGTAGCGAGTGGTAAGCGGCTCCTTAATCTCACGAAGGAGCATAAGGAAAATGCGCTACCCCTTTTTTACCCAAGAGCTCCGCCTTGGTCTTCTGGTCTTGTTGTTCACTTCCACTCTGGAGGTGCGCCATGGCTGAGTTCGAAACCTGCGTTGTCCCTTTTCCACGGCGGCCGAGTCCGCTGCACGAATCCGAGCCCTCTCCTTTTCCAGTCGAAGCTGCGGCCGAGTTGCGCGCAACCATGCTGGGCAATCTGCTGGATCAAATAGCCGAACCGGATGGTTTTCAGGCGCATAACTTACGCCTAAGGGTTACGGCCTACTCGGCCCTGGACCTGCTAGATGAGCTGGTGGTGCTGTACCGGCGCGCGCTGTCCGAGGCGCGAGGAGGTGTCGGCCATGAGTAAAGGCATCATGACCTTGCTGCCCCCGCACGATGGTCATCCTGGCATGGAGATTACCTGGGCAGCGGATTGTCGGCAGGCCTTCAACCAAGGCGTGAGCTTCGCCCAGACCTGGCTCGACAATGCCCGCAGCGGCTGGCTCTGGGCCGTTATGATCGCCGAGCGCGATCTATTGCCTTGCGCCATAGAGAGGCGGGCCTTCGAAGTGGGCTTCCTCAGCCGCATCCATCAACGTTTATGCTCGCCACTGTGTAGCGATGAGCTAATCAAGGATGCGGCGTTGAGCAACTGAGCCGGCATTCCCGTTGCTGATGCGCTTACTGCGCGCATCGTTTCCAAATGGCCCCAGCATGGCCCCAGCAGGTCGATGCATCGACCTGCTGGCAGGGCGTCACCACGCGATGGTGACGCTTCAGCATTCTATGAGCAGGGGTTCATGCGCGACGCAAAGCGCAGAACCCTGACGATGAAAGGAGCCGAAGACCTTGAGCCAAGCAATCAGAATACGCGGATGATCTTTCTTTGATGGGTAAGCGTTTGATTATTAAATGTTTTAATCAGGGCTTTCGGGCTCAATACCCACTTTGATACCCGCTTTTTATGCACTGCAAGTGGCAGATATCAGGCTAAAAACTAGCCCAACCAATATAGGCACGTACTACGTTCGGCCGCAAAGTAGCACGGAGCGGCTCACCAGACTCAAGAATACAGACCTGCTTTCCGCCTGTTTATGAGCATCTTGCATCTGATCCGAAATGCGCAGGTGCTATATAAGACGACGGTGCTCTGATGGCTGAAATCGAACGCAGTGCATTGAGATAGGCCTCGTTCTGAGCAAGATCCCAAGTAATAGCCTTATTCGCAGCCTCATCCGGAGCAAGGCCCTCGAGATACTCCGCACACCCCTATTGTGTGGCAGTAACCCTGAGAAATGCGCGAAAGGCCCGGGGCGTAAAGGCTTCAAGCTAATAAGCAACAAACAAGAGCGCACCTTAAACAGCATTGTGTGGCATGTAGTGGCGTATAACTTACCCCAATTTTGCCCCGTTAATTTCAGGCACAAAAAAAGCCCGGTGCCGCAGGTAATCCTGCGACACCGGGCCTTTCCTTTTTTTCTACACTGCCTTCACCGTCCACAGCTGATCCCACCTAGTGGTATAGCTCGGACTCATCATCTCGCGCTTCATTCCCCAGTCCGGCGCTATGGTTACCCTGCCTGGCCGCAACGTTCCGCGCCCCCACTTGGCGTTGATCTCATCGAGCACACCCATCACTTGCTCTGCGATCACCGGCTGAGTCTCTGCAAACATATCGTCAGTGAACTCGCCGCGCTGGCGTAGATCCAGCAGCAGGATCTCGGCCTTGGCGTATGCGAAGCCATCCCTGAACAGATGATCAAGCCCAGCCATGGCGGCACGGGTGATCAAGCGCGTGTCGTCCGTTGGGTATGGCAGCTCGCAGATGATGCCCTTGGCGTACTTCACTTCATCCGGATTGAACATGCCGGTGCGGATACTCACGCGCACCCGCTTAGTGAGGGACTGCTGAGCACGCAGCTTTTCACAGGCTCGGGCGGCGTAGGTGGCGACCGCCTCACGGATCGGTGCGATCTCGCGCAGGCGCTTACCAAATGCGCGGCTGCAGCAGATTTCCTGCTTAGGCTGCGCGACTTCCTCCAGCGCGAGGCAGGCAGTGCCGCGTAACTCGCGAGCTGTTTTCTCGATCACTACGCTGAATTGCTTACGCAGGGCCCAGGGATCGGCACGCGATAAGTCCCAAGCTGTCTTAATGCTCATGCCCTGTAGATGCGCAGTCATGCGACGGCCAACGCCCCACACTTCCCCAACCGGCGATACCTTGAGCACCTTGTCGCGCCGCTCCGGGTCGCGCAGATCAACCACACCTCCGGTCTGCGCCTGCCACTTTTTAGCGGCATAGTTAGCCAGCTTTGCTAGGGTCTTGGTATTCGCAATGCCAACGCCAGTTGGGATACCTGTGCGCTGCAGAACTTGGGCGCGGATCTCTCGGCCGAGCGTCTCCATTGAGCCAGGCATGCCGGTCAAGTCGGCAAAGGCCTCATCAATGCTGTACACCTCCAGCGCCGGAACGAGACTTTCGATAACTGTCATCACTCGTTCGCTGATGTCGCCATACAGCGCGTAGTTACTTGAGAAAGGGACTATGCCCCAACGCAGTACATCGTTCTTTATCTCGAACCATGGCGCCCCCATCTTCACGTATGGCTTGGCATCGGCAGAGCGGGCAATCACACAGCCGTCGTTATTGCTCAGCACAATGATGGGGGTGCGCCGAAGGTCTGGCCGGAAGACACGCTCGCAGCTGGCGTAGAAGCTATTGCAGTCAACCAGGGCAATAGTGGGCTCATGCATGGCGCCGATGTCGCCGCAGACTGTCTGTTACTACACCCCAGATCACCAGCTCATCGCCCTCCATCACAAAGCGCGGTGGGTACTTGGAATTTTCGGAGCACAGCACGTACTGCAGGCCTTGCCGCGAAAGGCGTTTGACAAAGGTTTCCCCGTTCAGCTCAGCCACAACAATATCGCCGTGCTGCACGGGCAGTGCCTTGCTGACTATGAGGATGTCATCCTCAAAGATCCCCACGCCGGTCATACTGTCGCCGATCACGCGCACCAGGTATGTGTGAGGGGCGTCGATATCCAGCAGCTCATCTAGGGATAGCTTCTGCTCAAGATGGTCCTGCGCAGGGCTCGGGAAGCCGGCCGGAATGCGGAAAGAAAAAAAGGGCAGCTCTATAGTCGAGCTGCCCAGGGGGCCGACAAATGCTGCGGTTGCCATTGAGGGGTACCTGCTCAAGATTACTGTATTTTTATACAGCTATCTTGGAGGCGTGTGAAGCGCCAATCATCAGCCAGCCACCGGCACTGGTGCAGCTTTATTGATGTAGCTGAGCGGGTGTTGGCGCTTCTGGCCGGCAGCAGTCGCTAGTGAAGGACTGCTACCGGCCAGGAGCGGCCACTCGCCTGTGGTCATTTCAGATCAAAACTAGGGCGATTGTAAGTAAGACGGTATGTCTCATTGAGCAGTTAACTGAGTCAGACATGCAGGGGTAAGTGTTCGCGAACCCTTTGATTGGGATCGACACGCCCCCCAGAAATGAGCCTCCTCTCATCAATGCAACCTACAGCTCCCCTGCTTGCCAGCGCGCCTCTTGGTTAGCTAGCGCTTGGGCAATAGCACTCAACTCGTTTGATGGGAGCTGTTCCGGCAGCGGGTCAAGACCTGCGCTGGCGAACAGCTGTCCATAGCTATTGCGCAGCTCGGCATAAGACAAATCGCGGCGCAGGTTGGCCTGTAGTGCATTAAGCTCACCCTGGATCAACTCCAGCTCACCAATACCCTGGGCTTTATAGCGGTTACGTAGCTGCTCGACGATCTGGCTGTCGAGCCCGGCCAGTTGTTGGCTGGTCTGGAACTGGCGCTGGGATTCGTTGTAGTTGGCATTGGCTACATAGAGCTGTGCCAGAATCGCCATGGACATGGCCTGGCGACGGGCTTCGGCTACTTGCTCACCGGCTTTGGCGGCATTGATGGAGGCGGGGGCCGACAGCACATTGAACAGGTTCCAGGTGATCTTCACGCCGTAATCGGCCCAGCTCTGGTTAACCAGAAAGCTGTTGCTGTCGTAGTGGCCGCCGGCCGAGAACTCCAGACCGGGCAACAGCCGTAGCATCGCCTTGCGTGTTTCTGCGGCGCTGATGCGTGCCTGGTAGTCCTGCTCTCGCAGCTCCGGGCGGGTGGCCAAGGCTTCCTGCTCCAATACGTCAAGGTCGACCTTGAGCTGGGGGACTTGGTAATCATCGCTGGCCGCCAGGCTGACAGTGCTGCCGATTGGCAGATTGATCAGGGTGGCCAGTTCGGTTTTGGCCAGGGATAGAGCGCGGCGCTGATCTTCCAGCTGACGGGTGGCTTCGATCAGGGCACGCTGGTAGCTGAGGGCCTGAATCGGGTCGCCGATACGTTGCTCACTCAGGCGTTGGCTGTTGTCGCGCGCCTGATTGACTCGCACCATCAAACTGTCGATCTGGCTGAGCAGGCGTTCGGCTGCCAAGGCTCGCCAATAGGCCGAGCGCACATCCTGAATGATGGTATTGAGCACCTTACGCCGGCGCTCCTGGACGATTAGACGTTGATCGCCTTGCTGCTTGGCGCTGACGTAGGCCACGCCAAAGTCCAGCACGTTCCACACCATGGTCAGATCCGCAATACCCCTGTCACGGTCCTGCGAGGTGGAAGGTTCCAGCGACTGAGTTCCGGTCTGGATGCTCTCGCTGCTGGAGGCGCTGACATTGTCACGGCCAGCGTAGCCTGCGGAAAGCGCCATGCGCGGAAGCATATCGAAGGTGGCGAGGTCGACCTGGCGCTGCGCCAGGGCTTCTTCCATTACCTTGAGGCGGCTTTCAAGGTTGTACTTGACCGCGCGGGCCATGGCGTCATGCAGGGTCAGCGGGCCATTGAGCGGCTCCTGATCCTTGAACATGTTCTGCAGGTCAGTCTGTGCACGCTGTTCGCTGACGCTGCGGTCGATGGGTTTGCTAGTGACGGCACAGCCGCTGATAGTCAGTGCAAGCAGGCTTACGCCGAACAGTTTCTGGCTTTTATTCATCCTTGGGCCGCCCCCTAAAAACGGCTTGAGTCTTGTATTTTAATTTCGATGTCGTGTTCAGGCTTGTGTTGGTAGTTTTTCAAATTGCCCTAGTGCCTGGGCCAGTTCACGCACCTGGCGTTGCTCGCCTTCGTGCAGTTCTTGCAGTTGCTGGCTAAGCGTTGGTGCGCTAAACGTGCCAGGCCGAGAGCCTTCGGTACTGCCCCATTTCTTGCCATCGAAGACTTCCAGTTGTTCAGTTTCCTGCTGGCTGTCTTGGCCGAATATGTTGGCGAGTGAGCTGGAGCCGAAGCCTCCGCCACCACCAAAACCTAAGAAGCCGCTTCCCGAGCTGTCTCCGCCAATGTCACTGGAACTGCTGCCGAAGACCTGGGCAATAAAGCTCGGTGCAAGGGCATTCTGGTTGATAAAGATATTGCCCAAGGTCGGGATACCGTTACCGATTGTTGGCACCTCGAACAGTGGTGGCGGAATGAGTAGCGACTGGGTGGTAGGCGGTGAAGATAAGGGTATCGTTGGCTGCAAGGGTGCAGTCAGTAAGGCTGGTGGCTGACTTGGCGGGTTGGCACGGAACTCAGGGTCGCCATTTACGGTTACCAGCGCCTGCACTGTATCGATGGCATAGTTGTTGGAGTCGGTGGTCCCGCTGCCGCTGTTGCCTGCGGCATCGGCGTAGCCGGTGTTGTCCAGCGTGATCAGATTAGTCGTGTCGGTGATGCTGGCCGTCGGCGTCAGGATTGCCGACCAGGTAATGCCGCCGTCGTTGCTGGACAGACCGCTGAGCACACCGTTGGCAACGGTGAAGTCTGCGGTGGTAAGGCCGGTGACCGCTTCGTTGAAGGTGATGGTCACCGTGCTGGTTT
>NZ_JAUXMX010000004.1 GCF_030683065.1 Pseudomonas sp.
GTTCGCCTTCGCCGACGTGACCATGGGCCTGCTGGCCATCGCCAACCTGATCGCCCTGGCCCTGCTGTTCAAGGTCGGCCTGCGTCTGATGCGCGACTACGACAAGCAGATCAAGGCAGGTGTAGAGGTGCCGGTCTTCGACCCGAAAGACTTCGCCGATCTGGATCTCGATCCAAAGGCCTGGCCTGCCCAGCAGTCGGCACCCGCGCCGCACACCCTGAATTCCGACATCGGCCACAGCGTGCACCAGCGTTGAACCGCTAACAACGTGATAAACAGGGGGCCATGGCCCCCTGTTTTTTATCTGAGCGCCAGTGATCATGCTCCCGCTTACAGCGGCGGCTGCACGGCGGTACTCGATATGTTCACAACCTCTGAGGAGAGCCGTCATGGCTATAACAAAACTCCTGGTGCTCTACACCGGCGGCACCATTGGTATGCAAATGAGCGCGGATGGTCTGGCGCCCGCCGCAGGCTTCGAGGCGCGACTACGTGCCCAGCAAGCGCAAGAGCAACAACAGCTGCCAACATGGCTGTTCCGCGAACTGCTGCCGCCGATCGACAGCGCCAACATGAGCCAGGCCAACTGGCTGGCGATGGTCGCGGCGATTCGCGCCGGCATCGAGCAGGACGGCTGCGACGCGGTGCTGGTGCTGCACGGCACCGACACCCTGGCCTACAGCGCCGCGGCGCTGAGCTTCCTGCTGCTCGGCCTGGCGGTGCCAGTACTGCTGACCGGTTCGATGCAGCCGGCCGGCGTGCCCGGTAGCGATGCCTGGGCCAACCTGTTCGGCGCCATGCAGGCGCTGCAGCAGGGTGTTGCGCCCGGCGTACAGCTGTACTTCAACGGCTCGCTGATGCATGGCGCGCGGGTCAGCAAGCTGGCCAGCGCCACTTTCGGTGCCTTCGCCGAGCTGCCGCGCCAGCGCCAGAGCCTTCGCGCCGAGCGTATTCCCGCCAGTCTCGATTACCGCCAACCGCGCCAGCCGGTGAACCTCGCCGTGTTGCCGTTCTTCCCCGGCATCCAGGCGGCGCAGGTCAGCGCCCTGCTCGACAGCGGCGTACGCGGGCTGCTGCTGGAGTGCTACGGCAGCGGCACCGGACCATCGGATGACGCCGCGCTAATGGCCACGCTGAGGACAGCCCATGAGCGCGGCGTGGTGCTGGCGGCGATCAGCCAGTGCGCCCATGGTCATGTCGAGTTCGGCGTCTATGCGGCGGGCAGCAAGCTGGCCAGCGCCGGTTTGGTCTCGGCCGGTGGCATGACCCGCGAGGCCGCACTTGGCAAGCTGTTCGCCCTGCTCGGCGCCGGCCTGAGCCAGGCCGAGGTGGAGCACTGGTTTGCCCTGGACTTGTGTGGCGAGCGCGCCGACTAGCAGGCTTACTGCCCCGCCAGCCAGTCGCGGTCGGTCAGGAAATACTCGGTCAGGCGCGCTTCTTCGCTGCCTGCTTCGGCCTTCCAGTCATAGCCCCAGCGAACATGCGGCGGCAACGACATGAGGATCGACTCGGTGCGCCCACCGGACTGCAGACCGAACAGGGTGCCGCGGTCGTAGACCAGGTTGAACTCGACGTAACGACCACGGCGGAAGGCCTGGAACTCGCGCTCACGCTCGCCGTAGGGGGTCAGCTTGCGGCGCTGTACGATCGGCAGGTAGGCCGCCAGGTAGGCATCGCCGATGGCGCGCATAAAGGCGAAGCTGGTGTCGAAGTCCCACTGGTTCAGGTCATCGAAAAACAGGCCGCCAATCCCGCGTGGCTCGCCGCGGTGCTTGATCTGGAAGTAGCGGTCGCACCATTCCTTGAAGCGCGGGTAGACGTCGGCGCCGAAGGGCGCGCAGGCCTCGAAGGCAACCTGGTGCCAGTGCACGCAGTCTTCTTGATTGGCGTAATAGGGCGTCAGGTCGAAGCCACCACCGAACCACCAGACCGGCTCCTCGCCTTCCTTCTCAGCGCTGAAGAAGCGCACGTTGGCATGCGAGGTGGGCACATAGGGGTTTTCCGGGTGGATCACCAGCGACACGCCGAGCGCCTCGAAACCGCGGCCGGCCAGCTCAGGCCGGTGGGCACTGGCTGACGGCGGCAGGCTGTCACCAAACACATGGGAGAAGTTGACCCCGCCCTTTTCGATCAGCGCGCCATTCTCGATCACCCGCGTGCGCCCGCCGCCGCCGGCCGGGCGCTGCCAGCTGTCCTCGAAGAATTCGGCACCGCCGTCCTCGGTTTGCAGGGCGGCGCAGATACGGTCTTGCAGGTCGAGCAGATAGGCCTTTACGGCCTCAGTACGGTCACTCACGGCGGCACCTTAAGAGCAGTCAGGCCAGCTGAGGGGTTGCCCAGCCGGCGAAATCGGCGCCAAGCATAACATTTGCCCAGCCACCCTCGCAGTTGACGCCGCTCAAGCGAAACGATTGGATAGATGCCCGCGACCCGTCCTCATCGGCGGTTTGATCGCCCCCTTCGCAGCAAGGAGCCTTGTATGGCCAAGCGTATTCAATTCAGCAGCCACGGCGGCCCCGACGTCCTCGAGTACCGCGACTATCAGCCCGCCGCCCCCGGGCCCCATGAGGTTCGCGTGCACAATCAGGCAATCGGCCTGAACTTCATCGACACCTACTTTCGCAGCGGCCTGTATCCGCCACCGGCCATGCCGTCGAGTCTGGGCAACGAAGGCGCGGGTATCGTCGAAGCCGTCGGTTCGCAGGTCAGTCAATACCAGGTCGGCGACCGCGTGGCCTATGCCACCGCCCCGCTGGGTGCCTACAGCGAACTGCACGTGCTGCCGGCCAACAAGCTGGTCAAGCTGCCGGACGCGATCAGCTTCGAGCAGGCCGCCGCGGTGATGCTCAAGGGCCTGACCGTGCAGTACCTGTTGCGCCAGGTATTCGTGCTCAAGGGCGGCGAAACCATCCTGTTCCATGCCGCCGCCGGTGGCGTCGGCTCCTTCGCCTGCCAGTGGGCCAAGGCGCTGGGGGTGCAATTGATCGGCACCGTCAGCTCGGCCGAGAAAGCCGCGCGCGCCACAGAGCAGGGCGCCTGGGCGACCATCGACTACAGCCACGAAGACGTGGTCCAGCGCGTGCTGGAGTTGACCGATGGCCGCAAGTGTCCGGTGGTGTATGACGGCGTCGGCAAGGACACCTGGGAAATCTCCCTCGACTGCGTGGCCCCACGCGGCCTGCTGGTCAGCTTCGGCAACGCCTCGGGCGCGGTGACCGGGGTCAACCTGGGTATTCTCGCGCAGAAGGGCTCGCTGTTCGTCACCCGGCCGACGGTGGCCGGCTACGCCGACACGCCCGAGCGCTTGCAGATGATGGCCGACGAACTGTTCGGCATGATCGAGAGCGGCCAACTCAAGGTCGAGATCAGCAACCGCTATGCACTCAAGGACGCCGCCGCCGCGCAAGCCGCCCTGAGCGCCCGGCAGACCACCGGCTCGACCATTCTGCTGCCGTAAGACGGCGCGCCCCCGCGTTAGCGTTATCCTACGGGGCGCGTGCGGCATAAAAATCGGCGGATTTACGCCTAGCATTCGATATAAACAAGCGTAAATCCGCCTATTGATGATAGATACATGCAGGCAAAGCCCTCTAGAACGGGCCTTGCAACCCTTGGCACGGCATCTGCTATAGCTCTGGTACGCCAAGCGTGTGGTTTACGCTGGCGACTAATAAGAAAGACCAGAGGTGAGCCCATGAACTGCCGTACTTCCCCCCGCGAGCGCGTCTCGCCCAGCTTCGCTATGCCGCCTCTGACGTGCCAGGCCTCGGCCGGGCGCAGGCATTCGCCACTTTCGCCCAACCTGATCAAACCCCAGACCTGCCCATCCGCTGCGGCGGCTGAGCATCGTCTACAGTAAAAAAACGCTGCATAAAGCCATAACAATGACGGAGATACTCCATGCGATTGACCAAGCGTTTCAGCCTGCTCGCTGCTGCCGCGGCCTTGACGGCCAGCACTGCCGCCTTTGCCGCACCGACCTTTATCAACATCCTCACTGGCGGCACCAGCGGGGTCTACTACCCGATCGGTGTGGGCCTGTCGCAGCTCTACAGCACCGGCATCGACGGCGCCAAGACCTCGGTGCAAGCAACCAAGGCCTCGGTGGAAAACCTCAACCTGCTGCAAAGCGGTCGCGGCGAGCTGGCCCTGGCCCTGGGTGATTCGGTCGCCGATGCCTGGAATGGCGTGGAAGACGCCGGCTTCAAGGTACCGCTGAAGAAGCTCCGTGCCATCGCCGGCACCTACCCGAACTACATCCAGATCGTTGCCAACAAGGAAGCCGGCATCAACACCCTGGCCGATCTCAAAGGCAAGCGCATCTCGGTCGGCGCGCCGAAGTCCGGCACCGAGCTGAATGCTCGCGCAATCTTCGCCGCGGCGGGTCTGAGCTACGAAGACATGGGCAAGGTCGAGTTCCTGCCGTACGCCGAGTCGGTCGAGCTGATCAAGAACCGTCAGCTGGATGCCACCCTGCAATCCTCGGGTCTGGGCATGGCGGCGATCCGCGATCTGGCCGCCACCCTGCCGATCAACTTTGTCGCCATTCCGGCCGAGGT
This sequence comes from Pseudomonas sp., assembly GCF_030683065.1. Lineage (GTDB taxonomy): Bacteria > Pseudomonadota > Gammaproteobacteria > Pseudomonadales > Pseudomonadaceae > Aquipseudomonas. Next base: position 4,560 of record NZ_JAUXMX010000004.1, read on the forward strand.
CACCAGCAAGATCGACAACGCGGCCTACCTGCCAGCAGTCATTCCAGCCGGCACCTATGACGGCCAGGACAGCGACATCGCCACCGTGGCGATCAACAACATCCTGGTCAGCCATGACGGCGTGTCCGAGGAAATCGCCTACCAGATGACCAAGCTGATGTTCGACAACCTTGAGCGCCTGGGCAACGCCCATTCCGCAGCCAAGGACATCACCCTGGAAACCGCCGCGAAGGATCTGCCGATCCCGCTGCATCCGGGTGCGGAGCGCTTCTACAAGGAAGTCGGCGCCCTGTAAGGCTGCCGCAGGGTTGGCTGGGTAGCATGGGTTGAGTACAGACGGTCGTAGGATGGGTTAGCCGCGCAGCGGCGTAACCCATCAAGCGATGTCGAAGGCGAGCGCCCATGCAGCATGGGTATCGCTTCGCTCAACCCATCCTACCCGGCTACCCAGGCACCACTATCTGTAGAGCCGCGAATAAAACCAGCGTACGCAGTACGGCAGGTTTTGTTGGCGACTCTTGCACCCTATCGACGTTGTAATGAGGGCATTGGCTCCATGACTGAACAAAACCACGGCCTTGCGGCAGGTCCGGGCGAATGGCCGAAAGCGCTGTTTTACGTGGCGCTGCTGTTCTCGATCTTCCAGATCACCACAGCGGCCTTTCATCCGGTGTCCAGCCAGATCCTGCGTGCGGTGCATGTCGGCTTTCTGCTGCTGGTGGTCTTTCTCAGCATCCCGCTGGTTGGCAAAAACAAGCCTTGGCAACCCCTGGCCTGGGTGCTGGGCCTGGTCGGCATGGGCACGGCAGCCTACCAATGGGTGTTCGAGGCAGACCTGATTCAGCGCTCGGGCGACCTGACCAGTGCCGACATGGTGGTCGGCCTGGTGCTGACGGTGCTGGTGTTCGAAGCCGCACGGCGGGTGATGGGCATCGCCCTGCCGCTGATCTGTGGGCTGTTCCTGGCCTATGGCCTGCTCGGCCAATACCTGCCCGGTGACCTGGCGCATCGCGGTTATGACCTGGATCAGGTCGTCAACCAACTGGCCTTTGGCACTGAAGGTTTCTACGGCACCCCGACCTATGTGTCGGCCACCTATATCTTCCTGTTCATCCTGTTCGGCTCGTTCCTTGAGCAGGCAGGCATGATCAAACTGTTCACCGACTTTGCCATGGGCCTGTTCGGCCACAAGCTCGGTGGCCCGGCCAAGGTCTCGGTGGTGTCTTCGGCGTTGATGGGCACCATCACCGGCTCGGGCGTGGCCAACGTGGTCACCACCGGCCAGTTCACTATTCCGCTGATGAAGCGTTTCGGCTACAAGTCGGCATTTGCCGGCGGCGTCGAGGCGACGTCCTCCATGGGCAGTCAGATCATGCCGCCAATCATGGGCGCCGTGGCATTCATCATGGCCGAAACCATCAATGTGCCCTTCATCGAGGTGGCCAAGGCCGCCCTGATTCCGGCACTGCTGTACTTCGGCTCGGTGTTCTGGATGGTCCATCTGGAAGCCAAACGCTCCAACCTTAAAGGCTTGCCGAAAGACCAGTGCCCCAACCCCTGGGCGGCGGTGAAAGAGCGCTGGTACCTGCTGATCCCGCTGTTCATCCTCATCTACCTGCTGTTCTCCGGGCGCACGCCGCTGTTCTCCGGGATGGTCGGCCTGGCCCTGACGGCCATTGTCATTCTCGGTTCGGCGATCATCCTGCGGGTGTCTTCCTTTGCCTTGCGCATGGCCTTCTGGATCGCCCTCGGCCTGCTCTGTGCTGGCTTCTTCCAGCTCGGTATCGGCGTGGTGTTCGGCGTGGTCGGACTGCTGGTAGCGATCTGCTGGTTTATCAAGGGCGGTCGCGACACCCTGGTGATCTGCCTGCATGCGCTGGTCGAAGGCGCACGCCACGCAGTACCTGTAGGCATTGCCTGCGCCCTGGTCGGGGTGATCATCGGCGTGGTGTCACTGACCGGGGTGGCGTCGACCTTCGCCGGTTACATTCTCGCTATCGGCCAGGACAACCTGTTCCTTTCGCTGATCCTCACCATGCTCACCTGCCTGGTACTGGGCATGGGCATTCCGACCATTCCCAACTACATCATCACCAGTTCGATTGCTGCGCCCGCGCTGCTGGAACTGGGCGTGCCGCTGATCGTCTCGCACATGTTCGTGTTCTATTTCGGCATCATGGCCGACCTCACCCCGCCGGTGGCGCTGGCCTGTTTCGCGGCGGCGCCAATCGCCAAGGAAACCGGGTTGAAGATCAGCCTGTGGGCAATACGTATCGCCATCGCCGGTTTCATCGTCCCCTTCATGGCCGTGTATGAACCGGCGCTGATGCTGCAGGGCGATAGTCTGCTGGCCACCCTATACGTCGTGTTCAAGGCGGCGGTAGCGATCGGTATCTGGGGCGCAATTTTCACCGGCTTCCTGCACTGCAAGATGGCCTGGTGGGAGCGGGCACTCGGCTTCGCGGCGGGTGCCAGCCTGATTCTGGCCACGCCGATGAGCGACGAGATCGGCTTCGCCCTGGCGGCGCTGTTCATCGCTCAGCACTTCTGGCGTGCCCGGCGTGCCCAGGCGACGCTGGCGTGATCGGATTGTGCATGGGCCTGGCGGGCGTGGTGTGGGCTGAGCTGCCCGTACCAGCCTTCACCCTGGCCTGGCAGCACACCATTGAGAAAGTACGCTGGGAAGAGGATTACCGCGTTACGCCAGAGGGCTTGTTGCTCGGCGAGGCGCGGGTCAAAGGGTCTGGTGCCGGCATGGAAATTCCTGCCGACGCCGAACTGCGTGAGGGCAGCTGGCATTACCAACGCCAGCTAGCGCCCCTGCAACCGCTGCGCCTGGGGCGAACCCCCGAGGCAGGGGATTACCAACTGTGTTTCAACCAGCGTTGTCGCTCGATGAGCGACTGGCTCGGCCCGCCACAAGCGACCGAGCCGGCGTTGGAACTCTGGAGCTGTGAGCTGAGCCCCCCTGGATCCTCCGTGGATCCAGGCCAGGACAACGGTTAAGACCGCGTCCGCTCCCAAGGCCACAAGCCCTGGTCGTCGTAGAGGAGAACCCCCATTTGGCGCAGGCCGGTGGGGGTTTTGTTCTTTAAGGCTGGGCTCGGATTTATGCCGAGTCGGGTGTGCGGGGCCGCCTAGGCCGTGCGCACCAATATTCTGCAACCTGCGTTGGTGCGCACGGCGCACCCTACGGGGCAACCCAGTCTTGGGGCAGAGCCTTGCTTATGGCATGGGGTTGGTTATCTTGACGCCCCTCGCGTGCCAGTCCTCGCCCGCGAGCTGTGCCCCCCGTTTTTCGTGATTACAGAGCAGCAAGCCGATGACCTACACCACCTATTACCTGGACATGCAGCACCCCGAGCAGATCCGCGCCAAGCCGCTGCCAGCCGGGCTGAGCGTGGTGGAGTGCCAGCACAAGCAGTTCCAGCTCAACCGTTTTCTCTACCAACTGGTTGGCGAGCCTTGGCAGTGGACCGACAAGCTGAGCTGGAGCGATACGCAGTGGCGCGAGCTGATCGAGCAGCCCAATCACCGCACCTGGGTGGCCTATCACCAGGGTGCAATTGCCGGCTACTACGAGCTGCTGCGCGATACCGAAGGCGCAGTGGAGATTGTCTATTTCGGCCTGGCCGAGGCCTTCTTCGGTCAAGGTTTCGGCGGCCCGCTACTGACGCACGCCTTGCAATCGGCCTGGGCCTGGCCGGGCACCACCAGGGTCTGGGTGCACACCTGTAGCCTCGACCACCCCAGCGCCCTGGCCAACTACCAGGCCCGCGGTATGCAAATCTATCGCGAGGAAGCGACGCTCTAGGCTGGGTTGAGCGCATGGCAGGTCATGGGGGAATGCGTGGATGTGTGGTGCGCCGTAACCCATCGCGGGCCCCGAGACCTTCATCGGTCTCGGGGCCCAATCCTGGGCCACAGCGGCGCGCGAGCAAGGCACGCATGATTTTTTGCGGATGACGTTTATGAATGACTGCGCGGCGTTTTGAGTGCGGGCTGGGCGCTGGCCTGTCTGTACCCTTCTGAGCCAGAGCGGAGTTGGCCCGGTTATCTGTCAGTGGGCGTATCCGCCGTTTGCCCACCAGGGCATGTCAAGCGAAGCAAGGAGTACTGCGAATGGCTAACTATCCACCCAAGGACACCACACCGTCCGCCGGCATCCCCGCACCGAGTGGGGCAAGCAACCTGATCGACACCGACTACGTCATCGGCCAGGACAATATCAAGGGCAAGTTCCTTTTCAACCTTGATATTCATGGCAAGGTCTTCAGTATTTCCGCGTTGCTGACCGTGCTTTTCGTGGTGCTAACCCTGGCCCTGCAGAGCGAGGTCGAGCCACTGTTCACGGCTGTGCGCAACTGGCTGACCGGCAACCTGGCCTGGTTCTTCCTCGGTTCGGCAAACATCTTCGTGGTGCTGTGCCTGGGGCTGATCGTCTCGCCGCTGGGCAAGGTGCGTCTGGGCGGCAAGGAGGCGACGGCGGATTACACCTACACCGGCTGGTTCGCCATGCTGTTCGCCGCCGGTATGGGCATCGGCCTGATGTTCTACGGGGTGGCTGAACCCATGTCGCACTTCTCCTCGGCCATGGGCGGGGTCAGCGTCGAGAACGGCCTGCGCACTGACTGGGCACCGCTGGGCGCCGCGGCCGGTGATGCCCAGGCGGCTGCCAGCCTGAGCATGGCCGCCACCATCTTCCACTGGGGCCTGCATCCCTGGGCGATCTACGCCATCGTGGCCCTGGCCCTGGCGCTGTTCACCTTCAACAAGGGTCTGCCGATGAGCATCCGCTCGATCTTCTATCCGCTGCTGGGCGAGCGGGTGTGGGGTTGGCCGGGCCATGTGATCGATATCCTCGCGGTGCTGGCCACCCTGTTCGGCCTGGCCACTTCGCTCGGTATCGGGGCGCAACAAGCGGCAGCCGGCATCGAATACCTGTTCGGCATCACGGCCGACAACACCAGCATGGTGCTGTTGGTCACGGGTATCACCGCACTTGCCCTGCTCTCGGTAATGGCCGGCCTGGACAAGGGGGTCAAACGCCTGTCGGAAATCAACATGGTGCTCGCGGCCATGCTGCTGCTGTTCATCATCGTGGTGGGGCCGACCCTGGCGATTCTCACCGGCTTCTTCAGCAACCTGGGGAGCTACCTGACCCATCTGCCGGCCCTGTCGAACCCGTTCGGCCGTGAAGATGCCAACTTCAGCCAGGGCTGGACCGCCTTCTACTGGGCCTGGTGGATCAGCTGGTCGCCCTTCGTCGGCATGTTCATCGCCCGGGTCAGCCGTGGGCGCACGGTGCGCGAGTTCCTGATCGCCGTTTTGCTGGTCCCCTCGATGGTCTCGGTGCTGTGGATGACCGCCTTCGGCGGCACGGCCCTGGGCCAGCTCTTCAACGATGGCTTCACCGGAGTGCAGGACGCGGCGCTGGAGCTGAAGCTGTTCGCCATGCTCGGCGAACTGCCGCTCACCGAGATCAGCTCCTTTCTCGGTATCGTCCTGGTGATCGTGTTCTTCGTCACCTCCTCGGACTCCGGCTCCCTGGTGATCGACACCATCACCGCTGGCGGCAAGGTCAACGCGCCAGTGCCGCAGCGAGCCTTCTGGGCGATTCTGCAAGGAGTGGTAGCCATCGCCCTGTTGCTCGGCGGCGGCCTGGTGGCTCTGCAGGCCATGGCGGTGTCCGCCGGTCTGCCGTTTACCATCGTCCTGCTGGTGGGCTGCGTGTCTGTCGTCAAAGGTCTGATGAGCGAGCCGCGCTGACTCTTGGGTGCGCCCCGCGTATTGGCGTCGAGGCCGGTGCGCGCGGCGCACCCTACCGATAGGCCGCGTGCCTGCGTAGGGTGCGCTGTGCGCACCGCGTGGCCCGTTGTTCCCGGATTGCGCCAAGGCTTATCCGGGCTACCCGTCTAGCACACTTCTCTGCCGGGTCCGCTTCGCGGCTCAGGCCGCTCCTGCCCAGCCTTTCAGTTCCACAAATCCCCCACCGGGGTGGTCGGCGGATAGTGGGTGGCGCTCTGCGCTTGCAGCAACTCCGCAGTCGCCAGGGCATCGGTCAGCGCATGGTGGGCCTGGTAAAGCGGCAGGCCGTAGCGCAGACGGCTGTCGGCCAGGCGGATCGATACTGTCTGCTGGTCGAGCAACTGACGCAGCCAGCCGGGCCTGCGCTTACGCGGGTGCAGCCGGACTTCCAGCTGCATGGTGTCGATCACCGGGAATTGCAGCCCTTCGCCGAGCAGATGGCGCACGGCCTGATCGAGAAAACCGCGTTCGATCGGGCGGTAGTGCACCACCATGATCTTGCCGGCCATGGCCGTCAGCAGCTGTTCGAGCACGGTCTCCAGGCTCGGCGCGCTTTGGATGTCCGAGTGGGTGATGTGGTGGAAGGTGACCGACTGGCTGCTCAGTTCGCCCGCCGGCTTGACCACCCAGTAGTTGGCTTCGCGGCAGCGAATGCGGCGCAGGTTGAAAAGCACCAGGCCGAGGCTGACGATCGAATCACGGCAGCTGTCCAGACCGGTGGTTTCGACATCCAGGGCCAGCAGCGGTACCTGTTCCAGGGGAGTGTCTGCGCTTACCGTGCCGGCCTGGTAGAAGCGCGCCAGGCGCGGGTCGCGGGCGTCCTGCCCCAGCTGAGCGAACAGCGCCGGCCAGTCGGGCGGCTCGCCAGGGCTGTGGCGTCTCATAGCGGCATATTCTGCGATTGCCCCGGGTAGCGGAAGCGCAAAAATTTCTGCGCATTGCTCAGCACCTGGAAGGACGATTTGAGGTTCTGCCGGTCGCTGGCGGAGACCTTTTCCGGTTCGATGTAGTTGTCCGGCTCGCGGCCTTCCTGCAAGTCCATGGCCTGATGACGGATGCGCACGATGGAGAGGAACTCCAGGGCGTAGCGCAGCTGAGTGATGGCCTCCTCGGTGAGCAGCTTGGTGGCGGCAATGGCGTCCAGGCGCTCCAGCGAGTTCTGTGCCTTGGAGCCGGCAGCCAGGGCATGCACCCTTATAAGGTCGGTGAGCGGCGCAGTACCCCGGCCCTTGAGATTGATGATGTTGTTATGCTGACCGTCCTTCTCCATCACGAAGGTACGGAAGAAGCCCAGCGGCGGAGTACGGTTGAGCGCATTGCGTGCCAGGCTGGCGAGAAACAGCGGGCTGTGGCTGGCTTTCTGCGCCACCAGCACCTTGAGATTCTCGACCAGCTCGGCCTCGCCGTAGATGCTGTCCAGGTCGAAGAAGATGCAACTGTTGAGCAGGGTCTGCGGATTAGGTCGCTCGATCCACTCGGTGAAGTAGCCCCGCCAGACCCGAAGCGGCTGACGCCACTGGGGGTTGCTGGCCATGATCCCGCCCTTGCAGTACGTGAAGCCGCAGGCCGCCAGGCCGTCGCTGACGAACTCGGCGAGTTGCTGAAAGTAGTGGTCGTGGACCCGCGGGTCGAAGCGGTTGTCGAGCACCAGGGCGTTGTCCTGGTCGGTGACGATCAACTGCTCGGCGCGGGCCATCGAGCCCAACACCATGAAGCAGTAGGGCACCGGCGGTGGCCCCAGCTTTTCCTCGGCCAGTTCCAGCAGACGCTGGGTCAGGCTACGGCCGATGCCGGACATGGCGCTGCCGATCATGTGGGCAGTGGCCTGCTCATTGACCAGGCGCAGGAAGGTGGCGCGCAGGTCCGGCACCAGGGCCTGCAACTCCGCCACCGACTGCCGGTTGAAGATGCTGTTGACCAGATACAGGCTGCTCTGCGACTCGTACTTGATGATGTCGGCCAGGTTGATCACCCCGATCGGCCGCTGGCGATGCACCACCGGCAGGTGGTGGATGTTGTGGCGGAGCATGCACAGCATGGCCTCGAACACCGAGTCGTCGGCCTGGATGGTGATCGGGTTGGGCGACATTATCTGCTCGACCGGAGTGTCCAGGGCGAGGCCCTCGGCCAGTACCCGGCTGCGCAGGTCACGGTCGGTGGTAATGCCGGCCATCGCCTGGCCCTGGCCGGGGTTGCCTGGCGGTGAGCCGAGGATCACCAGGGAAGACACCCCATGCTCGGTCATCACCCGTGCCGCATCCTGAACCGAGGTGCCCAGTGGCACGCTGACAGTGCGCCGGGTGACCAGCTTGCGTACCTCGGTCTTCATCAGTTCGCTGGCATTGCCCTGAGGTTTTTCCACCGACTTCAGCCGCGACTGACCTTCGGCCTCGACGAAGTCGGCGAACGCGTCATGCGCCTCGCATAACTGCTCAAACAGCTGGCCGGGTATGAAATAGATCAGGCTGTCCTCGATCGCCCGGGCCGGCAGGCGAACTTTCTTGCCGCGCAGCAAGCCGAATTGGCCAAACACTTCGCCTTCGGCCAGGCGGTTGTAAAGCTCGCCGTTACGCCGGTAGATATCTACCGCGCCGCTGCGGATGTAGTGCAGGTCCTGGATCGGAGCACCGTAGAGCAGGATGTCGCTGCCGGCCTTGAAGTAGCCGACCTCGATCTGTTGGGCGATCTGGTCGAGGACCTCGTTCGGGAGTCCATCGAAAGGGGCGAAGCGACTCAGGTGGTCGCGTATTTCGATCAGCTCGACTTGCATGCAGGGGTCCTGGCGGGCGCGTACGGAACTATTGAAGCATGCGCCCGGCAGGGCGGGCATGGGCAGAGTTGGGCGCACGCCTGCACCGGTCGTTGTCAGGCAGCTGGGCGTCGGTTGCAGGCAGGAATGGCCCCCGCATCTGGACGCATACCTGCAGAGCTAGCGCAAAAATGTGACCCCGACGAATGCGCTGTGCGCGTCTCAATATTGAAAAACCTGGCCCTGTGTCTGCTGCCCGCGCTGGCCACGGCGCAGGAGACCGGCCTGTGGGAAATCAGTTCGCGCAAAATGCTCGAGCAGATGAACAACCTGCCGCCCGAGCAGCGCCAGATGATGGAGCAGGTGTTGGCCCAACAGGGTGTGCAACTCAGCGGCCAGGGCGTACGGCGCAGATAAAACGCCCCTGCAAGACCCCAAGTCCGGTTGTAGCCAGCGCCACGCGGTGGACGTTCCGCTTCAGTTGCCCGGATGGACAGGGCGAGGGTGAGGCGCACTTTGTCAGCGACCGGGAGTTCAACACCCAGCCTATGGCGGCCAGAGCAGCAGCATGCGAAGCCATGCGCGCTGGATTTCCAACGATTGTGGCGGCGTGCAACCAGGCTGATCTGCGGCTGCGTCACCCTCGTTGGCTGCGTTCGCTATCAATAGCCACATCAAACGATAATAAACCTCAATTGCATTGACGAGGACAACAAACTGCTGCGAAAATTCAATCGATAATTATTAGCGTTTGCATTCGAGGGGATTTGAACACTCGAGGCGCCCTGCTAATGAACACCCCCTGCACACAAGGACGATCCTGCAGGGCATTCGATATTCGTATTGGGGAGAGTCCTTGTGATGTGCAGAAAGACCCGCTTGGCCGTGGCCATCGCCGCCGTTTGCAGTTTCAACCACGCCCTGGCTGACGACGGCGCGGCGGTACAACTCGACGCCCAGACCGTAGTCGGCAGCAGCGACAGCGAGCAGCCAGACAGCTACAAGGCCGCGCCAAGCAGCGCCGCGACCAAGCTGGACCTGACCCCGCGGCAGACCCCGCAGTCGATCTCCACCATCAGCGGCGCGCAGTTGCAGGACTTCAAGTTAAGCAGCGTCAATGACGCGCTGAAGATGGCCCCCGGCATTCAGGTGCAGGAGGTCGAGACCGACCGCACCTACTACACCGCCCGCGGCTTCGATATCACCAACTTTCAATACGACGGCATTGGCATTCCCTTCGTCTACGGCAACGTCGAGGGCGATCTGGACACCGCAATGTTTGAGCGGGTGGAGGTGATTCGCGGCGCCAATGGCCTGATGTCCGGTACCGGCAACCCCTCGGCCACCATCAACTTCGTGCGCAAGCGCCCGACAACCACGCCCCAGGCGCGCATCGACCTGACCGGCGGGTCCTGGGACAAAAGGCGCATCGACACCGATGTGTCCGGCCCACTGACCGAGTCGGGCAATATCCGCGGTCGTGCGGTCTACGCCCATGAGGACAAGAATTCCTACCTGGATAGGTACTCGCGCGAGAAGAACATCTTCCATGGCGTGCTGGAAATCGACCTCAGCGACGAAACCCTGTTCACCATCGGCCACACCCTGCAGAAGAGCGACGCCGACTCGCCGCTGTGGGGCGCCCTGCCGCTGAACTACAGCGACGGTTCGAAGACCGATTACTCGCGCTCTACCAGTACTTCGTCGGATTGGGCTTACTGGGACGTGCAGGAGAACCGCACCTTCGCCGAGCTGGCCCAAGACCTGGGCAACGGCTGGCAGGCCAAGGCGGTGCTGACCCATGTGCAGAAAGAGGGCGACGGCTCGCTGTTCTACGTCTACGGCGAGCCGGACCGCGACACCGGTCTGGGCCTGTTCAGCTTTCCGTCCGAGTACCAGGACAAGAACACTCAACTGATCGGCGACCTGCAGCTCAGCGGCGCCTTCGGCCTGGGCGGCCGCGAGCACGACGCAGTGCTCGGCGCCAGTTGGTCGCGCTCGGAGCTGGAGGATATGTCCTGGTACGACTCCAGCACCGGCACCGCGTTGCCACCACTTGAAGAGTGGAATGGCAACATCGGTGAACCGCTGAACGATGCCGGCACCAACGGCAGCGATTTCACTGATCGCATGCAGAGCGTCTACGGTGCCGCACGCTGGAGTCTGACCGATCGACTCAATCTGATCACAGGTGCACGGGTGGTCGATGTGGAAAGCAGTGGCGGCAACTACGGCGCGGACAAGACCACCAAGTACAGCAGCGAGATCGTGCCTTACGCCGGCCTGGTCTACGACCTCACCGAACAGTACTCGGTCTACGCCAGCTACACCGAGATCTTCGACCCACAAACCGAGACCGATATGAGCGGCTCGCGTCTGGCACCCGTGGAAGGGGTCAACTACGAAGCAGGGATCAAGGGCGAGCTGTTTAATGATCGCGTTAATGTTTCCCTCGCGGTGTTCCGTACCGAGCAGGATAACCTGGCCGAGTTCGTCGCGATGGTTGCGGGCAAGAACCGTTACCGCGCCGTCGACGGGATCACCAGCGAGGGCTACGAGCTGGAAGTCTCCGGCGAACTGCTGCCGGGCCTGCAGGCGACGGCCGGCTACACCTTCGTCGATATCACCGACGCCGATGACCGGCATACGCAAACCCACTCACCTAAGCATCTGTTCAAGACCGCCACAACTTATCGTGTTCCGGGTCTGGAACAGCTCAAGGTCGGCGCCAGCCTCAACTGGCAGGACGATATCCACAACGGCATCGCCGAGCAGGACGCCTATGCCCTGGTCAACCTGATGGCCAGCTACGACATTGATCCAAACTGGAGCGTCTCGGCCAACCTCAATAACGTCACCGATGAGAAGTACCTGACCAGCCTCTACTGGACTCAGGCCTATTACGGTGCGCCGCGCAACGCCAGCATGAGCGTCAGCTGGAAATACTAGAAAGCTGCCGTGCCAGCGCCACACCGGTGCTGGCGGGGCGCGACTTACCGTGACGAGATAGCCCATGCGTGCCTCACTGGTTCTTCTACACCGTTGGTTCGGCCTGTTTATCGCCGTGTTCCTGTTCGTCTCCGGCCTGACCGGGGCGATCATTTCCTGGGATCACGAGGTCGACGAATGGCTTAACCCACAGCTGTTCGAATCCCGCAGTGCCGGGCAAATGCAGTCGCCCGAGGCTCTGGCCGCGCAACTGGAAGCACGCGACCCACGGGTGCAGGTCGGCTTTATGCCGCTGTATACAGAGCCGGGCCACGCCTTCGGCCTCAGCGTCAATCCGCGCATCGACCCGGCCACCGGCAAAGCCTACGTACTGGATTTCAACCAAGTGGCGCTCGACCCGGTGACCGGCGAGGAGCAGGGTCGGCGCATGTGGGGCGCGGTGTCGTTAAGCCGTGAAAACCTGATGCCGTTCCTCTACAAGCTGCACTACAGCCTGCATATCCCCGACGGCTTCGGCATCGAGCTGGGCATTCTGCTGTTTGGCATCATCGCCATCGTCTGGGCCCTGGATTGCTTTATCGCTCTGTGGCTGTCGTTTCCCAGCTGGCGTGCCTGGCGCAAGTCCTTCGCCTTTCGCTGGCAGCAGGGCGGCTACAAGCTCAACTTCGACCTGCACCGCTCCGGTGGTGTGTGGATCTGGGGCCTGCTGCTGATTCTGGCGGTGACCTCGGTGTCGATGAATCTCAATGTGCAGGTGACCCGGCCGCTGGTCGAGCTGTTCTCGCCGCTGACCCCCAGCCCTTTCGCCAGCCGCACCCCGGTCAGCCTCGATCAGCAGATACAACCGGCCATCAACCGCGCCGCAGCGGTCAGCCTGGCGGCAGTCGAAGCGGCGCGCCTGGGCCTGGAGAATCCCGCTGGTGGGGTGTTCTATTCGCCGGAGTTCGATGTCTACGGCGTGGGTTTCTACACCGCGGAAAACGACCACGGCGACGGCGGCTTGGGCAATCCCTGGCTGTACCTGGACGGGCAGACCGGCGCCCTTGCGGGCAGCCAGATTCCGGGCACGGGCAGCGCCGGGGATATCTTTATGCAGGCGCAGTTCCCGCTGCACTCCGGGCGCATTATCGGCATGCCGGGGCGCATTCTGGTGTCGCTGCTGGGCCTGGCGGTGGCCATGCTGTCACTGACCGGGGTGGTGATCTGGGCGAAGAAGCGCCGCTCGCGGGTGCGTAGCGAGCAGCGCAATCGACAGGCGCTGGGCGAGACGTCAGCCGCCTGCTAGAGGATCGGCGAGATCAGCCGCGCCACGCGCATGCCGAGCTGTTGCAGGCGATGCAGGTTGTGGCGGTCGGCGCCTATGAGTTCGCGGCAATTGCGCAGGTCTTCTTCGAGCATCTGCTCAACCTCGGCGGCAAAGCCGGCGTCGAAAGTCAGCAGGCTGATCTCGAAATTCAGGCGGAACGAGCGATTGTCCAGGTTGGCGCTGCCGATGACCACGACGCTGCTGTCGATCAGCATGACCTTCTGGTGCAGGAAGCCCGGCTGGTAGCGGAACACCCGGACTCCGGCGCGCAATGCTTCGAAGGCATACAGGCTGGAGGCGGCGTAGACCACCCGGTGGTCGGGCCGCGCCGGCAGCAGGATGCGCACGTCGACGCCGCGCAGCACGGCCAGGCGCAGGGCGGCGAACAGCGCCTCGTCAGGGATGAAATAGGGGCTGGTGATCCACACCCGCTCACGGGCGCTGTTGATCGCTTCGACGAACAGCAGCGCGCAGGTTTCCTGCGGGTCGGCCGGGCCGCTGGCGATCACCTGGCAGAGCATGCCGTCGTCCGCATAGGCCTCGGGCAGCAGCAACGGCGGCAGTTGGTGGGTGGCCCAGAACCAGTCTTCGGCAAAAGACTCCTGCAAGCAGGCGACCACCGGCCCGCGCACCTCGACATGGGTGTCGCGCCAGGGCGCCAGCGGCGGCTTGTGGCCAAGGTATTCGTCGCCGACGTTAAACCCACCGAGAAAACCGCACTCGCCATCGACCACCACTATCTTGCGGTGATTGCGAAAGTTCAGCTGGAAGCGGCTGAGCAGCCCGCCGCCAGTGGGGAAGGCGCGAACCTGCACACCGCCGGCACGCATTTTTTCGCTGAAGTGGCGCGGCAGGGCGTGACTACCAATGCCGTCGTAGAGCACGAAAACCTGGACCCCGGCAGCCGCGCGCTCCAGCAGCAGGTCGCGCAGGCGCCGACCGAGCTGGTCATCGCGGATGATGAAGAACTGCAGCAGGATCACCTTGCGTGCCCCGGCCAAGGTAGCCAGGATCGCGTCGAATACCGCCTCGCCATCGATCAGCAGTTGCACCTGATTGTTCGCCAGACAGGGCATGCGGCCCAGTCGCGGCAAGGCGCGCAGTTGCTGGTAAGCCGGCGACGCGCTGGCGCTCAGGGCTTCGTCGACCCAGGGCCGCCAGTTCAGCTCGGCCATGGCCTGGTGCATCTGCTTGTCGGCGTGGCGCCGGCCCTTGATGTAGGCATCGAAGCGGCTGCGGCCAAAAACCAGGTAAGGCAGCAGGGTCAGGTAGGGCATAAAGAACAGCGACATCGCCCAGGCCAGAGCGCCCTGGGCGGTACGCACGGTCAGTACGGCATGCACCGCCGCGAGCATGCCGAGGGCGTGGATCGCGGCGATCAGGTAGGCGAACAGATGGGGGATGCCGAAATCCAGAGGCATGGCGGTTCCTGTGTGTTGACGCAAGATTACTGCTGTCACGGGTGCCTTTGCAGTGTGGCATCAACGGAGGGACATGCGCCAAGTCTCGATTCGGCAGGCGGCGCGTTTGGCCGACTAATGACGCTCCACAACACGCAGACCAGGGCTTTGACTGTTACTCTTACCGGCTAACCGGAAAAAACTCCGGTCGCGATGAGTTGTAAGTGGGGCGAATCCGTCCTTCTTGTGCTTGCCAGCGAGTTAAATGCCTCAAGGAGAACTCCACATGGACAAACCCCCTTTGCATGACACGACGCCACAGCCAGAAGCGGAAAAACCAGGTGGTATCCCGGCTCCGAGCGGGGCCGCCAATCTGATCGATACCGACTATGTCGTCGGCCAGGACAACATCAAGGGCAGGTTCCTGTTCAACCTGGATATCCACGGCAAGGTCTTCAGTATCTCAGCCCTGACCGTGGTGCTGTTCGTGGTTCTGGCGCTCGCGCTACAGAGCGAAGTAGAGCCGCTGTTCAGTGCCATACGCGGTTGGCTAACCAGTAACCTGGCCTGGTTCTTTATCGGCTCAGCCAATATTTTCGTGCTGCTTTGTCTGTTCCTGATCGTCTCGCCGCTGGGCAAGGTGCGCCTGGGTGGCAAGGACGCGACCCCCGATCACTCCTATTCCGGTTGGTTTTCCATGCTGTTTGCCGCCGGCATGGGTATCGGCCTGATGTTCTATGGCGTGGCCGAGCCGATGTCGCACTTTTCTGCGTCCATGGGCGGGGTCAGTCTCGGTGAAGATGGCCTGCGTACCGACTGGGCACCGCTGGGCGCCGCCGCCGGCAATACACAGGAAGCCGCGAGCCTGGCGATGGCTTCCACCATCTTCCACTGGGGCCTGCACCCCTGGGCGATCTACGCGATTGTGGCGCTGGCACTGGCATTGTTCTCGTTCAACAAGGGCCTGCCGCTGAGTATTCGCTCGATCTTCTATCCACTGCTCGGTGAGCGGGTGTGGGGCTGGCCTGGGCATGTGATCGATATCCTCGCAGTCTTCGCCACCCTGTTCGGCCTGGCCACGTCTCTGGGCTTGGGCGCCGAGCAAGCGGCAGGCGGCCTCGATCACCTGTTCGGCATCACCGCGACCAATACCAGTAAGGTACTGCTGATCGTTGGCATTACCGCGATTGCCTTGTTGTCGGTACTGGCCGGCCTGGACAAGGGGGTCAAACGCCTGTCCCAGCTGAACATGATCCTGGCGATCCTGTTGCTCGGCTTCATCATTGTGGTCGGCCCAACGCTGGCGATCATCACCGGTTTCTTCAGCAACCTGGGGAGCTACCTGACCCATCTGCCAGCGCTGTCCAACCCCATTGGCCGCGAAGATGCCAACTTCAGTCAGGGCTGGACTGCCTTTTACTGGGCCTGGTGGATCAGCTGGTCGCCTTTCGTTGGCATGTTCATCGCGCGGGTTAGCCGTGGGCGCACAGTGCGTGAGTTCCTGGTGGCGGTGCTGCTGGTGCCTTCCCTCGCGTCGGTATTGTGGATGACCGCCTTTGGCGGTACCGGCATCGGCCAGTTGGTTGGCGATGGCTTTACCGGGGTGCAAGATGCCGCGCTGGAGCTGAAGCTGTTCGCCATGCTGGCGCAACTGCCATTGGCCGAAATCACCTCCTTTATCGGCATCCTCCTGGTAATCGTGTTCTTCATCACCTCATCTGACTCAGGGTCGTTGGTGATCGATACCATCACCGCTGGTGGCAAGATCAACGCCCCAACACCCCAGCGGGTGTTCTGGGTGATCATCGAGGGGGTCATTGCCATCGCCCTGCTGCTTGGCGGTGGCCTTGTCGCGCTACAGGCGATGGCGGTATCCACCGGCTTGCCGTTCACTATTGTGCTGTTAGTGGGCTGTGTGGCAATCGTCAAAGGCTTGATGAGCGAGCCGCGCTGATCGCAGCTGCCGGGTAATGCAAAAGCGCGCCTTCGGGCGCGTTTTTTGTGGGTGACATTATCCAGAGCAGGGTCGGCAGCAATCATTGTGGGAGGGGCTTTAACCGCGATGCTTTTGGCCCACTGGTTAAGCGTTCGCGGCTAAAGCGGAGCGTCACTCCAGCCCCTTCTACAAGCTGATGCGCAGCAACCCGCTTAACTCCACAACTCGCCAATCGGTGTAGTTACCGAGTAGTGGGTGGCTATCTGCGCCTGCAACAGCTCCGCCGTGGCCAGGGCGTCGGTCAGGGCGTGGTGCGCCTGGTAAAGCGGCAGGCCATAGCGCAGACGGCTGTCGGCCAAGCGGATGGACGTTGGCTGACGACCGAACAGGCGATCAAGCCAGCCCGGTTGGCGCTGGCTACGGTGCAGCCGGGCCTCCAGTTGCATGGTGTCGATCACCGGGAAATGCAGCGCCTCACCCAGATGCTGACGGACCGCCTGGTCGAGAAAACTGCGCTCGATCGTGCGGTAGTGCACCACCATCACCTTACCGGCCATGGCGGTCAGCAGCTCACCAAGAATGGTCGTCAGCCTGGGGGCGTCGCGGATGTCGCTATGGGTGATGTGATGGAAGGTGACCGACTCGCTGCTCAGCTCGGAAACCGGCTTGACCACCCAGTACAGGGCCTGGCTGCAACGAATACGCGCCAGATTGAAGGGCACTAGGCCGAGGCTGACGATCGAGTGGCCATTGCAATCCAGGCCGGTGGTTTCCACATCTAGGGCCACCAGCGGCACCTCCTCCAGCGGGGTGTCGGCGGCGACCACGCCGGCCTGATAGAAAGCCGCCAGGCACGGATCCTTGGCCGAGTGTCCGAGCTGGGCAAAGATGCTCTGCCAGTCCGCAGGCACAGCAAGAGCGGTTTTACGCCGAACACCGAGCAGCTTCACAGGGTGCCGCTCGCCGGGTAACGGAAGCGCAGGAATTTCTGCGCATTGCTGAGCACCTGAAAGGCTTCCTTGAGGTTGTGACGCTCGCTGGCGGAGATTTTTTCCGGCTCGATGTAATTGTCTGGCTCGCGGCCTTCCTCAAGGTCCATGGCCTGATGGCGTATGCGCACAATGGAGAGGAACTCCAGGGCGTAGCGCAGCTTGCTGATGGCTTCCTGGGGCAGCAGCTTGGTCGCGGCGATGGCATCCAGCCGCTCATTGGAGTTCTGCGCCTTTGAGCCGCAGGCCAGGGCGTGCACACGGATCAGGTCGGTAAGCGGCGCAGTACCCCGGCCCTTTAGATTGATAATATTGTTCTGCTGGCCATCCTTTTCCATCACAAAGGTACGGAAAAATCCCAGCGGCGGAGTGCGGTTAAGCGCATTACGCGCCAGGCTGGCGAGAAACAGCGGGTTCTGACTGGCCTTTTCCGCGAGCAGATCCTTGAGACTCTCCACCAGATCGGCTTCGCCATAGACGCTGTCGAGGTCGAAAAAGATGCAACTGTTGAGCAGAGTCTGCGGGTTGGGCCGCTCGATCCACTGGTTGAAGTAGCCCTTCCACACCCGCAACGGCTGACGCCACTGCGGGTTGGTGGCCATGATGCCGCCCTTGCAGTAGGTGAAACCGCAAGCCGCCAGACCATCACTGACGAAGGTCGCCAGCTTGAGGAAGTACTCATCGTGGATCCGTGGATCGAAGCGGTTGTCGAGAACCAGAGCGTTGTCCTGGTCGGTGACCACCAGTTGCTCGTCACGCGCCATCGACCCCAGGGCCATGAAGCAATAAGGCACCGGCGGCGGGCCGAACTGCTGCTCGGCCAGCTCCAGTAGACGCTGGGTGAAACTACGGCCGATGCCCGATATGGCGCTGCCGATCATGTGCCCGCTGGCTTCGTCGCTGACCATGCGCACGAAGGTGGCGCGCAGGTCGGGCAGCAGCGCCTTGAGCTCGGCCACTGATTGTCGGTTGAAGATGCTGTTGACCAGGTACAAGCTGCTTTGCGACTCGTACCTGATGATGTCCGCCAGATTAATCACCCCCACCGGCCGTCTGCGATAAACCACCGGCAAGTGATGGATATTGTTACGCAGCATGCACAGCATGGCCTCGAAGACCGAGGCATCAGCCTGCAGGGTGATCGGGTTGGGCGTCATCACCTGGCTGACCGGGGTGTCGCCGGCCAGCCCCTCGGCCAGCACGCGGGTGCGCAGGTCACGGTCGGTGACGATGCCGACCATCACCTGGCCCTGCTCGCTCGCCGGTAACCGAGCGGGCTCGGGGTCGCTGGCGTGCGGGTCGACGATCACCAGGGAGGACACGCTCTGCTCGGTCATCACCCGTGCGGCCTGTTGCACCGAGGTGTCCAAGGGCACGCTGACCGCCTGCCGGGAAATCAGCCGGCGCACCTTGATCTTCATCAGTTCGCTGGCCTTGCCCTGACTGTCCACCGCCGACTTGAGGCGCGATTGACCCTCGGCCTCGACAAAGTCGGCGAAGAATTCATGGGCTTCGCAGAGCTGCTCGAACAGGCTGCCGGGAATGAAATAAATCAGGCTGTCTTCGATCGCCCGGGCCGGCAGGCGCACCTTGTGCCCGCGCAGCAGGCCGAACTGACCAAAGATGGCACCCTCGGTCAGGCGGTTATAGAGGGCGCCGGTGCGCCGGTAGATTTCCACCGCGCCGCTGCGTACATAGTGCAGGTCGTGAATTTCCGCACCGAAACTAAGGATCTCGGTGCCAGCTTTGAAGTAGGCGACTTCGACCTGGCGGGCGATGTCGTCGAGGGTGTCTTCGGGTAGACCATCGAAGGGCGGGAAGCGGTGCAGGTGGTCGCGTATCTCGATCAACTCGATCTGCATACGGTCCTCTTGAAAGGTGGGCGGTCAACGAGCGTGCCTGTACGGGGCCAGGCGTGCTCTGAAGCGTGGCGCTGAACGGCTCGTACGTTTGGGGCGGACGCTCGGCATTGGCCCAACGATAACGCGTTCTGCAGCGGGATTGCCGATTGTTTGGCGATCCCCCGCTGATGTATGACGCCCGACGGCGGCCGGTAGGCGGCCCCCACCTCGCTTGCGATGCCACCCGGTCGTTCTTATCAAACAACCAGCATGTCATTTATTTTATGGGTTATGACGTTTTCTGTAGGAGGGGCTTTAGCCGCGAAGCTGTGCTGTGCATCGAAGAATTCAGGGCTAAGGCGCAACGCCGCCCAGCCGCTCCTACGGCAGGGAGAGAGCCGCCAGTTTGCTGCGCGGCGGCCCCCCCCCCTCATGCCGTCCGTAACGGCTACATCGCATTGGTTTGCCGTGGCGCGTTGCGCGCCGGTTCAGCTGTGCTCAAGCGTCAGGTAGACCGCGGTCTGGTTGAGCAACTGATAGGCGACTTCACCGAAGGTGATGGGGCCAGTGAGTCGCCCCGTCTGGCGTCCCTGCAACTGTGAATACAGGTAATTAAGGATGCAGTTGCAGCCGAACAGGATGGGGCCGCCGGCGCTGGGCATGGCCTGCAGGAAGCGCTCGCTGTAGTCCTCCACCGCGTCGGCGAAGCGGTAGTTGACCCCGGCGAACACCGGTGCGTAGAAGGACACCAGGCCCGGCTCGCTGTCCAGCGACTGGATGCTGACATTGACCATGGCCCCGCAGTAGTCGGCCACCAGCGGCAGGCGGGTGTCGATGCCACGCGTGCGGATCAGCTCCAGCAAGCTGCCGCGCACGCCATCGATCAGGCAGTCGCGGGCGGCAAAGCCGGTCTCGTCGAAGCTCAGCAGCGGCCCAGTGCCGGGCTTGAACAGGTTCACCGTATGCACCAGCGCCGTCTGCTCGGGCGGCAGGGGTACATGCAGAACAATAGCCTGATCGACAAAGCAGCGACCGCTGCGACCATCGATCACCTGGGCCTGCGCGCTGCCCAGTTGATCCAGGTGTACGCCCGCGACCCAGCCGGCAATCGGCTTGATGTACATATCGGGGTAGTTGGGGGCCTCGCGGGCATAGTCTTCGAGCACGCCGCTGCCGGCCGGCAGAATGACGATGCTGAAGCCATTTTCCGGAGCGTCTTCGAGCATGTGCGGCAGCCGCTCGCGGTCATAGCAGGCGATCTCGCCGACCTGCTGGCCGAACGGTTGCACGAACACCCGATCGAGTCGGCAAGTACCGCCTTCGCTCGCCATGAAATAGGGCGTGGTACCGCCGATCCAGTTGCCCTTGGGCAGCGCCGCCAGGCACTCAAGGTGGCCGGCGATGGCCAGGGTTTCGCCGCGTTCGATCAAGGCGCTGGCCTGGCACAGATCGAGCAGTGCGCTGGTTGCTGTTCCGTTGCTCATGGCTGGTCGCCCTGCGTGGCCTGCTGCTGGTCGCAGGTTAGCTGGGCAATCTCGTGCGCCAGGTGCTTTTCGTGCTTGATAAAGAAGCGCCGCAGTTCATTGATTCTGAGAATCTGCATATCCGCGTCATGCGCCTTGGCGAAGTCCTGGCGGGCGCGGGCCAGCAACAATTTCAGACTCAACAGGCGGATTTCGAACGGGCAATCCAGCGCCAGCAGGCGCTGCCATGCCCGGTCATCGCTGGCGGGAATGCTGCTGGCGGTTTGTCCCGCCGGGTCGTCCAGCTGCAGGCGTGCCCGCAGCTCCGTATCCGCCGTGGCCAACTGACCGGACTCGATCGCATGCTTGATCTGCCAGGCGAGGTGAATGTCGATATCCAGCAGGGCGCAGACCTGACGATAACGCAGGCCATCCTGCAGGCACTGGATCACCCGCCGGGCCAGGCCATGGGTGAAGTCGCTGGCGCTTTTACCGAGGAAGGCTTGCGGCTCCTGACCGTTCTGCTCAGGCAGGCTGGCATGGATATAGGTTTTGTAGGCGCCGATATTGGTATGCCGCCAACGCGAGCGCGGCTGTTCGCCGAGGTAGCGGCCGAACCAGCTCTTGCCCGTGCTCAGGTAGGCATGCACCTCGCGGCTATGGGTATCGACACGAACCCGGCTGATCTCCCAGGGTTCGTTCACTTCCAGCAGCCAGCGGCATAATTCTGCGTCTTTCACCCGGACCTCCCTGTATTGGTTTACCAGTCCAGGGACATTCACATGGGGGGGCGCAGCGAGCCAGGGAACCTTGGCACTAAGTCGTTGCTACTTGCTTGTTGCGACTTGTGCAGTAGTACGGCGACGCCTTCTGGGAGGCTGCCCAAGAATGGCCGTCGACGGCAAATTGACTAGTAAAAACTCACCACGTGGCCCGTACGGTCGAAGGCGATGAAGTTGCCGATGCTGCCCGCTTCGATGGCCCCGACCATCATCTTCAACGGTTGCTCGGCCTCGTCGCTGTTCGGCGCCATACCCGCACGCCCGGCCAAGCCGGCGGCGAACACCAGATCCCAGGCCACGCCGGTACGGCTGGACTCAGTCAGCAGCCCGGCGAAATCCACCAGTTCGTCCGGCAGCTTATCGACGCACAGTACCGGCTTGAGCGAGCCGCCCTGGCTCTCGGCGTAGCGCTGACGTTCCTCTTCGGTCGCATCGTCCGGCAGCTCGGCGCTAACGAACACCAACAGCAAGCGTTGCGGTTCCGGCTGGGCTTTGGAAGCGGCCAGCAGGTCGGCGAATTCGGCAATATCCATGACAGTCCATCCGTACGGCAAAAATGAGCGAAGCAATAACCCACACTGCCACGCGGCGCCGACCTTTGACCATATCTCTTAAGGCATAGAACGCCGGTCAGGGTTTGCCGCTTTCCCGTAGCAAGATTGCCCTGCCCCTGCGCGCCGCAATCGTCAATGACCGATCACGCAGGTTTGCTTCACCCCGGTTCAACTGGCCTTTGCAGCTTCCGCTTGGCTGGGTGGGTTCAGATAGGCATCCAGCGAATCATCCATCGCCTCAAGCCACGGCGTATGGTGCGCCGGCGCCTGAGTACCGGTCATCAGGGAGCGATAGGAGTGATCCCTGAAGGTCAGGATATTGTTGTGCTTGTGCTGTTCCCACTGCAGAAACGTCTGGTTCACACCCTCGATATCGAAGGTCGGGTAGTCGGTCTGCTCGATCAGGGATTTTATGTAATCGCCCTGAAAGCGGATCATCTGCTCATCGGTTTCAAGTAGCGCTTCGCGCTGACTCCAGTTCTGGATGGCGGCCTCCATCACGGGCTTTGCGGGCATGGTGATGCGACCCAGAATCACATCCCGCACATACCAGGCCTGGGCATCGAACATATT
The DNA here is from genome assembly GCF_030683065.1 of Pseudomonas sp. GTDB lineage: Bacteria > Pseudomonadota > Gammaproteobacteria > Pseudomonadales > Pseudomonadaceae > Aquipseudomonas. Next base: position 26,910 of record NZ_JAUXMX010000004.1, read on the forward strand.
GAAGGTGTACCACTGGTCTTGCATGCCGAGGTAGAACAGTGCCGGCTGCTCGACCAGGGCCACACCCTCATGCAGACCAAGAGGCCAGAGACGGTTGCTGGTTTTCAGGCGCAACTCTTCATCCAGAAACGGGAAGTGATGCAGATAGCCGGTACAGAGAATGATCGCATCGACTCGCTTGGAACTGCCGTCGACAAAATAGGCGGTATCGCCATCGACTTTGATCAGCAGCGGCTTTTCATCCCAATTATCCGGCCAATCGAAACCCATGGGCCGGCTGCGATAACTGCTGGTAATACTCCGTGCGCCGTACTTGTAGCATTGCGAGCCGATATCCTCGGCGGAATAACTGCTGCCAATCAGCAGAATGTCCTTGTCCTTGAACTCCAGCGCATCACGAAAATCATGGGCATGCAGAATGCGGCCATTGAAGCCCTCAAAACCCTCGAAAAACGGCACGCTGGGTGTCGAGAAATGACCGGAGGCCACAATCACATGGTCATACAGTTCACTGCTGGTACTGTCACTGCCATGATCATGGGCAGTGACCGTGAATTGCCGACTTTGCGCGCAATAACTGACCTGCCGAACCGGCGTATTGAAGCGTATATATTGACGGACATCGGCTTTCTCGACCCGGCCCTTGATGTAATCCCAGAGCACCGCGCGGGGCGGATAGGAGGCGATGGGCTGATCGAAGTGTTCATCGAAGGTGTAGTCGGCAAACTCGAGGCATTCCTTGGGGCCATTGGACCACAAGTAACGGTACATGCTGCCGTGTACCGGCTCGCCATTCTTGTCCAGTCCTGTGCGCCATGTGTAATTCCACAATCCGCCCCAGTCCGCCTGCTTTTCATAACAGACCAGTTCAGGAATTTCAGCGCCTTGTTCCTGGGCGGCTTGAAAGGCGCGAAGTTGTGCAAGGCCACTAGGGCCGGCACCAATAATGGCTACTCGAGTCGTGATACATTTCTCCCTGAATAAGACGCCTTGTTGCCGTATTAATAAGCAACAAGAACCCGGTCTATCAACTAGGCGAGTTAATAGATCAAGAACCATGAATCGCAAGATTCATGAGATCGATATGCGTAAAAACGATGTAAGACCATACAGCAAAGGCCCGCTCTTGTCCGTTTTGTGATGCCTTGTGGGTCTGCGACAATAAATATCAGGCGGCCAAAGGCGATTGTTCAAATCGCCCCATAATTGGCTGCAGCGCTTGCAGTGAAGGGCCTGTAGCAAGGCTACTGATCGCCCGCAGGGGCGGTTTGATGGTTACGCGAGCAGGCGGCAACAACTAACATTATTTTGAAATTAGTGGCACGACGACTTGCTTATCTGCGTTTTTAACGCCCCAGCGCACGGCATGTATACCGTAAAATCCCTGCCAAAAATCATGCGCCTGAACTGAGCATATCGGTGATATTAACCATGAACACAGAGACTTATTTGCTACGCAAGACGCGCCCCAAAGATCAGTTGCTTTTTAACGAACTGATTACGAGAGCTTGAGACTAATTAGTTAACTGATTATTCATGCTGAGTAATAACATGACTTGTAATATGACCTGAATCAACAGGCGACAGTGGTCGCACGATTATTATCCTCCGCGTTAGAATTATTTTTATGGAGGCGACATCGTGAGTAGCGACGCTGCCTGGGCTCATCCCGCGCCTGTTAATTTTATATAGAGACACTCAACCCCTGCTCTCTATCAAGGAATCCTGTATTCAGGGTTTCAATACCGCGCGTAATTCGCGGCGCTTCAACGGCAGCAATCGGGCCGACTGCTTACGCGGCAACTCTTTCATTTTCACATAGACTTTCGATAGCAAACTGGCCATGGCGCACCCTAGAATTGATATTGCGTAGCTATATAAACGCTATTGTTTTTTCGGAAGGCGCCGTAATCCTCGGCACTGTTTTCACCGTCGAAAGCCAGGCAGCCGACGGATAACATCCATTGCATATCCATCTGCCAACGCGCCTCCAACTTGCTGAAACCCCCTTGCTTATTTATGTCGTAAAGCGTCGTCCACTCGATTTTCACGTCGGGGTCATAGAACGTTTTGGCGATCTGAAACGTGGCCAGATTCAACTCGCGCGGCAGGATCACCTCGTCTTCGGGCTCGCCCAGCCAGACATCCTGGTACTGGAAGTTCAGGTAAATGTCGCCGGGGGCGGTGTAATCCAGCGAGAGGATCGCTGCGGTCGCATCGGTTTCCGTGAGGCCGTCAGCATCGGCCAGATAGCGCGCCAGCTCCGGGTAGATATACAGCTTGACGTCCTGGTAGCGCGCCAGTTCGGCGCGGGCTACCACATCGCCAAACGCATAGGCCGCATCGACGCCATAGGACAGGCTTTGGTATTCCTTGGTCTCCAGCGCCACCACGCCCGGCGCGACGAATGTCCGCTCCACCCGCTGGCGGTGGTCGGTGCCGTAATAAACCGCGGCACCGAAATCCAGTCCGCCCAGGCGGCTGGTGTAGCGTCCCGCCCATTCGTGCCGCGGCGCGGATGCCTTGGAGGTGTTGACGGCAAAGCCCAGAGCGGCGAATTGCTCACGCTGGAAATCGGCATCGGCGAAATCGCAGGCCCGCTCGCACCAGATGCTGTCGGCATCGGCCAAGTGGTTGCGCGAGGACTCCGGGAAATAAAACAGCGCCAGGCTGGAGTCGCCCCACTCGATACGTGTGCCGGCGGACAACCGCGCCAACTTGCGCTGCGCGCGCGGTTCCAGGTAATACCAGCGGGGGTCTTCGGCAAAGGCGAAATCCAGCGGATTGACGTCGTCGGCCCGGCCCCATACTTGCTGCTGCCAGCCGGCGAACAGATACACGGCGTCGTGCACCTGCCAATCCAACAGCAGCGTGCGCAGCTCAGCGCTGGCACTTTCCACCGAGGTTTCGCCGTTGCCTTCAACTTCCACCTGCAAGCTCAGGCGCTCGGCGAGTTCGCCCGAGGCTGTCACCGCGGTGCGGCCCAGCAAGGCGGACTCGCCCGCCTCGCGAGCATCCATACGCAGGTCGACGGTGCCGGTGTGATTCCATCCGGCATTGGCCAATACAGGTGCCGATAACAGCAACGTGAGCAATCCCTTTCTCATCGACACGAATCAAATCTCTCTGGCTGTTAACGCTTTGAAGCTGAATTGATCGACCTGTAACCCGAGGTTGTAATCGATCTTGTCAATGTTCATCACGGTGCTGGAGCCTTGCTTGACGCTCACCACCTTGGAGCGTGTCACTGTCCAGACACCTTCGATCTGCTCGGTCTGCTCGGCGGTCAGGGTCTTGAGCAGTTTGCCGTCCTGGTAGTACTCCACTTTCAGCTCCAGCAAGCGCTCGGGGTCGACCCAGGAAATCGTCCGCTCGTAGGGGTAATCCGACTTGTTCGGCACGGCCTGAACCACCGCCGTGGCGATACCGTCGAGCACTTCATCGCGCAGCTGTTGGTAGGTGAAATCCTCGGTGGCCTTGGCTTCGATATCCACGTAGAAGATGTCGGTGCCGAACAATGGACGGCCGCGCTCGGAACTTGAAATCTTGCGCGCTTCCTTCTTCGCCGCCTGGGATAGATACAGCCACTGCAAGGTCTCTTGTTTGTCTTCGCCGTGGACCAGCACACCGCTGCCGCGCATGAAGTTAGGCGCGGTGTACTTGAGCAGCGTCTTGTTGCCGGCGCTTTCCTCGATGTTCCAGATACGCAGCTGATACTCCTTGCTGCTGCCGCTTTTACTGGTGTACTCGAGGGTGACTTCGCTGAGCGCGTCATCACCGACATAGCGATTGTTGACCTTGTCCATCAGCCCTTGGGCGTCTTGTGCAACAACCACGACGGGCAGCGCGAGTATCAGCAGTACAGAGAGAATGCTGTTCATGGTTCAGGCCTCCTGTGCATCGGATTTAGCGGCGTGCGGTTGCAACTCCGACAGCGACGTTTGGCTTATCGCCGCGCCGCGCATAAGGAAACGCGGTTGCAGGACCAGGATCACCGCGCCCAGCAACAGCAAGGTGCCGAGCGTGGCGAACAGGATGGTGACGATGTTCAACACACCGAAGTAGATGATCGGGGTGAAGGGCGATGCCATCAGCACCAGATAGCCGCCGATCAGCGCCAGGGAGGTGTAGATGATCGCCCGACCGCTTTGCTGCAGGGTTTCGACAAAGGCACGCGGGTAATTGCCATGCTGGCGAACCTGTTGTTTGTAGGTCATCAGGAAATGGATGGTGTCGTCGATACCGATGCCGATCGCCATCGCCGAGACCAGCGCGGTGGCGATATTCAAAGGAATGCCGAACAGCCCCATAAAACCGAAGTTCACTGCCACAGCCAGGGATACCGGGATCAGGCTGATGATGCCGCCGAGCAACGAACGGAACACCAGGGTGGTGACGACAAACACGCAGATCAAGGCCAGCGCAACCGAGATGATCTGGCCTCGGATGATGCTGTCGTTGATATCCGAAACGATCATGATGTCGCCGTAAGGTTTAGCCTCCACCCCTGCCGGCAAGTTGGTCTTCAGCCAGGCGCTGGCCGCATCGATGATGCGTTTCTGGTTCTGTAGGCTTTCTTCCCGGTAGCTGCCGTCCGGGTATTCGATCAAGGCAAAGCGACCGCCGAAACTCAGCAGGCGGAAATCTTCATCGACCACATTGCGCAGGCTTTCACGTACATCGGCGCCCCAACTGAATATCTCGATGTACTGCGCCACTTCCTCGGCGGACTGGGGAATGCGGTGATAGCTCTGGTCGCCGTTGTAGGCGCCGCTCATCTGCTTGACGTAGTCGGCCAGCGACAGGGTTACCTTGACCTGATCGCCGTACTCGCTGTGCAGCCAGTCCTTGAACGCCGCCAAGGTGGCCAGTACCGCAGGGTCCTTGGCGCCGTCCACCTTGCCGGTATCGATGACGAAGTTGAAGCCCACCACGCCGCCGAAGGATTGCGAAATCGCCCGGGAAGAGCGCACCAGGTTGGAGTCTTCCTTGAAGAAACTCAGGCCCGACGACTCCACTTTCACCTGTTGCAGGTAGTACGCCGAGCTACCGATCAGCAGCGCCCCCAGCCCCAGCACCCACCAGCGCCGATTGACGATACCGCGCCCCAGCAGTTCTAACACGCTGTCGAGCACACGATTAAAGCGGCCTTTGGCGTGGCCGTTGCGCACGCCCTTGATCGGTTTCAGCAGGCTGATGATGGCCGGCAGCAGCGTCAGGTTGGCCATCCACAACACCACCACGGCAAAGCCCAGGGTGGTGGCGAAATCGCGGATGGCGACTATCGGGTTGAATATATTGGAGATGAAACCGAGAAAGGTCGTGGCGGCCGCGAGCAGAATGATCGGCCCGATATGTTGGCCAGTAGCACGCAGAATTGCCGAAGATAATGCCTCCGGAGCCAGGCCGACTTGCCGGTAATACTCGTTCAGGAAGTGGATCGAATAGGACGAGCCCACCGCGATGATCAGCATGGGTACCAGGTTGGTGATGATGGTGATCTTGATGCCCAGCATGCTCATCAAACCGGTGCTCGCCACCACCGCGAGAAGGATTGGCGCGAATGGCAGCAGCACGCCGCGAGCGGTATGGAAGGACAAGAACAACAGAGCGGCCAGCACCACCAGGAACAATGGCATCAACACGCCCATGTCGCGGTCCATGTAGCGCTTCATTTCATGCTGAATCACCGCCAACCCGGCAATCGGCCAGCGCCCTTGCAGGCCGGCCTGCTCCAGCGCCTGCTCGACCAGCTCGGTGGCGACCTGGTCGGTGATGCCGGCATTGAACTCCACCAGCAACGCCAGGCCCTTGCCGTCGAGGCTGAGCAGATTGCCGCGGTATACCGGATCACTGGCCAGGCGTTGTTGAATGAGCACGGGATTGAATCGCCCGGAGTCGGGGTCATCGACGATCTGGCCGACCTCGAAGGTACCGCCGCCGCCCTGAAGATATTGCTTGGAGAAGATCGAATGCACCTCACGAACGTGAGGCGACTGGCTCAGCTGCCTGCTTAGCGCATAGGCCGAAGCGAGCACCGGCTGAGTTAACACTTCGTCTTCGCTGACGCTGATAATGATGAAGCCAGCAGCGCCGAACACCTTCTCCATTTCATTGCGCAGGGTTACATGAGCGTTATGCTCAGGAACCAGTGCCTCGACCCGGCCATCGACCTGCAGCTTCGGCAGCTGGCTGGCGAACAGGGCGAAGACGATAAGCGATGCGAGAATGACCCACCAGGGTCGCTTTACCGAGAATACAACCAGTCCGTTGAACATTCGTCCTCCTGAGCCTGTCAGGACGAACTGGCGCGTTTGGGGCGGCGCTAAACCATTACTCGTCCTTGAGCGCCTCGGGGCAGCAGCTCTCGAAATAATGCCTTATCGCCGTGGCGATGCCTTCCAAACGGTGCAAAATTGCCAGCCCGTCGAGTTCGTAAAATATGTGCCTGCCGCGTTTTTCCGCCTTCAGCACCCCAACGTCATGCATGACGCTGAGGTGCCGTGAAACCACGGAGCGGTCCTGCGGCAGGTAGCCGGTGATCTCTGCAATGTCCATCTGGCCGTGCTGCGCCAACACCTTAAGAATGTCGATGCGGACCGGCTCGCTGAGCACTTTGAATAGCTTTGAATCGAAAATCTGGTGCAGTTCGCTCATATGGGCTCTCCATATCGATTATTCATGCACACATATGCATATGTCAATTTATACCGATAACGATGCTAGCATCGCCCATAAACAAATTGGCAACTATTGGGCCTATCGGTCAGTGTTCCGCGAGGGCTTCAGCCTCCTCGGTCAAGGGTGACACGCTCCACAGCTTCAGATCGGTCTAGACCTTGCCGGTCACAGCCAGAAAGGATTCCTGCATGGCCTGCATCATCGGTGTATGAAAGGCATGGCTGCCGAGCAGGCGGGGAGAACGTCCCAGAGAGGACACATCCCTGGTGTAGATCAACGGCTTGTAGTCCGGTCCCTGGCCTTGGCCACAGCCGCCCTTGAGCCTTCTGTCGATCTGGGCCTGGGTCAGGCCATTGGATGTTCCAGGCATGAGAAAACCTGCACCCGCTGTGTCGATCATCTCAACATAGTGGATGTAGGTTTGGGATGAAGCGCTATACGTAGGATGGTTTTTTATTTATGCGGACGAGACTGTATTTTCATCCCACGTGTCCAGCAGCCAGGCGCATGCCGCTTATTCCACCGTTACGCTCTTGGCCAGGTTGCGCGGCTGGTCGACGTCGGTGCCCTTGAGTACGGCGACGTAGTAGGACAGCAGCTGCAGCGGGATGGTGTAGAGGATCGGCGCTAGGGCGTCGTGGATATGCGGCATGTTCACCACATGGGTGCCCTCGCCGTTGCGCATACCGGCCTGCTGGTCGGCGAACACGATCAGCTCACCGCCGCGGGCGCGCACTTCCTGCAGGTTGGATTTGAGCTTCTCCAGCAGCTCGTTGTTCGGCGCCACCGTGACCACCGGCATGTCGCTGTCGACCAAGGCCAATGGCCCGTGCTTGAGTTCGCCGGCCGGGTAAGCTTCGGCGTGGATATAGGAGATTTCCTTGAGCTTGAGCGCACCCTCCATCGCCACCGGGTACTGCGCGCCACGACCGAGGAACAGCGCGTGGTGCTTGTCGGCAAACAGTTCGGCGATCTTCTCCACCACCGCATCCATGGCCAAGGCTTCGCCGAGACGAGTCGGCAAGCGGCGCAGTTCGTCGACTAGCTCAGCTTCCAGTTGTGGGGCCAGGCTGCCATGTACCTGGCCAATAGACAGGGTCAGCAACATCAAAGCGACCAACTGAGTGGTAAAGGCTTTGGTCGAAGCCACGCCGATTTCCGGGCCGGCCTGGGTCAACAGGCACAGGTCGGATTCGCGCACCAGGGAGCTGATGCCGACATTGCAGATCGCCAGGCTGGCCAGGTAGCCGCCCTGCTCCGGGCTCAGCGCCTTGGCATTGCGCAGGGCAGCCAGGGTGTCGGCGGTTTCGCCGGACTGGGAGATGCTGATGAACAGGGTATCGGGCTGCACCACCACCTTGCGGTAGCGGAATTCGCTGGCCACCTCGATCTGGCAGGGAATCGCGGCCAGCTCTTCCAGCCAGTAACGGGCGACCATGCCGGCGTGATAGCTGGTGCCGCAGGCGACGATCTGCACGTTCTTGACCCGGGCGAACAGCTCGGCGGCTTGCGGGCCGAACGCCTGGACCAGCACCTGGTTAGTGCCCAGGCGGCCTTCCAGGGTGCGCTGCACCACTTTGGGTTGCTCGTGGATTTCCTTGAGCATGAAGTGGCGGAATTCGCCCTTGTCGGCGGCTTCGGCGCCGTCGTGGTACTGCACGCTTTCGCGCTGTACCGGCTTGCCGTCGACGTCCCAGATCTGCACGCCATCGCGGCGGATCTCGGCGATATCGCCTTCTTCCAGGTACATGAAGCGGTCGGTGACCTGGCGCAGGGCCAGTTGATCCGAGGCGAGGAAGTTCTCGCCCAGGCCCAGGCCGATCACCAGCGGGCTGCCGCTGCGGGCGGCCAGCAGGCGATCCGGCTGCTTGGCGCTGATCACCGCCAGGCCATAGGCGCCGTGCAGTTGCTTGACCGCCTCTTTTAGCGCAGCAGTCAGATCCGGCTGGCTTTTCAGCGTGTGGTCGAGCAGGTGGACGATGACTTCGGTATCGGTATCGGAGCTAAACACGTAGCCCAGGTCTTTCAACTGAGCACGTAGTTGCTCGTGATTTTCGATGATGCCGTTGTGCACCACCGCCAGCGCGCTGCCGGGTTCTTTACCTGAGAAATGCGGGTGGGCATTGCGTTCGCTCGGCGCACCATGGGTGGCCCAGCGGGTATGGGCGATGCCCAGACGGCCGGCCAGGGGCTGCTCGCTCAGGGCGTTCTGCAGTTCGGCGACCTTGCCCACCCGGCGACTGCGCTGCAGCTCGCCCTGCTCATTCAGCAGCGCCACACCGGCGCTGTCATAGCCACGGTATTCCAGGCGTTTCAGGCCTTCCACCAGCACGGCGGTGATATTACGTTCGGCGACGGCGCCCACGATGCCACACATAGTCTTGCTCCTTGTTAATGCTCTACGGCTGCGCAGATCAGGTTGACCCCGCGCGCTGTCAGTTGTTCACGCACTTCATCGCTGAGGCGCTCGTCGGTGATCAGGGTATGGACACTGCTCCAGGGCAGTTCCAGGTTGGGAATCTTGCGGCCAATCTTGTCGCTCTCGACCATCACCACCACTTCACGGGCCACCTCGGCCATCACCCGGGACAGGCCGAGCAGCTCGTTGAAAGTAGTGGTGCCACGGGCCAGGTCGATACCATCGGCACCGATAAACAACTGGTCGAAGTCGTAGGAGCGCAGCACCTGTTCGGCGACCTGGCCCTGGAAGGACTCCGAATGCGGGTCCCAGGTACCGCCCGTCATCAGCAGCACCGGCTCGTGCTCCAGTTCGCTGAGGGCGCGGGCCACATTCAGCGAGTTGGTCATCACCACTAGCCCGGGCTTGTGCCCCAGCTCGGGGATCATCGCCGCCGTGGTGGTGCCGCTGTCGATGATGATCCGCGCATGCTCGCGAATGCGCGCCACCCCGGCGCGGGCGATGGCCTGCTTGTACCTGGAAATCGGCTGGGTGGCATCGCCGATTAATTCCTGCGGCAGCGACACCGCACCGCCATAACGGCGCAACAGTAGACCGTTTGTTTCCAGGGCGGCGAGGTCTTTGCGAACGGTCACTTCGGATGTCGCAAAACGCTTGGCCAACTCATCCACACTCACCTCGCCCTGCTCGGCGAGCAAGGCGAGAATGGTGTGACGACGTTGCGGAGTGTTGCGTTTCGACATGCTAAGTTTCGATTCGAAAGATAATGTCGCGAATCAAAACCTAATGAAGCTTTCGAGTCAAGCCTGAAAACGACAAAAGGCGGCCGGGGCCGCCTCTAGGATCGGGTCGTCGATGGGTAGGGCCGCGTAGGTTAGCAGCAAGCGCAACCCATCGATTGGCAGCATGGGTATCGCTGCGCTCAACCTACGCGGCCCTACCCATCCTACGGAGTTGCTTCACTTCTTGGTCGGGCGCTTCCAGCCTTCGATATTGCGCTGCTTGGCGCGGCCCACTGCCAGGGTGTTGGCCGGCACGTCGCCGGTAATTACCGAACCGGCGCCGGTGGTGGCGCAATCGCCCAGGGTCACTGGTGCCACCAGGGCGCTGTTGGAGCCAATAAACACGTCCTCGCCCAGTACAGTCTTGAACTTGTTGGCGCCATCGTAGTTGCAGGTGATGGTGCCAGCGCCAATATTGGTTCGGGCACCGATCTCGGCATCACCCAGGTAGCTCAGGTGGCCGGCCTTGGCGCCCTCGCCCAACGTGGCATTCTTCAGCTCGACGAAGTTACCCACATGGGCGCGGGCGCCCAGCAGCGAGCCGGGACGCAGACGGGCAAACGGGCCGCAATCGGCGCCCTCGCCCACTTCGGCACCTTCCAGATGGCTATTGGCTTTGATGATCGCGCCTTGGCGCAGGATGCTGTTCTTGATCACACAGTTAGGGCCGATCTGTACGCCATCCTCGATGACCACCTGACCTTCGAGGATCACGTTGATATCGATCGATACATCGCGACCCACCGTTACCTCACCACGCAGGTCGAAGCGGGCCGGGTCGATCAGGGTCACGCCCTGCACCATCAAACGTCGCGCCGCACGGTACTGATAATGCCGTTCAAGCTGCGAAAGCTGAATACGGTCATTGGCGCCCAGCACTTCCATCTCGTCGGTGGCCTGTTCGGTGGCCACCACCAGACCGTCGGCCACCGCCATGGCGATCACGTCGGTCAGGTAGTACTCGCCCTGGACGTTGCTGTTGGAGAGCCGACCGAGCCAGTCGCCCAGACGCGTGCCGGGCACGGCGAGGATGCCAGTATTGCCTTCGCTGATCAGCCGTTGCTCGAGGCTGGCATCCTTGTGCTCGACAATAGCCTGCACCACGCCATTGTCATCTCGAACGATGCGGCCATAGCCGGTCGGGTCATTGAGATTGACCGTCAGCAGACCGAGCTGCTGCTCGCTGACCTTAAGCAGCAGGCGTTGCAGGGTTTCCACTTCGATCAGCGGCACATCGCCATAGAGAATCAGCACCCGCTCGGCGCTCAACATCGGCAAGGCCTGAGCCACGGCATGGCCGGTGCCCAGTTGCTCGCTTTGCAGTACAAAGTTCAGGTCATCGGCCGCCAGACGCTCGCGAACCAACTCTGCACCATGGCCGATCACTACATGAATGCCCTGGGGCTTGAGCTGGCGGGCTGTGTCTATCACATGGCCAAGCATGGATTTGCCAGCAACCGGGTGCAGCACCTTGGGTAGGGCCGAACGCATGCGGGTGCCTTGGCCGGCGGCTAGAATAACGATATCGAGGGACATGGTAGGTATCCTGAACAACCCGGGAACCGGCCCGGGGTTAAACGATTGCGAATATGCTGCATCCCCGTAGGGTGCGCCGTGCGCACCATCAAACAGCTGGACCGGTGCGCACGGCGCACCCTACAGCATGCCGGACAAAAACTGCGGACAAAGAAAAAGGGTAGCCAAGGCTACCCTTTTACTTACACACAATGAAGCCGGTGACTTAACCGCCGAACTTCTTGCGCAACTGCTGGACGGTACGCAGCTGAGCCGCGACCTCAGCCAGGTGAGCGGCGGCGGAACCGTAGTCGAACTCCGCGCCCTTCTCGTGCAGTGCACGCTCGGCAGCATTGAGGGCTTCCTGAGCTGCAGCTTCGTCAATATCGGCAGCACGCTGCACGGTATCGGCGAGCACTTTCACCACATTCGGTTGAACTTCCAGGAAGCCACCAGAGATGTAGTAAACCTCGGCCTCGCCACCCTGCTTGATCAAGCGAATCGGGCCTGGCTTGAGATCGGTCAACAGAGGCGCGTGGCCGGGTGCAATACCCAGGTCGCCCAAGTTGCCGTGTGCAATCACCATTTCCACCAGGCCGGAGAAGATTTGCCCCTCAGCGCTGACGATATCGCAATGGACTGTCATGGCCATATCTAACCTCACGTATCGATCATCTGAACGCTACTACGTTCGACTATGCAATCGTTGAAACCAGGCTCAAAAGTAAACAACGCTTTCTCTCCTGACCTCACCTTGCCCAGCCTTCGCTCGCTGGCGTTCAACCAGACCGTGAGCGCCCGTTACCGGGCGCACCGATTACAGCTTCTTGGCTTTTTCGACGGCTTCTTCGATACCGCCAACCATGTAGAACGCCTGCTCTGGCAGGTGATCATAGTCGCCGTTAAGAATGCCGCTGAAACCAGCGATGGTGTCCTTCAGGGAAACGTACTTGCCCGGCGAGCCGGTAAATACTTCAGCCACGAAGAACGGCTGGGACAGGAAGCGCTGGATCTTACGAGCACGGGATACCAACAGCTTGTCTTCTTCAGACAGCTCGTCCATACCGAGGATCGCGATGATGTCCTTCAGTTCCTTGTAACGCTGCAGCACGTACTGAACGCCGCGAGCGGTGTCGTAGTGCTCCTGACCGATTACCTGCGGGTCAAGCTGACGCGATGTCGAGTCGAGTGGATCGACCGCTGGGTAGATACCCAGGGAAGCGATGTCACGGGACAGTACAACGGTGGCGTCCAAGTGGGCGAAGGTGGTCGCCGGGCTCGGGTCAGTCAAGTCATCCGCAGGTACGTAAACGGCTTGGATCGAAGTGATCGAACCGGTCTTGGTGGAAGTGATGCGCTCTTGCAGAACACCCATCTCTTCGGCCAGGGTCGGCTGATAACCTACTGCCGACGGCATACGGCCGAGCAGTGCGGATACTTCGGTACCGGCGAGGGTGTAACGGTAGATGTTGTCAACAAACAACAGTACGTCACGGCCTTCGTCACGGAACTTCTCGGCCATGGTCAGGCCGGTCAGAGCTACGCGCAGACGGTTGCCTGGCGGCTCGTTCATCTGACCGTAAACCAGGGCTACCTTGTCGAGAACGTTGGAGTCCTTCATCTCGTGGTAGAAGTCGTTACCTTCACGGGTACGCTCGCCCACACCGGCGAACACGGAATAACCGCTGTGCTCGATGGCGATGTTACGGATCAGTTCCATCATGTTTACGGTTTTGCCTACACCGGCACCACCGAACAAACCGACTTTACCGCCCTTGGCAAACGGGCAAACCAGGTCGATAACCTTGATCCCGGTTTCCAGCAGTTCGTTGGAGCTCGACTGCTCAGCGTAGGAAGGTGCCGGACGGTGAATGCCCCAGCGCTCTTCTTCGCCAATCGGACCGGCTTCGTCGATCGGGTTGCCCAGTACGTCCATGATCCGGCCCAGGGTCTTAATCCCGACTGGAACCTGGATTACGGCACCGGTGTTTTCGACGTTCAGGCCGCGTTTCAGGCCTTCGGTCGAACCCATCGCAATGGTACGTACCACGCCATCGCCCAGCTGCTGCTGAACTTCCAGGGTGGTTTCGGCGCCGACTACTTTCAGCGCTTCATAAATATTCGGCACTTGATCACGCGGGAATTCCACGTCGATAACGGCGCCGATGATTTGAACGATACGTCCGCTACTCATCTTTGGTTCCTCGAATATTTGAACCGTTCTTAAACCGCGGCAGCGCCGCCGACGATTTCCGAAATCTCTTGGGTGATCGCTGCCTGACGCGCCTTGTTGTAGACCAGTTGCAAACCACTGATCAGGTCACCGGCGTTATCGGTAGCATTCTTCATCGCGATCATCCGAGCTGCCTGTTCGCACGCGCTGTTTTCCAGCACGGCTTGATATACCTGCGATTCGATAAAGCGAACCATCAGGCTATCGAGCAGCGACTGTGCATCAGGCTCGTAGATGTAATCCCACAGCCCTTTCTGCACGCCTTCTTCTTCGATCGCGGCCAGCGGCAACAACTGATGCACTTCCGGCTTTTGCGTCATGGTGTTGACGAACTTGTTCGACACCAGATACAGGCGATCAATTCGGCCGTCGCTATACGCGTCGAGCATGACCTTGACACTACCAATCAGGTCGTTAAGCGAAGGCTCTTCGCCCAGCTTGCTGATGGCTGCAATCACATTACCGCCGTAGCTACGGAAAAAGCTCGCGCCCTTGCCGCCCACAGCACAGAAGTCTGCTTCGACCTTGGCATCACGCCATTCGGTCATATTTTTCAGCAGTGCCTTGAACAGGTTGGTGTTCAAACCACCACACAGACCACGGTCACTCGAGACCACGATATAGCCGACGCGCTTAACGACGCGTTCCACCATAAATGGGTGGCGGTATTCCGGGTTGGCATGGGCCAAATGGCCAATTACCTGACGGATACGCTCGGCGTAGGGACGACCAGAAGCCATGCGCGACTGAGCTCTGCGCATCTTGCTGACCGCCACTTTTTCCATGGCGCTGGTGATCTTCTGCGTGCTTTTGATGCTCGCGATCTTACTGCGAATCTCTTTTGCGCCTGCCATTTCACACCTTTTGGTTCAAGCAGGCGGGGGCGTCTAGGCCCCCGCTGCGGTTACCAGGTTTGGGTGGCTTTGAACTTCTCGATACCGGCTTTGAGGCCCGAATCGATCTCGTCGTTGAAGTCACCCTTCTCGTTGATCTTCGCCATCAGATCGGCGTGATCACGGTTGAAGTAGGCAAGCACCGCTGCTTCAAAGGCACCCACTTTCTTCACGTCCACGTCCTGCAGGAAGCCACGCTCGGCGGCATACAGGGACACCGACATGTCGGCGATGGACATCGGCGCATACTGCTTCTGCTTCATCAGCTCGGTAACGCGCTGACCGTGCTCAAGCTGCTTGCGGGTGGCTTCGTCCAGGTCAGAAGCGAACTGGGCGAATGCGGCCAGTTCACGGTACTGAGCCAGAGCGGTACGGATACCACCGGAAAGCTTCTTGATGATCTTGGTCTGAGCAGCACCACCTACGCGGGATACCGAAATACCGGCGTTCACTGCAGGACGGATGCCCGAGTTGAACATCGAGGATTCCAGGAAGATCTGACCGTCGGTGATGGAAATCACGTTGGTCGGAACGAACGCGGAAACGTCGCCACCTTGAGTTTCGATGATCGGCAAAGCGGTCAGGGAACCAGTTTTACCTTTCACAGCGCCGTTGGTGAACTTCTCAACGTACTCTTCGGATACACGCGATGCGCGCTCCAGCAGACGGCTGTGGAGATAGAACACGTCGCCCGGGTAGGCTTCACGGCCTGGCGGACGGCGCAGCAGCAGGGAAATCTGGCGGTAAGCCACTGCTTGCTTGGACAAATCGTCATACACGATCAGCGCGTCTTCGCCGCGATCGCGGAAGTATTCGCCCATGGTGCAACCGGCGTACGGTGCAATGAACTGCAGCGCAGCGGATTCGGAAGCGGAAGCAGCAACCACGATGGTGTTAGCCAGCGCGCCGTTTTCTTCCAGCTTGCGCACCACGTTGGCGATGGTCGATTGCTTCTGACCAATGGCTACGTAGACGCACTTAATGCCGCTGTTCTTCTGGTTGATGATGGCGTCGATTGCCAGAGCAGTCTTGCCGATCTGACGGTCACCAATGATCAGCTCGCGCTGGCCACGGCCTACCGGGATCATGGCATCGACCGACTTGTAACCGGTTTGCACCGGTTGGTCGACCGACTTACGCCAGATCACACCCGGCGCAACCTTCTCAACCGCGTCGGTGGCGACGTTGTTCAGCGGGCCTTTACCATCAACCGGGTTACCCAGGGCATCGACGACGCGACCAAGCAGTTCCGGACCAACCGGTACTTCAAGGATGCGGCCGGTGCACTTGGCGCTCATGCCTTCGGCGAGCGTGGTGTACGCGCCCAGTACTACTGCACCGACGGAGTCTTGCTCCAGGTTCAGTGCCATACCGAAAACGCCACCAGGGAATTCGATCATTTCGCCGTACATTACGTCGGCGAGGCCGTAAATGCGCACGATACCGTCGGAAACGCTGACGATAGTGCCTTCATTACGGGCTTGAGCGGTCACATCCAGCGCGCCAATGCGCTGCTTGATGATTTCGCTAATTTCGGAAGGATTCAGTTGCTGCATGCCAGTTCCCTCAAATCAGGATTTCAACGCTTCGGCCAGCTTGTTCAATTTGCCGCGTACCGAACTGTCGATGACCAGGTCACCTGCGCGGATCAACAGGCCGCCAATAAGGGCAGCATTGACAACCGGCTTAGGTTGGACAGTTCGAGCAAGCCGCTTGGAAAGCGCGGCAGCCAAGGTTTGTAGTTGTTCCGCGCTGAGCTCGAATGCTGTTTGCACCTCAACGTCGAGGGTGCTTTCAGCTTCGGCTTTCAATACGGTGAATTGCTCGAGTACGACCGGAAGCAACGACAGACGATCATTGCTGCTCAGGACGGAGAGGAAGCTGATGAACGTGTCATCAACGTTGCCACTGCAGACCTGTGCCAGCATTTGAACTTTCTGTTCGCTGGTCAACGCGGGATTTCCCAGTTGCTGTGCCACTTCCGGGGTCTGCACGGCGGCAGCGGAAAAGGACAGCATGGCCAACCAGGCGTCAGCCTGACCGGCGTTGCTGGCGAACTCAAAAGCGGCTTTGGCGTAAGGCCGACCAAGCGTAATGGTATTGATCATCGCTTGCCTCGCTTAGAGTTGTGAGGCCAGTTTTGCGACCAAATCATTGTGTGCTGCGCCGTCTATCGAAGACTCGAGAATCTTCTCGGCACCGGCAACGGCCAGAACTGCTACTTGTAGACGCAGTTGATCCTTGGCACGGTTCACTTCCAGATCGATTTCAGCTTTGGCACCGGCGATCAACTTCTCGCCTTCAGTGCGGGCCTGGGTCTTGGCTTCTTCAACAATCGAATTGGCGGTTTTGTTCGCGCGGTCGATGATTGCGCTGGCCTGCTCTTTACTTTCACGAAGTAATTGAGCAGCGCGTTCCTGGGCAAGATGCAGATCACGCTCAGCGCGTCCTGCAGCATCCAGACCTTCGGCGATTTTCTTCTGGCGTTCTTGCATGGCGCTGGTCAGCGGCGGCCATACGAACTTCATGCAAAACCAGACGAAAATAGCGAAGGAAATCGTTTGACCAAACAGGGTCAGGTTTATGTTCACAGCGATTTACCTCGTGCTATCTCGTATGAGCGGTGTCAATTTCACAGCTATGGGGATTCGCTGAGGCGAATCCCGCATCACACTGGAAAGTGATTAGGCACCAGCAGCCGGAGCAACAACGAAGATCAGGTACATCGCGATACCAACACCGATCATCGGAACGGCGTCGAGCAGACCGGCCATCAGGAAGGTCTTGGTTTGCAGCTGTGGGCCCAGCTCAGGTTGGCGAGCGGTGGATTCCAACAGCTTGCCGCCCAGCAGGGCGAAACCGATACCAGTGCCCAGTGCGCCCAGACCAATCATGAGGGCAGCAGCGATATAGACGAGTTCCATAAATAAAGCTCCAGAGTTTTATAAGTTAAGGTTTTTGTTGAACAGGTTACTGGCGTCAAGTTGCTATCAATGATGATCTTCGTGCGCAGCACTCAGATACACCACCGTCAGCACCATGAAAATGAACGCCTGCAGCGGGATCACCAGGATGTGGAAGATCGCCCATGGCACGTTGAGCCCGAATTGCAAGTAGAAGGGCAACAGCGCGATCAGGATGAACACCACTTCGCCGGCATACATATTGCCGAACAGTCGCAGCGCCAGACTCAAAGGCTTAGTCAGCAGGCCAATGATTTCGAGAAACAGGTTGAACGGAATCAACGCCCAGTGATTGAACGGCGTGAACGACAGTTCCTTGGTGAAACCACCGAGTCCCTTGACCTTGATGCTGTAGAAGATGATCAGGATGAACACCCCCAAAGCGAGGCCGAAGGTACCGTTAGGATCGGCGGTCGGCACTATCTTGAAGTATTCGAGCCCCAGGAGGCTCGCCACACCAGGAATGTAATCGACCGGAATCCACTTCAGGCTGTTCATCAGCATGACCCAGACGAAGATAGTCAGGGCCAACGGGGCAACCAGTGAGTTGCGACCGTGGAAGGTGTCTTTGACGATGCCCTGGATGAACTCGATGGACATTTCTGCAACGTTTTGCAGACCACCCGGGATACCGGTGGTGGCTTTCTTGGCAGCCAAACGAAACAGGCCAAGGAAGATCAGTCCCATAAACACCGACCAACCCATGGTGTCTACGTGAACTGCCCAAAAGCCCATTTGCGCTACGTCTTCCGGGGTTTGGGCCAAAATCCAGCCCTTTTCCGGATGCTCGCCATAGACCAGGTTTTGCAAGTGATGCTGGATGTACTCTGCCGGGGTGTTTGCCATAAACGCCTCAAACGCTCTAATGCTTCAGAAATTTTTTATCAGTAGTGGAGCGCTGGCGGCTGCCGCCACAGCCAGCAGATACCCGACGAATAGCGCCGCAATATCCAACTGCCTTATGCCCACAAACACCAGTGCAAACAGCACTGCTGTGAGAATCCATTTACCCATTGCCCCAGACCAGATGGACAGGACGATATCTCTAGTCGAACGCGCGCCAAAATAACGAAAGGCTTTGTACGCAAAAAACGCATTCGGCAGCAGGGCAATCATGCCGCCCAGTAAAGCCGAGTAACCAGCGGTCAGGCCCTTGCCTAGAGTAAAAAGTAGGGCGACCAGCAGACAGACAATTGCCTGCACAAGCAGAACAGGAAATCCGGGTTGCTGGATAAACGGCGTTTTATTGCGAATAGCCAAACCAGCGACACCCCAACTCAAGCTGCAAACATTAATCAACTTGAAGCTTACAAAACAGCGCGGGGAGTATAGGTGCATGCTTTCCCCCGATCAACCTCGCTGTAGTGCCTGGGTCGGCAATACTACATGGCCAATTGTTTCAGCGAATGTGGGCCAGTACGCCCTGCAATTCATCCAGTGAGTTGTAGCGGATCACCAATTGGCCTTTGCCTTTCTGCCCGTGCTTGATTTGTACCGGCGAGCCCAGGCGCTCTGCCAGGCGCTGTTCAAGGCGACTGATGTCGGGATCGGACTTGACTACTTCAGCCGTCTTTTCCTTGCCACTCAACCATTGGCGCACCAACGCCTCGGTTTGTCGGACAGTCAGCCCGCGCGCGACAACATGTCGCGCCCCTTCGACCTGTTGCTCTGCAGGCAGGCCAAGCAAGGCACGCGCATGACCCATTTCCAGATCGCCATGGGACAGCAGGGTCTTGATCTCGTCCGGCAGGGCAATCAGACGCAACAGGTTGCTGATGGTCACGCGGGATTTGCCCACGGCATCGGCTACCTGTTGCTGGGTCAGATTGAATTCCTGCTGCAGCCGTTGCAGAGCGACGGCCTCGTCAATCGGATTGAGGTCTTCACGCTGGATGTTCTCGATCAGCGCCATGGCGATGGCCGCCTCATCGGGCAGCTCGCGCACCATCGCCGGGATCTTGTCCAAACCAGCCTGCTGACTGGCACGCCAGCGCCGCTCACCGGCAACGATTTCAAAACGGCCCTGGCCAATTGGTCGCACTACGATCGGCTGCAAGACACCCTGGACCTTGATCGACTGGGCCAGCTCCTCGAGCGCAGTAGCGTCCATGTCGCGGCGTGGCTGGTACTTGCCGCGCTGGATCAGATCCAGGGGTACGTATTGCAGCTCGCGGCTGTCGGCCTGAACGGCTTCTTCCTGCAAAGCAGTGACGGTAGTGCCGCCCAGCAGGGCGTCCAAGCCTCGTCCCAGCCCTCGTTTCTTGGCGGCCATGCGGAATTCCTTATGCGGTTGCGGTGTGGGGGCGGGCGCGCTGACGACGAACCAGTTCCCCGGCCAGGGCCAGGTAGGCAATGGCTCCGCGGGAACTCTTGTCGTATACCAGCGCCGGCATACCGTAGCTGGGGGCCTCGGCCAAGCGCACGTTGCGCGGGATTACGGTTTGGTAAAGCGTGTCTGGAAAATGTTCCTTGAGCTGCGCTGAAACATCATTGGTCAGGCTGATGCGTGGGTCGTACATGGTACGCAGCAGGCCTTCGATTTTAAGCGAAGGATTGAGCATTTGAGCGATGCGCTGAATGCTGTTGATCAGGTCACTCAGGCCTTCCAGGGCAAAATACTCGCACTGCATGGGGATGATCACACCATCGGCAGCCACCAGGGCATTGACCGTCAACATCGACAACGCAGGCGGGCAGTCGATGAGGATGTAGTCGTAGTTCTCACGGATCGGCGCCAGTGCGTTGCGCAGGCGACTTTCCTTCATTTTCATTTCCAACAGGCTGACTTCCGCAGCCGTCAGGTCACGGTTGGCCGGCAACAACTGGTAGCCGCCGTGCTCGGAATACTGCATGGCCTCGACCAGGTTGCACTCACCGATCAGCACGTCATAAATCGAGTGTTCCAGGGCATGTTTATCCACACCACTGCCCATGGTCGCGTTGCCCTGTGGATCAAGATCGATCAACAGCACCCGGCGTTTGGTCGCAACCAGTGAGGCGGCCAGATTGATGCAGGTGGTGGTCTTGCCCACGCCGCCTTTCTGGTTGGCAATTGCGAATACTTTAGCCATGTTGCGTTTCCCCTAGACCGAGCGGCGCAGTATCAGCAGATGGCGCTGACCTTGGCAACCGGGAACCTTGAGCACATGGGTGGTTGCCAGGCTGAAGTCAGCCGGCAAAGCTTGCAGTTCGTCGTCCGGGTGTACGCCTTTCATGGCCAGCCATTGACTCTGGCCATTGCCGAGATGGCGAGTCCAGTTGGCAAAATCTTCCAGGCTGCTGAAGGCACGGGAAACGATACCACTGAACGCCTGCTCAGGCTTGAAGGCCTCAACCCGGCTGTGGATAACTTCGAGGTTGGCCAGTTTCAACTCCAACTTCACCTGAGTCAGAAAACGAGTCTTCTTGCCGTTGGAGTCGAGCAGGGTGAACTGGCGGTCGGGAAACAGGATGGCCAAGGGAATACCCGGCATACCGCCGCCACTGCCAACGTCCAGCCAGTTATCCCCAGCCACCTCAACAAAGGGCTGCACACTCAGGCTGTCGAGCAGGTGCCGCGAGACCATTTCATCCGGATTGCGCACCGCGGTGAGGTTGTAGGCCTTGTTCCACTTGATCAGCAGCGCCAGGTAGGCGAGCAGTTGCTCCTGCTGTGTGGACGAAACCTCTACGCCCAGTTCGATAGCGCCTTGCGCCAGTTCTTCGGCGTGCTTGCTGGTTACCACTGACATCAGGCGCTTTGCTCCAACTGGCGACCAGCGCCGCGTTTCTTCAAATGGATCAGCAACAGGGAAATCGCCGCTGGGGTAACACCTGGGATCCGCGAAGCCTGGCCGAGGGTTTCCGGGCGGGTGTTGCCGAGCTTGTGCTGGATTTCCTTGGACAAACCGGAAATCCCGTTGTAATCGATGTCCACCGGTAATTTGGTGTCTTCGCTGGCGCGCAGCCGGGCAATTTCATCCTGTTGACGGTCGATGTAGCCGGCGTACTTGGTCTTGATCTCGACCTGCTCGGCGACGCGCGGGTCTTCTGCACCCGCGCCTGTCAGTTCGGTCAGGCCGATGTAATCGATCTCCGGGCGCGACAGCAGATTGAGCAGGTTGTACTCATGGGTCAACGGCGTCCCGAAATGCGCAGCGATAGCATCGCCTTGGGGCGTGCCGGGTCTGACCCAGGTACTTTTCAGGCGCTGCTCTTCCACTTCGATGGCTTCGCGTTTGGTTTCGAATGCCGCCCAGCGGACGTCATCGACCAAGCCAAGCTCGCGGCCTTTCGCGGTCAGGCGCAGATCGGCGTTGTCTTCGCGCAGGATCAACCGGTATTCGGCCCGCGAGGTGAACATCCGGTACGGCTCCTGAGTACCCAAGGTAATCAGGTCGTCGACCAATACACCGATGTAAGCCTCGTCGCGGCGCGGACACCAGCTGTCCTTGCCCTGGGCGCGCAGCGCGGCGTTGGCCCCGGCGAGCAAACCTTGCGCGCCGGCTTCTTCGTAACCCGTGGTGCCGTTGATCTGTCCGGCGAAAAACAAGCCGGCGATGACCTTGGTTTCGAGGCTGTATTTCAAATCACGCGGATCGAAGTAGTCGTACTCGATGGCGTAACCGGGACGCACAATGTGGGCGTTTTCCATGCCGCGAATCGAACGTACCAGCTGCAATTGCACGTCGAACGGCAGCGAGGTGGAAATGCCGTTGGGGTAGAGCTCGTGGGTGGTCAGCCCTTCCGGCTCGATAAATACCTGATGGCTATCCTTGTCGGCGAAGCGATGAATCTTGTCCTCGATCGACGGACAGTAACGCGGGCCGACGCCTTCGATCACCCCGGAGTACATCGGCGAACGGTCGAGGTTGGCGGCGATAATTTCATGGGTACGCGCATTGGTGTGGGTAATCCAGCAGCTGACCTGGCGTGGTTGCTGCTCGGCGCGCCCGAGAAAAGACATCAGCGGCGTTGGCGTGTCGCCCGGCTGCTCGGTCATCACCGAGAAATCCACCGAACGACCATCGATGCGCGGCGGGGTACCGGTTTTCAGGCGACCAACGCGCAGCGGCAATTCACGTAAACGCTGAGCCAGGGCGATCGACGGCGGATCACCGGCTCGGCCGCCGGAATAGTTCTGCATGCCGATGTGGATAAGTCCGCCGAGGAAGGTGCCGGTGGTCAATACCACCGAATCGGCGAACAGGCGCAGGCCCATTTGGGTGACCACGCCTTTGACTTCGTCGTTTTCAACGATCAGGTCATCTGCAGCTTGTTGAAATATCCACAGGTTGGCCTGGTTTTCCAAAGTTTCGCGAATCGCGGCCTTGTACAGCACCCGATCGGCCTGGGCACGAGTGGCACGTACAGCTGGACCCTTGCGGCTGTTGAGCACACGGAACTGGATACCACCCCTGTCAGTGGCCGCTGCCATGGCGCCGCCGAGAGCGTCGATTTCCTTGACCAGATGACTTTTGCCAATCCCGCCAATCGCCGGATTGCAGCTCATCTGCCCGAGGGTTTCCACGTTATGGGTCAGCAGCAGGGTTTTTACTCCCATGCGTGCTGCTGCCAGAGCAGCCTCAGTGCCGGCATGACCACCGCCGATCACGATCACCTGAAAACGGGAAGGGAAATCCACCACGAACCTCGTGCCTGTTGATAAATGGGGTTTTTGCTTTGAAAAGCTGGGAAGCCGGCAAGTATAGGGATTTAGGCCGTGTGAAAGAAGCCTTGTGCACAAAAAATAGCCAGCCTGCTTTGGCTCTCCACAGCGCTGTCGGTTAATAGAGAATAAAAGAATGAATTTATATAGATCTTTATTTTTATGTTTATTAAGTATGAAGCGCTTTTCTGTGGATAGATTGCTGTAGACCAATAACGACAAGGCCTACAGCGTTTCAAAAGGCTGTGATGATCCTGCCGTTAGCCTGTTGGATAGCCGTAGATACCCTGTGGATGAAAGCGATGGTTATCCACAGGGGCGTTTATCCTCAGTTTTATCACCGGGTTATAGGCAGGGCTCAGGCACGGTTTTCCACAGGGCTTAGCTGGGGAAATAAGTGCGCGATATACATATTTCGCCCAAGCAGATGCCTGCCACGGCGACACAAAAAGGGATTCGGGGCGCAGCGATTTGTAGGATGGGTTAGGCGCGGGGAGAAGATTCAGGATTCAAGTGGGGGCTGGATGCGCCGTAACCCATCAGAAATCATGAGGTGTTAAGGCTGGGTTAGGTGCAGAGAGGTAGTCGTGAACACAGCAGGTGGTAGAGGCGCCGTAACCCATCTGCGCCACGTCATGATGAGTTATGCGACGCGGGGGGATTTGAGTTGCTCGCAGATTTTGGATTCTGCGGCGCTAACCTACGCGGCCCGACCCATCCTACTTGCCGATACAGAAGCTGGAGAATATCCGCCCGAGCAGGTCGTCAGAGCTGAAGGCTCCGGTGATCTCGCCCAGAGACTGCTGGGCCAGGCGCAGGTCTTCGGCGAGCAGCTCACCGGCCCCTGCCAGGGTCAGTTGTGCGTGGCCATGGTCAAGATGGGTCGCGGCCAGGCGCAACGCCTCCAGGTGCCGTCTGCGGGCACTGAAGCTGCTCTCGGCAGTCTGCTCATAACCCATGCAGGCTTTCAGGTGCTCACGCAACAGCTCCAGGCCGTCGCCTGAACTGGCCGAGAGGCTGATGGTCACGTGACCATCGCTGCCAACTTCCAGGGCAACAGCTTCGCCCGATAGGTCAGCCTTGTTGCGGATAAGGGTTACTTTGCCCGCAGCGGGGCGCTGATCAAGAAATTCTGGCCATAACGCAAAGGGGTCATGCGCTTCCGACGCGGTGGCGTCAACCACCAGGAGTATGCGGTCGGCTTCGCCAATGGCTTTAAGTGCCCGCTCGACGCCGATCTTTTCCACCTGATCCTCGGTAGCGCGCAAGCCGGCAGTATCCACAACATGCAGCGGCATACCGTCAATGTGGATATGTTCGCGCAACACATCGCGGGTGGTGCCGGCTATCTCGGTGACAATAGCGGCTTCGCGCCCAGCCAGAGCGTTCAGCAGGCTGGACTTGCCGGCGTTCGGCCGACCGGCGATCACCACGGTCATGCCATCGCGCAGCAACGCACCTTGTCCCGCTTCGCGCAGCACCTCAGTCAGGTCTTTTCGCACACCCTCGAGCAGGTTCAGTACATGGCCATCGGCGAGGAAGTCGATCTCTTCTTCCGGAAAATCGATGGCCGCTTCGACGTAGATGCGCAGGCTGATCAGGCGCTCGGTGAGGCCGTGTATGCGCCGCGAGAATTCCCCCTGCAGCGAACGTAGGGCATTGCGCGCCGCCTGTTCTGAACTGGCTTCGATCAGGTCGGCAATCGCTTCGGCCTGGGCCAGGTCGAGTTTGTCGTTGAGAAACGCGCGTTCACTGAACTCGCCGGGCCGGGCCTGGCGTGCACCGAGCTGCAGGCAGCGACGCAGAAGCAAATCCAGCACCACCGGGCCGCCGTGGCCTTGCAGTTCCAGCACATCTTCGCCGGTAAAGGAGTTGGGGCCGGGGAAGTACAGGGCCAGGCCTTCATCGAGCACCTGTTCGGCAGCTGCAAAAAAAGGGCCGTAGTGGGCGTAGCGTGGTTTCAGCTCACGCTGGCAGATTGCTGTAGCCAGTTTCCCGGCCAGTGGTCCGGAAACACGCACGATACCCACGCCGCCCCGACCTTGGGCGGTGGCGACGGCAGCAATGGTTTCAGTAACGGTTGGCATGCGGTTCTCCTGAATACGACATAGCAAAACGCCCCTGAAAAGGGGCGTTTGTTACAGCTTAGAAGCAATCATTGCTCAGGCGTCTGCGGCCCTGGCTGCTGCTTCGATCTTGCGGGTAATGTACCACTGCTGTGCGATCGACAAGACGTTGTTGACCACCCAGTACAGGACCAGACCAGCTGGGAACCAGAGGAAGAAGAAGGTGAAGATGATCGGCATCAGCTTCAGTACCTTGGCCTGCATAGGGTCCGGCGGCGTCGGGTTGAGCTGCTGCTGGATGAACATGGTAGCGCCCATGATGATCGGCAGGATGAAGAACGGATCCTTGATCGCCAGGTCGGTTATCCAGAACATCCAGGGAGCCTGACGCATCTCCACGCTTTCCAGCAGGGTCCAATAGAGCGCGAGGAAAACCGGCATCTGCACCAGAATCGGCAAGCAACCACCCAGCGGGTTGATCTTCTCTTTCTTGTACAGCTCCATCATCGCCTGGGACATTTTCTGCCGATCGTCGCCGTGCTGTTCTTTCAGCACAGCCAGTTTCGGTGCTACGGCACGCATGCGCGCCATCGACTTGTAGCTGGCGGCAGACAGTGGGAAGAAGATCAGTTTGATAATGATGGTCAGGACGATGATCGACCAACCCCAGTTGCCGAGGATGCTGTGGATATGTTCCAGCAACCAGAAGATCGGTTGTGCGAGGAACCACAGAATGCCGTAGTCGACGGTCAACTCAAGCCCAGGGGACAGGGTTTTCAGGTGACCCTGAAGTTTCGGACCGGCATACAGAATTGCACTGACTTCGCCTTGGGCGCCTGCAGCAACCTGAACGGCCGGGCCGGTAAAGCCGACAATGTAATTGCCTTGGCTATCTTTGCGGGTCTGTACCTGATTGGCGCTGTCTTTGGCAGGAATCCAGGCAGTAACAAAATAGTGCTGCAGCCAGGCAACCCAGCCTCCTTGAACGGTTTCTTTGAAGGCTTGCTTGTCGATATCTTTCATCGACACTTTTTTGTACGGCTCTTCGGCTGTCCAGAGCGCGCCACCCAGGTAGGTCGCGGTGCCAGTGGCAGTGGTCGAAGAAGGGTCATCGCTGCCATCGCGCTTGAGCTGAGCGAACATGTTGCCGCTCCATGCTTTGTCGCTCTGGTTATCGATCAGGTAGCTGACGGTCATCTGGTAAGACGCAGGGTCTACACAGCCCGGCTTTTTCAGCTGTTGTTCACTCGCCGAGCACTGTGCGTTCAAACCACGCGTCAGGGTGAAGCGTTTGATGTAATTGATCCCGTCTTCGCTGAGCTTGAGGTCGACTTGCAGTTCGTCCTGCCCGTCAGCCAATTCGTAGCTCTGTTGCTCGCTGCTCCACAGCGCACGTCCACTGGACTTGTCCGGCGCGTTAGTGCCGATCAAACCGCTTTGTGCCAGATAGGTGCGTTCGCTACCGTTATCAAACAGCTGGAAAGGCACGTCAGGATGATCTTGCCGACGCGGGTACTGCGGCAGACGCAGTTCCACAACATCGCCACCGCGCGGGTCGATAGCCAGATCCAGGACGTCGGTTTTCACTCGAATCAGTTGGTTGCTGACGGCTACAGGGGCAACGCTGATAGAGCCTGAATCGGCGGCAGGAGCTGCAGTCGGTATGTCATCACCGTTAGCAGTTTTTGCGCTGGCAGTGGTATCCGGCAAGCCCGGAACGGTACTGCTGACTGCTGCAGTCTGAGTCGGCAGGGCAGCTTGACCGTAGTCCTGGTTCCACTGGAGAACCATCATATAGGACACGATTGCCAGGGCGACGATCAGGATCGAGCGTTGAATATCCATGATTATTCGGCCATCGAAGAGGAACGGGAGGTTTTCGCGGGGGGAACCGGGTCGTAGCCACCGGGATTCCACGGGTGACAGCGGCCAAGCCGGCGCAATGCCAGCCAGCCACCACGCATGAGGCCATTTTGTTCAATGGCTTCATGCGCGTAGCAGGAGCAGCTTGGATAAAAACGACAGTGACTGGCCATCAGCGGACTAATGGCATAGCGGTAGAACTGGATTGGAATCAAGGCCAGTTTACGCATGGGGACTGTCGTTCATCCCGATAGGGGTAGCAGTTTCCGGGCTTGGCTTGTTGCGTGCCAGGCGTTTCCAGAGCTTGTCGAACTGATTAGCCAATTCGACATTCTGCAGATCGCCCAGGCCTTTGCGCGCCACCACAACGATGTCCCAACCGACCAGTTTGTCCTGGTTCAGACGAAACGATTCGCGTATCTGGCGTTTCAGGCGATTGCGCTCAACCGAGAGCTTTACGCTCTTTTTGCCAATCACCAAACCCAGACGGGGGTGATCAAGCTCATTGTTGCGCGCCAGCAGCAGGACATTTTTGCCCGGAACTTTGCCGCTAGGGGAGTCGAAGACTGCCTTGAATTGTCGGGGGGTTAGCAGGCGCTTTTCCCGACTGAAGTCTCGACTCACCACAATACCGATATTTAGACGGCGAGACGCTTACGGCCCTTGGCGCGGCGACGCGACAGGACAGCACGGCCGTTCTTGGTGGCCATACGAGCACGGAAACCGTGGGTGCGAGCGCGTTTGATAGTGCTGGGTTGGAAAGTACGTTTCATGGTGCGGTACCTGGTCGTCGACTACGGGCCGGAATGGCCCCCGTTTTAAGAGACCGGCGATTCTAGAGACTCGCGAGGGTTAGGTCAATTTCCAACCAGCCTTTTCGTTAATAAAGAATATAGAGAAGAGAATATTTAAAGCTTTTCTATTATTTTAATAACTATTAGCAAGGCCTTTATCTGTGCATAAGTGCCTCTAGCCCTTTACTGGCGGCGCTTTCAAGCAAGGGCAAGTCTGTCAGGAAGTGGTGCTCCAGCTGTGTGCATGCAGCGGATAAGCTGGGGATGGAATGGTAAGTTATCCACAGGGCGGTTCTTCCACCACTTATGCCCAGGCTTATCCGCTGGGCTTAGGCAGGGTTATCCACAGAGCTAAATTCATAGTGATCGACCAACGGTCGATTCTTGTACTGACACTTCTAGCCAGGCTGCCGGGACCTTTTCGTGTGGATAACTTTGTCTTCGGCGGCTACAATGGCGGCTGTTTTTTGCATCGCCGCTTTCCTATTTAGGGGTTATCCGTGTCCGTTGAACTTTGGCAGCAGTGCGTTGAGCTTCTGCGCGATGAACTGCCGGCCCAGCAATTCAATACCTGGATCCGGCCGCTGCAGGTCGAAGCCGCGGGCGATGAGCTTCGCGTTTATGCACCCAATCGTTTTGTGCTTGACTGGGTTAATGAAAAGTACCTGACGCGGTTGCTCGAGTTACTTGCTGAACGGACCAACGGCATGGTGCCGGCGCTGTCTCTATTAATAGGCAGTAAACGCAGCAGTGCCCCGCGCGTAGCTGCCGTTGCCGCACCTGCGCCCGCCATAGCCACTACGCCAGCGCCAACCCAGAAGGCGCCACCGGTACTCTCAGAGCCATCGCGTTCCAGCTTTGATCCGATGGCAGGCGCTGCAAGCCAGACGGCTCCTGCGCGCACTGAGCGTACTGTGCAGGTCGAAGGTGGGCTCAAGCACACCAGCTATCTGAACCGTACCTTCACCTTCGATAATTTCGTCGAGGGTAAATCTAACCAGCTGGCCCGTGCGGCAGCTTGGCAAGTAGCGGATAACCCCAAGCATGGTTACAACCCGCTGTTTCTTTATGGCGGCGTGGGGTTGGGCAAGACTCACTTGATGCATGCCGTAGGCAACCACCTGCTGGCCAAGAATCCGAACGCTAAGGTGGTCTACCTGCACTCCGAGCGTTTTGTTGCCGACATGGTCAAGGCGCTGCAACTGAATGCGATTAACGAGTTCAAGCGTTTCTACCGTTCGGTGGATGCGTTGCTGATCGACGACATTCAATTCTTCGCCAAGAAAGAACGCTCCCAGGAAGAGTTCTTCCACACCTTCAACGCCTTGCTTGAGGGTGGCCAGCAGGTGATTCTCACCAGCGACCGCTATCCCAAGGAAATCGAAGGCCTGGAAGAACGCCTGAAGTCGCGCTTCGGTTGGGGCCTGACCGTGGCGGTCGAACCGCCCGAGCTGGAAACCCGGGTAGCGATCCTGATGAAGAAGGCCGATCAGGCCAAAGTCGATCTGCCCCACGACGCAGCGTTTTTCATTGCCCAGCGCATCCGTTCAAACGTGCGTGAATTGGAAGGCGCGCTCAAACGCGTGATTGCCCATTCGCACTTTATGGGACGCGACATCACCATCGAATTGATTCGTGAATCGCTGAAGGATTTGTTGGCGCTGCAGGACAAGTTGGTCAGCATCGACAATATCCAGCGCACCACGGCCGAGTACTACAAGATCAAGATTTCTGATCTGCTTTCCAAGCGTCGTTCACGCTCTGTGGCAAGACCTCGCCAGGTAGCGATGGCACTGTCGAAGGAATTGACCAACCACAGCCTGCCGGAAATTGGCGATGCCTTCGGCGGCCGCGATCACACCACGGTACTTCATGCTTGCCGCAAGATTGCTGAACTGAAGGAATCCGACGCGGACATCCGCGAGGATTACAAGAATCTGCTGCGTACGTTGACCACTTGAATACGCCACTCCACTAGGCAAGGGACTAGACCATGCATTTCACTATTCAACGCGAAGCCTTGTTGAAACCGCTGCAACTGGTCGCCGGCGTCGTGGAACGCCGGCAGACCTTGCCGGTGCTGTCCAATGTGCTGCTGGTGGTCGAAGGCCAGCAACTGTCGCTCACCGGTACCGATCTCGAAGTCGAGTTGGTGGGCCGTGTCAGCCTGGATGAACCGGCCGAGCCGGGTGAAATCACCGTACCGGCGCGCAAGCTGATGGATATCTGCAAAAGCTTGCCGAGCGATGCGTTGATCGACATCCGCATCGACGATCAGAAGTTGCTGATTAAGGCCGGCCGCAGCCGCTTTTCCCTGTCGACTCTACCGGCCAACGATTTTCCTACAGTTGAGGAAGGCCCAGGTTCGCTGACCCTCAGCCTGAGTCAAAGCAGACTCCGGCGCCTGATCGAGCGGACCAGTTTTGCCATGGCGCAGCAAGACGTGCGTTATTACCTCAATGGCATGTTGCTGGAAGTCCAGACTGGCATCCTGCGTGCCGTCGCCACCGATGGCCATCGTCTCGCCATGTGTTCCATGGCAGCCGAGATCGAACAGACCGAACGTCATCAGGTAATCGTGCCGCGTAAAGGTATTCTCGAGTTAGCGCGCCTGCTGACCGAGCAGGATGCCAACGTCAGCATAATCCTGGGCCAGCATCATATTCGTGCGACCACTGGTGAGTTCACTTTCACCTCCAAGCTGGTTGACGGCAAGTTCCCGGACTACGAGCGCGTCCTGCCGCGTGGTGGCGACAAGCTGGTGGTGGCTGATCGTCAGGGGCTGCGCGAAGCGTTCAGTCGTACCGCCATTCTCTCCAATGAGAAGTACCGCGGTATTCGTTTGCAGTTGGCTGCCGGCTTACTGAAAATTCAGGCCAACAACCCTGAACAGGAAGAAGCCGAAGAAGAGATCGCCGTGGACTATAACGGTAATCAGTTGGAGATCGGTTTCAATGTCAGCTACCTGCTTGATGTGCTTGGGGTTATGACGACAGAGCAGGTTCGTCTGATTCTGTCCGACTCCAATAGCAGTGCCTTGGTGCAGGAAGCCGATAACGACGATTCTGCCTATGTCGTTATGCCCATGCGTCTGTAATAGCTAAATGTCCCTTACCCGCGTCATGGTCACTGCGGTGCGTAATTTGCACCCAGTGACCCTCTTCCCCTCCCCGCGTATCAATATTCTCCACGGTGCCAATGGCAGCGGCAAAACCAGTGTGCTGGAAGCCGTTTATCTGCTTGGTTTGGCCCGCTCATTTCGAAGCATACGATTGCTGCCAATGATTCAGTACGAGCAACTTGCCTGTACGGTTTTTGGTGAAGTGCAACTGGCGGATGGCCGACAAAGTAGTCTCGGCATTTCTCGTGATCGTCAGGGCGAGTTGCAGATTCGTATTGACGGACAGAATGCCCGTAGCGCTGCCCAGTTGGCTGAAGCATTGCCATTACAACTAATCAACCCGGACAGTTTCCGCCTGCTTGAAGGCGCGCCCAAGGTTAGGCGGCAGTTTCTCGATTGGGGAGTGTTCCACGTGGAACCTCGCTTCATGCCAGCCTGGCAGCGCTTGCAGAAGGCCCTGCGGCAGCGAAACTCATGGCTGCGGCATGGTACACTTGACGCCGCTTCGCAGGCCGCCTGGGATCGTGAGCTGTGCCTTGCCAGCAACGAGATAGATGAGTATCGCAGAGCCTACATCAAGGCTCTGAAGCCGGTATTCGAGCGTACGCTGAGTGAGCTGTTGGAGCTGGAAGGTTTGACCCTCAGTTATTACCGCGGCTGGGACAAGGAGCGCGAGCTGAGTGACGTACTTGCCACTTCTCTTCAGCGCGATCAACAAATAGGCCACACCCAGGCTGGACCCCAGCGAGCCGATCTCAGACTACGTCTAGCAGCCCACAGCGCTGCCGAGATACTGTCGCGAGGTCAGCAAAAGCTGGTCATTTGTGCCCTGCGCATTGCTCAGGGCCATTTAGTTAATCAGGCCAAGCGCGGGCAATGCATTTATCTGGTGGATGACTTGCCGTCAGAACTGGATGAACAGCACCGTCGCGCCTTGTGTCGTTTGTTGGAAGACTTGCACTGCCAGGTGTTTATCACCTGTGTAGACCATGAATTGTTGAGGGAAGGCTGGCGCACGGATACGCCCGTTGCCATGTTCCACGTGGAACATGGCCGTATCACCCAGACCCACGACCACCGGGAGTGAAGCATGAGCGAAAACCAAACGTACGACTCCAATAACATCAAGGTCTTGAAAGGCCTGGATGCCGTACGCAAGCGGCCTGGTATGTACATCGGTGATACCGATGACGGTAGCGGTCTGCACCACATGGTCTTCGAGGTGGTCGACAACTCGATCGATGAAGCGCTGGCAGGTCATTGCAGCGACATCACCATTACCATCCACCCCGATGAATCGATCAGCGTGAGTGACAACGGTCGTGGCATTCCGGTGGACATTCACAAGGAAGAAGGTATTTCCGCCGCAGAGGTCATCATGACCGTGCTGCACGCTGGCGGTAAGTTCGACGACAACTCTTATAAAGTATCCGGTGGTTTGCACGGTGTCGGCGTGTCGGTGGTTAACGCCCTTTCCGAGCACTTGCTGCTTACCGTGCGCCGCAGTGGCCACATATGGGAACAGACCTACATCCACGGCGTGCCGCAAGAACCTATGCGGATTGTTGGCGACTCCGAGACTACGGGTACCCAGATCCACTTTAAGCCGTCTGCGGAAACCTTCGCCAATATCCATTACAGCTGGGATATTCTGGCCAAGCGTCTGCGCGAACTGTCGTTCCTCAACTCCGGTGTCGGTATCGTCCTCAAGGACGAGCGCAGCGGCAAAGAAGAGCTGTTCAAGTACGAAGGCGGTCTACGCGCCTTCGTCGAGTACCTGAATATCAACAAGACTGCGGTCAATCAGGTGTTCCACTTCAACATGCAGCGCGAGGACGGTATCGGCGTTGAAGTGGCCCTGCAGTGGAACGACAGCTTCAACGAAAACCTGCTGTGCTTCACCAATAACATCCCACAGCGCGATGGTGGCACTCACCTCGCCGGTTTCCGTTCGGCACTGACGCGTAACCTGAATGCCTATATCGAGCAGGAAGGTCTGGCCAAGAAACACAAAATCGCCACCACTGGCGACGATGCGCGCGAAGGTTTGACTGCGATCATTTCGGTGAAAGTGCCGGATCCCAAGTTCAGTTCGCAGACCAAAGACAAGCTGGTCTCCTCTGAAGTGAAAACCGCAGTCGAGCAGGAAATGGGCAAGCACTTCTCTGACTTCCTGTTGGAGAACCCGAGTGAAGCCAGGGCTGTTGTCGGCAAGATGATCGATGCTGCCCGCGCCCGTGAAGCCGCTCGCAAAGCGCGGGAAATGACCCGCCGTAAAGGCGCGCTGGATATCGCCGGCCTGCCTGGCAAGCTGGCTGACTGCCAGGAAAAAGACCCTGCCCTATCCGAACTCTACATCGTGGAAGGGGACTCCGCGGGCGGTTCTGCCAAGCAGGGCCGTAACCGCAAGACCCAGGCGATCCTGCCGCTCAAGGGCAAGATCCTCAACGTCGAGAAAGCCCGCTTCGACAAGATGATTTCTTCCCAGGAAGTCGGCACGCTGATCACCGCGCTCGGTTGCGGTATCGGGCGCGATGAGTACAACATCGACAAGTTGCGTTACCACAACATCATCATCATGACCGACGCCGACGTCGACGGCTCGCACATCCGTACCCTGCTGCTGACTTTCTTCTTCCGTCAGTTGCCAGAGCTGGTCGAGCGCGGATACATCTATATCGCTCAGCCGCCGTTGTACAAGGTCAAGAAGGGTAAGCAGGAGCAGTACATCAAGGACGACGAGGCCATGGAGGAATACATGACCCAGTCGGCCCTGGAAGATGCCAGCCTGCACGTCAATGAAAGCGCGCCCGGCCTGTCTGGTGCGTCGTTGGAGCGCTTGGTCAACGACTACCGGCTGGTGATGAAGACACTCAATCGCTTGTCGCGTTTGTACCCTATCGAGCTGACCGAACACTTCGTCTACATCCCCCGTGTCAGCATCGAACAGCTGGCTGACAAGGATGCCATGCACGTCTGGTTAGGCCTGCTTGATGCGCGCCTGAAAGGTATGGAAAAGTCCGGCCTGGTATACAAGACCCGGCTGCAGGAAGATCAGGAGCGCCACCTCTGGCTCCCGCAGGTCGAGCTGATTTCCCATGGGGTTTCCAGCTACATCACTTTCAACCGCGACTTCTTCGCCAGTAATGACTACAAGACCGTTACCAGCTTGGGCGACCAACTGAACAGCCTGCTGGAAGAAGGCGCCTACGTGCAGCGCGGCGAGCGCAAGAAACCAGTAACCACCTTCAAGGATGCCTTGGGCTGGTTGATGACCGAGAGCACTAAGCGCCACAGCATCCAGCGTTACAAGGGTCTCGGTGAAATGAACCCGAACCAACTGTGGGAAACCACCATGGACCCCGACGTACGTCGCATGCTCAAGGTGACGATCGAAGACGCCATTGGTGCGGATCAGATCTTCAACACCTTGATGGGTGATGCGGTGGAGCCACGCCGGGAATTCATCGAGGCCAACGCTTTGGCGGTATCAAACCTGGACTTCTGACATGGTGTAGGTGGGCAAAGTTAATCGCCAATTCGGTCAAAGTTAACGGCCCACTGCTCTACTAAAAAACCCCGGCAGACCTAAAGTCTGCCGGGGTTTTAGCGTTAAAGGGGGAGATTTTCCAGGCTCCAGGTAACGCCAACTTGTACAGTCTGGTTCCGACCACAGCACGCTTTGCTAGTAATGCAGCTAATCCTGGGAACCAGTCACTGGGGGTGTGGTTTATCAGTCATCCCGCAACTGATCAGTGGATGGCCCGGTCGCTGATCGACTTGTTGCCAAACACCTGTAAGGGTGAAATCTTGATGACAAGTGTCATCACAGTGAGTACCCGGTCATGGCGTCCATACACATTCACATCGACGACGAGCTTAAAGCTCGCGCTTTCCGTGAGCTGGAACGACTTGGCGTTACCCCTTCCGAGCTGATGCGCCAAGCCTTGCAGTATGTGGCTGATCGAGGCCAGCTGCCATTTCGTCCAGGGCTGACGGCCGAGGAAGATGAAGCGTTAATCGTCACGGTTCGTCAACGTCAGGCAAGTCCTCAGCGCGTAAAGGTTGCGCTGGATGACCTATAGCCTGAGTTTGATGCGGCACTGCAGGAATGGCAAAAGCTGGGTGATATCGCTCGCCAGCAGCTCAAGAAAAAGTGCGCTGATATATTGCGCAATCTGCGTATCGATGACCGGCAGCGGCCTTGCTGCGGATGTGGAGCAAACGCCAAGCCGGCTATAAGCCAATAGGCTAGCTGGTCCAGCTCAATGGAGTTGCTGGGCACGACAGGCTAATACGCGACTGTGTGCAGGGCAGGAGGACTCGGTAAGCCCGGAGCTATTGTGCGACGCAACACCGCATTGTAGAGCGCGGGTCGCTGATTAGGAGAGTGGAAGACCGATGGCTTGACCCTGCTGAAGATGGGAAAGCCAGAAAGCACTGAGGGGAGCCTGGGCTCCCCTCGAATAGGTGACGTGTGCTTTGTTTTTATTATGTAGCGATCTGTTGTTGTTATTAGCGATCGGCTTTTTTTCATCAGATCCCCAAGAGGGATCAAGGGCAAACGTATTTTTTTGGTTGCTGGTACTGCCATTGTCACTAGGTGATCCAACCAGGACGGGCTACCTCAGGGTAGTTTTATTGTTCTATAACTGGTTGCCGGTTATGAATCCCGGAACAACACACACTCTCCAAAAAAATCTGTTGGCTACTTCTCTGTGGTGTTTTTTTTGTTTTGCCAGAGTCGAGATGTTTTTCTTCTTGCTGTTCTTATTGTTGTTCTTATTGTTGTTCTACCGTTGATATAGCACAGCCCGTGCCAGTTATTAAATATTGTTATATATCAATGGTTTGTAAAGTTATCGGTTTTTCAGCCGGATAGAAAGTCGGCTGATCTGTTTCCGTATCACTCAGTTACGTTACCCGGCGACGGCCGTCGTAACACCTGATGCCCAGTTGGGCGATGCTCCTCTCGCTGCCGCTCGTCAGATGTGAAAAGGCAGGGGTTGTGAAGGTGCAGTGGCTGAGCGATCCAGCCGTCTGTTGGAACCTGTCGCCATATAGACGTTCTAATTAGTCCTGCAGCAGGACGCTGCCACAAAAAAAGCTGATGGCTCCCCTCCCCGCCCCTCAACTAAACGCCCGCGCAATGACATGACCTGGCCGGAGACAGGATAAAAGATGTCGTCCGCAGAAATGCAGCGGATTTCAGCAAACGACAGCATAACGGTGAGGCCCAAGTCAGCGAAGACGCAGCCAAGCCGAGAGCTGAATATGCTGGCGGTCCACTACCCGGATGCCTTGCCATCACCTAGCGTTGAGCCGTGAACCTGCACTGCCATGATTTCACCGCACTGCCTTGCCCAAGCAGATAAGGGGCAATCCGCAAGCAGTCCATTGAACAATTACAAGCACGACGCCGAAGCCGACCTGAAGGTTGCTCCAGACCCTCAGTATCAGGCGAGGCGCTGGGCATAGGACCTTTATGACTATTGTTTTGTCGGGCGCGATCATCACGCTTTTGCTTATCACTTTGTATGTCCTGGTACGCTGGGGTAATGAGCGCTGTCATGGCTCTGAGCCGGTGGGGTTGTTGACCTTCATGGCGATTCTGTTCACCTCGGGTCTGGACATGGGCCTGATCATCTTTCCGCTGACCGAGTTCCCGGTCTACGCCGAGGATGCGCAATATCAGTTCTCCAACCCATTGGCTGTCGGGTTCGGCTTCTGGGGCTTTCTAATCTGGGTGTTTTACTTCATCACCACCTTCTACTTTTGCGTGATCGAGCCGCGGGTGAAGTTCTTCGAACTGAAACCGGTAAAGATCATCAATAACCTGGTGATCATCTCGACCTGTGCCTTCACGGCCTATCTGTTCCTGGTGAACATCGCCTGGTATGCCCCGGAACTTAGCGAAGCCTGGGGGTATCTGGTGGTGTTCCTGATTCTGTTGGCGGCGGTCTATTCGAGTACGGATATCAAGTACCTGAAGATCCTCAGCGTCGCTTCGACCTGGTTGTTCTTCGCCCTGATTGCCGGGATGTGGTGGTGGATGGATGCCGATGCAAGCTACGCCGCCGAGGCCGCTTCTGCGATCGGTACCGGCTACTTCGCCGAGTTGCATGAATTCATCCTGCCGCTGAGCGATTACCACGCCTTCTACCTGTTTTGGTGGTTCGCCTGGAGCGTGATGATCGGGCAGTTCGTTTCGCGCTTTGTCGGCGGTTTGAAGACGTATCAATTGCTGCTGGCGTTGCTGATCATCCCTTCTATTCCGTTGGCGATATGGTTCTCCGTCTTGTACTACTACTTTGCCAACGCCATTGAGATCACCCTGCTCCTGAAGTTGGCGATGGTTACGGTGGGGGTTATCTTCGTGATCAACTCGGTCGATTCTCTGGTGCGTTTGTACACCGATAATCTGGGGATCAAGGTCGAGAAGCTGGGGCGGCCGAGGTTCATTCTGCTTAACGTGAGTGTCTTGGCGGCGCTGGTTCTGCTGTTCAAATTCACCCCGTTCGAGATTCAGTCGGTGGGGCTGGTGGTGATTGGCCTGTATGCGGCTGCCATTACGACCATTGTCTGGCGCCATCGACCGGCGTTGGCGGCGATCAATGACTGAAGCGCTGGCTGAATTTGCGGTAAGGCAAATCCAGCTTCGCTGCAGTCGAATAGACGACCATGGATAAATCGCTAGGCCAGCGGCACCCACCAGTAGCGCACGAAGTGGAAGAAGATCGGCGCGGCGAAACATACCGAGTCCAGGCGGTCGAGCATGCCGCCGTGGCCTTCGATCATATGGCCCCAGTCCTTCACCCCGCGGTCGCGTTTGATCGCCGACATTACCAGGCCGCCGGCAAAGCCCAGCAGGTTGACGGTCAGGGCCATCAAGGCGGCCTGCCAGAAGTTGAACGGGGTGATCCAGCACAGCAGCGCGCCGATCAGGCAGGACAGGCTAACGCCGCCGATAAAGCCTTCGACAGTTTTCGACGGTGACAGACGCGGCGCGATCTTGTGCTTGCCGAACAACTTGCCGCAGACGTACTGCAGCACATCGGACAGCTGCACCACGATGATCAGCCAGGCGATCAGCAGCAGGTTGCGCCCTTCATAGCCGGGGATGTCCAGGGTCAGCAGCGCGGGCACCGAGGAGATGCAGTACACCGCGATCATCAGGCCCCACTGCACCTTTGACGCGCGTTCGAGAAAGCGCGTGGTGTCGCCGCCCAGGGACGCCAGGATCGGCAGCAGCAGGAACAGGTACACCGGGATAAAGATGGCGAACAGGCCGTACCAGTCGAAGGCGATCAGCAGGTACTGCATGGGCAGCGCGAAGTAGAAGGCTGCGACCAGCGCCGGGTAGTCGCTGCGCCGCGTGGGCGTCAGGGTCATGAACTCGCGCAGGGCGTAGAACGAGACGAAGTAGAACAGCAGGATCACGCCCAGGTTGCCGAACAGAAAGGCGATGCCGATCACCAGCACCATGACCCACCAGGCATTGATCCGCGCATTGAGGTTATCGATTACCGGATTGGGGCTGTCGCCACTGCGCCGCTTGAGGAAATAGCCAATGGCCGAGGCGAGCAATAACAGCGCGCCGATACCGGCGAACAGCAGCAGGGTGTTGTTATCCATCTCAAGCCTCCTCAGGAGCTAGGGCCAATAAGGCGTTACGGGCGCGTTCGAGGAACGCCTGCTTGCTTTCATCCTGCAGATGTTCCAGCGGCGTGCCGAAACTCAGGGTGCACAGCAGCGGCAACGGCAGGGCCCTGCCCTTGGGCATGACCCGATTGAGATTGGCGATCCACACCGGCACCAGTTCGATGTCAGGACGCAGCCGGGTCAAGTGGTACAGGCCGCTTTTGAACGGCAGCAGGCCGTCCTCCAGATTGCGTGTGCCTTCTGGGAAGAGGATCAATGAGTCGCCTTGATCCAGAGCATCGAGCATCGGCTGCAATGGGTTGGCTTCCGGCGTCGCGCGCTCGCGGTCGATCAGTACGCCGTTGAATACTTTGTTGATGAGGTAGCGGCGCAGGCCGTCGCGTTGCCAGTAATCGGCCCCGGCCACCGGTCGGGTGCGGCGGCGCAGTTCATCCGGTAGCGAGGCCCAGAGCAATACGAAATCGCCGTGGCTGCTGTGGTTGGCGTAATACAGCCGCTGCACGGGCTGTGGCGTGCAACCCAGCCACAGTGCGCGGGCACCGGTGAGCAGGCGTGCAGCCGAGGTGATGACGAACGCGGTGAGGGACGCGAGCATGGACGACTCCTTATCCAGTGATTGAAAGCCGGGAATGATTGATTCGTTCGCCTGGTTGGCCGCGTGCAGACGAGGGCATTGGACAGGGCAGCTCTACGCCGACACTATCGAGACATCCTTATTGCGAAGCAGTTGGCCGTGCCGCTTCCCCCAGGCCCTGGCGTACGCGGTTATAGAGGGTGTAGAGCAACAGCGCGAGAATCACCGCGAGCAGGCCATTGAGCCAGGCAGCGGGCAGCAATCCGCTGGCCACGCCGGCTCCCAGTACACCGAAACAGAAGGCGCGGTCGCTCTTGCCCATGGGGCCGTCATAGCGGCGCGAGGCGCCGACCATGGGCCCGAGCACGCCGGCGTATTCGCTGGTCAGGGCCAGCAGCACGACCAGCACGACCAGCAGCGGCGACACTCCGGGGAGCAAGGCGAAGGGCAGATACAGCGCGCTGTCGGCGATCAGGTCGCTGAGTTCATTGAGGTAGGCACCGAGCCGCGACTGTTGGCCGAACTCGCGGGCGAGCATGCCGTCGACGGCATTCAGCGCCATGCGCAGCAGCATCCACAGTGGGATCAGGGCGAACAACCAGGTGTGCTGATGCAAGGCCAGCAGCAGGCTGCCAAGCAGCACGGAGACCACGGCGGCGAACAGGGTGACCTGATTGGCCGTCACGCCTTTGTCGTAAAGGTGCTTTACGCCCGGGCGCAGCAGGTTCTGGAAAGCGGGCTTGAGCTGATAGATGGACAGCATGGAGTTGAATTCCCTTTCAATGCAGTTGCCTGTCCAAACAGCTTAGCCGTTTTGCCTATTCAGCTGTCGTTCAAAACTGTGCGCCAGTGCCCGATTATCCAGACGGGTGAAAACTTATGCCCAGATACCAAGCATTCAAGGCTCTTTTTAAAGTGTTTAATAATCAGCTAGTTATATCGAATAATGAGATTTTTTCGATATTTTACGCACAGCTTATCCACAATTTATGCCGATCAGTACAGATTGCCCATCATGCCGAATACAAGCGCTGCTAGATGCTTTTGCTGACGTCGCAGGCAGCACTTTCAGCAGCCAGCGCGCCGATATCGCGCTGTGCCTGGCTGACCCAGGCGAAAGCGCGCTCATTCAACTCGGCAATTGCCCGTGGGCCTGTGCCTTCGGCGTGCATGGCCGGGCCT
The DNA here is from genome assembly GCF_030683065.1 of Pseudomonas sp. Lineage (GTDB taxonomy): Bacteria > Pseudomonadota > Gammaproteobacteria > Pseudomonadales > Pseudomonadaceae > Aquipseudomonas. The sequence continues at coordinate 67,305 of NZ_JAUXMX010000004.1, forward strand.
ATCACCACCTGAATGGTGCCGGGGATTTTGCCCCAGCCCTCTTTGGGCCAGAACTCGCCGGCGTTATGGGCGATGGGCAACACCGGCAGGTTGGCGTTGACCGCCAGCGAAGCGCCGCCACGGGAGAATTTGCCGATCTGGCCGGTGGCGATCCGCGTGCCTTCCGGGAAGATCAATACCCAGGCGCCCTGCTCCAGGCGCTCGTGGCCCTGCTTGGCCAGTTGCTTGAGCGCCGCTTTGGGGTTACTGCGGTCGATGGCGATGGGTTTGAGCATGGCCATCGACCAGCCAAAGAACGGCACATAAAGCAGTTCGCGCTTGATCACCTGGCTCAGTGGTTCGAACAGCGCCGAGAGGAAGAAGGTCTCCCAGGTGCTCTGGTGCTTGGCGAGAATCACGCACGGCCGTTGCGGGATGTTCTCCAGGCCTTTGACTTCATAGCGGATGCCCATCACCACCTTGGCCAGCCAGACGGCACAGCTGCACCAGGCCTGGTTGACGAAACGGTAGCGCGCCCGAAACGGCAGGAAGGGCGCGACGAATACGCTGAGGATGCACCACAAACACGCGCTGACAGACAGCAACAGGTAGAAGAGGAAGGTTCTGAGGGTCTGCAGTGTCGACATGGGAGCGTTTACCGTCCGGCTTTATTTCAGTGAATTAGTTGGCTGGCGACCGCCGCCAGATCATCGAATACCAGGGTGCCCGCAGGCAATGGCTTGGCCAGGGTCAGCAGGCCCTTGCCGGTCTTGACCAATACCGGCTGACAACCGACGGCCAGCGCGGCGTTAAGGTCACCGCTGCTGTCACCGACAAACCACACGCCGGCCAGGCTGACCCCGTAATGCGCCGCGATTTGCAGGAGCATACCGGGCTTTGGCTTGCGGCAGTCGCAGCCGTCATCCGGGCCATGTGGGCAATGCACGATCAGTCCCAGTTCGCCGCCCTGCTCGGCGACCAGCTGGTGCAGGCGCGCGTGCATGGCGTCGAGCGCCGTCTGGTCGTAATAGCCGCGCGCTAAGCCTGACTGGTTGGTGGCCACTGCGACCGTCCAGCCGGCCCTGGACAAGCGCGCGATGGCCTCGACTGCACCGGGCAGCGGAATCCACTCATCGAGGGTTTTGATATAGGCGTCGGAGTCGTAATTGATTACACCGTCGCGGTCGAGAATCAGCAATTTCATGGGGCGTCCGTGCCGGGTTGCGGTGTTGGCCGCAACCCGGCGAAGGGTGATGGTGGGTATCGCCGCGCTCAAACTGCGCGGCTCGACTCATCCTTCGATCAGGCAGGCAAGCGTCAGCTCAGCACCGAGATATCGGCCACGCCAAGGAACAGGCCACGCAACTTCGCCAGCAGGGCATAGCGGTTGGCCCGCACTGCCGGGTCTTCGGCGTTGACCAGCACCGACTCGAAGAAGGCGTCGACCGGTTCGCGCAGGCTGGCCAGTTGCGCCAGGGCGGCGCTGTACTGCCGCGCTGCAGCCAGTGGCTGGACGGCCTGTTCGGCCTGCTGGATGGCGGCGTTGAGGGTGAACTCGCTCGGCGTATCGAAGTGGTGGGCCTGGATGCTTGCGGCGACCTGACCCTCGGCCTTGCCCAGCAGATTGGACACGCGCTTGTTGGCGGCAGCCAGGGCTGCCGCCTCAGGCAGTTTGCGGAAGGCCTGCACAGCCTGCACGCGCTGGTCGAAGTCCAGCGGTGAGACCGGATTGACCGCGCGCACAGCCTGATACACGGCGACCTCGACACCTTCGTCTTCATAACGCGCACGCAGGCGATCGAAGATGAAGTCCTGCACCTGGGACGCCAGATCGCCGGCTTTGACTTTGCCATCGAACTGCTCGATGGCAAAGGCGACGGTGGCCACCAGATCCAGATCCAACTGTTTCTCGATCAGAATACGCAGCACACCGAGGGCTGCACGACGCAGGGCGTAGGGGTCCTTGCTGCCGGTGGGCAACATACCGATGCCGAAGATGCCGACCAGGGTGTCGAGCTTGTCGGCCAGGGCCACGGATGCACCGGTCAGGGTGCTCGGCAGCTCGGCGCCGGCACCACGCGGCATGTAATGCTCGTTGAGCGCCAGGGCGACGTCTTGCGCTTCGCCGTCATGCTTGGCGTAGTAGTAACCGGCGATGCCCTGCATTTCCGGGAACTCGCCGACCATCTCGCTGGCCAGGTCGCACTTGCACAGCAGGCCGGCACGCGCGGCACGCGCAGCGTCGCCGCCGATGCGCTGGGCGATGAAACCAGCCAGGGCCGAGACTCGCTTGGCTTTGTCAAAGACCGAGCCGAGCTGGGCCTGAAACACCACGTTGGCCAGGCGCTGGTTGAGGGTCTCGAGCTTGTGCTTCTGGTCCTGCTTGAAGAAGAACTCGGCGTCGGTCAGGCGCGGACGCACCACCTTTTCGTTGCCGGAGATGATCTGCTGTGGATCTTTGCTCTCGATGTTGGCCACAGTAATGAAGCGCGGCAGCAGCTTGCCGTTGGCATCGAGCAGGCAGAAGTACTTCTGGTTGTCCTGCATGGTGATGATCAGCGCTTCCTGCGGCACCTCGAGGAAGCGCTCCTCGAAGGAGCAGACCAGCGGCACCGGCCATTCGACCAGGGCACTGACTTCATCCAGCAGCGCGGGCGGCACTATCGCCGTGCCCTGCTGTTCGCTGGCCAATTGTGCGATGCGCGTGGCGATCTGCGCACGCCGCTCGGCGAAATCGGCAATCACATAGGCGCTGCGCAGGTCTTCGGCGTAGTTGGCCGGCGCCGAGATGCGCACCTCGTGGTTGGCGTGGAAGCGGTGACCGCGCGATACCCGACCGGATGTCTGGGCGAGGATTTCGCAGTCGATCACGTTGTCACCGAACAGCATCACCAGCCACTGGCTCGGACGGACGAATTCGGTCTTGCGCGCGCCCCAGCGCATGCGCTTGGGGATCGGCAGCTCGTTCAGCGAGGTTTCGACGATGCCGGGCAGCAGGCCGACAGCGGCCTGGCCGGGGATGCGCTGGCTGAATTTCAGTTTGGGCCCGCTCTGGTCGATCTCGGCCAGATCGACGCCACATTTCTTGGCGAAGCCCAGCGCCGCCTGGGTCGGATTGCCTTCCTTGTCGAAGGCTGCCTGCACGGGCGGGCCATCGAGGTTCTGGATGCGATCGGCTTGCTGTTCTTCAAGCTGCTCGACCAGCACCGCGAGACGCCGTGGCGCGGCGTAGTAGCGCACCTGGCCATAGCTCAGGCCGGCGGCCTTCAGGCCTTTTTCGATGCCGGCGAGAAAGGCCTGGCCCAGGGTGTTCAAGGATTTCGGCGGCAGCTCTTCGGTGCCCAGTTCTACCAGAAAGTCGTGCGCACTCATTCTGCTGCCTCCAGCTTAGCCAATACTTCATCACGCAGGTCCGGGGCGGCGAGCGGGAAGCCGAGTTTGCGTCGTGCTTGCAGGTAGCTCTGCGCCACGGCGCGGGCCAGGGCACGTACGCGCAGGATGTATTGCTGGCGTGCGGTGACCGAAATGGCGCGGCGGGCATCCAGCAGGTTGAAGGTGTGCGAGGCTTTGAGCACCATCTCGTAGGTCGGCAGCGGCAGTTCCAGCTCGATCAGGCGATTGGCTTCCGACTCATAGAAGTCGAACAGCTCGAACAGCTTCTCGACATTGGCGTGTTCGAAGTTGTAGGTCGATTGCTCCACCTCGTTCTGGTGGAACACATCGCCATAGGTGACCTTGCCAAACTTGCCGTCGGTCCACACCAGGTCGTACACCGAGTCGACGCCCTGAATGTACATGGCCAGGCGCTCAAGACCGTAGGTGATCTCGCCGGTCACCGGGTAGCACTCGATGCCACCGACTTGCTGGAAGTAGGTGAACTGGGTGACTTACATGCCGTTCAGCCAGATTTCCAAGCCCAGACCCCAAGCGCCGAGGGTCGGCGATTCCCAGTTGTCTTCGACGAAGCGGATGTCATGCACCAGCGGATCGATGCCGATGGCCTGCAGCGAGCCTAAGTACAGCTCCTGAAAGTTTTCCGGGTTGGGTTTGAGCACCACCTGGAACTGGTAGTAATGCTGCAGGCGGTTGGGGTTCTCGCCATAGCGGCCGTCGGTGGGGCGACGGGAGGGCTGCACGTAGGCAGCGTTCCAGGTCTCCGGGCCGATGGCGCGCAGGAAAGTGGCAGTGTGGAAGGTGCCGGCGCCCACTTCCATATCGTAAGGCTGCATCACCACACAACCTTGCTCGGCCCAGTATTGTTGCAGGGTGAGGATCAAGTCTTGGAAGGTGCGCACGGCAGGCGTAGTCTGGCTCACGGAAAATTCACCTGTTGGGGCTGCGACAGAAAGGGCGGCAGTATACCCCAATCCATGCGGCCTCCACCGCCCAGGAAGGCCCTATGCCCCGCTGCTTCTGGTGTACCGACGATCCGCTCTACCAGGCCTATCACGATCAGGAATGGGGTGTGCCGCAGTACGATCCCCAGGCCTTGTTCGAGTTACTGCTGCTGGAGGGCTTCCAGGCCGGTTTGTCCTGGATAACCGTGCTGAAGAAGCGCGAACGCTACCGCGAGGTGCTGTTCGGCTTCGATCCCCAGCGTCTGGCCGTGATGAGCGATGAATACCTGGAAAGCCTGATGCAGGACGCCGGGATCATCCGCAACCGCCTGAAGCTCAAGGCCGCGCGGCAGAATGCCCAGGCCTGGCTCCGGCTGGAGGACCCGCGGGCGCTGCTCTGGTCGTTTGTCGGCGGCGCGCCAATGATCAATCACTTCAACCAGCGCAGCCAGGTGCCGGCCATCACCCCTGAGGCTGAAGTCATGAGCCGCGCGCTGAAGAAGGCCGGCTTCACCTTCGTCGGCCCGACCATCTGTTATGCCTATATGCAAGCCACGGGGATGGTCATGGATCACACCACCGACTGTGACCGCTATGCCGTGCTGGTGTAGGGGGAACGTTATGGGTGTTGCCTGCCGGGTAATCTGGTCGCGGGTTTACCGCGAGTGGAAATGCTTACCGTTGTCGGATTTCGCTGCGCGCAGCAGCAACCCGTGTCTCTGGTTACAATAAGTGCCTTTTTGACCTGTGGAGTGGCCTGTGGAAAAGCTCAAAGGTGCCTTGGTTGTGGGGTTTTTGCGCCTGTTCGCCCTACTACCCTGGCGTGCGGTGCAGGCCGTGGGCGCAGCGATTGGTTGGTTGATGTGGAAGCTGCCGAACAGCTCGCGCGAGGTGGTGCGGATCAACCTGGCCAAGTGCTTCCCCGAACTGGACGAGGCTGCGCGTGAGCGCCTGGTCGGTCAGAGCCTCAAGGACATCGGCAAGACCTTCACCGAAAGCGCCTGCGCCTGGATCTGGCCGGCACAGAAATCGATTGGCCTGATCCGTGAAGTCGAGGGCCTGGAAGTCCTCGAGGAGGCTCTGGCCAGCGGCAAGGGCGTGGTCGGTATCACCAGCCACCTGGGCAATTGGGAAGTGCTCAACCACTTCTATTGCGCCCAGTGCAAGCCGATCATTTTCTACCGGCCGCCCAAGCTCAAGGCGGTCGACGAGCTATTGCGCCAGCAGCGGGTGCAGTTGGGCAACCGGGTGGCGCCCTCGACCCGTGAAGGCATCATCAGCATCATCAAGGAAGTGCGCAAAGGCGGTGCCGTGGGAATTCCCGCCGACCCTGAGCCGAGCCTGTCAGCGGGTGTGTTCGTGCCCTTTCTGGCGACCCAGGCGCTGACCAGCAAATTTGTCGCCGGTATGCTGACTGGCGGCAAGGCCCGCGGTGTGTTTCTGCATGCCTTGCGACTGGCCGATGGCTCTGGCTTCAAGGTGATCCTTGAGGCTGCGCCGGCAGATATGTACAGCGAAGATGTCGACGTCGCGGTGGCCGCCATGAGCAGGGTCATCGAGAAGTATGTGCGGGCCTATCCGAGCCAGTACATGTGGAGCATGAAGCGCTTCAAGAAGCGCCCGCCAGGCGAGCAGAAGTGGTACTGAATTGAAGCGCTCAATTGGCCTTTGCCCAGCATAACTATTCGGCTTTTCCGGGATTCTGCGTTATTAATCGCACTTCACCTGCTAAGGACAGTCACGCATATGCCCAGCAACCGCCAGCATCCACGTACCTCCATGAAGTGCCGGATCAAGATATGTCACCCGAGTTTCGGTGAGGTGGTGGCGCAGACCCGCGACCTTTCCGATGGCGGCGTCTATGTCAAACACCCGCAGCTGTCAGCTCTGCCATTGGGCACGCTAGTCACTGGGCAGGTGCAGGATTTGCCGATCGAGGCGCCGGTGCTGCAGATGGAGGTGATGCGCGCGGATCCTGAGGGCGTTGGCTTGCGCTTTGTTGCGCGCGAGTAAAAGGCCCCTCGCCCACTGCGATCCCCCGGTCGTCTGCTGCGTGCAATAAAACTTATCTCCGCGGTCAAGAAAACGCTAGAATGCCGCGCGGCGAATACTCCAGCGCCGCCGCAATGGGTTCCCTAACCCCATCTCATTCAAAAAGGATATGCCATGCCAACAGTCCCCGCGACGATCTGGCGCCCGGTTTTAGCCGGCCTGATCGCCTTTCATATGCTCATCATCATTGCCAGCAACTACCTGGTGCAGCTGCCCATGACCCTGTTCGGCTGGCAGACCACCTGGGGTGCGTTCAGCTTTCCGTTCATCTTCCTGGCAACCGACCTGACCGTACGCCTACTCGGCAAAGGCCCGGCGCGGCAAGTGATCGCGCGGGTCATGCTGCCGGCGCTGGTCGCCTCTTATGGGGTGTCCGTGTTGTTCCAGAGCGGCAGTTTTGCCGGCGTAAGCGCGCTGCAGGAGTTCAATGTATTCGTCGCGCGCATCGCCCTGGCCAGTTTTATCGCCTATGCCCTCGGGCAACTGCTGGACATCCAGGTATTCGACCGCCTGCGCAACCTGCGCCAATGGTGGGTGGCCCCGGCTGCGTCGACGGTGCTGGGCAACCTGCTGGATACCTTCGCCTTCTTCTCCATCGCCTTCTGGCACAGCAGCGACCCATTCATGGCCGAGCACTGGGTCGAGATCGCCAGCGTGGATTACGTGATCAAGCTGGCGGTCAGCCTGATACTTTTCGTGCCGCTTTACGGCATGCTGCTCAACGCCATCGCCCGGGCTGTGCCCAAACGCGGGGCGCTGTCTGCCCGAGGCTGACGGCGGCGCAAGAGTGCGCAGGGTCAATGAGTGTCACCGCGGCGGGGGGAACTCGGCGTTCCCCCCGCGCCTAGGCTCAGAAAAACCTCGGGGCTCAGAAAAACGTCAGGCCGACCTGGAACAGGCGTTCGACATCGCGGATGTGTTTTTTGTCGACCAGGAACAGGATCACGTGGTCGCCGGATTCGATCACCGTGGCATCGTGGGCAATCAGCACTTCCTCGGCCCGGATGATCGCGCCGATGGTAGTGCCCGGCGGCAGCGGGATGTGCCTGATGGCACGGCCGACCACTTTGCTTGACTTGGCGTCGCCGTGGGCAATGGCCTCGATAGCTTCGGCGGCGCCGCGGCGCAACGAGTGCACGCTGACGATGTCGCCACGCCGCACGTGGGTCAGCAGGGTGCCGATGGTGGCCAGCTGCGGGCTGATGGCGATGTCGATCTCGCCACCTTGAACCAGGTCGACATAGGCCGGGTTGTTGATCAGGGTCATCACCTTGCGCGCGCCGAGGCGCTTGGCCAGCAAGGACGACATGATATTGGCCTCGTCGTCATTGGTCAGGGCGAGGAAGATGTCGGCGTCGCTGATGTTCTCCTCGACCAGCAGGTCCCTGTCCGAGGCGCTGCCTTGCAGGACCACGGTGCTGTCGAGGTTTTCCGAGAGGTAGCGGCAACGCGCCGGGTTCATCTCGATGATCTTCACCTGGTAGCGGCTCTCGATGGCCTCGGCCAGGCGTTCGCCGATATGCCCGCCGCCGGCGATCACTACCTTTTTGTAGCTGACTTCGAGGCGGCGCATCTCGCTCATCACCGCGCGGATGTGGCCCTTGGCGGCGATGAAAAACACCTCGTCGTCGGCCTCGATCACGGTATCGCCCTGGGGAATGATCGGTCGGTTACGGCGGAATATCGCCGCAACACGGGTATCGACATTGGGCATGTGCTCGCGCAACTGACGCAGTTGCTGGCCGACCAGCGGGCCGCCGTAGTAAGCCTTGACCGCCACCAGCTGGGCCTTGCCATCGGCGAAGTCGATCACCTGCAGCGCGCCGGGGTATTCGATGAGGCGCTTGATGTAGTTGGTCACCACCTGCTCGGGGCTGATCAGCACGTCGACCGGGATCGACTCGTTGTTAAACAAACCACTGCGCGTCAGGTAAGCAGCCTCACGCACGCGGGCGATCTTGGTCGGGGTATGGAACAGGCTGTAAGCCACCTGACAGGCGATCATGTTGACTTCGTCGCTGTTGGTCACCGCCACCAGCATGTCGGCATCGTCGGCACCGGCCTGGCGCAATACTGTGGGGAATGAGCCGCGGCCTTGTACGGTGCGGATATCCAGGCGGTCACCGAGGTCGCGCAGGCGGTCGGCGTCGGTGTCGACCACGGTGATGTCGTTGGCCTCGCTGGCCAGGTGTTCTGCCAGCGTGCCACCGACCTGACCGGCACCGAGAATGATGATTTTCACGTAATTGCTCCTGCAAACCTGATCAGTGGGGAGACGCGGATATCTTGCTCAGCTTGGCATAGTAAAAACCATCATGGCCGTCGATTTGCGGCAGGAGCTGGCGACCATGAGCGGGCTGCAGGCCGAAGTCAGCGCTGATCTGCAGCTCGCTGGCGCTTGGCGTGCGGGCGAGAAAGGCGGCGATGGTGTCGCTGTTTTCCATGGGCAGCACCGAGCAGGTGGCGTACAGCAGGATGCCGCCGACTTCCAGGGTCGGCCACAGGGCATCCAGCAACTCGCCTTGCAACTGGGCCAGTGCGGGAATATCCGAGGGCTGACGGGTCAGCTTGATGTCTGGGTGGCGGCGAATTACCCCGGTGGCCGAGCACGGCGCATCGAGCAGAATCCGCTGGAACGGTTGGCCGTCCCACCAGGTCGCCGTATCACGACCGTCGGCGGCGATCAGCTCGGCGTCGAGGTTGAGGCGCTTGAGGTTTTCGCGCACCCGCACCAGGCGCTTCTCTTCCAAGTCTACCGCCACCACGCCAGCCAGTGCGGGTTCGGCTTCGAGCAGGTGGCAGGTCTTGCCGCCCGGTGCGCAACAGGCATCCAGCACCCGTTGCCCGGGTGCCAGTTCGAGCAGCTCGGCGGCCAGTTGCGCGGCTTCATCCTGCACGCTGACCCGGCCTGCGGCGAACCCCGGCAGGGTGGTGACATCGCACGCCTGGAGCAAACGAATACCGTCATGGCTGAACACGCAGGGTTCGCTGGCGAATCCACTCTGCCGCAGCTCTGCCAGGTAGTCATCACGGCTGCCGAGGCGCCGATTGACCCGCAGGATCAGCGGTGGATGGGCATTGTTGGCCGCGCAGATGGCTTGCCAGTGATCGGGCCACTGGGCTTTCAGAGCTTTCTGCAGCCAGCGCGGATGGGCGGTGTGCAGCACCGGGTCGCGGTCCAGTTCGACCAGCAGGGCCTCATGCTCACGCTGGGCGTTGCGCAGCACGGCATTCAGTAGGCCCTTGAGCGACGGCTTCTTCAGCTTGTCGACACAGGCCACCGTCTCACCGATGGCGGCGTGGGCCGGGATACGGGTATAGAACAGCTGATACAGACCGATCAGCAGCAACGCCTCGACGTCACGATCAACTGCCTTGAAGGGCTTTTGCAGCAGTTTTTCGGCGATCAGGGCCAGGCGCGGCTGCCAGCGGGCAGTACCGAAGGCCAGATCCTGGGCCAGGCCGCGGTCGCGCGCCTCGACCTTGTCCAGCAGCGGCGGCAGGCTGCTGCCCAGTGAGGCCTTGCCATTGAGCACCACAGCCAGGGCGCGTGCGGCAGCGAGACGCGGGTTCATGCGTATGTCCTCATCATTGCAGCACCAGGCCCGCGGCAAACTGCTCGCGGCGACTGTTGTACAGGTCACTGAAGTTCAGCGCTTTGCCGCCGGGCAGTTGCAGGCGGGTTAGGCGCAGCGCACCTTGGCCGCAGGCCACCGTCAGACCCAGTTTGTCGGCCGCAAGGATGGTGCCCGGGGCACCAGCACCCTCGCCCGGCTCGGCTGCATGCACCTTCAAGGTTTCACCGTTCAGCGTGCTGTGGCAGATCGGCCAGGGGTTGAACGCGCGTACCAGCCGCTCGAGTTCCACGGCCGGGCGTGTCCAGTCGAGACGCGCCTCGTCCTTGTTCAGTTTGTGTGCGTACGTCGCCAGGCTGTCGTCCTGCACCTCACCTTGCAGCGTACCGGCGGACAGGCCCGCGATGGCCTGCAGCACTGCCTGCGGGCCGAGGCTGGCCAGACGGTCGTGCAGGCTACCGCCGGTGTCGTCGGCGGTGATCGGCGTGAACACTTTGAGCAGCATCGGCCCGGTGTCCAGGCCTGCTTCCATCTGCATCACGGTGACCCCGGACTGACTATCACCGGCCTCGATGGCGCGCTGGATCGGTGCGGCACCGCGCCAGCGCGGCAGCAAGGAGGCATGACTGTTGATGCAACCCAGGCGCGGAATATCCAGCACCACCTGCGGCAGGATCAGGCCGTAGGCCACCACCACCAGCAAATCGGGGTTGAGCGCGGCCAACTCCGCCTGGGCCGCCGGATCGCGCAGGGTTTGCGGTTGATAGACCGGAATCTGCTGCTGCACAGCGAGCTGCTTGACCGGGCTGGCGGCGAGTTTCTGCCCGCGGCCGGCCGGGCGATCCGGCTGGCTATACACCGCAATGATCTGGTGAGGGCTATCGAGCAGGGCCTTCAGGTGTTCGGCGGCGAACTCCGGGGTGCCGGCAAAGACGATACGCAGTGCTTCAGTCATGGGGGCTCGCTAAAGGAAAAGGCTATGTGCCAGTCAGGCGGTTAAGGCGTTTTGTGCTGACCGGTCGCTCTGCATGGGCCGCGGACGGCACCCTGCGATATTGCGCGATCTCGCACTCAAGCCGCCTCTGGGGTGCCGGCACCAAAGAAAAAGGCTTGCCGCGGCAAGCCTTTGCAGGTGTGGCTCAAGCCTGCTGGCGATGTTGCTTTTCCAGCTTCTTCTTGATCCGGTCGCGCTTGAGGTTGGACAGGTAATCGACGAACAGCTTGCCGTTGAGGTGGTCGCATTCGTGCTGGATACACACCGCCAGCAGGCCTTCGGCGATCAGCTCAAAGGCCTGGCCATCGCGATCCAGGGCCTTGATCCTGACCTTTTGTGGGCGGTCGACGTTCTCGTAGAAGCCAGGCACCGACAGGCAGCCTTCCTGGTACTGGTCCATCTCGTCGGTCAGCGTCTCGAACTCGGGGTTGATGAACACCCGTGGCTCGCTCCTGTCTTCGGACAGATCCATCACCACCAGACGCTTGTGTACGTTGACCTGGGTCGCAGCCAGGCCGATGCCAGGCGCTTCGTACATGGTTTCAAACATGTCATCGATCAGCTGACGCAAAGCGTCGTCGACCGTGTCCACCGGCTTGGCAATGGTGCGCAAGCGTGGATCGGGAAATTCAAGGATGTTTAATATAGCCATATGCGTTTGTGATGCACTTGTGGAATAAAGTCAAAATCCGCTGCTAAGATGATGCGCAGCATTGAAAAACGGCTTCACGCCGCAGTACTACTGGGTTTAGTCGCGGCGCTAGGGCGCTCCACGTGAAGGCACATAATAAAGGGATTCACCGCATGAGGAAATCACTACTCGCCCTGCTATTGCTTGCCGCTAGCGGCTTGGCCCAGGCCGAAGTGCAACTCAAGGACGGTCACCCAGACCGTTATACCGTGGTCAAGGGCGATACCCTCTGGGATATTTCCGGGCGGTTTCTTAGTCAGCCGTGGAAATGGCCAGAAATCTGGCACGCCAATCCGCAAGTGGCAAACCCCCATCTGATCTACCCTGGCGACCAACTCAGCCTAGTCTACATTGATGGCCAACCCCGCTTGATGCTCAGCCGAGGCGAGTCGCGCGGCACCATCAAGCTGTCGCCACAAATCCGCAGCACGCCGATGGCCGAAGCCATTCCGACGATTCCACTGGGGGCGATCAACAGCTTTTTGCTGAGCAACCGTATCGTCGATACCCCTGAACAATTCCAGCTGGCACCCTACATTGTCGCCGGCGAAGCCGAGCGGGTGGTCAGCGGCGCCGGTGATCGTGTCTATGCCCGTGGGGTGTTCGACGAAGCCGCGCCGGTATATGGCATCTTCCGTCAGGGCAAAACCTACGTCGATCCGGACACCCAGGAGTTCCTCGGGATCAACGCCGATGACATCGGTGGCGGTGAGATCGTTGCCGAAGAAGGCGATATCGGCACCATGACCCTGACCCGCTCGACCCAGGAAGTGCGGCTTGGCGACCGTCTGTTCGCGACCGAAGAGCGGGCGATCACCTCGACCTTTATGCCCAGCGAGCCGAGCAGCGAAATCAACGGCTTGATTCTCGACGTTCCACGTGGCGTGACCCAGATCGGCCAGTTCGACGTGGTCACCCTGAACAAGGGCGTGCGTGATGGCCTGGCCGAGGGCAACGTGCTGGCGGTGTACAAGACCGGTGAAACCGTGCGCGACCGGGTCACGGGTGAAGCGGTGAAGATCCCCGATGAGCGGGCTGGTTTGTTGATGGTGTTCCGCGCCTACGACAAGCTCAGCTACGGCCTGATCCTTGGTGCCAACCGCCAGCTCGCGGTGATGGACAAAGTGCGTAACCCGTAACGCCCCGACCCCAGCCGCGCGCTTGCGCGGTTGGGGTTTCCGCTGCACCGCTACCTGCCGCCCTGAACCTTGTAGAGGTTTGCGGGCGCGACCGATCAAGGACGATCGTCATGGCACAATCCCCCAGCTACTGCATATCCCCTGCCGAACTCGAAGCCCGCCTGCGCTTGCACAGCTTGCCGGAGCTTGGGCCGCGGCGTTTTCGCAAATTGCTCAGCGCCTTTGACAGCGCTTCCGCTGCCCTCAGTGCGCCGGCCAGTGCCTGGCGCTCGCTGGGCTTGCCGGCCGTTTGCGCCGAGGCCCGGCGCAGCAGCGAGGTGCGTGAGTCTGCTGCGGCGGCCCTGGCCTGGCTGGAGGCTGAGCGCCATCATGTGTTGATGTGGGACGATCCTGCGTACCCGGGCTTGCTTGCCGAACTCAATGATGCCCCGCCCCTGCTCTATGTGGCCGGTGATCCGGCGTTGCTCGAACTGCCGCAACTGGCCATGGTCGGCAGTCGCCGTGCTTCCCGGCCTGGGCTGGACACCGCGCACAGCTTCGCGCGCAGCCTGGCTGCCGGCGGCTTTGTCATCACCAGCGGCCTGGCCCTGGGCATTGACGGCGCCGCCCACCAAGGTGCGCTCGATGTGGCGGGCAAAACCATTGCGGTACTCGGTACCGGCCTGCAGCGCCTGTATCCGGCGCGGCACCGGCAATTGGCGGCGGATATCGTCGAGCACGGCGGCGCGCTGGTGTCCGAGCTGACGCTGGACTGCCCTCCCCATGCGAGCAATTTCCCCAGGCGCAACCGCATCATCAGCGGCCTGTCCCTCGGCGTATTGGTGGTCGAGGCCAGCCCGTCCAGCGGCTCGCTGATCACCGCGCGGCTGGCAGCCGAACAAGGCCGCGAGGTGTATGCCATTCCCGGCTCGATCCACCACCCGGGTGCGCGCGGTTGTCATCAGTTGATCCGCGATGGCGCCGTGCTGGTGGAAAGTATCGAGCATATTCTCGAAGCGTTGCGCGGTTGGCAGCTGCAGCCGCCGCTGGCGAACGAGGCGAGCTTCAAGCATCCGCTGCTCGACTTGCTGCACGCGGCGCCGCACAGCAGTGAGGCCCTGGCGGCGGCCAGCGGTTGGCCGTTTTCGCAGGTATTGGCGGCCCTCACCGAACTGGAATTGGATGGCCATATCGCCTGCGAAGGTGGACGCTGGGTGGGCCGCGCTCGCTAGCTTGGATACACTGCGTGGCAGCCTTTATCCGGAGAGCAGAATGGTCAGCAATTGGCAGGTACAGCAGGCGGCGCGTGTGGTGCGTCAGGGCGGCGTAATCGCATACCCGACCGAAGCGGTGTGGGGGCTCGGCTGCGACCCGTGGAACGAAAGCGCAGTGGCGCGGCTATTGGCCCTGAAAGAACGGCCGATGAGCAAGGGCCTGATTCTGGTGGCGGACTGCATTGAGCAATTCGATTTTCTTCTCGACGATTTGCCGGATATTTGGCGTGACCGTCTGGCCGGTACCTGGCCAGGACCCAATACCTGGCTGGTGCCGCATCAGCAGCGCCTGCCCGAGTGGATCACCGGTGAGCACAGCAGCGTCGCCCTGCGCGTCAGCGACCACCCGCTGGTGCGTGAACTCTGCGCACTCACCGGCCCGCTGGTGTCGACTTCGGCCAACCCGGCTGGTCGCCCGGCTGCCCGCTCACGCCTGCGGGTCGAGCAGTACTTTCCGCAGCAACTGGACAAGGTGCTTGGCGGTGCCTTGGGTGGGCGCAAGAACCCCAGCCTGATTCGCGACTTGATCAGCGGCGATGTGATCAGGCCGTCTTGATTGAACACCCAGCCCGGGCCGAGCCAGGGCTGCTTTAGTCCTCGTCACCACCACCCGCCGGACGATAACTGCTGCGCTGCAGGCCATGGCGCTGCATTTTTTCGTTGAGGGTGCGCCGTGGCAGCTGCAACAACGCCATGACCTCGGTGATATTGCCCTGGCAGTGCTGCAAGGCGCGGTGCAGGCATTGCGCCTCGAAGGCCTCGATTTGCTCGGCGAGGGACTGCGTGAGCAACTCTCCCGAGTGTTCGACCGGGGCACTCAGGCCCAGGGCATGGCGCTCGGCGGCGTTGATCAGCTCGCGCACATTACCCGGCCAGTCGTGACCCAGTAGCCGCGCCAACTCGGTCGGTTGCAGGGGTGGCAGCTCGCGGCCGTGACGTTCGGCGGCTTCGCGGGCGAAGTGCTCGAATAGCAGGGGAATGTCCTCACGGCGCTCGCGCAGTGGCGGAATACGCAGGCTGGCGACATTCAGGCGGTAGTACAGATCCTCGCGGAAACGCCCGGCACGCACTTCATCGAGCAGGTCCGGCTTGACCGCACTGATCACCCGCAGGTCGACCTGGATACTGCGATTGGAACCGAGTCGTTCCAGGGTCTTCTCCTGCAGCACCCGCAGCAGCTTGACCTGTTGCGCCAGCGGCAGGCTTTCCACCTCGTCGAGGAACAGGGTGCCGCCGTCGGCATGCTCGATGCGGCCGATGCGCTTGCCCTGGGCGCCAGTGAAGGCGCCACTTTCGTGGCCGAACAGCTCGCTCTCGAACAGTTGCTCCGGGATCGCCGCACAGTTGAGGGCGACGAAGGGCTTGCCGGCGCGCGTGCTGAAGTCATGCAGGCAGCGGGCGACCCGCTCTTTACCGCTGCCGGTTTCGCCACGAATCAGGATATTCACCGAGGTCCCGGCCAGTTCGAGGATCTGTCGGCGCAGGGTTTCCATCGGTCGCGAGACGCCGAGCAGCTGCGCCTCGATATGATCCTTGAGGGCGAACTGCTGGCGCAGCTGGCGGTTTTCACAGACCAGCCGACGCTTGTCCAGGGCGCGGCGCACGCTGTCGAGCAGGCGCTCGGGGGTGAAGGGCTTCTCGATAAAATCGTAGGCGCCCTGGCGCAACGCCTGCACCGCCATGGGCACATCGCCGTGGCCGGTAACCAGGATCACCGGCAGGTCGCGATCCAGCTCCAGCAGCTTGTCCAGCAGTTGCAAGCCATCGGTGCCGGGCATGCGTACATCACTGATGACGATTCCGGGGAAGTCGCGGTCGATCAGCGCCAGCGCCTGGGTCGCGCTGGCACAGCTTTGCACGCGAAAATCCGAGAGCTCCAGCCACTGCTGCACCGCCTCGCGGATTGCCTCTTCATCGTCGACGACTATCACTTGCCCGGTCATATCACCTCCTGATCAATCGACGGCAGTGTAACTGCCTTGATACGTGTAGGGTGCGCCGTGCGCAGCAGCAGGCGGGTGGTATGCGTTAGTCGGTGAGCACAGCGCACCCTACGCTGCCGCCGGCAGCCTGAGGGTAAACACCGCGCCTTCCGGGCCATTGCTCACCTCCAGGCTGCCGCCCAGTTCGCGGACGATGCCGTAGGACACCGCCAGGCCAAGGCCCAAGCCCTGGCCCACCGGTTTGGTGGTGAAGAATGGCTCGAACACGCGTGTCAGGTTTTCCTCGGCAATGCCGCCGCCGCTGTCCGTGATAGTCAGCAGGCAGCGCTCGCCCTGGCGCTGGATCGACACGCTGAGCAGCCGCTGCTCGACGCCGGCCATGGCATCCAGCGCGTTGTTGAGCAGATTGAGCAGCACTTGTTCGAGGCGGATCGCATCGCCCAGCACCATGGCGTTGCTGTCAGTTTCGCAGTGCAACACCACCTGTTCGCTGCGCAGGCGTGGCGCCAGCAGTTGCAGCGCCTGCTCCAGCACATCGCCCAGGCGCAAGCGTTCGCTGAGGCCAGCCGGGCTCTTGCGGGCGAAGGTTTTCAGGTGTCCGGTCAGCCCGGCCATGCGCTGCAATAATGCGTCGATACGGCGCAAGCCTTCGTGTACATCGGCCTGGCGACCGCTGTCGAGCAGCAGGCGCAGACTGCCCAGTTGCATCTGCATGGCGGTCAGCGGTTGGTTGATCTCGTGGGCCATGGCTGCCGACATCTGCCCCAGGGCCGCCATCTTTGCCGCATGCACCAGACCCTCCTGGGCCTCGCGCAACTCGGCGGTGCGCAGCGCCACTTCGCGCTCAAGGCGCTCGCGAATGCCTGCCTGCAGGCGCTGGTTCTTGCGCCGCTGGGCGAGAAACAGCAGGAGAAACGCCAAGGTCATCCACACCCCGGCGGCGGCCAGGCGGTAGCTGCGCACGCTGTCGACCAGCGCTTGCGGCTCGACCAGCAGGTGCAGGGTCCAGTCTTCTTCGGGTAGCGCCAGGCGTTGCCAGAGGTAGTCGCGGCGCCCGTCCGGGCCATCGACTCGGCGCCACTCGCTGTCCTCGCCGATGCGCTTGCGCAGCTCGCTGGCCAGCGGTTGCAGCGCCTGCTCGGCGTACTTGCGCACCTCCACCAGTTCGCCACGGGCCTGTGCGCTCAACGCGTGCAGGGTGAGAAAGCGCCAGGCCGGGCGACTGCTGAGAATCACCACCGAGTAGCTGTCGGCCACCAGCAACACCCCGGACTGCCCGGCCCACTCGCGCTGCAGTTCCTCCAGTTCGAGCTTGGCCACCAGCACGCCGAGTACCACGCCGTCATCGTCGCGCACCACGTGGGAGAGGAAATAGCCGGGAATCCCGGTGGTCACGCCCACCGCGAAATAGCGCCCGGACGACTGGCGCACGGCATCCTGAAAATAGGGGCGGAAGGCGTAGTTGTTGCCGACGAAGCTGCTCCAGTCGCGCCAGTTGCTCGCCACCAGCGTCTCGCCCTGGCTGTCGAGCAGATAGAGCACGGTGGAGCCGGCGGCGGCGTTCAACTGCTCCAGGCGCTGGTTGAGTTTCTCGCGCAGCAGGCGATCATTCGGCGCATGCAGCAGCGACTTGATATCGCTGTCCAGGGCCAGCACCTCGGGCACCGAGCGAAAGCGCTCGACCAGGGTATGCAGCGACTGGGCATAGAGTTGCAACTGGCCACGCGCCTCGACGCTGCGCTCCTGCCAGGCGCGCTGCTCGGCATAACGCCCGGCCAGCCACATGCTGGCGAGCAAGCCGAGGAGAATCAGCAGCACGATCAGGATGACGCGAAAACGCTGGAAAAAAGCAGTCATGCACGGCTCGACTCGACCCAATCCCGGCATGGTAAGGCAAAGCGCTCGGCATCGCTGCCGGTTTGTTCGACGGCCGCCAACGGCTATAGTCGCCACTCGGCCGGTTCGGCCAACGAGCGACTCAGCATGGCAAAGACCAAGGTAGATCAAGCAACCAGCCCGCGCTTCTGGCGCGACCCGGCCCTGCCGTTCGTGGAAGCGCGGGATGTGCTGGACGGGCGCCAGCTGTGCTACGCGCCGCACTCCCATGGGTTTTTCTCGATCGGCGTCATCACCCGTGGACGCAGCACCTACCTCAACGAAAAGGCCCGCGAACGGGTCGCCGCCGGCACCGTGGTGCTGATGAATCCGGGTGATGTGCATGCCTGCAATCCCCTCGACGGTCAGGCGTGGTCTTATCGCATGTTCTATGTCGACGTGGCCTGGCTGACCGAACTGCAGCACCAGCTGGGCTTCAGTCACAACCAACCGCTGCGCGCCTTCGCCGCTATTCTCAGCCGCGACCCCGTGCTCTATCGCGGCCTGAATCGCCTCTATCGCCTGCTCGGCGACGACCAGGCCGAGGTCATGCACAAGCATTGCGCGCTGCTGGATTTTTTCGCCGAGCTGCAGCAACGCCTCGACCCCGCGCCGGCCAAGCGCCGCGAGGACAACCCGCGCCTGCGCCTGGCCGCCGAGTTGATCCACGAACGCTGCACCGAGGCGCTGAAGCTGGAGGATATCTGTGCGGCGGCCGGGCTTTCAGCGTCCTATCTGACCCGCAGTTTCCGGCGCTGCTACGGCATGACCCCGCATGCCTATCTGATCAACAGCCGCGTCCAATTCGCCCAGGCCCGCCTCAGGCGTGGCGGGCAGATCGCCGAGGTCGCCCTGGCGGCCGGTTTCGCCGACCAGGCGCACCTGCAACGCACCTTCAAGCAACTGCTCGCCGCCACCCCCGGGCAATACCGCTACGTGCACTGATCACCACAGCAGCAGATAAAGCGCGGACGCCACCAGCAGCAGGGCCAGACCGCGATTGAACAGGCGCATGCGCCGCGGCTGTTCGAGGTACTGGCGCAGGAAGGCGCCGGCATAGGCCCAGCAGGCGATCGACAGGTAACAGATGACGAAATACAGCGCGGCGAACTGGCCAACCAGAGACAGCTCACCATTGGCCGCGAACGCCCCTATGCCGGCCAGCGATGCCAGCCACGCCTTGGGGTTGAGCCACTGCATCGCCGCGCCGCTGAGCAACCCGGGCGCGCGCTGCGCCTTGCCGCTGTCGAGGCGACCGTCGTCGCGCGCCAAGCCATAGGCCATATAGAGCAAAAAGGCCACGCCGGCCCCATGCAGCAGGGTCTTCAGTGGTGGCCACTGCGCCAACAGCTGTTGCAGGCCCAAACCCATGGCCAATAACAGCAGGGTAAAACCCAGGGTCGCCCCGGTCACATGCCACAGGCTGGCGCGCAGGCCATAACGCGCGCCGGCGCTAAGCGCCACCAGATTGACCGGGCCGGGGGAAATCGAAGAGGCCAGGGCAAAGGCCGCCATGGAAAGCAGAAGAGTCATCGCACACCTGTCAGCATTGCCAGAAAGAAGGCGAAGACTGATCGATGGTTACATCGCGGTATTGAAGGAAACTGCCCTGTCCCCGGCAGCTGCCTGGTAAAAGCGGCAGCACTGGCGCAGAAGTAAATCCGCGTTGCTCTTGTGGGCGGGGCCGGGCGGCGCTCCGCGTTAGCCGCGACTACAGATTGGTGGCCGGAATGTTCTGTCGCGGGCATGGCCCGCTCCCATCATAAAACAAATAACTCATTGTTTTATATATAGAAAATTTTACGAAATCTTGTCGTAGCCAGTAACTGTAGGATGGTGTTGAGCGCAGCGATACCCATCGAGCGATTCATACCTGTATCCGGTTGTTGTGGCTGAAATCCATGATGGGTCACGGCACGGTTATTCTGCTGGCAGCAGGTCAATTTGTGGGCGCCTAACCTAGGCGGCCCCACCTACGCGGCCCGACCTAGGCGGCCCCACCCATCCTGCGGTCTTGATCCTTGAGCACCTAGTTTGCTGTACGACGGGTGATCTCCTACAAGGACCCTTGGCAGGCCGCAGGACGGTGCGGGTCTAGGGCCGCTCGTGGCTGCCGTTGGCGTGCGGCTTGATCGCTAGCGCCTGACCTTGCTCGCCGGTTCGCCGCCGATGCCGAAGTGGTTGCTCGGCATCTCGGTGATGATCACCCGCACCCGTTCGATCGGCGCGTCCAGTGAGCGCGACATGGCCTCGCTGACTTCGCGGATCAGGGTTTCCTTCTGCTCGTTGCTGCGACCTTCAAGAATGTACAACTGGGCGATAGGCATGGTTCTGCTCCTGCAAAAAACGGCCGGCGCGCAAGCCGGCCGCACAAGGTTTAAACGAAGCGCGCGGACACCGAGCCGAGGCCCTGGTAGCGCACGGTGATGTTGTCGCCCGGCGCCACCGGCACGGCGGCGGTGATGCCGCCGGTCATGATGAAGGTACCGGCCGGGATGTGTTCGCCGCGCTCGGCCAGCAGGTTGGCCAGCATCGCCACGCTGGACAGCGGATGGCCGAGCACCGCGGCGCCGGCGCCGAGTTCCACCACTTCGCCGTTCTTCTCCATGACCACGCCGAGGGTGCGCAGGTCGACCTCCTCCAGGCTGGCCATGCGTCCGCCAGTGATGAAGCGGGTTGAGGAGGCGTTATCGGCGACCACGCTGATCAGGTCGAACTTGAAGTTCTCGTAGCGCGAGTCGATCACCTCGACGGTGGGGATCACGTAGTCGATCGCCGCGATCACGTCACCCAGGTGGCAGCCCGGACCGTGCAGCGGCGCCTTGGTTACCACCGAGATTTCCGCCTCGATCTTCGGGTGGATCAGCTTGGAGCAATCCACCACGCCGCCGTCCGGCACGCTGAAGTAGTCGGCGAGGAAGCCGTAGATCGGCGTTTCCACGCCCATCTGCGCCATCTTCGCCCAGGAGGTCAGGCCCATCTTCAGGCCGACGATCTTGTTGCCGCGGGCTTCCTTGCGCCGGCGGATTTCCCACTGCACGTCGTAGGCGTCGGCGAAGGTCATCTCGGGGAAGTCGTTGGTCACCTTGCCGATGTCGTGGACATTCAGCTCGGCGTTTTCGATGTGCTCGGCCAGGGCCAGCACCTGTTCGCGGGTCAGGGTACGGTTCATGCGCTCACCTTCTGCTGCTGACGGGCCCGGGCCATGTCCAGGGCCAGGTCTTCGATCATGTCTTCCTGGCCACCGACGGTGCCGCGCCGGCCCAGTTCGACCAGGATGTCGCGGGCCGAGACGCCGTATTTCTTCTCGGCGCGCTGGGCAAACAGCAGGAACGAGCTGTACACCCCGGCGTAGCCCAGGGTCAGGGCGTCGCGGTCGACGCGGATCGGCTGATCCATCATCGGCACCACCAGGTCCTCGGCGACGTCCATGATCTTGTACAGGTCGATGCCGGTCTCCACGCCCATGCGTTTGCACACCGCGACGAACACCTCCAGCGGGGTGTTGCCGGCACCGGCGCCGAGGCCGGCGACCGAGCCGTCGATGCGTATGGCACCGGCCTCGATGGCAGCCAGCGAGTTGGCGATGGCCATGCCCATGTTGTGGTGGCCGTGGAAGCCGACCTCGGTGGCCGGGTTCAGTTCGGCGCGCAGCAGGCCGATTTTCTCGCTGACTTCATCGGGCAGCATGTAGCCAGCCGAGT
The DNA here is from genome assembly GCF_030683065.1 of Pseudomonas sp. Lineage (GTDB taxonomy): Bacteria > Pseudomonadota > Gammaproteobacteria > Pseudomonadales > Pseudomonadaceae > Aquipseudomonas. Next base: position 88,847 of record NZ_JAUXMX010000004.1, read on the forward strand.
CGGTGCAATAGATGCAGTTGGCGCCGTAGCTCTCCATCAGCTTGGCCTGTTCCAGGACTTTCTCGGCGCTGATCATGTGCGCCATCATCAGGAAGCCGACGGTGTCGACGCCGAGCTTGCGCGCCATGCCGATGTGCTGCTCGGAGACGTCGGCCTCGGTGCAGTGGGTGGCCACGCGGATGGTCGAGACGCCGCAGTCCAGCGCCATGCGCAGGTGCTCGACGGTGCCGATGCCGGGCAGCAGCAGGGCCGAGACCTTGGCCTGCTTGAGGTGCGGGATCACCGCGCGCAGGTACTCCTCGTCGCTGTGCGCCGGGAAGCCGTAGTTGATCGAACGACCGCCGAGGCCGTCGCCGTGGGTGATCTCGATCAGCGGCATGCCGGCGGCGTCGAGGCCGGTGGCGACCGCGACCATCTGCTCCAGGCTGATCTGGTGGCGCTTGGCGTGCATGCCGTCGCGCAGGCTCATGTCGTGCAGGATGACGCTCTTGCCGTGCAAATTCATGGTGCTACTCCTCACGCGAACGCGATGTCGCGACGCGGCAGTTGAATGGTGCCAGCGGCGATTTCCTCGGCGAACATCTCGCCGGTGCGCAGCGCGGCGGCGGTCATGATGTCGAGGTTGCCGGCGTACTTGGGCAGGTAGTCGCCCAGGCCTTCGACTTCCATGAAGATCGACACGCGGTTGCCGTCGAACACCGGGCCGTTCTTCAGGCGGTAGCCGGGTACGTATTTCTGCACCTCGACGATCATTGCGTGGACCGAGGCGGTGATCGCGGCCTGGTCCGGCTCGCTGTCGGTCAGGCAGTGGATGGTGTCGCGCATCATCAGCGGCGGCTCGGCCGGGTTGATGACGATAATCGCCTTACCTTCCCTGGCGCCGCCGACCTGCTCGATGGCACCGGCGGTGGTGCGGGTGAACTCATCGATATTCTTGCGCGTGCCCGGGCCGACCGAGCGCGAGGAGACGGTGGCGACGATCTCGGCGTAGGCCACCGGCTGCACGCGGGACACCGCGGCGACCATGGGGATGGTGGCCTGACCGCCGCAGGTGACCATGTTGACGTTCATTTCCAGGCGGCCGACGTGCTGCTTGAGGTTGACCGGCGGCACGCAGTAGGGGCCGATGGCCGCCGGGGTCAGGTCGACCATCAGCACGCCCAGCGCGTTGAGCTTGCGACTGTTTTCGGCATGCACATAAGCCGAAGTGGCATCGAAAGCGATGCGGATGTCGTCGTCCAGCACGTGCGGCAGCAGGCCGTCGACGCCATCGGCAGTGGTCTTCATGCCGAATTCGCGGGCACGCTTGAGGCCGTCGGAGTTGGGGTCGATGCCAACCATCCACACCGGCTCGATCCACTCGGAACGCAGCATCTTCATCACCAGATCGGTACCGATATTGCCGGGGCCGATAATGGCCGCCTTGAGTTTCTTGCTCATGGGTCTGTCCTCTGTTCGATCAGGTAAAGCGCACGGAGGCGCTGCCGATGCCGCCGATCTCGACGCGCATAAAGTCGCCGGCCTTGACCGGCTCCAGGGGTACCAGCGAACCGGAGAGGATCACTTCGCCAGCCTTCAGCGGGATGCCGAAACGGCCGAGGGTGTTGGCCAGCCAGGCCACGCAGTTGACCGGCGAACCCAGGGCCGCGGCGCCGGCGCCGGTGCTGAGCAGCTGGCCGTTCTTCTCTACCAGCATGCCGCAGGTGACCAGGTCGACCTGGCGTGGCGACACCGCCGTGTCGCCGAGCACGAACAGGCCGCAGGAGGCGTTGTCCGCCACGGTGTCCTCGATCTTGATTTTCCAGTCGCGGATGCGCGAGTCGACGATCTCGAAGCAGGGCATCACGCACTCGGTGGCGGCCAGCACGTCGGCGTTGGTCACGCCGGGGCCGATCAGGTCCTTCTTCAGGATGAAGGCGATCTCGCCCTCGGCCTTGGGCTGCATCAGCCGTTGGCTGATCGGCACGGCTTCACCGCTGTTGAACACCATGGCGTCGGTCAGGTAGCCGAAGTCCGGCTGATACACGCCCAGCATGTTCTGTACTGCCTTACTGGTGACGCCGATCTTCTTGCCGATGATCTTCTCGCCGGCAGCCAGCCGGCGTTCGAGCATGCGCAGGGAGATGTGGTAGGCATCGTCGATGCTGATGGCGAAACCGCGCTCGGTCAGCGGGCTGACTGCTTCACGGTTGAGCATCGCCTGGTACAGCTCGTCGCCGAGCTCGTTGATCAATATCTGGTCCATGCTTGTCTCTCTCTCAGGAAAGGGGTGCGGCCTCGGTGAGGAAATCCTCGACCAGGCGGGCGAAACGGCCGGCGTGTTCGATCTGGGTCCAGTGGCCGCAGTGGCCGTAGATGTGCAATTGGGCGTTGGGGATCCAGTGGGCCAGGGTCAGCGAGGTCTCCAGCGGGATGATCTGGTCTTCGCGGCCATGCACTACCAGGGTCTGGTGGGGCAGCGCGCGGATCGCCCGCTCGTCGCTGCACAGCGCCTCGACCCAGCGCTGGCGCGGGGCCGGGAACATGGCAGCGAAGGACTCCTGAAAGCCTGGACGGATGCTGGCCTGGTAACGCAGCTCGGCCAGTTCGTCGTTGACCAGGCCGCGGTCGAAGGCGAAGAAGTCGAGCAGCGCGCGCATATTGGCCAGCGATGGCGTGTAGCCCCATGCGGCGTCCAGGCCCGGGGTCAACTCGAAGGGCACGCCGACGCTGCCCATCAGCACCAGCCGACGGACTCGCTCGGGATGCCGTACAGCCAGGGCCAGGGCGATGGCGCCGCCGAAGGAATTGCCAACCAGGTCGGCCTGGGCGATGCCCAGGGCATCCAGCACGCCGAGGGCATGCAGCACCCAGGTGTCGAGGTTGTAGTGAGCATCCGCGGGGCGCTCGCTGTAACCGAAGCCGAGCATGTCCGGGGCGATCACCCGGCGGTTCTGGGCCAGCGCCGGCATGACCAGGCGCCAGTTGGCCCAGGCAGTGACGCCGGGACCGGAGCCGTGGATCAGCAGCAGCGGAAAGCCGCTGCCCTGCTCCAGCAGGTTGGTGCGCCAGCCGGCCGCGAGGATCTGCCGACCCACCTCGGGGCTATGCGCCCGTGCTTGTGTAGGTGCCTCCATGGATGCACTCATGGTCACCTCAGAGTTTCACGCAGATGTTTTTCAGCTCGGTGTAGAACTCCAGCGAGTGCACACCCCCTTCGCGGCCGATGCCTGACTGCTTGCTGCCGCCGAACGCGGTGCGCAGGTCACGCAGGAACCAGCTGTTGACCCAGACGATGCCCGCCTCGATCTGCCCGGCGACGCGGTGGGCGCGCGAGCTGTTCTCGGTCCAGATCGCCGATGCCAGACCGTAGGGCAGGCTGTTGGCCAGTTCGATGGCCTCCTCTTCGCTGTCGAACGGACGGATGTGGCAGCAGGGGCCGAAGATTTCCTCGGTGACCACCGCCGAATCGTCGGCCAGGCCGGTCCAGATGGTCGGCTGCACCCAGGCGCCGCCGGCCAGGTGTGTCGGCATCTCTGGCACGCCGCCGCCGGTGATGACGTTGGCACCGTCGTCGCGCGCCTGCTGGTAGTAGCTGAGGACTTTTTCCCGGTGTTTGAGGCTGACCAAAGGGCCGAAGTTGCTGCTCGCGTCGTCCGGCGGGCCGATCACCAGGCTCTCGGCACCGGCCTTGAGGCGGGCGACGAACGCGTCGAAGATCGAGCGTTCGACATACACCCGCTCGGTGCCCAGGCAGACCTGGCCGCAGTTGGCGAAGGCCGAGCGCAGGGTGCCCTCGATGGCCTTGTCCATATCGCAGTCGGCGAACACGATGCCGGCGTTCTTGCCACCCAGTTCCAGCGACACCTGACGCACGCCCTTGGCCGCGGCGCGCATGATGGTTTCGCCGGTGCCGGTTTCGCCGGTGAAGGTGTAGGCATCGACGTCCGGGTGGGCGGTGAGGAAGGCGCCGGCCGAGTTGCCGCCGAAGCCGTGCACCACGTTGTACACGCCGGCCGGTACACCAGCAGCCTGCATCACCTCACCGAGCAGCGCGGTGGTGGTGGGGGTTTCCTCGGAGGGTTTGACCACCACCGTGTTGCCGCAGGCCAGCGCCGGGCCGACCTTCCAGGTCATCAGCAACAGCGGCAGGTTCCACGGGCTGATCACCCCGATCACGCCTTTGGGTCGGCGCACACCGTAATTGAGCGCGCCGGCACCGTCCGGGGTGGCCATCTCGAAGGCCTCGGTGGGCACGTTCTTCACCAGGTCGGCGAATACCGAGAAGTTGGCCGCGCCGCGCGGGATGTCGATGTGGCTGGCCAGCGACTTGGGTTTGCCGGTGTCTAGGCACTCGGCCTCGAGGAACTCGTCGAAACGTGCGGTGATGCCGGCGGCGACACGATGAAGAATCTCGGTGCGCTGGGCCACGTTCATCTTGCCCCAAGGGCCCTTGAGCGCGGCGCGGGCGGCCTTGACCGCGGCGTCGACCTCGGCCTCGCCGGCCTCATGGACCTTGGCGATTACCTGGCCATTAGCCGGATTGACGTTGTCGAACAGCTTGCCGCTGGCCGAACCGACGTACTCGCCGTTAATGAAATGTTTGATCTCTTTCATCTGCGCAATCTCTGCAATAAGTCGAGCGGGGCTTTTTTGATTTATGAAAAAACGCTCAGGTCAGCACGGTAAGGAAACGTTCGTTGAGGACCCGGTCGTGGTAGAAGATCGCCTTGCCCAGTTGGTCGGCGGTCCAGGTCACCACTGGGTGATCGGGGTAGTGGTAGTCGCCGCCGCAGAACACTTCGTTGCGGTTGCCGGACGGGTCGAAGAAGTAGATGGTCTTGCCGTGGGTCAGGCCGTGACGGGTCGGGCCGATGTCGATCGAGGTGTCGGTCATGCTGATCAGGTCGGCCGCGCGCAGCACGTCCTCCCAGGTCTCGAGGAAGAACGAGGCATGGTGGAAACGGCCCTTCTCCGGGTGGAGGATGAACGCCACGTCGTGGGCCTTCATGCACAGGCTGAGGAACTGGGCGATGCGTGTGCCGCCATCGAGCACCTGTTCGGCGAGGGTGAAGCCGAGCACCTCGGTGAACAGGCGCAGGGTTTCGTCGAGTTCGTCGCCGTATAGCAGGCAATGGTCGAAACGCACCGCGCGCATGCCTTTGAGGCCACGCGGCCAGGCTTCCGGGTTGACCTCTTCAAGGCCCCATTTGCCGGTGACCTGCTTCTGCGCGAACAGCTCGAAGCGGTGTCCGGAGGGTGAGGTGAATTGCACTCGCCGGCCGCAGTCCTTGAGATCGCCGGCCGGCAGTTCTTCGACCTGGCAGCCGAACGCTTGTAACTCGCCGGCCAGGCGGGTCAGGCAGGCATCGTCGATCACCTTGAAACCCATGAAATCCATGCCCGGCTCGTCGGCCTCGCGCAGCACCACGGAGAACTTGTCGGTCTCGGTCCAGGCCTTGAGATAAACCCGACCTTGCTCGTCGCGGTCGACCTCGATCAGGCCGAGCAGCTCGACGTAGTGTTCCAGGGCCTTGGCCATGTCCAGCACGCGCAGTTGCACGTGGCCGGGACGCATCACACCTTTTTTCATAACGACACCTTTTGTCTTTGTTGTGGGTCGACCGTGTTTTCGCTGCACGGCTTTTGATAACGCTCGATACACAGATCGCTGCGGGCAAACAGGCGGCAGGCCAGGGCGTAGCCCTGTTCGCGGGCCTCGCTCGGCACATGCTTGCAGCTCATCCGCCCGCACTCGTAGTCGCCGGCCAGCACCCGCACCTTGCACAGGCCACAGCCGCCACCGCGGCAACCGACTGGCACGCAGAGCAGGCCCTGTTGTTCCATGGCGGCAAGGACCGACAGCGTCTCGTCGCAGCTGAAATGCTGGCCACTGCTGGCCTCGGTCACTTGATACTGTCTGCCCATGGCGGCGGGCCTCAGATGCGTTTGAACAGCGCGGAACGCTGGCCGTCGCCTGCGCCATCGGCCGCGGTGAGGAAGCGCTCCATAAAGATGTCGCGTTCGAACAGGCGGCCCTGCATCAGGGTGCTGATGGCCGCGTCGATCATCGGTGGCGGTCCGCACAGGTAGGCTTTGTGCCCCGTGAAACGGCCATCGAAATGAGCCTTGGCGGCGTCATGCACGAAGCCCTTGAAGCCCTGCCAGTGCGGGTCGTCGGTGGCCTGGCTGAGCGCCGGCACATAGGTGAAATTGGCGTGCGCGCGGGCCAGGCCCTCAAACAGTTCGCGGTTGTACAGTTCGGCGACGTTGCGCGCGCCCTGGAACAGGGTGATCTGGCGGCTGTCGCCCTGTGCCAGCAGGTCGAGGATCATCGACTGCGGGCTGGACAAGCCCGAGCCACCGGCCATGAAAATCAGGTCGCCCGGCTGCGAGCCACGCACGAAGAACTGCCCATAAGGGCCAGACAACTGCAGTTGATCGCCGACCTTGAGTTGCTGGTGGATATAGCTGGTGGCGGCGCCGCCCTCGACCAGGCGTACATGCAGTTCCACCTCGCTGTCCTGGCCCGACGGGTTGGCCAGGGAGAACGCCCGGCTGCCGTCGATACCCGGCAGGTCGAGGTTGATGTATTGCCCGGACTGGAAGGCCATCGGCCGATCCAAGCGCAGGTGCAGGCCCTTGATGGTCGGCGACAGCTCGACGATGGCCGTGACCGTGGCGCTGAAATCCGCCACTGGATGGCCGAGGAAGTCGGGATCGACATCAATGTCCGCTTCGATGGTCACATCGCTCTGCACGGTGGCGCAGCAGGCCAGTACCTTGCCCTCTTCACGCTCGATGTCCATCAGGGCGAAGGGTGAGGCGGCGCCGATCTCGACGTCGCCTTCCAGCACCTGCACTTTGCAGGTGGCACAGGTGCCATGACCGCAGGCGAAGGGCAGCCACACGCCCTGACGCAGGGCGGCCTGGAGGATGGTCTGGCCTTCCTCCACCTCGATCACTTCGCCGGTCGGTTCGATGGTGACGGTGTAACTCATGGGGCTCACCTCAACTCGCGGAGTTACCCAGGCCGTTCAGGCCGGGGGTTTGCAGACGCAGCATGTCCTTGTGGCGCAGGCCGTTGGCATCCAGGCTGGCGGCGAAATCCGGCGCCCAGGGCTCGTCGTTGAGCAGCCAGATGCTGGCGCTGAAATCGACCTTGGCGGTGTCCGGGTGAGCGGCCATGGCCGGACGCAGCACCTGCTCGCACAACTCGCTGAAGCCCATGGCCGGACTCACTGCCAGAGCGAATGGCGAGCTGAACATCAGGTGACGATCCCAGCCTACATACAGCAGGCGATTGCCATGGAAGTTGGCTTCGAGGTCGAGCGGCGGGAATTCATAAGGCCCGATGGAATTGACGGTCATGAAAAGGTTCCTCTTGTTCTTGGTATGGGAAGGAACGGGACGGCACTGCCGTCCCGCGCCGGCTCAGCTCGCCTTGGGTAGCGGGGCGACGGCCGGATTCAAGCCTTTCCACTGCAGCCAGCGCTGGTGCTCGGGCGAGCCGAGGTACTCGAAGTTGTCCTCGCCGATATTGATGTTGTAGTAGTCGCGCACCACCGACTCGACGTCGGCACCACCGCAGTTGCCCTGGTAGATCTGGTGCACCGGCAGCCAGGCCTGGACATACTTTTGCGGCTGGTTCTTGAAGATGTCGCAGCAGCCATCCGAGCAGAAGTGGTAACGCTCGCCCTCGTGCACATGGCTGCGATGGCTGAGCTGGGTGGCGTCGTCCGGCTCGGTGAAGATGGTCGGGATCTGGCACACCTGGCACAGCTGCGGCAGGGTGTTGTTGTAGAAACGCTCGCCCTTTTCCTGCTGCTCGCGCCAGAAGGTGAAGCGCTCGCGGTAGTACTTGTCGAAAGTGTTCGGGTACTTGGCCGACAGCCAGTCCATCTCCTCCTCGTTGGGCATCCAGGTGTGGAAGTTGGTGGCCTGGCTGTACTGGTAGAAGGTCGCCCAGGCTTGGTGGGAGACGTGCTCCTTGCCGATAGTCGACTGCTCGACGTACTTCGGCGCACGGATGCCGTAACGCTCCAGATCCTTGAACAGCGCGCCGCCGGCCTCCTCGAAATAGACTTCCCAGGCTTCGGCCCAGGACATCACTTTGTTCGGCAGCATGTAGTCCATCATCATCCCGACCAGCGACAGCAGGCGGTTGCCGCGCCAGAACCACTTGTCGATCCAGCCCTGGATGATCGGCACGTTGTCCTCGTGCTGCTCGAGCATGAACTTGATCACTTCCAGGCCCAGGGTCATGTGCCGTGCCTCGTCGGACTGCGCCGAGAAGCCGAAGGTGACGGTGGCCATGTCGCCGTTGTAGGCCGCGCCAGACATGAAGGGCACGAACAGCAGGTTGGTCAGCACGTACTCGAAGGAGAACGAGATGGCGGTGAGGAACTCGAACGGCCCGGCCGTGCGCGCATCGTCGAAGAACGACTTGGGCACCGAGAGGAACCACACCCGGTCGTGCATATGAGCGAAGTCATGCAGGCCGTTGAAGTGCTTGTTGTAGTGGCTCATCGCATGCACTTGAGTCTGCACGTGGCGCAGCTCGTCAATCGCCTGCATCTGGCAGGCGACCCGCGCACCGGCGCCGCTGAATTGCCGGCCGACCCGGGCAAAACCCTGGAATGCCTGGTACTCGCAGGGGCTGATGCCACCCAGGAACAGCTTTAGCGCATTGACGTAGCGCGCATCGGAGATGGTCTGCTGGCCGTTGTTCTGGGCGAAAGCATCGAGAATGGCGTAGAGCTTCTTCTCTTTTTCGGCCTGGTACTTCCAGTAGGAATCCATGGTCAGGCGGAAGGGGTCTTCCCACTTGTCCCAGTCGGTGATCTTGATGCCCTCGAAATCCTCGTGGGGGAAGATGTCCTTCTTGTCCTGGTAGCTAGGCTCCCAGTCGAGGTCGCGGGTCAGGTAGCGGTACTTGTCTTTTAGGCCGAGTTTTTTCTTGGTAGCGGTCATGGCTTGGCTCCTACTAATTTTTCCACTCGAGAACGAAGGCGTCGTCGTCTTCATCGACGTTGCCGCCGATGGTGATTACGTCCAGCAGCATTTCCTGCACGTCCCAGGCGCGGCCGAGCCGCTCTTCCATGGTGTCGCGACGGATCTCCAGACGGCCTTCGGCCTCGATGCGAATCATTGCCGGCTGGTGCTGGACCACCGCATGCGGGTTGTCATGGGTGATGCCATCCACCAGGTAGCGGGCGTTGTCGTTGTCCTGCAGGACGAGGTAAACAAGCGACATGGTCTGGATCCTTATTGAATGTTCAGGCCGAGCTTTTTCAGCCGGACGAGGAAGTCCTGATGCACGCTGGCGAATGCGTCGCCGCCAGCGCTGATCTCGGCCAGCGGTGCCTGCGCCTCAAGGGCACGGGCCAGCCAGTATTCGATCCAGGCTTCGATCTGCAGGCGATTGCTCTCGCTCTCGGCGGCCACGGTCTTGACCATGGCATCGACCCAGCGGCTGCTCTCGGCGTACCACTGGCGCATGAACTCGGTGAGCATGCCGACGTCGCCGGCGCCTTCGGCACTCAGGGTCTCGTCGAACTTCTGGTACATCAGCGGGAACAGCAGGCCATCGCTGACCAGGTTCTGCGCCAGGGTCAGCTCGAACCAGTCCTTGACCACGAAGCTGTCCTCGACGTAACGGCGCAGGCCCTGCCAGACCGGGTCGTCGAGCCACAGCTGCTTGCCCTGCACCAGCGCCTCGGTGCCGCCGTTGTCGAGCAGCAGGCCGATGCGTGACAGGTACTGGGCTATCCCCAAGCGGTCCATGGCGGTGTAGATGTGCATCTGCACCACGGTGGTGGCGCAGCCATCGGCGGCGATGCCGCTGTTATTGGTGTTGGCACCCAGCTCGGCGTGGCGCAGCGGCACCAGTGCTCGGAGGATGCGTGCGCGCTGCTCGTCGCTCAGGCGTCCCAGCAGCTCGCGCTTCTCGCAGAAGGCGTACTCGTGCTCGGTGGTTTCCTGCATGCGCGCACGGGTCTGTACATAGGTGCCGTAGTAGTACTGACGCGGGTCGCTGACCGCATACCAGTCGCGCATCACCAGGCAGGTGCGGGTGACATCGTTGAGCAGCTTGTCCGGCTGCCACTGCGGGCGGTAATGGAAATTGATCGTGGCCGCGACGTCGTAGCTGGCTTCCTGATAGCGACTGGCCGGCTTGTCACCGAAGCGCCTGCGGATATGGCTGAAGGTCTGGCGGATCGGTTCCACCGTGCTTGTCTTGATCTCTATGCTCATCTCGACCGTACCTATTGTTGTTGTGGGTGGCTGCCATGGGCAGGCGTTCAGTCGTGCTTGCCCGGCATGCGGCGACCGGCTTCACCGAAGCGCCACTTGACCATGTCGTCGTCGACTGCCTGGGCCATCGCCTGATCCATCACCACCACGCGGTTGTGTTGGCAGAACTGGGTGAACGCGGCTTGCGGCAGCACCAGCTCGACGAACAAGTCGGGGTAGCCGATGGCGAAGTCGAACTCAACGAAGCGGGCACCCGGCTCGCTGCGTACCCGGATGTAACGTGGCAGGTCTTCAAAACGGGGTTCAAGCGTGTTCATGTTCTGGCCATCTCCCTTGGTGGCGGGTGACAGGCCTAACGCAACGGCTGTGCCAACGCCTGAGAAAAACTTATAAACAATTGATTTATATAGGCTTATATAAATTTTTAGGCGACAAAAGGCACACCGCTCAGCGCAGAGCGATCAAGCCGATACGGGTTTTTTTGATGATTTGATCAAACGCCCCAGGCCGGCTTGAGCAAATGCTCAGCCAGCGAAAATGGGCGTGCAGGCGGGCGGGGCAGGCGACGCCAATTTCATCAATTGGTTGACTTCCAAGTGCGCACGGATCTGGATATGGTGACTGCCGATTTGAGCTGCGAGGCGTTTTGCCAGCACTTGACCGCCAACCACCCAGACCCTTCCATTGACGGAAATTGCAGGGAAAAGCAGGTTTACAGCAGGTAAATTCAGCTATCTTTATTGACTGAGTAAATACCCTGGCAACCGGTCAGAGGTGGTTCTCCCCTTACAAAAATAATCAGGGGTCCTATTGCCATGGCAATCAGGTACAAGCCACAACTGCAGCACTCGGACTTTCAGGATCTGAGCAAACAGATCCGTTTTCAAAGCATGGAAGGCAAAATCTGGTTCGGCGAACAACGCATGTTGCTGATGCAGGTTTCCGCCATGGGCAGCTTTCGCCGCGAGCTGGTGAGCATCCTCGGCATCGAACGGGCCAAGGGCTTCTTCCTGCGTTTGGGCTACCAGTCCGGCCTGCGCGATGCCGAGTTGGCGCGCAAGCTGCGTCCACATTGCAGCGAGCTGGATATCTTCCTTGCCGGCCCGCAGCTGCACTCGCTCAAGGGGCTGGTCAAGGCGATTCCTACCGAGCTGGATATCGACATCGAAACCGGGCGTTTCTACGTCGAGGTGGAGTGGGTCGACTCCTTCGAGGTGGAGATCTGCCAGAGCGAACTGGGGCCGATGGACGAGCCGGTGTGCTGGACCCTGCTCGGCTATGCCTGCAGCTACTCCTCCTCGTTCATGGGCCGCGAGGTGATCTTCAAGGAGATCACCTGCCGCGGCCGCGGCGACGACAAGTGCCGGATCGTCGGCAAGCTGGCAGAAGAGTGGGACGACGCCGAGGCGTTCAAGGCGTATTTCAAGAACGACCCGATCATCGAAGAACTGTACGAGTTGCAGTCGCAACTGGCCTCGCTGCGCACCAGCCTGCAACGCCAGGAAGGCCAGTATTACGGCATCGGTCAGTCCCAGGCCTACACCAAGGTCTGCCAGATGATCGACAAGGCCGCCAAGGGCAAGGTCTCGGTGCTGTTGCTTGGCGAAAGCGGGGTGGGCAAGGAGGTGATTGCGCGCAGCGTGCACCTGCGCAGCGCCCGCGCCGAACAGCCATTCGTGGCGATAAACTGCGCCGCCATTCCCCCGGACCTGATCGAGGCCGAGCTATTCGGCGTGGAAAAGGGTGCCTTCACCGGCGCGCTGCAGTCGCGCATGGGCCGTTTCGAGCGGGCCAACCAGGGCACCATCTTTCTCGACGAAGTGGTTGAACTGAGCACGCGCGCCCAAGCCACTCTGCTGCGCGTGCTGCAGGAAGGCGAACTGGAGCGGGTCGGTGACAACCGTACGCGCAAGGTCGACGTGCGGGTAATCGCCGCCACCAACGAAAGCCTCAGCGAGGCGGTCAAGACGGGCAAGTTCCGCGCCGACCTGTTCTACCGGCTCAATGTGTTCCCGGTCAGCATCCCGCCCCTGCGCGAACGCCTGGAGGATATCCCGCTGCTGGTCGAGCACTTCCTCAAGCGCTTCCACAGCGAATACAACAAGAAGACCCTGGGCCTTTCCGACCTGGCCATGGAGGCCTGCATGCACTACCCCTGGCCGGGCAATATCCGCGAACTGGAGAACGTCATCGAGCGCGGCATCATCCTTACCGATAGCAACGAGAGCATCAGCTTCGAGTCGCTGTTCCCGCAGTTGCAGCTGGAAGAATTGCTCGAGAGCCGGTTGTCCAGTGAAGGCACCTTGCTGCAGCCGACCGCCGAGCAGAGCTGGACCGAACAGGTGCTGGGCACGGGCCTGAGTCTGGACGCCATCGAAGAACAGTTGATGCGCGAAGCCATGCAGCGCGCAAGCAACAACGTCTCCGGCGCCGCGCGCATCCTCGGCCTGACCCGCCCGGCCCTGGCCTACCGGCTGAAGAAGATCGGCATCGAGGTCTGAGCGCCTGTGCAAAGGCGCCGACCTGCTGCTTGGCGCCTTTGTAGGATGTGGCGGGCCGCGTAGGCTTGAGCGAAGCGATACTCATCGGGCGGTTTATGCCTGTACCCGTTGGCTGGGCGAATATCGATGATGGGTTACGGCGCGCGTGTTCTGCTGGCAGCAGGTCAATGTGCGGGCGCCTAACCGCATCCTACAAAAGCGCCGCCCGGCCCGCCCATCGGCTTGCCGCCCACCTAGCCGGGACGCCGGCTTTACCAAATGGATAAAACCCCGGGCGATTTGACTATTTGCTCAAAGGCAGCGCGTCCCGCCGCGTTGCAATTGCGCCCTGAATAATCTTCACGAAACCTAAAAATCGATAGGTTTCAACAGCTTGTAAATCAATACAGGAGACTGGCACAAGCGTTGCTCTAGGGTTCACCAACCGCTGCAAGACAAAAACAATCCAAGTGGTGACCCGTAATGAGCTTCACTTCCACGCCGCGTAACGGCCTGACCTGCGCTACTGCCTCTCCACGTCTACCTCGCTGCACGCTCGCCCTGATTCTGCTGCCCGTACTGCTGGCCGGTTGCGAGGCCGAACTGAACCTGGCGGCGGTCGGCGAGGCAACCCGCCACGCCAGCCTGCGCACCGATCATTACCAGGCATTAGCCAGCAACGCGACAGTCAGCGTGCTGGTCGGCAACGACGGGGTGATCCTGGTCAGCCAGGATCAGGGCCTCAACTGGCAGCGCCAGCAACTGCCGGGGCAACCCGGCCTGATCGATGTGGATGCCTGCCCGGACGGCAGTTTCATCGCCCTCGGCTTTGCTAATCAGCTGTGGCACAGCGCCGACCAGGGCCTGAGCTGGAATGCCCATACGCTGCCGACCCAGGAGCAGATGCTCACCGCAACCTGTGCACCCGACGGTGCCTGGTGGGCGGCCGGCAGCTTCACCACCCTGCTCAATAGTCAGGACCAAGGCGCCAACTGGGATGAAACCAGCCTGGACGAAGACGCCATGCTCACCACCCTGCAGTTCCTCGACGCACAGCAGGCGGTGGTCACCGGCGAATTCGGCCTGGTCTTCAGCAGCACCGATGGCGGCCAGAGCTGGCAGGCCAGCGGTCGTTTGCCGGAAGAGTTCTACCCGCACGCCAGCCACTTCGTCAGCCTGGATGAAGGCTGGGTCGGCGGCCTCAATGGCTTTATCTACCACACCCTCGACGCCGGCCAGAACTGGCAACGCCAGGACACCCCGTCCGCCGCACCGATCTTCAACTTCAGCGCCAACCGCGACGGTCTGTTCGCCATCGGCGATCACAGCAGCGTGCTGCGTCTGAGCGGCGAGCGCTGGCAGGCATTGCCCACGCCGAATGCACCGGCTTACCTGCGCGCCGCCAACAGCAGCGATGACCATCGCCTGACCGTGGCTGGCGGCCGCGGCCTGCTGCTCAACCTCGATACCCGCCCGGCCCTGGCCGCCCAGGCTCAGTGAGGCTTTGACCATGTCCATGCATCGGTTCACCCATTTTTTCTACCTGGCCAAGATCTGGCTGTTTCGTAACCCGCGCCGGGTACTGGCGCTGATTGGCGCGCTAACCCTGTTCTTCGCCCTGCAGATCCCGGCGCTCAAGGTCTATACCGACTTCGCCGACCTGCTGCCGCAGGAACACCCCTATATCCAGCTGCACAACAGCATCAAGGACACCTTCGGCGGCGCCAATGTGCTGGTGATCGGCGTCGAGTTCGAGGACGGCGACCTGTTCAGTAACGCCAACCTGGCCACCCTCGACCGGGTCACCCAGGCGGTCGACAACCTACCGGGGGTCAACCACAACCTGGTCAGCAGCCTGACCCATCGCAACTCGCGCAAGATCTGGCTGACCGAGGTCGGCAGCATCAACTCCGAACCCTATTACCAGCCAGAATTCGGTCAGCTCGACGCCGCTCAACTGACCGCGATGAAGGCCGATGTGGTGGCCAACCCGCGGGTCTATGGGCCGCTGGTGTCGCCGGATCTCAAGGTGGCGCTGGTCAAGGCGCAGCTGATCGAGGGCCAGCTCGACTACGAGCAGACCTTCGCTCAGCTGCAGGCCCTGCGCCAGGCGGAAGTGCGCGACGGCGTCAAGCTGTACGCCACCGGTCAGCCGGTGCTGGTCGGCTGGGCCTACACCTACATGGAGCAGATCCTGCAGATCTTCGTGTTCACCGTGTTGGCCATGCTGGCCCTGCTGGTGTTCCATTTCCGCAAGGCCTACGGCGTGCTGATCCCGCTCGGCGGGGTGCTGATTTCGACCATCTGGGGCTTGGGCATCATCAGCCTGCTGGGCTACAACCTCGACCCGCTGGGCCTGGTGATTCCCTTCCTGATTGCCGCACGGGCCATGAGCCACGGCGTGCAGTTGGTGGAGCGCTACTACGCCGAGGTGCGCGAACGCGGCAACGGCCAGTTGGCCGCGCGCGCCACCTTCGACAGCCTGTTCCGCCCCGGCACCCTGGGCATCGCCTCGGACGCCATCGGCCTGGCGCTGATCGCCATCGGCTCGATCGCGCTGAACACCAAGCTGGGCATCTACGCTTCGCTGTGGGCAACTACGGTGATCTTCTCGGTACTGATCGGCGTGCCGCTGCTGCTGTCGATCCTGCCGCAACCGAAGAACCCCGAAATCAAGGAAACCTTCCTGCGCCATATCGGCGCCACCTGCGCCGCCACCGTGTCGCGTCCCGGTGCCGCGCGCAAGCTGCTGGGGCTGGCCGCTCTGGCGATGGTTGCCGGGCTGTGGGCATCGTCGCAGGTGCGCATCGGCGACTCCGAACCCGGCTCGCCAATCCTTTATCCCGAGCACGACTACAACCTGTCGTCCAAGGAAATCAACGACCGCTTCCCCGGTTCCGAGGAGTTGTACATCATTGCCGAGCACGCCGAGAACGGCGGCATCAAGCGGCCCGAAGTGCTCAAGGCGCTGCAGTCACTGCAGGCGCACATGCTGGGTGATCCGACGGTGGGCGGCAGCAAAGGCCTGCCGGACCTGGTCAAACAGGTCAATCGGCTGATGCATAACGACGACCCGCGCTGGTTCCAGATCCCCCATGACGCCGATTACGTCGGCGGGCTGATGTTCACCTACATGGCCTCCAGCCCGATCCCCGGCGCGCTGGACGAGT
This sequence comes from Pseudomonas sp., assembly GCF_030683065.1. Lineage (GTDB taxonomy): Bacteria > Pseudomonadota > Gammaproteobacteria > Pseudomonadales > Pseudomonadaceae > Aquipseudomonas. The sequence continues at coordinate 104,733 of NZ_JAUXMX010000004.1, forward strand.
TCAACGATACCGACGACCGCATCGCCAACCTGGTGTTCTATTACAAGGATCGCCAGGGCGAGACCATCCGCCGCGCCATGCACATGGCCAAGCAGTGGATCGCCGAACACGGCGAGTCGGTACCGGGCCTGAGCATCCGCCTGGCTGGCGGCACCCTCGGCGTCGCTGCGGCGATGAACGAGTCGGCGTTCGAGACCAACCTTCTGGTACTGCCGTTGGTGTTCCTGTTTATCTTCGTCTTCGTCATGGTCTTCTACACCAGCTGGCATGCCGGCCTGATGATGCTGATGGCGATGCTCTTCGCCACCGTGTTGACCTATGCCTACATGGGCCTGGCCGGCATGAGTATCGACATCAACACGGTGCCGGTGATCGCCGTGGGTATCGGCGTCGGCATCGACTACTCCATTTATATGATGGATCGCATCCGCGAGGAGATGGTCAAGAGCGGCAACCTGTCCGCCGCGGTGCACCGCGCCATCGCCACCACTGGCATGGCGATTAGCTTCACCGCGCTGACCCTGATGGCCGGCATCGTCATGTGGGTGCTGCTCTCCGACCTGCGCTTCCAGGCCGACGCCGCCAAGTTGCTGTGCGTGATGATCGTGATCAACGGCATCGCCGCCATGCTGCTAGCCCCGGCCTGGGTGCTGGTGTTCAAGCCGCGCTTCATCACCGATGCCTACGTCGATGAGGACGGCGTGATCCATGCCGACCACGACGCCGAGCCGGTTACGCCAATTCCCACCGATCCGTTGCCGACTTCAGCGCAGTCGGGCGGCGGGCTGCTGTCCGAGGCGCGCCAACCGGCCTGAGCCGGCACGCACCAACAACCCACGTAAGAGGTTCTGCCATGCAGACAAGAATAAGAAAAAGCCTGAAACACTGGACCCTGGCCACGCTGGCGGGGGCAGGTTGCAGCCTGACCCCGCTGGCTGCGGTCATGGCCAACGAGGAGATGCAAGTCACTGGCTTCGTCGAGAACGCCACCTTCGCCCGTGACAGTGTCGGCCTGTCGAAATTCCGCAACACGCTGCAGGTCAACGCCGACCGCAAGTTCGGCGACCTCGGCCAGCTGAACTTCAAGAACACTGCGTTCCACGCCACCTTCCGTGGCACCTACGACGGCGTCTACGACCTCAATAGCAGTGAGTACGGCAGCGGCGCGGGGGGCGCCATCGAGCTGGAGAACAGCATTGCCGGCAACAGCGTGCCGCACGGTGGCGGCTTGACCGTGCCCGGCACCCTGCTCGGCTTCGACCAGGTGCGCAACCCCAACGAGGGCATGATTGTGCTTGGTGAGAACCTGCACAAAACCCGCGGCGGTGTGGCATTCGGCGTGCCGGTGCGGCCCTGCGACAAGGACAGCCGCGGCTGCATCGACAATTACCTGGATGCCAGCAGCGACGACCTGCGCTTCCCCGAATTCAACGAGCGCCTGGACTTCATTCGTGAGCTGTATGTCGACTTCGACAACGAGCTGCCTAACGGCGACATCCTCAGCTGGCGCCTGGGCAAGCAGCAGGTGATCTGGGGCCGCACGGATCTGTTCCGCGTGCTCGACGTGATCAACCCGGTCGACTATTCGCGCAACAACATCTATGACGAGCTGGAAGACATCCGCATCCCCATGTGGATCGCCAAGGCCGACTGGCGGATGGGCGCCGGCGAGCTGTTCGACGACCTCAACCTGTCGTTCGTGTGGAACTTCGACAAGTTCCGCCCGCACAACCTCGGCCAGTGCGGCGGGCCCAACTCGATTCTCGACGCGGCCTGCTTCTTCCGCGGCATGAACAACCTGTGGGAAAACGGCGGCACCGTGGCCAACTTCGCCAACGGCAACATCGCCACCGACTTCGGCCCCGGCCAGATCGGTATCCGCCAGGCGCACATGCCGTCCTGGAGCCTGTCCAACAGCCAGTTCGGGATCAAGCTGGAAGGCGTCTACGGCGACTTCGGCTTCAGCCTCAACGCCCTCACCTACCGCTCGCAACTGCCTTCGCTGCGCGGCGGCATCCCGGCGACCAATGCCTTCACCGGCGAGACCGCGGTGTGGCCAAGCCTGATCGCCTTCGACATCCACTTCCCGCGGGTCAACCTGATTGGCGGCTCGATGGACTACTACTCGCAGGCGATCGACACGGTGTTCCGCGTCGAAGTGGCGCACACCGAGGGCGAGGAGTTCGCCAACACTATGCAGTCGCGGCTGTTCTCCGAGTCCAACGTGACCCGCTACGTGATCGGTGCGGACAAGAACATCTTCATCCCGGCGCTCAACCCGGGCCGGGCGTTCCTGTTCTCGGCGCAATTGTTCGGCCAGCACATCCACGAGCACCAGGAGGAGAAACGCGCACTGGGCAAGGTCGGCATGCCGGACTGGGAGCAGAACTGGATCGGCACCCTGCTGGTCAAGGGCTGGTGGATGAACGATCGGCTCAGCCCGCAGTTGCTCGCCGCGCATGACTTCAAGGCCCAGGCCACCGCCATCGCCCCGAGCATCGAGTACCTGTTCAGCGACAACCTGAAGATCACCGCCGGCGCCAACATCAAGGTCGGTCGCGGCGCCCGCGAGTACGACGACTGCCGTACCTGCAACCCATGGGACCCCTTCACCAGCGCTGGCCAACCGGAAGGCATGAGCCTCGGCCTGTCCGGCTATGAACCCCTGGGTCGTTTCCGCGCTGGCCCGATCGGCATGGCGCAAAAGGAAGACGAACTGCAACTGACCCTGCGCTACAGCTTCTGATCACCACGAGGAACGGACAACATGCACAAGAACACTATCTTCCGCCTGACCGCGCTGACCCTCGCCCTGACTGCGGGGCAGGCCATGGCTGCCGCTGAGTCGGTGATCGAGAAATCCTTCTACCCCTACAAAGGCGAAACGCCCAAGGCCGCCGGCCTGAGCGCCGGCCTGACCATCAACCAGGCCAACGTCGCCCAGTTCAAGGACATCATCGATCCGGCCTTCTACGGCTTTATCGAGAAGGGCTGGCTGGAGATGCAGGTTGGCGACACCACCTCCTTCGACCTGCACCCCAACTATGTCGAGGCCAGCCGTCAGGGCCAGGACCAGGTCAAGCTCGGCGCCAAGCCCGGCCAGATCGAAGGCTGGGTCGCCGGCCGGCCCTTCCCCCAGGAGCCGGACGCCAATGACCCGCGCGCTGGCGAAAAGCTGGCCTGGAACTACAAGTACGGCTACAACTGGGGCGACAGTGCGGCCATCTCGCCGTTCTACTGGAAGTACCGCGACATGGACTCGGCCAAGGTCGAGCGCACCATCAAGTTTGACTTCCACTTTCTCAACTTCACCGGCCGGGTCAACCAGCCGCCGCTGCCGGCGATCACGCCGAACCCCTCGCAGCTGTTTCGCGGCATCTACGTCAAGGTTCTCGAACCCTATGACGTGCGCAACACCCAGCTGCTGATTCACCGCGCCCAGGACGACCTCAAACGCGACAACTCTTGGCTCTACCTCGGCTTCCAGCGCCGCGTGCGCCGTCTGGCCACCGGCCAGGTGACCGACGCCTTCCTCGGCTCGGACCTGATGATCGAGGACTTCGAGGGTTACAACGGGCGCATCTCCGACATGAACTGGAGCTACAAGGGCACCAAGTTCCTGTTGATGCCCTTCTACAACCACAACGACCTGACCCTGGACAGCGAAACCCACAAGGACAACGACGGCTACCAGGTCGTAGCCTTCGCCGGCCAGGGCGGCTGTTTCCCCAACATCACCTGGCAACTGCGCAAGGTCTACGAGGTCGAGTCGGCCCCGGTTGAAGGCAGCCACCCGCTGTCCAAGCGCGTGCACTACGTGGATGCGCAGACCTTCACCGTGCCACGCACCATTTCCTATGACCGCAAGGGCAGCCTGTGGAAGACCTTCACCATCGGCCAGGCCCACCCCGATCATCACCTGCCCAAGAACAAAGGCAGCGGTGTGTCGATTGACGACAGCTTCAGCATGATCGACGTACAGGCCATGCACTGCACCACCGGCCAGTTCAAGGGTCAGGTCGACCCGGCAATGAGCAAACCGGAAATGTTCAGCGTGCAGCACATGCGCGCTACTGGTAACTAAAACACCAGCCTGCAACCGCCCGGCAACACGCCGGGCGGTTCGCTCACTACCCACGAATTCAACCCAGGCTGCGCCCGCGCGGCACGGCAACCCTTGCCCGTGCATTCGCGGCCTGCCCAGACCGTCACAACGGATCGGATGCCATGCCCCACGCGCGCCAGACCGACCCAGTGCCAAGACACCGCGCAGGTGGCCCAGGCCATGCAGCAGGGCCAGCCACCGCCGGCAACTGCAGCGCGCACCCTCGACCTCGCCGACCAGGTCAGCAGGCAGCGCGAACTGATCGAGCCTATGCACGGGCACTGATGCCAGGGCGGCTGACAGTTCCGGACGGCAGGCGCGCTGCGTTCGGCTCGGCCGCGGCTCCAGCCAAACCGGGCCCTTCCCCGGTGCAGTTATCCACAACCGTAGGATGGATTGAGCCTGCGATACCCATCAGCTGGCACACCGGCTACGCACAGGGCGTAGGCGAAAGGCGACTTGCCGTTTAGCCGCCGAGTGCTTAAGGTCGAGCCACCTTTGCTGGCCCGGTGCCAGCCCCCGCGTCTGCCGTTACCAAAAGGATGTTTGGTATGCGTTGCACAACAGCCGAATGGCTCAGGCTTGTCATGCCGGCGCCCCGGCATAACGCCCTGCTTGGTCATTGTGCGCTGCGCTCGGCGTCTGCCAATGGGAAGCTGATCAGGCAGCACTTATCCGCGCCATATCGGTTGCGGGGAAATACGCGAGCGTGCAGTCGTCCACAGCTGACCGCCGTTACAGGTTATGGCTTGGACTGGAAATCGGGGCTAGGTATTGCCTTTTGCTTGGCACATGGCGCTACGTACGAAGGAAATAAGGGGTTGTTTTTGTCTGCACTATTCGTATGTCAGTCGTACGATAACGGAAAAGGCCAAAGATAAGACCTGACCCTTTGTTGCTTGATGCCTATCGTTTCAAGCGTTGCACACATACTATAAATTCAGGAAAGGTAGTTATTAGCCATAAATGAAATTTAAAGATGAATGGAGTCAGCTCATTAAGAGTATTGATGAAGTAAAATCAGAAAACGCAGATACAGAGTTTTCTAATAATCTGTTAGAGCTCCTTGTTGCAGGAGAGGATCATCGTTTCTGGTCACATTTTGGAGTTGATCCAATAGGTCTAATTAGAGCTTTTTGGAAAACTACATTCCATCACCGAAGACAAGGTGGCTCTACAATTGCGATGCAATTAGTTAGAACAATTACGGAGCGGTATGAGATCAGCCTGCAGCGTAAAGTTAAAGAGATTTATTTAGCTACTAGATTAACCTTGGTGCTCGAAAGAAAAGAAATATTAAAGCTCTATTTGAGTATTGCTTATTTTGGATGGAATATGCATGGAGTAAAACAAGCGTGCAAAGCATTAGGGTTAGATGAATGTGCGCTATCCAATTATGAGGCAGCCTTGATAATTGCTAGATTAAAATACCCAGAGCCAAGATTTGATAAAAAAAATAAGCTCAAAGCTATTGATTTTCGAGCTGGCCATATCCTTAACCGTTTTAATCAATTGCATTCTAAAGGGCACTATGGAACCATTTAAAGTATCAAGCCATTTAAAAGGGATGATATCTCCGTACCCAGAAGCAAAATTGATCTCAGAAGCTGCAAAACATGGCGGAGAATCAGCTAGACAAGCTATTGCAAGGCAGTGGTTGTCGGAGGGTATCCCATTCGCATTCAAGGAGTGCCCTGGGATTTATGAATCTATTCGTTCGTGGGTTGGTTCAAGACTCAATATTGACCCAAAAGAATTAAATGTCACAGGTAGTGCAAGGTTAGGGCAGTCATTAGCACCCCATAAAATGGGTAAGCCATTTGGAGATGATTCAGATTTAGATATCTTCATTATTTCTAATGAGCTTTTTGAGCACTTAAAAAGTGACTTTAATGAATGGTCTTATGATTTTGAAAGTGGAGCTATTAGAGCTTCAAATGATAGGGAGAATGGGTTTTGGATAGATAATTTACATAGAGGACCTAAAAATATTGCAAAAGGTTTTATAGACTCAAGTATAGTTCCAAATCATGATAAATATCATTATGTAAGAAGTATTGCTCAAACCATGTACCTTCTTAAAGAAAAGTTAGATATTACAGTCGATGCACCAAGATTCTGTCATGCCTCGGTTAGGTGTTATAAATCATGGTCAAGCTACGTACAGCAAATTTCTTTAGGCTTGCAGTAACAAGAGTATTAAGGGACAGACCACGATTATCCTGATCTCGTCTACTCTTCTGGCGTCATTTCATGGAAAAGGAGTTTCCATATGCCGCGTCGAGCACGTGTGCTGTTGGCGGGAGTCCCGTCGCACCTGATTCAGCGGGGGAACAATCATTCTGCCTGTTTCTTTGCTGAGGAAGATTACCTGTTCTATCTGGAGCACCTTGCGGATCAAGCAAGAAAGCATGACTGCGCGATCCATGCCTGGCGCCTGATGACCAACCATGTTCATCTGCTGCTTACCCCCGCCAAGCCGGAAAGTGCCGGGATGTTGATGAAGGGGCTTGGTCAGCGCTATGTGCTGGCCTGCTATCGATACATTGAGATGAACCCGGTGCGGGCTGAAATGGTCGAGCATCCGGCGCAATATCGTTGGGCGAGTTATCGAGTGCATGCCCCGGCTGAGCAATCCGCACCGATTTAGCAACATTCCGTGTACCAGGCGTTGGGCTGCGCTGCGTTCAACACCAACCTACCGATCGTGAGCTTTTTCGGCATCAGCTTGTCCCTGGCTTGGTCGTGCAAATTCGCTCAGCCAGCAACCGGGGCTATGAGTGTGGGCGCTAAAGGTGTGTGGCAGAGGAGGGGCGCGACCCACGGAAAACACCGTCTCTGAGGCTGGCGGTAAGCGCTGGCCCCTGACTCATTCGCGGCCTTGCCAATGCAGCAGACGGCCATCCGACACGGCGCTGTAGTAGAGCCCGGGGGTCTTGGCGAAGGCTACCGCCAGCACGGCGCGGCCACGGTTGCTGTAGAAGCTCTGGCGCGGTGCATGCCAGTGTTGCAGGCGCTGTGCGTCGCCCGTCGACCACAGGCTGCTGCTGCCGTCTGGACTGCCGGTCAGCAGTTCGCGGCCGTCGCTGCTAAAGCGTGCGGTGCTGATAGAGCCGCGCTCATGGCCGATTTCGGTGAGTTGCTGACCGTCACTCAGTTGCCAGATACGGCCTTTGCCGTGATAGCGGCCGGCGAACAGCAGGCGCTGGTCGTCGCTCAGGGCCAGGCTGCTGAGGCCGCTGGCGAAGCGCCAGGTCAGGCGCGCCTGGCCGCTGTCCATATCCCACAGTTGCACCACGCCGTCGTCGGCACCGGTTGCGCCAATACGGCCGTCGCGGCTGATGACCACGGCCTGCACCGTGCTGCCATGGCGGATGCGTGCCAGCGGTTGGCCCAGGCGGGTGTCCAGTAGCACCGCAGTGTGATCGCGCAGGCCGGCGAGAATGCGCTGGCCATCGTCGCTGACGGCCAGGGACTGGATGTGTCCGTCCAGCAGCCAACTGCCCAGCGGTTGTCCGCTCCCGCTGTCCCAGAGGGTTAGCTGACGGCCTTCGCCGGTGGCAGCAAAACGGCCGTTGGCGGCCAGTGCCGTGGCGCTCAACAAGGACAGGCCTTCGGCTTGGTGATTCCAGTCATACAAGCGTTTACGGTCGCTGAGCCGCCACAGACTGCCGCCATGGCGCACGCTGCCGACCAGCACGTGCTCGGCCTCGGCGTCAAAACTGACGCTGAATACCCCAGCCTGTTCGGTCAGGTTCCAGCTGGCGCTCGGTGGTTCGTTGCAGGCGCTCAGCAGCACCGTGCAGAGCAGAATGGTCAGGCGAAGGGGCATGGGCGATCCGTAACAATGAGTCTATTCATAAGCTAGCAGCACTGGGTCGGCAGTATCAGGGGAGTAATAGGAGGCAGGCCACGGTTTTTCGCCTTAGCCTGATCATTTAAGTGAAACCCTGGCACGTCCCCTGGCGATGCACGGTCAGGATTTCTTCTTGCCCAGGCTTTTCAGGCGTTGGCTGGCGCGCTGCACGGCGGCCATTTTTTCCGGGCGCTTCATGCGCTTCCATTGCTTGATCTCGGCCTTGCTGCGCCCGCAGCTCAGGCACAGGTCGCCGCTCAGCTGGCAGAGCGAAATGCACGGGTTTTCAATCTCCTTGGCCATGGCTTAGTGCTTGCTCGAACGCTGGCGCGCCAGGCGTTGTTGCCAGTTGCCGCCATCGACCCGCTGGCAGCTTTGTTCGTTGTCGAAGTGCACATGGGCTGCCGGGGTTTCGAGTGCAACCTCGGCGGCTTGCAAGGCCGCTGCGGTAAGGGCCTGCATCAGGCGATCCTGGCCTTTGGCGATGGCGGCGTCTTGCTCAGCCTGGCTGGCGAACACCCAGATCACTCGCAGGCTTGAGGGGAAGCGTTGGTAGTCGACGTCATGGGTCAGCCACTCGAAGCCGACAATCTCGGCCTTGGCTGCTTCGCAGGCATCGGTGAGGGTTGCGGCCAGCGTCCGTTCGATCCGGCTTTGCTCGCGCTTGGTCAGGCTCATGGGGCTCCTTGATGGTGTAGGGCGGCCGTGCAGGATAACGCCTGGCCAATGGGTTTATGCAGGTTGCTAAGCGGTGCGCCGCCAGCAACCTGCTGATCAGTCTGTCGCGTCCTGACCGGGCATACGCGCCTCAGTGCTCAGGCGTTCGACCAGCTCGGCCAGCGTCAGGCTGCCAAGGTTGTCGCCAGCGCGGCTGCGCAGGGTGACGCGGCCTTCGGCTTTTTCCTGTTCGCCGATGACCAGCAGGTAGGGCACTTTCTGCAGGGTGGCTTCGCGGATTTTGTAGCCGATTTTCTCGTTACGCAGATCCGCGCTGGCGCGCAGCCCGGCGCGCTTGAGGGCAGCGAGTACCTGGCGGGCGTAGTCGTTCTGGCCTTCGGAGATGGTTAGCACGGCCGTCTGTTGCGGCGCCAGCCACAGCGGGAACAGGCCGCTGTACTGCTCGATGAGGATGCCGGTAAAGCGCTCCAGCGAGCCGAACAATGCACGGTGCAGCATCACCGGGCGTTCGCGTTCGCCTTGCTCGTTGATGTAGCTGATGTCGAAGCGCTCCGGCAGGTTGAGGTCCACCTGCAGGGTGCCGCACTGCCAGTCGCGGCCGATCGCATCGCGCAGCACAAACTCCAGTTTCGGCCCGTAGAACGCGCCTTCGCCGGGGTTGAGCTGGTAGTCGATATTCATCCGTTGCAGTGCGCCGGACAGTGCGCCTTCCAGTTGATCCCAAGTGGCGTCGCTGCCGATCCGGTTAGCCGGGCGGGTGGAGAGTTTGACTGCTACCTTGTTGAAACCGAAGTCGCGGTAGATGGCGAACACCAGGGCGATGGTGTCGGCGCATTCCTGCTCCATCTGCGCGGCGGTGCAGAAGATGTGCGCGTCGTCCTGGGTGAAGTGGCGCACGCGCAGCAGGCCGTGCAGTGCGCCGGAGGGTTCGTAGCGGTGCACCTTGCCGAACTCGGCCATGCGCAGCGGCAGGTCGCGGTAGCTTTTCAGGCCACGGGCGTAGAGCGCCACCGCGCCGGGGCAGTTCATCGGTTTGAGGGCGAACACGCGCTCGTCTTCGGTGGTGGTGGTGAACATGGCCTCGCGGTAGTTAAACCAGTGCCCGGAGGTTTCCCACAGGCTGCGGTCCATCACGTCGGGTGTGTTGACCTCGACATAGCCGGCGGCGTCCTGCTGCTGGCGCATGTAATTGATCAGCTGCTGGAACAGCGTCCAGCCCTTGGGGTGCCAGAACACCGAGCCGGGGGCGCAGTCGTCGAAGTGGAACAGGTCTAGCTGAGCGCCGAGCTTGCGGTGGTCGCGCTTACCGGCTTCCTCCAGGCGAGTCAGGTAGGCCTTGAGTTCTTTCGGCGTGGCCCAGCAGGTGCCGTAGATGCGTTGCAGCGCGGCATTCTTGGCGTCGCCGCGCCAGTAGGCACCGGCCACTTTGGTCAGTTTGAACGCTTGCAGCAGGCCGGTGCGCGGGATGTGCGGGCCACGGCAAAGGTCTTCGAAGTCGCCCTGGCGGTACAGCGACAGCACCTCGCCTGCAGGAATGTCGCGGATCAGCTCGGCCTTGTAGTGCTCGCCCTGCGCCTCGAAATGGGCGATGGCTTCATCACGCGGCAGCTCGCGGCGGCTGACCGGCAGATCGGCGGCGGCCAGCTCCAACATGCGCGCTTCGATGCGTTCGAGATCGTCCGGGGTAAAGGGCCGCTCGAAGGCAAAGTCGTAGAAGAAGCCGTCCTCGATCACCGGGCCGATGGTCACCTGAGCGCTGGGGTACAGCTGCTTCACGGCCATGGCCAGCAGGTGCGCGCAGGAGTGGCGCAGCAGCGCCAGGCCGTCGCCGTCACGGGCGGTGATCAGGCTGAGTTGGGCGTCGTGTTCGATAAGCGCGCTGGTGTCCACCAGTTGGCCATCGAGGCGGCCGGCCAAGGCCGCTTTGGCCAGGCCGGGGCCGATATCGGCGGCGACGTCGGCCACGCTCAGCGGTTGGGAATAATGACGCTGGCTGCCGTCGGGCAGGGTGATGCTGGGCATGTCGGTTCTCTAATCAGGGTCGGTTAAATATGTAACGCGTAGGGTGGGTTAGATATGTAGGGTGGGTTAGCGGCGCTCAGGTGTGCTGGCGAAGTCACTGCGTCATTAGTGCGCCGCGTAACCCACCATTGCGGTTTATCGGTAGACCGCAATGGTGGGTTACGGCGCTTTGAGCATTGGTGTTGTTTGCATGATCGCGGTTCGCGCCTAACCCACCCTACAAAGCAGTCTTGTGCAGCTTCTGTCAGCCGCGCTGGTAGCGCAGCGGCAAGCCCTCGCAGTCGTCATGCACCTGACCGTTGTGCCAGGCCAGTTGGCCGGAGACGATGGTGGTGCGCACGGCATGGCGGAAGGCGCGGCCCTGGAAGGGCGTCCAGCCGCAGTGGGCGAGGATCGGGTCGGCTTCGACCGGGCGTGGCTCGGCCAGGGGTTCGATCAGCGTCAGATCGGCCCAGTAGCCTTCGCGCAGGTAGCCGCGCTGCTCGATGGCAAAGCGCTGCGCCACCGCATGGCTGGTTTTCTCGACCAATGTGGTCAGTGGCAGCAGGCCGTCGGCGACCAGTTCCAGCAGCGCGGGCAGGGCGTGTTGCACCAGCGGCAGGCCGGACGGGGCTTGCAGGTAAGGCCGCTGTTTTTCTTCCAGGGTGTGCGGGGCGTGGTCGGTGCCGATGATGTCCAACCGGCCACAGAGCAACGCTTGGCGCAGGGCATCGCGGTCGGCCTGGGTTTTGATCGCCGGGTTGCATTTGATCAGGTGGCCGAGCGCCGCGTAGTCGCGGTCATCAAAATACAGGTGGTGCGCGCAGACCTCGGCGGTGATCTGCTTGCCGGCCAGCGGGCCGGGCTGGAACAGGCTCAGTTCGCGGGCAGTGGTGATGTGCAGTACGTGCAACTGGGTGTCAAAGCGCTGCGCCAGGCTGACGGCGAGGCTGGAGGACTGGTAGCAAGCCTCGGCATCGCGAATCAGCGGGTGCTGGTCGGCCGGGATCGCCTCGGCATAGCGATTAAGCCACTGCAGTTCGCGTTCGTGGATGCGTGGGGTGTGTTCGCAGTGGGTGAGGATGATGGTCGGGCAATCGCGGAACAGGCGCTCCAGCGAGGGCAGGTCATCGACCAGCATGTTGCCGGTGCTGGCCCCCATAAACACTTTCACCGCGGCCACGCGGTTGGGGTCGAGCGCGGCGACGATGTCGAGGTTCTCGTGGCTGACGCCAAAGTGGAAACCGAAGTTGGCTTTCGAGCAGTTGGCGGCGCGCCGCTCTTTGGCTTCCAAGGCTTCGAGGTTTAGGGTCGGCGGGCTGGTGTTGGGCATGTCCATCACGCTGGTGATGCCGCCGGCCACCGCCGCCCGCGATTCCGTGGCAAAGCTGCCCTTGTGCGGCGCGCCGGGGTCACGGAAGTGCACCTGATCGTCGATCATCCCCGGCAGCAGAAACTGCCCGGCAGCGTCGATCTCAACCTCGGCGTTGAGGCCGTCGATGCTGCTGGCGATCTTCTCGATGCGGCCGTGGCGCACCAACAGGTCAGCCTCGTATTCGCGGCCTTCGTTGATCAGGCGCGCGTTGCGGATCAGCAGGTCAGTCATGGCGATGCTCCTCGTGACAGGGATGAGTGGGCGGCACCGGGTCGTAGCCGCCCGGATGCCAGGGGTGACAGCGCAACAAGCGGCGCAGGGCCAGCCAACTGCCGCGCAGCGCACCGTGGCGTTCCAGTGCTTCGACGGCGTAATGCGAACAGCTGGGGTGGAAGCGGCAGCGCGGCCCCAGTAACGGGCTGATCAGGTACTGGTAGAGCCGCACCAGGGCCAGTAGCAGGCGCTTCATTGCGCCACGCTGATCACGCACACCCGTTGATCGCGGATGGCGTTGTAGAAACAGCTGGGCCGGCCGGTGTGACAGGCCGGGCCCTGTTGTTCGACCTTGAGCAGAATGGCGTCGCCGTCGCAATCCAGGCGCGCTTCGAGCAGGCGCTGGTGATGGCCGCTGGTTTCGCCCTTGCGCCAGAGCTGCTGGCGCGAGCGTGACCAGTAGCAGACCTGGCCGCTGGCGAGGGTTTCTTCCAGCGCGGTGCGGTTGATCCAGGCCAGCATCAGCACCTCACCGCTGTCATGTTGCTGGGCGATGGCAGCAATCAGGCCGTCGGCATTCCAGGGTATGGCGTCCAGCACCTCGGCCAGCGGGCGGCTGTCGCCCAGCCCGGCCTGTTCCAGTTGCAGCCACAGGTTCATGGCTTGAGCGCGGCCAGCAGGGTGTCGAGGTTGTGCTTGAACATACCGAGGTAGGTGCTGGCCGGGCCTTCGCTGGCCAGTGCATCGGAGTACAGGGTGCCACCGACCTTGGCGCCGGCCTCGGCGGCGATTTGCTGGATCAGGCGCGGGTCGCGGATGTTTTCCACAAACACGGCTTTTACCCCGTCGGCGCGAATCTGCCGGATTAGCGCAGCCACCTCTGCGGCGGACGGTTCATCGGCTGTGCTCAAGCCCTGCGGTGCGATAAATTTCAGGCCGTAGGCCTGACCCAGGTAGGCGAAGGCGTCATGGCTGGTGATGATCGTGCGTTGCGCGGGAGGCAGTTGACCCAACCCGGCCTTGGCTTCGACGAGCAGGGCGCGGATTTCTGCCAGGTAAGCATCGCGGCGGGTGTTGTAGTAGGCGGCGTTGCTCGGGTCTGCTTTGCTCAATGCCTTGGCGATATTCTGCACATAGATCTCGGCATTGGCCAGGTTCTGCCAGGCGTGCGGGTCGGCTACCTGGTGGCCATCTTCATCGAGCATCAGCGGCAGTACCCCGGCGCTGGCGTCGAGCCGTGTACCTGGAGCATCGCTGCTGGCGATCAAGCGCGCGAGCCAGGGCTCGAATCCCAGGCCGTTGGCGATGATCAGGTCGGCGTTGAGCACGGCTTTGGCATCCGCGGCGCTGGGCTGGTAGACATGGGCGTCTGCGTCGGCACCGACCAGATTGCGAAGTTCGAGCTTATCTCCGGCTATCTGTTGGGTAATGTCGGCCAAAATGCTGAAGCTGGTAACGACGTTGAGTTTTTCTGCGGCGTTCAGGGACAGCGACGCGAACAGGGCGAGCAGGGCGATTGATACACGCATGGAACGTTCCTCAGGGTGAAGGTAATGGACGAGAGGTGCGCAGCAGGCCGTTGAGCGGCCCGAGCAGCACGGAAAGGGCGTAGACCAGGCCGGCCAGCAACACGATGCAGGGGCCGCTGGGCAAGTTGGCGTAGTAGGACAGCAACAGACCGAACCAGACGCAGACCGCGCCGGTCAGTGCGGCGAGCAACAGCAGGCTGGGCAGGTGGCGGCTCCAGAAACGTGCAGCCGCGGCCGGCAGCATCATCAGGCCGACCACCATCAGCGCGCCGATGGCCTGGAAGCCGATCACCAGATTGAGCACCACCAGGGTCAGGAACAGGCCGTAGGCCAGCGGGCCGAAGCGGCTGACGCTGGCGAGAAATAGCGGGTCGAGGCTGTCCAGCAGCAGCCAACGGTAGATTAGCGCCAGGACCAGCAGGCTGCCGAGCGACACCAGCAGCATGCCGTTGAGCGTGTTCTGGTCGACGGCCAATACCGAGCCGAACAGCAGGTGCAGCAGGTCCAGCTTGCGCCCGGCCAGGCCCAGTAGCAGTACGCCGCTGGCCAGAGAAATCGGGTAGATCGCTGCCAGGCTGGCATCTTCGCGCAGGCCGGTGCGGCGGGTGATCCAGGCGGCCAGACCGGCCATGCCCAGGCCTGCGACCAGGCCGCCGATGGTCAGGGCTGGCAGGCTCAGGCCGAACAGCCAGAAGCCGATTGCCGCACCGGGCAGGATGCCGTGGGCGATGGCGTCGCCGATCAGGCTCAGGCGGCGCAGGATCAGGAATACCCCCAGCGGCGCGGCGCTTAGCGCCAGCACCACGCCGCCGAGCAGGGCGCGGCGCATAAAGGCAAATTCGACGAAGGGCGCCCACAGCAGTTCCATGCTAGGCCACCTGTTCCAAGGACGGGCGCTGGCCAATCAGCTGGCGAATCGGCCCGTACAGGCAGGCACTGCGTGACAGTTGCAGGGCGTTCTCCAGGCGCTGACTCAGGCTGCTGAGGTCATGGCTGACCAGCAACTGGGTGCGACCCTCGGCCTGCCAACGCTGGATATGCTGCCAGAGCAAGATTTGACCATGATCGTCTAGCGCCGCTTCGGGCTCATCCAGCAGCAACACCCGGGCGTCGGTCAGGCTCAATCGCGCCAGCAGCGCGCGCTGCAGCTCGCCGCCGGACAGCGCTTGCAGCGACTGCTGCTGCAAGCCGTGCAAGCCCCAATCGTCGAGCACCTGGGCGAGGCGCGCCTGGCGTTGGCGGCGGTTTAGCGGGCTGCGCCAGAACCCGGTGCTGACCAGGCTTTGCAGGCTGATTGGAAACTGCCGGTCGAGGGCCTGCTGCTGTACCAGGTAGGCCACGCCGCCGAGGCGCGGAACGCTCAGCTCAACCCGTCCACGCAAGGGTTGTTGCAGACCGGCAATCACCTTGAGCAAGCTGCTTTTGCCACAACCGTTGCTACCGATCAGGCCGGTCAGGCTGCCGCTGGGCAGTAATAGGTCCAGTGGCGGGGTCAGCGGCTGGCCAGCTGGCCCCCATTGCAGGTGCTGGCAGTGGATCATGCCGGGCTCCAGTTCCAGCTGCTCGCGGCAACCGCATCGTGGGCGTGCAGGCTTTCCGCATGCACCACGCGCAGGCTGAAGGCGCTCAGTTCTGGCTGCAGCAACAGGGCGCTGTGCAAGCGCCGCGCGGCATCTTCGCAGAACATCAGGTTCTGCCCGTTGGCCAGCGCAAAGGCTTGCTCGTCGGCACGCTTGACCGCGGTCTGCACCGCGGTGCCAAGCGCCTGTTCGGCGCGGTCGATCAGCTCGATCAATGGCAGCTCAACGGCGTGCGCGCTCAGGCGCACTTGCAGGGTGGCGGTGCTGCGTTGGCTGTGTGGGGTGGCCAGAATGCCTTGGGTCGAGCCGAGCCAGCTCAGCAGTTGCTGATGGTCGAGCGGCTGGCCGGCGAAGTCCTCGATAAAGCGCTGCTGGATAAGCTGGCGAGCCAGCGCGGCGGAGCAGGGGCAGGTCGAGGAATACGCGACCTGAACCTGTAGTTCCACGTGGAACCCCGATGAATCCTGGCGTGCACGTACTTCGAAGGGGTAGGCCTTCCAGCCGGATAGCGGGCTGACCAGCGCCGGACGGCTGAGCAAGGCATCGCCGCGCAGGCTGATATGGGCCTGCTGCGACAGGCCTTGATGGCTGTCGAGAAATGCGTTCAGCAGTTGCTGTAATAACTGCGGCGTGAGGTTCTCGGCCTCCAGAACCTGCAGCGCCAGGTACAGGCGCGACATATGAATGCCGCGTGCGCCGCCATCATCCAGGCTGACCCCGGCTGCGGCACGGGCAGTGATTGGTTGCCCGGCAAAACGGATGGGCAGGGCGATTTCGGCCATGCCGACCCAATCCAGGGCTTGTTGGTAGTGCGTCGTTTGGGCAGCAATATCCGGCAAAGTCAGGGCGTTCATCAGAAATCCAGGGTGTGACTGAGGCGATAAATGTTATGTTATAACAATTAAAGCGCCACGCCAGTGAATTCGAACCATGACCTTGACCCTGCTTACCGAAGCCGAACTGCTCATCCAGCCGGCTGATGACTACATGAATGATCACCAGCAGCAGTTCTTCCGCACCCTGCTGCTAAGCCAGCGCGCTGACCTGCAGGCGCGCATCGCCGAGGAGTTCGAGGCCCTGCGCGAACGCGAAACCAGCAGCGACCCAGCCGACATCGGCAGCGCCGAAGAACAGCGGCAGTGGCAACTGCGCCAGTTGGAGCGGGAAAAGAAGCTGCTCGACAAGATCGACGAAGCCCTCGATCGCCTGGCACGCGGCGAGTATGGCTGGTGCCTTGAAACCGGCGAGGCCATCGGCCTCAAGCGCCTGCTGCTGCGGCCCACCGCCAGCTTGTGCATCGAGGCCAAAGAACGCCAAGAACAACGCGAAAAGCACCTGCGTCACACTGATGGAGCCTGAAACCATGTCCAATCGTCTTCCCGTAACTGTACTGTCCGGCTTTCTTGGTGCCGGCAAGAGCACCCTGCTCAACTACATCCTGAAGAACCGCGAGGGCCTCAAGGTCGCGGTGATCGTCAACGATATGAGCGAGATCAATATCGATGGCAGCGAAGTCCAGCGCGATGTCAGCCTCAACCGCGCCGAAGAAAAACTCATCGAGATGAGCAACGGCTGCATCTGCTGCACCCTGCGCGAGGACTTGCTGGAGGAAGTCGGCCGGCTGGCCGGTGAAGGCCGCTTCGACTACCTGCTGATCGAGTCCACCGGTATTTCCGAACCTCTGCCGGTGGCTGAGACCTTTACCTTCCGCGGTGAAGACGGGCAAAGCCTGGCCGATCTGGCGCGTCTGGACACCATGGTTACCGTGGTCGATGGGGTCAACTTTCTGCGCGACTTCCACGAGGCCGAGAGCCTGGCCAGCCGCGGCGAAACCCTCGGCGAGGACGACGAGCGCTCGATCACCGACCTGCTGATCGAGCAGGTGGAGTTCGCCGACGTGATCCTGGTCAGCAAGATCGACCTGATCAGCAGCCATGAGCGTGAGGAGTTGATCGCCATCCTGCGCGGCCTCAACACCCATGCCGAGATTTTGCCGATGGCCATGGGCGCGGTGCCGCTGGCCAAGATCCTCGACACCGGCCGCTTCGACTTCGCCCGCGCGGCCGAGGCGCCGGGCTGGCTGAAGGAGCTGCGCGGTGAGCACATCCCCGAGACCGAGGAATACGGTATCGCTTCCAGCGCCTACCGTGCGCGCCGCCCATTTCATCCCGAGCGCTTCTTCGCTTTTATCAACCGTGAATGGACCAATGGCCGCCTGCTGCGCTCCAAGGGTTTCTTCTGGTTGGCCAGCAAATATCAGGAAGCGGGTAGCTGGTCCCAGGCCGGCGGCCTGATGCGTCATGGATTTGCCGGGCGCTGGTGGCGCTTCGTGCCCAAGAGCCAGTGGCCGACAGATGACGAAGGCCTGCAGGCGATCATGAAGAACTGGGAGGAGCAGAGCGGCGACTGCCGCCAGGAGCTGGTATTCATTGGCCAGAACATCGACTTCACGCAACTGACCGCCGAGCTGGACGCTTGCCTGCTGGACGATGCAGAAATGGCCCTGGGCGTGGATGCCTGGCTGGCGCTGCCCGACCCGTTCGGCCCCTGGGTCGAGGAGGAGGCGGCCTGATGCTTGCGCCGACCAACGTGAAAGTCGCGCCGCGCCGCCATCCCTATGTCCTTCTTCCTCAGGGAGGCGGTGGCGCGCTGCGTCGGATGAGGGCAGCGGGTATGCCCGTCAAGCAGCCGTTGCAGCAGGTCGCTGGCGAGCAGGTCGAGGTGTTCTGCGAGGTGCTCAACGAGCATGTCAACCTGGCCGTCTGGCAGCGTCGGTTAGCGCCAGCGATCAGCGTTTTTACCGAGCAGTTACTGGCTCGGGGCGAACCGCTGGCAGATTCCAGGGTGTTGGAGTTGGCCGATACGCAAGGCGCAGTGGATCTTGGCGATCTGCTTCAGGGCTACAGCGAGCTACCCGGCCACGCGGCTTTTATCGCCGATGTCAGCTGGTTGGTGGACGCCTTTGCCTGCCTGCTCGATGCCAGGCGCGTAGGTGTGCGCCTGCGCGTGCTGGATAAGGCCATGTGCCCGCGCTTTCACGTCGACCATGTGCCGCTACGACTGATTACCAGCTATGCAGGGATTGGCAGCCAGTGGCTGCGTGAGGGCGTTATGGCGCGTCATCGCCTCGGCGATCCGGCGGCCGAACCGCTGGATGCGGCCTTGATTGAACGTGCCGAAACCGGTCATGTGCTGCTGGCCAAGGGCGAAAAATGGCTCGGCAACGAGGGCGGTGGACTAATCCACCGCTCGCCGCAACCGCCAGCCGGCGAGCGACGGCTGTTGCTGACGCTGGATTGGCTGGCGTGATGCCGGGTGTACGGCTCGTGTAGTGTGAGCGGGGCCGCCTAGGCCGTGCGCGCCGGCGGGCAATCGAGGTGTTGTCGGTGCGCATGGCGCACCCTACCTAGGCGTGGCTTGTGTAGTTTTCGCGCTGTTTGAAACACACAAGGCCAGTATCCATATCGGTTACGTGGCGATCATAAGCTTCATCAAGAATACACCGCTGCACTGGCTTGGCTTCGCCACCGAGTCGCCTGGATTCGCGGCCAAGGCCGCTCCCACAGGATTTGCGTTAGGCGCGATCTTTGTGGGAGGGGTCTCGACCGCGAACGGGGTAGGCCGCGGTTGCGTGGCGGTCATACGTTTCATCAACAACGCACCACTACACTAGCGCGCCATCCATACGCCTCGGCTCTGCCGTTCGCAGTAAGGCTTGAGGTAGGCCGCGTCGCTGGCGACCCCGTAATAGTGGATGTCCTGCTGGTAAGGCATGCCGCTGACTTGAGCGTTGCGACACACACCGTAGGCGCCGATCGGGCATTGCTCGACGAATGCGACTTCGACTTTCTGGCCCTTCAGTTGCGGTTGGCAGAAGCCGCTGCGAAACAGGTTCGGTGGGATGCTGCGATTTTGCTGGCAGACCTTTACGTCCAGGCGTTCGGCCTGGCTATGGATTACGCAGGCCTCGCCCCAGGCCAGGGAGGACAGGGCGCAGAGCGCCAGCAGTGCGAAACGACGCATCGAGTGAACTCCAGATGACTGTAGCGGCGACTCTAGCACGAGGCCTGTATGCGGTCTGCATGGTGCAACCCTGGGATCTGGCAGGGGTTAACCTGTAGGAGATCCCCCGTATCCAGACGCCGCGCTGTTGCGCAGCAAACTGGGTGCTCAAGGATCAAGACCGTAGTGTGGGTCGGGCCGCGTAGGTTAGGCGTCCGCAAATTGGCCTGCTGCCAGCAGAGCCAGCGCGCCGTAACCCATCATCGATACACGGGTATAGGCATAAACCGCCCGATGGGTATCGCTGCGCTCAACACCATCCTACGGAAAGTTGCCCAGTTGCCGCGCTGCGCGCAAAACGCTTTCCTGATTGATCACCCAACCGCACCATAGGCCCATGCTCAAGAATATTCCTACCCATGTGATTGCCGGCCCCCTGGGTGCCGGCAAGACCAGCTTGATCCGCCACCTGCTGGCCCAGCGTCCGGCGGATGAACGCTGGGCGGTGCTGATCAACGAGTTCGGCCTGGTCGGCCTGGATGCCGCCCTGCTGACGACGGACGACGACGGCATCGCCATGGGCGAAGTGGCCGGCGGTTGCCTGTGTTGCGTCAACGGCGTGCCGTTTCAGGTCAGCTTGAGCCGCCTGCTGCGCAAGGCCAGGCCGGATCGCTTGCTGATCGAGCCGTCCGGCCTGGGCCATCCGCTAGAACTGCTCCGCCAATTGCGCGAGCCGCCCTGGCTTGGCGTGCTCGCGGTGCAGGCGCCGCTGTTGGTGCTCGATGCCATGGCCCTGGCGGCCGGCGAGACCTTGCCCGACAGCCAGCAGGCGACCCTGAGCAGTGCCGGTTTGCTGCTGCTGAACAAGGCGGAGCACCTCGACGAGGTGACCAAGGCGCGGATTCAGGCGCAACTGCCGGCACGCCCGCTGCTATGGACGACTCAGGGGACTTTGCCCTTGAGCCAGCTGCCCGGTTTCGCCGCCCGGGCCGAGGTCGGTGCGGGTCTGGATGGACTGCCCGCTGGTGCAGCGCCGATGCCGCAGCTCTGGCGCACACCGACTGAGCCGATCTGCCAGGTTCAGGCGCAGCCCGAGGGCTGGAGCATCGGCTGGCGCTGGCACCCGAGCCAGCGCTTCGAGCTGATGCAGGTGCAGCAGTGGCTCGGCAGCTTGGCCTGGCGTCGCGCCAAGCTGGTATTGCAGACCAACGCCGGCTGGCTTTCGGCCAACGCCCTCGACGGTCAGCCATTGCATTGGCAGAACAGCGAATGGCGCAAGGACTCGCGCCTGGAGCTGATTTTTAGCGAGGCGCAGGAGCTGGCGACCTTGCAGGCTGGTTTTCAGCGCTGTCGCTTGGATTGAGCAAGGACGCAGGGCTGCGCCCGCTGGATTGTGCCGGGCTGATAGACTCTGCGGGTTTTCCTAATGGATGAAGGACATGCACCTGCTCCCCTGGTCCCACGCCTGTTCCGCCGGCTTTACCCTGCGCGGCTGGCATTCGCCGCCTTCGGGCAAGCCGCTGCTGCATTTCATGCATGGCAACGGCTATTGCGGTCGTGTCTACGAGCCGCTGCTGGCGTGCCTGGCCGCCGATTTCGACCTCTGGCTGTGCGATGCCCAGGGCCATGGCGAGAGTGATCATGGCGGGCGCTTCCATGGCTGGAACCGCAGCGCGGAACTGGCGCTGGAAGCGTTTGCCGAGGGCCGCAAGCGCTTTGCCGAGGTGCCGCTGTTCGCCGTCGGCCACAGTTTTGGCGGGGTCTTGACCAGCCTGATGCTGGCCCAGCAGCCGCAACTGTTTAAGCGCGCCGTGCTGCTCGATCCGGTGCTGTTCACCCCGGCGATGATCGGGGTCATGGCGCTGTCCGACGTGGTCGGTTTGAGCCAGCGCACGACCCTGGCGAGCAAGGCGCGCAAACGCCGCTCGCAGTGGCCCGATCGCGCGGCGGCGCATGCCGCGCTGCATGGTCGCGGGATGTTCCGTGGCTGGAACGAGGACGCCTTCGACGCCTATATCGCCCATGCCCTGAAAGACAGTGACGACGGTGTCGAGTTGAAGTGCCGGCCGAGCCGCGAGGCGGAAATCTTCGGCTCCTTCCCCAAACGCCTGTGGCCGTCGCTGGCCAAGGTAACGACGCCGACCCAGGTATTTTACGGACAGCGCAGCTACCCCTTTGTCGCCAAGTCGGTGGCGCGCTGGTGCGCCAGCAACCCGCACATTCATGCCCAGGTAGTGCCTGGCGGGCACTGCTTCATGCAGGAGCAGCCCGAGGAGATCGCCATCCGCGTGCGCGATTATCTCCTGCCGGAATATGCCTAACGTCGTGCCCGCCAGGCGGTCGTCCCTCAGTCGGGTGGCGGACGATGTTCCGAGCGCCAGCGCTCCAGTTCGATGACCTGAGGGTTTTCCGCCGGTGGCGTTCTGAACGGATGGGGCGCCAGTTCGATGCGTCCAACCTGCTGGCCGAACATGATGATGCTGCCGACATGACGTTGTTCGCCGGTGACGGTGAACTCGAAGCCATACACCCGCGCCAGGCGCTTGCGCCCGCGGGCATCGGTCAGGAAAGTGATCTTGCGCAGCGCGACATTGCCGTCGAGCAATTCGACGTCGGCTTTCGCGCAGTGCTGTTTGACCTGCGCCAGGGCGCGCTCGCGCAGACCGTGGGCGTGCCACACCCAGGCGCCGGCGGTGGCCAGCAGCATCAGAACGAAAATATTACCGAGGGTCAGCATTGCGTAGCTCCAGGTGGGCACGGCAGGTCGCGGTTAACGCCGGCCATGGCTCGCCGGCATTCTGCCAGTCAGGCCGCGACCTGTCTTGCCCGGTCGATCAGCCTTAGCCTTTCAATTCCTGATAGCGCTGCTCCAGTTCCTGGCGAATCATCCGGCGCTGGTGGCCCTGGGTGAAGCGTCGCTGTTCCTCGGAGCTCTGCGGCAGGCGCGCCGGTACTGCTATCGGCTTGCCGCCCTGATCGACTGCGACCATGGTGAAGAAGCAGCTATTGGTATGCCGCACCGAGCGCTCGCGGATGTTTTCGGTGATCACCTTGATGCCGATCTCCATGGACGTGCGCCCGCAATAGTTGACCGAGGCAAGGAACGTCACCAGCTCACCAACGTGAACCGGCTCGCGAAAGATCACCTGATCGACCGACAGCGTCACCACGTAGGTGCCGGCAAAACGGCTGGCGCAGGCATAGGCGACTTCGTCGAGGTACTTGAGCAGGGTGCCACCGTGCACATTGCCGGAGAAGTTGGCCATATCCGGGGTCATCAGTACTGTCATCGACAGCTGGGCGTTTCCGGGTTCCATGGAGGATTCTCTGGTCAGGGGCTGAGCACTGTAGACGCCGACAGGGTGGGTGTCGCTACATCGCTTTATTTATAGGCCCGAAAGGTGGGCGCTACCCGGTCTGTCGAGCGGAGTTTTGCACAATCGCTCAGCAGGCCGGGCGCTGTCGTGCGCAGCGGCTCATACGACTGATTCCCGGGCGCCAGGGATCGCCAGCAGCTCGGCCAGTGCAGTGTCGAGGGTGGCGATCAGCTTATCCACATCTGCCACGCTGGTGTGCGGGCAGCACAGGGTCATGTTGTGGAATGGCGTAATCAGGATGCCGCGGTTGATCAGGTACAGGTGCAGAGCCATCTGCAGGCTGTCATGGAAGGCCGCCTCGGCCTCGGCACCGTTTCGTGGGGGTGCAGGGCAGAACTGGAACTCGCAGCGGGCGCCCAGCTCGGTGACGGTCCAATTGAGCGTGTATTTACCGATCAGAGTGCGTAAGCCCTCAGCCAGGTGCGCGGCCAGCGGCAACATGTGCGCATAGGCCGCTGGGGTCATCACCTGCTCCAGGTTGGCGCGCATGCAGTGCATGGCCAGGGCGTTAGCCGACAGGGTGGTGCCCATGCCGCTATGGCCGTGCCCATGACTGTCTTTATTGGCCCGTTGCCGGGCCAGCTGCATGGCCTCGGCCATTGCTGCGCTGCAACCGAACACGCCGCAGGGCACGCCGCCGGCAATTGGTTTGCCGAGTACGAAGAAGTCTGGATCAAGGCCCCACAGCCTGGTGCAGCCGCCGACATCGGTGGAGATGGTGTGGGTTTCGTCGATGATCAGCAGTGCCCCGTACTGGCGGGTCAGTTCACGGCATTTGGCCAGGAAGCCCGGCGCGGGCAGCACCATGCCGATATTGGTCATCGCCGGTTCGCACATCAGCGCAGCGACATCGCCCTTGGCCAATGCCGCTTCCAGTGCATCTATATCGTTGAAAGGAATTGCGCGGCTGTACTGGGTCAGGTCGTAGGCCTGGCCGATCAGGCCGGCGCGTGGCTGGGTTTGACCCTCGTGGCAGCGCACCATGACGTCATCGACTGTGCCGTGGTAGCAGCCGTCGAACGCCAGCAGCACCTTGCGTTCGGTGATGCCGCGCGCCCAGCGCAGCACGTAGCGGTTGGCATCGGTGGCGGTCGCGGTGACCTGCCAGTACGGCAGGCCGAAGCGCTCGGCCAGCAGTTCGCCGCAGACTACGGCATCTTCGCCCGGCAACATGCTGGTCAGGCCGTTATTGCTTTGTTCAGTAATGGCCTTGGCGATTGGGTCTGGCGAGTGGCCGAACATGCTGCCGGTGTCACCCAGGCAGAAGTCGATGTACTCATGACCGTCGATATCATGGAAGCGAGCGCCTTTGGCGCGACTGACGAACAGTGGGCTTGGGGTCGACCAATCGGCCATCCAGTGCATCGGCACGCCGCCGAACAGCGAGCGGCGCGCGCGCTCGGCCAGGGCGATGGATCGTGGGTTCTGTTCGGTAAAACGCTGCCGCTCGCGGGCCGCGAAGGTGCTGATGGCTGATTCGACAATTCCACTGGCGGTCATGCGTGAACACCTCGTTGATTTTTTTAAACATTCTTGGTGTCTGACCGCCGCTATGTCAACGGCCGGGTCAACGACTGGCGTCTGCTAGTATCCGGCGACTCTGGGGATGGTAATGAAGGATCGAGATGAGCAATTCTGAGTGGCAGGGGCCAAGTGCCCTGGTTCGCGGCGCAGGCAGTGGAGGAGTGGTCATTGATGGTCGATAACCTCCAGGAACAACTCTACCAGCGGGTTCGCAGCGACTTGCTGGCCGGTCGTTTCCAGCCAGGTGAGCGCCTGAAAATCCGCGACCTCGCCGCTGCCTGGGGCACCAGCCCGATGCCGGTGCGGGCCGTCTTGCAGCGGCTGGTCGCCGAGGGTGCCCTGGAGGGCGAGCAGCAGCGCTCTGCGCGAGTACCGGTGATGACCGCTGAACGCTTCCGGCAGATCATTCAGGTGCGCCGGAGCCTGGAGGGCCTGGCTGTCGAACTTGCCGCGCCGCGCTTGGGTAGCGCCGACATTGACCTGTTGCAGGGCTGCATCCTGCGCATGCAGCAGGCCCTTGAGCAGCGTGATGTAGCCGCCTACCTGCAAGACAACAGCCTGTTCCACCTGACCCTGTATCGCGCCTGCGCCAATCCGATTCTGCTGCGCATGATCGAGTCCCTGCGCCTGCAGATCGGGCCGTTTTTCAACCGGCTGTTTTCCGATAACAGTCAGTTACTGCACCTCAACGACTTCCATGAATTGGCCTTCAGGGCCTTGCAAGCAGGTGACGGCAAGGCGGCGCGGGCGGCAATGGAGCAGGACTTGAGTTATTTTGACGAGTACCTGCTCAATCAGCTGGAGCAGGAGGCGCCAGGGTGCGTGAGCAGCCCGCGCAACGATCAGCGGTTGTGACAAGACCGCGGGCATTGTGGCGAGCCGGAGAGATCCGTGCGCCGCTCGCCGCAGGCAGTGCATAGGGAAAATCGCGGGTGGGCTGTGCTCCAGGCGGAGCGCCGCCCACCGCGACCGGGTTCACGATGGTTGAAGCAGAAGCAGTCGGCGCGCGTTATTTACAAGAGCCTCAGCTCTCCAGCCAGACGTCGCGGACCCAGTGCCATACCGAATCCCAGGTTTCTTCTTCGCTCTGTTCGCCAGTGTCACCTTCCCAGAGCACTACGGTGCCGTCTTGCTCGACACAGTAGTAGTTGCCGCGATCTTCGCAGATCGGCACCAGCTCGCGAGATACGCCGAGCGACCAGGCTACCGAGGCGACTTCCGGCAGGTAGGTGTGCGATTGCGGGTCGGCGGCGGTGACGGGTTCCAGGCGGCCGTAGACCACATCGCTGACCTTGAGCAGGAACTCGCGCAGCTCGAACGGCAGGTTGATCAGAATCTGCTCTTCGATCTCCACCAGCAGTTCTTCTTCCGGCAGCTCCAGGGCGACGGGTACTGGTTCGTTCATTTCACGCAGTTGTTCGATGACTTCTTCCACAGGGTGGACTCCAGCAGCAAGGCAAAATGACGGGATAGCAACGGCGAGCACTGCGCTATAAGGCGCAGCAACTCTCCAACGTTGGGTTTTTACTCTGCCCGGCTTGGCTGAGCAAGAGGGGCTTGGCTACCGGGAAACACAAAACCCGGGACAGGCCCGGGTTTCGCGTGAAGCTTGCAAGGTTTTAGCCGTTCTGGCGGATACCGGCAACCAGCCATGGCTGGTTGTCACCGGCTGCGCGCTCCATGCGCCAGCTTTCGCTGAAGGCTTCACCCTGGTCGAAGCGCGAGGTTTTCGCCACGCCGGTAAAGGTCAGGGTGGCGACGGTTTTGTCGCTCAGGTCGTCCACGCCATCCAGCTGCACATCGAGGTCGTCGACATAAGTGGACTGGAAGCCTTCGCCCAGATCGGCGCGCTCGCGGGTGAGAAACTCAAGCAGCTGAGGCGTAACGAACTCGGCGATCTTGTTCATCTCGTCAGCGTCCCAGTGCTGCTGCAGGCTGAGGAAATGCTCGCGGCCGGCGCTGACAAAGCTTTGCTCGTTGAACCAGGCTGGCGCATTGATTACCGGCTTGATTGCGGCAGCGCTGGCACCACCGAAAATCGAGGCAGGTGCTGCCTGAGCAGGCATTTCGCGCTGCATCGGTGCGCCATTGGCGGTTACCGGGCCTGCCTGCTTGCGACGGGCGGCGAGGAAACGGAACAGCAGGAAGGCAATCAGGCCGAAGATCAGCATGTCCATGATCTGCAGGCCTTCAAAGCCGTCACCCATGAACATCGAGGCGAGCAGGCCACCAGCGGCCAGACCGGCCAAGGGGCCAAGCCAGCGCGAGGCGCCACTGGCTGCTGCCGGCTGCCGGCCAGCGGCTGGTGCGCTGGCGGTTTGCTGGGCAGGAGCCTGGCGAGCCTGGTGACTCGGCGCGGAGCCAAAGGACTTGCCGCCGCCCAAACGCTTGGCTTCGGCATCAAAACTCATGGTAAGGCCCAAACTCAGGCACATGGCCAGGGCAATGCTTAGGAAACGCTGCATGTTTAGCTGTCTCTTGGTGGTTAGAACGCTGCACGGCATCTTGCCCGCGAGCCGCGCGGAAGGCTAGTCATAGAATGTTTCGGGCTTTTGCTTCGGCTATGTACCCATCGTGGGTTGTGAGGAGAATCAGCCGCGGTTGGGTCCGGGCGCGTTGCCCGAGGCGCAACGCGCCAAAACCCGCGGATGTGCAACTGTTCATGGCCTCAATAGCAGTAGCAGCGGCCCACAGCGCAACTGCCGGCGCAGGAACGCGCGGAACTCGGCAGCGTCTTCCTCGGGGTGGCGCAACCAGTGGATGAAACTGCGCAGATAGGCACCGGTCAGCAGGCATTCCTCGGTAATCCGCGACAGCTGTTGGTTTTTCCGCCGGGCGCCCTCACGCCACCATTGCACGGTGCGACTGATGCGCAGCAGGCCGAGTATCTGCAGGTGGACATGGCCGGGCTCGAGCTTGTACAGCAGCATCTGTGCGGTCACAGAGCGGTGCGCGGCCAGGCTGTCGAGCCAGGCTACCAACAGTTCTTCCAGGCGTTTGCTCGGCTCCAGCGCGTCGAGATCTGCGGCGTTGCCGCGTTTCAGCATTGCTTGGTCCGCGCGATCGAACCAGGCTTCAACCAGTTGATCCTTTTCCCGGTAGTGGGCGGCGATTGTGTCCAGGCCACTGTCGAGATCGGCTGCTACATCGAACAGGTGCAGGCGCTCCCAGCCGCACACATCGGCCAGGCGCAGGGCGCTTTCGAGTATCTGTGATGCGGAGATAGTTTGGCGTTTCATCGGCTTACCTCGACAGCCAGTATGGGCCTCCTAGGGTCAAGGCAGGACGTAAGCGACAAACGGAACCCGCGTGCTGGCGATCCTGGTGCGCACGATAGTTGGCACTTGCAGCGCCGCCGCAACCGTTTCAGGATGGTCGGGCTTGTTCAATAAAAATAGGAGGTCGCCTGATGGTTGTTCGTATTCCCGCCGAGATCCGCCCCGTCTGCGCTGCCGACCATGCTGCCTGGTTGCCCCTGTGGCAGGGCTATCAGCGTTTCTACATGACCGAAATCCCCGCCGCCGCCAGCGAAGTTACCTGGCAGCGGTTTCTTGACCCCGCCGAACCAATGCATGCGGCCTTGGCGTGGCACGAGGGCAAGGCCATCGGCCTGGCGCACTGGATCTACCATCGTTCGACCTGGACGGTCGGTGACTACTGCTACCTGCAGGATTTGTTTATTGCTAAGGATCTGCGCAGCAGCGGGGTCGGCCGCCAGTTGGTCGAACACGTCTATGCTCAGGCCCGCCAGGCCGACTGCTCGCGGGTGTACTGGCTAACCCACGAAACCAACAGCAAGGCGATGCTGCTCTACGAGCGGGTTGCCGAGCGCTCGGGCTTCTTGCAGTTTCGCAAGCTGCTGTAGGCGGGTTGTCATTTATAGAGTGGCTTCTGGGCCGACGCTCAAAATACCGACCAGCCAATCCGCTCACTGAGTAGCTCCAAGGCCTTGATCCCGGCCAGGGAGTTGCCGGCGGCGTTCAGTTCCGGCGACCAGACGCAGATGCTGAAGCGCCCCGGCACTACTGCGATGATGCCTCCGCCGACCCCGCTCTTGCCCGGCAGGCCGACCCGGTAGGCGAAGTTGCCGGCCTCGTCGTACAGGCCGCTGGTGGCCATGATCGCGTTGACCTGTTTGGTCTGCCGTGACGTAAGGATCTGCGCGCCGCTGTGCAGGCAGAAACCATCATTGGCCAAGAAGCAAAAGGCGCGGGCCAGATCGACGCAGCTCATGCGCAGGGCGCAATAGCTGAAATAGCTGCGCAGCACCGTCTCCACATCGTTATGGAAATTGCCGAAGGACTGCATCAGGTAGGCCGCCGCCGCATTGCGCGAGCGGTGCTGGTATTCCGAATCGGCCACCCGGTTGTCCACCGCCACCAACGGGTTGCCGGCCAGACGGCGAACGAAATCGCGTAGCGACGGCACCGGCGCGGCAAAGCGCGACTGGTTGATGTCGCAGATCACCAGGGCGCCGGCGTTGATGAACGGGTTGCGTGGCCGCCCGCGCTCGAACTCCAGCTGCACCAGCGAGTTGAATGGCTGCCCGGACGGCTCATGGCCCAAACGCTGCCAGATGTCCTCGCCGGAGTGACCGATGGCCTGCACCAGGCTGAACACCTTGGAGATGCTCTGCACGGAAAACGCCGTACGCGCATCGCCAGCGCAGAACAGCTCGCCCTCGTTGCTGTACACCGCAATACCCAGCTGGTTGCCCGGCACATCGGCCAGCGCCGGGATGTAATCGGCCACCTTGCCCTGACCGATCAACGGGCGGACTTCATCGAGGATTTCATTCAACAGCGCTTGCATACATAGACTCGCCGCAATGCCCGGGCAAAACCCCGGGCGATGGCTGATAGACGCCTGCCACCTGACGCTGATCACACTCGGCGAGCCTGTCGTGGATTGTGCTTATGCTGGAGTGGCGTGGATCACGCCACTGACTTGATAACTGAGCGCAGGAACTGTGGCGTGAGCAGGCGGGCGACCACTGGCACTTGGTGGTGGCGTAAAATAACTGTATTTATATACAGCTATTTACAGGGGTCACCTCATGTCCATTTTCTTGCCAGCCCGCGGTCGTGGGGCCGCCAGCAACCCGCACAACCGTTTCGCCCCGACCCGCTCGGTGGCCGAAGACGATGGCTGGTTTCAGGACGAGACGCCGCCGTCGCGCGCCACCGAGGTGCGCAGTGAACTGGCGAAGACGGTGATCACCCGCAACAACTCGCCGGATGTCGGTTTTGACCGTTCGGTGAATCCCTATCGGGGCTGCGAGCACGGCTGCATCTACTGCTTCGCCCGCCCCAGCCACGCCTATTGGGACATGTCGCCGGGCATCGATTTCGAAACCCGGCTGATTGCCAAGACCAACCTGGCCAGCCGCCTCGAGGAAGAGCTGCAAAAGCCCGGCTATGTGCCGCAGCCGATCGCCCTGGGGATCAACACCGACGCCTATCAGCCGATCGAGCGCGAGCAGCGCCTGACCCGCCAGTCCCTGGAAATTCTCCTGCGCTACAAGCATCCCGTGCACATCATCACCAAAGGCTCGCTGATCCTGCGCGACCTCGATGTGCTCAGCGAGCTGGCCAGTCAGCGCCTGGTCAGCGTGGCCTTCAGTCTGACCACCCTGGACGATGAATTGAAACGCATCATGGAGCCGCGCGCCGCTTCGCCGGGGGCACGCTTGCGCGCGATGCGCACGCTGCACGAGGCCGGGGTGCCGGTCAGCGTGATGTGCGCACCGATGATTCCGATGATCAACGACATGGAGCTGGAGCACCTGCTGGAAGCCGCTCGCGATGCCGGCGCCTGTTCCGCAGGCTATGTACTGCTGCGCCTGCCACTGGAAATCGCCGAGCTGTTCGAGCAATGGCTGCAGGCGCACTTCCCCGAGCGCGCCCTGCATGTCATGAGCCTGATTCGTCAGTCGCGTGGCGGCAAGAACTACGACAGCCGCTTCGGCAGTCGCATGCGCGGCGAAGGTCCGTTCGCCGACTTGCTGGCCCAGCGCTTCCGCCTGGCCAGGCGCAAACTTGGCCTGGATCGCCGCGACAGCGAGGACCTGGACTGCTCGCTATTCTGCCCTCCCGGTGCGCAGTTGAGCCTGCTGTGATTCCTTGGCGTTACGCTGAATAAGCGCTCGCTTGCTGTGTTTGTTTGCAGCTATCGCGGCCAAGTAACGCAACTGGAACGCCAATTGCTGCTGATCGAACAGGCGACCTGTCAGGTTGTCACTGGCTGGGTTTGCGGTGACCAATGGCGCGCGCCGAGTGTCCAGTAACAGTGCGCAATCACCTGTTCGGGGTATTAAGCCGAGCCAGAAGGATGCACCCCTGCAGATTTTTCGAGGTCAGCCCTATGGACAAGCAAGAGCAACAGAGCAGCCGCGTGGTGGAGAGTGCCGAGGACGCGCTGCGCAATATCATCGAAGGCTTTCAGCGCTTTCGTCAGGATGTGTTCCCGCAGCAGCAGGCGCTGTTCAAGAAGCTCGCCCATGAGCAGACGCCACGGGCGATGATCATCACCTGCGCCGATTCGCGCATCGTCCCTGAATTGATCACCCAGAGCGATCCCGGCGACCTGTTCGTCACCCGCAACGTCGGCAACGTAGTGCCGCCCTACGGGCAGATGATGGGCGGGGTATCTACTGCCATCGAGTACGCGGTAATGGCCCTCGGCGTGCATCACATCATCATTTGTGGGCATTCCGATTGCGGCGCGATGAAGGCGGTGCTCAACCCTGAAGAGCTGGAGCGCATGCCTACGGTTAAAGCCTGGTTGCGCCATGCCGAGGTGGCCAAGATCGTGGTGGCGGACAATTGCGGCTGCACCGATCACAACACGCTAGGCATCCTCACCGAGGAAAACGTGGTGGCCCAACTCGACCACCTGCGCACCCATCCCTCGGTGGCCTCGCGTTTGGCCAGCGGTCAGCTGTTCATCCATGGCTGGGTGTACGACATCGAGACCAGCGCGATCAAAGCCTATGACGCCGAGAAAGGCGAGTTTCGCCAGATCGGTGACGGCCCGCTGCCGATGGCCACGCCGCGGCCGCGCTATTTGCAGGTCTGACGGTGATCCAGGCGTTATCCCGGGCTGGCCGGTGAAGCGCTTGTCAGCTCGCCGCGCGCGATTCATCCAGCTGCAGTTCTACCCCCAGCTGGCCTGACAGGCAGGGCCAGCGTTCCCAGGCTGCTGCGGTTTGCGGGTCGCTCAAGCGTTCACGGTAGGCACGCACGGAGGCTTGGTCGAAGCTGGCTTCGTCGAGCATGCCATCCACCGCGTGATGCACGGCTTCGTCCAGCTGATTGGCAAACGGCTCGCCGATCAACTGGTGAGCGATCAGGTTGGCCACCGTGGTGTCCAGTGGAATCAGTGGCTGGCCCAGGTGGGCGATATAGCGGTCGTTGACCTCCTCGACCAGGCGATGAGCCAGGTAGGCTTCGTCGAGCAAGCCGTCGAGGCCGTGATGCCCGGTGATCAGTGCGGGCGGCTGCAGAAAAAACTGCTCGGCAATTTTCAGTACCGGCTTGATCTGCGCCTCGATACCGGCTTCGCGTGCAACCTGATTAGCTGCTTCCAGCACATCGGGGACCTGCTCGATGTAAGCACTGACAAAGCGCGTCAGCACGCCCAGAGTATCGGTGTCGGGCAGGCGAATGGAGGGGTGCAGTCGTTCCAGCTGTGCACCCAGTTGTTTCTGGAGTTGGTAGCTGCTGGCTTCGTGTTGGTGGGCGTGCTGAATCAGTTCGCGCAATGCAGGGATATTCATGACTGCTCCTGAAATGAGGACATGGGCGTGAACCATAGCTGGTGGGAGACGGTTGCTCAGACGAGATTGTCATAAATTTTTCATACTTATGCGAGCGCGCTATAAGGCGCTAAGCCTGATTCTAGCCAGGCCACACCCTCCGTGGCGTTTAGCGCAAGCCTTGTGCGGCTTTGGTCATTTTCGTTTTGACGTTGCCAGGTTGGAGTCGCCGTCTATACTCGAATTCGAAAGGCAGTACCTGATAACACCGGACGGACTGCGGCACAGAGTGCTTTCGATAGTGTTGATGACCATCGAGTCTCTTTCGCACGCTCCGCCGGCGGGATAACAAGAACGATAAGGGGAACCCGCAATGATGCGACATCCACGCGTTTGGATGAGCCTCCTGCTGTGTTTGGTATTCAGTTCGGCTCACGCCAGCTGGACAGTCAACATGGCGCCCGGAGCTACTGAGGTCAGTCGCTCGGTGTTTGACTTGCACATGACCATTTTCTGGATCTGTGTGGTCATTGGCGTGATCGTGTTTGGTGCCATGTTCTGGTCGATGCTCGTTCACCGCCGTTCCACCGGGCACAAGCCTGCGCACTTCCACGAAAGCACTACGGTCGAGATCCTTTGGACCGTGGTACCGCTGTTGATTCTGGTGCTGATGGCTATTCCGGCGACCAAGACCTTGATCGAGATCTATGACAGCTCTGAATCCGAGCTGGATATTCAGATCACCGGGTACCAGTGGAAGTGGCATTACAAGTACCTGGGCCAGGACGTCGAGTTCTTCAGCAATTTGACCACGCCACGAAGCCAGATCAACAACCAGGCCGTAAAAGGTGAGCACTATCTGCTGGAGGTCGATGAGCCGCTAGTGGTGCCGGTTGGCACCAAGGTGCGCTTCCTCATCACCGCAGCCGACGTGATCCACTCCTGGTGGGTGCCGGCTCTGGCGGTGAAGAAGGATGCCATTCCTGGCTTCATCAATGAGTCCTGGACACGTATCGACGAGCCCGGGATCTTCCGTGGTCAATGCACTGAGCTGTGCGGCAAGGACCACGGCTTCATGCCGGTAGTGGTTGAGGCCAAGTCCAAAGAAGACTTCGCCATCTGGCTGGCCGAGCGCAAGCAGCTGGCTGCCGCAGAGAGGGAGCTGACCAGCAAGGAATGGACCATGGATGAGCTGATGGTCCGCGGCGAGAAGGCCTACGTCACCGCCTGTGCCGCCTGCCACCAAGCCAATGGCGAAGGCCTGCCGCCGATGTTCCCAGCGCTCAAGGGCTCGGCCATCGCGGTCGGCCCTGCTGAAGGCCATATCGACATAGTAGTCAACGGCAAGCCCGGTACCTCCATGGCCGCCTTCGGCAAGCAACTGTCGGAAGTCGATCTGGCCGCGATCATCACCTACGAACGCAACGCCTGGGGCAACAAGCTCGGTGACATGGTCACCCCACAGGACATCGTTGCCTTCAAACAGGCTCAGGAGTAACGGACATGAGTGCAGTGATCGATCCGGGCCATGCTGGCCACGGTCATGCCGGACATGACCATCACCACGGCCCGGCCAAAGGCCTGATGCGCTGGGTGTTGACCACCAACCATAAAGACATCGGCACCATGTACCTGTGGTTCAGCTTCGCCATGTTCCTGCTTGGCGGCAGTATGGCCATGGTGATTCGTGCCGAGTTGTTCCAGCCGGGCCTGCAGATCGTGCAGCCGGAGTTCTTCAACCAGATGACCACCATGCACGGTCTGATCATGGTCTTTGGTGCGGTGATGCCGGCGTTTGTCGGCCTGGCCAACTGGATGGTTCCGCTGATGATCGGCGCGCCGGACATGGCCCTGCCGCGGATGAATAACTTCAGCTTCTGGCTGTTGCCGGCGGCCTTCGGACTGTTGGTCAGCACCCTGTTTATGGAAGGCGGTGGGCCGAACTTCGGTTGGACGTTCTATGCCCCGCTGTCTACCACTTACGGGCCGGAAAGCACCACCTTCTTTATCTTCGCCGTGCACCTGATGGGCATCAGTTCGATCATGGGCGCGATCAACGTGGTCGCCACCATCCTCAACCTGCGCGCCCCCGGCATGACCCTGATGAAGATGCCGCTGTTCGTCTGGACCTGGCTGATCACCGGCTTTTTGCTGATCGCGGTGATGCCGGTACTGGCGGGTTGCGTGACCATGATGCTGATGGATATCCACTTCGGCACCAGCTTCTTCACCGCCGCTGGCGGCGGTGACCCGGTACTGTTCCAGCACGTGTTCTGGTTCTTCGGTCATCCCGAGGTGTACATCATGATCCTGCCGGCCTTCGGAGCGGTCAGTGCGATCATCCCGGCCTTCGCCCGCAAGCCGCTGTTCGGCTACACCTCGATGGTCTACGCCACGGCCTCTATCGCCTTCCTGTCGTTCATCGTCTGGGCGCACCACATGTTCACCGTGGGCATCCCGCTCACTGGTCAGCTGTTCTTCATGTACGCCACTATGCTGATCGCCGTACCGACCGGGGTGAAGGTGTTCAACTGGGCCAGCACCATGTGGCAGGGTTCGATGACGTTCGAGACGCCGATGCTGTTTTCGGTGGCCTTCGTCATCCTGTTCACCATCGGCGGCTTCTCTGGCCTGATGCTGGCCATCGCCCCGGCCGACTTCCAGTACCACGACACCTACTTCGTGGTGGCGCACTTCCACTATGTGCTGGTGCCGGGTGCGATCTTCGGCATCTTCGCCTCGGCCTACTACTGGCTGCCGAAGTGGACCGGGCACATGTACGACGAGACCCTGGGCAAGCTGCATTTCTGGATGAGCTTTGTGGGCATGAACCTGGCGTTCTTCCCGATGCACTTCGTCGGCTTGGCCGGCATGCCACGGCGTATTCCTGACTACAACATGATGTTCGCCAACTTCAACATGGTGTCCTCGATCGGCGCCTTTATGTTCGGTGCCACGCAGTTGTTGTTCCTGTTTATCGTGATCAAGTGCATCCGTGGCGGTAAGCCCGCGCCGGCCAAACCCTGGGACGGTGCCGAAGGCCTTGAGTGGACAGTTCCGTCGCCAGCGCCTTATCACACCTTCCAGACCCCACCGGACGTGAAGTGATGTGCCCTTTTGCAGGTGCGACCTCGCGCGCGATCCGGTGCCCTCTTGGCGTGCAGGTTGGTTCCTGCGGGGATGTGCGGACATGAACGAAAGCCTGAGTACCCGCCGCCTGGTCACCCGGTTGTGTCTGGTGGTGGTTGGCATGTTCGGTTTTGGTTTCGCCCTGGTGCCGATCTACGACGTGATGTGTCAGGCCTTTGGTATCAACGGTAAGACCGCTGGCGCCTACCAGGCCGGGCAGCAGAGCGTTGACGAATCGCGCCAGGTGCGTGTGCAGTTTCTCGCTACCAATGCAGCCGATATGGTCTGGGAGTTCCGCCCGCTGGCCGATGAAGTGACAGTGCATCCGGGCGACACCACGCAGATGGTTTTTGTTGCACACAACCCCACCGACAAACCGATGACCGCTCAGGCTATTCCCAGCGTTGCACCCTCCAGGGCGGCGGCGTATTTCCACAAGACCGAGTGCTTCTGCTTTACCCAACAGGTGCTGCAGCCCGGCGAACGTATTGAAATGCCGGTGCGCTTTATCGTCGACCGGGATTTACCCGCAGATGTTCGCTACCTGACTCTGGCCTATGCCCTGTTCGATATCACTGCGAGTAAACCGCCTGTAGCCCAGGTGGGCCAATAAGGAGAATAAAGATGGCAGCTCATGAGCAGTACTACGTCCCCGCCCAGAGCAAGTGGCCGATTATTGCCACCCTCGGTTTGCTGATCACGGTTTACGGACTCGGCGCCTGGTTCAACGACCTGTCGGCCAATCGAGAGGACTCCAACGGGCCGCTCATCTTCTTCATCGGCAGCCTGTTCCTCGCCTATATGCTGTTTGGCTGGTTCGGTGCCGTGATCAAGGAGAGCCGCTCCGGCCTCTACAGCGCGCAGATGGACCTCTCGTTCCGTTGGGGCATGAGCTGGTTTATCTTCTCCGAGGTGATGTTCTTCGCCGCGTTCTTCGGCGTGCTGTTCTATGTGCGCACCTGGGCCGGCCCATGGCTTGGTGGTGAAGGCGACAAGGGCGTGAGCAATATGCTCTGGCCGGGCTTTGAATACACCTGGCCGTTGCTCAACACGCCAGATCCAAAGCTGTTCCCGGCTCCCAGTGGGGTCATCAGTGCCTGGGGTTTACCGCTGATTAACACCATCCTGTTGGTGGCCTCCAGCTTCACCCTGACCTTTGCCCACCACGCGTTACGCAAGAACCAGCGCAAGCCGTTGACACTTTGGCTGGCGCTGACGGTCGTGCTTGGTGTGGCGTTCCTGATATTGCAGGCCGAAGAGTATATCCATGCCTATTCCGAGCTGGGCCTGACCCTGGGTTCGGGAATCTATGGTGCAACCTTCTTTATGCTCACCGGCTTTCACGGTGCGCACGTCACCTTCGGGGCGATCATGCTTACGGTGATGCTGGTTCGCGTTATGCGTGGCCACTTCAGCCCCGAGCATCACTTTGGCTTCGAGGCTGCCGCTTGGTACTGGCACTTCGTTGATGTGGTATGGATCGGCCTGTACACCTTCGTTTACGTGCTCTAGGAGAGCTTCACGGCGCGGAGGGTTATTGTGTTACCAGGTCACCTGGGATGTCAGTTGGCCGCTGTAGAAGCCCCATGCAATGAGGGCTACAGTCAGGGCGGTGAGCGTGACGCGCACGGTAAGGGCGTTGACCACTCGGGAAGAGCGGCCCTCGTCCTTGACCAGGAAGAACAGGCCACTGAACAAGCTGATCATGGTGGCCAGTAACAAGAGGACGATTGCGACCTTGAGCATGCGTAACTCCGGGGGGAGGGAAATGTCTTGCAGATGCAGTATAGCCAGCTTGGCACGAGCTTCGAGCCGCGCACAATGAATGCCTTTCGCCCTGGCTGGCTGCCCAGCTTGCTGGTCGCGTTGCTGTTGCCGGTACTTGTCAGCCTGGGGTTTTGGCAGTTGGCGCGGGCCGAGCAAAAGCGCGAACTACTGGCTGCCCATCAGGCCCGGCAAGTGGCCGCCCCGATCGCTATTGCTGAGCTTGAGGGCCTGCCCAATCCGGCCTATGTACGGGTGCAGTTACAGGGTCACTTCGATGCGGCGCACAGCTTTTTATTGGATAACCGCACCCGTGATGGCCAGGCGGGTGTTGAAGTCCTGCAGCCTTTTTATGACCAGGCCAGCGGTCTTTGGCTGTTGCTCAATCGCGGCTGGCTGCCCTGGCCGGATCGCCGCATCACCCCTACGTTCAACACCCCCGACACGCCGCTGCGCCTGCAAGCCTCGGTATACGTGTCCCTCGGCGACGGATTACAACTGCAGCAGGAGCCACAGAGCAATACCTGGCCGCGGTTGATCAGCGCGGTCAAGCCGGACGAACTCTGGCGGCAACTGGGCCGCGCAGGCCTGAGCCATGAGCTGCGCCTGCAGCCTGGCCCCGGGTCTTTGCGGGTCGACTGGCCGGTGGTCGCCATGAGTCCGGATAAACACTTGGGCTACGCTTTTCAATGGTTCGCTCTGGCAACGGCCTTGCTCGGTCTGTTCGTCTATTTAGGTTTGCATAACGCGCGGGAGACTCGCCATGAACCCAGCCATCACTCTGTCTGAAGAGTCGCCCAACCGCCGTCGCCGCGGGCGTCTGCAGTTGATCATGATTCTTGCCGTGGTTATCGCCCCGATGATCCTGGCCAGCGCCATGTACCAGTGGCGCTTTTGGGTCCCGGAAACCCGTAGCTACCACGGCGAATTGATCGGCACCGGCCAGACCCGTGCGGACCTTGGCGTGAGCGGTGCGCCTGAGGAGCGCTGGCAGTTGCTGGTGACAGTGCCGGGCGCCTGCGATGCGGATTGCAAGCAGTTGGTGTTTCTCGCCCGGCAGATTCATATCGGCCTTAACCGCGATACCGCGCGGGCCACTCATGCCCTGGCCAGCACACAGCCCTTGGTCGCCGAATATGACGCGCTGCTGCGTCGGGAGTTTCCGCAGTTGACCCGCTATCCACTAGAGCCCCAGGCCTACACCAAAACTGCCGGCAAGGTCGAAGGGGCGCAACTGTGGATCGTCGATCCGCACGGTAATCTGGTGCTGCGCTATGACAGTCGTAGCAAGGGCAAGGCGATTCTTAACGACCTGAAGCATTTGCTGAAGATTTCCCAAATCGGCTGATGTGCAGGAATTACGTGCAGGAACAAGGAGCTTCATGATGGCCAAACCCGGCTACCGCCTCGCTTTGTTCGCCACCCTCCTGACCGTGGTGGTGGTGGTGCTTGGTGCCTATACCCGGCTGACCCACGCGGGGTTGGGCTGCCCGGACTGGCCCGGCTGCTACGGTTTTCTCGGCGTACCCATGAGCGAACACAAGCAGGCGCTGGCCGAGATGCGTTTTCCCGAGGCGCCGGTTGAGGTGGCCAAGGGTTGGTACGAAATGGTGCACCGCTACTTTGCCGGCAGTCTCGGCCTGGTAATCCTGGCGCTGGCGGTGCATGCACTGCGGCGGCGCGGTGAGCCGGGGCAACCGCTGAAATTGCCGCTGTTGCTGCTCGGTCTGGTGATCCTGCAAGGGGCCTTCGGCATGTGGACGGTAACCTTGAAACTCTGGCCGCAAGTGGTGACCGCCCATTTGCTTGGCGGTTTTGCCACCCTTAGCCTGCTATTTCTGCTGACCTTGCGCCTGTCCGGTGCTACCCACGCGTTAGCATCATTTTCCGTGCACCTGCGCCGTCTGGCCGCGCTCGGCCTGCTGCTGGTAATCGGGCAGATTGCCCTCGGTGGTTGGGTCAGCAGTAATTACGCGGCGGTCGCCTGCGTTGACCTGCCGACCTGCCATGGTGAATGGTGGCCAGCGATGGATTTCGCCAACGGCTTTCACCTGACCCAGCATATCGGCCCGAATTACCTCGGTGGCCAGCTCGACAGCGACGCGCGTACGGCCATCCACATGACCCATCGTCTGGGTGCGGTGGCGTTGACGCTGGTGCTGCTGCTCCTAGCCTGGCAACTGCGTCGGAGCGGGTTGTCGCGCTTGGCCGGCCTGCTGCTGCTGGCGCTCGGCGTGCAGATCAGCCTGGGCATCAGCAACGTGGTGTTCCATCTGCCGCTGCTGGTGGCAGTGGCGCATAACGCAGGTGGTGCGCTATTGCTACTGACGATGGTATTGATCAATTACCGGGTGAGCGCTGCTGTGCCGCGCGCATCCAGGGCAACAGTCGAGCAAGCTGCAATCGTTCCGTTGCCTTGCAAATAACAATCAAGGAGAGACCCCTATGGCTACTCTACTGCGCGAACAACAGGCTCACGTCAGCTGGCGCGACTACCTGGAGCTGACCAAGCCCAAGGTGGTGGTGCTGATGCTGATTACATCATTGGTCGGCATGTTCCTCGCGACCCGCGCCGGCGTGCCCTGGACGGTGCTGGTGTTCGGCAACCTGGGCATCGGCCTGTGCGCCGGCGGCGCGGCGGCGGTCAATCATGTGGTGGATCGGCGAATCGACTCGATCATGGCGCGCACCCACAAGCGCCCGCTGGCCGAAGGCCGGGTCACCCCGCTGGCGGCGCTGAGCTTCGCCTTGCTGCTATCGGTGGCCGGCCTCAGCCTGCTGCTGGCTTTCACCAACGAGCTGGCCGCCTGGCTGACCCTCGCCTCGCTGCTTGGCTATGCGGTGATTTATACCGGGTTTCTCAAACGTGCCACGCCGCAGAACATCGTCATCGGTGGCTTGGCTGGCGCCGCTCCGCCGTTGCTTGGCTGGGTTGCGGTCACTGGCGAGCTGACCGCCGAGCCGCTGCTGCTGGTGCTGATCATCTTCGCCTGGACCCCGCCGCACTTCTGGGCCCTGGCTATTCACCGCAAGGCCGAATATGCCAAGGCCAACATCCCGATGCTGCCGGTGACCCATGGTGAGCACTACACCAAGGTGCACATCCTGCTCTACACCTGTGCAATGTTCGCCGTTAGCCTGCTGCCCTACGCCATTCACATGAGCGGCCTGCTCTACCTGGTCTGCGCCATTGGCTTGGGCGCGCGCTTTCTGCACTGGGCCTGGGTGCTGTACCGTGACAGCAAACCGCACGCGGCGATCAACACCTTCAAGTACAGTATCTGGTACCTGTTCCTGCTGTTTATCGCCCTGCTAGTCGACCATTATCTGCTGTTCAACCTGTAATCGTTGGTGTCATGACCCGTACCCAAATCACCGTTTTCGTTCTCGTTGCCCTGGTCGCGCTGGTACTCGGCCTGACCGTCAACAAAGTGCTCAATAGCAAAGGTCAAGGTGACCCGACGGCGCTGCTTGACGCGGGTATCGTACTTTTGCCGCAAAGCCGTACATTGCCCGACCTCAATTTGCTCGACCAGAATGGTCAGGCGGTCGCGGTCAATCAGCTCAAGGGGCAGTGGAGCCTGCTGTTTTTCGGCTACACCTTCTGCCCGGACATTTGCCCCGCGACCCTCGCCCAACTGCGCCAGCTGCAAGGCCAGTTACCGGCGCAAACCCTCGCTAATCTGCAGATAGTGCTGGTCAGTGTCGACCCTAACCGTGACACACCAGAGCAGTTGAAAAAATACCTCGACTATTTCGATGCCGGGTTCATCGGTTTTACTGGTGAGGAAGCCACCCTGCAGAAGTTTGCCAATGCGCTGAGTATTCCCTATATCCCAGCCGATACCAGTAAGGAAAACTACACCGTCGACCACAGCGGCAACCTGGTGATCATCGGCCCGGACGGCACCCAGCGTGGCTTCATCCGCGCGCCATTGAACAACGCCAAACTGGCTGCTC
Source organism: Pseudomonas sp. (assembly GCF_030683065.1). GTDB lineage: Bacteria > Pseudomonadota > Gammaproteobacteria > Pseudomonadales > Pseudomonadaceae > Aquipseudomonas. The sequence goes on from NZ_JAUXMX010000004.1 coordinate 145,582, forward strand.
AGTTACCCGGGTTGATTCAGCCGGCGCCACGCGGCTGAGCCACGGAATGCGCCGGCGTGTGGGCTGTCTCTAATCGTATGCCTGGGTCGTGGCTTCGGGCTGCAGCGTATCGTGGTCTCGTTCCCTTGATATCAGCAAATGTTCGAACGCCTGCAGGTTGGCACTGGTTGGGTCGCGCCGGCTTTGGGCCGCCAGCGCACTGGCTGTCCGCAGGTAAGTACACAGGCATCTCGCCACGTTGATAGGCAGACGCAGGCTCTGTTTACGGCTCATGATGCCCCTCTCGCTCCGGACGTATTATTCAGACGGCCTCTGTCAGGCCACAGCCACCACATGGAGCACATTCGAATCTTAGGCCGTGAGCTGACCGTCATGGCTCACCGCTGCATGGGTCAACGCATTTGCCACGCCATGACGGCATCAAACACATGCCCTTGCTGAGCCTTTACCCAACCTAGAACCCCTGCTGCCGCTCGACTTTGACCTACATCAAGGCATGCGGCGGATTAGCCGATTGTCTAGGAGGCTGCCTGCGAGTAGTAATTGGCGGCACAGTCTATTGGGTGAGGCGGCTCAGGTTGGCGCGCAGTTGCGTCCTTCGCGGTTCGGCCTGGCCTGCAACAGTCCGCCGCATTCCCAGGCCGTTCCCTGGGAGCCATTCAGCACCGTCGATTACTTCAAGCCAAGGCGCCGTGCCAGGCGTATCAGGTTGGCGCGGTCTACTCCCAGCTCGCAGGCGGTGTCAGCCCATTTGTGCTGGTGACGCTGCAAGGCCGCGCCGATCAGCTGCCTCTGGTAGGCATCCAGGGCCTCACGCAGCGGCATCGGTTCGACAGCGCCGGCGCGCTGGGGCAGGTCGAGTGCCTGGCTGTCGATGCTGAGGATGCGCGGCCGCTCGGCGCAGGCCGACAAGGCCTTGAGCGCGGCACGGCCGATCAGGTGTTCAAGCTCACGCACGTTGCCCGGCCAGTCGTGGGCCAGCAGGGCTTTTTGTCCATCGCTGCTCAGGCGCAGACTGCGCAGCCCCAGGCGCGCGCGATTCTCTTCGAGAAAGTAACCGGCCAGCAGCAGGACGTCGCGGCCGCGCTCGCGCAGCGCCGGGACTCTCAGCGGGTACACGCTCAGGCGGTGGTAGAGATCGGCGCGAAAGCGTCCGGCGCGCACCTCTTCTGCAAGGTCGCGGTTGCTCGCCGCCAGCACCCGCACATTGACCCGGTGCTCGCGATCCGAGCCAACCCGCTGCAACTGTCCGCTCTGCAGCACCCGCAACAGCTTGGCCTGCACCGCCACCGGCAACTCGCCGACCTCATCGAGAAACAGGGTACCGCCGTCAGCCAGTTCGAACTTGCCGCTGCGCTCGTTGACCGCGCCGGAGAAGGCGCCGCGCACGTGGCCGAACAACTCGCTTTCGACCAGGGTCTCGGGCAGCGCCGCGCAGTTGAGGCTGATCAGCGGCCGCCTGGCCCGCGCCGACGCGGCATGCAGAGCCTCGGCCACCAGTTCCTTGCCGACCCCGGTTTCACCGCTGATCAGCACCGTCAGCTCGCTGTCGCCGACCAGCGCAATTTCCTCCTGCAGGCGTTTGTGCGGGAGGCTCTGGCCGATCAGCTCGCGCGGCCGATGCAGGTCGGCGGCCTGCTTGTAGACCTCGGCCAGCTGATGCTCGTCTTCGACCCGGCGCAGCAATTGGGCGATGCGCTCATTGGCCATCACGGTGGCGGCGGCCAGGCTGGCGAACGCGGCCAAGGTGTCCAGGTCGACGCGACCGAAGCGCGCCGGGTCCAGCGAGTCGAGGGTCAGCAGGCCCCACAACTGGTCCTGCAGGTACAGTGGACAGCCCATGCAGTCATGCACCTCAAGGTGGCCGCGATGGCCTTCGACCAAGCCGTCGTAGGGATCTGGCAGGCCGCAGTCCATGGCGAAGCGGGTCGGCCCACGCTGTGCCAGCAACGCCTGCAGACGCGGATGCTCGCCGAGCTTGAAACGCCGGCCGAGGGTGTCGGCGCTCAGGCCGTCGACCGCCAGCGGCACCAGCACCTCGCCCTCGAGTCTGAGCAAGGCCACCGCATCGCACGGCAACAGCTCGCGCAGGGCCAGCAGCAGCCGGCGATAGCGCTCGGCCTCGGGTAATTCGCGGGACAGATCGGCAACCAGCGGGATCAATACCGCCAGTAATGGATGTGCTGTCATAAAGACTGCCTTGTGTCATTAAGACTCGACTCTGCTCGCAGTCATAAAGACAGCAGGGCATGCAAGTCATTGAAATTTAAAGACTATAAAGCTGGCACGAGTTGTGTAACAACCTAGGTACCATAAACGTAGCATGCCTGAGCGCTTCGGCCGAATGCTTCTCGATAATCGCCCCGCTCACCTCAGGCTGCATAGCCCTAGGAATCACTCGATGCTTACTGCTCATCAACGCACCCTGATCAAGGCCACAGTGCCGCTGCTGGAAACCGGCGGCGAAACCCTGACTCGGCATTTCTACCAGCTGATGCTCGGCGAATACCCGCAGGTACGCCCGCTGTTCAACCAGGCGCATCAGGCCAGCGGCGACCAGCAACGCGCACTGGCCAACGGCGTGCTGATGTACGCGCGCAATATCGACCGCCTGGAGGCGCTCGGCCCGCTGGTTGGGCAGATCGTTAGCAAGCACGTGGCGCTGCAGATCTTGCCCGAACACTACCCGATCGTCGGTAGCTGCCTGCTGCGGGCGATTCGCGAGGTACTCGGTGCAGAGATCGCCACCGACGAGGTACTCGACGCCTGGGGCGCCGCCTATGGTCAACTGGCGCAGATCCTGATCGATGCCGAAGAGCGCGCCTACGCCGCCAATGCCCAAGCAGATGGTGGCTGGCGTGGTGGCCGCGAGTTTCGAGTGGCGAAAAAGAGTGTCGAAAGTCAGGAGATCGTCTCCCTGCACCTAGTGCCGGCAGACGGCGGCGCGTTGCTCGACTTCCAGCCGGGCCAGTACATCGGCCTGCGCCTGCAACTGGAGGGTGAGGAAGTGCGGCGCAACTATTCGCTGTCGGCTTGCGGCAATGGTCGCGAATACCGCATCAGCGTCAAGCGCGAGCCAGGCGGCAAGGCGTCCAACCACCTGCACGACCACGTGCAGATCGGCGATCGCCTGGAACTGTTCCCGCCGGCCGGTGACTTCGTCCTGCGCGAGTCGAGCAAGCCGCTGGTGCTGATCAGCGCCGGCGTCGGCATCACCCCGGCATTGAGCATGCTTGAGGCCGCGCGCGATCACGGCCGGGCGATCCACTTCATCCACTGCGCCCGGCATGCCGGCGTGCACGCCTTCCGCGACTGGGTCGAGGCGCAGCGCGATGAGTGTCCGCAGCTGCGCCATTACGTGTGCTACAGCGAGCCGCGCGCTGGTGATGTGGGCGATGCTGAGGGGTTTCTGAGCCGCGAGCAACTGGCCGAGTGGCTACCGGAAGAACGCGACCTGGACGCCTACTTCCTCGGTCCCAAGCCATTCATGGCCCAGGTGAAGAAACACCTGCGCGAACTCGGCGTGCCGGAGCAGCAGAGTCACTACGAGTTCTTCGGCCCGGCCAGTTCGCTGGAGGGTTGAGCGGCACTACGAATTGCTGTCACCGGCCTGTGGGGTGCGGCACATGTGTTTCGCTGGGGGACATGGGTAACGCCTGGTGCGCACAGCGCACCCTACAGCACCCCGGCCCGACGCAACTCGGCTATCTGCTGCAGACTCAAGCCCAGCCATTGCTGCAACACCTGCTCGGTGTGTTCACCGAGCAGCGGTGGGGCGTTGCGGTATTGCACCGGGGTCGCAGAGAGGCGAATCGGGCTGGCCACCTGCGGCACGCTGCCGGCCAGCGGGTGGGGCAGGTCGACGCGCAGGCCGCGGGCCTGCACCTGCGGGTCGGCGAACACCTGCTGCAGGTCGTTGATCGGTCCGCAGGGCACGCCGGCTTGCTCCAGGGCCACCAGCCATTCGGCAGTGGTCTTGAATACGGTGGCCTGGCGGATCAGCGGAATCAGTTCGGCGCGATGGGCAACGCGCGCCTGATTGGTGGAAAAGCGCGAGTCGACGGCCAACGCCGCAAGGCCGGCGACCTCGCAAAATTTGCGGAACTGCCCATCGTTACCGACCGTGAGGATGATGTCGCCGTCGGCAGTGGGGAAGTCCTGATAGGGCACGATGTTAGGGTGGGCATTGCCCAGCCGGCGGGGCGCCACGCCGGTGGTCAGGTAGTTCATCGCCTGGTTGGCCAGGCAGGCGACCTGCACATCGAGCAGGGCCATGTCGATGTGTTGGCCATTACCGGTCTGATCGCGGCTGGCCAGGGCGGCCAGGATCGCTGCGGTCGAGTACAGGCCGGTAAGGATGTCGGTTAGTGCCACGCCGACCTTGACCGGTCCGGCGCCCGCCTCCTCGTCGGCGCGCCCGGTCAGGCTCATCAAGCCGCCCAGGCCCTGGATCATGAAGTCGTAACCGGCGCGCTTGGCGTAGGGGCCGTCCTGGCCGAAGCCGGTGATCGAGCAATAGATCAGTCGCGGATTCAGCTCTTTCAGCGTGGCGTAGTCGAGGCCGTAAGCGGCCAGCCCACCGACCTTGAAGTTCTCGATCAGGATGTCGGCCTTGGCCACCATCTCGCGCACCAGTCGCTGGCCTTCGGGCTGGGTGAAGTCCACGGTGACCGATTGTTTGTTGCGATTGGCCGCCAGGTAATAGGCGGCTTCGCTGGTGTTCTCGCCCGCTGCATTCTGCAGGAACGGCGGGCCCCAGTGGCGGGTGTCGTCGCCGACCTTCGGCCGTTCAATCTTGATCACCTCGGCACCGAGGTCAGCCAGAATCTGCCCGGCCCAAGGCCCGGCGAGTACGCGGGACAGGTCGAGTACACGGATATGCGACAGGGCACCGGACATGGGAACTCCGTAGGGTGCGCTGTGCGCACCGACAGCAAACAGGACGTAGGATGGGTTCGCCACATAGCGGTGGAACCCATCGGGCGATCTGGCGGGTATCGCTGCGCGCAGCGACCCATCCTACGGGGCGAACCTTAGAAAAACGCTTGGAGCCCTGTCTGCGCGCGGCCGAGGATCAGCGCATGGACGTCGTGGGTGCCTTCATAGGTATTAACCACTTCCAGGTTGACCAGGTGGCGGGCCACGCTGTACTCATCACTAATGCCGTTACCACCAAGCATGTCGCGGGCCAGGCGGGCGATGTCCAGGGATTTGCCACAGCTGTTGCGCTTCATGATCGAGGTGATTTCCACCGCCGCAGTGCCTTCGTCCTTCATCCGGCCGAGGCGCAGGCAGCCTTGCAGGGCCAGGGTGATTTCGGTCTGCATGTCAGCCAGTTTCTTCTGGATCAGTTGGGTTTGTGCCAGCGGGCGGCCGAACTGCTTGCGATCCAGGGTGTACTGACGGGCGGTGTGCCAGCAATCTTCAGCGGCGCCCAGCGCACCCCAGCTGATGCCGTAACGGGCAGAGTTGAGGCAGGTAAACGGACCTTTCAGGCCACGCACGTCGGGGAAGGCGTTTTCTTCCGGGCAGAACACGTTGTCCATGACGATTTCGCCGGTGATCGAGGCGCGCAGGCCGACCTTGCCGTGAATCACCGGTGCGCTCAGGCCCTGCCAGCCTTTTTCCAGGACGAAGCCGCGGATTTCGCCAGCATCATCCTTGGCCCAGACCACGAACACATCGGCGATCGGGCTGTTGGTGATCCACATTTTGGCGCCGCTCAGGCGGTAGCCACCGTCGACCTTTTTGGCGCGGGTGATCATGCTGCCCGGATCGGAGCCATGGTCTGGTTCGGTCAGGCCGAAGCAGCCGATATATTCGCCGCTGGCCAACTTGGGCAGGTATTTCTGCTTGGTCGCCTCATTGCCGAATTCGTTGATTGGCACCATTACCAGGGACGACTGCACGCTCATCATCGAGCGATAGCCGGAGTCGATGCGCTCCACTTCGCGGGCAATCAGGCCGTAGCACACGTAGTTCAAGCCGCTGCCGCCATAAACTTCAGGAATGGTCGCGCCGAGCAGGCCGGTGTCGCCCATCTCGCGGAAGATCGCCGGGTCGGTCTGTTCGTTGCGGAAGGCCAGTTGCACCCGCGGCTTAAGCTTGTCGGCCGCAAACTGTTGGGCGCTGTCGCGCACCATGCGCTCTTCTTCAGTCAGTTGCTGATCGAGCAACAGGGGGTCGATCCAGTTGAAGCTTGCATTGGCCATTGTGAAAACCTCGAGTTAGGACGGGGGACTAGCGTCGCGGCCAGTGGCCGCGCCCACGGGGTGCATGGAATTGATCCTAGGCTGCATCCGCGTGCTGGGCAAACGAGGATTACGCATGCTGTTGTGCTTTTTACGCACTCCGAGTTAGCTTTGAGCGGCATTTAATCCAAAACAGAGTGAGAGTGCCGCACAGATGCGCCGAAAAATCCCCAGCACTACGGCCCTGATCGCCTTCGAGTCGGCAGCTCGCCATCAGAGCTTTACCCGGGCAGCCGAGGAGCTGGCCCTGACCCAGAGCGCGATCTGTCGGCAAATCGCCGGGCTGGAGGAGTTTCTCAATGTCGAGCTGTTTCGCCGCTCGCGCCGCGGGGTTCAACTGACCGAGGCCGGTTTGTCCTATGCGCGGCGGGTTGCCGCGCAACTCGATGCGGTCGAGCGCGACACCCTGGCGGTGATGGGCCAGCAAGGCGCCATGAGCATTGAACTTGCGGTAGTGCCGACCTTTGGCACTCAATGGCTGCTGCCGCGGCTGAAGGATTTCCAGCGGCTGTACCCGCAGGTCACGGTCAACCTGACCAACCGCACCCGACCATTCCTGTTTGCCGATACCCAGTTCGATGCGGCGGTGTACTTCGGTGACGCGGACTGGCCAGGTACTGCCTCGCACCTGTTGATGCGTGAAAACCCGATGCCAGTGTGCAGCCCGGCGCTACTCGCCGGGCAAAGCGGCCTCAGCGCTGAGCGCATCGCCAGCCTGCCGCTGTTGCAGCAAACCACCCGGCCCTACGCCTGGCGCCAGTGGTTCGGTTCGCTGGGGCTGAATGTGCCCCGGGACATGAGCGGGCCACGCTACGAGCTTTTCTCCATGCTTGCCCAGGCGGCCATGCATGAGATGGGCGTGGCTTTGATTCCACCCTTTCTGATCCAGCGGGAGCTGAGGGAGGGGCGCCTGGTGTTGGCGCTGGAGCATGCCTACAGCAGCGACAAGGCCTATTACCTGATGATTCCCGAACGCAAGGTGGAGTCTGCTGCGCTGCAAAGTTTTCGCGACTGGCTGGTTCAGCAGGCGCTGGACTATGCACAGGAAAGCGGTTTGGAATAAACGACAGCAAGCGAAGTAGTTGCCCTTGCCTAACGTGCCGGCGCCGATCTTTTATGGCCACTGAGTAGTGGCAGACGCCTTGCGCTGTGGCGGTGTCCCGGTCACGCGCTGCAGGGGGGCTCTGTCTCGGTGCCAAAGTGCGGCGCCCGGCCCATATCCGCGAATTTAACAGCAAAAACGCACGATCACCCAGATACTCCTGCGCAGAGGTTACTCGCGCAACAGCGAGCTGTTGAATAGCCATCAGTACGGTCGTGGCAGTCGTGTAGTGAGTGATATTTACCACTACATCATGGCGCGTAGTGTCTCGTGCGTGTGTCTAATTTATTGCACAGTAAAGCGTGCGCAGGGCCCTGAATATGTGCCTTTGGTGGCTTTTTAACCAATGCCACTGCTATTTGATGTGCGGTTATTCATGGCGCTCATGCCCATCGCGCAAGAAACCCCCCTGATTCACTTGCCGGCCACGGCTGGCAAGGCTTTCATGAAAAAGATGAATGCCAAGTCGCAGAATGACTTGTAGTTGTCGCAAGGTTTTACTCCATAACACCTTGAAGGACTTATGCTGCGCCTGCAAAATGCCGGCCCGCCCGAAGCATAGCCTCTGCTAGGGTGATTTGTGCTGATCCTCCCTTCGCCGACGCGCCATCCGCAGTGCGCCGGTTCATTAAAAAGATAAAGATCACGCAGGAGATTTGACGTGCACATCGGTGTTCCTCTCGAAACCCATGCCGGCGAAACGCGGGTAGCCGCCACGCCAGAAACCATCAAGAAGCTGATCGGCCAAGGCCATCGGGTCACGGTGCAGAGCGGAGCTGGCGTTAGCGCC
>NZ_JAUXMX010000006.1 GCF_030683065.1 Pseudomonas sp.
CCCGATCAGGAGCACATGAGCGGATTTTCATTATGGCTCAAGGCACCTAATGCCTTAATTAGAAGCCGGATATACGGAAGCAGTCGTACCTAGGTTCGTTTGAAGAGCGTATCACTGGCAAAACGGGGGGAGTCCATATACGGATCAAATCCGGGAGATTGATCGCCTGCTCAACCGCTCCCGGATGGCCCCAAGGCTTATCCGGGCTACGGTGCTGGGGTTTACGGCGATGCGTCAGCGTCTAACGCCAATGCCTGCGCTGCACATCCCGGGTGCGGCCGCCGCCGAGCAGCAAACCGATCAGCAACAACAGGCTTTCCACCAGCCAGGCCAGCAGCAAGGCACACACCAGCCCCCAGGCGATAGCTTCTGGCGCCAGCAGTACTTGGTAACGGTAGGCGTTGTAGGTCTCGTCCATCAGTTCACGATCGGCGGCGGTCGCCAGGTGCCAGACCTGGCCGTACCACGGTTGTTGCATGGCCTGCCACTCCAGCTCGAGGTAGCTGGCGCGGTCGACCAGATAACCCACACTCTGCGCATCGCTGCGCATCACCGGGTCGTCACTGGCCTCATAGTGATTCACTAGCGCGTGCAGATCGCCATTGAAAAAACGCTTGGCGGTGTCGCGAAAACTCTTCAGACCCTGCTCTGACTCCAGCCGATGCGCGTCGACGCGCTTGCTGTAATCGGCAATAAAGCCCGGCGCCTGCACCCCGACCAACAGGCCCAAGGCAAACAGCGCCAAGCGTAGATAACTTCTGAACATAGCCCCTCTCCCTGAATCCAAGATACCCGTTTGCTCAGTCAGTCAAACCCTGGGCCACACACTCACCGCCGCGCCACAGGCGCCATTCGCCGGGGCAATAGAGGTTCCAACGTTCGTTATCGGTCAAGGGTTCGGTGGCCAGCACCGTCACCACATCGTTAGGGGTGGTCTCGGCCTGGAAGTCCACTCGCACGTCGACATCCTTCAACTGCGCAGGGCCAAAGGGCGCACGCCGAGTGATGTGTGCCAGCTTGGTCGAGCAGAAGCTGAACAACCAGTCCCCATTACTGAGCAGACAGTTGAAAACGCCGTATTGACGATAGGCCACACAGGCAGCCACCAGGCTGGGCAAGAACAGCTCAACCGCCACCGGCTCCGGGAATGCCTGGCGCAGACCGTTGAGCAGATCGCAAAAAGCCGCCTCACTGTCGGTGTCACCAACCGGTCGATAAAAGCTCGGCGCCGGAGAAAACTCCGCTAGCTGGCCATTGTGTGCGAAACACCAGTTACGCCCCCACAGCTCGCGCACAAACGGATGGGTATTGGCCAGACTGACTTTGCCCACATTGGCTTGGCGAATATGGCCGATTACTACTTCGCTCTTGATCGGGTAACGCTGCACCAACTGCGCCACTTGCGACTCGCTACTCGCGCGTGGCTCCTGGAACAGACGCAGGCCGCGCCCTTCATAGAAACCGATACCCCAGCCGTCACGGTGCGGCCCGGTGTCGCCACCGCGGCGCATCAACCCGGTAAAACTGAACACGATATCAGTGGGCACATTGGCACTCATGCCGAGCAATTCACACATGGTTACAGCTCTCGACTCAGAGGTTGTGAAAATATCGAGCAGCGTCGCGACAGCGACTCCAGGCCCGTCGGATGGATTAGCCGCCTGGGTGATGCGCGGCAGCACCCATCATGGCGCTGAACCTGCTGGCGCCTTGACGGGTATTGCTACCCTCAACACCACCCTGCTGTGATCCCCGAAGTCCGTAGTTCTGTCGTCCGTAGGATGGGTTAGGCGCATGCAAATAGGCCTGTTGCCACAAGAGCAAACACGCCGTAACCCATCAGCGATAGTGGCCATGCCACCGAGTACAGGCATCACTCACTTGATGGGTATCGCTACGCTCAACACATCCTACGATCTTGATCCCTGAAATCCGTAAATCTATAGGGGGTGACGCCAGTCATCCAGCTACTAGAAATCTGCTTAAAGTCGCGGTTCGACGCGTAAACGGCGATCGCCAGCCTGGGCAGGGCGGCTATCGATGTCCTCACGCTGCATGATCTCGCGCAGGGTCGGCGCAGGTTCAGCATCCGGTTCTGGTTGCGCGTCACGACGGCGCTGCCACCAGCGTTCCAGGGGCCAGCGAATAGCGACAAACAGCACATACAGGGCGAATGCGATCAGGCCATACAGGGCCAGATCGGCGACTGCGCGCCAGACACTGGTACCCACATTCAACAACAGGTCCAGCGCGGTGATGGCAATCGCCGGAGCTAACACCTCTTCGTTGGCAGGATCGACAACGGTGGGGCTGAACAGCAGTACCGCCGCCAGCAAACGCAGGGGCTCGCGCAGATAACGCCACATCCAGCGGGTCACGCGGAACCACACCAGCAGGCAACCCAAAGCGGCGACGGCATAGGCGCCCCAGGCAAGTAAATAGTCGTTCTCAGTCATAAAGCGCAGATCTCTAAACATGACAAGGCTGGACGGCTGATGCCGTCAGCCAGTGAAGGCTGCATTTTTCAGCGGCCTGCTGGCGCAGTGCGGCTTATGATAACGGCTTTTCCGCGGCCCGACTGCCGACCGAACAGAATTGGAGTTACCAGATGCCCCTCGCACCCATCGCCCGCACCACGAACGCTGCCGACCCTTACAGCTGGCTGGAGAAACGCGACAGCGAGGACGTGCTCGAATACCTCAAGGCAGAAAACACCTACCTGGAAGCTGAACTGGCCGAGCAACGCGAGTTGCGCGAGACGCTGTTTCAGGAGATCAAGGGCCGTATCCGCGAGACCGACCTGTCGCTGGCTTCGCCTTGGGGTCCCTGGCTGTATTACCAACGCACCACTGCTGGCGACGAATACCCGCGCCACTTCCGTTGCCCGCGCCCGGCCGACGGCTCACTCGACGTCGATGAGCCCGCCGAGCAGTTGCTGCTCGACCCCAACGCCCTGGCAGATGGCGGCTTTATTTCGCTTGGCACCTTTAGTGTCAGCCAAGACCACCAGCGTCTGGCCTACAGCCTGGACACCAGCGGCGATGAGGTTTACCAGCTGTTCGTCAAGGAACTGGCCACCGGTGCCATCAGCCAACTGCCGTTCGCCGACTGCGACGGCAGCATGACGTGGGCCAACGACAGCCAGACCCTGTTCTTCGGGGAGCTGGACGACTGCCATCGCCCGCACAAGCTGTACCGCCATCGCCTCGGCAGTGACTCTGCCGAACTGGTATTCCATGAGGCCGATGGGCGCTTCTTTCTCAACTGCTACCGCGCCAGCTCCGAGCGCCAGCTGGTGCTGCTGCTGGGCAGCAAGACCACCAGCGAGGCCTGGGTGCTGGATGCGGACACGCCGCAAGCGGTGTTCGCCTGCCTGGCGCCACGCGAGGAAGGCCACGAATATTACGTCGACCACGGCAAGGTCGATGGCGACTGGGCCTGGCTGATCCGCAGCAACCAGAGCGGAATCAACTTCGCCCTGTACTGCGTGACAGGAGCAGACGCCCCGACCCGCGAGCGCTGGGTCGAGCTGCGCGGCCATGACCCGCAGGTGATGCTCGAAGGCGTGAGCCTGAACGACAGTGCGCTGGTCCTCAGCCTGCGCGAGGGCGGTTTGCCGATCATCGAGGTACACGCCCACGGCCAGCAAAGCTACCGAGTGAACCTGCCTGATGCTGCTTACAGCCTTTACGTGCAAGACACTCTGGAGTTCGCAAGCAAGGTGATTCGCCTGCGTTACGAAGCGCTCAACCGCCCAGCGCAGATCCGCCAACTGACCCTCGTCGACGGCGCCCAGCAAGTGCTCAAGGAAACCCCGGTACTCGGCCCGTTCAACGCCGACGATTACCTAAGCCAGCGCCTCTGGGCCACAGCGCCAGACGGCACCCAGGTGCCAATCAGCCTGGTGGCCAAGCGTGAGGTGCTGCAAGCCGGGCAACCCGCCCCGCTCTACCTCTATGGTTACGGCGCCTACGGTGAAAGCCTAGACCCCTGGTTCTCCCACGCGCGCCTGAGCCTGCTGGAGCGCGGCTTCGTCTTTGCCATCGCCCATGTGCGCGGCGGCGGTGAGCTGGGCGAAGCCTGGTACCGCGCCGGTAAGCTGGAGCATAAACAGAATACCTTCAGCGACTTCATCGCCTGCGCTGAACACCTTGTCACTAGTGGTTACACCAGCCCGGCTCAACTCGCCATTAGCGGCGGCAGCGCTGGCGGCCTGCTGATCGGTGCAGTGCTCAACCAGCGCCCCGAGTTATTCGCAGCAGCCATTGCCGAGGTGCCCTTCGTCGACGTGCTTAACACCATGCAGAACCCCGATCTGCCACTGACCGTCACCGAATACGACGAATGGGGCGACCCACATCAACCCGAGGTCTTCGAGCGGATCAAAAGCTATGCGCCCTACGAGAACGTCAAAGCCCAAGCCTACCCATCGCTCCTTGCTGTAGCCGGCTACAACGACAGTCGCGTGCAGTACTGGGAAGCCGCCAAGTGGGTAGCCAAGCTGCGCGCCAGCAAGACCGACAGCAACCTGCTGCTGCTCAAGACCGACCTCGATGCCGGCCACGGCGGCATGAGTGGACGCTACCAGGCGCTCAGGGATGTGGCGCTGGAATATGCCTTCCTGCTCAAAGTGTTCAACGTGCAATAGCTGATAGCTCTACCCGTGCGGGCACTGACGCCGCGGCATTAGCGCCCGCACGGGTCGCCTGATTGCCTGATGTGCGGGCAACCGCCTCAAAAGCTAAAGGCATCACCGACCTCAAAGTACCTGCAAAATGCAGGGAACCGCTCCCGGGAGTTCGCCCAGGCTCCGCCAGACTAAGAAGCTGCAGACTCGTCAGCAGGATTGTTTGCCCGGCGCTTAATGCACCTCGACGCAGGCAGAAAATCCCCGCCTGCTAACGAGGGCCAGAAGCGCTTGCTGGCACCAGCAGGAACGGCCGTGAGTCGATAGGCAGCCTGGCGCTGACGCTGCCTATTTTTCAGTTGCTAAGCACCCCGCTGAGCGAACCGCAGGCCCCAGCATCTGCGCGGTGTACACGCGCGCAAACCGTTAATAAAAATGAACACCCCATAGACAAGACCATGCCCCAGCCAACTGCTGTATAGCCCCGCGGAGTGGACATCTTCCAGTAGGAGCGGCCGCATGAAATTCCGCGCATGCCACTAATTTTTTCGGGCATTTAGACGTTTTTAGCGGGCAAATCCGCTCTTCAAAAAGTGCCTCCGCTTATGCGACACGTAACAGGGGCATCACCATAGAAAAAGCAGCCATCGCGACTCACATGATTATCTTTGTTGTTTTTTTTGAACGATTTTTTATAACCGCACTCAAAGTTTCGTAGCGTTCTGGCGATTGGTCGCTGGTGATGGCGTGTTTCGCCTTATCCAAATGCGTCCGCTCCCTCAGTCAAAACGCTGGCTGGTGACCATCATGGGAACCACTGCACGCAAGGAAATTTCCAATGGAACTGAACACCATGATCATCGCCCCTGCACAGCAACAACGTACTCGCCGGTCAACCTGGACGCTCGCTGCCCTCGCCATCGGCGGCAGTCTGTTGCTGGCCGGTTGCGCCGGGAATCCACCTAACGAGCAGCTCGCCGTGACCACCTCGGCCATAAACTCTGCAGTCACTGCCGGCGGTACCGAGTTCGCTGCGGTAGAAATGAAATCGGCCCAAGACAAGCTCAAGCAAGCCGAGCAGCAAATGTATGACCATAACTATGAAGAAGCTAAACGCCTAGCCGAACAGGCCGAGTGGGATGCTCGTCTGGCAGAACGTAAATCCCAGACAGCCAAAGCCGAGAAGGCCCTGAAAGATGCCCGCCAGGGCGTTGAGGAAATGCGCGAGGAAAGCATGCGTGGCAGCAGCCTTTAACACCTACTGCCCAGCACGCTGAACAGACCTCCGCCAACAGATAAAGGATTACCCGAATATGCGTACTCAAGTAATGATTCCCGCCCTACTGGCATTGAGCGTCGGCCTGGCCGCGTGCTCCTCGCAGCCCAACGTCAACCTGGAGAATGCACGCAGCAATTTCTCCACGCTGCAGTCAGACCCGCAAGCCAGTAAGGTCGCCGCACTGGAGACCAAGGGTGCCAGCGAGATGCTGGACAAGGCCGAACAAGCCTACCGTGCCAGCGAAAATGAGCAGACGGTCGATCAACTGGCCTACCTGACCAACCAGCGCGTCGAAGTTGCCAAGCAAACCATCGCCTTGCGCAGCGCCGAACAGAACCTGGGCAAAGCATCCGCCGAACGTGCCAACGCTCGTCTGAATGCACGTGACGCGCAAATCGGTGCGCGTGATGCACAAATCAAGGAGCTGCAAGACAGCCTGAACGCCAAAAAGACTGAACGCGGCACGCTGGTAACCTTCGGTGATGTGCTGTTCGATCTGAACCGCTCGGAACTGAAACCCGGCGGCATGAACAACATCAACAAACTCGCTCAGTTCCTCCAGCAAAGTCCGGAGCGTAAGGTGATCGTCGAGGGCTACACCGACAGCACCGGCTCCGCCGCATACAACCTGAGCCTGTCGCAACTGCGCGCCAATTCGGTTCGCATGGCGCTGGTGAAAATGGGCGTTGGCCCAGAGCGCATCACCACCCAGGGTTATGGCAAGGAATACCCGGTGTCGGGAAATGACACCCCATCTGGCCGGTCGATGAACCGCCGGGTCGAGGTCACGATTTCCAACGACAACCAACCGGTTGCACCGCGTAGCACAACAAACGCGGGCTGATTAGCACGCAGCAGACAAAATGCCGCTCACCTGGTTTAGGTGAGCGGCATTTTTGTAGGTCTTTTGTTTGTCTAAAGCCCCTGCGAAATCGCAGGGTGGATGAAACGTTATCCATCCACTAATAGCGGTGATGATGAGAAAGGCGTCATCCGCCCTCGCCAGCTCTGGTAGCCCGGATGCAATCCGGGGAAATTCAGCGATTACACATCCCTCAACGCAACAGCCCTAGATCCTTGGCCCGCGCCACTGCCTGAGTACGCCGCTCGACGCCCAGTTTGCTGTTTATATGACGGGCATGGGTCTTCACCGTGTGCAGCGAGATGAATAGCTGTTCGCTGATTTCCTGATTCGAACAACCCTGGGCGATCAGTTGCAATACTGCCAACTCACGCGAACTCAAAGCCTCGGTCAACTGGTTATCAAGCTTGGGCAGCGCCACTCCCTTATTCTGCGGCAGATACTTGAGCAACCTGACCGCCACCGCGCAATCGGGGCGCGCCAGCAGTTGCTCGCGCAGCCATTGCGGCTGATGCACGAACAATTCCTGGTAAGGCAGCAAAGCCCCCCCTTGCGCCGCTTCCAGGCTGCTGACCAGCCAGCTGACGGCCTCACGGTCGCGCCCTGATGCTTTGAGCAGCAAGGCCAATTGCACCTGCGCAGCCACCACGAACAATTGGCCTGATGCAGACTGGGCGCATTGACTGAGCGCACGCAGGCGCCGCTCGGCAATTTCCAGGCGGCCCTGCAAACGTTCCAGCGCAGCTTGCTGCAACTCGATATGCAAGGCCAGCTGCGGATGGAACTCGGGGGCCGCGCCAGGCGATTCGCCGCAATAGGTCTCGGCCAGCCGCTGCAGCCAGACTTCGGCCAACTCCAACTGCCCCTGAGACAACCACAGCTCGCACTTGAGCACCGTGATCATCGCCAGGTAGTAAATAGAGGGCACATCCCAGGCATGCATCAGCCGCTCGGCTTCAGCCAACTGGGCGAAGGCCTCACTCAGACGCCCTTCGCGTCCCTCGACCCCGGCCAGTACGCAATAGCCCACCAGCAGACTGATATCGCGACAGGCACGCGCCTCACCAATCCCGGCCAGCAACTTGGTGCGCGCGGCCTGGGTTTCAAGCGACACACTGAGCAGATAGCCCTCGTAAAGATTGAGCCGAGCACGCACCGAATATACCCGCTGAGTCGATAGCCCCTGCAACCGATGCAAACCCAGGCGAACCTCGACCATGGCGCGCTGAACCTCACCGCGCGCATGCAGCACACGCGCCCGTTCGGCATGCGCCAGGCCCTCGAACAAGGGGTTATCGACCCGCTGCGCCAATTCCAGCGCCTCACGATTGAGCCCCCGCGCACGCCACAAGTCGCCCTTGGTCATCGCCAGATTGGCCAGAGTAAACAGGCACATCAGCCGCGGACCGCAGCGCTTGGCGCTAAGCAAGGCCAGGGCCTCGCTGCAATAGCGCTCCGCCTCAGGCACCTGGCCACGACCGCGGGCGATGATGCCGGACAGGGCCAGCCATTGAGCCAACAGATCCTCATGTTCCTGCGCGTCAGGAGCGGGAAGAAAACGCCCCAACTTCTGGATCAACTCTTCGGCCGCATCCAGCTGGCAGGCTAATGCCAACGCCCAGCTGTACAACACCAGCAGGCGCGGTGTGCTGGCCAACAGGCTGTCGGGCAAGTCCATCTTCCAACGCAGCAGGCGCGCAACATTCTGCTCGCCAAGCAATTGTTCCTCCGACAGGTTCTGCACCAGGTTGGCCGCCACCTCGGGCTGACCAGCGCGCAACGCCTGATCGACCGCCTCCTCGTGCAGGCCCTGACTGCTGAACCAGCGACAGGCACGCAAATGCAAGGCGGCCTGGGACTGACTGCGCTGAGTAGCTGGACGCGAGCGCAACAGATCGGAGAACAGGTGGTGGTAGCGAAACCAGTTGCCTTGCTCGTCCAGCGGGACCAGAAAGACCTGGTGGGTCTGCAAGTGCTGAATAATCGCCGCGCTGTCATGCTGCTCGCGCAAGGCATCACACAACTCAACACTGAAACGATCAAGGCAGGCCGTGTCGAACAAAAAGCTCTGCACCTCGGCCGACTGCTGCTCGATCACCTCCTCCAGCAAATACTCACGGACCAACCCCTCATCCCCCTGGGGGACGCGCTCAGGGCTGTCATCATCAGCCTGCTGACGAGTCAACATCCACAGCCGCAAGCCGGCCACCCAGCCCTCGCTGCGCTGACGCCACTCTTCCAGAACCGGCTCACTGAACTGGGCGCCCTGGCTGCCGAGTAGCGAGCGAGTCTCGTCCTCAGTCAAGCGTAGGTCCTGTTCCTGCAACTCCAGCAACTGGCGTGACAGGCGCAGGCGAGCCAGGTGCCAGTCGGGCCGCTGACGGCTGGTCACCAGAATGACCAGCCCCTCAGGCAGATGATTGAGCAGAAACTGCAGGCAGCGGTCGAGCACCGCACCTTGAGCCAGGTGATAGTCATCCAGCACCAGCAACAACGGCGCTGTCGGTACGAGGCGCTCGCCCAGTTCGTCGAGCAAACCATCGAGCCACTCTTCGAAGGCGAAGGGTTGGTGCCGTTGACGCATGCGCAGCAAAGCCTGAGCATCCTCGCCAAGCCCCGGATAGAACTGCTGCAGACCGGCCAGCATGCGCTCGAGAAAACGTCCCGGATCACTATCCCGCGAGCTAAGGCCCAGCCACAGACTGTGCCAGTGGCCAGGGAGTGCCTGACAGAACTCACTGGCCAGCGAGCTTTTACCAAAACCCGCCGGAGCACTGACCAGCAGCAGGCGCCCCGCCAACCCTTCGGCCAGCCGCTCGCACAGACGCTGCCGCGGCACATGACTGGATGGCAGTGGCGGACGGAAAAAACGACTGTCGCCCAAAGGAACGGCATCGCGGACTACAGGCGCTCTATGCGTCAGATCGGTCATCACCCGGCTCTTTTTAAGTAATTGCCAGTTCAAGCACGAACGCTCAGCAGACTATCGACTTAACCACGGGAATTGAAGCCTGGATGTGTGCACTGAAACAAATCATTACCCAGGCACCCAATCCGGGTTCAGCCTGGGCCAGTTCGTATGGGCGATGTTAAGCGACGTGGGTAGCCTAACCGGCAAAGCCACAACATCGCCGCAAAACCGCAGTTTACCCCGTTCGCGGCCGAGCCCCCTCCCACAAAAGATCGCCCTGCACAGCTCTGCTAGACCGGATGCACTCAAGGAGTGCTTTGTAGGCGCAAGATTTCCCCGGATTTCATCCAGGCTACGAGAGCGGTGTAGGGTGGTTCGGGGCGCGTAGCTGAGGCCTTTTCATCCACCATCGCTATTGGTGGATGGATAGAGCGTCATCCACCCTGATATGCCGCAGACCTTGCATATGAACATAGGATCTACAAACTGCCGCTCGCCAAAATTGAGTGCACGGCATTGCGCCTCTCTGCGTTAGCTGGCGACGTAGACACGCGGCTGTGATCGGCCGGCCAGTTAAGCGAATTTTTTGAAACCACCAAAACAAGAAAGCCGGCCCAAGGGCCGGCTTTCATTGTTACATCAAGAGCTATTAACGAACGCCAGCCTGACGCAGTGCAGCCGGGGTGTAATCGCTTTCTTTTGCCGGGTAGTCGAACTCGTAGGATTGCTTCTCCTCGTTCTTCATACCCAGGGCCAGGTAACGACCGGACTGCAGGTCATACAAGGTTTCCAGGGTGTACCACGGCACTTGCTTGTCGTAGTAGTACTGGGCATGGGCCTCAGCTACACGCCACAGGGTACCGCGACCGTCGTAATGGTCGATTTGCGCGGCTTGCCAGGTGTCTTCGTCGAGGTAGAAGTCACGCTTGGCATAGATATGACGCTCGCCTGCTTTCAGGGTCGCAGTCACATGCCATACCCGGTGCAACTCGTAACGGGACAGATCCTGATTGATATGACCCGGCTTGACGATTTCGCTGTACTTCAGCTGCGGCGAATCCAGACGGTAGGTGTTGTAAGGAATGTAGATTTCCTTCTTACCGTTCAGCTTCCACTCGTAGCGGTCAGGTGCACCGTTGAACATGTCAAAGTTGTCGGAAGTGCGCAGACCATCGGCAGCAGTACCCGGCCCGTCATAGGACACCTGCGGTGCACGACGTACGCGACGTTGACCGGCGTTGTACAACCACGCCAGACGCGGCTCCTTCACCTGGTTGAGGGTTTCGTGCACCAGCAGCACGTTACCGGCCAGACGCGACGGTGCAGTTACCCGTTGCTTGAAGTAGAACAGCACGTTGCTTGGCTTGCTGGTATCAGCATCCTTCAGTGCACCGCGGAAGGTGAACTCATCCTGGAAGTAAACCAGGCTGTAGGAGCCGTTCGGCTGCGGAGTCGCCTGGGTTACCAGACGCTTGACGCTGCCGCCGCGGTAGCGGGTGATGTGGTTCCAGATAGCTTCCAGACCATCCTTCGGAATTGGGAACGGGTTAGCCTGCTCGAAATTCTCCAGGCCGTTGCCGCCCTCAACCATACGGGTGTTGAGCGCATTGCGCTTGGACGCTTCCATCACGAAGTCAGGCATGCTGGCCGAGCGATGGGTCGGGAACACCGGGATCTTGTAGCTTTCTGGATAACGCTTGAACAACGCCAGCTGACCGGGGGTCAACTTGTCTTTGTACTGTTCCGCGTTGGCCGCAGTGATGGTGAACAGCGGCTGCTCGTTCGGGAACGGATCAGCCAGGAAGCCACCAGCGTCTACAGCACCCGCATTTTTAGGCAGACCACCGGTCCAGGCCGGAATCGAGCCGTCCGCATTACCTGCCATCTCGGCACCCACTGGCGTCAGCGTGGTACCCAGCTTGGCAGCCTCCTCTGGCGACACGGCAGCCATAACGCTGCAGGCCAGCAGCGAAAGGGTCAGCGCGCCGGTTTGCAACAGACTTTTTGTTGTTTTCATATACAGAGTCTTCCTCAAAATTCCTGTGCGCTTAGAAGTTCATACCAAAGCTGAGTGCAACGAAGTCGCGGTCAGTGGAGGTGTTGTATTTGCCGTCAAAGAAGTCGGTGTAGGAAAGACCGGCGGTGTAAGTATTCTGGTATTCAGCATCCAGAGCCAGACTTACAGCCTTGGCACCTTCAGTGAACAAACCATTCGGGCCATAACCATCCACGTCATGCGACCAGGCAACGCTTGGCTTGAGGTTTACGCCAGCAAAGAAATCTGGGTAGTCCCAAATGGCGCGAGCGCGGTAGCCCCAGGAAGTACTGGTAGCGAAGCCATCATCTTCACAATAGCGGCGCACGTTCTTACCCGAATTTCCGTTGAGAATTTGCGAACAAGTTTCACGAAACACGCCTGGAGCGACTTGAGTGGGTGGCAACGGCCCTGGGCCAAATACAGGATCACGGCCGTAACGGACGTCATCGGTATTTTCCAGACCACCAATGTGCGCTATACCAATTTCACCGACCAGGGTGAGGCGAGAAGCGCCCATAACCTGATCAAAGAAATGAGTAAACGTGGTTTGGAACTGGGTTATTTCTTTGCGGTTATAGCCGTGCAGGTCTTGACCCGCGGTGCCATTAAGAACGGAGGCATTGGCAAACGCACCACCGAGCAGTTTTACACCGCTATACAGAACGTCAGTCGAGTTGAACTGCACGGGCGCGTTCGGACGGTAGCTCAACTCACCGGCCCAAGAGGTACCAGTAGGCAACGTGGTCGAGAAGCTCAAGCCATAGAGACGAATATCCTCTGGATATTCCATGAAATATTGTGAGTTACCCGCTACCACCAACGGTGCCGCCGCACCAAAACCTGGGGCAGCTGTATAAACACCCGGCCCAGCTGCTGTGGCACTAAAAATTGGTGTACGGCTGTGATAATTCATCACGTAGGCACCAAACTCGGTGTCCAGCGGTTGCGAGAAGTACCGCAGAGCGACACCAAACTGCCCGCTATCGCGTGCATCACGGTCACCACCACGAGGCACGATAATGCCTTCGCTTGTACCAGAAATCGCGTTAACGCCCAAGAATCCAGGAGCGCCAGCAATACCAGCATTAATACCGGCTAGCTGAGCAGCAGACGGTGTAGTCAAAACATTCAAATTATTATTGCAACCATCAGCAACAATATCCGCCTGCGAGAAGAAAGTACCGCAGTTGTCGACTACCGTCTGATCCCACTCAAGCTGATAAAACGCTTCGGCCGACAGATTGTCCGTCAAACTCTGTGCCACATAAAACATATTGACCGGAATCAAGCCTTCCTTGACCTCCGCACCGGGACGACGGAATGCCGCTGCGTCCACCGGATTAATCGAGTTGATGCTGTTCTGGATGAAAGTGCTTTCCCCCCAACTCACTACCTGCTTACCTAAACGTACGGAACCTGGCTGATCCAGAAGCTCGTAGTTGTGGTAAACAAATGCATCGAGAATTTGCGCACCAGAGGCCTGAGCACCTTCTTTACGGTTGCTGTCACTGATGTCTTTAAACTGACGATTTTCGTCCTTCAGTTCAAAGTCATACCAATACTTGCCGCGTACAAAAACGCCGGTATCGCCGTACTTCAATTCGAGGTCGTGCACACCCTTGAAGATTTTCGAGAAGGTTTCGCCTTTCTTGAAATTCAAATGACCATCATCAGAGGTCTGCGACAGGCCATCGCCACCGTTGTTCTTACCGATGAGGTCTTTGTCAGCGCCCTTGACCGACCAGCTGGCCCCCACTGACAGCGACGAATCGAATTGACCTTCGATCTCGCCAATATTGAAATTCACGCCGAATGCCGGTGTGGCGAGGGTGGATGCGAGGCTGACGGCCAACGGCAGTTTTGCCAGGCGCCAGGTTTTCTTTGCTTTTGTCATCGACGCTACTCCATGTACTTTTTTGTTATGGATGGTGCGGACTATAGCCAGAGGGTGTGACTGCTTGATCCCTCGAAAGTGTGATTTGCAGCCTCCCCAGGCACTCTGGCTCGCAGGTTTCAGCGGACTAGCCCGACCCGCTACAAGCCTAGAATGGCTTGAAAACAGTATTTAGCAAGCCAAACGCTTGTTTGACTGAGCAGTCATTTATTTGAGGTATCACCAGCCACCTCATACGGTCGAGAGAAACGCGCAGCCAGCCGCCTGCCATTGGGCGATGTCCAGGCGAATGCGCTTCTTGTCCAGCTTGCCGACACTGGTCTTGGGAATTTCAGTAACAAGCGCAATCTGCGAGGGGATGGCCCACTTGTTGATATGACCCTGTTCGACATAAGGCTTGAGGTGGTCCTTGAGGCCCTTGGCATCCAGCGCCTGTTCATCGCGTAGCACCAGCAAGGCAAAGGGCCGCTCGCCCCACTGCGGATCCGCCACACCCACCACGGCCACTTCACGCACGGCCGGATGACGACTGATCAGGTCTTCCAGTTCCAGTGAGGAGATCCACTCGCCACCGGTCTTGATCACATCCTTGATGCGGTCACGAATTTCGATAAAGCCCATGCCATCGATGGTCGCCACGTCGCCGGTATGCAACCAGCCGTGCTCCCAGAGCTCCTGGCCTTTCTCCGGTTCGCGGAAATAGCCCTGGGTCAGCCACGGCGAGCGCAGCACCAACTCGCCCTGGGACTCACCGTCCGCCGGCAGCATGCTGCCATCGGCACTCATGATCGCCGCCTCGACCAGAGGCACTGGCACCCCGGCCTTGATCCGGTAGGTAATCTGCTCATCTTCACTGCCAGCCAGCAACTCGTCGTTGATGTGCGCGCAGGAGATCAGCGGGCAGGTTTCCGACATGCCATAGGCCGCCGTCAGCTGGATACCACGCGCCTTGGCCGCATCGTAGAGCGCGCGGTTCAACGCACTGCCGCCGATAATCATCTTCAGCCCGTCGAAGTCATGGCCTTGGGCGCTCGGGGTGCTGAGCAGCATTTGCAGAATGGTCGGCACACAGTGGGAAAAGCTGACGTTCTCATCCTTGATCAGCTTGCACAGCAACTCCGGCTCGTAGCGCCCTGGATATACCTGCTTGATCCCCAGCATGGTGGCCGCGTAGGGCATGCCCCATGCATGCACGTGGAACATTGGGGTAATCGGCATGTAGACATCGTTGGTGCCCAGCAGGCGCACGCTGTCGAGGCTACCCAGCACACTGGCCGCTGCCATGGTGTGCAGCACCAGTTGCCGATGGGTGAAATACACGCCCTTGGGATTGCCGGTGGTACCGGTGGTGTAGAAGGTGGTGGCCACCGAGTTTTCGTCGAAGTCGGCGAAGTCATAACGTGGGCTGGCAGCTGCCAGCAACTGCTCGTACTCACCGGCCAGGCCCGGTAGTTCGGCGGTTTTTTCCTCAGCATCGGTCAGCAGCAGGGTTTTCTCGACCGTGGTCAGTTGCGCAGCGATGCCGTTGTAGAGGGGCACGAACTCACTGTTGACCAGGACGAACTTGTCCTCGGCGTGGTTCATGGTGTAAAGAATCTGCTCCGGCGACAGGCGAATATTGATGGTGTGCAGCACCGCGCCGAGCATGGGAATGGCGAACATGCATTCAAGGTAGCGATGGCTGTCCCAGTCCATCACTGCCACGGTATCACCGGCTTTGACCCCGGCTGTCGTCAGCGCATTAGCCAGCCGTGCAACCCGCTCATTGAAGGTCGCGTAGCTATAGCGCAAGGTGTCGCGATAGACGATTTCACGGGTTTTTTCATAGCGCACGCCGGAAAGCAGCAAACGCTTGATCAGCAGCGGATATTGGTAGGCGTTCGCCGCGGGCGGGATGATGCGGGTTTGCAACATGAGGAGTACCTGTCTGCAGGATATTATTTTTAGCGTGAAGAGACTCTAGAGCGCTTACCAGGCGGGCAAATCAGCCAAAAGAATGATTTGCCAAGTGACCTTTTTATCGCTTCGGGTCACACGATAGAATCGACCATTACATCAGGTCGAAAAGCGACCTTATCAATACAAACCAGCACATAGAGGCTACTGCAATGCCAGATATCGTCATCGTCAGCGGCGCCCGCACCCCGATGGGCGGCTTCCAGGGTTGCCTGTCCAGCGTTTGCGCGACGGACTTGGGCGCAGCCGCAATCCGCGCAGCAGTCGCCCGCGCCGGTATCGACGCTGCTGACGTGGAAGAAGTGATCATGGGCTGCGTACTGCCCGCCGGCCTCAAGCAAGGCCCAGCGCGTCAGGCAGCACTGAAAGCCGGCCTGTCCAGCGCTAGCGGCTGCACCACGATCAACAAGCTCTGCGGCTCGGGCATGAAGGCCGTGATGCTGGCCCACGACCTGCTCAAGGCTGGCAGCAACCAGGTGATGATCGCCGGCGGCATGGAAAGCATGTCCAACGCCCCCTACCTGATCGAGAAGGCCCGCAGCGGCCTGCGCATGGGCCACGGCGAGATCAAGGACCATATGTTCCTCGACGGCCTGGAAGACGCCCGTTCAGGTCGCTTGATGGGTTCCTTCGCCCAGGAAACCGCAGATCAATACGGCATAACCCGCGAGGCGATGGACGCCTATGCCATCGAGTCGCTGCAACGGGCCCAGGCGGCCATCGCCGCCGGCTTGCTGACCGCTGAAATCGTGCCGATCAGCATCAGCACGCGCAAAGGCGAAATCGTGGTGAAGGACGACGAGCAGCCGTTGAACGCCAACTTGGAGAAGATCCCAGGCCTGAAACCAGCGTTCAGCAAGAACGGCACCATTACGGCTGCTAACGCCAGCTCGATCTCCGACGGCGCTTCTGCGCTACTGCTGATGACCGCCGAGGCTGCCGCCGAGCGTGACCTCAAGCCACTCGCCAGGATCGTCGGCCATGCCACCCAGAGCCAGGACCCAAGCGAGTTCACCATCGCCCCGGTCGGCGCCATCAGCAACCTGTTGAAAAAAACCGGCTGGAGCAAGGACGATGTCGATCTGTTCGAGATCAACGAAGCTTTCGCCATGGTCACCATGCTGGCCATGCGCGAACACGGCCTGGATCACGCCAAGGTCAACATTTATGGCGGCGCCTGTGCCCAGGGCCATCCGATTGGCTCGACCGGCTCACGGATCATCCTGACCCTGATCAATGCCCTGAAAAATACTGGCGGCAAACGCGGCATCGCGACGCTGTGCATCGGTGGCGGCGAAGCCACGGCAGTGGCGGTCGAACTGCTGTAAGCCGAAGCCATAAACAAGAAGCCCCGCACAGGCGCAATGCTGTTCACTTAAGCGGCCATCTCTGGGCGCCTGTCGTAGCCATGCACCCACCCGTAGCCCAATGAAATGGACTCCCCCCTCCTACGGCGTCTATGCGCCAGACTAGAGTTGTCAAAACAAAAGTCACGAAGGGAGGAGTCACCATGAAATTTAAGCGAATTGGTGTCGATTTGGCAAAGCAGGTGTTCCAG
>NZ_JAUXMX010000025.1 GCF_030683065.1 Pseudomonas sp.
CTGGAACACCTGCTTTGCCAAATCGACACCAATTCGCTTAAATTTCATGGTGACTCCTCCCTTCGTGACTTTTGTTTTGACAACTCTAGTCTGGCGCATAGACGCCGTAGGAGGGGGGAGTCCATTTCATTGGGCTACAAAAAAATGCTGCTCACTTGGCTTAAGTGAACAGCATTGCGCACCCTGCTGACTATTTTCACAGCACCTCAACGCTTCCCGCAGGCATGCGTCAGAGCGGCAGCTCCAGGTAGAAGCGCGCGCCCTGGCCCAGGCGTGACTGCACGCCGATGCGCCCGCCGTGCAGCTGGGCGATTTCCTTGCACAATGCAAGCCCGAGGCCGGCACCGCCGGTCTTGCGGCCGACCTGGACGAACGGCTCGAATATCCTCGCCTGCTGGCTGTAGGGAATACCCTCGCCATCATCCTCGACCGCCAAAATCACCCGCTGACCCTGGCGTCGCGCCTGCAGACGGATCTGCCCATTGGCGTGACTGTGGCGCAGGGCGTTGCCAAGCAAGTTGTCGAGGGCGCGCTCGATTTGCAAACGGTCCACATCGATCTCCGGCAATGTGCCGCCCACTTCGACACTCAGGGTAACCCCGCTTTCGGCGGCTTGGGCGGCAAAGCGCTGTTGCGCCTGCCGCAGCAATTGATCGAGGTCGCAGGGGTGCCTGTCGAGCTGCTGCAGGCCGTTCTGGTAACGCGAGAAATTCAGCAGGTCGTCAATCAACAGGAGTAGGCGACGCATTTCCTCATCGACCGTTTGCAGCAGCTCGCTCTCCCGCGCCTCAGGCGAAAAATGCAGGCGCTCCTGCAGCAGGCTGAAAGCCATGTGCATGCCCGTCACCGGGGTGCGCAACTCATGCGAGGCGCGCAGCACGAATTCGCTGCGCACGCGCTCGAAAGCCCGTTGCTCGGTAACGTCGTGCAACACCATTACCGCGCCATGAATCCGTTCGTCGCTGAGGCTGACCGGCGTGAGGCTGTACGTCAGCAAGCGGGTTTCGCCGTCGGC
The DNA here is from genome assembly GCF_030683065.1 of Pseudomonas sp. Lineage (GTDB taxonomy): Bacteria > Pseudomonadota > Gammaproteobacteria > Pseudomonadales > Pseudomonadaceae > Aquipseudomonas. Next base: position 1,016 of record NZ_JAUXMX010000025.1, read on the forward strand.
CTCGACCTGCAAGTCTTCCTGCTCCTGCTCCAGACCTTCGCCGCGCATGACCCGCTGCAGCTGCTCGTCCAGTCCCGGCCGCTGCAAGGCCTGGCTGATGCCCACGCCGCGCGGCTGGTCGTACCAACCGAGCTGGCGCTGGGCAACCTGATTGAAATGATCGAGCAGGCCGCTGCGGTCGAAAATCAGCAACCCGTCATCAATGCTGTCGAGCACCGCTTGCAAACGGCGTTGCTCGGTGAGCAAAGCCTCGACATCGCTGTTCTTGAATTGCCGCAGCGAGTCGGCCATCACCCCGAAGCGCTGGCTCAGGGACGACAGCTCAGCGACCGGAGACGGCGGTAGATTGACCTGGAAATCACCTTGGCTGATCCGTTCGACTGCCAGGGTCAGGGCCTCGAGCGGCTGGCCGAAGTGCTGGGCAATGCTGTGGGCAGTGACGAATCCGAGCAGCAGCACGGCCAGGCCAATCATGCCGAGTAGCGCAGCAATCAGGGTGGCGCGCTCCTGTGAGCGATGCTCGGCGCTCTGCAGCGCTTCGAAGTAGCGTATCTGTACGGCATTGATGCGCTCGCGCAGCGCCTCCACGGACTCGCCGAAAGCGGCAGAACCCAGCAGCTCCTGACGCACCGACAAAGGCTTGTCCATCAGTGCTTCATAGAGCGCATAGGCACTGCCAATCTCGCTCACGGCCTGGCGATCCAGGTCATCGATCGCGCCTTCACGAGCCTGCTCAAGCCACTCGTTAAAGCGCTGATCGGAGGCCTGCAAGGCCTGGTGGTCGAGGTTTTCTGGCAACAGCAGGATCAGCTGTTTGCCCAGCTCCAGGCGAAGGCCAAGAGTGGCATCAAGAATGCTCAGGTTATGGGTCATTGCCTGGCTTTGCGTCTTGGTCAGCTGCAATACGCTGAACATGCCCAAGAGCAGGCCAAGCAGGGCCATGGTGATCAGCGCGCTGCTGTTGAGGAAGAGCCGGCTGCGCAGCTTCACAGGTTGAACTGCTTGCGTTTGCGGTACAGGGTCGAGGCATCGATGCCGAGGGTTTTGGCCGCCAGGTCGAGGGTTTCGCTGCCAGCCAGTACCGCGCCGATATGGGCTTTTTCCAGTTCTTCCAGGCTCAGCGCACCGCCGACGCGCGGGCCATTGCCGGCCGGCTGTTCGCCAAGGCCGAGGTGGCTGACCTCGACCAGTGCCTGGGTGCAGATGATGCTGGCGCGCTCAATCACATTGCGCAGTTCGCGAATATTGCCGGGCCAGCGGTATGCCAGCAATGCTGCGCGCGCCGCATCACTGAAGCCGCGCGCCGGGCGGGCATATTCCTTGACGAACCGCGCGAGGAAACGCTCAGCCAAGGCCAGCAGGTCTTCACTGCGCTCACGTAACGGGGGCAGCTTGAACGTGATGACGTTGAGGCGGTAGAGCAGGTCTTCACGGAACTCGCCATTCTTGACCATCTCATCCAGGACCCGATTGGTGGCAGCGAGGAAGCGCACATCGGCACGGCGCGTTACCGGGTCGCCGACCCGCTCGTATTCTTTATCCTGAATGAAACGCAGCAACTTGGGCTGCAGGGTCAGCGGGAAGTCGCCGATCTCATCAAGAAACAGGCTGCCGCCGTCGGCCTGATTGACTCGGCCGAGGGTGCTTTCGCTGGCACCGGTGAAGGCGCCGCGGCTATGGCCGAACAGCTCGCTTTCCATCAGTTCGGCAGTCAGTGAGGGGCAGTTGATGGTCACGCAGAATTTTTTCGCGCGTCGGCTCCAGCCATGAATGGCCTGCGCCAGTTCACCCTTGCCCGTGCCTGACTCGCCGAGAATAAGGATATTGGCGTCGGTAACAGCGACCTGACGCGCAGTCTCCAGGATTGCCATCATCGCCGGATTGTTCGAATCGAGATCCTGTTTGCTGTTGCGCACTTTGCCTTCCAAGGCCTCCAGGCGCGTGGACATGTACCGTATGTGCAACTGCTTGATCGCCGCCATGCGCAATTGTTCGGGGCTGCAGGGTTTGACCAGGTAGTCCGCCGCGCCGGCCTGGATGGCGTCGACCGCGATATCCACCGCCGACAGCGCGGTGACTATCACTACATGCATCCATGGCGCCTGCACGCGCATCTGCGCCAGCACGTCGAGGCCGTTATCTTCGCCAAGGCGTAGATCGAGGAAGCACAGGTCGAACACCTGACGTTGCAGGAGCGCGTCTGCCTGCTTGGCACTGCTGGCCGTGGCCACCTGATGGCCGGCGTCCTCCAGGCAGTAACGGAAGGTGCGCAAGATTGCCGCCTCGTCATCGACCAGCAGAATGCGCCCGCCCGGTTGTTCTGCGTCCATGTCCATCTCCAGATGATTGAGGGGGCTGCAACAAACCTGCGCTACGGCGCGCGACACGTTCACAACCGCCAAGCGCAGGCGTAGTCCCGGCAATTTCGTGCAGGTTGCACGACGAGTATGCGGCGATCCTGCAAGCTGCATGCTGCCTCTCTTCGAGAGTTTTGATAACCAATTGATTTATATGATTTTAATTTTTAACCCTGGACTGGCACGCGCCCTGCAATTGTCTGGTTAATCGTTGCCCTAAGTGGCGCGTAACTGGATTCAATAGGAGTTCTGCCATGCATAAGTTGAAAGCTCTGGCCCTGGCCACCGCATCCGCAAGCCTGATCGCCTTCATGCCCTTGGCGGCCCATGCCGAGCAGGGCGATCTGAGCAGCCAGCTCAGCGAAGCCCGCCAGGAAGGCTCGATCTGGACCGCGTTCGCCCTCAACCGTCATCTCAGTCCGTTCAAAATCGATGTCGATGTCGAGAACGGTAAAGCACTGCTCACCGGCAGCGTAGAGACCGCGGTCGAGCGTGAGCTCGCCGAGCAAGTCGCGCTGGGCATCGAAGGGGTGAACACAGTCAATAACCAGCTGCAGGTCGATCCGCAGATCGAACCCATCGCCAGCAATGAACCAACCCTGGCGCAGCGTTTCGATGACGCCACGCTGGTCGCCACGGTGAAATCCAAACTGCTGTGGAACAGCAACACCGAAGGCCTGGATATCAAAGTGGCCAGCGAGAGCGGTGTGGTAACCCTCAGCGGCAGCGCACCGACTCCAGTGGCCAAGGAACTGGCGGGGCGCCTGGCGGCCAACACCAACGGCGTGCGCCAGGTGCAGAACCAACTGACCGTCAGCGCTGCCGACACCAATGCCGCCAAGGCGCAGCAGGCGGCGACTGATGCCGGAGCAGCGATCAGCGATACCTGGATTACCAGCAAGGTCAAATCCAGCCTGCTGTATAGCCGCAATCTCGACGGCTTGAACGTCTCGGTAACAACCAAGGCCGGCCAGGTCACGCTCGGCGGCAGCGTGCTGAGCGCGGCAGAGAAGCAACTGGCCATCGAGACCGCGCGCAACATCCGCGGTGTGCAGGCAGTTGAGGCTGCGGGCCTGAGCATCGCTGACTAATCCGCCAATAGCTGTACGTCCACCTATTGGGCGCGACAGGGATGTTACGCCTCAGGCCATCGTGCAAAACGCCCGACGACCAGACAGCGATCGTGCAGGACGCCCGTAATCGTTGCCGGTTCTATTTTTATCTCTTTGATTTAAATGACTTTTTATTTTCAATGTGGGTGGCATGCTCACTGCAATAGTCACCTTATCAGCACCCAGCGCCAGCATCCATGCCGGCCGGGCACCGGACAACCCAGGCAAGACTGGGAGGAGTTGCAGAATGAATCGCCGTCATTTCGATCTCGCCTTAAGCGACAAGCTTTTGTTGGTTGGCAGCGCACTCCTGTTGATCGTGATTGGGTTGGGGCTGGCATTGAGCCGAGATGCCGAAAAAATCGAACACCGCACCAGGCTATCGGCTCCAGCTGCACCGGCGGGCGCTGCGGCAGCAGACACCAGAACAACCCCTCAGGCACAGCAAGCCAGCAGCCATAGCCGGGCGCCGGACAACAGTGCCCCATCACGTCAATCCAGTTGGGTGTTCTAACCATGAGCATGCAACTGCAGGCAAGCAAATCGGCGCTCTGCGCGATCGTCCTGCTGCTGGCTGTGCTGCTGGCGCTGCTCAGCGGCGCAGCACTAGCCCTGTGGGGCAGTCGCTCCACGACAACTATAGAGCCAGGATCGCATCAGCCGTGCAGCGTGCGTCGCGTCTGGCCAGTGAACGCCGGCCAGACGCCGGAGCTGGAACATCCGCCCCTGCATTCGAGTCAAATACAGCAAGACCTTACATACCTAGGAGAAACACCATGTTGAGTTGGGCCATAACGTTTCTGATCATCGCCATCATCGCCGCCGTACTGGGCTTCGGTGGTATCGCCGGGACAGCTACAGGTATCGCGAAGATTCTGTTCGTCGTATTCCTGGTGATGTTCATCGTGTCGTTCATCATGGGTCGTCGCCCAAGAGGCTAGCGATCCACATCGCTGGCTGGTGCCCTGCAATTGGGCGCTGGCTTGGCGCTGCGGATCTGCTCGAATCCAATACCCGTGACAGACTACGGCAGAGCCATGTCCGGTTGATTCCCGCCAGGCACCGCACAACCTCAACGCCATCACCTTGAGCCGCGTTATCATTCGCGCATCGAGTGGGGGTGGATGATGCTTAACGGTTTGTGGCTGGGATTTTTTGTGGTGGCGGCAGTGGCCGGACTGTCGCGCTGGTTGCTGGGTGACGACCCTGCGGTATTCGCCGCGATGGTCGAGAGCCTGTTCGTCATGGCCAAGCTGGCGGTCGAGGTGATGGTGGTGCTGTTCGGCACCCTGACCTTGTGGCTGGGCTTTCTGCGTATCGCCGAGAAGGCCGGGCTGGTCGACCTCATGGGGCGCGCCTTGGGCCCCTTGTTCGCGCGTCTGATGCCCGAAGTGCCACGCGGCCATCCAGCGCTGGGCTTCATCACCCTCAACTTCGCCGCCAACGGCCTGGGCCTGGACAACGCGGCCACGCCGATTGGCCTGAAAGCCATGCGTGCGCTGCAAGAGTTGAACCCGAGCAAGGTGGTGGCGAGCAACGCGCAGATTCTCTTCCTGGTGCTCAACACCTCATCCCTGACCCTGCTGCCGGTGTCAATCTTCATGTACCGGGTGCAGCAGGGCGCCGACGACCCGACCTTGGTCTTCCTGCCGATCCTCTTGGCTACCAGCGCCTCGACCCTCGCCGGGCTGCTGGCGGTAGCCCTGATGCAGCGCCTGCGCCTGTGGGATCCGGTGGTGCTGGCCTACCTGATTCCCGGTGCGCTGCTGCTCGGTGGTTTCATGGCGCTGCTCGCCGGTCTGTCCACCACGGCGCTGGCGGGACTGTCCTCGCTGCTCGGCAACCTGACCCTGTTCGGCCTGATTTTACTGTTCCTGTTGGTCGGTGCGTTACGCCGGGTGCCGGTCTACGAGAGCTTTATAGAAGGCGCCAAGGAAGGCTTCGACGTGGCCAAGAGCCTGCTGCCCTACCTGGTCGCCATGCTCTGCGCGATTGGCGTGCTGCGCGCCTCCGGCGCACTGGATTTCGGTCTTGATGGGGTGCGCGCCGCAGTCCAATGGCTGGGCTGGGACACCCGTTTCATCGACGCCTTGCCTACCGCCCTGATGAAGCCGTTCTCCGGCAGCGCGGCGCGAGCCATGTTGATCGAGACTATGCAGAACTTCGGTGTGGACAGCTTCCCCGCGCTGTTGGCCGCGACGGTACAGGGCAGCACCGAGACCACCTTCTACGTGCTGGCGGTGTATTTCGGCGCGGTCGGTATCCAGCGCGTCCGGCATGCCGTGGGCTGTGCATTATTTGCCGACCTGGCCGGGATCATCGCCGCCATCGGCGTGTGCTACTGGTTCTTTGGCTAAGCAGCGCAACCACCAAGCCCGACCGATCAGGACCGCGCTCCGGCGCGGGGAGACACGACTGGGAGGGGCTTTCGGTTCGGGCCTCCCAGCAGTGGTAGCCGCGCTCAAGGGCGCGGCTGAAGCGCCCCCCCACGGTCAAGTTGTAGTGGCCCTGTTTGCCGGTTACTCAACCACCTTGAAGCGCAGCACACCGATCATCTGCCCAGCCTCGGTCATGACCTGCACCTGCCAGTTGCCAAGCGGGTCGGCAGGGAAGTTCTGCTTGTGGGTCCAGGCACGGTAGCCATTTTTGCGGCCGCCCTGGATGTCCAGAGCGATATGCTCGCCCGCCCGGCCGTTGTGGCGCCAAACGTGGTAAATGCGTTCATTCAGACCGCGCGGGGCGTTGATCGCGGTATAGGCGTACAAGCCCTGGTTGCGCAGCTGCGCAGCACTGAGTTGCTTCAACGTTGCGCCCGGCGCGCGGTTGCGGTTGTCGAACTCGGTGGTTACCGCGACCTCGGTCAGCCACAGCGTCGCTGGCGGCACCCAGACGCGCGCCAGCCAGCCAGTCGCACCCAGCGCCAGGATCAGGCCGACCAGCAGCACGCCGCGCCACCAGCGCCGGATAGTGATAATACCGAGCAGGCTGGGAAACGACAGCAGCGCGGCAGTGGCCAGGGCCAATTGGTAGCTCTGCGGGGTGGTCAATTTGAAGATGATTGGCAGGGCAGTGAGCAGCACGGCGAATAGCGTGAACGAATGATAGGTGAGGAACAGCCAGCGCCGCGGCGCCAGCTTCTTGTAGTAAAGCGGGTCGGTGATCGAGACCAGCGCGGCCGCCGCCAGCACCCCGGTAAACAATGCCTGGCCGCTGTTCCAGGTGGTGGTAATGATGAAAAACGGCAGGACGAAGAACAGGCTTTCCTGGTGGATCAACTGGGTCGCGTAGCGCAGCAACGGCGGCGGCAATTCGAAGCCGAACCAGCGGGCGATCTGCGCACGCAGGATATTTTCCAGAATCAGCCACAACCAGCTGACCAGCATCACCGTGGCCAGCACCTGGGCCAGTTCGGCCTGACGCTCGACCAGCAGAAAACTCGCCAGCCCAGAGGCAAAACCGAAGATCGCCACCAGCCCCGGATTGCGCTGGATCAAGGCGAACAGACGGCGCAGCGGGGGTTTACAGGACTCGAGTAGGGACAAGGGCAGGCTCATGGCTATCGGCGAATAGTCGAGAATACTCCTTGTGCCCCGCGTCTGTGTCCAGCGCCGCCTGCGGTTCTTCAGTGGCTGCGCTTCTGCCCCCAGAAATGTTCGACCAGCGCTTGCAGGCGGTCGGCCAGGGCAAAGACCTGGCCGGCACTGCTACGGCTCTGACTGCCGGCCACCACATTGCTCTCACTGGCGAGGCGGATACTGTTGAGGTTGCGCTGGATATCCTCACCGACGGCGCTCTGCTCCTCCACGGCGGCGGCGATCTGCAGGTTCATGTCACTGATCTGGCTGACCCGCTGGTTAATGCCCTCGAGTGCCTGGGCCGCTTGCAGCGCGTGGCCAACGCTGGCTGCGGCCTGGTGCTGGCTGCGGCCCATGGCGGCCACGGCGTTGCCGGTACCCTGCTGCAGGTTGCTGATAATGCCGTGGATTTCCGCGGTGGACTGCTGGGTACGCGAGGCCAGGCCGCGCACTTCGTCGGCAACCACCGCAAAACCGCGTCCGGCCTCACCGGCCCGCGCCGCTTCGATGGCGGCATTGAGGGCGAGCAGGTTGGTCTGCTCGGCAATGCTCTGGATGACTTCCAGGGCACGATTGATCTCCTGACTGTGCCGCTCCAGCTGGAGGATCACCTCGTTACTCTGCTGCACTTCGCTGGCCAGGGTGGCGATTGAGTGGCGGGTCTGTTCGACCAGCTGCAGGCCGCTACCGGTTTCCAGATCGGCGGCGCTGGCCGCGCTGGCGCTGAGCTGGGCGTGCCGTGCCACTTCCTGCACGCTGCTGGCCATCTGGCCGATGGCGCTGGCGACCTGATCGGTTTCGCCCTGTTGCTGCTTAGTGGCCTGAGCGCTGCTGTCGACGGCGGCGACCAGTTGCCCAGCCTCGACACTCAACTGCCAGGCCGAGTCGGCTATTCGCCCGACCACGGCGCCGGTTTCGGCCTGCAGACTGTGCAGGGCGAAGGCAATCTGGCCGAAGCAGTCGCTGCGCCCGGTATACACCAGCTGGCTCAATGGATTATGCGCAATCGCCTGGGCCTGGCGGGTCAAGCTCGCCAGTGGCCGCAGGCCGAGGTGCAGCACGCCGGCCAGCAACATGCCGAGTAGCGTCGCCGCGCCGAGGGCCGGCAGCAATGGCAGAACGCCACTGACGCCGAGCAGTAGCGCGGCGAGCAGGCCAGGCGTTGCGCAGAGCAGGCTGAGGCGCTGCGCCAGGCTCAAGTGCGGCGGCCGCAGCGGGTTGCGGCCGCCGCGCAGCTCGCCATACAAACGTTCGGCACACGCAACCCGTTGCGGCGAAGCCTGGGTGCGCACCGACTGGTATTCCGCCACCTGGCCATTGCGCAGCACTGGGGTGACATACGCGCTGACCCAATAATGGTCGCCGTTCTTGCAGCGGTTCTTCACCAGGCCCATCCACGAACGACCGGCCTTGACCGTGCGCCAGAGGTCGGCGAAGGCCTGAGGCGGCATGTCCGGGTGGCGCACGATGTTGTGGTTGTGACCCAGCAACTCGGCTTCAGTGAAACCACTGATGGCAATAAAATCCGGGTTGACGTAGCTCACCGCGCCCTTGAGATCGGTGGTGGAGAGGATATTGGCCTGGGCGTCGACTGCGACCGCACGACCACTGACGGGCATGTTGAGTTTCATTAGGCAGCTCTCTCGGATTTATTGTTATGGAAGGGAAAGGGCAGGCTGCAACAGGCAACAGAGCCCCTCGAAGCAGTCCTCGCCACTGAATAGCCGCTCCAGCTCAGCCGGTGGGCGCGGCCGGCTGAACCAGTAGCCTTGCGCCAGACGGCAGCCTTCGGCGCGCAGAAAATCGAGGTGTTCGCTGTGCTCCACACCTTCGGCCACCACCTCCAGACCAAGACTCAGGCCCAGACCGATGATGGCGCGGCTGATTAACTGTGAGTCGCCATCGGCGGACGTGCCGCTGATGAACGTCTTGTCGACCTTGAGAATGTGCAGCGGAAAGCGTTTGAGGTAACCGAGCGAGGAGTAGCCAGTGCCGAAGTCGTCCAGCGCCAACTGGATGCCCAGGCTGGCCAGTTCGCGCAGGCAGGCCAGGGTCTGGACGCTGTCTTCCATCAGCTGGCTTTCAGTGATCTCCAGCACCAGGCTGGTGGGCGGCAGACCGCTTTCGCGCAGAATATCGGCGACCCGCGCGGCAAAATCAGCCTGTTGCAGTTGCCGGCTGGACAGGTTGACCGAACAGCGCAACGCCGGCTGGCCGGTCAGTTGCCAGTGACGCACCTGCGCGCAGGCCTGACGCAGCACCCAGTCGCCGACCGCCTGGATCGCCCCGGACTCCTCTAGGCAGGGAATAAACTCCAGCGGCGACACCGCCCGGCCCTTGTGCTGCCAGCGCAACAGCGCTTCCACGGCCACCAGGTAAGGCTGCTCACGATCCAGCTGGCAGATCGGTTGATAGACCAGGCTGAACTCGTCCCTGGCCAGCGCGCGGCTGAGTGCGCTCTGCAGCTCCAGTTGATACTGGGCCTGGGCCTGCATTTCGGCACTGTAGCGGGCGAACTGCGCCTTGCCGGCAGCCTTGGCGCGGTACAGGGCGAGATCGGCTGCTTGCAGCGAATCGAGCCCGGCGTTTTCCTCGCTGAGCGCGGCAATACCGATGCTGATGCTGACCACCAACTGGTGTTCCTGTATCTGCAGGGGCGGCTGCAGGCTGTCGAGCATGCGCTGGGCCACCCGCTCGGCATCGGCGGTGCAAGCGAGGTCGTCAAGCAGCACCACAAACTCATCGCCGCCGAAGCGAATCAAGTGATCGCCGGGGCGCAGGCACTGGCTGAGGCGACGTGCGACCTCGACCAGTACCTGGTCACCGATGTGATGACCGAGACTGTCGTTGATCAGTTTGAAACGGTCCAGGTCGATGAACAGCAGCGCCGACTCACGCGCACCACTGCGACCCTGGCGTTGCAGGGCCTGATCCAGCAGCTCGGTCAGACGATCACGGTTAGCCAGACCGGTCAGCGGGTCGTGGCGAGCGGCATGCTGCAGTTGCTCTTGGGCGGCACGCCGCAGGCTGATGTCGGTCTGCGAACCGGCCATGCGCCGCTGGCCCTCAGCGACCTGCTCGGCCACGCCGCGCACCAGTACCCACAGGTAGCTGCCGCTCTGCCGACGAATGCGGTACTCGTGGTGCAGCGAAGGTGTGCTGCCTTGTAGGTGCGCATCGATAGCCCGGCGCAAGCCACCAATGTCATCGGGGTGGACGCGGGCGAACCAGCCGGCACTGCCGCTACCGAGCTGGTCGCGGTGCAAGTCGAGCATGCCCGCCCAGCGCTCCGAGAGGTACAGCTGGTCGTGATCGATGTGCCAGTCCCAGAGCCCGTCATTGGCGCCGCGCAGGGCACGGGCGAAGCGTGCCTCGCTGTCTTCCAGGGCCTTGCGTTGCGCGGAGCTGTAGGTGTCCAGGGCCAGACCGATGTCAAAGAACACCGCCTTCAGCAGGCTGGCAAAACTGGCGCTAGCCGGCTGCTCGCCGAGCAGGCCATCGAGCATCTCGTTCAGGTACAGGCGGTAGGCACCCAGGTACCACTTGAGGTCGACGCCGATCTTCTGGTGAACCCAGCCGATGCGCAGGCGATTGAGCACGTAACTCTGGTCGTAGGGACCATTCCACAGGCGCTGGTAGTAGTCGCTCTGGCTGTGCTTGAGGCGGGTGATTGTCGCCGGATCACTGACGATGGCGGCGGTCGCCGGGAAATCGCCGAGACGCCGGTAAAGGTTGTCGAGAAAAACCGAGTGGGCCGGCTGCACCGCCGCGCTATGACGGCTGAGCTGCTCGACATCGGCGGCGCTCCAATCGAGAAAGCGCAGGCGCTGGCTGATTTCGTCGCGGTCAAGACCGACGTGCTGGAGCAGTTCTTGGAATTCTTGCTCGTTGCCCATGGCGAGTCCTTACTTTTTTCGGCGCAAAAAAAAGCGCCGAGGCGAGTCATCTATAAAAAATGACTACCCTCGACGCTCTGTCTTGCAGGCCCATATGTCCTACCCGGCAAAGCTGGTTGTCGCCGCAGCTAAACCATTACTCGCGTGGGGTTTTACCCGATTCGCAATTATTCGACAAGCTCTCCAGCACACACATCGTCCGCTTGCGTAGTTTGGCCAGCTGCGCCGATTTAAAAGCATGCCGGGTCTGCTCCAGCACTTCTACAACATCGCTGAGCAGGGCCTGTACCTCACCGGCCTGATCCTGCGGCAGCGCCTGCAGCCAGCGACAACTGGCCGCCTGACTGCAGTCGCTGGGTTGTTCGAGGACTTCGCAGCCTGGCGCCTGGGCATGCAGCAGTTGCCGTACCCGGTCGATGCATTGCGGTTTGGGCAGGGTCACGAGTAGGCAGGTCTGGTTCATGGCGACAACTCGGTGGCGAATTGCCATGAAGGCTAGCGCGCCTGGCCAGCACTTCTATTGACCGGGGTCAGTGTCGCGCAGACTTGCGCCAGCGTCTGCGCAGCCGCTCGCCAACCGACCAAGGACAACCCTTCGGGGGCATACGCGCATGGATCAGTTGGCAGATTTACCCGCGCACCAGGCGCAATTACATACCCGGTTACCAGCTAAAAACGCATTGCTCCGTGCAAATTTTGTCCGAACGGTTAGACTTTCTCGCTTCCAGCCGCAGCCCACGAGGTTAGTGCGGCTCAACAACAAGCAGAAAAGGAGCTATCCCATGAAAGGCAAATCCTTGGCGTGGGTTCTGTCGGCGGCACTCGCAGGTATCACCTTGAGTGGCGCAGTACAGGCCGAAGAAAAATTCGTCACCATCGGCACCGGTGGTCAGACCGGGGTTTACTACGTGGCAGGCCAGTCGATCTGCCGCTTCGTCAATCGCGGCGCCAGCGAGCACAACATCAAGTGCAACGCTCCGGCCAGTGGCGGTGGCGTGGCTAACGTCAACGGCCTGCGCAGCGGTGAGTTCAACTTCGGCATCATGCAGTCGGATCACCAGTTCAAAGCGCTCAATGGTGTGGCACCGTTCCAGGCTGAAGGCGCGATGGGTGATATCCGCGCCTTGTTCTCCTTGCAGAGCGAAGTCTTCACCGTGCTCGCCCGTCGCGATGCCAAGATCACCAGCTTCGACGACCTCAAGGGCAAGCGCGTCAACGTTGGCAACCCGGGCTCCGGGCAGCGCGACACCCTCGATGAAATCATGCAGGTCAAGGGCTGGGACAAGTCGGTATTCGCCCTGTCTGCCGAGCTGAAGCCGGCCGAGCAGGCATCGGCCCTGGGCGACAACAACATCGACGCCATGACCTATTTCGTCGGCCATCCCAATGGCGCGATCCAGGAAGCCACCACCACCACCGACGCCGTACTGGTACCAGTGACGGGCGCCGAGATCGACAAGCTGCTGGCTGAAAAGAGCTACTACACCAAAGCTGAAATCCCGGGCGGCGTGTACAAAGGCAGTGACGCACCGACCCCCTCGATTGGCGGCAAGGCGGTACTCTCCACCACGGCCCAGGCCGATCCGGAAGTGGTCTACCAGCTGGTCAAGTCGGTGTTCGATAACATTGAACGTTTCAAGCGCCTGCACCCGGCATTTGCCGACCTCAAGGAAGCCGACATGATCAAGGCCGGTCTGACCGCGCCACTGCATGACGGTGCCGTACGTTATTACAAGGAACGTGGCTGGATGTAAGCCACGCTCGCAGCCTGGAAAAGCCTGGGCAAAATCCGGGGCACGCAGCCCCGGATGGCACTGGCGCTGCTCCAGCCTGCAAGATGAAACTGCACTACCCTACGTTTGAAACAAGCCCGCGCGTCGCAAGGCCGCGGGCTTTGCCGTTCTCCGATTTCTCGAATCCAGGTTGCAGCCCATGCATGACAAGCGACTTTCAACCCCCGAGCTTTCCACCGAAGAACTGATCGCCCAGGACGTCGGCGCACGCACCCCCGCGGGTGCTATGGCTCGGGTAATAGCAGGCCTGGCCCTGCTCTGGTCGCTGTTCCAGCTATGGATCGCCTCGCCCCTGCCGTTTATTTTTGGCATTGGTGTGCTCAACAACACTGAAACCCGCGCCATTCACCTGGCCTTTGCCCTGCTTCTGGCATTTCTCGCCTTCCCGGCGTTCAAGCGTTCGCCGCGCGACCGCGTACCCCTGCTGGATGTCGCCCTCGGCCTGGTGGCCGCAGCCAGTGCCGCCTACCTGTTCATTTTCTACCAGGATCTGGCGCAGCGTCCCGGCAGCCTGACCACGGCCGACCTGATCACCGCCTGTATCGGCATTCCGCTGCTGCTCGAGGCCACCCGTCGCGCCCTCGGTCCGCCGCTGGCGATCATCGCCCTGCTATTTCTCGTTTACAGCCTGGCCGGGCCATATATGCCGGGCCTGCTATCGCACCGCGGGGTGAGCTTCAACGCCCTGGCCAACCACCAGTGGATCACCACCGAAGGGGTGTTCGGCATCGCCCTCGGCGTGTCCACCAGCTTCGTGTTTCTCTTCGTGCTGTTCGGCGCCCTGCTCGAACGCGCCGGCGCCGGTCACTACTTCATTCAACTGGCCTTCAGCCTGCTCGGGCATTTCCGGGGCGGCCCGGCCAAGGCGGCGGTGGTGGCCTCGGGCATGACCGGGCTGATCTCCGGCTCCTCGATTGCCAACGTAGTGACTACCGGCACCTTCACCATTCCGATGATGAAGCGCACCGGTTTCTCCGCAGAGAAGGCCGGTGCAGTTGAAGTGGCGTCCTCGGTCAACGGCCAGATCATGCCGCCAGTGATGGGCGCCGCAGCCTTCCTGATGGTCGAATACGTCGGCATTCCCTATGTCGATGTGGTCAAGCACGCCTTCCTGCCCGCGCTGATTTCCTATATCGCGCTGGTCTACATCGTCCACTTGGAATCGCTCAAGCTCGGCCTCACCGCCCTACCGCGCAGCAGCCCGGCGCTCCCCTGGCTGCGCCGTCTGACCGGCCTGGCCTTCGGCGCGGCGCTGATCAGCGGTATCTCCCTTGGCGTCTACTACGGCCTCGGCTGGCTCAAACCGGCCCTCGGCGAAGGCTTCAGCGGGGTCGTCGGCGTGCTGCTGGCGGCACTCTATATCGGCCTGCTGAAGATTGCCGCCAGCGTCCCGCCACTGCCACCGGAAGACCCCGACGCGCCACTGGACAAGCTGCCCGAAACGCGTGCAGTACTGCTCAGCGGCCTGCACTTTTTGCTGCCGGTGGTGGTGCTGGTCTGGTGCCTGATGATCGAGCGCCTGTCCCCCGGCCTGTCGGCTTTCTGGGGCAGCGTAATGCTGGTGTTCATCCTGCTCACCCAGCGCCCGCTACTGAGCTGGTTGCGCACCGATGGCAGCCATGAGCACGGTAACTTCATGGATGGCCTGGTCGACCTGCGCGAGGGCATGACCGCCGGGGCGCGCAACATGATCGGCATCGGCATCGCCACCGCAGCAGCGGGGATCATCGTCGGTGCAGTGTCACAGACTGGGGTCGGCCTGGTGCTGGCCGATGTGGTCGAGCTGCTGTCGATGGGCAACCTGCTGCTGATGCTGGTGCTCACCGCGCTGCTCAGCCTGATCCTCGGCATGGGCTTGCCGACCACGGCCAACTACATCGTAGTGTCCAGCCTGCTGGCGCCGGTGGTGGTGGCCCTGGGGCAACAGAACGGCCTGATCGTGCCGCTGATTGCGGTGCACCTGTTCGTCTTCTACTTCGGCATCATGGCCGACGTCACCCCGCCGGTGGGCCTCGCCTCGTTCGCCGCCGCAGCGGTGTCCAAGGGCGATCCGATCAAGACCGGGCTGATGGCCTTCTACTACAGCCTGCGCACCGCGGCGCTGCCGTTCCTGTTCATCTTCAACACCGACCTGCTGCTGATCGACGTGGACTTCTGGCACGGGGTGCTGATCTTTATCGTCGCCACCATCGCCATGCTGATTTTTGCCGCCGGCACCCAGGGTTACTTCCTGGTCAAGAGCCGCTGGTACGAGAGCCTGCTGTTGCTGCTGATCGCCTTTACCCTGTTCCGTCCGGGCTTCTGGATGGATCTGCTGCACGACCCCTACCGCGACATCCCCCCGGCGCAGCTGGTGCAGGCGCTGGGCGAAGTCGAGGGCGGCAGCCAGTTACGTTTGCGTATCAGGGGCGAGGACGCAGTAGGCGATCCCCGCGAGTTCGCCCTGCTGTTACCAGTACCGGATGGCGACAGCGGTGAAGAACGCATGGAGAAACTCGGCCTGCTGACCTACGAGGAAGACGGCAAACTGCTGATCGACAGCGTCACCTTCGGCAGCCTGGCGGCCGATGCCGGCCTGGAGTTCGACCAGCAGATTCTGGTTGTACGCGCGCCGACCGAGCGCTGGATCAAGGAGCTGATGTGGCTTCCGGGCTTCCTGCTGTTTGGCCTGGTGGTCTGGCTGCAACGCCGGCGGCGTGAGCCCGAGGCCGTTGCCGGGTGACGGCGTCGATCCGCGTGCCGTAAACATCGAAGGCAAGGGTGGGCTGCGGTAAGCGGCTGTATGCCAGGGTGGCAGAAGCGCTTGCTGCCTGCCCTTGCACCTAAGTGGCATGGCTCGATTCAATTGTCGCGCAGCACCTTTAGCTCGCCATCCTCTGCGCCAAAGCCGCGCTCCAGCTTGACCTTGAGGCTCAGGTCGGTGCGCGAGTCGGCGAATTTGAGCGCTTCGCCCAGGGTGATTCGACCGGCTTCAAGCAGTTGATAAAGGTGCTGATCGAAGGTCTGCAGACCCTGCTCCAACGCGCGCGCCGTGGCGTCGCGAAGGTCGTCCAGCTGATCACGCTGGATCAGGTCGCGGATGTAAGGCGTGGCCAGCATCAGCTCGACCGCCGCCACACGCTTTTGCGTCACACCAGGCACCAGGCGCTGGCCGATCACCGCCAGCAGGTTCTGCGCCAGGTCGGCCAGCACCTGCTTGCGCGCCTCGTCCGGAAAGAAGCGCACGATCCGCTCGATCGCGTGGCTGCTGCTGGTGGCGTGCAGGGTGGCCACGCACAGGTGCCCGGTTTCCGCGTAATGCAGGGCATGCTGCATGGTCGCCGCATCGCGGATCTCGCCGAGCATGATCACGTCCGGCGCCTCGCGCAGCACGTTGCGCAGGGCGTCGGCAAAACTATGGGTATCCAGCCCGACTTCGCGCTGGTCGATGATCGATTTCTGGTGCTTGTGCAGGAACTCGATGGGGTCTTCGATGCAGACGATATGCCCGCTCTTGTGGCGGTTGCGAAAATCGAGCATGGCCGCCAGGGTGGTCGACTTGCCCGAGCCAGCCGCGCCAACCATAAGGATCAGCCCGCGGTCCTGCATGCTGAGTTTTTCCAGCAGTTTAGGCAGGCCGAGCGCCGTGAAGTCGGGGATCTGGCTCTTGATCAAGCGCACCACCATGCTCACTTCGCCGCGCTGGTAGTAGACGTTGACCCGGAAGCGCCCGGCGTTCTGCACGCTGACCGCCAGGTTCATCTCCAGATCGCGCTCGAACTCCATGATCTGTTTCTGGGTCATCAGCTGGTAGGCTTGCCGCTGCACCTCGCCGGCTTTCAGCACGCGCTCGTCGACCGCCTGGCTATGGCCCTCGATCTTGATGTGCGGTGGCGCGCCAACACTAAAAAACAAATCGGAACCGCCGCGCTCGTAGAGCAGTTGCAGATAGGGGAATACATCCACCGCGTCATCAGTCGTGTCGTTCATCGCGCCTCCTCGCTTTTTGCGTTGTCATCCTAGCACTGGCGGTCGCCCCGCACCGCCAGACTGGTTACCCTAGCGCTTCGCCACGGATGCAGTGCCCGCCATGCTCACTCTTTATCATGCTCCCGACCTGGAAACCCTCGGCGAACTGGCCACCACCCTGCTGGCCCAGCCGCTGCGTGAACCTTTCGCCCCCGCCTTGGTGGTGGTGCCGAGTCAGGGCATGGGCCGCTGGCTGACCCTGGAACTGGCGCGCAAACAGGGCATCGCCATGCAGCTCGAGGTGCAGTTGCCGGCCAAGTTCGTCTGGGATCTGTCGCGCCTGGCCCTGGGCCAACTACCCGAGCAATCGGCGTTCGCGCCAACCACCCTGGCCTGGCGCCTGTACGACTGGTTGTGCGAGCCGCTCAACCTGGCCGAAGCGCCGCGTCTGGCGCATTACCTGGACGGGGGTGACGAGCGCCGACGGCTGTCGTTGGCCAGCAAGATCGCCGACGTATTCGACCAATACCTGCTGTATCGCGACGACTGGCTGGCTGCTTGGGAGCGCAACGAGCTGCTCGACCTGGGCCCGGACGAAGCCTGGCAAGCGCTGCTCTGGCGCGAACTGACCCGCGATGGTCACCCGCACCGCGCGCGCCTGCTCGAAGACCTGCTGCGCCGCCTGTACGATGCTGCGCCCATCGATGGTCTGCCCGAGCGGCTGCTGGTGTTCGGCATCAGTAGCCTGCCGACTCACCACCTGCGCGTGCTCGAAGGCCTGGCACGGCACACCGAGGTGGTGATCTTCGCCCTCAACCCGTGCCGCGAAGCCTGGGGCGAAATTCGCGATATCCGCGAGCTGGCCCGGCAACCTGAGCTGAGCCCCGACGATTGGTACCTGGACGTCGGCCATCCGTTATTGGCCAGCCTGGGCAAGCAGGGCCGCGACTTCTTCGACAGCCTGTTCTCCCTGGCCTCCGCCGAAGGCAGCCAGGAAGTCGGCCTCTACTCCGAAGACCCGGACCTGCACGACAGCAGCCTGCTGCAAGCGCTGCAGAACGACATCCTGCGCCTGCGCACTCGCCAGCCCAATGAGCGCCTGGTGTTGCGCGAGGACGATCGCTCGCTGGAGCTGCATATCGCCCACTCGCCGCTGCGTGAAGTGGAAATCCTGCACGACCAGTTGCTCGCGCGCTTTGCCGCCGACCCGCAGCTGACCCCCGATCAGGTGGTGGTGCTGACCCCGGATATCGAGCGCTATGCGCCCTATATCGAGGCGGTGTTCGCCTACAAGGCGGGTGCCCATCGGGAGGGTACGCCCTGGATTCCCTTCAGCCTGGCCGACCGCAGCCTGCGCGCCGAAGTCCCGTTGATTGAGGCCTTTCTCAACCTGCTGGCTCTGCCCGACAGCCGCTTCGCCGCCGAGGAAATCCTCGCCTGGCTGGAGCAACCGTCGCTCGCCCGGCGTGCCGGCATCGAAGCCGAAGACCTGCCGCTGCTGCGCGACTGGCTGCGCGACGCCGGTGTGCGCTGGGGCCGCGACGGTGAGCATCGCCAGCAACTGGGCTTGCCGGCAGACAGCGCCTTTACCTGGCGCCAGGGCCTGGATCGCCTGCTGCTGGGCTTCGCCGCGCCGCCGCAACTGGCCGGTTCGCGCGCCCCCTTGCTCGGCGACAACTGGCCGCTGGATGCCCTGGAAGGCGCTCGCGCCCAATTGCTTGGGCGCCTGAGCGCTTTCGTCGAGCGGCTGGCCGCCCTGGCGCAGAGCCTGCAGCGCCCGCGCAGCCTGAGCGAATGGGCCGAGACCCTGCTGGCATTGGTCGACAACCTGTTCGACGAGCGCGAGGCCGGTGACACCCTGTTATTGCTCTCCCGTGCCTGCGCGGCCCTGCAGGATCAGGCCACGGCTGCCGGTATCGAGCGGCCGCTGGAGCTGGCGCTGGTGCGCCAGCAACTGACCTCTGCCCTGGAGCAGGGCAGCGGCGCCTCGGGCTTTCTCACCGGGGCGGTGACCTTCTGCACCATGGTGCCGATGCGCAGCCTGCCGTTCCGTTTGGTCTGCCTGCTCGGCCTGGACGACGGCGCCCTGCCACGGCGCACCCCAGCCGCCGGCTTCGACCTGATCGGCCAGAAACCGCGACGTGGCGACCGCGCCCGACGCCTCGACGACCGTTACCTGCTGCTCGAAACCCTGCTCGCCGCACGTGGCGGCTTGTACCTCAGCTACGTCGGCCGCGACCCGCGCAGCAACGCCGAACTACCGCCCTCGGTGCTGATCAGCGAACTGCTGGATGTCATCGACCTCACCGCGATCTGTGGTCCCCCCTGTAGGAGGGGCCTTGGCCGCGAAACAGACGCCGCCGATCCGTCAGCGCCTGCCAAAACCAGCACCCACATCACCCATCAGCACCCGCTACAACCCTTCGCTGCCGGCAACTTCGCCAGCGGAGCGCAGGCCGGTTTCGCCGCGCCCTGGTTTCGCGCCGCCCAACGCCTGAGCGAGGCCGTCGAAACAGCGCAGCCATTCGCCAGCACCCTGGCCACGCCAAACCAGGACGGGGCGGGCGGCGACCCGCTAACCATCGAGCCCAGCCAACTGATCCATTGCTTCAAGCACCCGGCGCGCTACCTGCTGGAACAGCGCCTCGGCCTGCGCCTGGCACAGGGCGAAGAGGCACTGGCCGGTGACGAACCCTTCAGCGTCGAATGGACCAGCCAATACGGCCTGCGCCAACTCGCGCTGCAGGCCATCGAGCAAGGCTGGAGCGAGCGCGAGGAACGCAGCATCGCCGCCGCATCCGGCTGGCTGCCGGTGGGCGAACTGGGCCAGGCCCACTGGGGGCAGATTCGCGGACCGATCCGCGCCTTCGCCCCGATCCTGTTCGACGAGCGCCCTGAAGCCGCGCCACAACCGCTGCTGGTGGATATCCAGCTGGCCGGCGTGCGCATCCACGGCTGGCTCGACGGCGTCAGCGCCAGCGGTCTGTTCGACTACCGCCTGCGCGACCTCGGCGCCTGGGAGCTGGCGCCATTCTGGCTGCGCCACCTACTGCTCAACTGCGCCGCCACCCCGGACATCGCCCGCGATAGCCGCCTGCTGTCGCCGAAAAGCGAATGGCGGCTGGGGCCATTGGCCAATCCGCTGCAACTGCTCGAACCCTGGCTCGCCGCCTACCAGAGCGCCCTGTGCGAGCCGCTGCCGGTGCTGGCCAAGTGCAGTTATGGCTTCGCCAAAAAATGGCGCAGCCCCGGTAAAAAGGAGCCAATTGACGCCGCACGCAGCGAAGCGCGAGTGATGTGGCAGGGCAACGACTACATGAACGGCGAAGGCCAGGACCCCTGGAACGCCCTGGCCTTCCGCGACCGTGAGCCGCTGGATGAACGCTTCGAGGCCTTGGCCCAACAACTTTACGGTCCGGCCCTGGATGCCCTGCACGCAAGCGAAGAGGACGAAGCATGACAGGCGCACCGTTGGATCTGCTGCAGGACAGCTTCGCCGGCCGCTCACTGATCGAGGCAAGTGCCGGCACCGGTAAGACCTGGACCCTCA
Source organism: Pseudomonas sp. (assembly GCF_030683065.1). Lineage (GTDB taxonomy): Bacteria > Pseudomonadota > Gammaproteobacteria > Pseudomonadales > Pseudomonadaceae > Aquipseudomonas. The sequence continues at coordinate 21,247 of NZ_JAUXMX010000025.1, forward strand.
CCGCTCTGTACGCACGCTTGTTGCTGGAGAAGCGGCTCAACGTCAGCCAGATTCTGGTGGTGACCTTTACCACCGCGGCTACCGCCGAATTGCGCGAACGGATTCGCCTGCGTCTGGCCGAGTTGCTGGCAGTCTACGACGACGGCCCCGGCAACGATGAGCTACTCAATCGCCTGCACGCGCAGTACCCTGATGCCGCCAGCCACCGACGTCTGCTGCTGGCGGTGCACGGCTTCGACGAGGCGGCAATCTTCACCATCCACGGTTTCTGCCAACGTGCGCTGCAAGATGCGGCATTCGAGGCCGGTGGCGATTTCGACAACGAGCTGACCCACGACGACCGCGAGATTCTCGACGCCCTGCTCGCCGACCTCTGGCGCCACGAGTTAGCCGCCGCCGAGCCGCAGTGGGCGGCCTTTCTGGTGCAGCAAAAAATCACCCCACAAAGCCTGCGCCAGCGTCTGCGCAATCACCTGGGCAAACCCTACCTGCGCATCGAACCGCAGCCCGGCGCCAGCAGCGAGATGAGCGCCCTGCGCGACGCCTGGCAGCACGCGCGAGACTGCTGGCAACGCGACAGTGGTTGCTGGTTGCCGCAGCTCAAGGGCTTCGCCGGCTTCAAGAGCAATATGTGCAACCCGGCCAAGCTCGGCGCCTGGCAGGTCGAGCTGGACGGTTATTTCAGCGACGCCGCCGCGCTGTTCAGCAAGACCGAGGCACACCAGCGCTTGTCCCGTGAAGGCCTGGCCAAGGCCAGCAAGAAAGGCGAGAGCGCGCCGCACAGCCCGCTGGCCGATGCCCTGCAAGGCCTGTGCGAGGCGCTGCAGACTGCGCTACCCGAGGCCGAGCAGCGCTTGATCGACCTGCAGGTGCGCCTGATCGGTCAACTCAACGAGCAGTTACCGCAACGCAAGGCTGCCCAGCGCCTGCTGGCCTTCGACGACCTGCTCAACAAACTGCAGCAGGGGCTCTATGGCGAGGGCGGCGAACACCTGGCCGGCAAACTGCACGAGCAATACCCGGTGGCGCTGATCGATGAATTCCAGGACACCGACCCGGTGCAGTACCAGGTGTTCCGGCGCATCTACGAAAACCAGGGTGACCTGTGTTTTGTCGGCGACCCCAAGCAGGCCATCTACGCGTTTCGCGGCGCGGACCTGGCCACCTACCTCAAGGCCCGCGACGAGGCAGCACGGCAATACAGCCTGGCCACCAACCACCGTTCCACACCCGAGTTGATCGCCGCGCTCAACCAGTTGTTCGACCGGCCCATGCCCTTCGCCGAGCCGGGCCTGACCTATCCGCAGGTCGGCGCCAGCCAACGCGCGCGACCGCAGCTGGTGCTGCCGGTTAGCGATGACGAGCAGGACGCACCGCTGGCGCTGGTCTGGCTGGCCGACGATTACCTCGGCAAGGGCGAGGCCGGCGCCCTGGTGGCACGCGACACGGCCCGGCGCATCGCCGCGCTGCTCACGGCGAGCGGCCGTGGCGAGGCCTATTTCGAGGCACCGGACGAACGCACGGCGCTGAAAGGCGGCGATATCGCGGTGCTGGTCGCCAGCCACCGCCAGGCCGGGGAAGTCGCCGCCGAGCTGGCGGCGCGCGGCGTGCCCAGCGTGCGCCGCGGCAAGGAAAACGTCTGGCACAGCGAAGAAGCCGGCGAGCTGGCTGCGGTGCTCGCCGCCTATGCCGAGCCGGGCCGCGAAGGCGCACTGCGTTATGCCCTGGCCAGCCGTTTGCTAGGGCGCAGCGCTGCCGATCTGGCCGCCTGCCAGGACGATGCCCAGGCCTGGGATGCCGAGCGCGAAGCCGCCGAGCGCTATCACCAACTCTGGCAGCAACAGGGCTTTATGCGCGCCTTCCGCGCCTGGCTGGACGAGCAGCTGGTGGCCCCACGGTTGCTCGCTCTGGTCGATGGCGAACGCCGCCTGACCAACCTGCTGCACCTGGCTGAACTGCTGCAGAGCGAGAGCCTGCAGCGCTCCGGGCTGGAACAACTGCTGAGCTGGTTCAACGCCCAGCGCAGCGCCGAGGCTCATGGCGAAGAAGCCCTGCTGCGCCTGGAAAGCGATGCCGAGCGGGTGCAGATCGTCACCATCCACACCTCCAAGGGCCTGGAATACCCGCTGGTATTCTGCCCCTACCTGTGGGACGGCGCGCTGCTGCGCCAGAGCGAAGACATCACCTGCCACGCCGACGACGGTACGCCGCTGCTCGACCTGGGTGGCGAGCAGCTCGATGCGCACCGCGAGCGCGCCCGCCACGAGCGCTTCGCCGAGCGCCTGCGCCTGACCTACGTGGCCCTGACCCGGGCCCGCGACCGCCTCTGGCTGCACTGGGGGCCGGTGGACTGCAAGCCGAAAAAGGACGGCACGCTCAGCGAAGCCGGCCTGCACAGCAGCGCACTGGCCTGGCTGCTGCACGGTCGCCAGCTGCCCGGCGAGAATGCCCTGGGCGACCTCGCCGGCCACCTGAAAACCCTCAGCCCTACCGGTCTGCGCGGCGAGATCGAGCAGCTGGTGGGCGCCAGCCACGGCCATATGGCCGTGCAAGCGCTGCGCGAAAGCGAAGCCAGCGCCGCCGGTGAACGCCGCGCACCGCCGCCCCTGCAGCTGCAGCAGATGAACCGCAGCCTGCACAGCGCCTGGCGTATCGGCAGCTTCTCCGGGCTGGCCTCTGGCATGCACATGGAAGCGCCGGATCGCGACGGCCTGGCACTGCCCGCCGCCAGCGAGCCGGGCAGCGGCTTCTTCGCCTTTCCCCGCGGCGCCCGCGCCGGCACCTGCCTGCACGCGATTCTGGAAGACTGGGCGCGCGGCAAGGCGCCGTTGGCTGACTTGATCGAACCGGCGCTGCGCGGCCATGGCATCGACAGCGACTGGCGCGAGGTAGCGCTGAACCAGTTGCAGCAGGTGCTCGACAGCGACCTCGACGGCCATGGTCTGACCCTGGCCAGCCTGCGCGCGGCGCGGCGCCTGCCGGAGCTCGGTTTCACCTTCCCGGTAGCCAACCTCGACCTGCAGCGCCTGCGCGCCATCCTCACCGACCCTGCCTTTGGGCTGCCCGTGTCGATGCGCGAAGCCGCGGCGCGCCTGGAGTTCGACAACCTGAAAGGTTTCCTCAAGGGTTTTATCGACCTGACCTTCGAGCACGACGGCCGTTGGTACATCGCCGACTATAAGTCCAACTGGCTCGGCCCGGACGTCAGCTACTACGGCGGCGATCGCCTACTCCAGGCCCTGGCCGGCGAGCACTACTACCTGCAATACCTGATCTACCTGGTGGCGCTGCGGCGCTTCCTGCGCCAGCGCCTGGTCGACTTCGACAACAGCCAGCTGGGCGGCGCCTACTACCTGTTCCTGCGCGGCATGCCAACGGCCGGGGTGTATTTTTCCCGCCCAGCGGATGGCTTGCTGGACGCGCTGGATACCTTGTTCGAGGAGGGCAGATGATGGAATACCACGCCGTAGGATGGGTTGAGCCTGCGATGCCCATCAATGCGCAGGTCTACCACTTGTTGGGTATCGCTGCGCTCAACCCAACCTACCAATCTACGGCCGCCCACGCGCTATCCGTAGGGTGCGCCGTGCGCACCATGGTTATTGCACGTGGTGCGCACGGCCTAGGCGGCTCCGCGGCACCCTACGGGGGTATTGCATGAACCTTTCCGACTTGCCTCTCGGCCCGCTGGAACGCGCGCTGGTCGACAGCCTGCGGCGTCTCGATCCGGCCGCCGAACCGCTGGTGCTGGCCTCGGCGGCACTGCTCTGTGCGGCGCTGGATAACGGCGACGTCTGCCTACCACTGGCGCGGCGTGCCGGGCAGCGGCCCTGGCCCGAGCACGCCTTCTGCCTGCCGCCACTGGCCGAGTGGCAGGCGCGACTTGAAGCCTCGTCCCTGGTCGGCGGCGACGGCGACTTCGCCCCGTTGATCCTTGAGCATGGTCGCCTCTATCTGGCGCGCTACCAGGCCTACGAACGCCAATTGGCCGAACAGTTGTTGTTGCGCGCCGCCGATCTGCCCGAGGTCGACGAGACCCAGCTGAGCGAAAGCCTGACTCGCCTGTTCGCCTTCAACGCCCAGCAGCCGGACTGGCAGCGCCTGGCTGCCGCGCAGGCGGTAAGGCGCAGGCTGGCGGTGATTTCCGGCGGCCCCGGCACCGGCAAGACCACCACCGTGGTGCGCTTGCTCGCGGCGCTGCTCGAACAATCCGCCGGCGCTCCGTTGGCCATCGGCCTGGCCGCGCCCACCGGCAAGGCGGCGGCGCGGATGGCCGAGGCGATCCGCAACGCCAAGGCCAGCCTGCCGGTCGACGAGGCGATCAAGGCAGCGCTGCCGGACCAGGCGCGCACCCTGCACCGTCTGCTCGGCAGCCGCGGCGACAGCCCGCAGGTGCGCCATAACGCGAGCAATCCCCTGGCGCTGGACGTACTGGTGGTTGACGAAGCCTCGATGGTCGACCTGGCGCTGATGGCCAAGTTGATCGACGCCTTGCCGCCCAGCGCCCGACTGATCCTGCTCGGCGACAAGGACCAGCTGTGCGCGGTGGAAGCCGGCGCGGTATTCGCCGAACTCTGCGAAGGCCGCGGCTTCGACGCCCAGGCCGCCGCCGACCTGCAACGCATCACCGGCCAGCAAGTGCCCGTCGCCCAACCAACTTCACGCCTGGGCGATGCCGTGGTGTTGCTCACTCACAGCCACCGCTTTGCCGGCGACAGCGGCATCGGCGAGCTAGCGCGACGGATCAACGCTGGCGACGCCAGCGGCACCCTGGGGTTACTCAAAGAGCAGCGCAGCGATCTGGCCTGGAACGCCCAGCCGACCCCCGCCGATCTGCTGGAACGCCTGGACCGGGGCTACGCGCCCTTTCTCGCCGCGGCAAAAACAGGCGATCCGCAGGCCGCCTTTGCCGCCTTCAACGGCTTCCGCGCGCTCTGCGCCCAACGCGAAGGCGCCTGGGGCGTGGCCGGGATCAACGAAGCACTGGAAGCACGGGTGAAAAGGCGCGGCCAGGTCGCCAGCCGCGAACGCTGGTACGTCGGCCGGCCGGTGATGGTGCGGCAAAACGACTACGCCCTCGGTCTGTTCAACGGCGACATCGGCATCTGCTTGCACAGCGAATACGGCTTGCGGGTGTTCTTTGAGGGAGAGGGCGAAAACGAAGACGGCTACCGCCCCTTTGCTCCGGCGCGCCTGCCCAGCCACGACAGCGCCTTCGCCATGACCGTACACAAGAGCCAAGGCTCGGAATTCAGCGAGGTACTGCTGGTCTTGCCCGAGCAACCCAGCCCATTGCTCAGTCGCAGCCTGTTCTACACCGGCATCACCCGGGCCAAACACAAGGTAGAAATCTGGGGCCTGCCGGCGCGCCTGAGCGAGGCGGTGACCACCCGCGCCGAACGTGCAGCTGGCCTGGCCGAACGCCTGGCGGTCGAGCCGACCAGCCTACCCAAACCTGTAGCGAGGCCTGAGACCGGTCAGGATCAACTGGCGCTGTTCTAGCCTGGATGGCGGAAGGGTTGAGCGCAACGATAGCCATTGCATGCCGGCATGCATGGCGATTTTTCAGGTCAGTGCCCGGCCGAGCGCAGACGCGCGGCCGCAAGGCGTTGTGCGCTACTGCTGGTCAGCAGTAGCCATGCGCTGACGACAGGCTTCGCCGAAGGCCTGGAAGATTTTCACCGAGTCGGGGTTGGCACTGGCCTGCCACTCCGGATGCCACTGCACCGCCAAGGTGAACTGCGCCAATCCGGGGGCATGGATCGCTTCGATCAGGCCGTCTTCGGCGTAGGCCAGTGCTTCAAGGCCTTCGCCCAGGGTGGCGATACCCTGGCCATGCAGCGAGTTGATGGTGATTTCATCCTTCTGCAGCACATCGGCCAGCCAGCTGCCGGCTACCAGGCGCACGCTGTGGCTTTCGCCGTACTGCACATCCACCGGATCGGTAGAGTCTTCGCGGTGGTCGTCGAAGTCGCCTACGGCATAGAGTTTCTGGTGGATGTCGCCACCCAGGGCCACGTTGATTTCCTGCATACCCCGGCAGATGCCGAAGATCGGCAGACCGCGTGCGACTGCGGCACGGATCAGCGGCAGATCGAACAGGTCGCGGTCGCGATCCTGGGCCTTGTCTGGGGTCAGGTTTTCCTGGTTGTAGAGCGCCGGGTCGATGTTGCTGCCAGCGCCGGTGAGGTAAACGCCATCGACCATGTCGAGGTATTGCTCGAGGTCATCGGTGCCGCAGCAGGTCGGGGCCAGCAGCGGTACGCAGCCGGAAATCTCAACGAGGGGAGCGATGTACTTGTGGGTCATCACCTGATAGGCATGCCCTTTGCGTTCCTGGGCGCCCATGGACATGAGGACCACGGGCTTGCGTTTGGCGTTGGATACAGTGCCGCTAATGTTGGACATAAATCACCTTGGGGCAGGGACAGCCTGCCGTTGCTGTGCAGGAAGGGCCGCATGGCTGCGGCGCTGCCTCCTGTGTGTTGCCGGTGTCGACGGGCGCCCGCGCAGACTGCAGGGCAGAGCTTTTTGGCCTGTTCTAGGCGCGTTCTGACTGTCGAAACACCGGCTCAGTCTGCCAAAGCCGTAAAATATGTCAAACGAATGGTGCACTTTTCGAGTGGTAATCTGGCAAAACCAGACGCTGACCACAGGCAGAAATTACTCTATATTGCTGATATTAATAGTATTTATCTAAATAAATACGAGCAGAGCAGTCCAATATTTTTAACGCCTTACACGTCTGCTCTTTTGCCCGTCAGATGCCGCGGAGTGAGCGACGCCCTGGATCGGCCCAACGCTAATCTGGGTTCCTGCGTGCAACACGAATAGGTCACTCACCTGTTCGGCTACGCAGGATTTTCACCCTCTTCACCCTGTGCGCGTGTGCCGCTGTGCGTCACTATCAGAGTGGCCAAACTGCGCGGCTTACTGGCATTGCGCCGCGCTGGATACTTCCTCGCTGGCCTGCAACAAAATACGTGAGACCTCTTGCTCACTGCTTGCCGAGTACACTCGGCCGCCGGTGTTTTCGGCAATACAGTTGGACAAGGTGCTCTCGCCGATATTCACCACATTGACCCGCAGCCGCGGCTGTTCGCGGGCAATTCGACGAGACACGGCGCACACGTCGCGCTCGCAGCCATCTTCGCCATCGATGAACATGACCACCACGGCATCGCGGCGACGACCATCGACAAGACTTGCCGCCTTTTCCAGACTGGCCGCCAGGGGCGTACCTTCATTTGCGGTGATGTTTTGCAGACCCGCCAGCAGTTGCTGGCGCTCGGCATGGGCGAACACGCCTTGATCAACCTGGCGGTCACAGCCTGCAAACGTGATGAGGCGCATATCGATGTCGGGATGCAGGCTGCCAATCATGCCGCCAAAGGCATTCTTGGCCACAGCCAGACGTGTCGGTTCGGATAACAGCATGGCCTTGCGCGGATGACGGGCGTCATAGTGCTGGCCTTCCTGAAAAAACCATTGCTCATCAGCCTGTGACGCAGCGATATTGATGTTCATCGAGCCTGAGGTATCCAGCACCACAACGAAATCCGGCGCTACAGAGGGGTCCTTCTGGCAGGCATAGCTGACAAGCGGCTGCGGGTTGAATACGTGCAGCAGGTAGCCGCGCCAAAACCACAGCAGCCAGAGCAAGCCGATCAGCAACAATGGCAGCAGGGCCAACCACAGCCAACGCCGCCCGTGGCGTGCAGGCGCCGGGGCCGAGCTCGGCGCGACGGCAGGCGGCGGCAATGCCGGCAACCCCCAACGCACCACGACTGGATCACCATTGAGGCTGTATAGGTTGTGCAGGTCCGGCGGCCCGATCAGGCTCCGCAAGGCACTCGCCGGCGCCGCATCGCCACGGCCCTGCAGCGCATTAGCCAAATGCCCCAACGCGTCCTGACGCTGCTGGTAGATTTGCAGCAATCGGCTCTGCTGCTGCTCGTCCAGCTGCGTATAGGGCGTCGGCTGACCGCCCAGTTCAGACCACCACTGCAAGGCGCCATCGCTGCCGGGGCGCGGCTTGGCAAATAGATTGGCAACACTGGGCGGGAAGTGCTTGCGCACCAATTCGACCTTGGCGTCGAGCGCAGCAAGCACGTCCTGAGGATAGGTCGCTGAGTCGTGTGCAACGCGCTGCATGAACAAAATTCCTGAAAAAGTGGTGGCCGCTCAAGACGGCCACCGAGGGTGCATTACTCGTAACCAAGGCTCAGCTGCAAACGGCTGACCTTCTGCTGCAGCGCCTTTAGCTCTTGCTTGCGCGCTTCGGCATCAGCCGTTTGCCCAGCACCGGCCGGCCCGTTAAGTTGCTGCTCCAGGCCGGCAATTTGCTCCTGCACCTGGCTCTTGTTGGCGTGCCGACTTTTAAGCTGGTTTAACAACATCCCCAGCGAACGCTCCAACGCCTCGCGCTGCTGCTCTTGGCCGAGCAGGCTCTGCTGCGTGGTGGCCTGCTGCGCGGCTATTTCCTGGTAGACCCGATGGAATAGCTCGTTTTCAGCGCGGGCGTCGCTTAAGCCCTGCTCGCGCTGGCGAACCTGCTCGCTGTAGCCGCCTGAATAGTCGCAGTTCATCTTGGTTATCAGGCTGGAATTGTGATCGCTCGAATCGCAACTACCTGGTGTGGTGGCGCACCCTGCAAGCACCGATAAGCTGAGGCCGAGAGTTAACAGTCGTAGTGTCATGTCTGTCCCCTCAACCCAGCGTGATCGCAGAGCGCTGGCTGTATAGGCCATCGACTTCTTGCTGCAAGGCAACCACCTTGGTGTTCATTTTGCTGATTTCCGTTTCAATGCTGGCAACCTCGTCGCCTGCACCGTTCTGACGCTCCAGCACTGCGGTTTTCTCATACTCGGTAACCTTGTTGCGCATGCCGGCGAGGTCTTTGCGCATCTGCGCGATGTTGCTGTCGATTTCGGCGATTTCTTTCTGCGCCTTGGCTGCGTCGAGTTGCTGGGTCTTGATCGACTTCTGGATCTGGGCAATGCGCTCCTCGTCGTCACGAATCACTTGCTGCAACGTCGCGGTTCGGCTGGCCACCTTGTCGGTATCGGCCTGGATATCGCTACTCATCAACTGCAGACGCTCGGTCGTATCGGAATACTCGCTGCGGCGTTGGTCGAAATAATAATTGGCGCCCATCGCCACCCCGCATGCCGCGATACCGGCAATTACCGCGCACTGGGCCTTATTGCTCGAGTTGGATAGCGCGCAGGCCAGTACACCGGCTCCGGCTGCCGCAGCACATGCCTGAAAGCCCGAGGTGCTGAAAAACTTCGCGCCGTTACCCTGGGTCAACCGTGGGTCAGCGGCTGGCGAACCGCCGATCATCGAACTGCCGGTGCTGGCACAGCCAGTCAGCAGAATGCTCCCTGTCATGACAAAGCTGAGAACTACCCTGGAAAAAGACCACTGGCTCAGTTTCATGATGTTGCTCCTGGATGTTGCGTTTTCTGGGGTTTATTGGGATACGGCTTTGCAACTGGCCAACCATGCTGCGGTGTCGATCTTGTGCTTTTGAAGAAAGACCTGCTGGTTGGCCCAGTGCGTACGCAGATAGGGTTTGAGCTCTTGCAATTGTTTGTTGCGGCTGATGATTTCTTCCATCACCGGCACCTGCGCGCTGAGTAAAGGCTGGCCATACAGCGTGGCTGACTCGACCAGACTGCTGGCGTAGTAACGGCTGAGTTTGTGCAGGCGATCCTTCTGCTCATCCAGCTTGCCCTTGCGCATGTCGCAGCTTGCATCTTGCTCACTGCTTTCGCAGTTGAGGCTGTAGTTGTGCTGCAGAAAATCCAGGTATTTGCCATCGTCGAACAGTTTCGTGCACAGGAAAGCACCCAGGTTGAGGCTGGCTCGAATCGCCTGATCACGGGTTTCTTCCTGCTGCTGGTTACTCGCCCGCAACTGGTTTTCCAGGGTTTTGAGCTGATCCTTGAGCGCCTGATCCTCAACCCCCGAGGCCAATGCTTCGAGCGCCTGCACCGCGCCCTTGCTCTGCGGTTGGTCGGCGGCCTGATCGCCACTGCCCAGCTTCTGCCAACTCTTCTCGATACTGGCGACCCGCTCACGTGAGGTCAGGGTTTGCGAGACCAGCGCCAGACGCAGCCCTGACGTCTTGTTTTTTACCTGCCCCTGGGCTGTGTAATACGGCTCTTCCTTGCGCAACGCCGTGCGCAGTTCGGCTTGTGCGGTCAGGTAGTTGCCCCCGCGCACGACATAGCCACCGGCTTGACCATGCTGACGATCGAGTTTGTTCAGCCGAAACGGCTCAAACATCATTTCATCGGCATTGCCGAGCATGTCGTGCAGGCCAAGCGGGTTGGGCTTGAGCAAACCGCCAAGCTGCAGCTGGCCATTGGCCGATTGTGAACCGGCGAACCACTCGTGGTTGTTCAGGCCTTCGGGCATCGGATAGCGGCCGTCACGGAACTCGGCAGTGCCAACTTCCAGTCCGCCACGGGCCGCGAACTCCCACTCCACTTCAGTCGGCAGGCGGACAAAACCGAGGGCGCCATCCTCTTTGGGTAAGGAGGCCGGCGCATTCTTGCGTAGCCACAGGTTGTATTGGTCTGCCGCCTGCAGGGCCTCCAGCCAACTGATCGAGACCACCGGCAGGCGCAGTTTGTTCGAGGCTGTCGGGCAGCTCTCGTCCATCAGCGCGCGGTATTGCAGTTGGCTCATTTCATACTTGGCCATCAGGTAATAGCGGGAATTTTCCGACTGTGCCCCGGTAAAACTGCCCGCGATAAACGCCGGGCGCGTCTGCTCAACATAGCCCCACTCGGCATTGTCCTGACCGATGCTGACGGGGTAGTCGTCGAGCGGGCCGGCAAGAGGAATGTAAACCTTGCGAAACACCATCGAGCCGTCACAAGGCATCGGCAGCACAACATCGCTCGCCTCGGGTAACGGATTGAAATGCTTCTGCTCCCAGCCCGCCGCATTGGCTGCGCTGACCAGACAAAGACCAAGCGGCAGCAATAGAACATGACACCAGTGTTTAGAGTTCACGCAGGCTCTCCGCGGGTTGAATACTGATGGCCTGCATGGCCCCGACAAGGGCGACCAACGCAGCGACCACGAGGGCTAGCATCAAGGCCACAAGGCCGTGCCAGACGGTGATATGACAAACAAAGGTGCCCGTGCTCTGGCTGCTGCCAAGCAGCTGGTTGAACAGGTCACTGGCCCCCCAGTACAGCGCCAGCCCGCCGATATAGCCGGCGAGACTGAGCAGCACGGCCTGCAGCATCAGGTAGCCGACCACCGCCGCGCTGCTAAATCCGAGCAGCCGCAACAGCGCCAGACTGCGCCGCTTGCGGTCGATATTGGCGAGAAAGGCGCCCACCAGTGACGCGATGCAACCGGTTAACGCGACCAGCGCGATCACGCCAAAAATCACCCCGAGAACATGGTTGATCGCCTTGACGCTTTCGATATCGGCCAACCGCGTCGCGGTTTCGATGTGCTGGGCATTCAGCCAGCGCTCCAGTGGCGCAACGCTGTCGACATCGCGCGCATACAGCCGTGCGCGCGCATAGCGTGGCGCCAGACCGGCGAGCGCTTTGCCGCTGCTCACATTGAGGGCGGGCACCTGATAACCATCGCGAAAATGCTCCAGGCCAAGCAGTAACTGCGGTGCCACGAAGGCCGCCGCCCGCCCAAACCGGGCGGGGTCGAGGACGGCCAGGACCTGCAGGACCTGCTCGCCGCGCTCGTTGGCACCATCGAGTCGGCGCAACACGCGCAAGCGCACGCTGTCCCCGGGCTTGAGCGCCAGACGCTCGGCCACACGGGCACTGAGAATCACCTGATTGGCCTGCACGGCGCTGTGCGCCGTGTCCAACAACGGATCGCCTTGCTGGGTTGGAATGATCTCCACGCCTTCCATAAAGCGGCGCTGCTCGCCAAGCAGGTCAGCCTGGGTATTCAGCGAGCGTGGCTGGCCGATGGCAAAGCCGGTTTCAGGCAACTGCTGCAGGCGCGTGAGCCAGGCGTCATCATAATTGCCACTGCTCAGCAGCTTGATTTCGAGGTTACGCGGGTCACGCAGCAGCTCGTCCTGCAATTGGCTGACCACGCCATGCTTGAGGCCAAACAACAGCAACAACGGTGCGATCACCGCAACCAGCGACGCGGCAATGCACAAGGAAACCTTGCGGTCATGCACAAGGTCGTCGAATGCCAGTTTAGCGAGCAGCGCCAGGTGTCTAATCGATTGCGGCAAAGAGTGTCTCTCCCTGACGACTGACCGCGCCGATGCGGGTCAGACCGAATTCCTGCACCAGCGACCAATCATGGGACACCACTAGTGCACTCAAGCCCAGCTGTGCGACCAGGTCCAGCAGCAGCTCAAACAGACGCCGTGCGCTATGCGGATCGAGTGCCGCCGTTGGTTCGTCGGCCAGCAATACTTGCGGCTCGTGGGCAAGCGCTCGCACACAGGCCACCCGCTGGCGTTCGCCGATCGACAACGCCTGGGGCAACTTGCCTAGCAATGGTTCCAGGCGCAGCACCTGCACGGCTTTCGCAACCTGCGCGCTGCGACTGGGCAGGCCCAACATACGCCGCGGCAAGCTGATGTTGTCGCGCACGCTGAGAAACGGCAGCAAGCCACCGCTTTGCAGCACGAACCCCAAATGGCGGGAACGCACAGCCGCCAGGGCCGCCTGATCATTGGCGTCGAGCAGCCGGCGAATGTCCAGGCGCTCACGGCCGAGCTGGTAATGCGTCAGCTCTTGTGGCGCCAGCAGCAGCCCGATCGCTTCAAGCAGAGTGCTCTTGCCACAGCCGCTTTCACCGGTGACCGCGCGGATTTCACCACGGCCCAGTTGCAGGTTGGGCAACCGCACACAGTGACGCTGCGCCCCACTGCCACGCGCCACCATCAACCCCTGAATATCGAGCATCGCTAAGGCATCATCTCAAGGGGCACGGGATAGACGTTATCGCGAGCATCGCTGTCCTTGGCCAACGCCACCCAACGGTCAACGTCGGCGTTGTAGCGCTGGTAGTGGCGCAGCTTGGTGCTCAGGGTACGAATGAATTTTTCCTGAGACAGGCCATCCCAGCTTTTCCAGGTTTCTTCATCCAGGTTGAGCACTTCGCTCTGATACGGCAGGTCTTCCAGGTACTCACCCAGGACGCCCAGCTCAGCGAGCCGCGTGTTATCGCTCTGCTTCAACTGGTTCGGGTCAGCGCCCATGGTGGCGGCCACCGAGCGCAAGCGCTGGAACATCTCGCTGGGCGAGATCAAACCTTCGTTGGCGGCATCGAGGATCTGTTTGAGTACATCGCTGAGGTCGCTCAATTGCGACTTGGTCAACAATACCCGCACGTCGGTGGTCGGCAGATTCTGCTTGATCAGGTCACGGTCGCTGATCCATGCCTGAAAAACCGGAGGTGCCTGGCTGCCGGTCTTTTGCCCAAGGTAGGCCAGCTGCATGGCATGACCAATGAGCGCGGCATCATCGAGCATTTTCTGCTCGGCTGGGTCCTGCTTGGCATTGAGCGCACTGCCAATCGCATCATCGCCCATGTAAGCAGACTTGACCTGCGTGGTGATGGCGCTGGCCAAGGCATCCACTTTGCGGCCGTAGGCGTCGAGATCGCCCGCATTTACCGGATAGTAGAGCGAGGTGTTGGTCCCGGGATACGTCGACAGCGCCTGATACTGCGCCTCGGCCGTAGCATGGTTTTTAAGCCCTGCCGCGGTCTTCAGGTGCAAGGTGTAGATCGCCACCCCCGGGTTGCTCGCCTCGATTCTTACCTGCTCGGCGCCAAGACCGGTATGCGACAGCGAACTGTCACCGTCAATTGCACCCGCGTCGGTAATCAGCACCACATAGCGCGCGCCGAACTGGCTCCAGTCGACCTGGTCAATCGCATGCATCACCCCGGCATAGGCATCCTCATCGAAGCTGCTGCTGGAAACCTTGGCTTGCTGGAGGTCGGCAACCTTGTCGAGAAAGTCGGCACCGTCTTTCACCGTATTCGGGTCTGCATACATCTTGCTGACGTAATCGAGGCCCGCCACCGCCTTGGTGCTGGAGCGGAAAGCCACCAGGCCGAACTTGACCTGTTTACCGAGGTTTTCCACCTCGATTTGTGCATACACCTTGCGAATGGCCTCGCGGGTGCGCTCGATATAGGGGTCCATGGAAATGGTCGAGTCGATGACAAACACCACCGCGGCGCTGAACTCTTTCAACTGACTGGCAGACTGCACGGCACTGCTGCCCGCGCCGGCTGCAGCGGTCGAAGCCGCCGCGTCCGCCTTGCTGACCGAGGCGACATTGAGGATTCGCGCGCGAAAGCCTTCTTCGGTCATCACCTCTTCACCACTGAGCACCGGCAGCAGGTAAAACTGCTTGTGCATATCGACAAAGAACTCTGGCTCCTGAGCCAGTACCCCAGGGGCCTGGACGCCTTGCTTGAGCTTGGCCCGCAGCGGAGCAACCTGACTGACCGGGTCTGGCGCGTCGAGAATACTTTCCAGGGTCGTACGTTCTTTGAAAAACAGCAGGCGGTCGCGGTTTGCCGGGTTGGTGAAGGCCAGGGTCAGTTGCATTTTCCAGTCGACGGTACAGCTCGCGGCCAACCAGCCGATGCTTTTACCGTAGCTGTCAGGACCAACCCTGAGCCATTCTGAACTGCCGGCCTCGGCTCGCTCGTACACATAAAAACGACTGAATGCCGGTTGTGTAACACCACCTGCTGCACCAGCAGCGCTGACCAGTTGGCAGTTGGGCGTGGTTAGCACCCGCTGGAACAGGGTCTGCTTGCCATCTTGCAGCAAGGGTTTGTCTGCAGCTTGCAGCAGGGGGCTAATGCACAATGCCAACGCCGCGGCGACTGACCAAGAGTGACGACGCATGCTCACGGCTGCAGCTCCTCGAGACGTTGTTGTGCTTCGAGATTGTCAGGCTCGACACTGAGAATGGTTTCGTACCAGTAGGCTGCCGTGGCGTTGTCCGGCTCGGCGAAGCAGGCGCTGGCCTGATGGTACTTAGGGTCATATTCATGGGCGTAGGCCAGCGCCACCTTGGTGTCGCCGGCCTGGGAGCGATTGGCATACAGGCGCTGGGCGATGCCGCAATGTTGGCCGGCCTTGGCGCTGTTGATCACGCTGAGCAATTGATCACTGTCGGGGGCTGCTTTCACGCAACCCTGGACGAACTGCAACTCGGCCTGAGTGCCCATGTTTTCCACTGCACAGGGCGCAGCAGCCAACGGCTCGGCACTGACTGTTGCCGGCACGCTGAGCGGCGCTTCGGCAGCGGGCAATTCGGCTGCCGGCTTGAGCAAGAACCACAGGCCGAGAGCCACAGCCACCAGCAAGCCAAGCAACGCCAGCACCCACAGCAAGGGGCTACGCTTGACCGGCGGCGTAGTTATTGCCTGTGGTTCGGGTTCGCTGGCCGCCAGATCGCTGGCCGCCAGGACGCTGGCCGCCAGGTTGTCATCCGCCGTGCTCGGCAGGTCAAATACTAGCTCAAATTCCGGCAGCGCCACGGCGTCTGGTTCGGCAGGCGGTGCAACGGGCGTGAGTTTGGTCGATGCCGTGCTCGGCGCATAATCGCCGTCACCGGCGAGCGAGGAGATCAGCCCTGGGGCCAAACGCATGGGGTTTTCATCTTCACTGCGGCCGTCCTGGGTGCGTAACTTGAAATTGAAAATCTCGTTGGCGGAACACAGCAACAATGGGTCGACGATCTCGCCACCGACTGCGGTGCTCATAGATTCGTCATCGGCGCCGGGAGCGAACGTATCCACCCGGAACCAGCACGGGTTGCTGCTCCACGCCTGGCCGTGCTGAAGATAATGGCTGTCCTGATTGCGCTGAATAGCAAACTCCAGCTGCTCGGTCTGCTCCTCCCAGCCGCGCACATTAAGGATGGCGCGCCCAGGCAAGGAGGGTTCCAGGGCAAGTAACTTGGCATTGATGGACATGACTTATCTCGCTTGAAAAACCCGGATGACCTGACCCAGCGCGGCGTTTTGCTCTGGGGTAATGTCGCGACCTTCGCTGTGCCCGGCATTGGCCTGGGTATGCAGGGCCACACCGGAAATCCAGTCGTTGGCAAACACGGCGGTTTGGTCCGTGGCCTGCGCTGGCAGTTGCGGCAATTGTTGGGTGATGACGTCACGGTAGAAGGCAAACAAGGCGTCCTTGTTGCCGAGCAACCCCTTGGGGCGCTTTTCCGGTGGCTGGTACATGTGACCGAACCAGGCGACGAAGTCGTTGAGCACCAATTGCGTGGTGAGCACTTGCCGCTGCACCAGGTTGTCTCGGCGCACGCCGCTTTGCGCGCGCTTGAGCAATGCCTGGCTCAGCTGCTCGGGCAAGCCCAGGCGGTAAGCCGTGGTGACCAACTCATCAACCAGCGCATCGATCACATCGCGCGGCAAACCCAGCAACTTGAGCAAGCCCTGGCGGTCGCCCAGCTCACGCAGGTGGCCAACCCAGGCCTGGAACGCCGCCTTGGCGAAACGATGTTCATGGCTTTGCTGCTCGGGTGCAGCCACGGCTGCCGGCTTGGCGACACTGCCTGAGAAGATATCGAAGCCGTCGTCTTCATCGTGGCTGTCGGCCTGGGCCGCCTGGCCACTCTGCACGGCGGATTCAAAGGCACCACTGAGGTAGAGGTCACGCAGATGCTCGTCCGGCAGCGCCATGTAGTGCAGTAGCTCGCCGAGCTCTTTCATGCGCTTGACCAGCGGGCGCACAATTTTATTGGCCTGAGCCTGCTTGATGGCCAACGCCCCCTCGCCATCCAGCTGGAAGTAACTGTTGAGGTAACCCTGCACCTCCTTCGGCCGACCGTGCAACTGATCGGCGATACGGCGCAGCTTGAATTCCAGGCACGCCAGTGCCGTAAAGCTGTCACTAAAACGGCTGATACCGCCGTCATTCAGCTCAAGCATGGCCTTCCAGGCTTGCGCCGGGTGGGCAACATGGCGGTTGACCAGCTCACTCTTGCTGAAGGTTTCCCCCAGTTGTTCGAGCATCGGCTTGGTCGTTGCCGTGAAGGACTCTTCCTGACCCGCTGCACTGAGCGTGATAAAGGAGGTGTCCAGGCGCGGCTTGCGCACCAGGTAGGTGTTATTGAAGGGCGCATTGCCCCACTGCTTCATCCACTTCTGGCTGCCAAATCGCTCGACGATGGTCAGCTTGAGCATGTTGTCGCAGGACTCGGGGAAGAGCGCGGGGTCTCGCATGTTCAATGCGCTGCTAATCCAGCCATCGCACATGGTCAGCGCCCAGATCAGGCCGCTGGCATGACCCTGACGCTCTTCGGCTTCCTCGCCTTGGGTCTTGTTGATCCAGCGCTCAAGCACCGGCGCCACGCTGACCACTTCACTTTGTTTGAAGGAGCTGGTGCAGACTACCAACGCGTTCATTTCCTGCTCATCGGTGTAGCGCTCGAACAGATAGGCAACCTTGCCACGCAGCAACAACTTGCCGATCGGATCAATGATGCTGCCATCACTGGCAACTTCTTCGGCCTCGGAAATCTTCGCCAGCTTGCTGCGCGAGCGATAGCCGGGGAAGTCGAGCAGATCGACATCATTGACGATCGGATTACCCGGCTCGTTGACCAGGCGGAATATCAGTTCGGTGGTCAGCGCCGCCAGTTGCGCGCTGGGCAGCAACACCGGCGCTTTGAGTTCGCCGGCAACCAATGGCCGCACTTCCAGGCTGCTGTCTTGGGCGCTACTGCCCAGACGACTGAGGATATCGACGTTCATGATGCTGTTGCTTTGCACGAAGCGCTCGCCGTCGCTGCGTACCAGGGCACTGAGCGGGGCAAAGACGGTGCTCGGCAGGCCCAGCGCGTGTAACGCCTGCGCCAGACGCACATAGGTTTGTGTCAGCGTGGGTTCTTCACCCCACAGCACCGAGAACAGCTCGGCGCGCTCTGCCACGCTGAGATAAGGCGCGACCTTGAGCACCCGTGGCCAATACACCGGCTTGAGCTTTTCATCCGCCTTCAACGAAATAATCGCCAGGTAATCGCACAGTGCGACCACGTCATCACTGTTGACACCCGGTACCGGCCGCCCCGACTCGCGTCCATCAAAGCGGTGCAACAATGCCTGGATACGCTCGCTGCTGAGGGCGTAATCGACACGTTCCTGATCGAAGTCGCCAAACCAGATATTGGCCAGGATCTTGGCCAGTTCAATTTCCTGGAACAGGCGCAACTCAACCGGATAAGCAGCATCCGGGCTGGGCTGGGCACGCCGACTGAAGCGAGTAACCAGGCCGGTGGCCTCCTTACCACCACCGACCGGATTGACGTGCTTGATGAACTCCAGCCGTTGATTGCCGAAATCGGTTTCCAGATTGCCTGCGCTGTCAGCCGCCAAGGCCGAAATCAGGTAACTCTTGCCCGCCTGGGACAACCCGAAAAAGCCGATGCACATTGGCGTGCCCGAGGCCCGGCCAAGGCTTTTGGCCAGGTTGCGCGTGCGGTGCAATTCGAAATTGAAACTGTCGGCTTCGGCATCCAGGCGCTTGGCATTGCCACGCACGCCCTCGACCCACTGCAATGCTTTGCCAGCACCGTCATAGACCGCCTGCCAGGCGTTAATCAGTTCGCGTTGTTCAGAGGTGTGATTGCTCATTTCGGATTCACGTTCCCGCTGTCGAGCCAGTAGTCGGAAGCACCATCGTCAGCGCTGGACATGGTGTAGAGCTGGAGCTTCACATCTTTTTTCGGATCGAAGGTGTCTCCGCCTTCGATGTTGGATTCGATGTTGTCGTCGATTTCCAGCAGGTCACTGATGATCTCGGCATCGCTGCGCTCGGCATCTGCGGCTTTGACCTTGAAGCGCAACAACAGGTAGGGGTTGAGCCCGTCCGAGGTCTTTTTGCCGCTGAGCTTGGCTTTACCTTTGTCGGTGAGCTGGATCAGGTACAGCGGCGAAGCCACCCAGCGCTCTGCGCAAAGCTGTCGGTAACCAAGACGTAAACGGCCCTGGACGGGCAACTGCGGCCCATCGATAGCATCGTCGTGGAGTACCAGGCGGCCGTTATCGGTGGTGACATCGCGGTACAGCACATCGCTGTCAGTGATCAGGTTATTGGTGTCGAGCGTGCCGATATGGCGCATGGTCGAGTAGGGTTTGAGCCGGCTGACCCCGAAGTAGAAATTGGAGATATTGCGCTGCTCGCTGAGCAGACACAGCATCGCGCCAACGGCGGCGGTGCTTTTCGGGTCATCGATCTGACCGTTCTTGTGGAACGGATACCAGCCACCCGTGCGGTAGCCCTGCATCGGGATGATGCGCCCCGGGGGCAACGGCAGGTTCTTGCGGATATGCGCCTGCACACCCGCCAAACGCGAAGGTCGGCCAGTCAATAACAGGGCGTCGCAGGGGTACTGGAAGATCACCTCGCAGAGGGCATCGAGAATCTTCGTCAGGTTGATCTGATCGTTGAGAAATGCGCCATGGATAGCACTCAGATCAAGCTGGATTTCCACCTGCTGCAGGTTGAAATCCGCGCTGCCGCCGTCGGCCCGGCGCACGGCGCTGGCCACGTAATTGCGTACACCCTCGCTGACGGCGTCAGCGCCCAGCAGCTCGGCATAGGTATGGGTGCTGATGTCGCTCGGTTGCTCGGGGTTGTACTGCTCGTAGGCCTTGAGTAACGCCAGCCCAAGCGGGGTAAAGACCTGCAGGTTGAGTTGCTGGCGCAGCACGGCCTCTTGGGCGGTGACGGTCTCCTTGCCGCTGAGTTTGGACAACAGCGAATCGGGGGCCTTCACTCCCACGCCGCGCAAGGCACGGGTAAAGCTCGGCAGGACAAAGCGCTGAATGATGTCCAGCAAAATGTCGTCACCGGCGACCTTGAAGCTGTCGCGAAAGCGCTGCTCGGGGATAATCGATACGTTGCTGCCAGCGCTGTTTTCCGTGCCTCGCTCAATCCGGTAGTCAGTAATGACCAAATCCGTCGTGCCACCGCCGATGTCGATACTGGCCAGCGTGATGCGCTCGCGATCCTTCTTGTCAGGACGGGCCAAGCTGTCAAAAAACTCCTCGGGGTGACCCGCGAAATTTTCCCGCACCTCGGTATACAGGTAGACCAATTGGCCGCAGGAAGCTTCGTCCCACTCCACCTTGATCTTGGGCAACGGGATACGCGGCAGCGGAACCCCGCTGTTGCTCTTGTTCGACTTGCTCGGGTCCAGGTCACCCTCATGCCAGCCCATGCACTTCCAAACCAACGCAATGGCTTGCAGCATGCGGTCGTTGAGAATGCTGCGCTCAGCCTGCGTCATGCCTGGCGGCACGGTCAGGGTGATGCTCGACAATTGCCGCGGGCGGTCCGTGTGGCCCTGACGCGTACGCTGGGCTGGGCTGTTGATCTGCGACAACGCCTGGGTCAGCACCTCGGCGAGCATGAAGGTCATCAGCGAGCTGCGCGAGTACTGCGGCGAAAACGCAGGCAAACGGTCATCTTCGTTTTTCAGCTTGTAAAACGCCTGCCCCAGCTTGGTGATCTTGTGTGAAAAGGGGGCCGCTGTCGCCTTGGGCTCCTGGCTGGTTTTCAGGTGCGAGCAGTTGAATCGCCAGCCATGGGTGTAACCCTCTTCATCCCACAAATAACGCTTCGGACTGGACAACCCGGTCGACCCTTCAGTGCCGCGACGCTGGCCGGCAAGGCGCGCCGCCTCACTGCCGACACGGGCAATGGTCGGCCACTGGAACGCATCATGACGACCGCTCTGGCCAGAGAAATTTTCTTTGCCGAACGTCGCCTGGGTGAATTCGATCCGGCTTTCAAATGGGTGGCTGTAGACCTGCTCGGGGCGGCTCAGGTCGCGCAGCTGCAGGGCGTAATTGGCGCTCATGCCATCGCCCGCCTGGCCGTGATTTTCGATCAGGATGCCGCAGGTGCGCGAGTTGCCAACATCGAGAACCAGGTCAACCGTGATGGGCGGATCAATCGAATCGACGCCGTTGGCACCTAGCTTGATTTGTGGAATATCGACCTTGGCCGGCTCGCTGCTGCGCTGCTCCGGTATCGGTTTGGCCAGCAGGCTGAGCAGATTCAGGTAATGCGCAATGTGCTTCTGCTCGGCAATGTCTTCGTTATTGCTTTCCTCGGTGCGGTGCTTGTTGGCCTCAAGGTAGATTTCCTTGAGCCACTCCTGCACCCACTTGTGGTCCATGAACCAGCGGGTCTGCTTGGCATTGCAGGCCAGGCGAAACAACGCACCGGCATTGACATCTTCGCGGGTCGGCGCCAGGTACTGCATGCCATTGCTGACACGCATTACGCGGGTATCAAACGCCACGGTGAGGCGATGGGTGTGGCCGTCTATATCCGGCTCATCGAGCTGCACCATGCGCATCCGCGCCCAGTTACTCGGGCCTTCGTCATAGCGCTCAGGGTGCATAAACCGGAAGAACGGCACAGGCAGCCATAGGCCGTTAAGCAGCTCAAGGCTGCTCTGCATGCTGACACGAAGGTCCTCATCGGTTTCACTGATCAGGCGCTCCTGCTGCTGCGCCTTGTCCAGGCTTTCACCGCTTTTGCCTTCGGTGCTGATCGGCCCCAGGTGAAAATATTCGCCGGTTTCCTTGTTCTGCAGCAGGCGCGCGATCAATGCGTTGCCCATCTTGGCAAACAGCCCCGACGGCTCCTTGCGTAGATCAAGGGTCAGGGCGAAATCCATAAACTGGATACCGCTATCGTTAACCAGGGTGACGGTTTCTTCGAATTGCGTGAGTTCTGGCAGCATGAGATGGGGGGCCTTATTCGCCTACTTTCCGCATTGACATGGGGAATTGTTCGTTACCGTAACTGCCCGTACAGTCGGCGATGCTTTGTGCGCCAGGCTTGCACTGCACTTGGGGCATGTCGTAATTGCTGCCGTCGGTGCAACCCGCCAACCCCTGGCTATTGATGGCCAGGCTGCCATCGACCATGGCGGCACCTACCGCCCCGGTACATGACACGCCATCCGGGCGGCTGACCGTGACATTGCCCTGGCCATCCTTGAAGTCATATTCCAGACGCAGTGGCTTACCTGTGCGGCGATCCTGAATACCCGCACCGGCGCGGTACTGACCATCGAGAAAGTCTGCCGGCCCCTCATCCGCGTCTGGCGGGATGCTCAACGCAGGCGGCTGCGCGGGTTCGCCAGAGGCGTCCTCGTCCAGGGTTGGTGGCTGGGGTGTTTCGCCTGGCGGCGCAGGCTCTGCCGCTGGCTCCGGCGGTGTCTGGGGTTGTTCTTCGGGTGGCTGAGGCGTATCGCCGGCAGGCGCTGCATCCTCACGCGGCAGGTCGGGTAGCCCACTGCCTGATGGGGCAGCCGGTACAGCGCCGTTCAAGACGGGCGCACCACCGAGGCCAACACCGGGCACACGCACATCAGGCATGACCAGATCAGGCGCACTCAAACCAGGCAAGTCAAACCCCGGCACCTTCACATCCGGCATGCAGCCGCGCAGAAGGCTGAGCAATAAAAGCAACAACAACAGCATCAGTAATGGCCAAAGCCACCAGAAGCGCCGCCACCAGGGTTTACTGACTTGAATAACGTCGGCTGCGGGGGGTGGGCTGAGCAGCGGCGCCGCACCAGGGTGCTCGGCGCCGCCACTGATAACAGCTGCCGGACGCGGGGCCAGAAAGAACAGGGGCTCACGCTGACGGTCGTCTTCGCTGAGGATGAAGCCCCAGAAACTAAGCACCGGTTGATCGTAGAGCTCGCTTACCCCTTGAGCATCAAGGCGTTCGGTTTTGACGATATAGACGTAGGCGTCGTCTGGACTGAACGGAGCCAGGCCGAGTAGTTTGCCAAAAATCACCAGATCGCTTTGCTTGCTTTTGTCGCCGGAGAGGATCAGCGACTGGCTCATTTCAGCAATGCTGGCCTTGAAGGCATTCAGCTTGGCGCGGGCATCGTCGCGCTCGCCTTCGGTGGCCGCCGACCACGGGATGACATCACCCTGAACCGGGCTGTACCAGTCAATCACACTGCCTTGCTCGTTGCTTTTCGGCACGGCAAGGAATTTGGCAATAAGGGGATTTTTACGGGTCAATGCCGCAATGATTTGCAGCGCAGCCTTGTAAACAGGCTGGCCCGTCTCACCCATCGCAATAAATTCATCGCTTTTGCCAGTGCGCAGCAGTGCTCCGTGCATACATTCCATTCCTTGAACTAGCCGCGCTTAAAATTGTAACAGCGATTACCGGTAGCCTATTGGGAGTAGTGGCAAAAAGCAATCTTCGTCAATTTACAAGCGCCACATTTCCAGCCAAATACGGACTGCTCGGGCGTCTGCTCAACAACTGCCCGCACATGCCAACCGCCGGATCAAGGCCCGAGCAGACGCAATATGGCCGGCAGACTGGCGGCTGCCAGCAGCGTCTGCAGGGTTATGATCCCGGCCATCAGGTGGCTGTCGCCGCCCAGTTGGCGGGTCAGTACGTAGGCAGTCGGGGCCGTCGGCAGGGCGAAGAACAGCACCAGTACGCTGCTTTCCATCGGCGGCAAGTGCAGGCCGTAGGCCACGGCCCAGGCCAGTAACGGCATGACCAATAGACGCAGGCTACTGTTCCAGGCCAAGGCGGGAATCTCGCCGCCGAGCTGTTCGGGCTTCAGGGCCGCGCCAACGCAGAGCAGCCCAAGCGGCAGGCTGGCAGCAGCGAGCAGGCCGAGCAGACGCTCGCTGCCGCCGGGCAGGCCAAGCCCGCTGAGGTTGACCAGGGCGCCGCCGAGGCAGGCGAGGATCAGCGGGTTTTTGAGAATTGGCAGCAGCAGGCTGCGCGCGCTGACGCCGCGCTCAGCCGTCAGCGACCAGACCGACAGCACGTTGACCGTCGGCACCATCAAGGCCAGCATCAAGGCGGCCAGCGCCAGGCCCTCCTGGCCATACAGGCTGCCCACTGCGGCCAGCCCCAGGTAGGTGTTGAAGCGCAACGCGCCCTGGGTGAACGCCCCAAAGCGCCCGGCGGGCCAGCCGCGCAAGCGCCGCAGCACGAGCAACCCCAGCCAGGCACTTCCCAGGCCGAGCAATACCGCCAGGGCCAGACGCGGCAGCGCAGGATTGTCCAGCGGTGCGTTGGCCAGGCTGCTGAACAGCAGAGCAGGAAACAGGATGAAGTAATTCAGTCGCTCGGCGCCGGGCCAGAAGGCTTCGTTGGGGAAGTCCCAGCGGCGTAGGTAAAAGCCGGCGACGATCAAGGCGAACAATGGCCACAAGGCCAGCAATAATTCCAGCACGGCAACCCCCGCCAGCAAACCAGCTGGTCATCTTGGCGAGCGCGCTACAACGACGCAAGGGCGCTATAAAAGTATCGCCAGTGCATGCGGAGTAACGCTTATGAGCGAGATCCACTACGGTGGCTGCCAGTGCGGCGCCTTGCGTTATCAATTCCGCGCAGCATTGCGCGACATCGCCCATTGTCACTGCTCGATCTGCCGACGCACCACCGGCGGCATACCCACCACCTGGCTGCAACTGGATGGGCACTTGCCGCAGGAGCAGCAGGAGTTCATTGCCGACTCCGACCGTCCCAGGTAGGGTGCGCCCGACCACAATACGTTGGTGCGCACGGCGCACCCTACAGGCCGGCTTTGCGGTCAGCTCAAGGCAGTCGCAGCCCGCCGCTGGCCTTGTGCAGCGCGCGCAGGTGCTCGCCAAGCTGCACCAGGTTGGCTTCGTTGGCCTCCAGCTCCGCCAGGCGCGCCGGCTCCAGCAGGTTGCGCACTTCATGGTCGAGATCGTCGCTGAGCTGACGCAGTTGCAGCTGGCGGTTGCGGCTCTCGGCCTCCAGGCGTTGCCACTCGCCGCGTTGCGGCAGGCCGTAGCCGCCCTCGAGCAGCTCTGCCGGGCGGCTGAGAAAACCACTGTTGGCGAGAATCTGCTCCAGCGCGCCGCCGGCCTTGTTCAGGTTCGGATCCTTGGCCGCGCGGCCCGTCAGATAACGGCGCTTGAGTTCGTCCTGGGCGAGCAGCAGTTGCCGGCGTAACGCCGCTTGTTCGAGCAGCAGCAGCGCGGCGCTGGCGCGCAGATCGGCTTTAGCAAACCACGGCCGACGGGCTGCGGAGGTCTGTGCCAGCCAGTCTTCGACAGACTGCTGCTCGATTGGCAGGCGCTGCTGCAGCACCGTGAACATGGCTTGATAACGGTCACGAAAGGAGTCGAAGCGATAGCCCAGGCGCAGGGCCTCACGCGGGTCATCAAGCACGCTGCGATCGGCCAGGTCGCGCGCCACCAGGGTGTCGAGCAGGCCGTTGGGCAAAATACTGTCGAGCGCCTGCAGGCGCGGGTGCTGGCTGCCGCTGCGGAGTAGCTTGAGGGTTTCCACTGCGCAGTTGTTGGAGATGAAGTAGTAGTCACCGTCGTAGCTCCAGTGTTGCTCGACGGCACGGCTGACCAATTGTTCCAGCTGCTCGCGCTCGAGCATCAGCGGCACCGAGGCCAGGCTGCGCAGTTCGACCTTGGTGTATTCCTCGATCACCTGCGCCAGCGGCAGGACGAACAGTCGTGATGGATAAGCACCTGTCAGGCCACCCCAGCTGGACAGCTGCAGGTCGCCGACGAAAGCGCGGTAGGACAGCACCAGGTGTTCGTCCAGGTCCAGCCGACAATCCGGCCCGCGCGGTCGGCCGGGGGCACAGATCACCAGGCGCAGCATGCTGTGGCCCCAACGGCTGGCCCATTCCTGGTTGGCTTCGGCGAGCAGGTAGTCGACCTGATAGACCCGCGCGGGGTCGAGCGTGGCCAGCGGCTGGCGGGCGAAATCGCGGCCGGCGTTGAGGTAAGCGTAACCGTCGGCGCAGGGCTGCTGGTGAGCCGGTGTCCAGCCGGCAAAATGCTCGCTCAAGTGGCGTGCCAGCGAGGGCCGGCGACAGGCATAACTGGGGTCGAGGAGGAAGTACTCGATGTTCACCGCGACGAACTCGAGTGGATTGCTCAGTTCATAGGCATCCGGGCTGCGCGCGACCTGACCGTTGGCCTGCTCACGGGCGCCACGGCGACCGACCTGTTGTGGCCAGCCGGCCAGGTCGAGCAGGCTCGGGTTGTCGCTGAGGGTGAAGCGTCTTGCGGTTTGACCACGGCAAGCATCAGGCAAGCCGACCGCACCGAGGCTGGCAAAGCGCTGCCGGCAGCGCTGCAGCAGGTGTTGTTCGTCATCTGGCCAGAGCTGCGCACGGTCATAGAGGTGGGTCAGTTCGTGCAGCACAGTGGCCAGCAACTCACGGCGCACGTTGCCATGCGGGCGCTGGGTCTGGGTTGTGGCGGCACTGCCATCGCTGAGGGACGGCAGCAGCTGGCTGTTCAGTTCGATGCCGCTGAAGCGTCCAGCGCGGCCATATACCTCGGCCGGCATGGCTCGCCAGCGCACGTTGACGTGGCGATCCAGGCGCTGCTTGAAACTGGGCGGGAGGGCACTGAAGGCTTCGTCCAGCAGGGCCTGGCTGGCTTGCCGCTCACTGCTGTCGAGGGCATCGCTATCCAACACCAGGCGCAGCTCGGCATGGCTGGCGACGCTGGTCAGCAGGGCAAAGGCCAGTAGCCAGGCACGGGCGCGGCTCACCTGGCGAGAATGGCTTCAGCCAACACCTGATCGGACGCATGCTCAGCCTCAGACACACGGCTGCGAATGGTGCCCAGTGCTGCTTCCAGCTGCACACCCCGGATCACACCCTGACTGGCGACGAAGCTGGCAGCATCATCACGGGCGGCGAGGACGATTTTCGAGTCACGGATCGAGGTGGTGGTATCCGAGGTGAAGTCGAAGGTGCGATCCAGCGCACGAACGATGATGTTGCTGGTAGCAACCAGAGTCTGCGCCTGGACACTACCCGCAAACAGGGCAACCAGCGCAACAGCGGCGAGCAACGAACGATGCATGACGATCTCCATGAAATCAGATATTGAGGGGGTTGGATGGCTATTCGCACAGACAGTTCCTGCGCATGGCGAAGCAGGCCAGGCACGGCAAGCCTACTGCATCAGCCCCGATGCAGTGCAGCTAGTTAGCTGGGTGCCCGCCTGTTGCTGCTTCAGTAACTTAGAATCGCTTGCGCCAGCTCCTCGTCATCGGCAACCAGACCAGGGGTTTGCTGGCGGATGTGCTGCAGTGCTGCCTCCAGTCGTACACCGCGGATGGCACCCTGGCTGGCGATGAAACTGGCAGCGTCGCCGCGTGCAGCAAGCACGAGCTTGCTGTCACGCAACGAAGAAGTGGCATCGGAAGTGGCGTCCGAGGTACCCATTACTGCACCACCCAGGGTATCGGTGGTGGCGACGAAACTGGACGCCGAGGCACCGCTGGCCAGCAACAACACAGCGGAAAAACCAAGTACACGCAAAGCGATCATTCTCAAACTCCTGGGGCAACGTTCAACAGCGGGACAATCGGCCACACAATAATAGTCAGAAACCTAACACAGTCAGAAACCTAGCCCAGAGGCCGGCAAACACACCGACCGCTTTAACGCCAGAACGGTTTCCCCAACTCAGCCAGGCGTTCACTGGGGCTAATACCGGCGTCCGCCAGCAGGCGTGGATCAAGCCTGGCCAGGTGGCGGCGGGTGCGGATATTAAGCTGCCAGCGCCTGACAATACCGCGCAGGCGGTCGAACGGGCTGCTGCATGGCGTGGGGATATCGCTGAGAATGCGCTCCATGACAATGATCCTTCCCGTACTGGACGGGCGTGGCGGTATGGGCATACATCGTCGCGCGACACCGCCCAGTCTGGCAGTCACAGCAGGGTAAAAGTGTACTGGGTCAGTTGCTGATTTTGTGAAACTGTTACGTAGGTGAGCACGGCACGCTGTGCTGTTCACTCCGACGCAGAACGACAAAGCCCGCCAACGCTGGGCGTGGGCGGGCTTGTCAGAGCGTTCAACGCGGCTTGCGCCGCCAGGCTTAGCGCCAGAACGGCTTGCCCAACTCGGCGTGGCGCTGGGCCTCGCTGATACCGGCATCAGCCAGCAGACGGGCATCCAGGCGTGCCAACTGGCGACGGCTGACGATGCGGCGCTGCCACAACAAAAGTACGGCAATCAGGCCTAACGACGATACGTTACGGGCGCTGGATGAGTGGTCTTGAAACAGCATATCGGAACTGAGGGTACGTTCCATGGTGACATCCTTCCGCTTGTGGCGGGACTAGAGAGTGTTTTGCCTGACGCTCATGTTCCGCTACTCGCAACCGGTGCAATAGTCACAGCTGGGTTAAATTGCTTGGCTATTAGATAGTGTGCTTAGTAACTGTTTTGCCGTTTTTGGTACTAACTGTACCGGCTATAAGTGAATTACCGCGCGCTATAAGGAAAAGCAGTTCTTTATCTCGCTATAAACCTATAAAGCAGTGATTGCCTATAGGTACAGTTGCAAATTGATTGGCCAAAATCGCTGATCTGTAACTCAGCTTTTTATTCAGTTTTGCCACCTGACGGCGTCAATCTGTAGCGGTGAGAGCCCCTGCAGAGCAACCTCAGGTCAGACCGGCGAAGTTCCAGAAGCAAAAAACCCGGCACGTATTGGCCGGGTTTTTCATACTCAGCAGCGGTTAGTCGACGGCCTTGACCATGTCCTCGATGACCTTCTTGGCGTCGCCGAAGACCATCATGGTTTTGTCCAGGTAGAACAGTTCGTTGTCCAGGCCGGCGTAGCCGCTGGCCATCGAGCGCTTGTTGACGATCACGGTCTTGGCCTTGTAGGCCTCGAGGATCGGCATGCCGGCGATTGACGACGTCGGAT
>NZ_JAUXMX010000042.1 GCF_030683065.1 Pseudomonas sp.
GGTGATTGTGCTGGATGGCGATGACTACCACGAGGCCCTGGTTGGCTGGTTCGACACGCAACCACCGCAACTCAGCCGCCTGCCGCGCGGTACTGAACTGGCTGAGGTACTGGCGGACTCGGCCGCCCACCAACGCCTGGCGGAAAGGGTCAGCTTTTTCAAGGTCTGATGACGCCCTTATGCCCCGCGCAGAACCCTCTGCGCGGGGCATCGGCCTTACAATCCGGCGAATGCCCAGCCCAGTAGCAGCGGCAGCAGCACCGCGCTGATCACCCCAAGCAGGCTCATTCCCAGGGCGGCAAAAGCACCGCATTCCGATCCCTCCTCCAGCGCCTGCGCCGTGCCGATTGCATGGGCGTTGATGCCGTAGCTCAGCCCGCGCGCCGCCGGGTGAGTCACCTTGACCAGCCCCAGCAGCCAAGGCCCCAGCGCCGTGCCGATGACCCCGGTGAGCATGACGAAGACCGCTGCCAGCGAGGCCAGACCGCCGAGCTGTTCCGCCGCCAACATGGCGATGGGCATGGTCACCGACTTCCCCGACAGGCTCGCTAACACCGGCAGTTGCGCGCCCATGGCGTGGGCGATCACCAGCGTCAGGCTGACCGTCAGGGTGCCGCCGACCAGCACGGTCAACAGCACCGGCCAAACCAGCTGGCGAATGCGCTTGATGTTGTTGTACAGCGGCACCGCCAGGGCGATGGTCACCGGCCCCAGCAAGAACGCGATAGGCGCCGCGCCTGCACGGTAGGTCGCGTAATCCATGCCGCAGGCCAGCAACACGCCCACCACGATCAGCATCGATACCATCACCGGTTGCAGCACCAACCAACCGCTGCGCCGGTATAGCCACAGCGCAAACTGGAACGCCAGCAGCGTCAGCCCCACGGGGAACAGCGGGTGATCGACGACCAGCCGAGCCACCGTCAGCCACACAGCCTCATTCATGGGGCGTCTCCGCCTTCTGCTCTACACGTCGAGCCAGGCGCTGCATCATCCAGCCGCACAACGGCACCGTGACCACGAGCGACAAGCACAGCGCCGTCAAAATCGCCGGCAGGTCAGCCAGCAACGCATCGCTGGCCAGCATGATCCCGGCCGCAGGCACCACAAACAGCAGCGGCAAATACTGCAGCAGCGTACTGCTCGCCTGGCTCAACGGTTCGCTGACCTGGCCGCGCAGCAGCAGGTAGGCAAACAACAGCAGCAAACCAATCACGCTGCCGGGCAACACGGGCAGCAGCAGCTCGCTGACCAGGCTGCCTACAATCTGCAGCAGCACCAGCCAGGTCAGCCCTTTCAACACCATAAGAACATTCCTCTGTGTGAGCTATTAATCGCGAGGTAACGCAGCCGGCCGTTACTCGCGAAATGCTGCAAAATCGCGATTAAACTCGCGCCTACACACGTCGCCGAAACAATGGCCGCGGCTCAATCGCCGACCGCCCATATAGCACACTCATACCGGCCAGGCCCTTGAGTGCATCCTCGACAGACTTGTCTTCGCGCACGGCGAACGCATCAAACCCGCACTGGCGCATATGGCTGAGCTGATCACGCAGCACATCACCCACCGCGCGCAACTCGCCCGTCCAGCCTAAGCGCGTGCGCAACAGGTACGCCTGGCTATAACCGCGTCCATCACGAAAGCTGGGAAACGCGATGGCAATCAGCGGCAGAACTGGCAGGTAGGCCCGCAGACTTTCCACCTCATCATCCGGAGCCAGGCAGATACCATCGGCACTGGCCTGCTCGGCGCGCAAAACAGCTTCATCCTGGCGCGCGAGCCAGATATTCAACGACACTATCTGTGGCCCTTGCAAATCGGGCTCAGTGACGTCACCCAGCAGTTGCCAAGGGTCGTTGCGGACAATACTCGGCGCGCCATCAAGCAGTCGGATCAGGTTGTTCATGCTGGCACCTGCGGCTTGCGATAGACCTCTTCCTTGAACGGCTCCAGGCCGATGCGCTGCACGGTATCGACAAAACGTTCCTCGGCCTCTCGGTAGTCGGTGAAGGTGCGCACCAGCCCATCGATCACATCGGGGATCTGCGCCGCACTGAACGCCGGTCCGATCACCCTGCCCAGCGCGCTGGCCTTGCCCTGGGCGCCGCCGATTGTCACCTGGTACCACTCGCTGCCGTTCTTATCGACGCCGAGAATGCCGATATTGCCAATGTGGTGATGGCCGCAGGCATTCATGCAGCCGGAGATATTCAGGCTGATATCGCCCAGGTCATGCAGGTAATCCAGATCATCGAAACGCTGCTGGATCGCCTGGGCAATCGGGATCGACTTGGCATTGGCCAGGGAGCAGAAGTCGCCGCCGGGGCAAGCAATCACATCCGTCAGCAGGCCAATGTTTGGCGTCGCCAGGCCCACCTCACCTGCGGCTTGCCAGAGCGCATGCAAATCTGCCTTGCGCACATCGGGCAGCACAATGTTCTGCTCATGGGCGATGCGCAGCTCGGCAAAGCCAAAGCGCTCGGCCAGGTCAGCCAGCGCGTCCATCTGTTCGGCGGTGACATCGCCCGGCGGCGCACTGATGCCCGGCTTGGTCGACAGCACCACGGCGCTGTAGCCGGGCACCTTGTGCGTCAGGGTATTGCGCGACACCCAGCGGGCAAATTCGCCGTCCTGCGCCAAGGCTGTGCCAAACCCCAGGTCGATCTCAGGCAATTGCTCGTACGGCGGTGCGACGAACGCATCGGCCACCCGCTGGTACTCCTCCTGGGTCAGTTCCGCTGGGCCATCCTTGATGTGCTGCCACTCGGCCTCGACCTCACGGGCGAACGCCTCGATCCCCAGGGCCTTGACCAGAATCTTGATGCGCGCCTTGTACTTGTTGTCGCGCCGCCCGTGACGGTTGTACACCCGCAGCACCGCCTCGACGTAGGACAGCAGATGGCGCCAGGGCAACGCCTCGCGAATCTGCTGGCTCAAAATCGGCGTGCGCCCCAGGCCGCCGCCAACCATCACCCGCAGCAGCAACTCGCCGGCCTCGTCGCGGTACAGGTAAAGACCGATGTCGTGCATCATCACCGCCGCGCGGTCTTCCTCGGCGGCGCACAGGGCGATCTTGAACTTGCGCGGCAAGTAGAGAAACTCCGGGTTGATGGTCGACCACTGGCGCAAAATTTCCGCCAACGGGCGGGGGTCCAACAACTCATCGGCTGCGACCCCGGCAAAGGCCTCGGTGGTGATATTGCGCACGCAGTTGCCGGAGGTCTGAATCGCGTGCATCTCAACACCTGCCAAGTGCTCAAGAATGTCCGGCACCTGCTCCAGCTCGATCCAGTTGAACTGAATATTCTGCCGCGTGGTGAAATGCCCATAACCCCGGTCGTACTGCCGCGCGACATGCGCCAACGCGCGCATCTGCCGCGCCGCCAACGTCCCATAGGGGATCGCCACGCGCAGCATGTAGGCATGCTTTTGCAGGTACAGGCCGTTCTGCAGACGCAGCGGCAGAAACTCTTCCTCGCTCAGCTCTCCCCTGAGGCGCCGCTCGACCTGATCGCGAAACTGCGCCACGCGCTCGCGCACCAGCACATGGTCATATTCATCGTATTGGTACATCGGCGGCCTCGGCTGTTATCGATGGCCCCACTATGCCCAGCCCTCTGATACCGAAACAGCGGCAGATCCAGCGGAAAAATACAGAGCAGATGGCGCCGTCAGGTGTTGGCAATCACCCAGCATTTCCACCCGCGACAATCCAGGCTACCGTGTTGGCTCCCCAGGCATGCCGTCCACTGAACAGGGCTCGCATCGAGCCGCTGACAAAATCGCCGGGCACCCTCAACTCATTGAATACAACTTCACAAGGAACCCACCATGGCCGCCCTCGACGCAAAAAAACTGCATATCGACATCGTCTCTGACGTGGTCTGCCCATGGTGCGTGGTGGGTTATCGGCAATTGGCGCAGGCCCTGCACGCCAGCGGCACGGACTACGAACTGCATTGGCACCCCTTTGAGCTAAACCCCGACATGCCCGCCGAGGGTCAGAACCTGCGCGAGCATATCGCCGAGAAATACGGCGCAAGCCAAGCGCAGTCAGACGAAAACCATCGGCACCTGGTGCAGGCCGGCAACGGCGTTGATTTCGAGTTCAACTTCGCCGATGACATGCGCATGCACAACACCTTCAACGTCCACCAGCTGCTGCACTGGGCCGATCAGCAAGGCCGCATGCACGACCTGAAACAGGCGCTGTTTGTTGCGCACTTCACCCATCGGCGCAACCTGTCGGACAACCAGGTCCTCGCAGACGTAGCCGCCGAGATCGGCCTGGACCATAACGACGCATTGGCGGTGCTTACCGACCAACGCTTCGCCGACGAGGTGCGCGCAGCCGAGCACATCTGGGTCAGCCGAGGCATCCGCAGCGTGCCTGCGGTCATCTTCAACCACCGCCACCTGGTCAGTGGCGCCCAGGGCGTGGAGAACTTCAGCCGAATTCTGGAACAGTTGGCGACGGCCGAAGCCTGAACACTCTAGGCCGACACCTGCGCGCCACCAAACCGTAGGAGCGAAGGGGGCACCTAGCTTTTATTCGCGATAGACCTTGAGGGCGCCGCAAACATCGTGGCTAACAGAGCTCCGGCCGGCCCCTCCCATACCCACAAAATCCCAATCGGCGCATCAACCAGACGACGATATAGACGCTCTTGACTCGCAGCTATCCACAACCATCAACGGTTGCCCCATCTCCAAACCCACCATCTGATCCGCTTTTTATTCGAAAACCTGAGTCTGTTACCGGATCAGCCCTGCCCGCATCATTTGCCTCGCCTGATAAAGCCCGACGAGGCCCGTAATGAGCGAACGTATTCCTGCGCAGATCATCGAGACCATCGACCCGCGCCAGCCTATCCGCATGACCCCGTCACAAGCGGGCGGGCCGATTCATACCCGCAGCTTCAGCGGCCGTTTTCGTAACCTGCGCCTGTACGGGGCGGGTTTGCTATTTCTGATCTTCTTTGGCACCGCCTGGCTCGACTGGGACGGTCGCCAGGCGGTGTTGTGGAATTTGGCCGAACACCGCTATTACATCTTCGGCGCGACCTTCTGGCCGCAGGATTTCATCCTGCTCTCGGCGCTACTGATCATCGCAGCGTTTGGCTTATTCACTATCACCGTGGTGGCCGGGCGGGTGTGGTGTGGTTACACCTGCCCGCAGAGTGTCTGGACCTGGGTGTTTATGTGGGCAGAGAAGGTCACCGAGGGCGAGCGCAACCAGCGGATCAAGCTGGATGCGGCGCCCTGGTCGCTGAACAAGCTGGCGCGGCGCAGTGCCAAGCACGCAATCTGGCTGGGCGTCAGCCTGCTTACGGCGGTGACCTTTATTGGTTATTTCACGCCGATCCGCGAGTTGGCCAGCGACCTGCTGCGCCTGCAACTGGCGGGCGGCACCCTGGTGTGGGTGCTGTTCTTTATGGCCGCCACCTACCTCAACGCCGGCTGGCTGCGCGAGAAGGTCTGCGTGCATATGTGCCCCTATTCGCGCTTCCAGAGTGCGATGTTCGACGACGACACCCTGCTGGTCGCCTACGACGCCAAACGCGGTGAAGGCCGAGGCCCGCGCAAGAAGGACAGCGACCACAAGGCCGAAGGCCTGGGTGATTGCATCGACTGTTATATGTGCGTGCAGGTGTGCCCGACCGGCATCGATATTCGCGACGGCCTGCAGATCGACTGCATCAGTTGCGGTGCCTGCATCGATGCTTGCGACTCGGTAATGGACAAGATGGGCTATGCCCGCGGTCTGGTCGGCTACCATTCCGAGCGCGAGCTGCAGGGCGGCAAAACCAAGCGCTTGCGCCCACGCCTGATCGGCTATGCCATCGCCCTGGCCCTGATGATTGGTGCCTTCGCCTGGGCCTTGAACGACCGCTCGATGCTCTCCATCGACTCGGCCAAAGACCGCAGCATGTACCGCGAAAACCAAATAGGGCAGATCGAGAACACCTACCTGCTCAAGGTCATCAACAAGACCCAACAACAGCAGCGTTACGGCCTGGCCCTGCTCGACAGCCCCGGTCTACGCCTGGATGCACCGCAGCAGTTGCAGTTAAACCCTGGAGAAATTCTCGATGTGCCGGTGACCCTGGTGCTGGAGCGCAAAACCGCCGAGAGCAGCGCAATGCCGGTGCGCTTTGTGATCCACAACCTGGCCGATGCCAGCGAGCAGGCGCAAACGCAGAGCGTTTTCCTCTCACCACACGGGCGCTGACAGTCGCATGGCCAGGCAACTCCCCGTAGAGTGCGCTGCAACACTCAGCGCACCGACGAACACGATGAAACGCTACGAGAAATTTGCCGACCAGATTGCCGAGCTGATCCGCACCGGGGTGCTCGCGCCGGGTGAGCGGGTGCCTTCGGTGCGCCACGCCAGCCGCACCTATGGGGTCAGCCCCTCGACGGTGTTCCAGGCCTACTACCTGCTCGAAGACCGCGGCCTGATCCAGGCGCGCGCCCGCTCCGGCTACTTCGTCCGCGAGTTGGCGCGGCATTCCCTGGCCGAGCCGGAAACCAGCCAGCAGCCGACGCAAACCACCGAGGTGGACGTCAGCGAGCTGGTGTTCTCCGTACTTTCCTCATTGAAAGACCCAAACACCGTGCCGTTCGGCTCAGCCTTCCCCAGCCCGCAGCTGTTTCCCTTGCCGCGCCTGGCGCGCTCCATGGCGCACAGCGTGCGGGATATGCCAGCACAGGCGGTGATCGCCGACATGACCGAGGGCAACCCCAACCTGCGTCGGCAGATCGCCCTGCGCTATATGGTCAGCGGCGTAATGCTACCGCTGGAAGAGCTGGTGATCACCAGCGGAGCCATGGAAGCACTCAACCTCTGCTTACAAACGGTAACTCAGCCCGGCGACCTGGTGGCCATTGAAGCGCCGGCGTTTTACGCCACCCTGCAGGTGCTGGAGCGCTTGAAACTCAGGGCCGTGGAAATACCGGTCAACCCGCGCGAAGGCATTGATCTGGAGGTGCTCAGCGAGCGCCTGGCCAGCCTGCCGATCAAGGCCTGCTGGTTTATGAGCAGCCTGCAGAACCCGCTCGGCGCGAGCATGAGCTATGACAAGAAGGCCGCGTTGTACCAGCTGCTGCAGCGTCATCAGGTGCCGCTGATCGAAGATGATGTCTACGCCGAGCTGTATTTCGGCAGCCAGCCGCCCAAACCGGTGAAGAGCTTCGACCGCGAAGGACTGGTGATGCACTGCGGCTCGTTTTCCAAATGCCTAGCGCCGGGTTACCGGGTCGGCTGGGTGGCCGGCGGACGCTATGCCGAGCAGATCAGCCGGCTCAAGCTGATGACTACCATTTCGCCGTCCGTACCGGCCCAAGCCGCTCTGGCCGACTACCTGCAACACGGCGGCTACGACCGCCACCTGCGCAAGCTGCGCCATGCCCTGGAGGCGCAGCAGGCGTCGATGCTGGCCTCGGCCGCGCGGCATTTCCCAGCCAGCACCAAGGTGACGCGGCCCAGCGGCGGCTATTTCCTCTGGTTCGAGTTTCCCGAGCAGGTCGATGCCCTGCGCCTGTTCCAGCTCGCCCTGGCCCAGGGCATCAGCCTGGCGCCGGGCCCGATTTTCTCCGCCACCCGGCGCTTTGGTAACTGCGCCCGGCTGAACTACGGCCACCCATGGAATGCCGAAAGCGAGCAGGCGATGGAGGTACTGGGGCGGATTATCGCGTCGTTCTAGCGGGCGAAGCCTGGTAAGCGGTGCAGGTGTTGGCATTACACAGGTGGTGCGCGCGGCGCACCCTATGGAGGTCGGCCCCACAGCTCGCGCTGACAGACTGCATAAGGCGTTGCGGCAGAAATCTTTGCTTGAACTTTTCCCTCGGCATTCGCCAAGCAGCTCGGCTAACGTAGCGGCCCGACTTTGCGAGACGCACGCGATATGGACTCGATTACCCAGGCTGTCCTCGGCGCCACCCTTCAAGGCGCACTGCTCGGCCGCTGGCAAGGCCGCAAGGCTCTGCTGTATGGCGCCATGCTGGGCACCCTGCCGGACCTGGACGTGGTCATCGACTACGGCGACGCCGTGGCCGACATGACTTACCACCGCGGCTTCAGCCATTCCCTGTTTGTGCTCACCGGTGTGGCGCTGCTGTTGACCTGGCTGACGCGACGTTTCCGACACAACCCCGGTTACTCGTCGCAACGCCTGTTTCTAACGTTATGGCTGGTGCTGCTTACCCATCCACTGCTCGATGCGTTCACCAGTTACGGTACCCAGCTGTTCTGGCCGCTGATGCCCACACCCACGGCCTGGTCGAGCATCTTTATCATCGACCCGCTGTACAGCGTCCCGCTGATTGGCGCGGTGATCGCGGGCCTGCTGTTTGGCCTGCACGGCAAAGCGCCGCGTGCGCCCGTGATTGCCCTGGCGCTGTCGACGCTGTACCTGGGTTCGACCCTGGCCGGTAAATCCATGGCGGAACACCGTGTCGAGGTGCAACTGGCTGACCAGGGCATCCAGGCCGAAGCACTATTCAGCACCCCGACACCACTCAACAGCCTGCTCTGGCGGGTGATTGTGCTGGATGGCGATGACTACCACGAGGCCCTGGTTGGCTGGTTCGACACGCAACCACCGCAACTCAGCCGCCTGCCGCGCGGTACTGAACTGGCTGAGGTA
>NZ_JAUXMX010000043.1 GCF_030683065.1 Pseudomonas sp.
TCAGGAGCACATGAGCGGATTTTCATTATGGCTCAAGGCACCTAATGCCTTAATTAGAAGCCGGATATACGGAAGCAGTCGTACCTAGGTTCGTTTGAAGAGCGTATCACTGGCAAAACGGGGGGAGTCCATATACGGATGTAATCCGGGGAATATCAACAAACTCCCGGATTGCATCCGGGCCACGAGAGCGATGAAGGGTGGACCGGGGCGCGTAGCTAACGCCTGTTTCATCCACCATCGCTATGGGTGGATGGATAGAGCGTCATCCACCCGATGCTGGCGATGCTTTTGCGCAGTAATGATCGCCAGCAAGCTGGCTCCTACAAAAGCAAACGTCTCACTGCCAATGCAGCGGCTGCCGGGTATCCAGTTCGCTCACGTGGTCGACAAAGCGCGCCTCGACAACATTGCGGCGGATTTTCATGGTCGGCGTCATGCAGCCGTTGTCCACGGTCCAGGTTTCACGCAGCAGAATAAAATGACGGGAGTGTGTGCAGGACACTGGCCATGCGCCGCGCCTGCTCATCCACTTGCGCCCAGATGAAGTCATGCCACTGGCCATTTACCGGCTGGCTGAGCCAGGCCGCATCGGGGCGCTTCTCGACCCAGAGCGCCAGGCGCTTCAGGGGCAGTTGCTCAGTCATCACAATCCCTCGTTCTTATTGTTTTGCCGAGATGAACCTTAGCGCTTTAACAACAACCCGGTACTCGCTCCCTGAATTCATAGAATAAGTGCAACGCCTGGGAAGTTAAATATTGCCCTTTGTAGGAGCCAGCTTGCTGGCGATCAGATCA
The DNA here is from genome assembly GCF_030683065.1 of Pseudomonas sp. Classification (GTDB taxonomy): domain Bacteria; phylum Pseudomonadota; class Gammaproteobacteria; order Pseudomonadales; family Pseudomonadaceae; genus Aquipseudomonas. The sequence continues at coordinate 799 of NZ_JAUXMX010000043.1, forward strand.
TCGAGAAAGCATCGTCGGAGTGCCGAACCACAGCAAGCGGGCTCCTACAGCATTAAACCCCTGCTGCTCAGAGCTTCATCCCGCGGCTGATGATCTCTTTCATGATTTCCGAGGTGCCGGCAAAGATGCGCTGGATGCGTGCGTTCGCGTACATCTTGCAGATCGGGTAGTCCCACATATAACCCCAGCCGCCGTGTAACTGCACGCCCTCGTCGACCACCTTGCCGAGCAGCTCGGTGGTGAACAGCTTGGCCTCGGCGGCCACTTCCGGGGTGAGTTTCTTCTGGTTATGGTCCATCACGCAGCGGTCGACGAACACCTGAGCCACGTCGATCTGGGTGCGCATCTCCGCCAGTTTGAAGCGGGTGTTCTGGAAGTGCGAGATCGGTCGATCGAACGCCTTGCGCTCGCGCACATAATCGATGGTCACCTGCAACGCCGCCTCGGCCGCCGCCACCGCGGCGCAAGCGTTGGTCAGGCGCTCCTGGGCCAGCATATTCATCAGGTAGAAGAAGCCGCCCTTGGCATCGCCCAACAGGTTGGCCTTGGGCACTTTGACGTCATTGAAAAACAGCTCAGCGGTGTCCTGGCTGTGCATGCCGAGCTTCTTCAGCTTGGCGCCGCGCTCGAAGCCTGGCATGCCACGCTCGACCAGAAACAGGCCCATGGCGTGTTTGTTGGCCGGATCGGTCTTGGCCGCCACGATCACCACATCGGCCAGCAAGCCGTTGGAGATAAACACCTTGGAGCCGTTAAGCAGATAGTGATCACCTTGATCCACCGCCGTGCTGCGCATACCCGCCAGATCGGAGCCGGCGCTGGGTTCGGTCATCGCCACCGCCAGAATCAAATCGCCGCTGATGATGCCCGGCATAAAGCGCGCCTTCTGCTCAGCATTGCCGTATTCGGCGATATAGGGGCCGCACAGGGCCGAGTGCAACGGCAGCATAAAACCCGGCTCGTTTATCGTGGCCAGCTCCTCGCACATGATCTGCTCGTAGCGAAAATCCTTGAGCCCGGCGCCGCCGTACTCCTCATCCGCCCAGGGCAGCAAAAAGCCCATGTCGCCGGCCTTCTTCCACACCTCGCGGCTGACCACCCCGGCGGCTTCCCATTCGTCCTGATGCGGCAGCACTTCCTTTTTCAGAAAGGCGGCGAAGGCGTCGCGGAACATGCTGTGTTCGGTGTCGAAAATGATGCGCTGCATGGGGCGTTGCTCCCGTGGCTGAAGTCGTGCAGCAGGTTAGGCCCCGCGTACCCGTAGCCTCAATGACCCATGCGCTCAGCCTGGGTTGACCCAATCGATCATGTCCCGTTGGGCTTCGCTGCCGCGCACGACGCAGTGCTAGCCATTGGATGCCACAGTGAGCGGCCATCGCCTTAATAAGAATGCATAGCCGCACGGGTTTGCTTGTTGCACAGGCCCACGTCTGGCTACCATCAGCGCGCCTTTATCAACGAGCGATCCCTTATGCGCGAACGCACCATCGCCAGCCATTTCGTCCGTGCCGCCCTGCGTGGTGCCGAGCGCCTGGGCCATGACTGCACGCCGCTGTTGCGCCAGGCAAATATTCAGCCGGCCCTGCTCGACGAACCGCGCGCGCGCATTGCTCCGGAGCAATTAACCCGCCTGTTGCAACTGTTGTGGGAGGCATTGGACGACGAGTACATGGGCTTTGGCCGCCTGCGCAGCAAACGCGGTACTTTCGCCATGATGTGTTACGCGATCATCCACTGCCGCACCCTGGATAAAGCGCTGAGCCGCGGCGCGTTGTTCTACAGCCTGTTCCCCGAGGCGCCGGGCATCAGTCTGGAACGTGAGGGCGACCGGGTCAGGCTGAGTGTGGATGACAGCAACCTGTGGGACCCGGACCACTTCCTGCTGGAAAGCCTGCTGGTGATCTGGCACCGCCTCGGCAGCTGGCTGATCGGCCAGCGTATCCGCCTGGAGGAAGCCACCTTCAGCTATCCCGAACCGGTCCACAGCGACGAATACGACTTGCTGTTTCCCTGCCCGCGGCGCTATGCGGCGGGCAGCACCAGCCTGCTGTTCCAGGCACGCTACCTGGACATGCCGCTGTTGCAGGACGAGCGCACGCTCAAGCTGTTCCTGGAGCATTCACCAGCCGATCTGCTGGCCCGCCCGGATGGCGGCGACAGCCTGATCAGCCAGATCCGCCGCCTGCTCGGCCGTGATTGCAGCGCCTGGCCGGACCTGGAAGCAGTCGCCCGGCAGCTGCACATGAGCCCGCAAACCCTGCGCCGCCATCTGCGCGAAGAAGGCTCGAGTTTTCAGGAGTTGAAGGATCACCTGCGCCGCGACTTGGCGATCTATCACCTGGGCCGTGACGACCTGCCGATCCAGGACATCGCCGAGCAGCTCGGTTTTTCCGAGCCTTCGGCGTTTCACCGCGCGTTCAAGAAGTGGACCGGGCTGACGCCGGGTGCTTATCGCGCACAGGAAAACTGAGAGGGCGTCTCAGCCCATCGGGAAACGCATACGAAAGGCCGCGCCACCAAGGCTGGAGTCATCCAGAAACAGCTCGCCGGCATAGCTTTCGATGATGTCCTTGACCACGGCCGTACCGATGCCCTGCCCCGCGTGCTGGACATCCAGACGTTCGCCGCGCTGCAGGATGCGCTCGCGCTGATGCGCCGGCACCCCAGGGCCATCGTCCTCCACCAGCAGTTCGCATACCCCTTCCTGCAACCGTGCACTCACGCGGATCTGTCCCAGGCACAGGCGATAAGCGTTTTCCAGCAGATTACCGAGCAGTTCGAGCAGCGCGCCTCGCTCCATCGGAATGTCCAGTTTCGGGTCGAAATCGCGCAGCACGGTTACTTGCTTATCCCGATAGACCTTGTCCAGCGCCTCGCAAAGGCTGTCGAGCACCCCGGCCAAGCGCACCCGATGGCGCACCAAGCCACTCTTGCGCAGGCTGGCGCGCTGCAGCTGGTAGCCAATTTGCTGGCTCATGCGCTCGATCTGATTCTGCAGCACCTGGGCTTGCTCGCGATTATGCGACTGGGTAGCGATCACCTCGGCCACCCCCTGCAGTACCGACAACGGGGTTTTCAGGCTATGCGCCAAGTCATCCAGGGAGTGGCGGTAACGCTCGCGCTGCTGGCGCTCACTGTCGAGCAAGCGATTGAGCGACCCCGTCAGGCGCAACAGTTCGCGCGGGTGATCCTCACTCAGGCTCTCCAGCGTCCCGGATTCCACCTGATCCAGCTCGGCGCTGAGCCCGCGCAGACTACGAAAGCCCCAGGTCAGACCGAACCAGAGCAGGGTCAGCAACACCAGCAGCGCGCCGCCCAACCACAGGTTCAGCTGATTATTGAAACGCTTGTACATGCCCTGATAATCGCTGGCCGGCTGCATGGTCACGATACTGAAGGCCGCACTCTGGTCACGCAGCAGATCAACCTCGACGTCATAGACGAAGAACTCCTGCCCTTGCGCGGTTCGTATCCTGAGGAACTCATGGCCCTGGCCGTCATACTTGGGTAGGTAGTCGAATCCATGCTCTTCGGATGAACGCGAGCGCCACACCAGATTGCCAGTACGGTCGTGGATAAACCCCAACAGCCTGGCATCGATGTTTTCAAACTCTTCATCCGGCAACTGATCGGGCATTAGCAGCCGATTGTTTTCGCTACGCGCCGCAGACACCAAAACGGCCGCGTCGGCGGCCAGGCGTTGTTCGATGGATTGTTCGAGGGCAATCACAAAGGCCCCCCGCAGAGCCGGTAGCAGTGCCAACATAAACAGCACGGCCAGCACGGCGGTGCCCAGGAGCAAACGCAAGCGTAGCGAGGAGCCGCGCCTTCGCTTGATGGCAGGGCCATACGGCATGCGTAACTTCATCGGCAGCGCTCGGTAAACAGATAACCCTGACCGCGCACGGTTTCGATCGGTTTGAAACCGCTGTCGGCCTCCAGCTTGCGCCGCAGGCGGCCCACCAGCACCTCGATCACGTTGGGATCGCGCTCTTCGTCATCGGGGTAGAGCTGCTCGATAAGCCGCTCCTTGGCCACAACCTGTTGATTATGGCGCATCAGGTATTCGAGGATGCGGTACTCGAAGGCAGTCAATTGCAGGCTCTGGCCATCGAGCGTTGCCTGCTTGCGGTTGAGATCCAGCAACAAGGGGCCGGCGCAGATACGCGACTGGGTGAAGCCCGAAGAACGCCGCAGCAGCGCATTGAGGCGCGCTTCCAGCTCTTCGAACTGGAACGGTTTGACCACGTAGTCATCGGCGCCGGCAGCCAGTCCTTCGACCTTGTCCTGCCAATTACCGCGCGCGGTCAAAATCAGAATAGGGAAACTCTTGCCCTGACTGCGCAATTGTCGAATCAGATCCAGGCCACCCATGCCGGGCAGACCAAGATCGACCACTGCCAGGTCATGGCTGTATTGATCGGCTTGATACAGCGCATCCTCGGCATTCGCTACGGCATCGACCACGTGCCCCTGCTCACCAAGGCGAGAGTAGAGATGGTGACGCAATAGCGCTTCGTCCTCCACGACCAGCAATTTCATGGTGCGCTTCTTCCCCTATGAAGTAGGCCGGGCACATGGCCCGGCCTTGATGCGGCAAGAGTGTTTAGAGGCGGTGAGAAACCCTCCGCCCACTGCTGGCATTGCGCTACAAGCACGGACCCCAGCGGAGTAACAGTCTCGCGATGGCGCGCGATAGTGTTAAAACTTCTTAGAACTTGTAGTTGGCACCCAGATAGAGTTGACCGCTGCTCTGCAAGTCCAGGGAGCCCAGCTTACCGCCACCGTGGGCAGCCACTTCAGTGCTGGCATTGCTGTGCAGATAGCGGTAGCCGGCTTCAACCGACGCATTCCCATTCAACTCTTGGAGAATACCGGCCTGCAGGCCGATTGCGTAACCGATGTCGTTGTCGCGCTTGAGGCCTTTGCTTTCCTGATCCAGCTTGATCAGGCCAGCGGTAGCACCACCGAACAGCTTGGTGTTGTAATCGCCAACCGGCAGGAACATGTCATAGCTACCGAGCAAATTCTGCTGACGCAGCTTGAAACCACGATCACTGTCGGAAACATTTTCGTAGGTCAGGTAGTAACGAGCATCATCGCTCTGCTGACCGGCGCGCACACCCCAGGTTGTGCTGTCATCAATCACCTTGTCGAGCTTGGGATTGTTCAGGTTGCTGTTCAGCGCACTGGATTTCTGGATGTTGTTATCGGTTTGACCCAAGGTCAGACCGACGAAATTATCACCGGCATTAGCGGCCACTGCAGCAAAGGTCAAGGTAGTGGCCAGGGCCAGCTTGCTCAGATTGAAGTTCATGGAAGGCGTCCTCAGTGGAAAGTGTTCTGAATGGTTGCGTCGCTTAACTCAGGAGTTATGTTGCCCGAGTCTTGCTGAACAGCCGCTGAACCCTTGCTGAACCTAAGCTGAACCAAACTGCACAGCTCACAACCGGCGCGCCCAGCATCCCGCCAACACGAACAAACTGGCCAACACCGCCAGCAATGGCAGCCAGCCGGCATGCTCCCATACATAGCCACCGGCATAGCCGACCACGCTGGAGCCCAGATAATAAGCACACAGGTACAGGGCTGAGGCCTGCGCCTTGGCGCCCTTGGCATGCCGACCCACCTGACCGCTGGCCACTGCATGGGCAGCGAAAAATCCCAGTGTGAACAACCCCAGGCCCAGCACCACGGCGCTCAACCAGGGCGTGGCACAGAGCGCGACGCCAAGCAGCATGATCGCGATACCGCCCTGCAGCACCTGACGCGCACCCAGGCGCGATACCAGGCGCCCGGCCCAGCCGGCACTGACAATCCCGACCAGGTACACCGTGAACAGCAGGCCGATCAGGCTCGACGATAAATTGAACGGCGCCGCCGCCAGGCGAAAGCCCACATAGTTGAACAGCGCGACGAAGCCGCCCATCAACAGGAATGCCAGCATAAATAACGCACGCAACTGTGGGTTACCCAGATGTTGGCCGAAGTTGCCGAGCAAGCCGCGCAGCGACAACGGCTGCGCGCGGAAATGCCGCGACGGCGGCAACAGCCAGATAAACAGCGCCAAGGCCAGCAGCCCCATGCCGCCAATGCCGCCCAACGCCAACGGCCAGCCACCGATGTCGCTGAGCAGGCCGGCGAGCAGGCGCCCCAGCAGGCCGCCCAGTGCGGTGCCACCGATATACAGGCCCATGGCAGCCGGCAGCGCTTCGGGGTCGAATTCCTCACCGACATACGCCATGGCCAGCGCTGGCAGGCCACTCAACGCCAGACCGAGCAACGCGCGCAGCAATAATAGATAGTCCCAGGTTTCGACCAGCGCACAGGCAATGCCGAGCACACAGGCCAGGCCCAAGGCGGCGACCATCACCGGCTTGCGCCCCCAGCTCTCGGCCAGTGCGCCCGACAGCAACAGGCATAGCGCCAGGCTCAAGGTGGTCAGCGACAACGCCAGGCTGCTACCGGCGGCCGACACCGAAAAATGCGCGGCCAACAACGGCAACAACGGCTGCACGCAATAGAGCAAGGCAAAAGTGGCAAACCCGGCGCAGAACAGCGCCAGGGTGGCGCGGCGATAAGCGACAGTGCCGCGGGTAAGGTGGGTAGCGGAAACATTGGCGGGCATCGGTAAACTCACAAGGCACGGCCTTGGGCTGGCCGGCCAAGAAGATTAGCACGCTACCGATCAACCCGGCTTTGCGCCTGACGCACAATACCTTTGCCATCGACGAACAGCGCCGCGCGCGATAAACGGAAACAGATCTTTCGGGGACATTGCCCGCGAAAACCGGCGCCTAGAAGCCGTTGAGCCACAGGCTGTTGTGATTCTCGGATGGGTTAGCCGCCCAGGCGATATCCGGCAAGACTGCATTTTCTGCGCGGCGTAACCCATCATGGCGGCGTGCCTGCTGACGCAGCGCCCGAATGACGCAACGGCCTATGATCCGGCGGCCTGCACCGCTAACCGACCTGCTCACGGTGCAACTTTGCCTGCGCGCTGGATTAGCCCGCGAGCATGAATCGCTGATGGGTATCGCTGCGCTCAACCCATCCTACGAACGGCGCGGCCCGCGTCCTACGAACTGTCCCTGCCCGATGGGTTAGCGGCGCCAACCCACGAATAATCAGGCACCGCCAGCGTGGCGCGCCGCGTAACCCGCCCTGCGAAAAGCGGCTTAACCGTCAGCATTAAAAAACGCGGCCGAAGCCGCGTTGCGAGAGTGATTTGCTGCCGTACATATCAGGCCGCTGCAGCCTGCTGCAAATCCTGCCCTGGGGGCCTATCGCAGGTTGGAACCGGCACGCTGGAGCGAACGTGCCGGGTAGCAAACAGCAATCAGAAGAAGCCCAGCGGGTTGATGTCGTAGCTGATCAGCAGGTTTTTGGTCTGCTGGTAGTGGTCGAGCATCATCTTATGGGTTTCGCGGCCGACACCGGACTTCTTGTAACCACCGAAGGCGGCGTGCGCCGGGTACAGGTGGTAGCAGTTAGTCCATACGCGACCGGCCTTGATCGCCCGACCCATGCGGTAGGCGCGGTTGATGTCGCGGGTCCACAGACCGGCGCCGAGGCCGAATTCGGTGTCGTTGGCAATCGCCAGGGCTTCGGCTTCGTCCTTGAAGGTGGTGATACCCACCACCGGGCCGAAGATTTCTTCCTGGAACACGCGCATCTTGTTGTTGCCCTTGAGCAGGGTCGGCTGGATGTAGTAACCGCTGGCCAAATCGCCTTCCAGACGCTCGGCGGCACCGCCGGTAAGCAGCTCGGCACCTTCTTCCTGGGCAATCTGCAGGTAGCTGAGGATCTTGTCGTACTGCTGCTCGGAGGCCTGGGCACCGACCATGGTTTCGGTATCCAGCGGGTCGCCACGCTTGATCACCTTGATCTTCTTCATCACCTCAACCATGAAGGCGTCGTAGATCGACTCCTGCACCAGGGCGCGGGATGGGCAGGTGCACACTTCGCCCTGGTTGAAGAAGGCCAGTACCAGACCTTCTGCAGCTTTTTCAATGAAGGCCGGTTCGGCGTTCATGATGTCTTCGAAGAAGATGTTCGGCGACTTGCCGCCCAGCTCCACGGTCGACGGAATGATGTTCTCGGCGGCGCACTTGAGAATATGCGAACCGACCGGGGTGGAGCCGGTAAAGGCGATCTTGGCGATGCGCTTGCTGGTGGCCAGGGCCTCACCGGCTTCGCGACCAAAGCCCTGAACCACGTTGAGCACGCCCGGCGGCAACAGGTCGCCGATCAGCTCCATCAATACGGTGATCGACAGCGGGGTCTGCTCGGCCGGCTTGAGCACGATGCAGTTACCAGCAGCCAGGGCCGGAGCCAGTTTCCAGGCGGCCATCAGCAGCGGGAAGTTCCAAGGAATGATCTGCCCAACCACGCCCAGCGGCTCGTGGAAGTGATAGGCGGCGGTGTGTTCGTCGATCTCGGCAGCGCTGCCTTCCTGGGCACGGATGCAACCGGCATAGTAGCGGAAGTGATCGGCAGCCAGCGGCACGTCGGCGTTGAGGGTTTCACGCACGGCCTTGCCGTTGTCCCAGGTTTCAGCCACAGCCAGCACTTCGAGGTTGGCTTCAATGCGGTCGGCGATTTTCAGCAGCACCAGGGAGCGGTTCTGCACTGACGTCTTGCCCCATGCATCGGCGGCGGCATGGGCGGCATCCAGGGCGAGCTCGATGTCTGCAGCGCTGGAACGGGGGAACTCACCGATTACCGAGGCATCGACCGGGCTGGTGTTGGTGAAATACGCACCGTCGACCGGCGCAAGGAATTCGCCACCGATAAAATTACCGTAGCGCGGCTTGAGGTTGATGACTGCGCCTGGTGTGCCGGGTTTCGCGTAAATCATGATGATGACCTCTCTTCGATTGTCGGAGCCTGCTCCTGGGAACGTGGAGCAGGTCATGGTTCGATATTAGGAAGCTGCAGGCGCGGCCGGTATGCGCCCATGGCACATAACCTCTCGTCATTTGGTAGTAGAGAGTCCGACCGTATGCCAAGTGACATGACCTTTGGCTGATCAGCATAGACGCTACCACCAACCCACGCCCGACAGAGGGTTGGCAGTCGAGGACGCGAAAGGTTCACCGCTCACCACCTGCCCCTCCCACACAGTCCTGCGCATCCATAACCCGGAGGCAATCCGGACTTGTATGTTCATCTGGGCTACGGGTTTCGTAGGAGATCCCCCGTCGCGCAGCAAACTGGGGACAATTCACGCCTGTCGGCTTGCGTGCACTTGTAGGAGCCGGTAACCGTAGGATGGCGTTGAGCGCAGCGATACCCATCGAGCGATTCATACCTGTATCCGGTTGTTGTGGCTGAAATCCATGATGGGTTACGGAGCGGTTATTCTGCTGGCAGCAGGTCAATTTGTGGGCGCCTAACCTACGCGGCCCGACCTAGGCGACCCGTCTTAATCCTTGGGCACCTAGCTTGCTTCGCGACAGCGCGGCGTCTGGACGACGGGGTAGCTCCTGCCGTTGTAGATCGAAAGCATCGACGGAGCACCGCAAGGACTAAGCGTCCCACCGGCTACTACAGAGTTTGCTGCGCAACGGGGTATCACCTGTGTTCTGTATGGCTTGCCCCTAGATAGATTTACCAATCCGCCAGACAACAGAAAGCACAAGGCCGGCTAATAAGCCGGCCTTGTGCCTCATGGGTGCCTCAGCGATAAACGATCAGCGCTTGGCCACCAGCTCCTTCGGCAGTTTGAAGGTCCAGAGCATGCCGCCCTGGTTGAAGTCTTTTACCCGTTTGGCCACTTCACCGCCCCACAGCGGCACTGCGCCGCCCCAGCCGGAGAGTACGGAGACATACTGCTCGCCGTCCATTTCCCAGGTAACTGGCGAACCGAGTACGCCGGAACCGGTCTGGAATTCCCAGACTTTCTCGCCGGTCTTGGCGTTGAAGGCCTGCAGGAAACCCTCAGGGGTACCGGTGAATACCAGGTTGCCCTTGGTGGTCATCACCCCGCCCCACAGCGGCGCGTAGTTCTTGTGACGCCAGACTTCCTTGCCGGTTTTCGGGTCGATGGCGCGCAGTACGCCGATGTAGTCTTCGTTCAGCGGACGGATAGTGAAACCGGCACCGAGGTAGGCTGCGCCTTTCTTGTAGGCGATTTCCTCGTTCCAGATGTCCATGCCCCACTCGTTGGACGGCACATAGAACAGCCCGGTGTCCTGGCTGTAGGCCATCGGCATCCAGTTCTTCGCGCCGAGGAAGGCTGGCGCGGAGAACACCGAAGTGCCCTTGGTTTCGCCGCCCGGTGCGCCCGGACGGTTGCTGTCGTCGAAGATCGGCCGGCCGTTCTTGTCCAGACCCTTGGCCCAGGTGATCTTGTCGACGAAGGGGAAGCCACGGATGAACTTGCCGTTGGTACGGTCGAGCACGTAGAAGAAGCCGTTACGGTCGGCGGTAGCCGCGGCCTGGATGGTCTTGCCACCTTCCTGGTAGTTGAAGGACACCACCTCGTTGACGCCGTCGAAGTCCCAGCCGTCGTGCGGGGTGGTCTGGAAGTGCCATTTGATGGTGCCGTCGTCGGGATTCAGGGCCAGGCGCGAGGACGAGTAGAGGTTGTCGCCAGGGCGCAGGTGCGAGTTCCACGGCGCCGGGTTACCGGTACCGAACAGCAGCAGGTTGGTTTCCGGGTCGTACAGGCCGCCTAGCCAAGGCGCCGCGCCGCCAGTCTTCCACAGGTCGCCCGGCCAGGTCTTGCCAGCTTCGCCGCCGGAGATGCCATTCTCGACCGCCTTGCCGTCTTTGTAGATATAGCCCATGTGGCCTTCCACGGTCGGGCGGCTCCACAGCAGTTCGCCGTTTTTCGGGTCGTAGGCTTCGATTTTGCCGACCACGCCGAACTCGCCACCGGAAACCCCGGTGATCAACTTGCCATTGATCACCAGCGGTGCCGCGGTAATCGAGTAACCGGCCTTGTGGTCGGCGACGCTTTTGCGCCAGACCACTTTGCCGGTGTCCTTGTGCAAGGCCACCAGCTTGGCGTCCAGGGTGCCGAAGATCACCAGGTCGCCGTACAAGGCCACGCCACGGTTAATTACGTCGCAGCACGGGCGGATGTCATCCGGCAGGCGCGCATCGTATTGCCAGAGTTCCTTGCCAGTGCGCGCATCCACGGCGAACACCCGTGAGTAGGAGGCAGTGACATACATCACACCGTCCTTGATCATCGGCTGGGCTTGCTGGCCGCGCTGCTTTTCACCACCGAAGGACATCGCCCAGACCGGGCGCAGGTCCTTGATGTTGTCGGTATTAAGAATATCCAGCGTGCTGTAGCGCTGACCTTGCAGGCCCATGCCGTTGGTCACGATCTCATGGGTTGTGTTTACATCGTTGAGGATTTCCTGATCGGTGACCGCCCACGCCGATGCGGCGGGGAAGAACATGGCGGCGCACAGTGCGCTCAGCACGAAGGGCTTACGTAGACCGGAGTGTTTCATTGCGGTTACCTCTGCGGGTTAATTGTTATCCCCGGGAAATTTTCCCGGTCTGCCGTTAATTCTTGGCTGCAGAGGCCCGCGCAACAATTGATCGCAGTGCCGATTTAACTACTCCCTTGGTAGCAATACCGACTCACAGACCAGGCCGGGCAGAACACGTGGCGAGAAACCGCCAGGTATGTCGGTAAAATCGATAGCGTGCTGGCGAGTTTCCGCCATCGGCGGATCGTTGATTGCGGCAGATTGCCGCTACAGCAGGCGAAAAACGCTTGCTGAATCGTTTCGGCATCGCTTTTGCTTGGTAGGGCAGCACAAAAGTCCGCACTGGCCGCCCACGCGCCTGTCTAACACCGTCGCTTCACTGCCCACCGGCCCGTCCGTCGTGAGCAACATTCATCTGCCAAATGGTCTGCCTAATGAAAAAACTGCTAATACCCCTGCTGTGCCTGAGCGTAATCAGTTGCGCCAAGCAGCCCGAGCCCGAAAAAACCGTGGACGTACTGCTGATCGGCGGCGGGATCATGAGCGCCACCTTGGGCACTTACCTCACTGAGCTGGAGCCGACCTGGACCATCGACCTCTACGAGCGTCTCGATCAAGTCGCCGACGAAAGCTCCAACGCCTGGAACAACGCCGGTACCGGCCACTCGGCCCTGGCCGAGCTGAACTACACACCGGAAAAGCCCGACGGCAGCATCGACATCAGCAAGGCCGTGGCGATCAACGAATCCTTCGAGATTTCCAAGCAGTTCTGGGCCTACCAGGTCGAGCAGCGCCTCCTCAACAACCCCAAGTCGTTCATCAACAACGTCCCGCACATGAGCTTCGTCTGGGGTGAGAAGAACACCGCCTTCCTCAAGAAGCGCTACGAGACGATGCAGCACAGCACCCTGTTCCGCGGCATGGAATACTCCGAAGACCCGGCCAAGATTGCCGAGTGGGTTCCGCTGGTCATGGCCGAGCGCCAGCCTGGCGAAAAACTCGCGGCCACCCGCGTGACCTTTGGCACCGACGTCAACTTCGGCGAAATCACCCGCCAGTTGATCGCCTCGCTAAACCGCAAGGCCGACACCTTCAACCTGCACCTGCAGCATGAAGTGCGCGGCATCTCGCGCAACGATGACAACACCTGGAAAGTCGTGGTCGCGGACCTGGCCAACGGCGAGAAAGAGATCGCTGTCAACGCCCGCTTCGTGTTCATCGGTGCTGGCGGTGGCGCCCTCAAGCTGCTGCAAGAATCCGGCATCCCCGAAGCTGACGGCTATGCCGGTTTCCCGGTTGGCGGCCAGTGGCTGGTCACCAACAACCAGGAACTGGTCAGCCAGCACCAGGCCAAGGTTTATGGCCTGGCCTCGGTCGGCTCGCCGCCCATGTCGGTACCGCACCTGGACACCCGCGTGATCGATGGCCAGAAGGCGCTGCTGTTTGGCCCGTTCGCCACCTTCTCCACCAAGTTCCTGAAAAACGGTTCCTGGACGGACATGTTCGCCAGCCTGACCACCCACAACGTCATGCCCATGGCTCACGCCGGCCTGGATAACATGTCACTGACCACCTACCTGATGGGCCAGTTGATGCAAAGCCAGGACGACCGGATGGACTCGCTGCGCGACTACTACCCGGCGGCTAAGGATCAAGATTGGCGCCTGCTGCAGGCCGGTCAGCGTGTACAGATCATCAAGAAGGACGCTGAAAATGGCGGCATTCTGCAGTTCGGTACCGAAGTGGTCAGTGCGGCAGACGGCAGCATCGCTGCGCTGTTGGGCGCCTCGCCAGGTGCCTCGACCGCTGCGCCAATCATGCTTCACCTGCTTGAGCGCACCTTCAAGGACAGACTGCAGAGCGAAGCCTGGCAGACCAAGCTGAAGGAGATCATCCCCTCCTACGGCCAGAAGCTGGATGGCAACCTGGAGCTGACCAACAAGACTCGCGCCTGGAGCAGCGAGCGCCTGGAGCTGACATTCACCCCGGTCGCCCCCGACATCGTTGAACTAAAAGACAACGTGCCTGCGGTGCAAGCCACGCTCTGATATTTGGCCATGTGCCAATCATGGGCGACGCTGTCGCGCACGGCGCAATTGCCGTGCGCGACAGTTCGTCAGCTTCACTCGATTTCCTGGTACAAGCCCGGCAGCTCGTAACGCAGACCATAGCGGCCATAGAGCTGCTTGAGATCACCGGCAAGAATCAGCTCTTCGAGTTTTTCTTCCAGGGCATACGCCAGCTGCCGGTTGGTTTCGTGCACCGCCATGCCAATGTCCCAGACCTGCCTGCCCATGTTCGGGTAGGCGTTCTCGGCCAAGACCAGATTGCTGTCTGCAGCCTGCTTCACCTGCCAGTCGATTTCGCCGCGCATGGCCATCACTGCATCGACTTCGCCATTCTTCATCCCGGCAAAAGCCGCCTGAGGATTACTGAAGTGATGGGTCTTGCCACTGAGCATGCCGTCGAACACCGAGGACATATAAAAGGACGGCACACTGTCGACCTCGACACCAATCGGGTGCTTCTGGAAGACCGCCACACTGGGCACGGCCTCGAGCCGGCGCCGATCATAGGCAACTTGCCAGCGTTCGCGCTGGTAAGGGCCAAACATCACCACCAACTCGTTCACCAGCTCGCCGAACTCGTTGCTCATGTGGGAAAATTCACGATCGTAAGGCACGCGCAGCATCACGTCGGCCAACACCTGCGGACGCAGGTAATGACCACGCCAGATGTAGTCACGCAGATCGTCGTCGAGCTTCTCCCCGGCTGGCGCCCAGATCAGCTCCAGCTTGAGACCCAGGCCGCTGGCCAGGGCTTGAGCCACTTCATAGTCGACCCCGCGTGGCTGACCATCCTGCTGAAAACTGTAAGGCGGGAAATCATCATAAAGGGCGACCTTGAGCACACCCGATTCGATGATCGAATCATAGCTGCGCACCGGCGCCTGGGCCTGGGCCGGTGCAGCGACCACGGCCAGGGTGCTCAGCAACGCACTCAACAGCAGGACACTCAGGCGCATGGCCGTCACTCCTCGATCGCCAAGCTCTCCAGGTAACTGCGCACGGCCCACAACGCTTCCTGGCTGAGGTAATCCGCCATCTTCGGCATGTACACGCGACCGTCACGCACCGCACCGTTGATCACCCGCTCCTTGTACCACTCATCACCCAAGGCGCCGACTTCGAGCAGGCGCAGGTCCGGGGCAATGCCACCCGATTTGGCTTCCAGGCCGTGGCAGGCCGCGCAGTTCTGGTTGTAGGCCGAGGCGCCGATTTCAATGGCCCTGGCATTTTCTCGGTAGGGGTTCTCTTCCAGCCACTCTTCACCCAGCGCTTCCAGCCCTTCGGTCTTGACGGCTTGCGGCACCACATCGCCATGCGCCCAGAGCGTGGTCGAGAACGCCAATAGCAGCAGGGCGGCAGCGGTTTTTTGTTGGATTTTCATGATCGAGACCTCTTCGAGTGCACGCAACACAGACTTTATGGAGCTTGGTTGTAGCCATAGTAGAAAGACCTCGACACGCATCGAATGCTGCTTTGGTGGCTCGTACCTAGTCCCTTGGTAGTAGAGCTTGTGGCGAGCCTTGGGCAGGGCTTTCGCAGCAAGCCTAAGTCATGTCCGGTTTGGGCATTTTTCCCGGCACGAGCGGGAGCTTTTCCGTTTCGGCGAAACGGCCGTGGTTCCACTATCGGTTCACAGGTCGCTCACCGGCGACCTTGCCTCCACCACCAATGGGAACCACAACCATGACAATAAGATCGTTACCCAGCACGCCACATCCCGTGGCCCTCGCCATCCACAGCCTGCTGCTGGTCGGCGGCCTGGCGCTGAGCGGCAGTGCGCTGGCCAAGAACGTCACCTGGGACGACATCGCCAACGACCACCTGACCACCACCAACGTGCTGCAATACGGCATGGGCACCAACGCCCAGCGCTGGAGCCCACTGGCTCAGGTCAACGACCAGAACGTGTTCAAGCTGACCCCGGCCTGGTCCTACTCCTTCGGCGACGAGAAGCAGCGCGGCCAGGAATCGCAAGCGCTGATCCACGACGGGGTGATCTACGTCACCGGCTCCTACTCGCGGATATTCGCCCTCGACGCCAAGACCGGCAAACGCCTGTGGACTTACAGCCACCGCCTGCCGGACAACATTCGGCCGTGCTGCGATGTGGTCAACCGCGGTGCGGCAATCTACGGCGATAAAGTCTTCTTCGGCACCCTCGATGCACGCGTCGTGGCATTGAACAAAGACACCGGCAAAGTGGTATGGAACAAGAAGTTCGGTGATCACGCGGTCGGCTACACCATGACCGGCGCACCGACCCTGGTTAAAGACCAGAAGAGCGGCAAAACCCTGCTGATCCACGGCAGCTCCGGCGATGAATTCGGCGTGGTCGGCAAGCTGTTCGCCCGCGACCCGGATACCGGTGAAGAAGTCTGGATGCGCCCCTTCGTCGAAGGCCATATGGGCCGCATGAACGGCAAGGACAGCACGCCAACCGGCGACGTAAAAGCGCCATCCTGGCCGGATGACCCCAACCACCCAACCGGCAAGAAGGCAGCCTGGAGCCAGGGCGGCGGTGCGCCATGGCAGAGCGCCAGCTTCGATGCAGAGACCAATACCATCATCGTCGGTGCTGGTAACCCGGCCCCGTGGAACGGTTGGGCGCGGACCGCCGACGGTGGCGATCCGAAAGATTTCGACAGCCTCTACACCTCAGGCCAAGTTGGCGTCGACGCCACCACCGGCGAAGTGAAGTGGTTCTACCAACACACGCCGAACGATGCCTGGGACTTCTCCGGCAACAACGAACTGGTGCTGTTCGACTACAAGGACAAGGATGGCAAGACCGTCAAGGCCACTGCCCATGCCGACCGCAACGGCTTCTTCTATGTGGTTGATCGCGCCAACGGCAAGCTGCAAAACGCCTTCCCCTTCGTCGACAAGATCACCTGGGCCAGCCATATCGACCTGAAAACCGGCCGCCCGGTGGAAAATGAAGGTCAGCGTCCGCCCAAACCCGAGCCGGGCGAAACCAAAGGCAAATCGGTCGAAGTCTCGCCACCCTTCCTTGGTGGCAAGAACTGGAACCCGATGGCCTACAGCCAGGACACCGGCCTGTTCTACGTGCCTGCCAACCACTGGAAAGAGGACTACTGGGCCGAGGAAGCCGTCTACAAGCCAGGCTCCGCTTACCTGGGCATGGGCTTCAGGATCAAACGTCTATTCGACGACCACGTCGGCATCCTGCGCGCCATGAACCCCACCACCGGCAAGGTTGAATGGGAACACAAGGAACAACTGCCGCTGTGGGCCGGAGTGCTGGCAACCAAAGGCAACCTGGTGTTCACCGGCACCGGTGACGGCTACTTCAAGGCCTTCGACGCGAAGAACGGCAAGGAGCTGTGGAAGTTCCAGGTCGGCACCGGAATCATCTCCCCGCCGATCACCTGGGAACAGGATGGCGAGCAGTACATCGGCGTGACCTCAGGCTACGGCGGCGCAGTGCCGCTGTGGGGCGGCGACATGGCCGAACTGACCAAGCCGATCGCCCAAGGCGGTTCGTTCTGGGTGTTCAAGCTGCCGAGCTGGGACAAGAGCACGGCCAAGCGCTGAGCCCAGCCCGCATGGTGCACCTCGTAGGGTGCGCCATGCGCACAGCCCTCCTCGTTCCGGTGCCCTGCCGGGCACCCGCCTTCGTATACCTCGGTGCGCACGGCATAAGCGGCCCCGCACCCCCTACCGAGCAATCGCCATGAACTACCTGACGTTGTTTTTACCCCTGATTTTACTGGTCATTGGCTGCAAGGTACTGGCCGCCGATGAGGTACTGACCGTCAACGGTTGCCGCATAGAAGCCGACAGCCAATGCCCCAACGCCGACCTGCGCAATGCCGACCTGAACAACCAGGACATGCGCCGAATGAACCTGGCCGGTGCCGATCTCTCCGGCGCCAACCTGCGTCACGCCCGCCTCGACCTGGCCAACCTGGAAAACGCCAGCCTGCAAGGCGCCAACCTGACCCGCGCCAGCCTGCAACAAAGCAACCTGCGCCTGGCCGACTTCACCGACAGCACCCTGGTGGCCATCCGCGGCTGGGGCCTGTTCGCCCAGGCCGCGCAGTTCCAGAATGCCAATATGCGCGCCGCCGACCTGGAATTCGCCCGCCTGTCCGGCGCCAAACTGCACAACGTCGACCTGCGGGCAGCCAACCTGGAAATGACCTGGCTGAGCAAAGCCGACCTCAAGGGCGCGTCCTTGATCGATGCCAATTTGCAGGAAGTGAAACTGTCCGGCGCCAACCTGGAAAACGCCGACCTGAGCGGTACCCGCAGGCACTACGGCAATTTCCAGGGCGCTAATATGCAAGGCTGCACGGCCTGCCCGCAGGACTGGGACTGAAAAGGTATACAACCGTGGGAGCGGCCGGGCGGCGTTCCGCTTCAGCCGCGAATGTGCTCTACAGCCAAATGGCATCCCACAACGGGTAATCGCCAACCCTCTCAATCAGTCCTGCCCGCAGGGGATTGGCCACCACATAACGGGCTACTTCCTGCATATCCTCCTCCTTGCGCAGGGCACGATCGTGATAACCGCTCTGCCACACCGGCCCACGTCGTGTGAGCTGGTGGTTGATCCGTCTGGCGCTACGACCCTTGATGCCCTGCATCAATTCGTCCAACGACTGCGACTCAAGCCTGACTAACCAATGTAGATGATCCGGCATCACCACCCAGGCCAGGGAGGACACCCAGCCCTGATCATGAGCGGCACGCAATTCAGCGACCAGCAGGCGTCCCAGGCTTAGATCCCGGAACAGCGGCATGCGTTTGTGGACGGCGGTGGTCAGCAGGTAGATGCGGCTAGGTTCGGAGAAACGGCCGGTACGCAAACGATGCGCACAGGAAAAATCTGGTCTAGGCATTCCCTCGCCTCGATACTATTGGTTCGCATTGGGTATAGCAGGTAAAAGCATTCGCGGCTGAAGCCGCTCCTACGGTTCGCTGTTCGCCGCAGTTCAGTAGGAGATCCCCCGTCGCCCAGACGCCGCGCTGTCACGCAGTAAACGGAGCTAATCGCGCTTGCTGATCCGACTGCACCTGCTAGGAGCGGCCGGGCGGCGATCCGTTTCAGCCGCGAAACTTTGGCTGAGCAGCTAAGAATTCGCGGCTAAAGCCGCTCCTAAAAGGACCAGTTCTGATTTAATTTCTAGATATAAAACAACGAGTTATTTTTTTTAATGAGCCTTGACCGCGAAAGCGCTTGCAAAAAAACAAGCCCTACGCGCTCTCCATCCCCACCCGCAGTATCCCGGTATCGATGGCCAGGTGCACCAGTTCGGCTTGCGAGCCGACCTGTAGTTTGTTCTTCAACAAGGTCATGTAGTTGGAGACGGTCTTGCCGCTGATGCACAGTTTTTCCGCGATGATGCGCGTGGGTATGCCTTTAGCCAGCATCACGAAGATCTCGAACTCGCGCTGGGTCATGCTGCGCAGGCGCGGGTCGGTGCTGCCCTGATGCACCGGGTTGCAGGCCAGGTGGGTGGCCAGCGGTTGTTCGATATAGGCATGCCCGGCCAAGGTACGCTTGACTGCTTCGACCAGTACTTCCGGCGCCGAGCTTTTGGTCAGGTAACCAATCGCTCCGGCGTCCAGCGCCTGACGCACCAGCGGTAATTCGTCATGCATGCTGAAGAACAAGACGCGCAGTTGTGGCAGGCGCTGGCGCAAACGCCGGGTGGTTTCCAGGCCGCTGATGCCCGGCAGACCAATGTCCATGATCACCAGGTTGGGAATTTCCTCCTGGACCCGTTGCAGGGCCTGCTCGCCATCGCAGGCCTCGCTTACCAGCACGTCCGGGAGCAAGGCGCGCAGCAGGCTGGCATAGCCCTGACGCACCACCGCGTGGTCGTCGACCAGCAGAATCTTCATCAGTCATTCCCCGTCAGTGGAATACTCAGGCACAGCGCCCAACCGGCACCAGGCCGGCTATGCAGGCGTAACACGCCGCCAAGGCAGCGTGCCCGTTCGCGAATCGAGCGCAGGCCGATGCCTGCGCGCTGAGGCATCTGCGCGCCGATGCCGTTGTCGCGCACCAGCAGACGCAAACGGCCGCCCTGATGCTGCAAGCGCACGCGCACTTCGCTGGCCTGGGCATGCCGCGCCACATTGGTCAGGGCTTCCTGGATCAGGCGATACAGATGGGCTTTGCTCGGCAATGGCAGTTGCGGCAGGCCTTCACTGACCAACAGCCGGCAACGTACACCCTGGCTGGTTTGCCAGTCCTGCGTCAGTTGCTGCAAGGCCTCGCCCAACTCGAGACGCTCCAGTACCAGCGGATAGAGATCTCGAATCAGCGCCCGAAAACCATCCTGCAACTGCTGGCAGTTGGCTTCCAGGCACTGCGCGGTGACTCTGACTGCCTCAGGTTGATCGGCCACGGCACGCAGCAGACAGGCCTGGGCGCGGATACCACTGAGGTATTGGCCAAGGTCATCATGCAGGGTCTGCCCCAGGCGAGTGCGCTCGCGCTCTTGCAGCGCCAGCAGAGCCTGGGTCAGTTCGGCGTTATCCAGCTGCACCTGCTGCAAGGTGGTGGCCATGGAGTTGAAATGCCCAGCCAAGCGCCGCGCCTCAGGCAGCGTGTGCGTCTGCAGGCGCGTATCGAGTTGCCCTTGGGTGACTTGCTGCAAACCACTGAACAACTCATCAAGCACTGCCAGCCCCTGACCCACCGCCCAGCGAATGGTCAGCAAGCTCAAGATCAGCGCCAGGGTGCTGAGCACCAGGAGTTGCAGCAGGGAATCCCAGACTTCGTCGATTTCGTCCGTGGGGTCGACAGCAATCTGGACCTGGCGGCCGTCAGCCATCTGCAGTACCGGCGGCGGCTGTTGAGCACTCAGCAAGTGTTGGCCCAGCCAGCGATCCAGCCAGCCTGGGCCGCTCTCGACTGCGACTTGGCCGACTTCCAGCCATTGCACACGAATATGGCGCAGGCTGCCGGTCAGGCTCGGCTGCATGCTTGCAGGGTCGCGCAATGCGGCCTCGTGCAGGTATTCAACCACCGTTTCGGCGGCCTGCATTTCACGCTGCACGTCATGGCTGGCCTGGCGCAGAAGTAACGCCAAGCCAGCAGCAGTCACCAGGACAAAGAACAGGCTGACTAACAGGTTGATGCGCCAAAGCGCCGACATGCCTTACTTGACCACGAAGTGGCCGAGCATGCCCTTGCCTTCCAGGCCCTTGGCGAAGAAGGGGAATTTGCCGGGTTTGATCGGCACGAAGAAGATCTCTGCCTCGCCGGCATCCTCGAACTCAAGCTCGGTGAGGGTGATCGCCTTGATTTCCACGCCGCCGGCTTCGATCTTGCGTAGGAAGATCGAGGTGGAGAACTCCGGCGCCTGGAAGGCGTATTCCTTCTGCCCGCTGGCGATAATTTTCAACTGGTAAGCCTTGCCGGTTTCCAGTTGGTATTCCTTCTGCGACATGCTGTAGTCGCTCTCTTCGCTGCCCAGGCGCAAATCAGGCAGTGCGGTGCCCCGCCGAGTCAGGTCACCAGCCGCATGCAGATTGTCGAAGCCAATCAGGCTGCCGATCAGCAGCAGGGGAAGAAACATCGCTTTGAGAGCACGCATGGGGATCACCGATTGTTGTTATGGGTTGATGCCACCATGCTAAAACCCCTCGCCCTGCGCTGGCTTACTACCTTGGTACAGGGGTACTGCTACTTTGGAGCCCAGCCAGATGGCATGCGCCGAAAGCGGCGCAGCTCGCAGAAGCCTTGGCCGCGCACCTGCGCCAGGGTTTTCTCGCGCACCCCGGACTAATTGCCCTGCCAGGCGCCACCTAAAGCCTAGAGCGCACCCGTGCGCTGGTTGCTAGCGTTACACGCTCAGTCATCCCGCCGACAGGTCACACCCATGCACACGTCTGCTCCTTCCTCGCTCCGCACATTGGCCGCAGCGCTGCTGGCGCTGCTGTATTGCGCGTCTCTACCGGCTGAACAGGCCGACGACGATCAGCCGCGCATCGCCCGGGAAATGATCCAAGTGCTGGAGGCTTACGCGGTCTACAAGATGGGCGATTTTGACGAAGCCTATGTGCGTTACCGAAAGCTCGCCGAGGCCGGCAACCGCCAAGGCATGCTCAACCTCGGCAACATGCACGCGGCGGGGCTGGCAGTGAAGCAGGATCATGTGCAGGCGCTGAACTGGTATCAGCAGGCCGCCGACGCCGGTGACGCCATTGGCATGCATGAAGTCGGCCGCGCCCATGAACTGGGCCTGGGCACGCCGCGGGATGAGGCCAAGGCAGCGACCTGGTACCTGCGCGCCGCCGAACTGGACAACAGTTCGGCGCAATGGGCGCTGGGCAACAGCCTCTATCAGCAGGGACAGCATATCGCCGGCCTGCACTGGATTCGCGCAGCCGCCCGGCAAGGCGACAACCCCACCGCCAGCCAATTCCTCAGCAACCTGGATGGCCCAGGCAACCCGCTCAGCCGCCCCAGTGCCGCCGAGCAGCGCGCCGTCATGGCCGTTCTGGCCGCCAGCGATCAGGCCGCCCAGAACCAAGATGCCCAAGCCCTGGTCGCGGCCCTCAGCCCGCAGGCGAAGGCAGTGGTGCGGCTACCCGACAGTTCGGCCTGGCTTACCCTGGACAAGGCGCAACTGGCGGCACTCTGGCAGGCCACCTTCGACCGCGCCCAGCGCTACGAGTACCAGCGCGACAACACCGAACTGCTGCGGGTCGATGAGCGCATCCTGGCGTTCTCCAGTATCAGCGAGCGGCTACAGAGCAACGGTGCGACCCAGTTACTGGAGATCCGCGAGAACGCCCAGCTGAGGGTGATCAACGGCCAGGCGCAGATCGACCATCTGCGCCTGGACATCCGCCGCCTGGAACGTTGAACGCCCGAGTGGTTACTACCTTTGTACAACGGTACTGGTACTTTGGGCATATTCCCCGGGCGCCGGGCTGTTCCTATGCTGGCAACACCTACACAGGAGTTGCCCATGCGCCAGATCAGTCGTCACCTCTTGCTCTGTGCCGTCCTTGGTTATGCGGGCCTGGGCCAGGCCAACAACCCGGCGCCCGAACTGCAGGTGCGCATCGGCTACCTGGCCTACACCCCGAAAACCGGGCCATTGTTGTCCAATGTGATTGGCGAACCTGCGGACGCCGGCCTGCGCGGCGCCGAACTGGGGATCGCCGACAGCAATAGCACCGGGCGCTTTCTCAAGCATGCCTACAGCCTCGCTGTCGCCGAACATGCCGACAGCGACAGTCTGCTCCAAGCCGCCAGCGCCTTGCATGACCAAGGCGTGCGCCTATTCGTGGTCAACGCCCCCGCCGCGACCCTGCGTCAGCTCAGCCAATCACTCGACGACAGCCTGCTGATCAATGCCGGCAGCGGCGACGACTCCCTGCGCCAGAGCGAATGCCTGGCCAACGTGCTGCACACCCTGCCCAGCCGGGCGATGCTGGCTGATGCCCTGGCGCAGTTCCTGACCGTGCGCAAATGGTCGCGCTGGCTGCTGATCACCGGGCCAACCGAAGATGATCAGGCCTATGCCGCGGCCTTGCGCCGGGCGGCCAAGCGCTTCGGCCACCAGATAGTCGCGGAGAAGGCCTGGAGTTTTGACAACGATCAGCGCCGCAGCGCCCAGGCCGAGATGCCGCTGTTCACCCAGACCAAGGAGTACGACGTGGTGCTGGTGGCGGACGAGCGCGGCGACTTCGGCGAGTACCTGCCCTACCAGACCTGGTACCCGCGTCCGGTGGCTGGCACCCAGGGTTTGACCCCGACCGGCTGGCACAAGACTGTCGAGACTTATGGCGCCGCGCAGTTGCAGAAGCGCTTCGAAGCCCACGCCCAGCGCTGGATGAACGACCGCGACTTCGCCGCCTGGATCGCGGTGCGCAGTATCGCCAGCGCGGTGAGCAAACTGCGCCAGACCGACGCCGACGCAATCCGCACCCTGGCCCTTAGCGATCAACTGCCGCTGGACGGCTTCAAGGGTCGCAAGCTGAGTTTCCGCAGCTGGAACGGTCAACTGCGCCAACCAATCCCTCTGGTACATCCCCGCGCCCTGGTCAGCAACTCGCCGCAGGACGGTTTTCTGCATCCTACCAGCGAGCTGGACAGCCTTGGCTTCGATCAACCGGAAGTCAGCTGTGATCTGGCTGGTAGTCGTACTTGATGGTGCGCACGGCGCACCCTACGGAGCCCGTGGCATAGCAACCCGTAGGGTGCGCCGCGCGCACCAATCCTCGCCCAAGAACAAAAAGGAGACACCACATGCGCAAGACCCTGCTCGCCACCCTGATCGGCGCAACGCTGCTGATCAGCACCGGCACCACAGTCGCCGCCACTGCCTACGTCTCCAACGAAAAGGACGACAGCATCAGCGTGATCGACCTCAAGACCATGGAGGTGACGGCCACCCTGGAGGTCGGCATGCGTCCGCGTGGCCTGCTGCTGTCCAGCGACAACAAGCTGCTGTACATCTGCGCCAGCGACTCGGATCGGGTCCAGGTGATGGACCTGGCCACGCGCACCATCATCAAGGAACTGCCCTCCGGCGCCGACCCCGAGCAGTTCGCCCTGCACCCCAATGACCGCTGGCTGTATATCTCCAACGAAGACGATGCGCTGGTCACCGTGGTCGATGTGCAAAGCGATGAAGTGCTGGCGCAGATCGATGTCGGCGTAGAGCCCGAAGGCATGGCCGTCAGCCCGGACGGCAAGTGGGCGGTCAACACCAGCGAAACCACCAACATGCTGCACTGGATCGACACCAGCACCCAGACCCTGATCGACAACACCCTGGTCGACCAGCGCCCGCGGCATGTCGAGTTCGACGCTGACGGCAAGCGCCTGTGGGCCTCGGCGGAAATCGGCGGTACGGTCAGCGTGATCGACGTCGCCAGCCGGCAGATCGAGAAAGTCCTGACCTTCCAGATCAAGGGCGTACACCCCGACAAAGTGCAACCGGTCGGGGTCAAGCTCAGCGCCGACGGCAGATATGCCTTCGTTGCCCTCGGCCCTTCGAACCATGTGGCGGTGGTCGACGCCAAGACTTATGAGGTGCTCGATTACCTGCTGGTCGGTCGGCGCGTCTGGCACATGGCATTCACCCCGGACCAAAGCCAACTGCTGACCACCAACGGCGTCAGCGGCGACGTCTCGGTGATCGATGTGAAGTCGCTCAAGGTGACCAAGTCGATCAAGGTCGGCCGATATCCCTGGGGCGTGGTCGTCACCCCGTGAACGCCCTTGAGGTCAGCGCCGTAGCTTTCGCCTACGGCACGCGCCAGGCGTTGCAGGGCGTCGGTTTCAGCGTCGCGCCCGGCAGCTTCACCGCGCTGCTGGGGCCGAACGGTGCCGGCAAATCGACCCTGATCGCCCTGCTCACCCGCCTCTATGACCTGCAGCAGGGCGACATCCAGGTAATGGGGTGCAGCCTGCGCCAGCATCCACGCCAGGCATTGCGCCAACTCGGCGTGGTGTTCCAGCAGAGCACCCTGGACCTGGACTTGAGCGTGGAGCAGAACCTGCGCTACCACGCGGCCTTGCACGGCATGGCCAAACCATTGGCCAGCGCACGGATCAACGAGGAACTGGCGCGCCAGCAGCTCGGCGAACGGCGCGCCGAGAAGGTTCGCGACCTCAACGGTGGCCACCGCCGCCGCGTGGAAATCGCCCGCGCCCTGCTGCATCAGCCGCGCCTGCTGCTGCTCGACGAGGCCAGCGTCGGCCTCGACCCGGCCAGCCGCCTGGCGCTCAACCGGCATGTGCGCCAGCTCTGTCGTGACGACGGCCTGGCGGTGCTGTGGACCACCCATTTGCTCGATGAAGTACAGGCCAGCGACGAACTGTTGATTCTCAACCGTGGTCGCCTGGTCGCCCAAGGCCTGGCCAGCCAAATCGGCGCCGACGACGCCAGCCTGGCCGCCACCTTCGAGCACCTGACCGCCAGTGAGACGCGAGCATGAACGCTGCGCGGCTGAAGCCGCTGCCACGGCGTGAGGTGTTGGTAGCCGCGGTTGTAACCGCGACTCTTCCAATCGATCACAAAAGCTTCGCGGTCAAGACCGCTCCCACCGGTTTAGCGGTGGCCTCGCGATTTGCTGAAGAAGCCTTCGTCGCAAGTTACCTGATGACTTGTGGGAGGGGCCTTGGCCGCGATGCTCTTCGCTTGGCACACCCACCCATGGAGACTCGCCCGTGAACGCCTACTGGTACTGCCTGCAAGGCATCGTGCAACGCGAATGGCTGCGCTTCGTGCTGCAACGCTCGCGTTTCTTCAGCGCCCTGGTGCGGCCGCTGCTATGGCTTTTAGTGTTCGCCGCCGGCTTCCGCGCGGCGCTGGGCATCGCCATCATCGCGCCCTACGACACCTACATCACCTACGAGACCTACATAGTCCCGGGGCTGGCGTGCATGATCCTGCTGTTCAACGGCATGCAGGGCTCGCTGTCGATGGTCTACGACCGCGAGATGGGCAGCATGCGCGTGCTGCTGACCAGCCCGCTGCCACGCGCCTTCCTGCTCGCCAGCAAGCTGCTGGCGATCGCCCTGATCTCGCTGCTGCAGGTCTATGCCTTTCTCGCCATTGCCTGGTTCTACGGCGTACAGCCTCCGCCCTGGGGCCTGCTAAGCGCCCTGCCCGCGCTGCTGCTGGTGGCGCTGCTGCTCAGCGCCCTGGGCCTGTTGCTGAGCAACGGCATCCGCCAGCTGGAGAACTTCGCCGGGGTGATGAATTTCGTGATCTTCCCGCTGTTCTTCCTCTCGTCTGCGCTGTACCCGCTGTGGAAGATGCGCGAGGCCAACGAGTGGCTGTACTGGCTGTGTGCACTCAACCCCTTCACCCACGCGGTCGAACTGGTGCGCTTCGCCCTCTACCAGCGCCTGAGCCTCAGCGCCCTGCTGATCTGCCTGGGCCTGACCGCGCTGTTCGCAGTGCTCGCCGTGGTCACCTTCAACCCGCAACACGCCGCCCTGCGCCGCGCCAGCTAGGTCCACGCGCGGCTAAAGCGCAACGCCGCGAATTCTTCGCTGCACAGCACAGCTTCGCGGCTCCCCCTCTTGCCTGACGGGTTACTCCCCGGAGAAGCGGCTGTAGCTTCGAACGCTCCAATCCCCCTTAAAATCTTCGCGGTCAAGACCGCTCCCGCAGGTTTAGCGGTGATCTGGTGACCCTGTGGGAGGGGCCTTGGCCGCGATGCTCTTTGCCGAGCGCTGCCGTCGAACCACCCGCGTGCATGCAGCCCCAGACGCTCCGCGTCAGCCGTTCGCGGCTGAGCGTCGCCCGGCCAATCCACTCAAACAATCTGGACGAACACCGCCAGCAACCGCTTGCGCCTCGATAAATCAGCCATTTGCGATCATCCACCTACTACTTTGGTACTGCTTTTACTCTCCAATGTAGAATTTCCAAAGCAGGAGTATTGCCCTGTAATACGCACACAAAAAGAAGTGAGACTTAAGGCGATGACGTTCTGCCTACCTCTACCAACCGGTCTTTCATTGACCGCAAGCTTACCGCTGGCTAAGCCGCCAAGGGCCAAGCCAAGCCTGTTTTACACAGGCGGCAGCCGCGCGCCCAGCGTCGACATTCAGGCGGCGCAACGCCTACTCGACAAACAACCGCAGACCCGCCTGTTTGAGGTCTGCCAGCTCCTTGGCCTGCATGGCCCACTCATGGCGGATGCCCGGTTCGGCCGCGCATGGTCAGCCAAAACCGACCACTGCAAGAGTCACAACACTCTTTTCCGCCACCGGCAGATCAGCCATGGCGACAAAGGCTCGCCCCCGGTGTTCTACTGCCGCCCCGACTGCTGGCGGGGCTGGAGTGCGCTCAATCGCTAACCGCTCGTCTTGCTATAAACGTGCATCCATTTTCCTACGGCTAAAGCCACACCATAATCACAACAATGAGGTGAAAGGCCATGTACAAAATTCTGATTGCCGACGACCATCCGCTGTTTCGCGAAGCCATCCACAACGTGATCAGCGACGGCTTCCCCGGTAGCGAAATCATGGAAACCGCTGACCTCGACAGCGCCTTGGCCATGACCCTGGAAAATGACGACCTCGACTTGATCCTGCTCGACCTGAATATGCCAGGCATGCACGGGCTGAACGGTTTGATAACCCTGCGCAACGAGGCACCGACCATCCCGGTGGTGATCGTTTCAGCCGAGCAGGACAAGCAGGTCGTGCTCCAGGCCATCACCTACGGCGCCGTCGGTTTCATCACCAAATCCTCACCGCGCGCGCAGATGACCGATGCCATCCAGCAGATCCTCAACGGCAATGTCTATTTGCCGCCAGACATCATTCGCTCGCAAAAAGCCACCTCACACCGCAGTCATTCGGATCACCACGGCTTCCCCCAGGAACTGCTGCAAGCCCTGACCCGCAAGCAACTGCTGGTGCTGGAACGCATGACCAAAGGCGAGTCAAACAAGCAGATTGCCTACAGCCTGGACATCGCCGAAACCACGGTCAAAGCCCACGTCTCCGCCATCCTGCGCAAGCTCAACGTGCACAATCGGGTGCAGGCAATCCTGTCGGCGGGCGATATCGACTTCGCCGCCTATCTGCGCCGCTGAGTCTCGGTTAAAAGAGGCTCAGCCGGCCGCGACGCTATCCCCTATAACTGGATGCACCGTAGTAAAGCGTTGACGCCTGGCTTTCACTGCCCACTGCTCGAGCAGGGCTCGCCGGCGGAAAACCAATCAAATCAGACAGCGCGTCAAGATAACCAAAAGACCGTTCATCAATAAAAATAAGTCTTTAAAAACAATAGCTTAACCCGAAACCACAACAGCCATTGGCGCGATTCATGCTTGCTATTGCAGGCATAGTCCCCTAGGGTATTTCGCTATGTGGTCCCTGATTGCCCCTATCAGCTCATTGCTCGGTGGGGTTGCTTTACTCCTCCTCGGCAATGGCCTGCTCAACACCCTACTGACCCTGCGCGGCGTGGCCGAAGGCTACTCCACCGGGATGCTCGGACTGATTATGTCCGGGTACTTCGTCGGTTTTCTCCTTGGCACCTGGCTAGCGATTCCGCTGGTTCGCCGCGTTGGGCATATCCGCGCGTTTGCCTTTTGTGCCGCACTGGCCGCCATCACCGCACTGATGCACATTCTGATCATCGACCCCTGGGTCTGGCTCGGCCTGCGTGTGCTTTATGGTCTGGCGCTGGTCAGCCTGTACATGGTGATCGAGAGCTGGCTCAACGCCCGGGCACCCAACGACAAACGCGGCCAGGTGTTCGCTGTTTACATGGCGGTCAACCTCGGCGCCCTGGCGGCGGCGCAGCAGCTGCTCAATCTGGCCGACCCCAGCGATTTTGTGCTGTTCGTGCTCGCCGCCATGTTGATCAGTGCTGCCTTGATGCCGATCACCCTGACCCGCCAACCGCAGCCCAGCGTACCGGAAACCATGCACACCAACCTGCGCCAGTTGGTTGGCATTGCTCCGCTGGCGATTGCCGCCGCCGGCCTTTCCGGTCTGGCCCTAGGCGCTTTCTGGGGCATGGCGCCGGTGTATGCGAGCCTCAGCGGTTTCGACGCCACCGGCATTGGCTTGTTGATGAGCGGCGCGATTCTCGGCGGCGCCCTGCTGCAGTGGCCGATCGGCATTTACTCCGACAAGCACGACCGGCGCCTGGTGTTGTTATGGGTGGTCGCGTTGTCGGTGGTGGTGGCCCTGCTGATGAGCGTGCTGCCTGCCGGGCGTCTGCTGCTCGCAGCGATGTTCGTCTGGGGCGGCCTGGCCTTCGCGATTTACCCAATTGCCGTGGCGCAGCTGATCGATCAGCTGCACAGCGATGAGGTGCTCGCCGGTTCCAGCAGCCTGCTGATGGTCAACGGCATCGGCTCGGTGTGCGGCCCCCTGCTGGCAGGCTTGCTCATGCAACATCTGGGCGCTCAGGCACTGCCGCTGTACTTCGCCGCGACCCTGGGTTTGCTCGCTGCCTACACCCTCTACCGGTTGCGCCACGTCAGCGACTTGGTCAGCGAGCCGCACGGGCACTTCATGCCAATGCTGCGCACCAGCCATACAGTGCTGGAACTGATGCCCGATGCACCGCCGGCAGACGAAAGCAGCGAAGAACCGCTAACCGAATCAGCGCAGGAGCCGAACCAAGGTTCTGCCCCTGCATAACAAAAGAGGCGACCGCTGCAAAGCGAGTCCGCCCGATACTTAGCACGTCGGCCCATGTCGGCGCGTCAACTGCATAAGGAGACTGCGCATGTTACTTGCTACCGATCTCGATGGAACCTTTCTCTCCGGTGATCCCGAGGATCGCTTAAGCCTTTATCAGATCATCGCCGCGCACCCGGAAATCCGCCTGGCCTATGTCACCGGCCGCAGCCTGGAGTCGGTACTGCCGCTGCTGGCCGACCCAACCTTGCCTCAGCCGGACTTCATCATCTCGGATGTCGGCGCCAGCTTTACCCACGGCGACACCCTGCAGCCGATCCAGCCGCTGCAAAGCAAGATCGATGCGCTCTGGCCCGGCGAGAGCCAGGTTGCCAGCGCCATCGAAGGCTTCGAACTGGAGCGCCAGGACGTACCGCAGATGCGCCGCTGCTCCTACTTCTGCAGCCCTGAGCAAGCCGCCAACCCGGCCCTGCTTGCCGCTGCCCAATCGCTCGGCTGTGACCTGCTGTATTCCGCCGAGCGCTACCTGGATTTTCTGCCGCAGGGCGTCAATAAAGGCAGCAGCCTGCAAGCCCTGGCCGACTGGCTGGAACTGGACAATGACCAGGTACTGGCAGCTGGCCACAGCCTCAACGACCTGAGCATGCTCAATGGCACCTTCAACAGTGTCTGCGTTGGTAACTCGGAAGCTGGCTTGCTGAAAGCCACCGAACAGTCCTCGCACACCTTGCACGCCAGCCGCGCAGGTTGCGGCGGGATTCTCCAGGCATTCGCCCACTTCGGTTTCCTCGGCGAGCACGGCATTGCCGCCGAACGGCGCATTGCGGCTGAACCCGGCAAGTCGGAACTGGTGATGGTCTACCACCGCCTGCCCTATGAAGAACACCGGGTCAACGGCAAGCTACAACGCCGCCGACCGACCTCGCCGAACGGCATCATTCCTACCCTGCTGAGCTTTTTCGGTGACGGTCGCCCCGGCTCCTGGGTCGCCTGGGCGGTGCATGAAGACGACGACGAGCCGTTCGACATCCACACAAGCGTAGATGCCGAGCGCTACCCCAAGCTCAAGGCGGCGCGGGTCAAGCTAAGCAAGGAAGAAGTCGACATTTTCTACAAGCGCTTCTCCAAGGAAGCGTTCTGGCCGACCCTGCACACCTTCTGGGAGCGCGCCACCTTTAACGAAGACGACTGGCAGGTGTTCCTCAAGGTCAACCGTGCCTTCGCCGAACGCACCGCCCTGGAAGCCGCCGAAGGTGCGATCGTCTGGTTGCATGACTACAACCTGTGGATGGTGCCTGGCTACCTGCGCGAGTTGCGCCCGGATCTGCGCATCGCCTTCTTCCACCACACCTACTTCCCCTCGGCGGATGTATTCAACGTGCTGCCCTGGCGCCGGCAGATCATCGGCAGCCTGCTGCAATGCGACTACATCGGCTTTCACATCCCGCGCCAGGTGGAGAATTTCGTCGACGTGGCACGCGGCGTCACCCCACTGCAAACCGTCAGCCGGCAGAACTGCGCCCCGCGCTTCATCACCTATGGCTGCGCCGTGGGCCTGGAGCGCATGACCACTGCGGTGGACACCGGTAGCCGGATCGTCAAACTCGGCGCCCACCCGGTCGGCCTGGATATCGGCCGGATCAGCAGCGCCCTGGAGCAACCGAAGATCCAGGAGCTGATGGCCGACCTGCGCAAGGAGCTTAGCGGGCTGAAACTGATCCTCTCGGTGGAACGCCTCGACTACACCAAGGGCATCCTGGAAAAACTCCAGGCCTTCGAGCGCCTGCTGGCGGACAACCCGGAGCTGCTGGGCAAGGTCACCCTGGTCAGTATCTGCGTGCCTGCCGCCAGTGAAATGACCATCTATGACGAGCTGCAAGCGCAGATCGAGCAAGCCGTAGGTCGCATCAACGGCCGCTTCGCCAGCATCGGCTGGACGCCGGTGCAGTTCTTCTTCCGCAGTTTCCCCTTCGAGCAGGTGGTGGCCTGGTACGCCATGGCCGACGTGATGTGGATCACCCCGCTGCGCGACGGTCTCAACCTGGTGGCCAAGGAGTTCGTCGCCGTCCAGGGCCTGCTGGAAGGCCCTGGTGTGCTGGTGCTCTCGGAATTCGCCGGCGCCGCCGCCGAACTCAAGGGCGCGCTGCTGACCAACCCGCATGACACTGCGGATCTGGCGCAAGTCTGCTACCTGGCGCTGAACATGCCCAAGGCAGAAGCCCAGGCGCGGCTGCGCGAGCTATTCGACATCGTCAACTACAACGACATCCGCCGTTGGGGTGATGAATTCCTCGCCGGAGTAGCCGAGCCGGAACAACAGCCGCAGGTCGAACTGACCCTGGTCAGCTAAAGCAAAGCCTTTGCTGACATCCGCACCGGGTCATGCCCGGTGCGCGCAGCGCACCCTACGGAACGCCGCAACACCGCGTAGGGTGCGCCATACGCACCATGGCGGCAGCGGTTCTCTGCCCCATGCCCTCGCAACAATTCGACCGGACACCGCAGCAGGCGTTGGCCTCACACAGTGGCGGTTAACCCCGGTGCGCGCGGCGCACCCTACGGCACGCCGCCCCACCGCGTAGGGTGCGCCGTGCGCACCGCGGCGACAGCGGTCATTCGCCAAAGCCGCCCTCCACACCCCCGGCACCACCCCAATCCGCCGGATAAACGCCCTCACGCACCAGACGGTGATAGCTCGACCAAGGCCAGTCGGCCACTCGTTCGACCAGGCCGTGGCGCACCGGATTCCAATGCAAATAATCCAGGTGCCGGCGGTAGTCCTGGTCATCGCGGATGCGGTGTTCCCAGAAGCGCCGCTGCCACAACCCAGACTCACGGCGCAGGCAGCGGCTCAAGCTGATCACCCCCGGCGCGCGGGGCAGCTCCTGAGAAGTCAGACGCTTGATCATCGACCAGCGCAAGCCAAACTCGGCATCGCCCACGGGCATCTGCCACAGGCAATGCAGATGATCCGGCAGCAGCACCCAGCCGCGAATGTTGAAGGGGTAACGCTGACGCACCTTAACGATGGCCAGGTGCAAGGCTTCACGCAACCTCGGCTGGGTCAGCAAGGGCTGGCGCTGGTGGGTCACCAGGGTGAAGAAATAGCAGGCGCCCAAATCCTGGGCGCGGCGGTAGTCGGACATTCCCTGTCTCCTGAGCGCGGTTCACCTGCTCAGAATAGCTGCTGGTGCGCACAGCGCACCCTACGTGGTAGTCGCAATCGATTGCGTAGGATGCGCGACCCGCGCGCACCGCCCCATCGCCGTCAGCCTCACAGGCCGCGCCGCGCTACACGTCCTCGTAAAAACCTGCTTAAGCGTACGCGAATCCCTCCAGGGATGACTTCTGGCGGCTGCTTAGCGGGGCACGGGCGTGGGATTCGCTAACAAGGCGCCAAGATCATCCAGGCCATCCTGCACGGCGGCCAACGCCTGATCGCAGAGTTCACGGTAGCGCTGCAGCACCTGCACGCCCAGCTCGCTCAACTGGGCGCCGCCCCCATGACGGCCGCCCGCCAGGGTGGTCACCAAGGGGGACGTAAAGCAGCGGTTCATGGTTTCGACCAGCAGCCAGGCACGCCGGTAGGACATACCCAGGCTGCGCGCGGCTGCGCTGATCGAGCCGGTTTGCTGGATGGCTTCGAGCAAGTCGGCCTTGCCGGGGCCAATAGCGATATCGGCGCCACAGTGCAGGCGAATTTTCAGGTCGAGTCGGTGCATGGGGCTCTTGCGCTGAATGGGAGAAGAGCTGTTGCTCACCGCACGCACTATACCTGCCAATCAGGCGATTCGCGGCTGGGAGGCAGCTGCATCGATTAGCCGCGGGGCTTTACCGTACATACGATAAAACGTATATTCGGACAGCCATATATAAATCGAGACCCTGCAATGGCCTACCAAACCCGCGTACTGTTCGTCTGCGTCGCCAATGCCGCCCGCTCGCAACTCGCCGAGGCGCTGCTCAGGCACACCGATCGGGAAAACTTTGCCGCGTTCAGTGCCGGTAGTACACCCACTGCAGTCGACTCGCGCACCCTCGATGCCTTACAGCACCTGGGCGTCGACACCCAAGGCTTGCGCAGCAAGTCGCTCGATGAGTTCAATTTCAATGACTTCGAATACGTCATCAGCCTGTGCGATAAATCGGCCCAGGAATGCGAACACATCAACTTCGCTGGCGAAAAGTTGGCTTGGAACTTCGAAGATCCGGTGACCAGTGACAAGCCGGATGCCTTCCGTCACTGCCTGCATGAGATCCATGAACGGATCAAGATGTTCGTGCTGGTAAAAACCAAACGTTGAGAGCAGCAATGGTAGAACACCTGACCCCGACCAGCGTCTTCAAGTGCCTGGCCGATGACACCCGGATACGCCTGATGCTGCTGATCACGGCGCAGCAAGAGCTCTGCGTCTGCGAGCTGACCTGCGCGCTGGACGAAAGCCAGCCCAAGGTCTCACGGCACCTGGCGCAGTTGCGCACCTGCGGGCTGCTGGCGGACCGACGCCAGGGCCAGTGGGTGTATTACCGCCTGCACCCTAACCTGCCCGTATGGGTAATTGCCGTACTGGACGCCACATTGGCCGCCAACCGGCACTGGCTCAGCCCCGACGCCAAGCGCCTCGACGGCATGGGCGAGCGGCCCGCGCGCCTCGCCATCTGTTGCGACACCACTGGAATGAACTGATGGACAACGATCACCTGCCTAATCTGGATACCGCGCTGGTCGGGCTGCCGCCCCTTGAGACACTCGGCAGCCAGCTAACGCTCACTCACAAGCCACGCATTTTGCTGCTTTACGGTTCGAACCGGGAGCGGTCGTTCAGCCGCCTGATGATTGAAGAAGCCGCGCGCCTCTTGCAACATTTTGGCGCCGAGACGCGGGTGTTCGACCCCGCCGGTTTACCCCTGCCGGATGACGCGCCTGACAGCCACCCCAAGGTGCAGGAGTTGCGCGACCTGATGCAGTGGTCAGAAGGCCAGGTGTGGTGTTCGCCAGAGCGTCACGGCTCAATGAGTGCGGTGTTCAAGGCGCAGATCGACTGGGTTCCCCTGGCCATCGGCGCGGTACGCCCGACCCAGGGCAAGACCCTCGCGGTGATGCAGGTCTGCGGCGGCTCGCAGTCGTTCAACGTGGTCAACCAGTTGCGTGTGCTGGGCCGCTGGATGCGCATGTTCACCATCCCCAACCAGTCTTCGGTGCCCAAGGCGTTTCTCGAATTCGACGCCGATGGGCGGATGAAACCGTCATCTTTTTATGATCGGCTAGTGGACGTCATGGAAGAACTGGTCAAGTTCACCTTGCTGCTGCGCGAACGCCAGGACTATCTGGTGGATCGCTACTCCGAGCGCAAGGAATCCGCGCAAGCCTTGTCCAAACGGGTCAACCAGCACGCGCTATAAATTCATTGCACCGACACATTCACTGCATGAGGAAACCAGCATGACCATCAAAGTAGGCATCAACGGTTTTGGTCGCATCGGCCGCCTGGCATTGCGCGCTGCCTGGGGCTGGCCGGAGTTCGAGTTCGTGCAAATCAATGACCCGGCCGGTGATGCGGCAACCCACGCGCACCTGCTCAATTTCGATTCGGTGCATGGCCGCTGGCAGCATGAGGCGAGCAGTGCTGACGACTGCATTGTGATCGACGGCAAGCGGATCAAGCTCACTGCCAACAAGGCCATCGCCGACACTGACTGGTCGGGCTGCGACCTGGTCATCGAAGCCAGCGGCAAGATGAAAACCGTCGCGGTACTTTCGGGTTACCTGGAGCAAGGGGTCAAGCGCGTGGTGGTCAGCGCGCCGGTGAAGGAAGCCGGCGCACTGAATATCGTCATGGGCGTCAATCAGGACCTGTTCGACCCGGCCCTGCACCGCATCGTCACCGCCGCGTCCTGCACCACCAACTGTCTAGCGCCGGTGGTCAAGGTGATCCACGAACACCTGGGCATCCGCCACGGCTCGATCACCACCATCCACGACCTGACCAATAGCCAGAGCATCCTCGACCAGCCGCACAAGGATCTGCGCCGCGCACGCGCTGCGGGCATGAGTCTGATCCCCACCAGTACCGGCTCGGCCAGTGCAATTGCCGAGATCTTCCCCGATCTCAAGGGCCGTTTGAACGGCTTGGCCGTGC
Source organism: Pseudomonas sp. (assembly GCF_030683065.1). Classification (GTDB taxonomy): domain Bacteria; phylum Pseudomonadota; class Gammaproteobacteria; order Pseudomonadales; family Pseudomonadaceae; genus Aquipseudomonas. The sequence continues at coordinate 36,584 of NZ_JAUXMX010000043.1, forward strand.
GCGTGCCACTGGCCAACGCCTCACTGACCGACTGCGTGTTCGAGGTCGAACGCGCCACCACCGTGGCTGAGGTCAATGCCCTGTTCAAGGCGGCAGCAGCCGGTTCCCTGAAAGACATCCTCGGCTACGAGGAACGTCCGCTGGTGTCGATCGACTACCGCACCGATCCGCGTTCCTCGATCATCGATGCGCTCTCGACCATGGTGATCAACGGCACCCAGGTCAAGCTGTACGCCTGGTACGACAACGAATGGGCCTACGCCAATCGCACCGTGGAACTGGCGCGGCTGGTTGGTTTGGCGGACTGACAACGCAGTTGTGGGAGGGGCTGGGCGGCATTCCGCTTTAGCCGCGATTGGCATCGCGCTGTTCGCGGCTAAAGCCCCTCCTACAGAACATCGTTTCGTAGGATGGGTTGAGCTTAGCGATACCCATCACAGCAGCACAGGACCCCTCAATGCATGCCTTGTCCCGCCTGGCTCCAGAAGTCCGCCAATACCTGCTGGTAACCGGCAACTACTGGGCCTTCACCCTCACCGACGGCGCCTTGCGCATGCTGGTGGTGCTGCATTTCCACAGCCTGGGCTATACGCCGCTGCAGATCGCCGCGCTGTTTCTGTTCTACGAGATTTTCGGTGTGATCACCAACTTGGTCGGCGGTTACCTGGGCGCACGCCTGGGTCTCAATCGCACCATGAACATCGGCCTGGGCCTGCAGGTGGCCGCCTTGCTGATGCTGACGGTGCCGGCAGCCTGGCTGACCATCCCGTGGGTAATGGGCGCACAGGCCATGTCCGGGATCGCCAAAGACCTGAACAAGATGAGCGCCAAGAGCTCGATCAAGCTGCTGGTGCCGAACAGCCAGCAGGGCACGCTGTACAAGTGGGTGGCGATCCTTACCGGCTCGAAGAATGCGCTCAAGGGCGTAGGCTTTTTCCTCGGCGGCGCCCTGCTCGCCCTGCTCGACTTTCGCGGTGCACTTCTGGTGATGGCGGCGCTGCTGGCGGTGGTCTGGCTGGCCAGCCTGATGCTGCTGAAAAAGGACCTGGGCAAGGCCAGCGCCAAGCCGAAATTTCGCGACATCCTGTCGAAAAGCCGGGCGATCAACATCCTTTCGGCCGCGCGTTTATTCCTGTTCGGCGCCCGTGATGTTTGGTTCGTGGTGGCGCTACCGGTGTACCTGTCCAGTGTATTTGGCTGGGACTTCTGGATGGTCGGCGGCTTTCTCGCGGCCTGGGTGATCGGTTACGGCATCGTCCAGTCCTTCGCTCCGTCGATCACCGGCAATGCGCGCGGCGAGGTACCCGATGGCCGTGCCGCCTTCGTCTGGGCCGCCTTGCTGGCGGGTCTGCCAGCAGCCATAGCCCTCGGCTTATACAGCGACGTGTCGGCGCACTGGGTGTTGCTCGGCGGCCTGCTGGTGTTCGGTGCGCTGTTCGCGGTCAATTCCTCGCTGCACAGCTACCTGATCGTCAGCTACGCCAAGGAAGACGGCGTGTCGCTGGACGTGGGTTTTTACTACATGTCCAACGCCATGGGCCGGCTGCTCGGCACCTTGCTCTCGGGTTGGGTCTATCAGGCTTATGGGCTGGAAGCCTGCCTGTGGATTTCCTCGGCCTTCGTCCTGCTCGCCGCGCTGATTTCTCTGGGGCTGCCCAGGCACGCTGAGCAGCCAGCGCGCTGATCAGTCGCAGTCCGCCCCACAACCGCCCTCCGGCACCGGGTAGACCGGCGCAAAACCGCCGCCGGGGGTGCGGAAGTTGGTGGTCTGACCCTGATACAGGCGCGCCGCCACCCATTGCACCGCACCGTCGTAGGCATAGTCACGCAGATCAAACTTCAACGCCGGAGTATCGCTGGCCATCACCCGTTGCCCCGGCAGCACCAGGGCCTGGGCCACGTAATCGCCGGCAAGAATCTCCTGCCAGACGCGCTGGGTCAGTTTGTCGCCACGGTAGGCGGCGCGACTGCCATAACCGGCGCAGGGCTTGAAGAACAACCGCTTGCGCTCGCGCCACAGACGCTCGGCACTGGCCGGTTCGACCACCTCGGTATGCGGAATGGCCGCCAAGAGCAGTTGCTGAATATCCTCGGATACGCCGAGCGCCTGTAGTTGCTCGGCATCGCAGAGCAGCGCCAGGTTGCGCTTGTCGGCATACAGGGCATGGGCCTGGGGATGCGGCGTGAGCAAGGTTGCGTGCTCAAGATAGGCCTGGCGCAGCGTGGCATTGGCCGGGGCTTCTAGCGCGAAATCGGTCAGGCGGTTGTAGACCAGATCGATGGCCAGCTCGCCATGCCAGAGCTGACCGTCGCGCAGACTCAATTCGCCGGGGTCGGCGATCACCGCCTGCAAGCCATGGCGCTGGAACAGCTGCTGAAACAGCAGAAACTCCGGGTACAAGTATTGCTGCTGCGGCGCTTCGTCGACGATAGCGATGCTGCGCAGTGGCCGTTGATTACCAGCCAAGGCCCATTCCTGTCGGAACATGGCGATAATCCCGGCCTCCAGCGTCTCAGCCCGCAGCGCCGGCGGCAGCAGCTGTTCGATGGCCGGGCAACAGGCCCGTTGCGCCCGCGCCAGCACGGCGTTGAGCATCGCCCCGCCAGCATTGCTGTTGATCTCGATCAGGCCGAAAGCGTCGTCGGTGACATGAAAGTCGTAGCCGAAGAACACCCCCTTGGCACCGCCCGGATCATGCGCCGCGATGGCCGGCGAGCGCGCCAATACCCGCTCGCGGTATGCCGGCAGCGCAACCACCGACTCCACCGCGCGCACCACCTCGGCCATGCGCTGCAAGTGCGCAGGCGCGATAAACACCGGATGCGCGGCAAACAGATAGGGACAACGCTGCTGCACCAGCTCGAACAGACCGGGCTGGCCCAGGGTCGACTCCAGGGCATCGCGCAGCGCCTCGGGGTCCAGACTGATGCAGAAGCAGCGACTGTTCAGCGTCTCGATCGAAACCCCGGCCAGGGCAGCAGCAGTCGAGATAGCGCGCGCGTCGTTGTCACACAGATGTAGCAGCGGCTTGCTCATATCAATTTCCGCGCGGAGGGGATTGGCTAACAGGTGCCCCGCAGTGCAACTGTCCTTCTGTTTTAGGTGCTGCTTGAGGTGCTGCTGATTGAGATGCAACTGTCGCAGCGCAGGTGGCCGCCGCCTGCGGAAACCAGCCCTGGGTGCGGTTGGCAAAAGCCACCAGCGACAGCATCACCGGCACTTCCACCAGCACCCCGACCACGGTGACCAAGGCGGCCCCGGAGTTGAGGCCGAACAAACCGATCGCCACCGCCACCGCCAGCTCGAAGAAGTTCGAGGTGCCGATCAGGGCGCAGGGCGCTGCCACATTGAAGGGCACTTTCCATAGCCGCGCCGCCGCGTAGGCAATGGCAAAAATGCCGTAGGACTGAATCAGCAAGGGCACGGCAATCAAGGCAATCAACAGCGGCTTATCGAGAATGATCTGCCCTTGAAAGCCGAACAGCAACACCACGGTGCCGAGCAGGCCGAGCACCGACAGGGGTTTTACCCGGGCAGTGAAGCGCGAAACGGCCTGTTCGGCCTCCACCGCCGTGTTGGCGCCGGCACTGAGTTTGAGGCGGGTGAACACCCCGGCGATCAGCGGAATCAACACGTAGAGCCCGACCGAGAGAATCAAGGTTGCCCAGGGCACCTCGATATCGGTAACCCCAAGCAGCAGCGCAACCAGCGGGGCGAAGGCGAAGATCATGATCACGTCATTCAGCGCCACCTGGGCCAGGGTGTAGGTGGCGTCACCGCGGGTCAGCTGCGACCAGACGAAGACCATGGCGGTACAGGGCGCGGCACCGAGCAGGATCAAACCGGCGATGTATTGGCTGGCGTCAGTCGGGTCGATCAAGTCGATAAAGAAATAATGGAAGAACAACACACCCAGGCCGGCCATGGTGAACGGCTTGATCAGCCAATTGACCGTCAGGGTGATGATCAGCCCCTTGGGCCGTTCGTGAATACGCTTGAGGCTGGAGAAGTCCACCGACACCATCATCGGGTAGACCATCAGCCAGATCAGCACGGCGACAATGAAGTTGACCGAACCGTACTCAAGGCTGGCCATGCTCTGGAACAGCTGTGGAAACAGGCTGCCCAGGCCAATCCCGGCGGCGATACAGAGCGCCACCCAGACCGACAGGTAGCGCTCGAAAAAGCCAATCGGCTGTGTCCCACTCATACTCAAACCTCTTCTCTATGCGCCAGCGCGCGCAGGTTGCGGATGCCCACCGGCTCGTGCTTGAGCAGCGGCACCAGGGCATAACGACGGGCGTGCAGATTGGCCACGGCAGCGATCTCGTGGCGCTCGTTGGCGGCGCGTTGCAGCAACAGTGGGGAACGGGTGGTGGCAGCGGCGATGCTGTTGTTGATGACCCAGGCCCAGGGTTCGATACCGGCACGGCGCAGGTCGTCCTGCAGGCTGGCCGCCTCCAGCACCGGGGTGGTTTCGGCCAGGGTCACCAGCAGCACCTTGGTCTGTTTGGGGTCCTGCAGCTGCATCATCGGCGTGGTGAAATGCACGCCTTTGTCGCCCATCTGCCGAGCGATATCGCGGTGATAGGCGCCGGTGGCATCGAGCAACAACAGGGTATGGCCGGTCGGAGCGGTATCCATCACCACGAACTGCTTGCCGCCTTCGCGGATGATCCGCGAGAAGGCCTGGAACACGGCGATTTCCTCGGTGCAGGGCGAGCGTAGATCTTCTTCGAGCATGGCTCGGCCCTGGGCGTCGAGCTTGGCGCCTTTGCTCTGCAGCACCTGCTGACGGTAGCGTTCGGTTTCTGCATGGGGATCGATGCGACTGACCCGCAGGTTGTCCAGGGCTTCGCTGAGGGTTTCGCTCAGATGCGCAGCCGGGTCCGAGGTGGTCAGGTGCACCGGCAGGCCACGCTGCGCAAGCTCGACCGCGACGGCCGCAGCCAGGGTGGTTTTACCCACCCCGCCCTTGCCCATCACCATGATCAGGCCATGGCCGTCGGCGGCGATTTCATCGACCATCGCCGCCAGCGTTGGCGCATCCAGCGCTGGCGCTTGTTGCAGATCCGCGGCGGCAATCGGCGGTGCGTCGTTACCGAGCAGGTGCTGCAACGCGTCGAGCCCCACCAGATTGAATGCCTTGAGCGCGATCTGGTCACGGGGCAGCGCCTGCAACACGCCAGGAATCGCCGCAATGACCGCCTGTTCGCGGGTGTAAATCGCCGCAGCCAGCTCATCCTCTGCCGCCTCGGCAGCGGGCAGCACACCATTGATCACCAGGTACTGCTGGCGCAAGCCAATCGCGGCCAGTTCCTCATGGGTGCGCGCAGCTTCGCGCAGGGTCGAGGCCTGTGCGCGGGCCACCAGTACCAGGCGAGTTCGCCGTGGGTCGGCCAGGGCTTCTACCGCAGCCTGGTACTGGCTGCGCTGCTTTTCCAGGCCGGCCAGCGGGCCGAGGCAGGAGGCATCGCCCTTGCCATCTTCGAGAAAACCACTCCAGGCGCCGGGCAGTTGCAGCAGGCGAATGGTGTGCCCGGTGGGCGCGGTATCGAAGATGATGTGCTGGTAGTCCTGGGTCAACGCCGCATCGGTGAGCAGCGCGGTGAACTCGTCGAAGGCGGCAATTTCCGTAGTGCAGGCACCGGACAACTGCTCCTCGATGCTCTTCACCACGTCTTCGGGCAACACGCCGCGCACCGGGCCAACGATGCGGTCGCGATACAGTTGTGCGGCCGCCTGCGGGTCGATTTCCAGTGCCGACAGGTTCGCCACCGCCGGAATACGGGTGACCTGATTACCGATGCTGACGCCGAACACCTGGCCAACATTGGAGGCTGGGTCGGTACTCACCAGCAGCACGGACTTGCCTTCGGCGGCCAGGCGCACGGCGGTGGCGCAGGCAATCGAGGTTTTACCCACACCGCCCTTGCCGGTAAAAAACAGAAAGCGTGGTGGTTGATCGAGAAATTGCATGGGGCTCTCCTGAGAGACGCTAAAAAATGGCCTGCCTACTGCGGCCATCGTCACGACGGCCTTGGTTGTGTTCACAACCGCTGGACTCAGCAGCAGCGGCTGGGCCAGATTGAAAGGCGCGATCTTGGCACCCTGCTGGCGCGCCCAGTCCACGTAAGCCGCGAAGCTGACCAATGCCTGGTCGACTGCGACGCCGCACACGCCATTGCAGCAGAGGGCAGGATCAAAACTTCAACGGCTTTCATTTTAACTCTCCAACAATTGTTGAATGGTTATGCATAGCAGTGGGACACAATTCACCTGTACTCGGCTTTGCGTCAGGTCAGCGATGGCAGCACTGCCGGCGCGCAGCTGGACTGGGCACGCAGGCCGGCGCATTGCTCCGGGTGGCCGGCGCAACACTCCTCGGTGAGGTAGGCGATCAGGTCCAGCATCAGCGGGATATTGGCCCGGTAGCGCTGGAAGCGGCCTTCCTGCTGCACCGTCAGCATCCCGGCCTGGGTCAGCGCCTTGAGGTGAAACGAGAGATTAGTTGGCGGCACATCGAGGGTCGCCGCAATTTCGCCGGCGACCAGGCCGGCGCTGCCCTGTTTGACCAATAGCCGGTAGACATCCAGGCGCAGGCCGGATGACAGGGACTCGAAAATGCTGGTGGCGGTTATCTTTTCCATGCTCCAACACTACAACTATTGTTGAAGTATTGGAATGAAGAATTAGCGCGCAAGATTGCCGTCGGCAGCACGCCCATGAACGACCCGCTCAGGCACTGCAGTCACTTACGCGATCAGCTCCTGCCGGCCAGCAGGAACAATCAGCAAAGCCAAGCCGGTTCACAACCGACTCTGTGAGTCTTATTGCGCGAACTCACCCCTGCACTCGGAAAGCCCAGCCGCGACTATTTGTCGTCGATGCCCGCCGCCCTGAGCCGCCCCTTGAGCCGCCCGACTTCCTCGATCAAATCCACCACCAGGGCGGCCAGTTCAGGGTTGGCGTCAAAATCGCGCTCGATTGCCAGCAGGCGCCGGGCGCGGAGTAGTTCGGCACTGCTGAAGCGCAGTTGCTGAGCTTCCTCGCAGAGCAGCCCGGACTCGACCCGCTCGACGATCCACAGGGCATCAACCGAACAGGCCTGGGCCAGTTCATCAAGGTCGAGGGCGACCTCATCCACCACAACGCCGGTGACAATCTCAATGTGTGGCATGGCTCAGACTCCCATTGCCTGGCGCGGATTGAAGGCCATCTCCCGCGCCATCATTTCATACAACTGCCGCGCCTTTTCTGTGTCGGCGGGCGGCAGCACAATATCGAGCAGCAGATACAGATCCCCCACTGGCTCACCGGGAATACCGCGGCCCTTGAGGCGCAATTTGCGACCATTTTTTGAATTGGCGGGTATTTTTACCTGCACTTTGCCCGATGGGGTTGGCGCCTCGATGCTGGCGCCCAGGGCGGCCTCCCACGGGGTTACTGGCAGGGTCAGGTACACGTCACGGTCATCTACCCGGTAGTGCGGATCTGGTTTGAAATGCACCTCAAGGAACAAATCTCCCGCCGCACTGCCGCCAGTGCCCGGGCTGCCCTGGCCGGCCAAGCGGATCTGCTGGCCCTCCCTCACGCCCTTGGGGATCTGCACATTCAGGCTGTGTTCCTGCACGCTCACGCGGCCTTGGGCATCGGCCCGTTCACCACGCAATGTGATGGTGCGTGGCGCACCCTGATAGGCATCGCGCAGGTCGATGACGATCTTGGCGTGACTGTCCTGGCCACGTCGTGGCCGAGGCCCTGCACGCCCGCCACGGCCTTGGGCAGACTGACCAAACAGGTTGGCAAAAAAGTCGCTGTACTCGCCCATGTCGGCGCCGGAAAAGCCAGAACCGCCATTCCAGTTCGGCGGCGCCTGGAACTCCTGACCATCGCGGTAACGGCTGCCGAGCTGATCATAAGCCGCGCGCTTTTCCGGGTCGCCCAGCACTGCATAGGCCTCGTTGACATCTTTCATGCGCAGTTCGGCGTCTGCTTCCTTGCTTACATCCGGATGATATTTGCGCGCCAGCTTGCGGTAGGACTTCTTGATTTCATCTGCACCGGCAGCCTTGTCCAAACCGAGAACCTGGTAATAATCCTTGAATTCCAATTGCTCACGCTCCTCTGCTTATCAATGGCTTGAGCGTACCTGATTGCGCCAGCCGAAAACGGCATCAGCAAGTCTGCAAGTAAAGTCTCTGTTTCACTGGCTGTCAGCACCTGGTCGTCGATCGCCAGAGCAGGCGTCGACATGACCCCATAGGCAGTAATTTCGGCGAACTCGCTGACCTTGAGCACCTCGGCCTGCAGACCACTATTGCGCAATGCCTGATGCGTGTTTTCACACAGCACAACGCTGGTGCACTGCACGCGGGAATTTACAGCGCTGCTCGTGCTAACAGAGGTAATCGATTACCTGCTCGCGAGTCAGGTAGCCCTGCGCCATATTGGCATCGCCCATGCACAACTTGATGATGCGCCTATCAGGCATGCCGCGGGTGGCGTAGGCTTGCCCGATAACAGACAGCGCCACCCGCTCAGCCCTCCAGCCACGCGTGGCCGCCCCGGCCAAACTGGATAATCCAAGGACAGCATGATCATCGAACCTTTGCTGCTTACCGCAGCCCGCCTGTGCACCTTCAACGAGCGGCGGCAGCTGACCAATGCCAGCAGCTTTTTCTTCGCCCGTGACGAGCGCCTGTTCCTGGTCACCAGCCGGCACGTGATGATCGACGCGCAGAATCAACACTTCCCGGATCGCATCGAGATCGAACTGCATACCGACCCGGACAATCTCGCCCAATCCATCGGCATTTCGATCCCGCTTTACCGCGACGGCGAAAGCCTGTGGCGCCAGGGCCTCGACACCGCCGGGGAAATCGATGTGGCGGTGATCGAACTGGATCGCGCCGCCTTGCCGGTGAACGCGCTCTATCGCGCCTTCACCCCCGAGCACCTGTATGGCCCGACCGCCCAGGTCGAGGTCGGCACCTCCCTGTTGGTGGTCGGCTTCCCCCTGGGGTTCCACGACACCCTGCACCACATGCCGGTGGTGCGCCAGGCGGTGATCGCCTCGTCATTCGGTTTGCGTTTTCAGAGCAAAGGCTACTTCCTCAGCGATGCACGGACCCACCGCGGGATCAGCGGCGCACCCGTGGTGACGCGGGTCGCCGACACCCCGCAGAACGGCCTCGGCGACCTGCCCTGGATGCTCCTGGGCGTGCACTCGGCGCGCCTCGATGTGGGCACCCGTGACCTGCAACTGGACGAAGCACTCGGGCTCAACTGCACCTGGTACGCCGACATCCTGATGACCCTGACCGAGAACTGAGGGCCGACCAGCCATGGTCGCCGGAATTACGCCTGCAGCTGTCCACCGGCAAAGGACAGCTGGCGAAAACCTTCACAGGCGCGCACCACGAACAACGCATCCATGCCGCGCGCCTGTGCCAGTTCAGGCCCGGCCACCTCACCCAGCACCAGCAATGCCGTTGCCCAAGCATCGGCGAGCATGCAGCTGGACGCCAACACCGTTACCGCCGCGAGCTGGTTGCAGGCAGGCGCGCCCAACGCGGGATGCATGGTATGCGCATAGCGCGTATCAGCAATCTCGACCCAGTGCCGGTAATCACCCGAGGTGGCGATGGCGACATCGCTGAGTTCCATCACGCCCATGACCTCGCGCACACCTCGCAGCGGCTTTTCGACGGCAATCGTCCAAGGTTGCCCAGCGGCTTTCAGGCCGCAGGCGCGCATTTCGCCATCGATCCCGACCAGGTAACGGTTAATCCCCCAGCCGTCCAGACAGCGGGCCAGTTGGTCGACGGCAAAGCCTTTGGCGATGCCTGATAGATCCAGGGTAATCGCTGCGCGCTTACGCACCCGGCTGTGCAGTTGGTCGATCTCCAGCAGCTCTGCCGCTGACTGGCGCCGCCGCTGTGCCGGTAAATTGCGCGGCACTTGCCGGCCAGGGCCAAAGCCCCAGGCATTTACCAGGTCGCCGACCCCGATATCGAACGCGCCATTGGACTGGCGGCCGATGCGCAACGCCATCGTCAGCACGCTGAGCAGTTCTTGCGGGATGTCCAACCATTGCTGCTCGGGCGTGGCGTTAAGCCGGCTCAGATCCGAATCGGCTTTCCAGGTGGACATCTGCCGGTCCACCTGGTCCACGGCGGCGAACAGGCTGGCCGCGATAGCCACTTCATCCAACCCCGGCGCGGCAAAGAATAGGGCACTGTAACGCGTGCCCATGGTTGCGCCATTGAGGCTGTAGCGCTGCAACGCGGCGGTATCAGTAGACATCTTCACGGTATCGTCCCTGCGTTTTGAGCGTCAGCACATTGAGGTTGAGCGGCAGTAACACCTGATCCAGTGCCTGCGCCACGCTCTTGGCCATCTCGCGGCTGCCACAGACCAGAATCTGCGCGCCTTTTTCAATCAGCCGGCGCAGCTGCAAGGCATCGCCAACGAGCCGGTCCTGCACATAACTGCAGTCGTTGACCCGCGAAAAAGCCGCATTCAAGCGGGTCAAGCGCCGATCCGCCAGGTAGTCGTTGAGCTCTGGCTCATAGAGAAAATCGGAAGCCGGATTGCGCCCACCCCAGTACAGGTGCATCGGGTGCCTGGCGTGGTTATTGCGGATAAAGCCGGCCAAGGGCCCGATGCCCGTGCCCGCGCCAATCAGGATCACCGGGGCTTTACCCGAGGCCGGCCGAAAATCCGGGTTGGGCTGGATAAAGGCGTCCATCCTGGCACCGAGCGGCATGTCATGTAGAAACCCGGAACACAGGCCATTGGGGTGCTTGCGCACACAGATTTCCAGCACCCCGTCACGCGAACCACTGGCCAGCGAATAGAAGCGCGGCACAGGACTGCCCGGCGGCACGATGCCAAGCAGATCGCCCGCCTCGAAATGGCCCAGGGGATTAGCGCCGAGCCTGCGCTTCAGCCAGCCGACCTTACCCGCCGGCGCAGCGGCCTTGAAGCGCAACACGCTGGTAGGCGCTTGCACCTGCTCGCCATACTCGACCCGCTCCACCAGCTGCCAGGACTGACAGCGCGGACGCACGGCCGTGTGCTCCAGCGCCAGCTCCTTACCGAGTAACTGGCCGACGGTATGGCCCCAGCGGGCAAACGCCTGCGTGGATTGGCGATCGATAGTCTCTAGCGCCAGCAAGCGCGGCCAGCCCCGTTCAAGCAGGGCCGTTTCAGTCGCCTTGGCAAACCCACAGAACTGCGCAAACTGCCGATCGCCAAAGCCCAGCACGGCGAAACCTGCCCCGGGTCTGAGCGTAGTCTTGGCCAGCCGCGCCATAAATTGCCGGGCCGACGCCGGCGCATCGCCATCGCCATAGGTTGCCGTGAGGATGAACAGGCGCTGCGCGTGGCGGTATTCGCTCGCCAGCTGGTTCATTGCTGCCGTGTGCACGCGCAGGCCAGCCTGGTGCAGGGCATCGTGCAGGGTTTTCGCAAAACCCCAGGTGCTGTTGCTTTCACTGCCGACCAGAATCACCGTATCGGCCAATTGCGCGGCGCAGTTATTGGCCAGCCGCGGCATGGCCTGGCGGCGCAGCCACCAGAGCCGCGCGCCGGTAACGCTTAGCAGGGGCACGCCCAGCGCGCACACACCCAGCAGCAGACCGAGCCACCAGAGGCCTTCCCCGGTGTGTAACTGGTAGATCAACTCATAGGTGCGACGCGCGGCGTCATGCGCCTGGTAAGACAGCAGCGCCCCACTGGCCTGATCGACATAGCCATCGCCCTGGGCGGTACGCAGCGAATAGACATCACTGGAATCGTTTGGATTGGGGTACACCAGCTCACGCAGGTCATTCAAATCGGTAGCCCGCAGCGCCGCCAGGCTTGCCACCGAAGCAGCAGGACCCGCGTCCACGGCTTGCGGAAACTCGGGTTCGCGCTGCATGCCATCGGCAATCAGGCCGAAGGTCGCCGCTGACATATAAAGCCCGCTCAGCGCAGACAGCAGCAGGCCCAACACCACCAGGCGAGCCACTTCGGCATGCCAGCGCGGGCTGAAGCTGCCCCGTAACGGATGCAGCAACTGTTGCCAGCCACCCAGGCGTTTGGCCAACAAGGCGGCCCCGGTGATCGACAGCAGCAGCATGAGCAGCGCGGCAACACCGGAGACCGCACGCCCCGGGGTATCAAGCAACAACGAGCGATGCAGCTCCTTCACCCAAGACAAGAATTGCGCCGGGGCATAGGCGCCGATACCTTGCCCGGTGCGCGGGTCAATGCGTGCGGCACCGGCCTGGCCGTGCTCGCTGTAATACACGATGAGTGTGCCGGAGGGGCTGCGCTGCAGCTGCTCGGCTCCCGGATAATGCTGCGCCACCCGCCCTGCCAACTCGGCGACGCTGATCTGGCCGGCGGCTGGCACGCTGGCGTCAAGCCGTTCCAGCGCCGGGGTGACCGACAGCACTGCACCGCTGAGCGCCAGCAACATGACCAGCAGAGCGGCAAACAGACCGGGCAGTGAATGAAGCTGGCGTAGCATGGTGTGCCTCCTCTGGACGGGGATTACAGGTCGTAGCTGAAGGATTCGATATAGCCGCTGCCGCTAGCTGGCTGGCCGGCGCCCTGACGGGTCAGCGGCACTTTGACCTCGGCACGGTTATCGCGTTTGTCCTCGACCGCACTGTCCACGCGTATTTCATAACCGGCATCGATCAGCGCATCGGCCAGCTCAACCGTCACTGTCAGGGTCTGCCCACTGCCAACACTGGCACCGCTTACGCCGTCGAACTCACTGGCGTTCAAGCCGCTGCCACGCGCCCAATCGCGCAGATGTTTGTAGTACTTGGCCTTCTTGCCAGCGACCCAGAGCGTGCTTTGGTACTGGCCATCTGCATCGGTGAGGTAGAACGCCAGGTAGGCGTCGTTACCTCGATAGCTCTTCAGCTCGGTGGTCAAGGTCACTTCGCGTGCCTGAGCAACGCCTGGCAGCACAATGGCGCCGGCCAGACAAACGGCGGCCGCAATCTTTTTCATGGCATAGGGTTTCATCGTGTATCTCCGGCTCAATGGTTATGCCCCTACCCTAGCGCCGAGAGCTGACAGCACGCTGAATGCGCTGCCGCAAGTTACGTAGGCGGGTCACTGGGTTTACTGACTGCTCTGCAGGTATTCGGCGGCATCGCCGTCGGGTCTGAAGTCAATTTCCAGGGTGCGAATCGACAACGAGGCGGGGGCGAATTTGGCCTCGAACCTGTTACCCCAGCGATCGATCCCCCGGACTTCGTAGCAGCCGTCGTCGACCTTGATCCGTTGCACCGTCCAGCCGTACTGCGCGACCTGCTGGCGCAGTACCTCGCGCGGCTGCCAGTCGGCTACCGGGTCTACACAATCGTCGCTGGCCAGCACGTTGCCGCTCACCAGCGCACCGAGTAGCGCGACACTTACAAAAAACGCAGCGTTCATGATGTTTCCTCCTGCCTGGGCATGTGCGGCATACCCTAGCGCGGCTTTCTGAAGGCAACCTGAAGGGCCGCCCTTCAGGTTGCCTTCAGGTACAACCGTTAATCTGCAGCCCAGCCACTGAGCACAAGAGGTGTGACATGCGGGTATTGCTGGTCGAGGATTCGCCAGGCTTGGGCGACGCTGTACGCGAACAGATAGTCGATGACGGCCATGCGGTGGATTGGGTGCAACGGCTCGCGCATGCCGAAGCGAGCGTACGCACGACCGCCTACGACCTGATCTTGCTCGACCTGATGCTGCCAGACGGGCGTGGTCTGGACTTTCTGCGCCAACGCCGCAGCGCGGGCGATGCCACCCCGGTGATCATCCTCACCGCCCGGGATCAGATCTCCGACCGGATTGCCGGTTTGAATGCCGGGGCCGACGATTACCTGGTCAAGCCCTTCGACCTGTTCGAACTGTCCGCGCGAGTCGCCGCAGTGGCGCGTCGCTACAGTGGCAACCCCAACCCGCTGGTGCAGCTGGGCGAACTGCACATCGACCTGACTGCGCGCAGCGTTGCGCGCGCCGGCATGGCCGTGGATCTGACCGCGCGCGAGTGGGCCTTGCTCGAAGCCTTTATCCAGCGCCCCGGCGCACTGCTGTCGAGGTCGCAGCTTGAAGAGCGCCTGTACGCATTCGGCGCCGAAATCGAGAGCAATACCATCGAGGTGTACATCAGCCGCCTGCGCAAGAAACTGGGCCGCGAGCTGATTGAAACCGTGCGCGGCATGGGCTATCGGCTGGGGGCGAAATGAACGCTGGCGCCAGTTTGCAAAAACGCCTGGGGCTGGGTCTGACCTTGGGTATTACCCTGCTCTGGCTGATCGCTACGGCCATCGCCGGCATGGTTGTGCAGCATGAGCTGGGTGAAGCCTTCGACAGTGCCCTGGAGGAAACCGCGCAGCGGATTCTGCCTCTGGCTGTCCTCGAGATTGTCAGTCGTGAGGAGCCTGACGCGCTGCAGCATATTGCCTCGCTGCAAGCACACAACGAGTACCTGACTTACCTGGTGCGCGATAACCACGGCACTACCCTGCTGCAATCCCATGATGCCGACCCGGCACTGTTCAGTGCGCAGCCGCGCGAGGGTTTTTCCACGACCGCCACGCACCGCCTTTATGCTGCCAGCGCGCTGCGCGAAACTGTATTCATCGAGGTCGCCGAGCCCCTGGCGCATCGCCGCGAAGCAGCCTGGGAAACATCCCTGGCACTGCTGCTGCCATTGCTGCTGCTGATTCCGCTTAGCCTGCTCGGCACCTGGCTATGGGTGCGCCTGAGCCTGCGCAGTGTGCTGGCCTATCGGCACGCCATCGAGACCCGTGGAGCCGGTGATTTGTCGCCGATCAAAGCCGCGCAGTTACCCGCCGAGATCAACCCGCTGGCGGACGCCGTCAACCACCTGATGGAACGACTGCGCCGAGCGCTGGAGGCCGAGCGCAGCTTTACCGCCAACAGTGCCCATGAATTGCGCACTCCGCTGGCGGCGACCCTGGCTCAGGTGCAACGCCTGCGCCGCGAAGCCCCCGACGGTCCGCTGCAGGAGCGAGCGGCGCAGATCGAGGCGTCACTGCGCGAACTGACACGGCTTTCGGAAAAACTCATGCAACTGGCCAAGGCCGAGGGCGCTGGCCTGCTGTCCGAGACGCCGCAAGACCTAGTGCCGCTGCTCGCCCACGTTGTCGATGACCTGCGCCGCACCGCCAGCATGCGTCTGCAGCTGCAATTGCCAAACGCCGAGGCGGTGCTCGTGACAATCGATCCGGACGCCTTTGCCATTCTGCTGCGCAACCTGATCGAGAACGCCATGAAACATGGCGCAAGCGATCAGGCTATCGAGGTGAGTCTGTCCAGCGCAGCCCTGCTGCAGGTGGTGAATGCAGGCCCGGTGGTTCCCCCGGCGCTGCTGGCGCAACTGAGTGGCCGTTTTGTGCGCGGCAACAGCCAGGCGCAAGGATCGGGACTTGGCCTGGCGATCACCACGACTATTGCCCAGGGGGTGGGCGCCAGCCTGCTGTTTGCTTCACCGGCACCTGGCAAACCCGACGGGTTTGCCGTGAGCGTACAGTTTTTACCGGCTTGAGCGCTGGCGCGACCCCATCTCCGCGGCCGCGCCAGCAGCGGACGCTAGGGGGCGATCGCAGTAGGCGAGCGTTTTTTCACACGCGCTCAATCCTTGCTCAGCGCCACGTCGACGATCTGCTGCGCCTCGCCAAGAATCTGCTGCAGGTGCGCCTGGTCGCGGTAGCTCTCGGCGTAGATCTTGTAGATGTCCTCGGTGCCCGAAGGTCGGGCGGCGAACCAGCCGCCGTCGCTGATCACCTTGATCCCGCCAATCGCCGCGCCGTTGCCCGGCGCCTTGTCCAGAACCTGGGTGATCGCATCGCCAGCCAGTTGGGTGCTGCGCACCTGCTCCGGCGAGAGTTGGCTCAGGGCTTTTTTCTGCACCGGGGTGGCCGGCGCATCGACGCGGTCGGCCACTATCGCGCCGAATTCCTCGGTCAGGCCGCGGTACAGTTCACCGGGATCGCGAGCACAACTGGCAGTCATTTCCGCCGCCAGCAAAGCCAGCGCCATGCCGTCCTTGTCGGTGGTCCAGACCCGACCATCGCGGCGCAGGAAGGTGGCGCCGGCGCTTTCCTCACCGGCAAAACCTAGCGAGCCGTCGAACAGGCCGCCGGCAAACCACTTGAAGCCCACCGGCACTTCCTGCATGGGTCGGCCCAGACGGGCGCTGACCCGATCGATCATGGCGCTGCTGACCAGGGTCTTGCCTACCGCTGCGGTGGCGCTCCACTGCGGACGATGCTGGAACAGGTAATCGATGGCCACACTGAGAAAGTGGTTGGCCGGCAGCAAGCCGACACTCGGCGCGACTATGCCGTGGCGGTCGTAATCGGTGTCGCAGGCGAAGGCGATGTCATAGCCATCCTTGAGACCGATCAGCCGTTGCATGGCGTGGCTCGATGAGGGGTCCATGCGGATCTGGCCGTCCCAGTCCAGGCTCATGAAGGCGAACTGCGGGTCTATCACCTGACTGACGACTTGCAAGTCGATGGCGTACTGCTCGGCGATGCGCGACCAGTAATGCACGCCCGCGCCGCCCAACGGATCGACGCCTATACGCAGGCCGGCAGCACGAATCACCGAAAAATCGATCACGCTACCGAGGTCGCCGACATAGGCCGTCAGGTAATCGTGCTCATGGGTAGTCGCCGCCTGACGCGCCAGGGCCAGCGGCATGCGCTTGACCGCCTTGAGGCCGCCCTCGAGCAAGGCATTGGCGCGGTTCTGCACCCAGTTGGTGATGTCACTGTCGGCAGGGCCGCCATTGCACGGGTTGTATTTGAAACCGCCGCTGTCCGGCGGGTTGTGTGATGGGGTGATCACGATGCCGTCTGCCAGGCCCGTGCTACGGCCCTGGTTGTGCACCAGAATGGCATGAGAGATCGCCGGGGTCGGGGTGAACTCGCCGCCAGCGGAGATCATGGTCTGCACACCATTGGCGGCCAACACTTCCAGCGCCGTATCGAGCGCCGGCTGCGACAGGGCGTGGGTGTCCGCGCCGATAAACAACGGACCATCGATGCCCTGCGCGCTGCGGTAATCGCAGATCGCCTGGCTGATGGCAAGTACATGGCACTGGTTGAAGCTGGCGGCCAGCGAACTGCCGCGATGCCCCGAGGTGCCAAAGGCCACGCGCTGCGCCGCCACACTGGGGTCAGGCTGCAGGTCGAAATAAGCGGCCAGCAGTTGCTCAATATCGACCAGCATGTCTGCTGGTGCCGGCTTGCCGGCCAACGGATGAATACGTGAACTCAAAATAATCTCCCTGAATAATGTGTACAGGCTGTCAGGCTCTGTTGCCGCTCAATCCGCCTTGCCCAGCCAACGCCACTGGCGAATTTCCGGCAGATCTTCACCGTGTTCCTCGATATACCGGCGGTGCTGCAGCAACTTGTCGTCGACAAATTGCCGGGCTGCCGCAGCCTGTTCAGCCAGTTGTGGCAAGCGTGCGACCACCTCGGCAAACAGGTGGAATCGGTCCAGCTGGTTGAGCACCACCATGTCGAACGGCGTGGTGGTCGTGCCCTCTTCATTGAAGCCGCGCACATGCAGGTTGGCGTGATTACGCCGGCGGTAGGTCAGGCGGTGGATCAGCGTCGGGTAGCCATGATAGGCGAAGATGATCGGTTTATCCGTGGTGAACAGCCCATCGAAGTCGGCGTCGGCCAAGCCATGCGGGTGTTCGCTGGCCGGCTGCAAGCGCATCAGGTCGACCACGTTGATCAGCCGCACCTTGAGCGCGGGGAAATGCTCCCAGAGCAACTGCACCGCCGCCAGCGCTTCCAGGGTCGGCACATCGCCGGCGCAGGCCAGCACCACATCAGGCTCGCCGCCCTGCTCATTACTGGCCCACGACCACACGCCAATGCCGGCACGGCAATGGGCGATGGCGGCGTCCATGTCCAACCACTGCGCCTCGGGCTGCTTGCCGGCGACCACCACGTTGACGTAGTTGCGGCTGCGCAGGCAGTGGTCGGTGACCGACAGCAGGCAATTGGCATCGGCCGGCAGGTAGACCCGCACGATCTCGGCTTTCTTGTTCAGCACATGGTCGATAAAGCCTGGGTCCTGGTGACTGGAGCCGTTGTGATCCTGACGCCAGACGTGCGACGACAGCAGGTAGTTGAGCGAGGCAATCGGCTGGCGCCAGGCAATCTGGTTAGCATTTTTCAGCCATTTGGCGTGCTGATTGAACATCGAGTCGACGATATGGATAAAGGCTTCGTAGCAGGAGAAAAAACCGTGGCGCCCGCTCAGCAGATAGCCTTCCAGCCAACCCTGGCACTGGTGCTCACTGAGCATCTCCATCACTCGCCCGGTAGGCGCAAGCTTGTCGTCGTAGTCGAACTGCTCGGCCATCCAGCTGCGCGGGGTGACGTCGAGCACGTCCTGCCAGCGGTTGGAGTTGTTCTCGTCTGGGCTGAACAGGCGAAAGTTGTTACTGCCCAGATTGAGCCGCATCACATCGCGCAAGAAACGCCCCATCACCCGCGTGGCCTCGGCCTTGACCGCACCCGGGCGCTCCAGAGCAACGGCATGGTCGCGTATGTCCGGCAGCTGCAACTCACGCAATAACACACCGCCATTGGCGTGCGGATTGGCGCCCATGCGCAGTTTGCCCTGGGGCGCCAGCTCGGCCAGTTCGGCCAACAGCTTGCCGCTTGCATCGAACAGCTGCTCGGGGCGATAGCTGCGCATCCAGGTCTCGAGAATCTGCACATGTCCCGTTTTGCTCATCTCGCCCATCGGCACCTGGTGCGCGCGGAAGGTGCCTTCGACCGTCTGCCCATCGACCTGCGCCGGGCCGGTCCAGCCTTTCGGTGAGCGCAGAATGATCATCGGCCAGCGTGGCCGCGTGCTCACGCCATTGACCCGCGCCTCATGCTGGATGCGTTGGATGTCGGCCAGTGCAGCGTCCATAGTGGCCGCCATCAACTGGTGCATGCTCGCGGGGTCGTCACCTTCGACGAAATACGGCGCATAGCCGTAGCCGTAGAACAGCGCATACAGCTCGTCATGCGGGATCCGCGCGAGGATGGCCGGACTGGCGATCTTGTAGCCGTTCAAATGCAGAATCGGCAGCACCGCGCCATCCTGCGCCGGGTTGAGAAACTTGTTGGAATGCCAACTGGTGGCCAGCGCGCCGGTTTCCGCCTCGCCATCGCCGACCACGCAGGCGACCAGCAGATCCGGGTTATCGAAGGCCGCACCGAAGGCGTGGGACAGCGAATAACCCAGCTCGCCGCCTTCATGCAGCGAACCCGGGGTTTCTGCGGCCACATGGCTGGGAATCCCGCCCGGGAAGGAGAACTGCTTGAACAGCCGCTGCATGCCCTGCTCGTCCTGGGAGATGTGCGGGTACACCTCGCTGTAGCTGCCTTCCAGGTAGGTATTGGCCACCAGCGCCGGGCCACCGTGTCCAGGCCCGGCGACATACAGCACGTTCAGCTCGTGCTGCTTGATCAGCCGATTGAGGTGCACATAGATGAAGTTCAAGCCCGGCGTGGTGCCCCAATGACCGAGCAGGCGTGGCTTTACATGGTCGAGGGTCAGCGGCTGCTTGAGCAGCGGATTGGCGTATAGATAAATCTGCCCGACCGCCAGGTAATTGCTCGCAGCCCAGTAGGCATCGAGCTTACGCAGCTGCTCGGGCGAAAGTGGCGCGGGGTTGAGCGGAGTCTGTTGGCTGAGCATGACGACTGATCCTTGGCGAGTTGCAGAGCGCACACAAGACCTGGGTTCGGCCTCCGGCGAGAGCGTTGTCAGTTGGCGGCGTTTGCTCGCCAGGCCTTGGCGGGCGCGGTGCTCGCCGGATAATGGCGACGCGCGCGGCCAGGCGACTGACGATTAATGGTAACCCAGTCTGCTGCCCGCCTGTCCGCTCGCCCCGCTTGCGCCACCACAGACCAGACGACGCGCACCGCGCGCGCTGCAAAAAATTCTCGCCTACGGCCCGCATAAGCGCGCTAGCGAACGGACGTCTTTTTGATTCTTTCTCATTCTTGGCATATCGCATCAATCAATGAATTTCCCTCACTGCCAGACGCCTGGGGCGTTAAGGATTCAGGGAACAACGACCGTGCTCCCCGCTGGATCAAGCTTCGAGGCCGTTTAACTGTGGAGAACAGCATGCCCCCCTATTCGCGAACGTCGGCATTCATGCCGGCGCTCACCATTGCCGCAGTGGCCATGAGCGGCGCAATCAGCGCAGACACGTCGGGCCAGCAAATCATCGATGCCCGGCGAGAGACTCAAGTGTGGCGGGCCTATGCGCAAAGCCAATATTTGCGCGCCAACACCCTCGAAGTGAGCGTACTCAACGGCAAAGCCACGCTCACCGGCAGGGTCGAAGGGCAGCTCAATAAATACCTGGCCAAGCTCATCGCGCTGGGCGTCGAGGGCGTGGCCGAAGTGGATAATCAGATCGTTGTGTTCGCAGCTCCCCCCGTGTCGACCTCAGCACACCGCGCCCAGCCGGCGCCGAGCGGCAACTGGAGTGGCGAGGCAGATAACCCGGCGCAGCGGACGCCAGCCGCTGGCCGTGGACAACGCGCAAATGAAACCCACAACGTCAATCGAGAAGGGTTCACGTTTTAACCCGCTGAGCGTCCGCTCCGACGAGGTCGTTGATCTGCAAGGATCGTCGTAGCGGCGGACCGACGATACTTTTGATCTGCAACTGTAGGCGCTAGCTTGCTGGCGATGCTTTTGACCTACATAGATCGTCGGCGCGCTGCCAGGACTAGTCGTCCCCCTGGCGTCTACAGAGCTTATCTCGTGATCTATTTTTGATGAGAGCGGCCAGTCAATCGAAGCCGCAGAGAACGCTGGTTACAGCCGTCCCATCAGCAACAGGATCAATACGATAACCAGCACCAAGCCCAACCCACCCGTCGGACCATAGCCCCAACGTCGACTGTGCGGCCACGCGGGTATGGCACCCACCAGCATCAACAACAGCACGATCAACAAAATCGTTCCCAAGCCCATGGCGTTCTCCATAAATAGTTCGAGCTCGCTGGCGCAGAAACCTCGACACGAGGTATCACGCTCACCATGACAAGCCATGCCGATAGGCTTCGAGCATCACTGATCGAATAGTAGCGAGTAGGCACCCCGCTAGTTTCAACCGTTAGCCCTCCCAGTTCGGTGCGCTGTCAAACATAGCAATCATTGCGGCATAGCCACCGACCAATGGCATGCCTGTTGAATGGGCGCCGTGACTATTCTTTGGCTTATACATTCAGGCGAATGTATCGCTGCGACTACCCGCTGGCGGCAGCGCGACAGACCTCCTTGGGAGGGCAGCCAATGCAAGTAGCATATTGCTGGAATGGCATCACTCCCAGCCTGGCGCTGAGCACCTGCATGCCGAACATGCAGCCCCTCGCGGCGCCGCGGCTGCAGTTCGACGCAAGAGCCAAGGGATTGCTCGTGTGCTTGCGGTGAGGCGTCTTCTACTGCCCGGCGCTGGCTGTTTGCAGTGGTTGCGCGCGAGCATGCTGGTGGCGCTGCTAGTTGCCGGCCACACTCACGCACAAGACGCCGAGGCGCTCAAGGCCCGGCATGCGGCCCTTGCCGAGCAACTCAGCGAAACCCCCTTTAAACGCCCACTGCATCTCGAGTCCAGGCAAACTGCTGACGCGTTACAAGGCGATATTTACGCCGTGATCGAGCAGCCCTTCGCCTTGGTCAGCATGGCGCTGCAAGGCAGTACGCACTGGTGCGACATCCTGATCCTGCACCTGAATGTGAAAAACTGCCGCGCCTCAGCGGGTCCGGGCGGAGAAGTCCTGCGCCTGCATATCGGCCGCAAGTTCGAGCAGGCCCTGGCCGATGCCTACCTGTTCGAATTTACCTACCGGGTCGTCACTGCGACGCCCGAGTTTCTTCAGGTGCTATTGGAGGCCAGGGACGGGCCGCTGGGCACCCGCAGCTACCGCATCGCGCTCGAAGCAGTAGCCCTCGATAACCGGCGCAGCTTCCTCCACCTCTCCTATTCCTATGCGTACGGCGTTGCAGCCCGCATGGCCACGCAGAGCTACCTGGCGACACTGGGACGCAACAAGGTGGGTTTCAGCATCGTCGGCCGGACAGCCTCGGGGCAGCCCGTCTACATCGAGGGCATGCGCGGGGTGATCGAACGCAACACCATGCGTTACTACCTGGCGATCGAGGCCTACCTGAACGCCCTGCCGGAGCCGCCGCTAACCCGCCAGGAAAAACGCCTGCAACTCTGGTACGACGCTGTCGAGCACTACCCGGCGCAACTGCATGAACGTGAGCGCGAGCAGTACCTGACGATGAAGCGCAAGGAGATCCAGCGCCAGCAGGCAGACGCTGCTAGCGAATAAGTGCCAACCGCTGCGCCAGCGCGCGCCCTTCAACGACTAAGGCTTTGCGCAATAAAACCGCCTAAGATGGCGCGGCCAAACCGCTGGTTGCACGCGACCACTTGAACCTACGGAAACGCCGCATTGGATCGTCTGACACTGGAACGCCGGCAAGTCTGGGTTTACCTGACAGCCATCATTGCCGGGCTGCTGCTCGGCAGCCTGCTGCCGGGCATCGCCCCGACCCTGCAAGCCATGCTGTGGCCGACGCTGATGCTGTTGCTCTATACGACCTTCGTCCAGGTGCCACTGTTGCACCTACGCGCAGCCTTCGCTGATCGACGCTTCATCAGCGCCTTGCTGGTCGGCAACTTCCTGCTCGTGCCCCTGTTGGTCTGGGGCCTGCTGCACTGGCTGCCGGATGATCCGGTACTGCGCGTGGGGGTGCTGCTGGTGTTGCTGGTGCCCTGCACGGACTGGTTCATCTCCTTCACCCAGCTGGGCGGCGGCGATGTACCGCGCGCGGTGGCCGTGACCCCGATCAACCTGCTGCTGCAATTGCTGCTGCTACCCGTCTACCTGTGGCTGCTGACAGACGCGCAACTGACCAGCGCACTGACAGTCAGGGATGCAGTACCCGCGCTGCTGGTTGTGCTGGTCCCATTACTGCTGGCGGCGCTGAGCGAGCGCTGGCTCGAGGCGCGGACCGGGCGCGACGCACTGCGTCAACACCTGGCCTGGTGGCCGGTACCGCTGCTGGGCCTGGTGGTATTACTGATAGCAGGCGCCCAGGTCGCGGCGGTAAAGAATGCCCTGGAGCTGCTACCGCTATTGCTGCCGGTGTTTATCGCCTACCTGCTGCTGGCAGCTGTTATCGCCAAGCTGCTGGCGCTTACCTGGCAACTGCCAGCCAGCCACGGGCGCACCCTCGCCTTCAGCCTGGGCACGCGCAATTCCTTCGTGGTCCTGCCCGTTGCCCTGAGCTTGCCGCACGGCTGGGAAGTGGCGGCAGTGGTGATCGTCGTGCAGTCGCTGGTCGAACTGTTCGGCATGCTGGGGTATCTGTACTGGCTGCCGCGCCGACTGTTTCGCTAGCAGATCCGTGCAGGGGTTGTGAAAATATCGAGCGCAACGCCGCAGTCGGCGCTTTTGGCGATCCGTAGGGTGCCACTCGCCGCAGGCAGTGCACCTTGGTTCATCGGAGCTGGCGGGTTGTCGCCACCTCAGCCAGGGCCTGCTGCAAGGCCGGGATAAAAGCCCCGCCAGCCAACGGCGACCAGGCCAGCACCTGGCCATCCCAGACGCTCGCTTGAGCCAGCAGCGACAGCTCGATCTGGTTGCATGTAGGGTGCGCCGAGCGCACCAACTACCAGCGCCGCCCTGCGCTCATACACTGGCGCGCATGGCCTGGGGCGGCCCCGCGCGCACCGCGTACTCGGTCAATCCAACAGCTGCAGGGCCTCGGCACTGCACTGTTGAATGCGTGCCCAATCGCCGTTCTTGACCCACTGGCTGTCGAACATCCAGGTGCCGCCGACGCACATTACGTTGGCCAGCGCCATGTAGCGCTGCAGGTTGTCGGGGTTGATGCCGCCGGTGGGGCAGAACCGCGCATCGCCGAAGGGACCGCCAAGAGCCTTGAGCGCCGCCGTGCCGCCGCAGACTTCCGCGGGGAACAGCTTGAAGCGGCGGTAGCCGAGGGCATAGCCGAGCATGATGTCCGAGGCGCTGCTGGTGCCGGGCAACATCGGCACCGGGCTGTCCAGGCTGGCCTTGAGCAGTTCGGCGGTAGAGCCGGGGGTGACGATGAACTGCGCACCGGCCTCCTCGGCGGCGGCGAGCATCTGCAAGTCGAGCACAGTACCGGCGCCGACACAGAGTTCAGGGCGTTGCTCGCGCAGCAGGCGAATGGCGGTCAGGCCGTGGGCCGAGCGCAGGGTGATTTCCAGCACGCTCAGGCCGCCGGCCGCCAGGGCATCAGCCAACGGCAGGATGTCCGCCTCGCGGGCGATGGTGATCACCGGCATGATCCGCGCGCGGGCGCAGAGGCTGTCGATCTGGGCGATTTTTGCAGCCATGCGGGCCTGCGGGCGTTGGTCGATGGTCATCATATCGGCTGGTCCTTCGGGCCTAGGGGCACCAGTAAATCTCAAGGGGAGAATGTAAGAGCGCGCGCACCGGCATGTTCGCCACCTCGCCCACAGCCAGGGCTGCAGCCAGGGTCTTGAGCTTGCCTTGCCCCTGCAGGGCCAGCAGCGACAAACGTGCAGAGGCCAGTAATGGCAAGGTCAGGCTCAAGCGCTGATGCGGCACGCTGGGCGCCAGCATCGGCAGGCAGCGGCGCGGGCAGTCGGCCTGCAAGGCGTCGTGCAGATTCGGGCTGTCCGGGAACAGCGAGGCGGTATGGCCGTCGTCGCCCATGCCCAGCACCAGCACGTCAATCGGCGGTAACTCGGCCAGGGCCTGATCGGCTTGCAGCGCCGCTTGTTCCAGGTTGGCAGCCGCCTGGTACAAGCCCACAAAGCGTGCGGCGGCGGCTGGGCCACGGAGCAAATGACGGCGCACCAGGCCTTCGTTGCTGTCAGGGTGGGCGACCGGCACCCAGCGCTCGTCGGCCAGGCTGATTACCACCTGCGCCCAGTGCAGCGGCTGCTGCGCCAGGGCCTCGAAAAACGCTATCGGGCTGCGCCCACCGGACACCACCAGAGTCGCCTGACCCTGGGTTTCGATCGCCACGCGCAACGCCTCGGCGACCGCCTGGGCCAAAGCCTTGGCCAGCTGGGCCGGATTGCTCAGGCTGCGCGCCACCACGCCCAGCGGTAAATCGAGATCAGAGATCGCCATACCAGGACCTCCCGTCGCGGGTGATCAGGGCAATCGACCCCATCGGCCCCCACGTTCCGGCGGCATAGGGTTTCGGTGCATCGCCCAATTGCTTCCAGCCGGCGATCAGCTGATCGCACCACAGCCAGGCACATTCGATTTCGTCCTTGCGCACAAAAAGATTCTGATTGCCACGCATCACTTCCAGCAGCAACCGCTCGTAGGCATCGGGAATACGCGCGCTGCGGTAGGTGTCGGAGAAATTCAGCTGCAAGGCGTGACTGCGCAACTGCATGCCCTTGTCCAGGCCCTGATCCTTGGTCATCACCTGCAGGGCGATACCTTCGTCCGGCTGCAGGCGGATGATCAGCTTGTTGCCGATCAACTGGCGCTGCTCCGGGGCGAAGATGTAGTGCGGGGTTTCCTTGAAGTGGATGACGATCTGCGACATTTTTTCCGCCATGCGCTTGCCGGTGCGCAGGTAGAACGGCACGCCGGCCCAGCGCCAGTTGCGAATGTCCGCACGAATGGCGACGAAGGTTTCGGTATCGCTCTGGGTGTTGGAGTTTTCCTCCTGCAGATAACCCGGCACCGCCTTGCCATCGCTGCTGCCAGCCACGTACTGACCACGCACCACCTGGCGGCTGAGTTGCGCAGAGGTGATTGGCTCTAGTGCTTTGAGTACCTTGACCTTCTCGTCACGGATGCTGTCGGCGGACAGTTCGCTGGGCGGGTCCATGGCGATCAGGCAGAGCAGTTGCAGCAGGTGATTCTGGATCATGTCGCGCAGCTGACCGGCCTGGTCGAAGTAGCCCCAACGGCCTTCGATACCGACCTTCTCGGCCACGGTGATTTCCACGTGGGAGATGTGATTCTGGTTCCACTGGGTTTCGAACAGACTGTTGGCGAACCGCAGAGCGATCAGGTTCTGCACCGTCTCCTTGCCCAGGTAATGGTCGATGCGATAAATGCGAGTTTCCGGGAAATACTGCGCGACCGCATCGTTGACCGCCCGCGATGACTGCAAATCGTGGCCGATGGGTTTTTCCAGTACCACCCGCGCCCGCTCGGCCAGGCCGACCCGCGCCAGGTTGGCGCAGATCCCGCCGTAAACCGCGGCCGGCGTGGCGAAATAGGCAATCACGCGCTCACCACTGCCAACCTGTTCGGCCAGCGCGTCGTAGTCGTCAGCCTGCAGGAAGTCCATGGTCAGGTAGCTGAGGCGTGCCTGGAAACGTTGCAACACCACCTGGTCGATCTCGCGAGCGGGCACATGGCGTAACAGGTGTTCACCAATAGAGGCCAGATGCTGGGACGCCTCGCCATTCTCGCGCGCCAGGGCGAAAATCCGCGTATCGGCATGCAGCAGGCCCGCACGATCGAGCTGATAGAGCGCCGGAAACAGTTTACGCAGGGCCAGATCACCTAGCGCACCGAACAAGGCAAACGTACAGGATTCAACAGTTATCGAGGTCATGATGTTTGTTCTTTTATCAAGTTAAGCTAGAAATACCCTGTCACCGGGATTTTATCAAGGCTATATGTAGTAATAAAAACAACATTACGCTAAAAAACACTTTCCAGTGGTAGCCGCTTGGCTCCGTCAGTACGATAGGCCAGCAATTTCAGCGCAGGCTTAGGAAGAAAAAAAATGGATCGCGTGCGAAACCTCCTGGAACAGATCCAGGGCCGACTCGACAGCCTGAACAAGGCTGAACGTAAAGTCGCCGAAGTGATTCTGCGCAACCCGCAGCAAGCCACCCGCCTGAGTATCGCCGCCCTGGCGCAAGCCGCACTGGTCAGTGAACCGACGGTAAACCGCTTCTGCCGCTCATTCGGCGTCAGCGGCTACCCCGAACTGAAAATGCAGCTGGCGCAAAGCCTGGCCAGCGGCGCCGCCTATGTCAGCCGCGCGGTGGAAGCCGACGACGCCCCTGAAGCCTATACCCGCAAGATCTTCGGCAGCGCCATTGCCTCGCTGGACAGCGCCTGCCAGTCCCTTGACCCACAGCTGGTCAGCCGCGCAGTCGACCTGCTGATCCAGGCACGGCAGATCCACTTCTTCGGCCTCGGCGCCTCGGCCCCGGTGGCACTGGACGCCCAGCACAAGTTCTTCCGCTTCAACCTGGCCGTATCGGCCCACGCCGACGTGCTGATGCAGCGCATGCTCGCCTCGGTGGCGCACACCGGCGACCTGTTCGTGATCATCTCCTACACCGGGCGCACCCGCGAGCTGGTGGAAGTGGCACGCCTGGCCCGGGAAAATGGCGCCTCGGTACTCGGCCTGACTGCCGCCGGCTCACCCCTGGCCCAGGCCAGCACCTTGAGCCTGAACATCCCGCTGCCGGAAGACACCGACATCTACATGCCGATGACCTCGCGGATCATCCAGCTCACCGTGCTCGACGTGCTCGCCACCGGCATGACCCTGCGCCGTGGCGTGGACTTCCAGCCGCACCTGCGCAAGATCAAGGAAAGCCTCAACGCCAGCCGCTATCCGCTGGACGAGGAGCCGAGCTGATTCACGCAAGGGCCGCAGCGTTGCCCGAGAAACCCGTCCCGTAGCCCGAACAAGCCCTGGCGCAATCCGGGACCACTTTCAAGGACGACTCCAGGATTACACCCGAGCTACGAGAGCGGTGCAGGGTGGATCGGGGCGCGTAGCTGACGCCTTTTTCATCCACCCATAGCGATGCCGCAGACCTTGCAGATGAACATAGGACCTACGGGTTGTGCGCGCTTAACCCAGGCGCGCCTTCAGCTCCAGTAAGGCCTCCTCCCCCGGCTTGAGGGTCAGGCTGTCGGCGCGGCAACTGGCGGCCTGAATGCAGACAAAACCCAGCGCCTCGCGCCAACTCACATCGGTCAGCGGCCGGCTACCCGGATGCCAGACCACGCTGTTGGCGCCGCCACGGGTATCGACCAGCAGGCGCCGCTGCCAGGCCAGGTCCTGTATCTGAACCCGCGCGCCATGGTCGAATATTTGGTGACAACCATCCTCCATGCGCAACTCGCCGCGTTGCTGACAGTTGCCGCGCTTCAGCAGGTCGTAGCCCTGGGCGCCATCAAGGCCAAGTAACGCCACCCGCGCAACATCGCTGATGCGCCAATAAGCATGCAAGGCATGGCTGAGCTGGCAGGGTTCGCTGTCCTGATGCGAGGTACACAGGCGCAGATGCATCTGCTCACCCAGATCAGCCTCCAGGGTCACCGTCCAATCGCACAGCTGCAACTGCCAGCTCAGCCGCACGCCCCGCTCGTCCGCCTCGCTACCGAGCAATTGCCAGTCACTCAGCCGTGCCCAGCCGTGGGACGGCCAACCGCTTTCGCTGGGGTGACGACCGAACCAGGGCCAGCACACCGGCACCCCGCCGCGAATCGCACCGCCGCGCGGCCAACGGCTGGCGCACCACAACCAGGGCCGCTGGCCGCGTGGTTGGAAGTGCAGCAATTGGCCGCCCTGGCGACTGAATATGGCCTGGAAACGCGCATGCTCGACCAGCAGCAATTCACGCTCCTGGTGAGTCACCCAGCGCAAGGCTGGCCCGGCGCACGACACAAACAACCCGGCCAGGGGATGCTCTGCAGCAGCCCCCGGCCGGGTTGTCGACGCGCTAGTCGAACGCCGCGGCTTAGCCGGCAGCATCGACCCGCTCACAACAGGCGATCACCACCAGTATTCGACCTGGACACCGAAGTTGGAGCCATGCCGGGCGCTGTCAAAGGCACCGCTATCGGACAGTGCCGAGCCTGCCGCCAGCAAACTGGCCGCACGTTGCGCCGCCTCGTTCCAGCTGGCATAGGTGTAATACAGGCGAATTTCCGGACGCGCCCAGAAGTCCTGACCCGCCGGCGACCAGGTCGGCGCCACGGTGAACTTGCTCAGTTTGCGCGTGCCATCCACCGCGTCGACCTGATCATGGCCCAGCTCGCCGACCAGCTTGAACTGCTCGGTGAAGGCATAACTGGTACGCCCACCCACCGACAGCCAGTCCTGATCGCTGCCATCTGGACGCACATCCTTCTGGAAGACGAACTGTGCCTGGCCGCCCCAGCGTGGCGTGGCCTGCCAGTTGTAGATTTCCACCAGGCGATAGCTCTTGTTGTCGCTATCGAGGGTCACATCGCCGGTATAACCCAGCCCGGTGCCCGGACCCTGACCGTACTGCAGGGCCAGGGTATTGCTGCCGCCGAGAAAATCGGCCTGCTTGTGCTGTGCGGTTAGCGCCCAGCCGCTGTTGGCGTCGGTGCTATCAGGCTTGTCGATAAAGCTCAGGCCGAATTCCAGCTCACCGCCCGGGTTGGGCTTGAAGCCGGCGACGTTGAAGTCATGGCGATTGATATAGGGGTCTTGAAAGTAGCTGTCCTTGCGCGAGAAGGCGTAGCTGTATTTCAGCCCGCCCAGCGCGAAGTCCTCGATACCGGCACCAGTGGCGCTCTGGTTCCAGTAGAAAAAGTCGCTGATATGGATGTCGTTACGCTTGTAGAAGCGCCGCCCCGCCCACAGCGAGCCGCCATTGAGCGCTGGTACCTTGCTCCATTCGGCGTACATCTGGTTCATCCGCGCAAAACCATAGTCGCCGCTGAACTCGGGGGCGTGGCCGTATTGGTTATACAGCTGGGCCATGCCCTCGACGCTGAGTACCGAGCCGTCGTCCAGGCTCAGCAAGTCCTGGCGCAGATCCAGCTCCATGTACTGCTCGCACTCGTTACCCAGGCGGTATTTCGACTGGGCGCCGGGCAACTGGAAGCACGACTGGGTGCCGCCACTGTCCGCGCTGCCAGCACCGCTGCGTACATAGCCGCTGAATTCCAGCGCCTGTATCTGAGGTGCGGCCAGAGCCAGTACCGCCAAGTAGGGTGCGCCGCGCGCACCGAGCGAATGGATGACAGCTTGCAAAGTAGTCTTCATCGTTGCTCCTGATTGTTTTTATTGTGCGGATGCTTCGGAGTACCGCCGAAGCGACGGGTTATTGCCCTGTTTGCGGTGCGCATGGCGCACCCTACGTACTGCAGAATCCCAAGGGCGCGGGTGCGCCCCCGGAGGTATTCAGCGGCGTAGCCCGGATGCAATCCGGGGAAAGATTGCGCGACCGACAACGCGTCCCGGATTGCATCCGGGCTACGAATCGCAAATTTATCTACCTTTGAACTGGGTGACTTTCGCGGCGGTTTCCGGAACGGCTGCCGTGGCTCCCGGCAGCAGGCGCTCGCCGCTTTTGGCGTCGAACAGCAGCACCTTGCTCGGATCGAACTGCAGCTC
This sequence comes from Pseudomonas sp., assembly GCF_030683065.1. Taxonomy (GTDB): domain Bacteria; phylum Pseudomonadota; class Gammaproteobacteria; order Pseudomonadales; family Pseudomonadaceae; genus Aquipseudomonas. Next base: position 67,056 of record NZ_JAUXMX010000043.1, read on the forward strand.
CAGGGTCTGTCCCACCCGCGGCGCATCGTCCGGGGCCAGGCGGCAGCAGACCTTGGTCTGGTTGAGTTCGACGAACACCAGGGTGTCCGGCCCGGTGGGCTCGACAACCTCGACCTCGGCGCGGATCGACGACTGATTGCGGCTCTCGGCGGTGGCCAGGAGGATCTGCTCGGGGCGAATGCCGAGGATCACCTCGCGACTCTCGAAGCCCTCCTCCATCGCCCCCAGCGGCAGTTCGCAACGTGCCTGACCGCTGTCGAGCAGGGCCAGCAACTGACCATCGCGACGCTGCAGACGCAGGGGAATGAAGTTCATCGGCGGCGAACCGATAAAGCTCGCCACGAACAGATTGGCCGGGTCGTTGTAGATCTGCTTGGGGGTGCCGAACTGCTGGATGATGCCGTCCTTCATCACCGCCACCTTGTCGCCCAGGGTCATGGCCTCGATCTGGTCGTGGGTGACGTAGACCGTGGTGGTCTTCAGGCGCTGGTGCATCAGCTTGATTTCGGTGCGCATCTCGACGCGCAGCTTGGCGTCGAGGTTGGACAGCGGCTCGTCGAACAGGTAAATCTTCGGCCGCCGCGCCAGCGCCCGCCCCATGGCCACACGCTGCTGCTGGCCGCCGGACAGTTGGCCGGGTTTGCGCCCGAGCAGGTGTTCGATCTGCAGCAACTTGGCGACCCGCGCCACTTCCACCTCGATGTCGGCCGGGGCCATCTTGCGCATCTTCAGGCCGAAAGCGATGTTGCCGTGCACAGTCATGGTCGGGTACAGCGCATAGGACTGAAAGACCATGGCGATATCGCGATCCTTGGGGCTCTTGCCGCTGATGTCCTGACCGTCGACCAGGATCGCGCCGCCACTGATGTCTTCCAGGCCGGCGATGCAGTTCATAAGGGTCGACTTGCCACAACCGGACGGACCGACCAGGATCAGAAACTCGCCGGACTCGATCGATATCTCGATGTTCTTCAGGGTGTCCACCAGGCCGCTGCCGTAGGACTTGTTGACGTTACGCAGTTCGAGGGTTGCCATATCATCTCTCCATATCGTTGAAGCGTCGCGAGCGAAGGTCAGGCAAGGCGGAATCAGGCGAGGAGGCGGAGTTTAGGCCGCTAAATGAGCATTCCGAGCCTGATTCCAACGCAGCATGACCGAGCGCAGCAGCTTTCAACCTTTGACTGCGCCGGCTGTGAGCCCACGCAGGAAGTACTTACCGGCCAGCACATAGACCACCAGCGTGGGCAGGCCGGCGATCATCGCTGCGGCCATGTCGACGTTGTATTCCTTGGCCCCGGTGCTGGTGTTGACCAGGTTGTTCAGGGCCACGGTGATCGGCTGGGTATCGCCGCTGGCGAACACCACACCGAACAGAAAGTCGTTCCAGATCTGGGTGAACTGCCAGATCAGGCAGACCATGATGATCGGGGTCGACATGGGCAGCAGAATGCGTCCGAAGATGGTGAAGAAACCCGCGCCATCCAGGCGTGCCGCCTGCACCAGAGCCTGCGGAATGCTCACGTAGTAGTTGCGGAAGAACAGCGTGGTGAATGCCATGCCGTAGACCACATGGATCAGCACCAGACCGCTGGTGGTGTTGGCCAGGCCGAGCTGGCCGATGGTGAAGGACGCCGGCAGCAGCACCACCTGGAACGGTAGGAAACAGCCGAACAGCAGCAGGCCGAAGAACAGCTGCGAACCACGAAAGCGCCACATGGCCAGCACGTAACCGTTCAGCGCGCCGATCACGGTGGAGATCAGCACCGCCGGAATGGTGATCTTCACCGAATTCCAGAAGTAACCGCCGACGCCGTCCCAGGCCTTCAGCCAACCGATGGCGGTGAACACCTCGGGCCAGGACAGCAGGTTGCCGGTGCGGATGTCTTCCGGGCTTTTGAAGCTGGTCAGCAGCATGATCAGCAGCGGGATCAGGTAGACCGCGCAGGCGGCCAACAGGGTGGCGTAGATCGCCACGCGACTCAGGCTGATAGCCCTTATCCGGCGCTGCGTGACGTTCGCGTTAATGGCATGACTAGTCATGGCGTTTGCCTCGCAGTTCGGAGTACAGGTAAGGCACCAGGATCGCCAGCACCGCGCCGAGCATGAGGATCGCACTGGCGGCGCCGAGGCCCATCTGGCCGCGGGTAAAGGTGTGGGCGTACATGAACATCGCCGGGAGATCGGAGGCGTAACCAGGGCCGCCGGCGGTCATCGAGGCGACCAGATCGAAGCTCTTGATCGCGATGTGCGAGAGGATCATCAGGGCACTGAAGAACACCGGACCCAGGCTCGGCAGGATGATCCGTAGGTAAATATTCGGCAGGCTGGCGCCGTCGACCTGGGCGGCGCGAATGATCGACTGATCGACCCCGCGCAGGCCGGCCAGGAACAGCGCCATGACGAAGCCCGAGGACTGCCAGACCGCGGCGATCACCAGGCAGTAGACCACCCGATCCGGGTCCACTAGCCAGTCGAAACGAAAACCTTCCCAACCCCAGTCACGGAGCATCTTGTCGATGCCCAGGCCGGGGTTGAGCAGCCACTTCCAGGCGGTGCCGGTGACGATCATCGACAGCGCCATGGGATAGAGAAAAATAGTGCGAATAAAGCCTTCGCGGCGAATCCGCTGGTCCAGCAGCACCGCCAACAGCACGCCGATCACCAGGCTGATGCCGATGAACAGGCCGCCAAAGAGCAACAGATTCTGGCTCGCCACCCACCAGCGGTCGTTGTCCCACAGGCGTGCGTACTGCTGCAGGCCAACCCAGGAATAGCTGGGCATAAAGCGCGAACTGGTGAACGAAAGCACAAAGGTCCAGAGGATGTAGCCATAGAAACCGACCAGCACGATCAGCATCGTCGGCGCCAACACCAGCTTGGGCAGCCAGCGTTGCAGCGCATCCAGCGGTGAGGCCTTGGGGAAAACTGCGGTTGAACTCATGGATAACTCCGTTGCGTATTGCGCCACTTGTAGGAGCCAGGGGGACGCCTAGTTATTGCTGGCGATCAGCGCGACTGCGATTGATGGATCGCCAGCAATAACTAGGCGTCCCCCTGGCTCCTACAGAAATCCGGCACGGCCGATCCCGTGGCGCAGGCCGGAGGGCATGCGCCAGGGATAAGCAGGTCAAACGTAGTGAGTTACCGCCGGCGCACCGGCGGCCCTGGCTGACTTACTGCACAGCCTGGATAGCCGCGGCCAGCTGCTGGGCAGCCTTCTGCGGATCGGCCTTGGTGTCGTTGAAGAAGTTGGTCACCACATCGAACACCGCGCCCTGCACATAGCTTGAGGCGGCCATGCCGTGGGCCAGACTCGGCTGCAGACCACCATTGGCGGCGGCTGCCTTGAAGTCGATCATGGACTTCTGCGCGCAGGCATCGAAGCTGCTCATGTCCTGATCCATACGCACCGGGATCGAGCCTTTGTTCTGGTTGAAGAACTGCTGGAACTCCGGCTCCATCACGGTACGCGCCAGGTCTTCCTGGGCCTTGCGGTTGTCCGCATTGCTCAGCTTGAACATGGCCAGCGAATCGATGTTGTAGGCAAAGCTGCCCTGGGTACCGGGGAACGGCAGGCACTCATAGTCACTGCCGGCGACCTTGCCGGCGGCGGTCCATTCGCTCTTGGCCCAGTCGCCCATGATCTGCATGCCGGCCTTGCCATTGATGACCATGGCGGTGGCACTGTTCCAGTCACGTCCGGCGGCATTGGCGTCGACATAGCCGCGCAGTTTCTGCAAGGCGGCGAATACCTCGACCATCTTGGCACTGGTCAGCACAGACTCGTCCAGATCGACAAAAGCCTTATGGAAGTCATCCGGACCCAATACAGCCAGGGCCAGGTCTTCGAACACGGTGGTGTCCTGCCAAGGCTGGCCGCCGTGGGCCAGGGGCATGAAGCCGGCAGTTTTGAGTTTTTCCGCGGCAGCGAAGAATTCATCGAGCGTGGTTGGCGGCGTGGCGCCAGCCTTGGCGAACACTTCAGGGTTGATCCACAGCCAGTTGACCCGGTGCACGTTGACGGGCACCGCCACGTAGTCGCCGCCGAACTGCATCACTTCGATTACCTGGGGCGGCAACAGCTCATTCCAGCCGTTCTGCTCGGCCACCTGATTGAGGTCGGCAAGCAGGCCCAGTTCGCCCCACTCCTGGATGTCCGGGCCTTTGATCTGCGCCGCGGCAGGCGGATTACCGGAGACTGCGCGGGTTTTCAGCACGGTCATGGCCGCTTCACCACCACCACCGGCGACGGCGAAGTCCTTCCAGGTGTGGCCCTGGTCTTCGACCAGCTTTTGCAGGGTATCGGCGGCGCGTTTTTCGCCACCGGAGGTCCACCAGTGCAGCACTTCGACTTCACCGGCAAGGGCGGTCAGCGGCATCAGTGCAGCAAGGGAAACAGCGATGGACAGGCGAGAAATCGCATTCATATGAGCAGGTTCCTTTCTTGTTGTTATTAACCGGCAAGTCTGGTGCTTGCGCTGTGGTTGAGTCTAAACAGGGTCGGCGCCGCTGCGGGTAACGAAGGGATGCGCAAAGGTCACCGACTGGTTACAAAGCAGGAGCACCGTAGGGTGGGTCGGGGCGCGTAGATGACGCTTTCCACCAATAGCGATGGTGGATGGGTAAAACGTCATCCACCCTACACAACCCCGGATATAGGCCGTCATCAACGCGGCAGGCTGAGCGTCACCCGCAACCCGCCCTCGCGCAGGTTACGCAGGCTCACCTCACCGCCGTGACTGTGGGCGATATTGCGTGCGATGCCCAGGCCCAGGCCATAGCCCTGCTGCTGTCCAGCCAGGCGGAAATGCGGTTCGAAGACCTGCTCCAGGCGTTGCTCGGGCACACCCGGGCCTTCGTCGTCGACATGCAGGATAAAGGTGTCCGCATCGTCCTCGATATGCAGATGGGCGTTTTGCCCGTACTTCAGCGCGTTGTCCACCAGGTTGCCGATGCAGCGCTTGAGCGCCAGGGGTTTGCCGGGATAAGCCGCGCATGCCTGGCCATCCAGGGTCACCCGACCATTACCGGTCGGCGCCAGGTAGGGCTCGATTACGCAGTTAAGTAACTGATTAAGGTCGACCGGCTCGATATTTTCATGAATGTCGGTGTCCTTGACGCACTGCAAGGCGCCCTTGACCAGCATCTCCAGCTCGTCAAGGTCGCGACTGAACTTGGCTTGCACGGCTTCATCGTCAAGCAACTCAACCCGCAAACGCAGGCGAGTAATGGGCGTGCGCAGGTCATGGGAAATGGCGCTGAACAACTGACTGCGTTCGCGCAGGTAACGACCGATGCGCTCGCGCATGGCGTTGAACGCGCGACTGACCTCGACCACCTCGCTGCCGCCTGCCTCCGCCAGGGGCTCGACCTCGCTGCCCAGCGACATGTCCCGCGCCGCCAACGCCAGGCGCTTGAGCGGCCGGCTTTGCCAGTGCACCAGGATGCCGATGAACAGCAGCAAAAAACTGCTGGTGAGGATGATGAACCACAGTTGCTGGGCCGGCAGCCCCTGCTGTTCCAGACCGACATAGGGTTCGGGCATCAAGGAGGCGAGGTACAGCCATTCGCCCGGGGCGATCTGAATCTGGGTCACCAGCACCGGCGGGTTGAGTGGCTCCAGACTCAGGGCGTAATGCGCCCAGGAGCGCGGTAGCTCGTCCAGTTTCAATGCGCTATTGAAGATGCGCAGATCATCCGGGCTGACGAACTGCACCAGCAGATCCAGATCATTGCCCAGACGCTCGCGCAGGGTCGCATCGACCGCATCGAGTACCGCGCGCTTGCGCGGGGTTTCCGGCAACACCTGCATATCCAGCGGCTTGTCATTGAGCGAGACGAAGAAGCGCGTACCGCCCATATTGCGCAGTTGATCGAGCACCATGGGCCGGTAGCCCAGCGGTAACGAGCGGAAGTAGCCGACGCTGGCGGCCATCGACTGGGCCAGGCTGCGCGAACTGGTGAGCAGGCCCTCCATCTGACTGGCGCGCAACTGCGATACCCAGATTACGCTGGACAAGGCCTGGGCCAGCAACACCACCAGCAAAGTCAGCAGCAGCATACGGCCGAGCAGCGAGCGCGGCAGCGACAACAGCCGGTGCAGGCTAGACATGGTTATGCGGCGTGACCGCTGCCGCCAACTGGTAGCCACTGCCGCGCACGGTGCGGATCAAGCGCGCCGGCTTTTCCGTATCGCGCAGGCGTTGGCGCAAACGACTGACCGCCATGTCGACGATACGCTCCAGCGGCATCACCTCGCGCCCGCGGGTGGCGTTGCCAATGGTGTCGCGGTCGAGGATCTGCTGCGGGTGATCGAGAAACAGCTTGAGCAGGGCGAAGTCGGCACCGGAGAGGATCACCTCCTCGCCATCGATATGGAACAGGCGGTGGCTGACCATATCCAGGCGCCAGTCGTCGAAAGCCAGCACCTCGCTGCCACGCTCCTGGGTGAAATGCGCACGGCGCAGCAGCGCCTTGATCCGCGCCAGCAACTCACGCGGGCTGAAGGGCTTGCCCAGGTAGTCGTCGGCGCCAAGTTCCAAGCCGATGACCCGATCGGTCTCATCCGAGCTGGCGGTGAGCATGATGATCGGCACCTGGGCAAACCGCTGATGCTCGCGCACCCAGCGACACAGGCTGAAACCATCCTCGTCGGGCAACATCACATCGAGAATCACCAAGTCCGCCGATTCGGCGCACAGGGCCTGGCGGAAACCGGCACCGTCGCCGACGGTACGCACCTGGAAACCGGCTCGGCTCAGGTAGGTGTGCAACAGTTCGCGAATTTCCTGGTCATCGTCGACCAGCAGAATCGATTTACCGGGCTGGCTCACAGCGGGCCTTCCTCATTGTTGTAGGGTGCGCCGTGCGCACCAGATCATAGGGCGAACATGCCGCAGGCTTGTCCGCCATTCCGGCGGGCAACGGTGGAAAAGTCCGAGCGATGGGTATCGCTACGCTCACCCCATCCTACGGCAATGCTCTTGCTGCAAAGCCACGCCCGCGCCCATCAACCCCGGGTACTCGGCGGTCACCAACCATACCGGGATGCCGGCAAAGTAATCACTCATACAACCTTTGTCACTGAAGCTTTTGGCAAACCCGCTGGCCAGAAAGAATTCAGCAAAGCGCGGCACCACGCCGCCGACGATATACACCCCGCCGCGCGCGCCCAGACTCAGCACGTTATTACCGGCTGCGCGCCCCAGCCAACAGCAGAACTGCTCCAGCACCGCCATCGCCACTGCATCGCCAGCCAGCGCCGCCGCCGTGACCTCAGCCGGCGAATTCAAACGCAGCGCGTGCCCATCCAGCGCGCACATAGCTTGATAGAGCAGCAACAGACCACTGCCGCTGAGGACATCTTCGGCGCGCACATGACCGAGTTGCTTGTACAGTTGCTGCCACAGCTGGGCCTCGCACGGGCTGCCGATCGGCAAATCGACATGCCCGCCCTCGCCTGGTAAAGCCAGCCAGTTGCCATCGGCCAGCGCCAGCAGCGTGCCGACGCCAAGACCGGTGCCCGGACCAATCACCACACAGGGACGCTCGCTGTCGGGCGTACCGGGACAGACCTGCAAGCGCTCATCGGCGCGCAGCCGGGTCATGCCCAAAGCCATGGCGGAAAAATCGTTGACCAGCAGCAACTCGTGCACCTGCAGCTCACGGCAAAAAGCCGTACGACTGATGCGCCAGTGGTTGTTGGTAAAACGGAACAGGTCGCCGCTGACCGGCCCGGCACACGCCAGGCATACCGAAGCCACCGCACCCAGAGGCAGACCCAGCTCGCCCAGGTAGGCGAGGATCGCCGCCTCTGGCCCCGGAAAATCAGCGGTGGCCAGCACCCGCACCGACTCCAGCTGATCGTCGCGCCACAGCGCAAAACGCGCATTGGTGCCGCCGATATCACCGACCAGAGCCAGCTTCACTTCAGCGATTCCAGGCTGGTGGTGAAAGCACTGGCGCCCTGCTCAGCCGAACTGAAGGAATGGCGCATAAAGGCGAACAGCTCACGGCCGCAGCCAACAGCATTATCCAGGGTGCCGACGGCCGGCTCGCGTGCCGCCAACTCGTCGGCGTCGACCAGCAGCTGCAATTCGCCGGCGTGGCCGTCGAGGCGGATCAGGTCGCCATCGCGCACCAGCGCCAGTGGCCCGCCGCCATATGCCTCGGGGCAAACGTGGATGGCCGCAGGGATCTTGCCCGAAGCCCCGGACATACGCCCGTCGGTGACCAGCGCCACCTTGAAGCCGCGATCCTGCAGCACACCGAGGAACGGGGTCATCTTGTGCAGTTCCGGCATACCGTTGCTGCGCGGACCTTGGAAGCGCATCACCGCGACAAAGTCGCGCTCCAGTTCGCCGGCCTTGAAGGCATCGGCCAACTGCTGCTGATCCTCGAATACCAGCGCCGGCGCCTCGACCACTTGGTGTTCCGGGGCCACGGCAGAGACCTTCATCACCCCGCGGCCCAGATTGCCCTGCATCAGACGCAGGCCGCCCTCGGCAGAGAACGGATTGGCCACTGGGCGCAACACGCTTTCGTCATGGCTCTTGCTCGGGCCATCGCGCCAGACCAGCTGGCCATTCTCGAGAAAGGGTTCGCGGGTGTAACGGCTCAGGCCATGCCCGGCCACGGTGTTGACGTTCTCGTGCAGCAACCCGGCATCGAGTAGCTCGCGAATCAGGAAGGCCATGCCACCAGCGGCCTGGAAATGGTTGATGTCGTCTTTGCCATTGGGATAGACGTGGGCCAGGGTCGGTGTCACGGCCGACAGATCGGCCATGTCCTGCCAGGTCAGCTGGATCCCCGCCGCGCGGGCGATGGCTGGCATGTGCAGGGTGTGATTGGTCGAGCCGCCGGTGGCGCTCAGGGCGACGATGGAATTGACCAGGCAACGCTCATCGACAATCTCGCCGAGCGGCATGAACTGCCCGCTCTGCGTGGTCAGACGGGTGACCTGCTGCGCCGCCTCGCGGGTCAGGGCATCGCGCAGCGGCGTGTTGGGGTTGATGAAAGACGCACCCGGCAAGTGCAAGCCCATCACTTCCATCAGCAATTGATTGGTGTTGGCGGTGCCATAGAAGGTACAGGTGCCGGGGCTATGGTAAGCGGCCATCTCGGCAGCCAGCAGCTCGTCACGCGTCGCCTTGCCCTCGGCGTAGCGCTGGCGCACGTCGGCCTTGTCCTTGTTCGACAGCCCGGACGGCATGGGGCCTGCTGGCACAAACAGGCTCGGCAAGTGACCGAAACGCAGGGCGCCCATCATCAGGCCGGGCACAATCTTGTCGCAAATCCCTAAGTACAGCGCGGCATCGAACATGTTGTGCGACAGCGCCACGGCGGTGGCCATAGCAATCACCTCGCGGCTGGCGATGCCCAGTTCCATGCCCGGCTCGCCCTGGGTCACGCCATCGCACATGGCCGGCACGCCGCCTGCGAACTGGCCGACCGAGCCGATTTCACGCAAGGCCTGCTTGAGCTGCTCCGGGTAGTCCTGGTAGGGCTGGTGGGCCGAGAGCATGTCGTTATAAGCAGAAATAATTGCCACGTTGGCCGCATTCATCATGCGCAGGGTCTGCTTGTCTTCGCTGCCGCAGCCGGCTACGCCGTGGGCAAAATTGGCACATTGCAGCTTGCCACGCTGCGGGCCTTCGCTGGCTGCCGCGCGAATTATCGTCAAATAAGCCTCGCGCGTGGCGCGGCTGCGGGCGATCAGGCGGTCAGTTACCTCAAGGACGCGGGGATGCATGTGATTGACTCCAGGCTGGCGGGTGGCAATATTTTGTACTTAATACAAAAATACTGCCACTGAAAACACTTGATTTCTATACATACGAGCATAATCTTGTAATTCCAACAACAAAACAGGCCGGAGCCTCCCTCATGACTATCCGTATCGCAATCAACGGTTTTGGCCGCATCGGCCGCAATGTGCTTCGTGCGCTCTACAGTCAAGACTACCGCCAACAGCTGCAAGTGGTCGCCATCAATGATCTGGGCGACAGCGCGATGAATGCCCACCTGCTCAAGTACGACAGCGTGCACGGGATCTTCGACGGCAACGTCGACAGTGATGGCGAAAGCCTCACCGTCAACGGTGATCGTATCGCCGTCAGCGCCATTCGCAACCCGGCCGACCTGCCATGGCAGGCACACAAGGTCGACGTAGTCTTCGAATGCACCGGGCTGTTTACCGAGCGCAGCAAGGCCGCCGCGCACATCGCCGCCGGCGCACGCAAAGTGATCATCTCGGCACCGGCCAAGGGCGCCGACGCCACCATCGTCTACGGCGTCAATCACGACATCCTGCGCCAGTCCATGCAGGTAATCTCCAACGCCTCCTGCACCACCAACTGCCTGGCCCCAGTAGCCCAGGTGCTGCAGCGCGAACTGGGCATCGAGCACGGCCTGATGACCACCATCCACGCCTACACCAACGACCAGAATCTCTCCGACGTCTACCACAGCGATCCCTATCGCGCCCGTTCGGCCACTCAGTCGATGATCCCGACCCAAACCGGTGCCGCCGAAGCCGTAGGCCTGGTGCTGCCGGAGCTGGCTGGCAAGCTGACCGGCATGGCCGTACGGGTGCCGGTGATCAACGTCTCGCTGGTCGACCTGACCCTGCAGGTCAAGCGCGACACCAGCGCGGAGGAAATCAACGCCCTGCTCCTGGCCGCCAGCCTCACCTCGCCGGTATTGGGCTACAACAACCTGCCGCTGGTGTCCTGCGACTTCAACCACAACCCGCTGTCGTCGATCTTCGACGCCAACCACACCAAGGTCAGCGGCAAACTGGTAAAAGTCATGGCCTGGTACGACAACGAGTGGGGTTTCTCCAACCGCATGCTGGATACCTGCCTGGCGCTGTGCGAAGCGGCTTGAAGGCGATTGTGAGCGGTACCTCTACCAGTGTAGGAGCCAGCTTGCTGGCGATTCGTTTGATCTACAAAGATCGCCAGCAAGGACTAGGCGTCCCCCTGGCTCCTACCAAGCTCATCAATACTGCAACTGCGTAGCCCGGATGCGATCCGCGACAGCATTTCCGCGGATTGCATCCAGGCTACCAGGCATGCCGAGTCCGACCGATTACCCGCTCAGCTAGCGGGACCAGGAACCCATCATGAGCCGCATCAGCTTTACCACCGCTACCCTGCCCGAGCGCAAGCGTATTGCCCTGGTCGCCCACGACCACTGCAAGGAATTTCTCCTCGACTGGAGCGAGCGCCAGCGCGACAAGCTGGCCAGGCACCACCTGCTGGCCACCGGCACCACCGGCCTGCTGCTCGGCCGGCGCCTCAAGCTGCCGATCGAAAGCATGATCAGCGGCCCGCTCGGCGGCGACCAGCAACTGGGCGCGCGCATTGCCGAGCGGCGAGTAGACATGCTGGTGTTCTTCTGGGACCCCTTCGAGCAACAGCCCCATGACCCGGATATCAAGGCACTGCTGCGCGTGGCCGCGGTATGGAACATCCCGGTGGCCTGCAACGAAAGCAGCGCCGACTATATGCTCAGCAGCGCGCTACTGGATCAGGCCCACGACTACCGCATTCCCGACTACAGCGCCTACCTCGCCGCCCGCAGCTAGCCAACAACGTCGACATGCTGGCTACGCACACGAAGCCAGCAAGGTGCTGCGGTAACAGACCGCGTACGGTACCGCGCGCCACTTCCCCTTTTTATATCCGCCCCGCTGCAGGCACTTACCCCCCCAGCGCCTGAGCCATCGATACCAGCGCCTTGGTTAGCGTTGGCACGACCCCGGCACTGCCGACGACAGCGCAATCCCCCACAGCGGCCGGCACTGATGTCGCACGCCTTGCCAGGCAACGCCCCCTCATTCGATCCAGCCCAGATGCGGCAGCAGCGCCCTGATGATTCGTACAACGTCTGTACAACCATCAACAACGTCTATAAGACCCGACAGCAAAGCCTGTACGCGCCTTCAGATGCTCCTGGAAAACGTGGGAAGTCCGCCACAGGCCAGAAGAAACAGTGCCAAAGCCAAACCGACAGGACAACCAGCGCCGCCATTTCGGCGCCTGGCAAGCCCGTGCGCAGGCAGAACATAAAGCTATACAAAGATAATTCCTTGTATAAGATAAGCACAAGAAACCCGCAGTAAAAACCAACCTGCCTTAATCGCTTCACTGACCGCTAAAAACCCGAAAACCTAACGACAGGGCTCACCCCATGCACGCACCATTGACCATTGCCCAACGCCTCGGCTTGGGGTTTGGCCTGATTCTCTCGCTGATGCTGCTAATCACGCTAATCGGCGTGCAACGAGTGGCTTTCATCGACACCACCCTGACCACAATTACTGAAGAGGCAGCGGTCATCCAGCGCCACGCCATCAACTTTCGCGGCAGCGTGCACGACCGTGCCATCGCCATGCGTGACCTGGTCCTTGTCGATAACGACCAGGCCCTTAATACCCATCTGCGCGATATCGAGCGTCTGAACAGCTTCTACCAGGCTTCGGCCAAACCGCTGGACAGCCTGTTCGCCGAACAACCCCCAACCGCGATCGAGCAGAACCTGCTGAGCAGCATCAAGGATATCGAACGCAGCACCTTGGCCCTCACTGCCACACTGATCGAGCAACGCCAGCAAGGCGATATCGCCGGCGCTCAGACCTTCCTGATGCGCGAAGTCTCACCGGCCTACAGCGAGTGGCTGAAACGGATCAACGCCTTCATCGACCATGAAGAAAACATCATCAGCAAAGATATCGGAGCTGTACGCGAGGCAGCGGGCGGCTTCCAGATGCTCATCCTGGTGGTCACCGCGGCGGCAATCCTGCTCAGCCTGCTGGTCTCAAGCATGATCATCCGCAAGATGAAAGCTACCCTCGGCGCCGAGCCGCATGAAGTAGCGAGCACCATCCAGCGGCTGGCCCGTGGCGAGCTCAATCAGCACATCGAAACACCCTACCCGGACAGTGTGATGGGTGCGATACAGGACATGGTCAAACACCTGTCCGAGACCATCACCCAGGTACGTTCGGCAGCGGGCGAGCTCACCCTGTCGTCCGGCCAGTTGCTGACAACGTCTAGCAACAACAGCCAGCAACTGCGCCTGCAGTCCAGTGAAGCTGAGCAGATGGCCACGGCCATCAACCAGATGGCGGCTACCGTGAACGAAGTAGCCGGTTATGCCTCAAGCGCAGCGTCGGCCACACGCAACGCAGACAGCGAAGTGGCTACCGGCAACCGCGTGGTCGGCGAAACCGCAAGCGCCATCCACAACCTGGCAAAGATCCTCGAAAGCGCCGCTGAAAGCGTGCAACAGGTGTCCCTGGACAGCGAGAACATCGAGAAAATTATCGGAGTAATCACCTCCATTGCCGAACAGACCAACCTGCTGGCCTTGAATGCCGCAATCGAGGCGGCACGTGCCGGCGAACACGGGCGTGGCTTTGCGGTGGTGGCCGATGAGGTGCGCTCACTGGCAACCCGCACCCAGGAGTCAACCCGTGAAATTCGCGGCATGATTGGCAAGCTGCAAGAAGGTGCCGGCAAGGCCGCCGAAGTCATGCGCAGCAGCCGTCAATTGGCCCAGCAAACTGTCGAACAGACCGGCCTGGCAGAAACCGCGCTAAGCAAGATTCGCCATGAAGTCGGCGCGATCAACGACATGAATGCGCAGATCGCTAGCGCCTCGGAAGAACAAAGCGCGGTCGCCGAAGAGGTCAACCAGAACATCAACCGCATTCACAACGCCACCCTGGAAACCTCGGCGGGGTCCGAGCAAGTGGCCACCGCCAGCCGCGAACTGGCGACCCTGGCCAAACACCTGACCGACAAAGTCAGCTTCTTCAAAGTCTGACCGACGCCCATACCAAGCGCCGGAGGCTAGGCCGGCGCGCCTTAGAAATCCACCTTGCCACGCCCCGCCTTGATCGTTGCGCGCTTGGTCTTGCCCTCCAGACGGCGCTTCTTCGAGCCCATGGTTGGCTTGGTCGGGCGCCGGGCTTTTTCGGTCTTGCCGGCATTGCGGATTAACTCGGCCAACCGCTCCAGGGCGTCAGCGCGGTTTTGTTCCTGGGTTCGGTATTGCTGGGCCTTGATAATAACCACACCGCCCGCGGTAATGCGGCTATCGCGCAACGCCAGCAGACGCTCCTTGTAAAACGCTGGCAAAGTTGAGGCCTGGATATCGAAGCGCAGATGCATCGCACTGGAGACCTTGTTGACGTTCTGCCCACCGGCGCCCTGGGCGCGGATGGCGGTCAACTCGATTTCAGCGTCGGGCAGGTGGACGCTGTTGGTAATAAACAGCATGACAAGACGCTTCGGCAAAAAGGGCAGTCAGGATATACCAAGCACGCCTGAAGGTAGCCTCGCGATGAAGTTCGTGCATCACGACTCAATCAGCGCACGGGGAGAAACGCAGGTACATCAGATTCACTGCCTGGCTCATCGACTTGCGGCCACCGTTACAGGCAACCCCTTTAATCGCTGCGTTCTACGCAATAACTGATCAGCAATAGCCCGATAAATCGCGGCGCCACGGGCAAATAAAGGCATAATGCCACTATGCCGACAGTACACCCATGCAATATCTGTAAGTTGCGCAATACTGCTCATTAGAGAAACAATCAACCTGCCAGCCGTGCTGACGAAAATCTGCCTTACACACTAATAAAAAAGTGGTCTAACCCTATGCCATCACTACTTAAACGCCTCATCCCGTTGCTGCTGTCTTTTTGCCTGGTAAGCCCTAGCGTCAATGCTGCTGACGACTGGCAAGCGCCTCCGGCAAACCCAATAATCCTGACCGTGACCGGTGAACTGGGATGCTGCCCTCAGGGCCAGGCCTTGTTCGACTTGCAGCGCCTCGATGCACTGCCCCAGGTCGAGGTGAAAACCCAGACACCCTGGACCGAGCAGATAGACAGCTACCAAGGCGTGCGACTCAGTGTTCTGCTCGACGAGCTCAAGGCCCAGGGCCAGCGCATCGACGCCACTGCACTCAACGACTACAGCATGCTGTTGAACCTGCAGGCCGCGCGCAAGTACCCGGTAATCCTGGCAACCCGCAAGAACGGCAAGGTCATGAGCGTGCGCGACAAAGGTCCTATCTGGGTTATCTACCCACTGAACGACTTCCCTGAACTGCGCAAGGAAGAGCATCACCAGGCGATGGTCTGGCAGCTCAAGTCGTTGAACATCGCCCGGTAAGCGCCAATGCGCCGCATACGCTACCTGTTCCTGCTGCTGATCACCCTGGGCTTTGCTGTTGGTATCGCGACGTCGCTGGTCTACAACCAGCGCAACTCGCAAATGACCTCGGCGCGCATCCAGCTCTCTGCCTGGTCGCTGGCCCAGCTGGAATTCGAATACCTGCGTTTCGTCAACACCCTGCAACTGTTCCAGGCTGGAGGCACCAGCCAGGAAAAGCTGCAATTGCATTACGACCTGCTCTGGAGCCGTCTCGAAACCTTTCTCTCCGGCGAGGAAAATAGTGCCATACGCGAACGCTTCGATGCCGGCGAGATGGTCGCAAAGTTGTTCAGCCAACTGCGCAGCGATGAAGCGCTTATTTTCAGTCCCACCTTGCAAGCTGGCGCGCCGATCGTGCAGGCCCTCGAACGCTACAACCTGTACCTGACGCCCATTCGCCAGGTGATCATCAGCAACTTCACCGGCCCGGAAGCAGCGCGGATTATCGACGAGATACACCACAACCAACGCTTCAGCCACCTGCTTTTGCTCGGCCTGCTGTTCTGTGGCGGCGGGCTGATCCTGATGTTCTACCTGGAGTCGCGGCAGAATCGTTTCCTGGCCCGCAACGACCCCTTGACCTGCCTGCCCAACCGCAACAGTTTTCAAACCCTGCAGAACGACACCGAGGCTGCAAACTGCTGCGCCTTGGCGGTGATCGAGCTGAGTAATTTCCGCTCAGTCAATGAATGCATCAGCCACGAGGCCGGCGATCGCCTGCTGCAGCGCATCGGTGAAACCCTCAACCGACTTAAACCGCAAGGCAGCTTCATTGCTCGGGTGGCTGGTGACGAGTTCATCATGACCTTTCCTCAGGACTTCCCTGAAGAGCTGGTGATCAGCACCCTGAACAGCCTCACCTACACGTTGAGTTTCGACTTTCAGAGCGACAAGCACCTGTTCCAAGTAGGTACTCGCATCGGCCTGAGCTTCAACCCAGACCACAGCTTCAGCCTGCAAAAGCTGTACTACTTCGCCACCCTGGCTGCGCGTGAACTGCGCGCAGGCAAGCACAAAGGCCTGGAAGTATTCAGTGAAGAGATCAGCAACCGTTATCTGCGCAGTCAGAACCTGCTCGACGACCTCAAGCGGGCAATGGCGCAAACAGCATCATCGGGCCTGAGCCTTCACTATCAACCAATTGTCGGCCTGATCAAAACCACTATCGGGGTTGAAGCCTTGTTGCGCTGGAAACACCCGACCCTTGGCTATATCTCGCCGCTGGAAGTAGTCGAGCTGGCAGAGAACAATCAACTGGGGCAGAAACTCGGCGAGTGGATTCTGCAGCGGCTCAGGCAGGATTTGCTCCGTTTGCCGCAAGGCCTGCGCGAAACACTGTACTTTTCGGTGAACCTCTCTCCTGCGCAATTTACCACCAGCCTGCCCGGCCAAATTGAGCAATGGCTTGCCGAGGCACCGATCCGCGCCAATCAGCTAGTCCTGGAAATGACCGAGTCGATATCCGTAGCCAACTTCAACGAGGGCAGCAGCATCCTGCACAAGCTCAATGAGCAAGGCATCGCGGTGGCACTGGATGACTTCGGCACCGGTTACTCGTCATTGTCCTACCTGCGCGAACTGCGCGTGCAACGGATAAAAATCGACAAGTCGTTCATTCAGGGCATTAGCCGCGACCGACAATTGCAGCGCGTAGTGCGCAGCATCGTCGAGCTTTGCCACACGTTCAGGTTCACGGTGACCTGCGAAGGCATCGAGGATGAAAGCGATGCCCAGAAAGTCATCGACCTGGGCTGCGATCACGCCCAAGGCTATTGGTACGGCAAGCCCATGCCCGTACCGGCATTGATTACCTGGCATGCTGACTTTCTCACCCGGCCCACCCTGAAAAAACGCCTGCCGCTGCACCACTCGCAAGGCTAACGCGGGTAACAGCGGGCCAAATCCCCTAGGCAAAATCGTTGCTTGGGATTGCCAAGCAACAGCAGCAATACGTGTGGATGTAAGCTAAGCGTCCAGAAAAAACGGACAACCAACCGATGGACTCGATTACCCAGGCAGTGCTCGGCGCCAGCATCCAGGGCGCCCTGCTCGGCCGTTGGCAGGGCCGCAAGGCGCTGTTATATGGTGCGATGCTCGGCACCCGCCTGATCTCGATGTGATCATCGATTACGGCGACGCCGTGGTATCACCGCGGCTTCAGTCATTCGCTGTTCGCCCTCTTCGGCGTGGCGCTGTTGCTGACCTGGCTGGTGCGCCGCTTTTACCCGCATCCGGGCGCAACGTCTGTTCGCGACCCTGGTCCTTGCACTGCTGACACATCCGTTGTTGGACAGCTTCACCAGTTACGGCACCCAGTTGTTCTGGCCGCTGATGCCGACGCCAACGGCCTGGTCGAGCATCTTCATCATCGACCCGCTGTAAACAGCGCCACTGCTGATCGCCGTGCTGCTGGGGCTGACCTTCGGCCTGCGCGATAAAATAGCCAAGGCGCCGCTGATTGCACTGGCGCTGTCGACTTTTTAACTGGGTTCGACCCTGGCCGGTAAATCCATGGCTGAACAACGTGTCGAGGCGCAACTGGCTGACCAGGGCATCCAGGCCGAAACGCTATTCAGTACCCCGACACCACTCAACAGCCTGCTCTGGCGGGTGATTGTGCTGGATGGCGATGACTACCACGAGGCCCTGGTTGGCTGGTTCGACACGCAACCACCGCAACTCAGCCGCCTGCCGCGCGGTACTGAACTGGCTGAGGTA
>NZ_JAUXMX010000046.1 GCF_030683065.1 Pseudomonas sp.
CGGGATGGAGCAGTCTGGTAGCTCGTCGGGCTCATAACCCGAAGGTCGTAGGTTCAAATCCTGCTCCCGCAACCAGTTTTACGGAAAGGCCACTCAATCGAGTGGCCTTTTTTGTTTGTGCATTTCCAGCGCGCGCCTAAGCAATTGATTAAAAAGCATAAATCAGTTGACAAGATTCGCCATGCGGATAGAATTGGCGGCGCGGGATGGAGCAGTCTGGTAGCTCGTCGGGCTCATAACCCGAAGGTCGTAGGTTCAAATCCTGCTCCCGCAACCAGTTTTACGGAAAGGCCACTCAATCGAGTGGCCTTTTTTTATGCGCGCGCAATACTCATCAGCACAATTGATTACAGCGTAGAAACTGATTGACAAGAACGCGCATTCAGATAGAATCTTCGGCGCGGGATGGAGCAGTCTGGTAGCTCGTCGGGCTCATAACCCGAAGGTCGTAGGTTCAAATCCTGCTCCCGCAACCAGATACTCAGAAAGGCCACTCAATCGAGTGGCCTTTTTGCATTCCACCGCCTGGAACTCCAGTCGCGCATCGTTTTAGCCCAGCAAAGCTCACTCCTCATGCGCCTATGCCTGCACTGCTCAAACCAAACAGCAGCGCAGCCATAATCCGGCATGGCGGTCTTCGCGCCAGCTTGGTGGCGCTTGCTGGCTCGCTTAGCCACTCCAACCCCCAGGATAAAAACCGCCCTGCCCGCCTGTCAGAACTCGATGCACCTGGCGCTACGAGCCCTGATGATCGGCGCAGCGCTGCGCCGGATAGTTGATCCTGCGCACAGCCGGCAAGCCCATACCGTCCGCCAGCCTCACGCTGCCGACACGGGTCAAGAAGACGCCCAATCACGCCGGCACTATAAAGGAAGACCACAAATGGGCCGCGGTCGGCGGTTATTGGCTGATCGGCCTGCTGCGACACCCCCACAGACCGCGGATTGCCCTAGGTAATGGGTGGGCGCGCAGAGCACCTGTAGACAAGCATCTTTCCCAAGTACGCTCAGTGCTGGTCAATCTGGCAATCCACCGCTAGAATTGCGCACTTTTTGATCAGAGGCGCCTCCAGCGCCCATCCTTCAAAGCCTGAGGTTCGCCGCATGTCCACCCCCGCCACGCCGAAAGTCGGATTCATAAGCCTTGGATGCCCAAAGGCCCTGGTCGATTCCGAACGCATCCTCACGCAACTGCGCATGGAAGGTTACGAAGTCGTGTCGACCTACCAGGACGCTGATGTGGTCGTGGTCAACACCTGCGGCTTTATCGACAGCGCCAAGGCTGAATCCCTCGAAGTCATCGGCGAAGCTCTGGCTGAAAACGGCAAGGTCATTGTCACCGGCTGCATGGGCGTAGAAGAAGGCGCAATCCGCAAGGTGCACCCCAGCGTGCTGTCGGTCACCGGCCCGCAGCAGTATGAGCAAGTGCTCAATGCCGTGCATGAGGTCGTACCACCGAATAAACAACACAACCCGCTGATCGACCTGGTGCCGCCGCAAGGCATCAAACTGACACCGCGCCACTACGCCTACCTGAAGATTTCCGAAGGCTGTAACCACACCTGCAGCTTCTGCATTATTCCGTCGATGCGCGGCAAATTGGTGAGCCGCCCGGTCGGCGAAGTCCTCAGCGAGGCCGAGCGTTTGGTCAAGGCAGGGGTCAAGGAACTGCTGGTAATCAGCCAGGACACCAGCGCCTATGGCGTCGACATGAAGTACAAGACTGATTTCTGGAATGGCCAGCCGGTGAAAACCCGCATGACCGAACTCTGCCAGGCGCTCTCGTCATTGGGCGTGTGGGTGCGCCTGCACTATGTCTATCCGTACCCGCATGTTGACGAACTGATCCCGCTGATGGCCGCCGGCAAGATCCTGCCGTATCTGGACATCCCCTTCCAGCACGCCAGCCCGAAGGTGCTGAAAGCCATGAAACGTCCGGCTTTCGAGGACAAGACCCTGGCGCGGATCAAGAATTGGCGCGAGATCTGCCCGGAACTGACCATCCGTTCGACCTTTATTGTCGGCTTCCCCGGCGAAACAGAAGAAGACTTCCAGTACCTGCTCGACTGGCTCACCGAAGCCCAGCTCGACCGCGTCGGCTGCTTCCAGTACTCACCGGTAGAAGGCGCATCGGCCAATCTGCTGGATAACCATGTACCCGATGACGTCAAACAGGATCGCTGGGACCGCTTCATGGCCCACCAGCAAGCCATCAGCACCGCCCGCCTGCAGTTGAAAGTAGGCAAGGAAATGGACGTACTGATCGACGAAGTCGACGACCAGGGCGCAGTGGCGCGCTGCTATGCCGATGCCCCGGAAATCGACGGCAGCGTGTTTATCGCCAGCACTGACGTCAAGCCCGGAGACAAGGTCCGCGTACGCATCATCGATGCCGACGAATACGACATGTGGGCCGAGCTGATCTAAGAGGCTGTGAAAAAGACTCGCGTCCTGCGAACGCCCGCCGCGGTGCTGCATCACCTGAACAGCAGGGGGATTTAGCTCACACCCCTGCTGTTCATTTAGCTCGCCTTGCCGCAAACGCCGGGAGCTTGTTGCGCACCACGTTGACGCAGTAGATCCCTGAGCCAGAGCACCTGCCAGCGCCTCACCGCGCGCCGTCGACTAAAGGCGCCGGAGCGGTGGACATATCGAACAACGCCGCTAGGCAGTTCGGTAACCGCCTAAAGCGAGGGTTCCCCCCAGTACGCAGGCCATATCACCGCGTAAGGGATATGCAGAGACGGCTCGTCATCAGTGCATGCCTTGCGCCCATGCTGGACGCACATAAAAAAAGGCGACCTAAGTCGCCCAAATTGCCTTGCGTGCCCGTGGTTCTGCAAAGACTCAGAGCGTCTTGCTCTTTTGCGAGTCTTTCCAGATGAAATAACCAACGCCTGCGAAGAAAGCGACCATCAAACCGACGGTGCCGATTCCTGCGAGAACTACAACATCGATAAACATGGCTGCCTCCTACGGTAACCCTGCTGGGTTGCTGGGAATGACTGCACGTTATCAGGCCTGCGGAGTGGTTAATTGATCCAGGTCAAGCCCGCACGGGGGCTGCCTGCGCAAGACCGCGGACACTGATCCAGATCAACGAATCAGCCTCAGCCGCGGCGAATCAGCGTTTCTTGGGCTTGCTTTTGGCGTTGCTCTTTTTGCCCTTGGGCAGAGGCAGCGCCTGCTCGAATGCCTGACGCATCTCGTCGAGCTTCTTGTCATGCAGGTCGTGGATACGCTTGCCGCGCTCGGCGCTGAAGTCGATCAGCTTGTCGTCGTTGCTCATGATGGCGACCGGATTAAACGAAACGTCAGATTCAGGCGGGGCGCGCATGGGCTGCGCGTCTTCGCCACTTGGTGCTGCCAATGATGCTGGGTTGGCCCGCCCATGACCAGCAGCGAACCGTGATTGAGCGCCAGGGAGTGCTCGATACGGCTCTGCCCCTTGCGCCGTAGATCGAAGCGCCGGGTGCCTCCCAAGTTGATCGACGCGATCAGCGGATTGACGCCCAACTCGGCCTCGTCGTCGCTGTGCCAGCCCATGGAGTCCTGGCCGTCGCGGTAATAGTTAAGTAACACACCATTGAATGGCTGCCCCACGGTCGCGACCAAGCGGGTGCGAATCTCGGCAAGCAGGACCGTCCAGGCCAGCGGTTGATGAGTCAAGCCGGAGTAGCGGTAGCTGGCCTCGGCATCGCCGTACCAGGCGACCAGCCTCGGCACCGGGTGCTGGCGACCATAAAGCCGCACGTGCGGTTGCTGCCAGGGCGTTTGCTCAAGCAACAGCGCAAGCCAGCGATCTGCCGTCAACGGGTCCAGCCACTGCGGTTTGAAGTCCAACTCGGCGTTGGCCAGGTGCAACTCGGTGTCGGCGAATAGATCCACGGGCGGCTCAGCGGCGGCGAAACAAGGCGGTTATTGTGCGTGACTCATACCTCCACATCCACCCATAGACCTTGGCGGGGCAGCTCGTCGATTACCGCCTCGTCGGCCTCGGCCACTTCGCCTTCCGCCAGCTCTTCGGGGCTGTAACCGCGTCGCTGGCGCCGGCGCTGCTCCTCGCGCAGCAGCTCTGCCGCCTCTTGGGGATGGCGTTTATCCAGGCTCACGCCACTTTCCTTGGCGCTAGCAGCAGCCGGGGTAACCGGCGGAATATCGGGCCTGGGCTTGATCACGTCCTGCTGGACGGTGACCGGCGCCATGCCGTGGGGAATGGGCGGTAGCACTTTATTAGTCCTCCTTTGGTCAGGCTGTCGGCCACTCGAACGCAGGCTTGAGCCAGATCTCACTACACTTTCGACTCAAGTAACTACTTATAAGTGCCGGTTAGCACTATTGCGCCTTTGGCCCAGGCCGGCGTTCCGTTACCATAGCCGGCTTTTTCACACAGGAGACAGGCATGGCGCAGTTTGAACCGGGGCAACGCTGGATCAGTGACAGCGAAGCAGAGCTGGGATTGGGCACCGTCCTTATGCAGGACGGCCGGATGCTCACCGTGCTCTACCCGGCCACTGGCGAAACCCGCCAGTATGCTGCGAACAATGCACCGCTAACCCGCGTGCGCTTTTCTCCGGGTGACGAGATCACCCATTTCGAAGGCTGGAAACTGACCGTCCAGGAAGTCGATGACCTCGACGGCCTGCTGGTTTACCACGGCCTCGATGGGCAAAACCAGAGCGTCACTCTGCCGGAAACCCAGCTGTCCAACTTCATTCAGTTCCGTCTGGCCAGCGACCGCCTGTTCGCCGGGCAGATCGACCCAATGGCCTGGTTCGCCCTGCGCTATCGCACCCTGGAGTTCACCAGCAAGCAGTTGCAGTCCTCGCTCTGGGGCTTGGGTGGCGTGCGCGCACAGCCCATCGCACACCAGTTGCATATCGCCCGCGAAGTCGCCGACCGCATCGCCCCGCGAGTATTACTGGCCGACGAAGTGGGCCTGGGCAAGACCATCGAAGCTGGCCTGGTCATTCACCGCCAATTGCTCTCAGGCCGCGCCAATCGCGTGCTGATCCTGGTGCCGGAAAATCTCCAGCACCAGTGGCTGGTGGAAATGCGCCGACGCTTCAACCTTGATGTCGCGCTGTTCGATGCCGAGCGCTTTATCGAGAGCGATGCCAGCAACCCTTTCGAGGATTGCCAGTTGGCGCTGGTCGCCCTGGAATGGCTGTGCGAAGACGAGCGCGCCCAGGACGCACTGTTCGCCGCCGGCTGGGATCTGCTGGTGGTCGACGAGGCCCATCACCTGGTCTGGCACCCGGAGCACGCGAGCGTGCAATACACCTTGGTCGAACAGCTTGCACAAGTGATCCCCGGCGTATTGCTGCTCACTGCCACCCCGGAACAGCTCGGCCAGGACAGTCACTTCGCCCGCCTGCGCCTGCTCGACCCGCACCGCTTCCATGATCTCGCCGCCTTCCGCGCCGAGAGTGCCCACTACAAGCCAGTCGCCGAAGCGGTGCAGGAACTGCTCGATCAGGGCAGTCTGTCGGCCACGGCACACCAGACCATCCATGATTTTCTCGGCGCCGAGGGTGAAGAACTGCTCGCTGCGGTCAATGCCGGCGACCAGGACGCTTCGGCGCGCCTGGTCCGTGAGCTGCTCGACCGCCACGGCACCGGCCGCCTGCTGTTTCGCAACACCCGCGCCGCCGTGCAGGGCTTCCCCGAACGCGAACTGCATGCCTACCCGCTGCCGAGCCCGGATCTGTACATGGAGCTGCCGATCGGCGAGCACCCGGATCTGTACCCGGAGGTCAGCTACCAGGCCCAGGCCGAGGTCGACGAAGAGCAGCGCTGGTGGCGTTTCGATCCGCGCGTCGAATGGCTGATTGATACCCTGAAGATGCTCAAGCGGGTCAAGGTGCTGGTGATCTGCGCCCACGCCGAAACCGCGATGGATCTGGAAGACGCCCTGCGCGTGCGCAAGGGCATCGCCGCCACCGTGTTCCACGAGGGCATGAACATTCTCGAGCGCGACCGCGCCGCCGCCTACTTCGCTGACGAAGAGTTCGGCGCGCAGGTGCTGATCTGCTCGGAAATCGGCAGCGAAGGCCGTAACTTCCAGTTCGCCCACCACCTGGTGCTGTTCGATCTGCCGGCCCACCCGGACCTGCTTGAGCAGCGTATCGGCCGCCTCGACCGGATTGGTCAGAAGCACCGCATTCAGGTGCACGTGCCTTACCTGGAAAACAGCCCGCAAGAGCGCCTGTTCCAGTGGTATCACCAGGCACTGAATGCTTTCCTCGCTACCTGCCCGACCGGCAACGCCCTGCAGCACCAATTCGGCACGCGCCTGCTGCCACTGCTGGAAAGCGGCGACGACGGCGAATGGCTAACCCTGCTGGAGGAGGCCCGCAGCGAACGCGAGCGCCTGGAAGGCGAGCTACACGCCGGCCGCGACCGTTTGCTGGAGCTAAACTCCGGCGGCGCCGGTGAAGGCGAGGCGCTGGCCGAAGCGATTCTTGAGCAGGACGATCAGTTCGCCCTGCCTATCTATATGGAGCAGTTGTTCGACGCCTTCGGCATCGACAGCGAGGACCACTCGGACAACGCACTGATTCTGCGTCCCGGCGAGAAGATGCTGGATGCCAGCTTCCCACTCGGCGACGACGAGGGCGTGACTATCACCTACGACCGCGACCTGGCCCTGGCCCGCGAGGACATGCAGTTCCTCACCTGGGAACACCCGATGGTGCAAGGCGCCATGGACCTGGTGCGTGCCGGTTCGATGGGCAACACCGGGGTGGCGCTGATCAAGAACAAAGCCCTGAAGCCCGGCACGGTGCTACTCGAACTGCTCTACGTCAGCGAAGTAGTGGCCCCGCGCGCCCTGCAACTGGGTCGTTACCTGCCACCGGCAGCACTGCGCTGCCTGCTCGACAGCAGCGGCAACGACTTGGCCCACAAAGTGGCGTTCGAGACCTTGAACGACCAGCTGGAAAGCGTGCCGCGCGCCAGCGCTAACAAGTTCGTCCAAGCCCAGCGCGATACGCTCAACCCGCTGATCAATGCCGGCGAAAACAAGATCGCACCGCGCCACCTGGAGCGGGTAGCGGAGGCCAAACGCCGCCTGGCTGCCGACACCGAAGAAGAACTGGCGCGCCTGACTGCCCTGCAAGCGGTCAACCCGAGCGTGCGCGACAGTGAACTCACCGCCCTGCGCCAGCAGCGCGAACAAGGTTTGGCGCTGTTCGACAAAGCTGCGCTGCGCCTCGAAGCGATTCGGGTCCTGGTCGCTGGCTAAGGCATACGCCGTTGCAACGAGCGGGCCTGCGCATGCGGGCCCGCTCGTTTGATCGGCACCCCGCCGCGAAGGCCCGCAGGCCCGTCAAATGCTCGCTGCCAAGTCCGCCCTCGAAGAGCACCACCGCATCGTGGGAGGGGCCTTGGCCGCGAACCCTGGCTAAGGCAAATAGCCAGTCGCGGACAAGTCCCCTCCCACCTGAGCACCGCTCCCACAATCCCCGCCTCGATCTTACGCCGGCACCGCCTCGACCATGCCGGCACGCATGCGCGCGGCGTCGGCGACGAAACAGCGCGAGGCCTGCAGCAGCGCCAGCATGGTGAAAAACAGCGCTACCGGGATCAACAACATCGCATCATGCAGCCCTACTGCCTTGAAGGCTTCGCTCATCTCGCTGGCGCCAGCGGCGAGCATCGCTGCATGGGCGAAATGATCGGACAGTAAGCCCACCGCAATCGGGCCAAAGCCACCGCCAAGCAGATAGAGTCCGGCGAAGAACAACGCCATCGCCGTAGCACGCAGGCGCGGCTCGACCACATCCTGAATCGCCGTATAGACGCAGGTATAGAAGTTGTAGGCGAACAACCAGCCGACGCTGAACACCGCAACGAACACGCCAATCTCGACGCGCCCGGCCAATAGTGCATAAGCAGTGGCCAGCGCAGCAATCAGCATGCTCACAGCGGCAAACAACAGCCGCCCGGTTGCCGAGCGCTGATGAATGCGATCGGCCATCCAGCCGCCCAGCGTAAGACCGAACAGACCGGTCAAGCCGACGATCACCCCTGTGGCCACGGCTGCCTGCTCCAGCGGCAGCAGGAAATAACGTTGCAGCATCGGCACCATGAAGGAATTGCAGGCGTAGGTGGCGAAGTTGAAGGCCAACCCGGCAAGCACCAGCCACCAGAAGGTGCGGATCGCCAGCACCTTGCGCAATGGCTTATCCACTGCAGTGGCGGCCACCTGCACCGACTCTGCCGCGCCACGCCGCGGTTCCTTGATGAAGAACATGAACAGCGCGAGGATAATCCCCGGCACGGCAGCGATGAAGAACGGCGCACGCCAGCTGTCGAAGGCCGTGACCATGGCACCAATGGTGAAAAATGCCAGCAGCAGCCCCAACGGCAGGCCGAGCATGAAGATTCCCATGGCCCGCGCGCGCTTGTGTGGCGGAAACAGATCGCCAATCAGCGAATTGGCTGCTGGCGCATAGCTGGCCTCACCGATCCCGACACCCATACGGATCAGCAAGAAGCTCCAGAAACTCCAGGCCATGCCGTTGACCGCGGTCAAGCCGCTCCACGCCAACAGCCCCCAGCCCATGATCTTGCGCCGCGCTCCAGTGTCCGCCATACGCCCCAACGGCACGCCCGCGATGGCGTAGACGATGGTGAATGCGGTGCCGATCAACCCCAGCTGAAAGTCGCTAAGGCCCCACTCCATACGGATCGGCTCGATGATGATCGCCGGTATGGTGCGATCGAAAAAATTGAATAAGTTGGCGAGAAAGAGCAGGAACAGAATGCGCCAGGCATTCGTCGCTTGTTGAGACTGCTGCATGGAATCCATCTCTGATTATTGTTATGAGCGCGATACGCCGCGGCGTACGAGGCAGTCTCTGCCAAGTACCTGTGAGGTCGAATCTAGAGCCTGCGGCCTGAACTGTCTGTGACTATTTGTGGCGCTGATATGAGGAAATCGCAGCGTTTGAAGTCCCTGACTAAATCAGCGCACCGATCAATAGCGGAACATGCGTGTCGAACATCTCCACACGTGCCAATGTCCCATGCGCGGAGAGGTCGACGGGCTAGCATCACGGGCACCGTCTGGCACCGCAATGCCGAGTCATTTTTTAGGGATAGTTCAATCACAGGAGAACCAGGTGGGTCAGTACAACAAGGAACATTTCATCGGCCTGGAGTGGTTACGTTTTCTGCTCGGCGTATATGTGGTGGTTTTCCATACCCTGCATGCCTACCCGAGCGAGCAAAAACCATCTTGGCTAGTGGATCTAACCGGAGTCGGATTCTTTGCCACCAGTAGTTTCTTCGTGCTCTCCGGTTTTCTGCTGGCCCATGTGTACTGCCGCCAAGGGCAATTGCGCGAACCGGCTCGCAGCTTCTGGAGCAGGCGTTTCGCCAACCTCTATCCGCTGCACCTGTTTTCTCTGCTGCTGACGATCAGCGTGCTGTTGATCATCGGCAACCTCGGGATCCCGCCCGACGACAGCAAGGCCAGCGTGCGCTTCGTGATTTACGATACCAATGCTGACCTGGCAGGCGCATCTCGGGAGACCCTTGAACACTTCATGAGTAAAGGCGAACTGCTACTCAACTCCGCCCTGCAGTTGCTCATGCTGCATGCCTGGAATCCTTATTACCTGACGTTTAACGCACCGCTGTGGTCGATTTCCACGCTATTTTTCTTCTACCTGACCTTTCCCCTGCTGGCACCGCGCCTGATGCGTACGCCCCACAAGGGTTGGTGGCTGGTCGCAATAACCCTGATCTACCTGCTGCCACCGCTCTGGGTGATCCAGAGCCAGGAGTACGGCATGCCCTACACCGGCATGCTGCACCGCATGCCCCTGCTGCGTCTGCCGGAGTTTCTCGCTGGCATTCTGTTGTACGGGCTGTTCCGCCAGCTGCGCGACAGCGGATACGCACCCCGCCTGGGCACCAAGGTGCTACTCGGTGGTTTCTGTCTGCTGTGCTTTGCCGCGGCGGTCTGGCTGCTCAAGGGCGAACGCTTCTGGTACTTCCTGCTGCACAACGGTTTGCTACTGCCCGCGCAACTGGCACTGGTCTACCTGTGTGCCCTGATCGCCACGCCGCGCAGCGAACGCTTGATCCACTGGTCACAGCGTCTGGGCGCCGCATCGCTGCCGATGTTCGTTTTACACGTGCCGATTTTCATCCTGTTTTCTCGCCTGGAAAAACTCCTTGGGGTGGTTTCCCAAGCCTGCCTCGACCACTGGATCAGCTGCGCCAGGCAGGCCGGCGAACAAACGCTGGCGCTGTGGTTCTACCCACTCTTCCTGCTAGTGACGATTGCACTGTGCGTCTGGGCGCAAGAGCGCGCAGTAGTGCCTGCACGCAAGTGGCTGCTCAAGTGCCTGCCGGTATCCGCCCACTAAATATCTCCCAGCAAAGAGGAATCATTTGCAGATAAAATAGTCGGAAATCAGTATCCATCTCGACTGAGCCGCTAGCCTCCCTTTGTTTCGTCTGGTGAACCTGTGTCATTGAAAATCGTTAACCGCCCCTCCCGTCACAGCACCTTTTTTACACTGCAACATATGGTCTCTATCACCTTGCTGCTCTGCACTGCTCACGTACAGGCGTTCTCGCTTGATGACGTGGCCGCAAAGGCCAAGGCTCTCGGCGAAGAAAACTACAGCGCGCCGGCCAGCAATCTGCCCAGCGAGTTCCGCGAGCTGCCCTTTGCCGACTACCAGAGAATCCAACCGCGCCCTGATAAATTCGAGTGGAGCGAACTCGACACGCCGTTCAAGCTGGGTTTTTATCACCAGGGCATGCACTTCAATACGCCGGTAAAAATCAACGAAGTCACTGCCAGCACGGTCTCGGAAATCAAGTACGACCCTGCGCGCTTTGATTTCGGTGATCTGGAGTTCGACCAGCAAGCCACCAAAAGTCTTGGCTATGCCGGTTTTCGGGTGATGTATCCGATCAACCAGAAAGGCAAACAAGACGAGATCATGAGCATACTTGGCGCCAGTTACTTTCGGGTGATCGGCAAAGGACAGGTCTACGGCCTGTCAGCACGCGGCCTGAATATCGACACCGCACTGCCCAGTGGCGAGGAGTTCCCCTATTTTCGCGAGTTCTGGATCGAACGGCCGAAGCCGCAGGACAAGCACCTGGTGATTTTCGCCCTGCTCGACTCACCGCGCGCGACCGGCGCTTACCGGTTCATCCTGCGCCCAGGCAAGGATGCCGTGGTGGATGTGCAAGCCCGTGTGTACCTGCGCGATGCAGTCGACGAACTCGGCCTGGCATCGCTGACCAGCATGTTCCTGTTCGACCCGAAGCAGCCGCCCCAGCAGCACAACTTCCGCCCCGCGCTGCATGATTCCAATGGTCTGGCGATCCATACCGGCAGCGACGAATGGCTCTGGCGACCGCTTAACAACCCAAAACACCTGGCCGTCAGCAGCTGGGAAGTGGAAAACCCGAAAGGCTTCGGCTTGCTCCAGCGCGGGCGTGAATTCTCTCGCTACGAAGACCTCGATGATCGCTATGAGCTGCGCCCCAGCGCCTGGATCGAACCCAAGGGCGACTGGGGCAAAGGCCGAATCAAACTGGTGGAAATCCCCACCCAGGACGAGACCAACGACAACATAGTGGCGTTCTGGGTGCCGGATAAATTGCCGGAAAAAGGCCAGCCTCTGGCGTTCGCCTACCGCATGCACTGGACCCGCGATGAGCCGGCGCTGCATCAGCCGGATAGCGCGTGGGTCACCCAAACCCTGCGCGCGGTGGGCGAAGACAAGCAGGCCAACCTGATCCGCCAGCTGGATGACAGCATCGCCTTGCTGATCGACTTCGAAGGCCCCGCGCTGGCCAAACTGGCGCAAGACGCCACACCAAGCTCGCAGGTCAGCGTCGGCGAAAACGCCAAACTGATAGGCCACAGCGTGCGCTTCAACCCCGCTACCGGAGGCTGGCGACTGACCGTGCGGGTCAAGATCAAAGACCCCGAGCAGCCAGTAGAGATGCGCGCAGCACTGCTCAATGGCGACCAGCCGCTGAGTGAAACCTGGAGTTATCAGTTACCCGCCCACACGGCAACCAGTCAATGAACGCGCAGCGGCCCACCGCAACGTGCCAACCAACGCTGGATCGCTACCTGGTAGAGCTGTCACTGCCTGACGCAGAGCGCAAGACCCTGGCGCAGGCCGAGAACTTCGCCGAACTGCACCGTGGTTTGTCTGGCCAGGCAGCGCAGGGCACTGCCGCAGCCGTCTGCCAGTCCGCGACACGCCGCCTGCAACTTGCCACCGGGACCAGCCTGGCCGACGCCGGCGTCCTCGACGAAGACGCCGCTGGCCAGGCGCGCATCCAGGCGACCCCGCCGCTGAACCGAAGCCATGTCACACCAGAAGCCTGGCGCACCAATATCCTGACCCGCGCCTGGCGCAACCTGCTCGGCAGGAAAAGCCCACCCTCACCGCCGCGACAACAATTGGAACCCGCGCGCTGGCGCCAGATCGGCGAGCGGCGCCGACTGGTCTTGCTGCTGCTAATTCTCGGGCAAACGACTGTAGCAACGTGGTACATGAACAGCATCCTGCCGTATCAGGGCTGGATGCTGATCGACCTGCAAGAGACCATGCAGCAGAGCCTGCAACAGAGCTTCACCCAGGTGCTGCCTTATCTGGTGCAGGGCAGCATCCTGGTGCTGTTTTCCATTCTGTTCTGCTGGGT
Source organism: Pseudomonas sp. (assembly GCF_030683065.1). Lineage (GTDB taxonomy): Bacteria > Pseudomonadota > Gammaproteobacteria > Pseudomonadales > Pseudomonadaceae > Aquipseudomonas. Next base: position 12,696 of record NZ_JAUXMX010000046.1, read on the forward strand.
TTCCGCCGGATTCTGGACCGCCTTGATGGGCTTCTGGGAACTGCTGCGCGGCTATGACCGCTACGGTATTTCCGGCGCTCATGCAGGAACTCAGCCGATCCCGGCCCAAGCGCGAACCGCGATCATCATGCCGATCTGCAACGAGGACGTGCCACGAGTTTTCGCCGGATTGCGCGCTACCTATGAGTCGGTAGCCGCCACCGGCGATCTCGATCGCTTCGATTTCTTCGTGCTCAGCGACAGCGGCGACGCCGACATTGTCGTCGCCGAACAAAGCGCCTGGCTGGAACTGTGCCAGGCCTGCAAGGGCTTCGGGCGGATCTTCTACCGGCGCCGGCGGCGCAGGGTCAAACGCAAAAGCGGCAATATCGACGATTTTTGCCGCCGCTGGGGCAGCAACTACCGCTACATGGTGGTGCTCGATGCCGACAGCGTCATGAGCGGCGAAAGCCTCACCACTCTGGTGCGCCTGATGGAAAATAATCCTCAGGCCGGGATTATCCAGACCGCACCGAAGTCCGCCGGCATGAACACCCTCTATGCGCGCCTGCAGCAATTCGCCACCCGCGCCTATGGACCGCTGTTCACCGCCGGCCTGCACTTCTGGCAACTCGGCGAGTCGCACTACTGGGGGCACAACGCGATCATTCGCGTACAGCCGTTCATCGACCACTGCGCCCTGGCACCGCTGCCGGGCAAGGGTGCATTCGCTGGCGCGATCATGTCCCACGACTTCGTCGAAGCATCGCTGATGCGCCGCGCCGGCTGGGGTGTGTGGATTGCCTATGACGTACCCGGCAGCTACGAAGAACTACCGCCCAACCTGATCGACGAGCTGGAACGCGATCGCCGCTGGTGCCATGGCAACCTGATGAACTTCCGCCTGTTTCTGGTCAAGGGCATGCATCCGGTGCACCGTGCAGTGTTCCTCACCGGGGTGATGTCCTACCTGTCGGCGCCGTTATGGTTCCTCTTCCTGCTGCTTTCAACCGCGCTGCTGGCGACCCATACCCTGCTGGAACCTCAGTACTTCATGGTGCCTGGACAGTTGTTCCCGGTCTGGCCGCACTGGAACCCGGAGCAAGCTATTGCCCTGTTCTCAACCACGCTGACCTTGCTGTTCCTGCCCAAACTGCTCAGCATCCTGCTGATCTGGATCAAGGGTGCTCACGCCTATGGCGGCGCGTTCAAAGTCAGCCTCAGCATGCTTCTGGAAATGCTCTTCTCGATGCTGCTGGCACCGGTCAGGATGTTGTTCCACACCCGCTTCGTCACCGCTGCCTTTCTCGGCTGGGCAGTGCAGTGGAACTCACCGCAACGTGATGACGGTATCACCACCTGGGGCGACGGCGTACGTCTGCACGGCTGGCAAACCCTGCTCGGCATCCTTTGGGCTGCCGGGGTCGCTTGGCTCGACCCGGTATTTCTCTGGTGGCTGGCACCGATCGTCGTCTCGTTGATGGTGTCGATCCCGGTTTCGGTAATCTCCAGCCGCCTGAGCCTGGGCCTGAGTGCCCGCCGCAACCAGTTGTTCCTGATTCCCGAAGAGTCTAATCCGCCTCAGGAACTGGTCTCCACCTATGCCTATGCCCGCTACAACCGAGAGCATGCCCTGCATCAGGGATTTATCACCGCAGTCCTGCAGCCGCTCCCCAACGCCATCGCATGCGCCATGGCAACCGCGCGTCATGGCAGTTCGTCACGCCTCGAAACGGCTCGCCAGCGCTTGGTGCAGCACGCGCTGAAAAACGATCCTGAAATGCTCGACGGGCCGAGCAAGCTGGCCCTGTTAAGTGACCCCGTGGTGCTCAACCGCTTGCATGCACTGCTCTGGGAGCGGGCTGAACAACATCCCGCATGGCAATACGCCTTTAGCCAGGTCGCAGAACAGAGCGCCTGTTTACCCGTCACACAGGCAGGGCTGCCCCAGCCCCCGACCGCCACCGCCATCCCGGTAGCCGGCTAACCCAAGCCTTCGGGTGCGCTGATTGACGCACCCGAAGGCTCTGCTGCCGAACCACCTGAGCGCCCCCAGCAAGAACTTGCAGCGGAACATGCCAGCCCACTGTGAACTTGCCTTATGCACAGACTCACTATACTGATGCCAGATCGCCACACTCGTCAGGCATAACCGACGAGCAAAAGGCCGCGCTTGTCCGCTAGAAACACTAGCCTGGGCGCATACGCTTATTGATGATTTTGTATACCTATACGCCGAGTCAACGGCAGGTTGCCATGGTCTCACCTGTAAAAAAATCACCCGCCAAGCGGAGCAAAACGTCGCCACGGCTGTGCCTCGGTCTATTGCTGGCGCAGCTACTCTGCCTCGCCGACGCTATAGCCGCAGAGAACGTTCGCTTGCAACTGCGCTGGCTGCACCAGTTCCAGTTCGCCGGTTATTACATGGCGCTGGAAAAAGGCTTTTATGCACAAGCCGGGCTGGAGGTGGACATCCGCCCAGGCGGGCCCGGCACGCCAAAACCGATAGACCTTCTGCTGGAAGGTGACGTCGATTTTGCCATTGGCAACAGCGGCATGGTCATCGCGCGCATGCAGGGCAAGCCGCTGGTGGCGCTCGCAGCGATCATGCAAAGCTCGCCCATCGTGTGGATCGTGCGCGCCGACTCGGACATCTACACGCCCCATGACCTGGCGGGCAAGCGGGTGATGCTGATGCCTGCACCGGAAAGTGCCGAACTGCTTATCACCCTGGCCCGTGAAGGCGTCGCTCACGACCGCCTGAAGCTGCAACAAACCAGTTTCAACCCGCAAGATCTGCTCGACGGCAACACCGACGCCTACAACGGCTACATTTCTAACGAACCGTTCTGGCTACAACAGCAACAACTGCCCTACCGGCTGATCAAACCGCGCGAATACGGAGTCAACTTCTACAGTGACGTGCTGACCACTCGCGAAGCCCTGCTGCAACAACGCCCGGCACAGGTCGAGGCCTTTCTCCAGGCCAGCCTCAAGGGCTGGCAATACGCCCTGGAAAACGTCGAGGAGAGCGTACAGCTAATCCACCAACGCTACGCCCCCGAAAAAAGCCTGGAACATCTGCGTTTTGAAGCCGAGCAATTACGCAGATTGATCATGCCGGAACTGGTGCAACTCGGGCACATGAACCCAGGGCGCTGGCGAGCCATTGCGCAGAGCTACCAGGACTTGGGGATGATCGAGGGGCCAATCGAGCTGGACGGCTTCCTCTACAAGGGCGAGGCTACAACCGATAACCGCTTGCTCTACCAGATGCTTGCCGGCGCCTTGCTGGCGCTGCTGCTACTGGGTGCCGTAGCCTTGCGTTTTGCCCGGATGACGCAAAATCTGCGCATGGAGGTCAAACGCCGTCAGCTAGCCGAACAAGAACTGCGCAGCAGCAACCTGAAACTGGAACGCTTGGCCAACACGGATCGGCTAACGGGGCAATGGTCGCGGCTAAAAATTGAAGAGCTGGCGCACAACGAAATCAAACGGGCCGAGCGCTACGACTTCCCCCTGGCCCTGGTGTTTTTCGATATCGACCGTTTCAAAGCAGTCAACGATCAATATGGTCACGACGTTGGCGACTGCATCCTCACTGGCGTGGCGCACCGAATCAAGGACCACCTGCGCGACTCTGACAGCCTGTGCCGTTGGGGTGGCGAGGAGTTCATCATCCTGATGCCGCACACCGACCTCGATCAGGCCTGCCTGATTGCGGAAAAGCTCCGCGCCCTGCTCGCTGCCGAACCGCTGACCGGCACTATCAGCGTCACCGCCAGCTTTGGCGTAGCGCAGTGGCAACCTGGGCAAGGCCTGGGCGAGCTGGTGCATTGCGCCGACCTGATGCTCTATCGCGCCAAGAAACTGGGCCGCAACCGGGTCGAACGCTTTTCTCCGCTCGATACCCAGCCCCTGATGTAAAAGACTGCCGCCCCCTCAAGCGGCGCTACGCCAGCTGGCCAGCCAGGCCAAGCCGGCCTGTGTACCAGCCTCGCCCGGCAGGTATTCGGCCCCCAGCCAGCCTCGATAGCCAGTTCGTGTTAACGCATCCAGGACCGGGCCAAACTCAAGCTGGCCAGTCCCCGGCGCCCCACGCCCGGGGCAATCGGCAAACTGTACATGGCCGATACGTCCGGCCAACAACTCGATGCCCGCCAGCAGGTCCACCCCTTGGCGTGCCATGTGATAGAGGTCGTACTGCGCCGCCAGGTTGGGATGGCTGACCGTGCGCAATAATTCATCGAGCTGCTCAGGGGTGTTGAGCAAAAACCCCGGCATGTCCAGCGGGTTGATCGCCTCAACCAACACGCGAATCCCCAACACGTCAAAGGCTGCAGCGGTTTTGTGCAGGTTGACGGCCAGGGTCGCCAGCGCCAACTCGTGACTCACCCCTTCGGCCAGACAGCCGGGCAGTACATTGACGCAGGTCGGCCGCACCATCGCCGCGTAGGTCAATGCGTCCTGCAGCGCCACATCGAACTCAGTCTGGCGTTCCGGCACCGCCGCCAGACCGGCACCGCCGCTGAGCAAGTCGCCAGCGGGCAGATTGATCAGCACCAGCGGCATGCCCGCCGCCTGCAGCGCCTCCTTCAGCTGGATCGCTGCCAGCGCGTAGGGAAACTGGATTTCCACGCCATCGAAACCTGCCGCAGCGGCAGCCACCACACGCTCGCGCAACGGCAGTTCGGTGAACAGCAGCGACAGGTTGGCCGCGATTTTCATGCCTCACCCTCCCGGTACAACTCGACCAGCGTGGCCGGGTCACGCTGCAGGTTGCCATGGCTGCCATGCAAGCGCATCAGCTGCGCCGCCAAGCCGCTGAGCGGCGCGGCCGAACCCAGCTCGCGGGACAGTTTGACCGCACTGTCCAGATCCTTGAGCAGGGTGCGCACATGCCATTTGATCGGTTCGAACTGACTGCTGGCCATTTGTGGGGCGAGGATCTGCAGCGGTTTGGAGTCGGCAAAACCACCGGCCAAGGCCGGCGCAAGCAGGCTGGCATCAACTCCAGCCTGCTCCGCCAGGGCCACCACCTCGGCAATCACCAGCGCGTTACAGGCGACGATCATCTGGTTGCACAGCTTGGTCACCTGACCGGCACCGACCTCGCCCATGCGGGTCAGCCGCTGGCCCAAATGAGCAAGAATCGGCCGTGCCCGCTCGATATCCTCCTCGCGACCACCAGCCATGATGGTCAAACTGCCAGCCTCGGCGCCGGGCGTACCGCCGGATACCGGTGCATCGACCCAGCGCATACCGCAGCGCTGCTCCAGTTCGGCCGCCATCGCGCGGGTCGCCGCCGGCTCCACGCTGGAGAAGTCCACCAGCAACTGCCCGGGCCTCGCGCCCTCGACTATGCCTCCAGGGCCGAAGACCACCTCACGCACCACCTCGGTATTGGCCAGGCAAAGCATCACGACATTGGCATCGGCGCACAATTGCGCCGGGGTTTGCGCACGCTGCGCCCCCAGTTCAAGTAACGCCAGGCACTTGTCCGGCGAACGGTTCCATACGCTGAGGGGATAACCCGCAGCCAGCAAGCGGCGGGTCATGGGCAAGCCCATCAGGCCGATCCCGGCGAACGCCAGGATAGGAAGCGAAGCAGACATGATCGAACTCCTCGTGTAAAAAAACGCGATTATCTTAACGTAGCAAAGCGTGGCTGACCCCTGCGTCGGCAGCAAATCCCGCCACGGTCTGGACGCGCCACGCAACCCGCCAGTGCGCCGCGCAGATAGCCGTTTGAGGCAATACCCATAATGGACCTCACGCACCCACCATAAAGGCATGAATCCCTCTATACTCCGCGGCTTTCCCCGCTATTGAACCGGAGAACCCCCATGTTGAAGCGTCCCTTTGCGCTGGCCGCCGGCCTTGCCTTATGTTTTTCCGCCGTATTTGCCCAAGCCGCCGATGTCCTGCGCGTCTCGGCTATCCCCGATGAAGTCCCCACCGAGCTATTGCGCAAGTTCAAGCCGCTTGGCGCCTACCTTGAACAGCAACTGGACATGAAAGTCGAGTTCGTTCCGGTATCCGACTATGCCGCCGTGGTCGAAGCCCTCGCCGCCGACCGTATCGACATGGCCTGGCTGGGCGGTTTCACCTTCGTCCAGGCGCGCCTGAAGACCGCCGACAGCGCTCACCCGGCGATTCCGCTGGTGCAGCGCGCCGAAGATGAAAAATTCACCAGCAAGATCATCAGCGCCGACCCGGCCGTGCAATCGCTGCAAGACCTGAAAGGCAAGACCTTCGCCTTTGGCTCGGTGTCGTCCACCTCCGGCAGCCTGATGCCACGCTTTTTTATGCTGAAGGACGGCATCAACCCGGAAGAATTCTTCAGCCGCATTGCCTATTCCGGCGCGCATGACGCCACGGCAGCCTGGGTTCAGGCAGGCAAAGCCGACGGCGGCGTACTCAACGCCTCGGTATGGGACAAATTGGTCGCCACCGGCAAAGTCGATACTGACAAGGTCAAGGTAATCGCCACCACCCCACCCTACTTCGATTACAACTGGACAGTGCGCGGCACCCTCGACCCGGTTGTACGCGACAAGATCCAGGCGGCATTCCTCGCGCTCGACCCGGCTAACCCGGAACACAAGGCGATTCTCGACCTGCAAGCCGCCAGTCGCTTTATCCCGACCAAGGCAGAAAACTACACCGGTATCGAGGAAGCAGCCCAAGCGGCCGGCCTGTTGAAGTGAGTGTCAGCCTCAGCGGCGTGGGTCTGACCCACGCCAACGGTCAGGTTGCGCTCAGCGAAATAGATCTACAGGTAAAAGTCGGCGAGCGGGTGGCCATCATCGGCCCGTCGGGCGCGGGTAAAACCAGCCTGCTGCGCCTGCTCGCCAGCAACCTGCAGCCCAGTCGCGGCCAGATCCACCTGCTCGGCCAGCACCCCTGGCAACTTACTGCCGGTCAGCGGCAGAAGCTGCGTGCGCGAATTGGCCTGATTCATCAGGCACCACCCTTGCCGCCACGCCAGCGGGTGGTCACTGCTGTACTGGCGGGCAAGCTGGGCCAGTGGTCGCTGGGTAAAAGCCTGCTCAACCTGCTGTACCCACTGGATATGCCCGGCGCCCAGGCTGCCCTCGGTCGCCTGGACCTGGCGGACAAGCTGTTCGAACGCTGTGACCAGCTGTCCGGTGGCCAGCTGCAACGGGTCGGCATTGCCCGGGTACTCTATCAGGCGCCGGAACTGATCCTTGCCGATGAACCGGTGTCGGCCATGGACCCGGTGCTTGCCGGGCATACCCTGAGTGTTCTCAATGAGGAAGTCAGCCGCCGCGGCATGACCCTGCTCGCCAGCCTGCATGCGGTGGAGCTGGCCCTGGCACATTTCCCGCGAATCATCGGTGTGCGCGAGGGCCGTATCGTCTTCGACCTCCCGCCCGAAGCAATCAGCACCGACGCGCTGGATGCGCTATACGCTAACGAGCAATTGCAAGCCGTCCCCGCTTCGGCAGCGCTGGCGCCGGTGAGCGTGCAGATCCCGCGATGCTGAACCCCGCGCTGCGTGACCCGGCAGCCTTGCCGCGCCTGGCCCTGACCTTGCTGGCAGTACTGCTATTGTGGCCCGGCCTGAGGCTCAGCGAGCTGGATCTGGCGGTGCTGTTCGATGAGCAAAACGCGGCCAATATGGGGCGCTTTCTCGCCGACTTCTGGCCACTGGCGCATGACCGCGAGTTCCTCCAGCTACTCGGCCGCGCCACCCTGGAAACCCTGGCCATCGCTACCGCCGGCATGACCCTGGCTCTTGTGATCGCCATTCCTGGTGCCCTGCTGGCCAGCCGCGCACTGTCACTGTCCGCCATATATCGCGGCGGCCGTCCGGCCTGGTGGGCTCAGGCGCTGCGCTGGCCGGTACGCGGCGTGCTCATCGTTCTGCGCAGCGTGCCGGAAATCGTCTGGGCGCTGCTGTTCGTACGCGCCGTCGGCCTCGGCCCAACGGCTGGTGTACTCGCCATCGCCATCACCTACAGCGGCATGCTCGGCAAGGTTTACGCGGAGATCTTCGAGTCGGTCGACCCGCGCGCGAACCGCGCCCTGCTGATCGCTGGCAGCCCACGCCTGGCCGCCTTCGCCTACGGAATACTGCCCAATGCCGCTGCGGAAATGCTCTCCTACACGGTCTATCGCTGGGAATGTGCCATCCGCGCCTCAGTGGTGATGGGTTTCGTCGGCGCCGGCGGTCTGGGCCAACAGATTGACCTGTCGATGCGCATGTTTGCAGGCGGTGAAGTGGCCAGCATGCTGCTGACCTTCCTGTTGTTGGTGTTGCTCGCCGACCAACTCAGCCGCCTGTTGCGCGCGAGGTTGCTATGAAGCCCGCGGCAGATAAGCGTCTTGGCAACTATGCCCTGCTGCTGGCCTTGCTGGCGGCGGTAGTTGCATCCTTCAGTTTCTTGGGCATCGACCTTGGCGCACTGGTCGGTGGCGACAGCCTGAGTCAAATGGGCCGCTACGCCAGTAACTTCTTCAATCCGGATTTCTCGGCGCCACACGTGCGGGCCATCGGTCAGGGCGCGCTAGAAACCCTGGCCATGTCGGCCATCGGCACCCTGTTGGCGGCCCTGCTCGGCCTGTTACTGGCCTTGCCGGCTGCCGGTCGCTTTGGCTGGCTGGCCCTGAGTGGCTCGCGCTTTCTCTTGAATGCCCTGCGCGCAATACCGGAATTGGTGTGGGCGGCCTTGGTGGTACTGGCCGCAGGCCTGGGGCCGAATGCTGGAACCCTGGCCTTGGCCCTGCACACCACCGGAGTACTGGGTCGGCTGTTCGCCGAGGCCCTGGAAAACACCCCGAGCGAACCGGCCGACGCGATTCGCCTGAGTGGTGGCGGGCATGTGGCGGCATTCTGCTACGGCACTCTGCCGGCGGTATGGCCGCAGCTGATCGCCTATTCGCTGTACCGCTGGGAAAACAATATCCGCATGGCCAGCGTGCTCGGCTTTGTCGGGGCCGGCGGCCTGGGGCAGATGCTCTACGTATCGCTCAGCCTGTTCCAGGAAGCACAGGCAGCGACAGTGATTCTGGCCATGTTGCTGCTGGTGCTGGCGGTGGATGCGTTGAGCGGCTGGGCTCGTCAGCGCTGGGTCAGCGCGTAGGGCGGCCGGGGCGCCGTCCACTCGGAGCAAAGCGACAGCCCGGCACAGGCTGCTTCGCGAATCTGCGGCAGTGACGCCCGATTCGGTAGCGCCACTACAGCCCGTCTTTTTCCAGATGGTCGAGATCGACCGGGTCGCCGCTATGGGCTCCCAGAATGCTACGGATGTGCTCGAACATCTGGTCGAACTCTTCATGACCACGCATGATCATGCTGTGGTTGGCCGGCAGCCCATGCTTTTGCGCCAGACGGGTGGCCACGCTGGCAAAATTGAAGGCGGTATCGCGGTGCAACTCGAACTCTTCCTCGAAGGCCTTGCCCGCCACTTCGCCGACCATGCGCATATGCAGCATCGCCCCCTCCACAGGGTCCTGGCGCACCTCGTAGTAAAGGTCGATGCTGAACAGAGGTCGATCATCACTGACAATCTGGTTGCCGCGATGCAAGTGTCCTGGTTCGAACATGGGCGTTGCCTCTATCTAGCTGCGAGGCCGTCAGTATAACCACCCCACCGACACCTGCATGCCCGCAAGCCGCTAACAAGACACTCGCGCCAGATCAGTGCAGAACCGGGGCAGCCGCGCGCTCTTGCGTCAGCACCCAGGGCGCCACCACCACGGCCCAGAGCTGCGGATCGCGCTGCAGCAGGTCGGCCGCGCAGTCGTCGTCAACCCGCCGCAATTGGCCCGCGGCCAGCCAAGCCGATACCTGGTCTTGGTCGTTCTGCGCCACAGCCTCAGCCACCGCGATCAGGTCCTGGTCAGCCCCAACCAGCAACAAGGCACCACGAGCAAAGAATGGCTGCAATTGCTGCCAGTTAATAGGCGCAGTTTCTCCAAGCAGCTTGGCATAGAGGGTGCTAGGTTGTTCAGTCATGATTTGTCCACAAATATAGTCCGCATTTTGCTGGGGCAGCATGATAGCGCCGAGCAAGCACCTGGCAAGTACGCCGACGCTGGAAGTCACTGGCAAGACACGCCGTTTTTCTATACGTTCCTTGCAATAAAGCGACATATACCTGCACTACGCTCAATGCTTGGCTTTTCAATCAACAAAGCAGCGCTCTACACTGCACCGGTAAAGTTGCCGGGGCTATGACTGGGTGAAGTGATCCAGTTTTGCAGCGTTGGCTGCCAGAACTACACAATGAAAATAAATAAGAGTGGAGCACTATGAACAAGGCTACTAAGCAGATCTCCAAACTGTTTGCCGCCATGGCCATGGCCGGCGTTGCCAGCTACTCGCTGGCGGCTGACACCATCAAGATTGGCCTCGCCGGCCCCGTAACCGGTGCTGTCGCACAATATGGCGAGATGCAATTCATCGGTGCCAAGATGGCCATCGAGCAGATCAACAAAGCCGGTGGCGTCAACGGCGCAATGCTCGAAGGCGTAGTCTATGACGACGCTTGCGATCCGAAACAAGCCGTGGCCGTAGCTAACAAGATCGTCAACGATGAAGTGAAATTTGTGGTTGGCCACCTCTGCTCCAGCTCCACTCAGCCAGCGTCTGACATCTACGAAGACGAAGGCATCCTGATGGTTACTGCGGCCTCTACCAGCCCGGAAATCACCGCTCGCGGCTACGAACTGGTGTTCCGCACCATCGGCCTGGACAGCCTGCAAGGCCCGACCGCCGGCAACTACATCGCCGATCAGGTCAAGCCGAAAGCCGTTGCCGTGATTCACGACAAGCAGCAGTACGGCGAAGGTATTGCCACCGCGGTCAAGCAGACCCTGGAAAGCAAAGGCACCAAAGTAGTTCTGTTCGAAGGCATCAATGCCGGCGACAAAGACTTCTCCGCGATGATCGCCAAGCTCAAGCAAGCCAACGTGGACTTCATCTACTACGGTGGCTACCACCCAGAGCTGGGCTTGCTTCTGCGTCAATCGGCCGAGAAAGGCCTGAGCGCCAAGTTCATGGGACCTGAAGGTGTAGGTAACAAGGAAATCTCGGCCATTGCTGGCCCGGCCTCCGAAGGGATGTTGGTCACCCTGCCGAAGTCGTTCGATCAGGACCCACGCAACCAGGCGCTGGTTGAGGCGTTCAAAGCCAAGAATGAAGACTCCACCGGTCCGTTCGTGTTCCCGGCCTACGCTGCCGTGCAAGTGATTGCCGAAGGCATCGAGAAAGCCGGCGATACCGATACCGCCAAGGTAGCCGCAGCCCTGCGCGCTAACACCTTCGACACCCCGACCGGCATGCTCAGCTTCGATGAGAAGGGCGACCTGAAAGACTTCAGCTTCGTGGTCTACGAGTGGCACCAGGACGGCACCAAGAGCGAAGCTCCGCTGAACTGATAAGCGGCTTCCCGCCTGAACCCAAAGCCCACTGCAGCGCAGTGGGCTTTGTTTATTAGAAGAATTCTGGTCTCACCCTGCGCCATAAGCGCTGACGTGCGTGACGACCCAGGAGTTAGGCAATGCCTGATCTGTATCACTACCTGCAGCAGCTGGTTAACGGCCTGACCGTTGGCAGCACCTATGCCCTGATTGCCATTGGCTACACCATGGTCTACGGCATCATCGGCATGATCAACTTCGCCCACGGCGAGGTTTACATGATTGGCTCCTATGTAGTCTTCATCGTCATCGCCGGCCTGGCCATGTTCGGCCTGGACAGCTTGCCGCTGATGATGATCGCGGGCTTCGCTGCCAGCATCATCGTCGCCAGCGCCTACGGCTACAGCATCGAACGGGTCGCCTACCGCCCTCTGCGTGGCGGTAACCGCTTGATCCCGCTGATCTCGGCGATCGGCATGTCGATATTTTTGCAGAACCTTGTGTTGCTCTCCCAGGACTCCAAGGACAAAGCGATTCCAAACCCCTTGCCGGGCAACTTCGTGTTCGGTGAAAGCGCCATGAATGGCGTGGTCATTTCCTACATGCAGGTGCTGATTTTTGTCGTCACCTTCCTGGCGATGGTCGGCCTCACCCTGTTTATCTCCCGATCCCGCCTGGGCCGCGCCTGCCGTGCCTGCGCCGAAGATTTGAAGATGGCCAACCTGCTGGGCATCAACACCAACAACATCATCAGCCTGACCTTCGTCATCGGCGCGGCCCTGGCCGCGATTGCAGCAGTGCTGCTCGGTATGCAGTACGGGGTGATCAACCCGCACCTGGGCTTCCTCGCTGGCATCAAGGCATTCACCGCAGCGGTACTCGGCGGGATCGGCAGCATTCCGGGCGCGGTACTGGGCGGCCTGCTGCTCGGCGTAGCTGAAGCTTTCGGCGCCGACATCTTTGGCGATCAGTACAAGGACGTGGTGGCATTCAGCCTGTTGATACTGGTGCTGCTGTTCCGCCCGACCGGCATCCTGGGTCGTCCGGAGGTTGAGAAAGTATGAGCATCTTGATCAAGAAAAACCTCAAGACCGCGATCTTCAGTGCACTGCTGGTGCTCGCTGTGGCCTATCCGGTTATCGGCCTGAAGCTTTCCACGGTCGGCATCAAACTGGAAGTACAGGGCGCCAGTCCGGCAGTCCTGTGGACCATACTCGGCAGCTCGATTGCCATGTTTTTCTGGCAATTGTTCCGTGGCCAGCTGAGCGCCGCCTGGAGTCATGCGCCCAAGTTGCCAAGCATGCCGGGCAAAGCCAGCGCGTTTCTCACCCTGCCATCGACACAGCGCTGGGTAGTGCTCGGCCTGATCATCGTGGCGCTGGCCTGGCCGTTCTTCGGCTCCCGGGGCGCGGTGGATATCGCCACACTCATTCTGATCTACGTCATGCTCGGCCTTGGCCTGAACATCGTGGTCGGCCTGGCAGGCTTGCTCGACCTCGGCTACGTGGCCTTCTACGCCGTAGGCGCCTACAGCTATGCGCTGCTGTCGTTCTACTTTGGCCTGAGCTTCTGGATCTGCCTACCCATCGCTGGTCTGATGGCGGCGTTCTTCGGCTTTATCCTGGGTTTCCCGGTGCTGCGCCTGCGCGGCGACTACTTGGCCATCGTCACCCTGGGTTTCGGTGAGATCATCCGCATCCTGCTCAACAACATGACCTGGCTGACTGGCGGCCCCAACGGCATCGGCTCGATCCCCAAGCCGACCCTGTTCGGCCTGTCCTTCGACCGCAAGGCCGCCGAGGGCATGCAGACCTTCCACGAGTATTTCGGGGTGGCCTACAACTCGATCAACAAGGTGATTTTCCTTTACCTGATCGCCCTGGTGCTGGTGCTGCTGACCCTGTTCGTGATCAACCGTCTGCTGCGCATGCCCATCGGTCGCGCCTGGGAAGCCCTGCGCGAGGACGAAATCGCCTGCCGCGCCCTGGGCATGAACCCCACCGCGATCAAGCTCTCGGCCTTCACCATCGGGGCCTGCTTCGCCGGTTTTGCCGGTAGCTTCTTCGCCGCACGCCAAGGCTTGGTAAGCCCGCAATCCTTCACCTTCATCGAGTCGGCAATCATTCTCGCCATCGTCGTACTGGGCGGCATGGGCTCGCAACTGGGGATCATCCTGGCGGCCATTGTGATGATTCTGCTGCCGGAGCTGGCACGTGAATTCAACGAATACCGCATGCTGATGTTCGGCGCCCTGATGGTGCTGATGATGATCTGGCGTCCGCAAGGTCTGCTACCCATGCAGCGTCCGCACCTGGAGTTGAAACAATGAGCCGGCCGATCCTGGAAGTAAGCGGCCTGTCCATGCGTTTCGGTGGCCTGCTGGCCGTCAACGGTGTGGGACTGACCGTCAATGAAAAGCAAGTGGTGTCGATGATCGGCCCGAACGGTGCCGGCAAGACCACGGTATTCAACTGCCTGACCGGCTTCTACCAGCCAACCAGCGGCAATATCCGCCTCGATGGCGAGCAGATCGAGGGCCTGCCGGGCCACAAGATCGCCCGCAAGGGCGTAGTGCGCACCTTCCAGAACGTGCGGTTGTTCAAGGACATGACCGCAGTGGAAAACCTGCTGGTCGCCCAGCACCGCCACCTCAACACCGGCTACCTGGCAGGACTGCTGAAGACCCCGGCGTTTCGCAAGAGCGAACGCGATGCCATGGCCTTCGCCGCGTACTGGCTGGATAAGGTCAACCTCACCGAGTTTGCCAACCGTCCTGCCGGCACCCTGGCCTACGGGCAGCAGCGCCGCCTGGAGATCGCCCGCTGCATGATGACGCGACCACGCATCCTCATGCTCGACGAGCCGGCGGCTGGCCTCAATCCAAGAGAAACGGATGACCTCAAGGCGTTGATCCACATGCTGCGTGATGAACATAACGTCACCGTCTTGTTGATCGAGCACGACATGAAGCTGGTCATGAGCATTTCCGACCATATCTATGTGATCAACCAGGGCACCCCCCTGGCCGAGGGGACGCCGGAGCAGATCCGCGACAACCCGGACGTGATCAAAGCCTACCTGGGGGAAGCTTGATGCTGTATTTCGACAATGTTTCCACCTTCTACGGCAAGATTCAGGCACTCCACGACATCAGCGTCGAAGTGCGCCAGGGCGAGATCGTCACCTTGATCGGGGCCAACGGCGCCGGCAAGTCGACCCTGCTGATGACCCTCTGTGGTTCGCCCCAGGCAAGCAGCGGCAGCATCCGCTACCAGGGTGAAGAATTGATCGGCCAGAATACGCCGGACATCATGCGCAAGAGCATTGCCGTGGTACCGGAAGGCCGCCGCGTTTTCTCCCGCCTGACCGTAGAAGAAAACCTGGTCATGGGCGGTTTCTTTACCGCCAAGGCCGAGTTCCAGGAGCAACTGGACAAGGTCCTGCACCTGTTTCCACGCCTGCAGGAACGCCTGACCCAGCGCGCCGGCACCATGTCCGGTGGCGAACAGCAGATGCTCGCCATCGGCCGCGCACTGATGAGCAAGCCCAAGCTGCTGTTGCTCGACGAACCCTCACTGGGGCTGGCGCCGATCATCATCCAGCAGATCTTCAGCATCATCGAACAGCTGCGCACGGATGGCGTGACCGTGTTCCTGGTCGAGCAGAACGCCAACCAGGCGCTCAAGCTGGCCGACCGCGGTTATGTACTGGAGAACGGTCGGATCGTCATGCAGGGCACTGGGCATGATTTGCTCAATGACCCCAAGGTGCGCGACGCCTACCTGGGCGGTTAAAAACCCGGCGAGCCACGCGCACCAGGCAGCGCTCGCCGCGCGTTGAAACTGACCTCGCACACTGGACACCGCTCTTCTGAGCGGTTTTTTATCTGCACCGTTCGCCCATTGATCCGCGCACAACGCCCCTGGCCAGTTACAATGGTCGCCCTTTTTTGCCGACGACCCTTTCCATGACCGACCCGATACGCCTGTCCAAACGCCTGATCGAACTGGTCGGCTGCTCACGCCGTGAGGCCGAGTTGTACATCGAGGGCGGCTGGGTGCTGGTTGATGGTGTGGTGGTGCAAGAGCCGCAATTCAAGGTTGAAACGCAGCGCGTAGAACTGCTGCCGGACGCCGTACTGGCGCCTGTCGAGCCGGTCACCCTGCTGCTGCACGTGCCCTCTGGTCACTTTCCGGATCGCGCGGTCGAAACCGTTAGCCCGGCCAGCCAATGGCCCGAGGACAACTCTGGCATCCGCCCGCTGAAAAGCCACTTCGCGCGCCTGATCACCTGCTTGCCATTGCAGGCCGGCGCCGATGGCCTGCACGTACTGACCCAGGATTGGCGGATCGAGCGCAAGCTCAAGGAAGACCAAGCCAAGCTGGAACAGGAATATGTGGTCGAGGTGATCGGCACGCTCAGCAACAGCCAGCTGAAACGCCTGAACCATGGCCTGAGCTTCAACGGCACCGCCTTGGCGCCGTGCAAGGTCAGCTGGCAGAACGAAACCCGTCTGCGCTTTGCCTTGAAAAATCCCCTGCCCGGGCAGATCGTCTTCATGTGTAACAGCGTCGACCTCAAGGTGCTGGGCATGAAGCGCATCCGCATTGGCGGCGTGCCCATGGCCAAGGTACAGCCTGGCCAGTGGCGCTATCTGGCCGCGAAAGAACGCTTCTAACTCTTTTTCAGCTGCTGCCGCTTGTGCAGCAGCCCTCTTCAGGACACCCCCATGCTTAATAACGATGTACTGCGCAGCCTGCGCTATATGCTCGACGTCAGCGATGCGCAGCTGAGTGAAATCATCAAGATCGGCGGCAAGCAGGTCGCTCTCGACGACCTCGCAGCCATGCTCAAGAAAGAAGATGAAGACGGTTTTGTCGCCTGCGACGACGAGCTGATGGCTTACGCCCTCGACGGCCTGGTCTACTTCAAGCGTGGCAAGGACGAAAGCCGTCCAGCGCACCCCCTGGAACTGCCCGTGACCAACAACATGGTGCTCAAGAAACTGCGGGTCGCCTACGAACTCAAGGAAGACGACATGCACGAAATCATGCAGAGCGTCGAGTGCCCGGTATCAAAACCCGAGATGAGCGCGCTGTTTCGCAAATTCGGCCACAGCAACTACCGCACCTGCGGTGATCAGTTCCTGCGTAACTTCCTCAAGGGCCTGACCCTGCGCGTGCGCGGCTGAGTCAGCGCACCGGTTAGGGCTAGGCGTAGGCTGGGGCGGGCGGCGTTCCGCGCGGGGTATAGCTGCGCGTCGTTGGGCTTCGCGCAGCTCAGCCCGACCTACTCCCCGTTCTGCCTGCCGCATGGTGGCGTATTTCCAAGGCCAATGATGACTGCCACCACGCAGTCAGGCGATTAGGGTAATGGCACTCATCCGTTAAAAGGATTCGCCATGCACCCTTACTTCTCCCTGCAAGGCCGCACTGCCCTGGTAACGGGCGGCACTCGCGGTATCGGAAAAATGATTGCCAAAGCCTTTGTCGAAGCCGGCGCCAGCGTCTACGTTTGCGCCCGTGATGGCGAGGCCTGCGCGCAAACCGCCGCAGAGCTCTCAGCTTTCGGCACCTGTCACGGTATCGCCGCCAACCTGGCCAGCGAAGAAGGCGTGCAGGCCTTGGCCTCGCAGCTAGCGGGCGAAATCGGCGAGCTGGACATCCTGGTCAATAATGCTGGCACCACTTGGGGTGCACCGCTCGAATCCTACCCGGCCAAGGGCTGGGAAAAAGTCATGCAACTCAACGTGACCTCGGTGTTCAGCTGCATCCAGCAACTGCTGCCACTGTTGCGCAAAGCCGGGTCGGTGAGCAATCCGGCGCGGGTGATCAATATCGGTTCGGTCGCTGGCATCAGCTCCCACGGCGAAGACGCCTATGCCTATGGCCCAAGCAAGGCTGCGCTGCATCAGCTGTCGCGCATGCTTGCCCGCGAACTGGTCGGCCAGCACATCAACGTCAACGTGATCGCCCCAGGGCGCTTTCCCAGCAAGATGACCCAACACATCATCCAGGATGACGCGGCTATGGCCGAAGATACCGCGCTAATCCCGATGCAGCGCTGGGGCCGCGAGGAAGAAATGGCCGCCCTGGCGATCAGCCTCGCCAGCACTGCCGGTGCCTATATGACCGGCAATATCATCCCTATCGACGGCGGCTTTCACCTCTAGCAGGCCGATGACTAACGACGCATGAGACGCTGCGGCAAGTCTGTGGCGCGGCACGAGTCAGGTACTATGGCGGCGTTCTCTCTTGATCACGCCAGCATGCCCTACTCCGTTTCCCCCATCGGCTTCGTCCGCTCCTGCTTCAAGGAGAAATTTGCCATTCCCCGTCAGCCACAATTGGCACCGGCGGCGCGCGGCGTATTGGAACTGGTTGCGCCCTTCGATAGCGGCGATGCCGTGCAAGGCCTGGAGCAGGTCAGCCATGTCTGGCTGTTGTTTCTATTTCACCAGGCACTGGAAGACCGGCCACGTCTGAAAGTACGCCCACCGCGCTTGGGCGGGAATAAATCGGTGGGCGTCTTCGCCACCCGTGCCACCCACCGCCCAAACGGTATTGGCCAATCGGTGGTCAAACTGGACAAGGTCGAACCTGGCAAGCTCTGGCTGTCAGGCATCGATTTGCTCGACGGCACCCCGGTACTGGATATCAAGCCCTATGTGCCCTACGCCGACAACGTCGCGACTGCCTACAACCGCATCGCCGACGCTGCGCCGCAGCTGATCGAGGTGCAATGGCTGGACGCGGCTCTTAGCCAGGCGCGCAGCCACGGCCTGCGACTGAACGAGCCCCTGGTCGAGCTGATCGAGCAATGCCTGGCCCAGGATCCACGTCCGGCCTACCAAACCCCACAGCCCGAGCGGCGCTACGGCTCACGCTTCTGGGATGTCGATGTGCGCTGGCATTACCCAGAACCGGGAAAGATCTGCGTATTGGAAGTAGTGGCGGCAGGCTGAACCATGGGTAAGTAAAGGGCGACGCACCCGTTAACTGTTGCACAAAGAGAAGCCACAATTGGGGCGGTAGCGTTCCGTTGAGGAGCAAAGCAGCGAAGCCGGACAAGCCATTCCGCCGCCTGCTGCCTGCGGCCTGCTGCGCTCGACACCAAGCCATCGATTGCATGCAATGCCTAGCGGGGGCATGGCTGTGGCGTGAAGCCTCTTCACATGCTGATTGAAGTAATCCTTTCGCGGCGCTTGGGCTGCGGCTAAAGTTGGGCCCAAGGCGTTACCTTTTGGCACACCGCCACAGTCTTCTGCAAACCAGGGTTAATCCCGAGAACCCATAATTCACTTTATGAATAAACAGCCTTACGTGCCATCAGTTGACCTCGTAGACCTTCTCCTCGATGCCATCTGTGTGGTCGACAAGCAAGGATGCTTCGTTTTTGTCAGCGCGGCCTGCGAGCGGATTTTTGGTTATACCCCCGAGGAAATGCTCGGCAGGAACATGATCGAACTGGTATTTCCGGAAGACCGCGCCAGAACGCTGCAAGCGGCCAGCGAAATCATGGCAGGCACTAGCAAGCCCAGCTTTGAAAATCGCTATGTGCGCAAGGATGGGCAGATCGTTCACATCATGTGGTCGGCACGCTGGTCGGCGGACGATCAACTGCGGATTGCCGTGGCCCATGACATCAGCGAACGCAAACACAGCGAGACCATGCAAGCAGCGCTCTATGCCATTTCCGAAGCGGCGCACCTGGCCAAGGATCTGCCCGGACTGTTCAAGAAAGTTCACTCAATCCTTGGCGAACTGCTGCCCGCCATCAACTTCTCAGTGGCTCTTTACGATGAGCAGAATGACCAACTGGACTTTCCTTATCATATAGATGAGCAGCACCAGGCACCGGCTCCGCACAAGCGCGATGCACCGACTCTCAGCGCCGAAATCATCCGCTCCGGGCAGACCTTGCTGCGCTCAGCCGAAACGCTGGCAACACTGCCCAAGCATGTACAGTCGATCGACTGCAGCTCACTGTATTGGCTCGGCGTGCCGCTCACCTCGCATAACG
The DNA here is from genome assembly GCF_030683065.1 of Pseudomonas sp. Taxonomy (GTDB): domain Bacteria; phylum Pseudomonadota; class Gammaproteobacteria; order Pseudomonadales; family Pseudomonadaceae; genus Aquipseudomonas. The sequence goes on from NZ_JAUXMX010000046.1 coordinate 32,088, forward strand.
GCACCATTGGCGCCCTGGTAGTCCAGAGCTATACCCATGGCGAGCGCTACACCGACAAGGACAAAGAACTGCTGCAATTTGTCTCGACCCAGGTGGCGTCGTCCATCGAACGCCAGCAAATGCTCACTCGCCTGCAGTTCATGGCCCAATACGACGCACTCACCCACCTGCCCAACCGTGCACTGCTCCATGACCGTATGCACACGGCGCTGGCAAGGGCGCACCGGGTGCAGACGCAACTGTCGGTTCTGTTCCTCGACCTGGACAAGTTCAAGCAGGTCAACGATACATTCGGTCATGCCACCGGCGATCTATTGCTACAAATGGTCGCCAATCGACTCAAGCAATGTATTCGCGAGTCCGATACGGTCGCGCGCCTGGGTGGCGACGAGTTCGTGATATTGATCGAGGACTTCCACTCACCGGATCACGCGCTACTGATTGCCGAGAAAATCCGCGTGGCGCTCAACCAGCCGTTCGAGCTGGACGGCCAGTCCCACACAATTTTGCCGAGCATCGGGGTGGCGTTCTACCCACAGCATGGTGATGATGCGCAGCAGCTGCTAAACCATGCCGACAACGCCATGTATATCGCAAAGAAAAACGGCGGCAACTGCTTTCAAGTCACCCTGGAGCCAAACTCACGCTGAGAGCTCGCCGCCCGTTCCAGCGCGGACTCGACGGTTGGGCACATCCGCGGCGGTACAACACATAGATCGGATGTAATGCGCAGGCAATGTGTCAGCGCAGGACGTTTCTGCGAATTGCATCCGCGCAAAAAAATCCCGTTCACTTGAGTCAAGGGAACGGGATTGCAGCTGCAGCAAGCCTTTGCAGTCTCTGGAGCTTACTTCTCGACGAATGCACGCTCGATCAGATAATCGCCTGGCTCGCCCATACGCGGGGAGATTTTCAGGCCGAAGCTGTCGAGCACTGCCGCGGTTTCGTCGAGCATACTCGGGCTGCCGCAGATCATTGCACGGTCGTCCTGTGGATTAATCGGCGGCAGGCCGATATCACGGAACAATTTACCACTGCGCATCAGGTCGGTCAGACGGCCCTGGTTCTCGAACTCTTCGCGGGTCACGGTCGGGTAGTAAATCAACTTGTCCTTCAAGGCATCGCCGAAGTATTCGTTTTGCGGCAAATGCTCGGTAATGAACTCGCGGTAGGCCACTTCGTTGACGTAACGCACGCCGTGCACCAGCACGACTTTCTCGTAGCGCTCGTAGGTTTCCGGGTCCTGAATCACACTCATAAAGGGCGCCAGGCCAGTGCCGGTGCTGAGCAGGTAGAGGTGTTTGCCAGGCAGCAAGTCATCCAGCACCAGGGTGCCGGTGGGCTTGCGGCTGACCATCAGTTCGTCACCCGGCTTGAGGTGCTGCAACTGCGAGGTCAGCGGGCCGTCCTGCACCTTGATGCTGAAAAACTCCAGATGCTCTTCGTAGTTGGGGCTGGCAATCGAATAAGCACGCATCAGCGGGCGGCCATTGTCCTGCTGCAAGCCGATCATCACGAACTGGCCGTTTTCGAAACGCAACCCGGTATTACGGGTGGTCTTGAAGCTGAACAGGGTGTCGTTCCAATGGTGGACGCTGAGTACGCGCTCGACGTTCAGATTGCTCATGCTGGTTCCTCAAGAAGCGCTGGCATAGTTACGGTTGCAGCAGATTCTAGGCGGGCGCAGAATATCTGTTAAGTGAATAATCAAGATATAGGTTATCGGTTATATAGATATGCGATTTACCCTCAGACAACTGCAGATTTTTGTTGCCGTCGCCCAGCAGGGCAACGTCTCGCGCGCCGCCGAATCGCTGGCCCTGTCGCAGTCGGCCACCAGCACCTCGCTGAGCGAACTGGAGCGCCAGTCCGATTGCCAGCTGTTCGACCGGGCCGGCAAGCGTCTTAGCCTCAACGCCCTGGGCATGCAATTACTGCCTCAGGCGGTGGCGATGCTCGACCAGGCCAGGGAAATCGAGCGCCTGCTGGGCGGCAAAAGCGGCTTTGGCTCATTGAACGTCGGCGCCACGCTGACTGTCGGCAATTACCTGGCCACCCTGCTGATCGGCAGCTTCATGCAGCGTCACCCGGAATGTCGAGTGAAACTGCAGGTGCACAACACCGCTTATGTGGTGCAACAGATCGCCCACTACGAACTGGACATGGGCTTGATCGAAGGCGATTGCCAGCACCCGGATATCGAGGTGCAACCCTGGGTGAAGGACGAATTGGTGGTGTTCTGCGCGCCGCAGCATGCCCTGGCCAAACGCGGAGAAGCCAGCGTGGAAGAGCTGACTCGCGAGGCGTGGATTCTGCGCGAGCAAGGTTCCGGTACCCGCCTGACCTTCGATCAGGCCATGCGCCATCACCCCAGCAGCCTGAATATCCGCCTGGAGCTGGAACACACCGAAGCCATCAAGCGCGCGGTGGAGTCCGGCCTGGGGATCGGCTGCATTTCCCGCCTGGCCCTACGGGATGCGTTTCGCCGTGGCAGCCTGGTGGCGCTGGAAACGCCCGAACTGGATCTACGTCGGCAGTTCTACTTTATCTGGCACAAACAAAAATACCAGACCGCAGCCATGCGCGAATTTATCGAGCTATGCCGAGCACTAACTGCCGGAGTCAAGCGCAGCGACGAGATCGTTCTGCCGAACATTGCCTGACCGCCGCCGCTCTCGGGCCGCCGGCCATCAGCCCAGCAGGATCACCGTCCAGACACTGGCAATCAATGCCAGGGACATGAATTGCGCGGCACTGCCCATGTCCTTGGCGTTTTTCGACAAGGGATGCAGTTCCAGGGAGATACGATCAACCGCTGCTTCCAGCGCAGAATTGAGCAGCTCGACGATCAACGCCAGCAGACAGACACCGACCATCAGGGCGCGCTCGCCCCGACTCACATCGCTGTAGAAGGCCAGTGGAATCAGCACCAGATTGAGCAGCATCAATTGACGAAATGCGGCTTCGCCAGAAATCGCGACGCGCAATCCCGCCAGCGAATAACCTGCAGCATTAACAATACGTTTAAGGCCGGTCTGGCCCTTGAATGGCGACATAATACGGCTGCCTGGAATGTAAAAAGCCGGCTGGCAACATAACTATAGACTGGCACCAACAAAGCAACCCAAGCCTGCTCAACTACTCGGGATCGACTCCATCTGCTGCAACAGCAGCGCCGCCTGAGTGCGGGTACGCACGCCGAGCTTACGAAATATTGCGGTGACATGCGCCTTCACCGTCGCCTCGGAAACGCTCAGTTCGTAGGCAATCTGCTTGTTCAGCAAGCCATCGCAGACCATGGTCAACACCCGGAACTGCTGCGGGGTCAGGCTGGCCAAGCCCGCACTGGCAGCCTTGGCCTCGGCAGACACCTGGGCAGCCTCCTCGGTTTGCTCCGGCCACCAGGTATCACCATCCAGCACCACTTGCACGGCCGTCTGGATACTCTGCAGGGAACTCGATTTGGGAATGAAGCCACTCGCACCGAACTCACGCGCCCGCGCTACCACGGCGGCCTCTTCCTGTGCAGAAACCATCACCACCGGCACTTGCGGGTATTGCCCGCGCAGCAATACCAGGCCGGAAAAACCATAGGCACCAGGCATGTTGAGATCGAGCAGAACCAGATCCCAATCTGACTTTTCTGCCAGGCAGGCTTCCAACTCGGCGATGCTGGCTGCTTCCACTAATCGTAACTGCGGGCCGAGGCCCAAGGTCAGCGCCTGCTGAAGTGCGCTGCGAAAAAGTGGATGATCATCAGCAATCAGGATTTCATAGGCCATTGCAGATCCTGTTCTTGTTATGTGGGTAACGCTGGCACTGGCTCATCGAAGGAAACTCAACAGCCAGCTCAATTTAGCCATGCATAGTACACGGGCAAGCACACATGCGCCTAAGGCGGCGCTCAGCATGCCGAGCGATCATGGAGTGGTCAAGCGAGTTACTTTACGTCACAGTTCGCGACTTTGTTCAACGAGACTGTTTTATGCAAAGCCAAGCCCTGCGCGCTGACCTCTTGATGCTGCTGACTGCGATGATCTGGGGCTCGGCCTTCGTCGCCCAGCGCCTGGGCATGGACTCGATAGGCCCCTTCCTCTATAGCGGCCTGCGCTTTGCTTTGGCGGTATTGATTCTGCTGCCCCTGCTACCGCTGCTTGAGCGTCGTTCGCGCAGCGCGCCAAGCGTACCGCTGAACCGTCAACTGCTGCTCGGTGGCGGCCTGATGGGCTTGGCGTTGGCCCTGGGGATCAACCTGCAGCAGGCTGGTTTGCTCTTTACCAGTGTCACCAACGCCGGATTCATCACCGGCCTGTATGTGATCATTGTGCCCTTGCTCGGCCTGCTGATCGGCCACAAGACGGGGCTGGGCATCTGGCTGGGCGCTTCGCTGGCGGTGGGCGGGATGTTCCTGCTCAGCGTCGGCGAAGGCTTTCAAGTCGCCTATGGCGACTGGCTACAGTTGGCCGGCGCATTTGTCTGGGCGGTGCATGTGCTGCTGGTCGGGGTTTTCGCCAGACGCCATGATCCATTGCGCCTGGCCGTGGTGCAATTTGCCACCTGTGCGCTGATCAGCCTGTTGTTGGCGTTGATCTTCGAGGACATCCAGCTTGACTCGATCATCGCTGCCGGACCGGCGATTCTGTATGGCGGCCTGTTCGGTGTGGCCATCGGCTTCACCTTGCAGGTGGTCGCGCAAAAGCATGCGATCGCCTCGCATGCCGCAATCATCCTCTCGCTCGAGGCCGTGTTTGCCGCCATTGCCGGCGCCTGGCTACTGGGCGAAGCGTTGCAACTGCGCGGTTATTTCGGCTGTGCGCTGATGCTCGCTGGCATGCTCCTGGCGCAACTATGGCCGAAAAAAACCAGCACACCGCTCACAGAAACAGCCGCAAGCGCTGATGCAGCGAGTCGTTCAGGTCAACCGCGCGCGGAGCTTTAGCCGCCAGGTAGTGCTGGCTAAAGACATCCAGGTAGGCATTCAGCGCATCGGCGGCCTGCTGATCACCGGCCAGCTCCAAGCAAAGCGCCGCCACCTCGGCGGTGCACAGGTGATCGTCGCGTGTGGAGCGCCGCAGGCGATAGCGTGACAACTGCTCGGGCTGCAGGCTGAGCACCGGCAAGCCTTCTAGGTAAGGGCTTTTGCGGAACATCTTGCGTGCTTCGGTCCAGGTCGCATCAAGCAGGATGAACAATGGCCGCTTGCCAGGCACAGGCTGCACCTCGCTGACCACCCGCTCAGGCGCGACGTATTCACCAGGAAAGACCAGATAGGGTTGCCACTGCGGATCACTCAGCAGCGCCAGCAAGTCAGGCTCGACTACGGTGCGCAACCAGCCAAAGGCCGATGTGTCGCCCACCACATCGGCAATCAACCAACCGGTATTGCTCGGCTTGAGCGCCTCGACATCATGCATCAGCAAGCACATGCCCGACCTCGCTTCCACCTGCGGACGCCAGGCGCACAGGCAATGACTCAGCGCGAGCCGACAACGCTGGCAACGCACAGCCTTGGAACCTCGGGCAAGAAAGGGTTTTTCACTACGGGCAATGCGCGCGGCACGCAAACGAGCGACGGCATGGCTCATGTGTAAAGCATTCCGCAGCGAGAGATGAAAGGCATGTTGAGTCCTGGCGTGATAAGCAGGCCAGTCTAACAAAGCGCCCACTATTGCAGGGATCTACCCTGCCGGTTGCAAGGTAAGCTGGTCACCTACTGAACCTCGGCAGGCTGATGCCTGTCTCAAAGGGTTCTAACTGACTGCGGAGAAGCCCATGCTGCGCCTGATTGCTCTAACCCTTGCCCTACCTGCGCTGGCTCAGGGTGCATCGCTGAACAACTTCGAGCTGAGTAAGGCTCTCGAACGCGTCGCCCGCGAAAGCAGCGTTGGCACGCCACGGGCGATCAACGAAGACATTCTCGACCAGGGTTATAGCGTCGACGGTAATGAGCTGGTCAACCACCTGAGCGTGCGCCCCGAGCATGCTGCGCGGATGCGTGGCAACCCGGATAGCGTGCGCGCGCAGCTGGCCAACAGCGTGTGCCGCAACGCGGGCTACCGCCAGCTATTGGACAGCGGCGCTGTCTTGCGTTACGAGTTCAGCGAGTACAAGACCAACCGCCCGGTCGTCAGCGAGCGTTTCAGCAACAGCGACTGCGGCGAGTAGGCCTGCCAGTCAGTCAGTGCGTCACGCGCCTCACCGGCGAAAAGTTTTTGCACGGGATTCGGGCTCGACCAAGGCAGGGCCGGCCAGCTCGCTGACACTCGGCAATAGTTGAGGCATGGAGGCATGCTCCGCATCGTTTGGCCCAGTCCAGGGCAACCCAAACATCCGAAATGCTGACCTGCATCAAGGTCGTCGACGGGCCTTCCCGGCACCCTGAAGTCACTCGTCATCATCAAGGATTTCCGACATGGCTCTCCTCAGCTTTCTTGGCGCCATCCAGCAAGTCACTGGTTCCTGCTACCTGATCGAAAGCCGCGATGGCGCCAAGGTGCTGCTTGAGTGCGGCATGCGCCAGGGCCGTCGCGAGGAGGATGAAGGCAACCGCGCGCCCTTCCCCTTCGACCCGCTGACACTCGACGCGGTGGTGATTTCCCACGCCCACATCGACCATAGCGGTCTACTGCCAAAACTGGTTGGCGCCGGCTATCGTGGGCCAATTTTCGCCACCGAGGCCAGTTGTGAACTGCTGGAACTGATGCTGCTGGATGCCGCGCAAATCCAGGAGAAAGATACCGAGTGGGAAAACAAGTGGCGTGCGCGCCAGGGCAAACCGCCACTGAGCCCGCTCTACACCACCGAGGATGCCGAGCAGGCCCTCAAGCAACGTCGTCCGCAAGCCTATAGCGCGCAGGTCGAAGTGGCCAAGGGCGTACAGGTTACCTTTCACGAAGCCGGGCATATTCTTGGCTCGGCGATCGTCGAAATGCAGGTGCAGGATCACCACCTCACCCGGCGCCTGGTGTTTTCCGGCGACCTCGGCAACACCTGCTCGCCGCTGATGCACCCCCCGACCACACTCGACCGCGCCGATTTGGTACTGCTTGAGTCCACCTATGGCGATCGCGATCACCGTAACAACGAAGACACCCTGGATGAGCTGGCCGAGATCCTGCAACAGGCCCATCGCGACGGCGGCAACGTGCTGATACCGGCCTTCGCCGTCGGTCGCACCCAGGACCTGATCTATTACCTCGGTCGCTTCTACCAAGAGGGCCGACTGCCGCAGCAAGCGGTGTTCCTCGACAGCCCGATGGCGATTAGCGCCAACGCCATCTATTCGCGCTTTCAACACCTGTTCGACCCGGACGATCACGCCGCCATTGCGCACAAGCCCGCCAGGCGCATCGAGGACTGGCTGCCGATCCTGCGCTGCACGCCAACCCCGGAAGAGTCCATGGCGATCAACCGGGTCAAGAGCGGCGCCATCATCATCGCCGGCAGTGGCATGTGCACTGGCGGACGCATTGCCCATCACTTTAAACACAACCTCTGGCGCGAGGATTGCCACGTGGTGTTCCCCGGCTTCCAGGCCAAAGGAACCCCAGGCCGCGCGATCGTCGACGGTGCCAGCTCAGTGAAAATGCTCCACCAACGCATCGCTGTCAAAGCGCAAATCCACACCCTCGGCGGCTTCTCCGCCCATGCCGGGCAGTCGCAATTGCTCGATTGGGTCAGTCACTTCGACCATCATCCCGAGCTGTACTTGGTACATGGCGAACTGGAGAAAATGCAGATACTGCAGCAAACTTTGCGTGAGCGTTTGAACTGGATTGCCAGCATCCCGGAGCCAGGCGAGCAGATCGCCATCTGAACCCCTGCGCGACAATTGCAGCACGTGCACCTTCCTCAGAGAGTGCAGGTGCTGAGGTTGCAGCGTTCTCGGCCAGCAGACTCTTTACGGTGTTGAGTCGCGCATCCCGGACCAAGCCAATCAGCCCCCCGCAAACCCAGCGATAGAATTCGCGGCACGGAGCTGAAGGCGGCCGAGGCACTGCCTGTGGCGACCTTGAAATCGCGCCCAGGTATCAACAGGCAAGCGTTATTATTACATCCTCTCGCGCGTCGTCCCGGCGAGCCGGTTCGCGCTTCGGCAGCAGGCCGCTAGAATCTGATGCGGTCTTCCCGAGCTTGAAATTTTCTGCATACCAATCAGGTATTTAGCACTTCCAAAGGGCAAGTTCGGGTAATACTCTGAGCATGGCTGGGCGTTCATAACAGCGAATGAGCCCGGCCGGCATCCTGAAAGGAGAAGTTGAATGCCTTATGAATTGGATGATTATTTATCCCGTCATTTTCAGACCAGCGGCATTGATCTTGCCGACAAAGTCGACGAACTGATCGCCCTGGTCGCCCCGGGAGACAGCCCGAACCTGCCGTTATATCGCGACATGCTGATCACCGTGATTCGCATGGCACAGGCCGACCGCAATCGCTGGGACGCCAAGATCATGCTGCAAACCCTGCGTGAAATGGAGCACGCATTCAGCGCCCTCGAGCAGTTCAAACGGCGGCGCAAGGTTACGGTATTCGGCTCGGCGCGCACGCCGCCCAGCCACCCGTTGTATACCTTGGCGCGCGAACTCGGGGCCACCCTGGCGCGGCACGAGCTGATGGTGATTACCGGTGCCGGTGGCGGCATCATGGCCGCCGCCCATGAAGGCGCGGGCCTGGAAAACAGCCTTGGCTTCAATATCACCCTGCCTTTTGAGCAAGGGGCCAATGCCACCGTACATGGCACCAGCAACCTGCTGTCATTCCACTTCTTCTTCCTGCGCAAGCTGTTCTTCGTCAAGGAAGCAGATGGCCTGGTGCTCTGCCCTGGCGGTTTCGGCACCCTGGATGAAGCGCTCGAAGTGCTTACCCTGATGCAAACCGGCAAAAGCCCACTGGTACCCGTGGTACTGCTCGATCAACCCGGAGGCAGTTTCTGGAAAGAGGCCATGGCTTTTATCGAAAAACAGCTGGTGGGTAACAGTTATATCCTGCCCAGTGACCTGCGCCTGGTGCGCCTGGCACACAGCGCCGCCGAGGCAGCCGCGGAAATCGCACACTTCTACGGTAATTATCACTCCAGCCGCTGGATCAAGGATCGCTATGTAATCCGCCTCAACCATGCGCTCAATGAGGTGGCCATGCAGCAACTGAACCTCGAGTTCAGCGGCCTGTGCACCAGCGGTGGCTTCCAGCAGCAGCCTTACTGCGAATCCGAACTGGACGAGCCCGAACTCTGCCACCTGACCCGCCTGGCGTTCGCCTTCAATAGCCGCGACCACGGTCGTTTGCGCGAACTGCTCGACCTGATCAACCTGCCGCAACACTGGCAACAGCCAAGCTGATTACGCCTGAGGACAACGTCTGCTTTGCGTAGCGCGTGCCGCCAACAGCACCGCGCAAATACCCACCGCCCAGAAACACGAAACCCGGAGCACTGGCTCCGGGTTAACAGGGTGTTTCAATCCAGATCAATGCCGCGCAACAAACGACTGATCAGCTCTGGTGGGTAACCACGGTAGCTGAGGAAGCGGCCCTGCTGAGCACGTTCGCGAGCATCGCCCGGCAGTTGACCGGCAAACTTGCGACGCCAGGTCTGCTCCAACTGTTCGCTCCAATCGATACCACTGTCACGTAACGCCTGCTCAACATCCGCACGCAGCAAACCACGCTGGGTCAGCTCTTCACGAATACGCAACAGCCCATAACCGGCCCGCGCGCGATAGCCAACAAAGTTTTCCAGGTAACGCGCCTCGGATAACAAACCTTCGTTCGCCAAACGCTCGAGCGCTGTGTCGATCAACTCAAGCGGCGCGCCACGTTGAAGCAACTTTCGCGTCAACTCGACGCGCCCATGCTCGCGACGCGCCAGTAGATCCATGGCTACTCGACGCACCGCGACGAGGTTATCCAGCACGACAGACATACTCTACGACTCAAGCCTCAGCGGTGACCGGTGCATCTGCGCCAGCTTTGGCCGGCGTGCTTGCGACTAGAAGCTTCTCGCGAATCAGGCCCTCGATGGTGCGTGCCACTTCCGGATTATCTTCCAGGTACTTGGCCGAGTTGGCCTTGCCCTGACCGATCTTGTTGCCCTGATAGCTGTACCAGGCACCAGATTTTTCCAACATGCCGTGTTGCACGCCGAGATCAATAATCTCGCCATTGCGGTAAATGCCCTTGCCGTAAAGAATCTGGAACTCAGCCTGGCGGAACGGCGGCGCCACTTTGTTTTTCACGACCTTGACGCGGGTTTCGCTGCCGACCACTTCATCGCCTTCTTTCACCGCGCCGGTACGGCGGATGTCCAAACGAACCGATGCGTAGAACTTGAGCGCGTTACCACCGGTGGTAGTTTCCGGGCTACCGAACATCACGCCGATCTTCATGCGGATCTGGTTGATGAAGATCACCAGGCAGTTGGCATTCTTGATGTTACCGGTGATCTTGCGCAGCGCCTGGGACATCAGACGAGCCTGGAGGCCCACGTGCATGTCACCCATCTCGCCTTCAATTTCCGCTTTCGGCACCAGGGCCGCCACGGAGTCGATGACGATCACGTCGACAGCATTGGAACGCACCAGCATGTCGGTGATTTCCAGCGCCTGCTCGCCTGTATCCGGCTGCGAGACCAACAGGTCATCGACATTCACGCCCAGCTTGCCGGCGTATTCGGGGTCAAGAGCATGCTCGGCATCGACGAAGGCGCAGGTGGCGCCAAGCTTCTGCGCTTCAGCGATCACCGACAGGGTCAGCGTGGTTTTGCCTGAAGACTCAGGGCCGTAGATCTCGACGATCCGGCCTCTTGGCAGCCCGCCAATGCCCAGGGCAATGTCCAGACCGAGCGAACCGGTGGAAATGGCCGGAATTGCCTGGCGCTCATGGTCGCCCATGCGCATTACTGCACCCTTGCCAAACTGCTTTTCGATCTGGCCCAAGGCTGCCGCCAAGGCGCGCTTCTTATTCTCGTCCATTGAAGTCCTCACGTAATAAAGAAGGGCCTGTTAGCGGCCATTAACAACTGTATAAGTAGACAGTATTATTCCACAGGGCAAGTCGCTCGCCTACCCTGCATTTGGATTTTCTTGTGCAATCACACGCAGCAGCCCCTGCAGAGCGGCCTCGACCGTTTGTCGGCGAACTTCGCTGCGGTCGCCGGCGAACTGCCTGCGTGCGCTGAACAACTGCTCGCCATCGCCCCAGGCCAGCCATACGGTGCCCACCGGCTTGTCCGCCGAACCACCATCCGGCCCGGCCACACCACTGACCGCCACCGCAAAGCGCGCCCCGCTCTGCGCCTGGGCGCCACGCACCATGGCCTCGACCACTTCGCGACTGACCGCACCAACAGTGGCGAACAGCGCCTCAGGCACATTCAGCTGCTTAGTTTTCTGCGCGTTGGAGTAAGTGATGTAACCGGCCTCGAACCAGCCCGAGCTGCCGGGAATCCGGGTAATCGCCTCGGCGATACCACCGCCGGTACAGGATTCAGCCGTACTCACCTGAGCCTGGGTAGCTAATAACTGTCGGCCCAACTCGCTAGCCAGCGAGGTCAGTCGTTGTTCATTCGCGCTCATCTGCACTCCGGGGTTAAAGCCAGCCAGGGCGATACCGTACACTAGGCGCTTTTGCGATTCAGCCGGACAGTTAAAACGATGAGCCAAAGCGACCTCAGTTCTCACACGCCCATGATGCAACAGTACTGGAGGCTGAAAAACCAGCACCCGGACCAGCTGATGTTTTACCGCATGGGCGACTTCTACGAGATTTTCTATGAGGACGCGAAAAAGGCCGCCAAGCTGCTGGATATAACCCTCACCGCTCGCGGCCAGTCGGCCGGGCAGGCCATCCCGATGTGCGGGATTCCCTACCACGCTGCCGAAGGCTACCTCGGCAAACTGGTCAAGCTCGGTGAGTCGGTGGTCATCTGTGAGCAAGTCGGCGATCCGGCGACCAGCAAAGGCCCGGTGGACCGTCAGGTGGTGCGTATCATCACCCCCGGCACGGTCAGCGACGAGGCGCTGCTCGACGAGCGCCGCGACAACCTGCTGGCTGCCGTGCTCGGTGACGAACGGCTGTTCGGCCTGGCCGTGCTGGACATCACCAGCGGCCGCTTCAGCGTGCTGGAAATCAATGGCTGGGAGAATCTGCTGGCCGAACTGGAGCGTTTGAATCCGGTCGAGCTGATGATTCCCGACGACTGGCCGCAGGGCTTGCCGGCGGAAAAACGCCGCGGCGTACGCCGTCGTGCACCCTGGGACTTCGAGCGCGACACCGCACACAAGAGCCTCTGCCAGCAGTTTGGCACCCAGGACCTCAAGGGTTTTGGCTGCGAGAAGCTGACCCTGGCCATCGGCGCCGCCGGCTGCCTGCTGGCCTACGCCAAGGAAACCCAGCGCACCGCCCTGCCGCACTTGCGCAGCCTGCGGCATGAGCGTCTCGATGACACCGTGATCCTCGACGGCGCCAGCCGGCGTAACCTGGAACTGGACGTCAACCTGGCCGGCGGCCGTGAAAACACCCTGCAGTCGGTGGTCGACCGCTGTCAGACCGCCATGGGCAGCCGCCTGCTCAGCCGCTGGCTGAACCGCCCGCTGCGTGACCGCAGCATATTGGAAGCACGCCAGGAGTCGATTGCCTGCCTGCTGGAACGCTACCGTTTCGAGAACCTGCAGCCGCAGCTCAAGGAAATCGGTGATCTGGAGCGCATCCTCGCCCGCATCGGCTTGCGCAATGCGCGGCCGCGTGACCTGGCGCGGCTGCGCGATGCCCTGGCCGCCCTGCCGACGCTGCAAATGGCCATGGCCAACCTTGAGTCGCCGCACCTGAGCGAGCTGGCGGGCGAAGTCAGCACCTACCCGGAGCTGGCCGAATTGCTGGCCCGCGCCATAATCGACAACCCACCGGCAGTGATCCGCGACGGCGGCGTGCTCAAGACCGGTTACGACGCGGAACTGGACGAACTGCAATCACTCAGCGAAAACGCCGGCCAGTACCTGATGGACCTGGAAGTGCGCGAGAAAGCCCGCACCGGCCTGGCCAACCTCAAGGTCGGCTACAACCGCGTGCATGGCTACTTTATCGAGCTGCCGAGCAAGCAGGCCGAGTCGGCTCCGGCCGACTATATCCGCCGCCAGACCCTCAAAGGCGCGGAACGCTTTATCACCCCCGAGCTCAAGGAGTTCGAGGACAAGGCCCTGTCGGCCAAGAGCCGCGCCCTGGCCCGCGAGAAAATCCTCTATGAAGAACTGCTCGAACGCCTGATCGGCCACCTCGGCCCGCTGCAAGACAGCGCTGCAGCCCTCGCCGAGCTGGACGTACTGAGCAACCTGGGCGAGCGCGCGCTGAACCTGGATCTCAATCGCCCACGCTTCGTCGACGAACCGTGCATGCGCATCGATCAGGGCCGTCACCCAGTAGTCGAGCAGGTGCTGACCACGCCGTTCGTGGCCAACGACCTGAGCCTGGACGATGACACGCGTATGCTGATCATCACCGGACCGAACATGGGTGGTAAGTCCACCTATATGCGCCAGACCGCGCTGATCGTGCTGCTGGCGCATATCGGCAGCTTCGTCCCGGCGAAAAGCTGCGAGCTGTCGCTGGTCGACCGCATCTTCACCCGCATCGGCTCGAGCGACGACCTGGCCGGCGGCCGCTCGACCTTTATGGTGGAAATGAGCGAAACCGCCAATATCCTGCACAACGCCACAGAACGCAGCCTGGTACTGATGGACGAAGTCGGCCGCGGCACCAGCACCTTCGACGGTCTGTCGCTGGCCTGGGCGGCGGCCGAACAACTGGCCAAGTTGCGCGCTTACACGTTGTTCGCCACCCACTATTTCGAGCTCACGGTGCTGCCGGAGAGCGAACCGCTGGTGGCCAACGTGCATCTCAATGCCACCGAGCACAATGAGCGCATCGTCTTCTTGCACCATGTACTGCCCGGCCCGGCCAGCCAGAGCTATGGCCTGGCGGTCGCGCAACTGGCCGGCGTGCCCGGCGAAGTAATCCTGCGCGCCCGCGAACACCTGGCACGTCTGGAAACCACCAGCCTGCCCCATGATTTACCCCGCAACGAACCAGGCCAGCAGCCGGCGCCACTGCAAAGCGATATGTTTGCCAGCCTGCCGCACCCGGTACTGGAGGAATTATTCAAGATCAATCCGGATGATCTGACACCGCGTAAAGCGCTGGAACTGTTATATACATGGAAAGCGCGAGTCTAACGCCCGAGCGCGCAAGCTGTTAGAATCGCGCGCGCTTTGGGATGCTGCGGCCTACTAGCCTGGCGTCGCAGTTATAGTTTCCCGAGCCGAGGGGCTGTTTATGGAAAACAGTCCCCGTGCCGTAGCCTGAGGAGAGAATTAGAAATGACCTTCGTCGTCACCGACAACTGCATCAAGTGCAAGTACACCGACTGCGTGGAAGTCTGTCCGGTGGACTGCTTCTACGAAGGCCCGAACTTCCTGGTGATCCACCCGGACGAGTGCATCGACTGCGCACTCTGCGAGCCGGAGTGCCCGGCTCAGGCGATCTTCTCCGAAGACGAAGTGCCGGAAGATCAACAGGAATACATCGAGCTCAATGCCGACCTGGCTGAAGTCTGGCCAAACATCACCGAGAAGAAAGAAGCGCTGCCTGATGCTGAAGAGTGGGATGGCGTAAAAGACAAGCTGCAACACCTGGAACGCTAAGGCTCGACTGGCGTTTACTGAAAGACCCGCCTTGCGCGGGTCTTTTACTTTCTTGCAGGCAAAAAAAGGGGCGGTATTACCCGCCCACTCTTTTGTCCCTACTCCCTGTATTCCCTGCTCATCATCCTGATGAAATCGCGTCCCGCGATTGTCCTGACTACTGTCCGTTGCAGCCTGTGCCAGTCCCTAGACACAGAAGTAATACTAGCGTTTTCCTGACTTGCCACAAGTACACCAAACCTACGGAAAAGCTCAACGGCAACCTTAATAAAAATAAATAACCATATAAATCAGTCAGTTGAAATATACACCCGGACTCCATCAGCGCCTGACTTGCCACTCTTGCCCTCGATCACTTACACGCCTTGTAAGCGATGGCTTACAAAGCACCCGCCACAACCGCGCTCGAACTGTGCCGCCATGTCGCTCAGCACCAGATGTGCTGACTTTGCCCTTGCTCAATCATCGCGCGTCAGCACTTCGAGTAACTCGATCTCGAAGATCAGATTGGAATTGGGCTTGATATGCGGGCCGAATTCTCTTTCGCCGTAGCCAAGGTGAGCCGGGACGAAGAGCTTGCGCTTGCCGCCTACGCGCATGCCCATCAGCCCTTGATCCCAGCCCTTGATTACGCGCCCGGTGCCGATCACGCACTGGAAGGGCTTACCGCGCTCATAGGAGGAGTCGAACGTGCTGCCGTTTTCGAGAAAACCGACGTACTGGGTAGTAATCAACGCCCCCTTGACCACTGCCTTACCCTCACCCAGGTGAATATCTTCGATCTGCAATTCGCTGCTCATTACTCGCCCTCGCATTTATGTGCTCGCATGGCTGCCCAGCCCGGTTCACTTCAGACCTGAACTGCCTGGCCAGCAAGTTTAATCCAGTCGGCACAGGATCGCTTCTACCCGCAGCCACTCAGCTGTCGCACCAGGCCGTCACGCATTCAGCTCGTCGCAGGCGGCAACGAGTCAACCCACCGGCAACACAGCAGGGCATCGGGCAATGCGGCAACTGGCTGAGATTACCGTGGGTGGATGCAAGCGCGGGATGAATCAACTCGGCAATCAGCTGCATGAGGGTCGCGGGGCGTACGTTTGGGCGCGAGAGTTCAGCCTGACTGCTACGGCCTTGCAGCAGAGACCGTGGCAGCGGACCACGGTCGGACTATCGCTCGGCCAGGGGCATGCTATTTCTGTAATCGCGGCATCAGCTCGCGGACGTTGCTCGGGCGCTGACTGAGAAAGCGCGTACAGCTGACACGCAGGAAAGAGGCGAAATTCACCACCTCGCCGCGGTACTCCATGACTTCGTCGTAAAGTTTGCTGATCAGCTGATTGGTGGTCATGCCATCGACCGCGGCGATCTCGGCGAGAATGTCCCAGAACTGGTTTTCCAGGCGCAAGGTAGTGACCACCCCGCGGATGCGCAGCGAGCGTGAGCGGGATTCATAGAGGATGGGGTCGGCTTTGACGTAGAGCTCGCACATGGCAGGCCTTTCCTCGGTCAGGCGTTGGGAGAAGCACCGAACAGGCATCGGTGCATTGGCGCCTGTCCAGACTCCAGTCTACAGGCTGATCTGGGTGCCCAGCAGCTTGAGGAAACCCGCCAGCCAAGCCGGATGCGCGGGCCAAGCCGGCGCAGTAACCAGGTTGCCCTGGACATGGGCCTGGTCCACGGCGATCTCCATGTAGCGGCCACCCGCCAGCTGCACTTCCGGCGCGCAGGCCGGGTAGGCACTGCATTCGCGGCCGTCGAGCACGCCGGCGGCGGCCAGCAGTTGGGCGCCATGGCACACCGCCGCAATAGGCTTGTTGGCGGCATTGAAGGCCTGCACCAGGGCCAGAACCTCGGCATTCAGGCGCAGGTATTCCGGGGCGCGACCACCGGGAATCAGCAGGGCATCGTAATCCTCGGCCTTGACCTGGCTGAAGTCGAAGTTCAGGCCGAAGTTGTGCCCGGGCTTTTCACTGTAGGTCTGGTCGCCTTCGAAGTCGTGGATGGCGGTGCGCACGCTGTCTCCGGCGCTCTTGCCCGGGCAGACCGCATGCACGGTGTGACCCACCATCTGCAGGGCCTGGAACGGCACCATCACTTCGTAGTCTTCGACGTAGTCGCCGACCAGCATCAGAATCTTTTTCGCAGCCATGAGCGTTCTCCTGTAACGGATTGAGGGAGCACAACCAGTATCCGCCTCCCATCCAGCACGCAGGTAATAGCCTAGGACTACATCGCCAGGAAACATGCCCGCACGTCGGACGGCCGTCCCCACGGGCGAAAGGCCGTCTCTGAATTGTTATTTCGGTAACACCGGCGCGCAGGGTGTGCGGGGCCGCTTGAGCAATGATTACTGCGCGGCAGCCCACTAGCGACGGCGGTCGAGCAGGTTCACCACCAGCCGATCCAGCCAGCCCCACAGGCGCTCCTGCACGCGCCGCCACCAGGGTCGTGCTTGCCAGAGTTCCTGGCTGATTTCGAGGCTGTCGGCGAAGTCTGCCTGAAAGCTGGCGACCACGGCGGCGGTCAGCTGCGGGTCGAGCGCTTCCAGGTTGGCGTCGAGATTGAAACGCAGGTTCCAGTGATCGAAGTTGCACGACCCGACACTGACCCAGTCGTCCACCAGGACCATTTTCAGGTGCAGGAAGCGTGGCTGGTACTCATAGATCTGCACCCCGGCCCTGAGCAACTTGGGGTAGTAGCGCTGCCCAGCAAAACGCACCGGCGGGTTGTCCGTGTGCCTGCCACTGAGCAGTAGGCGCACCTCCACCCCGCGCTGCGCGGCCTTGCGCAACGCACGACGGACTTTCCAGGTCGGCAGAAAATACGGCGTGGCCAGCCAGATACGCTGCTTGCCACTGAGCAACGCACGTACCAGCGACTGCAGGATGTCGCGATGCTGGCGGGCATCGGCATAGGCTACCCGGCCCAGGCCTTGGCCCACGGGCGGTGATAGCGGCAGGTTTTTCTGCCCGGGCGCCGGCCTTGGCCACCAGGCAAAACGTGCATGCAGGGTATGCCACTGGCGGTCGAACAACACCTGCCAATCCGTCACCAGCGGACCGGCGATTTCCACCATGACCTCGCGCCAAGCGCTATCCGCTTCGCCCGGAATCCAGAACTGATCGGTCGCGCCAGTGCCGCCAATAAAAGCCAGCCGACCATCAACCAGCAACAGCTTGCGGTGGTCGCGGTAGAAGTTGCGCATGCCGTGGCGCCAGCGCAGCGGGTTGTAGCGCCGCAGTTGCACACCCGCAGCGCTCAGGCGTCGGCGATCCGTCTGGAGCAGTGCCTGGGAACCGAAATCGTCGAACAGGCAGCGCACCTCTACACCGCGCAGCGCCGCCGCGCACAGGGCTTGCGAGAGGGCATCCATACACGCACCGCTTTCCACCAGATACAGCTCCAGCGCGACCAACTCACGAGCCGCGTCGATAGCTGCAATCATCCGCGCAAAGAAGGTCGGGCCATCGTTGAGCAAGGCAAACTGGTTACCGCTGCGCCAGGGGAAAACAGTCCCGGGCATCAGTAAACCGCTGGCAACATGAAGCAGCGCTGACAGATTCGCATAAGGCCCCGTAGGTTAAGCGTCGAGGCCGTCACCATAGTCGCCTGCGGCGGCCTTGCACAGCGCGCAGCAGCCATTCGCTCAGGGCTGAGACTGAAATAACGCGGCGGGCTGCAACTGGCAACCCTGCCGCGGGCCGAGCCACGTGGCGCTGTGGCTGCGGCCCAGGCCGCTGGCGGTGACCTGCTTGCGGCTCTGGTCATCGAGCAACTGACTAACCGGCAGATACTGGCTCACATAGCCTTCGCAGTAGGGTGCGGGGTGGTTCATCACATAGCGGCAGGAGCAATATTCCTTGGCCGTGTAGGCCCCGATGATGTCGGGGAAGGCCTGCAGGTGTGCGCGATTCTGCCAGCCGAGCCCCACCAGCAGCAGGACGATCATCAGCAGCAGGGTGCGCAACGGACGGCGACGGATCATGGCTGCACCTCGCGGGCAAAGGCCGCTTGCACCAGTTTGAGCAGCTGGTTGTGCTGGAAGCTGGCGTCGCGGTCATCGGCGTAGCGCACGATCACCAGCTTCTCCCTCGGCAGCACATATAACCCCTGCCCCCAGTGGCCGAGGGCGGCGAACGCATCAGCAGGCGCATCCGCCCAGGGCCTGGCCGCGCCCGGCAATTCGGCGTTCAACCACCAGTGCCCGCCCGGCACTGCGTCCCCGGCCTTGGCGGTCTGCGGTTGGTAACTGGCCAGGGCCGTGCGATTGAACGTAACCCAGGCCTGCGGCAGTAATTGCGTGTCACCCCAGCGACCATCGCGCTGCATCAGTAGGCCGATACGAGCCAGGTCAGGGGCGCTCATATAGGCATAGGACGAGGCAACGAAGGTGCCGGCTGCGTCGGTTTCCCAGACCGCCGAGGTAATGCCGAGCGGCTCGAACAGCGCGTCCCAGGGATAGTCCGCATAGGCCTCGGTGCCGACCATGCCCTTCAGCGCGGCGGCCAGCACGTTGCTGTCGCCACTGGAGTAGCGAAACCGTACACCCGGCTCGGCAGCGGCGGCGTGCGCAGCGGTGAAGGCCGCCATGTCCGTGCGGCCGCGGGTATAGAGCATGGCCACCACCGAGGACTTCAGCGGCGCGTATTCATAGTCTTCGTGCCAATCCAGGCCTGACGCCCAGTTGAGCAGGTGGCCGACCTTGACCTGCGGATGCCTGGCAAACGGCGGGTAATACTGTGCCACTGGCGCACCGAGTTTGAACCGACCCTGGCCGTAGGCGACGCCCAGGGTGGTCGCGAGCAGGCTCTTGCTCATCGACCAGGTCAGGTGCGGCGTATTCTCGTGGGTCGGCCCGGCGTAACGCTGGTAAACCACCCGACCGTCGCGGATGACCAGCAAGGCATCGGTGCGCACCCCCGTACGGTTTTCGTCGTCGCGAACAGGAAAGGCATAGGCCTCCAGCGCGGCGATGGCTGGACTCGCAGGCACGGACTCCTGCGCCCACTCGGCAGCCGGCCAGCTTTCGGCCTGGACGAGACTGGTGCCGCCCGCCATGGCGAGAATCAAGCTGAACCGATGCAGCAGGGATACGGGCATTGCACTGCCTCCGGGGATGTCCAGCCGTCACCCTAGCACGCCGCCTGTGACGCTAAAAAGCGTGTGTTTCTGGCTGCAGGCAACAGCATCGCGAGTAAGCTCGCGCCTACAGCGGCCGGCCTTTCGTGGACTGCCGGACCGCGCCGCAGGCTGCTCGTGTCTGGGCTCAAGGCTAAGGCTGCAGGCCCAAGGTGGCCTGGGCGCTGGTCAGACGCTTGCCGCGGGCGGCGGCGGCAATTGACAGCAGGCCGCGATCACGTTGCCACAAGGCGGCCCAGTCTGCTGGTCCTGCGGCAAAGGCCGCGTGCACCTCGGTGTCGAGTGCGGCGAACTGGGCGAATAGTCCGGCCAGCAGCAGATGGGTGACGGGTTGCGTCGGGCCTTGCCGGGCCACTTCGGCGCAGCCAGCGAGCAGGCCGAGCAGGCGCAACTGCAAGGCCTGCGGCCAGTTCGATTCCTGGCCCACGCCATACAGCCAGGCGCCCACGGCGGTCAGCACATGCAGGTCCTCGATACTGCGAAACGGCTTTACGTAGTCATCCCAGCCATCGCCGGCCAGGCGCTCGCAGTGGGCGCCCTCCAGATGCAGGCGGGCATGCCCTATATCGGGCATCAAGGGCAAGCTCGGCAGCACCTCGACGCGTACCCCGGGATCGCCATTGCGCACCACGCCCAGGGCCACGTTTACAGCGTGGCCCTGGGGCTCTTCGCGGGCGGCGACCAGCAGCCAGTCGGCGGCATCGCCTGCGGTGACAAAATCCTTGCGCCCGTACAGCCGCAGGTCGCTCAGACGGGTCTGCATATCTGCCGGGCGCACGCTTTTATTCTCGGTGACACAAAGCGCGCCCAGCGACCAGGGCGCGCAAGGCCAGAGCACGCGCAGCGCGCCTTGATAGCCAGCCAGGAAGGCCAGCCCCGGAGTAGCAGCCAAACGTCCGCCGAGCAGCGCCAACTCGAATGGCGATGGCTTGCCCAACCGCACCAGTAGCGCGGTATACCAGGCCTCCAGGTTGTCTGCGGCCGGCAGGCGTTGGTGGGTTTGCAGCAGGATTTGCCAGGGCATACGCAGTTCCTCAGCGAGATAGGGTCGCAAGTGGTTGTCACACAAGCATCACCAAAACTTCACAGGGGTGACACCGCGGCTACATAGCCTGAGCTTGCCCAACAAGATCGACCGGCTGCAAGGCAAAAAAGCCGGCCAACGGAGATGACGGCATGACCCAGATGGCAATCACCCGCGACCGCACCACCCCAGCACGTCGCTTGCAAGCCGAGCGTCTAGTCGGCCCAGCTGCCCTGCGTGAAGCCCAGGCCCTGCGCTTTCGCGTGTTCAGCGTCGAGTTCGATGCCAAGCTCAAGGGTGCCGAGTTCGGCCTGGATATGGACGACTACGACATTCACTGCCAGCACATCGGCGTGCGCGATCTGAACAGCGGTCAACTGGTGGCCACCACTCGCCTGCTCGATCATCAGGCGGCCGCCAGCCTCGGACGCTTCTACAGCGAAGAGGAATTCAGCCTGCACGGCCTGCCGCACCTGCAAGGCCCGGTACTGGAAATCGGCCGCACCTGCGTCGACAGCGCCTACCGCAACGGCGCCACCATCGCCGTGCTCTGGAGTGAATTGGCCGAAGTCCTCAACCAGGGCAATTACCGCTACCTGATGGGCTGCGCCAGCATCTCCATGCAGGACGGCGGCATCCAGGCTCAGGCGATCATGCAGCGCTTGCGCGAACGTTACCTGTGCACCGAACACCTGCGGGCCGAGCCGAAGACACCGCTACCGGCCCTGGACGTGCCGAGCAACGTCATCGCCGAACTGCCACCACTGCTCAAGGCCTACATGCGCCTGGGCGCGAAGATCTGCGGCGAACCCTGCTGGGACCCTGACTTTCAGGTCGCCGATGTGTTCATCCTGCTCAAGCGCGACGAACTTTGCCCGCGCTACGCCCGGCACTTCAAGGCGGCGGTCTGAAGCGACTTAGCGTGTAGGAACGCCGCGAACTCTCCGCGGCACAGCCAACGCTTCGCGGCTGAAGCCCCTCCTACACAGCGGGCCCTGCGCGCATCCGGCTTGCTGCGCGACAGCGCTCCGTCGAAGACGGCGGGCGAACACCTACAGAGGCATTGCAGACTTGCAGCGAGTCCCGGGAACCGGTAGACATGCCGGCACTCGCGCCCCCCTTCGGAGTCATCCATGGCGAAACTACGTTTGTACCTGCGTCTCATGCGGTTGTTCGTCATCATCAGCCTGGGCACCCTGCTGGCCGCAATGGTGAATCTGCTGGAGCGTTTGCTGCGACGTGACCTGATGGGCCTGCGTCAGCGCATGAGCCGCTGGTTCTTCGCGCGCATGAGCAATGCCTTGCCATTCCGCCTGAGCGTGCATGGCGAACTGCCGCAGGAGCCGATGCTGTGGGTCAGCAACCACATCTCCTGGACTGATATTCCGCTGCTCGGCATGCTCACCCCGCTGTCGTTCCTGTCCAAGGCCGAGGTGCGTTCCTGGCCGCTGGCGGGCTGGCTGGCGCACCAGGCCGGCACTCTATTCATCCGCCGCGGCGCAGGCGACAGCAGCCTGCTCAACCAGCAACTCGGCCAGCATCTGGGACAGGGCCGGCCGCTGCTGATCTTCCCAGAAGGCACCACCACCGACGGCCAGGTTCTGCGCACCTTCCACGGCCGCCTGCTGAGCAGCGCCATCGACACCGGGGTAGCCCTGCAACCGGTCGCCATCCGCTACCTGCGTGACGGCCAGCCATGCATGATCACGCCCTTTATCGGTGACGACGACATGCTCTCGCACCTGCTGCGCTTGCTCGCCAGTGACCGCATCGACGTACAGATCCGCCTGCTGCAACCAATTGCCAGCGCTACGCTGAATCGCAACCAACTGGCACGCCGTGCCCATGCCGCAGTGGCCAGCGCCCTGAACGTGAACAGCGAGACTCAAGCCCGGGCCGCGTGAATCGAGGGGCGAAGACGAGCGCTCCGCCTCAACCTCTCAGGCCTGCGGCGGCACGCAGAGAATGTCGCACGGCAACTCAGCCAGCAGTGCCCCGGCGACGCTGCCGAGCAGCAAGCGCCCCAGCCCCTTGCGGCCATGCGTGGCGATCACCAGCAGGTCGGCTTGCACCTCCTTCAATTCCTGGGCAACCACCTGCCGAGGCATGCCTTCGCGCACCCGCACGCGGCCATCGGGCAACGTCATTGCGGCATCATGCAGGTTGCCAAGCAACGTCAGCAAAGCCTCCTCGGCCTGGGATTCAAGCAAACGATGGTCGATCGCCGCCTCTGTCAGCATGCCCATGGGAATGGGTTCCAGAGCATGCAGTACCGTGCACTGCTGCGGGTCGAGCAGGCCCAGCCGCTGTGCGCTGGCCATGGCCTGAATGGCCGCGGGCGATAAGTCGAGCGCCGCCAGGGCATGCCGATAATCGGCAGTGGCTGGTTGCGCGACACGCAGGACCGGCAGCTGACTGCCACGAATCAGGCGTTCCACACTGGTGCCCAGAAAGAAGTCACGCAGCGGCGTCTTGCGGTGGCTGCCGACCACCAGCAGGTCGGCATTCATGCTCTGGCATGCCTCGAAGATGATCGGTTCGATTTCGCCACTGCTCACCAGCACCTGCGGCCGGCTACCCGTCTGGTCGGCCAGTTGCTGCGCTTGCTCATCGAGGAGCCGCTGAACCCGCTGCACATGCTCGGCAACGAAGTCCTGCGGCGCGTCGTCATCGACCACATGCACCAAGGCCCAATCGCCGCCGCCCTGCTCTTTGATCAACCGGGCGGCACGTGCCACGGCATGCGCAGAACGCTGCGAAAGGTCGGTCGCCACCACTAGCTTGATCATCTCGTTCACCTTGCCTGCCTGTAAGTAGTGGGACATTCGAGCGCAAAACAGGCCCCGGGGTGTTGATACAGATCAGACCATAGCTGGCAAATAAGACTACTGTATCGGCACTGTACGTATGGAGATGCCTGAATGGACAGCCGACAACCTGCCAACGCCGAAGCGGCCTGGCACACACTCGACGCACAACAGGCCCTCGACGCCTTGCACAGCACCCGGAGCGGGCTTACCGAGGATGAGGCTACGGCGCGCTTGCAACGCTATGGGGCCAACCGCCTGCCGCCGCCCAAGCGGCGCGGCCCGCTAATGCGTCTGCTGCTGCAATTTCACAATGTACTGTTGTACATGATGATGGCGGCATCCGTTGTTACCGCCCTGCTCGGACAATGGGTGGACACTGCGGTGATCCTCGCTGCGGTGCTGATCAATGTGCTGATCAGCTTCATCCAGGAAGGCAAGGCGGAGCACGCCCTGGATGCCATCCGCAACATGTTGTCGCTGCATGCCATGGTCTTGCGCGATGGCGAGCGCCGGGAAATACCCGCAGAACACCTGGTGCCAGGCGATATCGTCGCGCTGGTGTCCGGGGACAAGGTGCCGGCGGACCTGCGCCTGCTCCAGGTAAAGAATTTCAACGTAGAAGAAGCGGCGCTGACTGGCGAATCGGTACCGGTCGAGAAGTCCATTGCCTGCTCGGCCGCCGACGCCGTACTCGGTGACCGCCGTTGTATTGCTTATTCTGGCACCTTGGTCAGCAGCGGCCAGGCACTCGGCCTGGTGGTAACAACTGGCAGCCTCACCGAACTGGGGCGCATCGGCAGCATGCTGCAACTGGTGGAGTCGATATCCACGCCATTACTGCGGCAGATCAGCGGCTTCAGCCGCTGGCTGAGTGCAGCACTGCTGGTCTTGGCGATCGCCACCTTCACCCTCAGCACCCTGTGGCACGGCCAGGACCCAGCCGAGATGTTCATGATGGTAGTGGCCTTGACCGTTGCGGCCATCCCCGAAGGATTGCCGGCGATCATTACCGTGATTCTGGCCCTCGGCGTACAGCGTATGGCCCGGCAAAAGGCCATCGTACGGCGCTTGCCGGCGGTCGAGACCCTAGGTTCAGTGACCGTGATCTGCTCGGACAAGACCGGCACCCTGACCCGCAACGAGATGACCGTACAACGCTTGGTCAGCGCCGATCGGAGCATCGACGTCAGCGGTGTCGGTTACGCGCCTGCGGGCGGCTTCCACCTCAACGGTGCGCCCCTGGAC
Source organism: Pseudomonas sp. (assembly GCF_030683065.1). GTDB lineage: Bacteria > Pseudomonadota > Gammaproteobacteria > Pseudomonadales > Pseudomonadaceae > Aquipseudomonas. The sequence goes on from NZ_JAUXMX010000046.1 coordinate 56,999, forward strand.
GTCGATCAGGCCCTGCTCGACATCGGCCGCGCGGCGCAACTGTGCAACGATGCCCGGCTGGAGGAAGACGCTGACGGCAACTGGTTACTGCATGGCGACCCGACCGAAGGCGCACTGGCCACCCTGGCCCTGAAAAGCGGCCTCGACCCGCTGGCCACGCAGACCGACTTGCCGCGCACCGATGCCATCCCCTTCGAGTCGGAACACCGGTTCATGGCCACCTTGCACCATGACCATAGTGGGCATGGGGTGATCTACCTCAAGGGCGCACCCGAGCGACTGCTGGAGATGTGCAGCCAGCAACGCACTGCCGACGGCGACCAGCCACTCGATGCAGACTTCTGGCGGCGTCAGGCCACTGACTTGGCGGCCCATGGCTTGCGCCTGCTGGCCATTGCCAGCCGCCCGGCCGACGCCGAACAACGCAGCTTGAGCTTCTCCGATGTCGAGCAGGGCTTCACCCTGCTCGCCTTGTTCGGCATCATCGACCCGCCTCGCGCAGAGGCTATCAGCGCCGTGGCCGAGTGCCGGCGCGCCGGTATCGCGGTAAAAATGATTACTGGCGACCACGCCGAGACTGCCCGCGCCATCGGTGCGCAACTGGGCATCGGCATTGACCGGCCCGCGCTGACCGGCGCCGAAATCGAGCTGCTCGACGAGGACCGTCTCAGCGAACTACTACCGAACATTGAGGTGTTCGCTCGCGCCAGCCCGGAACACAAGCTGCGCCTGGTAAAGGCCATGCAAGCCAATGGCGAAGTGGTGGCCATGACCGGTGACGGGGTCAACGATGCGCCAGCACTTAAGCGTGCAGATGTTGGCGTAGCCATGGGCCACAAAGGCACCGAGGCGGCCAAGGAAGCCGCAGAAATGGTTCTCGCCGACGACAACTTCGCCACCATTACCGGGGCCGTGCGTGAAGGCCGGGCGGTCTACGACAACTTGAAGAAAAGCATCCTCTTCATGCTGCCGACCAATGGCGGCCAAGCCCTGATCGTGATCGCCGCGATCCTGTTCCAGCTGACCCTGCCACTGACCCCAGCCCAGGTACTGTGGATAAACATGGTCACCTCCTGCACCCTGTGCCTGGCATTAGCCTTCGAGCCGGCCGAGCGCGGCCTGATGGCTCGCCCGCCAAGACCACCAAAGGAACCCCTGCTTTCCGGCTTCTTCGCCTGGCGCGTACTGATGGTCTCGCTGCTGATGATGGGCGGCAGCCTAGGCCTGTTCCTCTGGGAACTGGAACGTGGCACCAGCCTGGAAAGCGCCAGGACCATGGCGGTGAACACCGTAGTGATCTGCGAGATGTTCTACCTGTTCAACAGCCGTTATATGTTCGCCTCGGTGCTCAATCGCGAAGGCTTGTTCGGCAACCCCAAGGTGTTGCTGGCCATCGGCGTGTGCCTGGTGCTGCAACTGCTATTCACCTATGCGCCACCCATGCAGCAGGTATTCGGCTCCACCGGACTGGGCGGTGCTGAATGGCTGCGCGTGCTGCTGGCCGGTTTACTGCTGTTCTGCGTGGCGGAACTGGAGAAAGCGGTTATTCGCCGCTTTCGCCTGCATCCCCAGGCCGTCGGCTGAACCCAGCGGGCGACGCCCCTGGTAGGGTGTGCTGCGCCCACCGGCGGTGCCCGGGATTGCACCGGGCTAGGGCTCGCGGCATAGCTCGCCGCGGGCGAAGGCCATCAGCTCCGGATAGAACTGGCGAAAATCCTCGCTCAGTGGCTGATACAGGCGTTCCAGCTCGAGCAGGCTGCCGTCCAGCACGCCGGGGCGTGAAATGCGCCGGCCCATGCCGGCAATCACCTGCTCCAGCACCGCAAACTCGCGGTAGCGGCCCAGCCAGTCCTGGCTCGCCATGCGCGGCGCAATCTGGGCCAGGCGCTCGGGCAAAAACGGCTCATCGGCCAAGACCCGATACACCCGCCCGGTGAACTGCGCCAGCGGCTCGGCGGCGTAATCCGCCCAATTCAATGCCAGGCAATGGTCAAAGAACAGGTCCAGAAGGATTCCGGCATAACGTCGCCGTCCGGCGGGAAAGCGCGCACGGGCATGGGCCAGCAGTGCGTGACTGTCAGTAAAAGCATCGATGCGCCGATGCAGGACAATCGCCGCTTCGATATCCGCAGGCCACTGTCCGGCCAGCCGGCCTTTGACGAAATCGCCATACAGGCTGCCAAGCAGTTGCGCCGGCGCGTCGCCGCCAAGGTGCAGATGAGCGAGATAATTCATGAGCCAGAGCTTACACATCAGTGCCGGCAATGAGCACTATCGGCGCAAACGATCTGTATATCGCTTCAGCTCGATATAAGGTTCGCCCCATCGCGATATGGCGCGACGACAACCCTGGACACTGCAGACATGCCCATCGATATCGATGAAGTGATCAAAGCCCTCGCCCACCCGGTGCGCCGCGACATCCTGCATTGGTTGAAGACCCCTGAGGCTTATTTCGCCGACCAGGATCATCCGCTGGAAATCGGTGTGTGTGCCGGCAAGATCGACCAGCGCACCGGGCTGTCGCAATCGACGGTCTCGGCCCACCTGGCGACTCTGCAGCGGGCCGGCCTGGTGATCAGCAAGAAGGTCGGCCAGTGGCATTTCTTCAAACGCAACGAGGACGTCATCCAGGATTTTCTGCGCCATATCAGCCACGAGCTTTAACCCACCCCTATGCCAGCACCTGAACCCAGGTTCAGGGCATGACAACCGATGGAGAACCACCCTATGCCGACACTTTTCGACCCGATCAAGATTGGTGACCTGGAGCTGAACAACCGGATCATCATGGCGCCCCTGACCCGCTGCCGTGCCGACGAAGGCCGCGTGCCTAATGCACTGATGGCCGAGCACTACGTGCAGCGAGCCTCCGCCGGCCTGATCATCAGCGAGGCCACCGCCGTCACGCCCATGGGCGTCGGCTATCCAGACACCCCCGGCATCTGGTCCGACGCACAGGTGCGCGGCTGGAGCAACATCACCAAGGCCGTACATGCCAATGGTGGCAAGATCGTCCTGCAACTGTGGCATGTCGGGCGCATCTCCCACCCCAGCTACCTGAACGGCGAGTTGCCAGTGGCGCCCAGCGCGATCCAGCCCGCAGGCCATGTCAGCCTGGTTCGACCGCTCGCTGAATACGTCACCCCGCGCGCCCTTGAAACCGAGGAAATTGCCGATATCGTCGAGGCCTATCGCCAGGGCGCAGAAAATGCCAAGGCCGCCGGTTTCGATGGCGTAGAAGTCCACGGCGCCAACGGCTACCTGCTCGATCAGTTCCTTCAGGACAGCACCAACCAGCGCAGTGATCGCTACGGCGGCTCCCTGGAAAACCGTGCGCGCCTGATGCTCGAAGTAACCGATGCAGTGATATCGGTATGGGGCGCCGGCCGGGTCGGCATGCACCTGGCACCGCGTGCGGACAGCCACGACATGGGCGACAGTAACCGCACCGAGACCTTCACCTACGTTGCCCGCGAACTGGGCAAGCGCGGCATCGCCTTTATTTGCGCCCGCGAAAAAGAAGCCGATGACAGCCTGGCACCAGGCCTCAAGCAAGCCTTCGGCGGCGTATTCATCGCCAACGAACGCTTCACCAAGGCGCAAGCCAACGCCTGGCTCGCCAGCGGCAAGGCCGATGCGGTGGCCTTCGGCATCCCCTTTATCGCCAACCCGGACCTGCCCGCCCGCCTCGCCGCGGACGCCCCTTTAAATGAGCCACAACCAGAAACCTTTTATGGCGCCGGGCCGGTCGGCTATATCGATTACCCACGGCTGTAATGCTGCAGGGCGCGACATACCCGCCGCAATGAAATGAAAAAAGGAGCCCAAAGGCTCCTTTTTTCATGGCTGCAGCACTCTCAGTGGAGGATCTGGCTGAGGAACAACTTGGTGCGCTCGTTCTGCGGGGTGTTGAAGAAGGTTTCGGGATCAGCCTGCTCGACGATCTCGCCCTTGTCGAGGAAGATCACCCGGTTCGCCACGGTGCGGGCAAAACCCATCTCGTGGGTCACGCAGAGCATGGTCATGCCGTCTTCGGCCAGGCCGATCATGGTGTCCAGCACTTCCTTGACCATCTCCGGATCGAGCGCCGAGGTTGGTTCGTCGAACAGCATGATCTTCGGCTTCATGCACAGCGCCCGGGCAATCGCCACGCGCTGCTGCTGACCACCGGACAATTGCCCTGGGTACTTGAGGGCCTGCTCAGGAATGCGTACGCGCTCGAGGAAGTGCATGGCGACTTCTTCGGCCTGGCGCTTGGGCATCTTGCGCACCCACATCGGCGCCAGGGTGCAGTTCTGCAGCACAGTCAGGTGCGGGAACAGATTGAAGTGCTGGAACACCATGCCCACTTCGCGGCGTACTGCTTCGATGTGCTTGAGGTCATGGGTCAGTTCGGTGCCATCAACCACAATGCGCCCTTGCTGGTGCTCTTCCAGGCGATTGATGCAGCGGATGGCGGTGGACTTGCCGGAGCCGGACGGGCCGCAGAGGACGATACGCTCGCCCTGCTTGACGTTCAGGTTGATGTCCTTGAGCACGTGGAACTCGCCGTACCACTTGTGCACGCCTTCCATCAGGATCATCGGTTCAGCGCTGGTTTGTTTATTTGCTACAGACATTGAAATAACTCCTAACGCTTGTGGCCAGTGTTCAGCTTACGTTCCAAATGCATGGAGTAGCGGGACATGCCGAAACAGAAAATCCAGAAAACCAGGGCGGCAAATACATAGCCTTCGGTAGCCATGCCTAGCCAAGCCGGATCGGTGGTGGCTTGCTTGATGCTGTTAAGCAGGTCGAACAAACCGATGATGATCACCAGGCTGGTGTCTTTGAACAGCGAGATGAAGGTGTTGACGATACCGGGGATCACCAGCTTCATGGCTTGCGGCAGAATCACCAGGCCCATCGTCCGCCAGTAGCCAAGTCCCATGGCCGCAGCAGCTTCGTACTGCCCCTTGGGAATCGCCTGCAAGCCGCCGCGAACCACTTCAGCGATATACGCCGACTGAAACAGGATCACCCCGATCAGTGCCCGTACCAGCTTATCGAAGCTCATGCCTTCCGGCAGGAACAACGGCAACATCACCGACGACATGAACAACACCGTGATCAAGGGCACACCGCGCCAGAACTCGATGAAGGTCACGCAGATCACCCGGATCGCCGGCATGTCCGAACGCCGTCCGAGCGCCAGCACCACGCCCAGCGGCAAGGCACCAGCAATACCTACGGCGGCGATCACCAGGGTCAGCATCAGGCCGCCCCATTGGCTGGTAGACACCTCACGCAAACCGAAGAAACCGCCATGCAGCAGCCAGAACGCCAGCAGCGGATAGACCACCAGGAAAATCAGGCCATACAACGCCTTGCGTGGCATTGCCGAGACAAACAGCGGGGCAGCACCGATAACGGCCAACCACAATGTCAGGTCGACACGCCAGCGCAGCCCGGTCGGGTAGAAACCGTACATGAACTGGCCAAAACGCTGCTGGATGAAGACCCAACAAGCGCCTTCCGAGGTGCAGTCCGCGCGGGTCGTACCCACCCAGTCGGCATTAATGAACGCCCACTGAATCAGCGGCGGCGCAATCAGCCAGACAAGGTAGGCGGCGAACAGGGTCAGCAGGCTGTTGAACCAGCTTGAGAACAGGTTGGCGCGCAGCCAACCGAGTACGCCAACGCTCAATAGCGGTGGCGGCAGATCGGGTTTGAAAATATGCGTGCTCATGGCTTGTCCTCTAGCGTTCGATCAGCGCCATGCGCTTGTTGTACCAATTCATCAACATGGAAATGCTGATGCTGATGGCCAAGTACACACTCATGGTGATGGCAATCACCTCGATGGCTTGTCCCGTCTGGTTAAGTACCGTGCCGGCAAACAACGAGACCATGTCCGGATAACCGATACCAGCCGCCAGCGAGGAGTTCTTCGCCAGGTTGAGGTACTGACTGGTCAGCGGCGGAATGATCACCCGCAGGGCCTGAGGCAGGATCACCAAACGCAGGGTCTTACCTGCCGGCAGGCCTAGAGAACGGGCTGCCTCGGTCTGTCCATGACTGACCGCCATGATCCCGGAGCGAACGTTCTCGGCGATGAACGCCGCGGTATAGATGGTCAATGCCAGGGTCAGCGCCATCAGCTCGGGAATCAGTACCCAACCGCCGGTGAAGTTGAAGCCGGTCAGTTCCGGCGTGCTCCATTGCAGCGGGTTGCCGGTCAGCAACACGGCCAACCCGGGCAGTATCAACAACAACGGCACGGCACCCAATGACACCGGGAACAGCTTGCCAGTGGACTCGAATCGCGCCTTCGACCAACGCGACAGCAATATGATGCCAATGATCGCCACCACCACCGCGCCGAAAAAGCTGACAAAGTTGTCAGATGGGCTGGGCGACGGCATATACAAACCGCGGCTATTGAGGAAGAAGGTCTGACCTAAATCCAGACTAGCGCGCGGGCCGGGTAACGAGAGCATTACCGCGAAGTACCAGAAGAAGATCTGCAGCAACGGCGGGATATTACGGAACGTCTCGATGTACACGGTAGCGAGCTTGCCGATCAACCAATTAGGCGACAGCCGCGCAACACCGAGGATAAACCCCAGGATGGTTGCCAGGATGATACCGATCACCGACACCAGCAGCGTGTTGAGCAAACCGACAACGAAGACCCGTCCATAGCTGTGGCTTTCGTTGTAATCGATCAGGCTTTGCGCAATGCCGAAGCCGGCATTGTTGTTTAGAAAGGAGAAGCCAGAAGTAATCCCGCGCTTCTCGAGGTTGGTCTGGGTGTTGTCGAACAGGAACCAGCCGACCGCCACAATGGCAATAACGGCAATGATCTGGAATAGCCAGGCGCGCACTTTGGGGTCGGTCCAGACCGATCCACGTGGGCGCGAGACATTTGCAGGAGTTTGCATAATAGCCCTCAAGGAAGCCTCATGCCCGCATTGGCGGGCATGGGGTTCAGGTCATCTAGAACATGCCGGCACCCCGGACGGGGCGCCGGCAAAGACGATCAGCGCACTGGCGGTGCGTATTGCAGACCACCTTTGTTCCACAGGGCGTTGAGGCCACGCTCGATCTTCAGATCGCTGCCTGCACCAACGTTGCGGTCGAAGCTTTCACCGTAGTTGCCAACTTGCTTGACGATCTGCACGGCCCAGTCTTTCGGCAGTTTCAGATCTTTGCCGAACTCACCTTCGCCGCCCAGCAGTCGTGCGACATCCGGGTTCTTGGTGGATTTAGCCTGTTCTTCGACGTTAGCCGAGGTGAGGCCCAGCTCTTCGGCGTTGACCATGGCGAACAGCGACCAGCGCACGATGTTGAACCACTCGTCGTCACCCTGACGCACGACCGGACCCAATGGCTCTTTCGAAATCACTTCCGGCAGGACCACGTAGGCTTCCGGATCGGCCAGCTTGATACGCTGTGCGTAGAGTTGCGACTGGTCGGAGGTCAGTACGTCGCAGCGGCCAGCCTCAACCGATGTGGCGCTCTCGTCGGAAGTATCATAAGTAATCGGGGTGTACTTCATGCCGTTGGAGCGGAAGTAGTCGGAGAGATTCAGCTCGGTGGTGGTACCTGCCTGGATGCACACGGTAGCGCCGTCGAGTTCCTTGGCGCTGGTGACACCCAGCTTCTTGTTAACCAGGAAGCCCTGGCCGTCGTAGTAGTTCACGCCGGTGAAGTTCAGGCCCAGGCCGGCATCGCGCGAGCTGGTCCAGGTGGTGTTACGCGACAGCACATCGACTTCGCCGGATTGCAGCGCGGTGAAGCGCTCCTTGGCAGTCAACGGGCTGTATTTGACCTTGGTCGCATCGCCAAACAGGGCAGCTGCCACTGCGCGGCATACATCCACGTCGAGGCCGAAATAGTTGCCTTTTTCATCGGCGTAGGAGAAGCCAGGCAGACCATCGCTGATACCGCACTGAACGAAGCCTTTCTTTTGTACCGCGTCCAGGGTCGCGCCCGCGTGAACGAAGCCGCTGACACCCAGAACGGTTGCGGTAGTCAGAATAGCCAGAGTGGATTTCACCATCTTCATTAAAACCTCCAGTTGCTTTTGTTGTGTTTGGAGTCTCGGCCTTACCTCCGTACCCTTTTGGGGCACGTTGATCGTGCTGGCAGCAACGCGATCAACCGGAGATCAGACCTCAGTAAGAGTCTAGTAGCCGGTTGTTTGATCGGCCATCTAAAGCACTTACTCGCCCATTGGTCGAATGGGCCAGAGACGGATAGCGATTCGCTTATCGTCAAACATGCAGCGCTTGACGAGCCTTGTGGAAACCTCCATCAAATGGCTTCCCGTCTGTTCCATACCCGGTTTGGTAATAGTGTTACCGGCCCGGGCTACAGCATCAGTCCCGGTTCGTTATAGCAAGGCCCGTACCAAAGCCTCGCCTTTGCCACCATACGGACAGGTCAAGAGCAAAACTTGTAACCTTGCGACATCTTATTCACAGATTAGCCACTCACTGAAAGTTCAGGTGCACTAAAAGATGCACGCCTGCACCACCCTGGAGCTACCCATGAATGACCCGTTGATCCTTCAGCCCACACTTGATGCCGATGCCTGCGTCATTTGGTTGCACGGCCTGGGGGCTGATCGCTATGACTTTCTCCCCGTTGCCGAAGCGCTACAGCAACAATTGCCCAGCACGCGCTTCATCCTGCCCCAGGCACCGACCCAGCCGGTGACCATAAATGGCGGCTACGCCATGCCCAGTTGGTACGACATTCTGGCCATGAGTCCGGCGCGCGCGATCAACCGCGAACAACTCGAGGCATCCGCGCAGCAAGTGATCCGCCTGATCGAAACCCAGCGCGACAGCGGCATCGACCCTGCCCGGATATTTCTCGCCGGGTTCTCCCAGGGCGGCGCGGTGGTTCTGCATGCCGCCTTCCTGCGCTGGCATGGGCCGCTGGGCGGGGTCATTGCACTGTCTACCTATGCGCCGACCTTCAGTGACGCCATGCAACTGACAGACAGCCAAAAACAACTGTCGGTACTCTGCCTGCACGGCCGGTTCGACGATGTCGTGCTACCCACCATGGGCCGCGCAGCCTACGATCAGCTAGCCGCCCGCGACGTCGCCGTGCAGTGGCGCGATTACCCGATGGCCCACGAAGTGCTGCCGGAAGAGATCCGCGACATCGCCGATTGGCTGGCGCAGCGGCTGAGCACGCCCATGCCACGAGCCGAGAACAACACATGACCAGCCCGCCCATCATTCGCGGTTTAGCCGATATCGAGCAGATCGAAGCCACTCCATTGGCCGCACGCAACCTGCCGGTCAGCACCTACGAGCTGATTAGCCGAACGGCCGCGGCGCAACCGCAGGCACCGGCGCTGTCCTTTATCCTGCAGGGCGCTGCAGACGAGCAGGCCTATCGGCTCGATTACCAGGCACTGCTGGGCAAGATCACCCAGACCGCCAACGCGTTTCATCGACTCGGGCTGCGCCCAGGCAAGGCGGTGTCATTCCTGTTGCCCAACCTGCCGCAGACCCACTTCACCATCTGGGGCGGCGAAGCAGCAGGGATCGTCAACGCGATCAATCCGCTGCTGGAGCCCGAGCATATTGCCGAGCTGATCCACGCATCCGATTCCGAATTACTAGTGACCCTGGCGCCCTTCCCCGGCACCGACCTGTGGTCCAAGGTCGAGTCGCTGCGCGGCCAGCTGCCGGAGCTCAAGGCGGTGATCTGCGTCGACATGGCCAACCTGCTGCCCGAGCCGCAGCGCAGCGCACTCAAGGCGCAACGCGGGCCGCTGCCCGAAGGCGTGCTGGACTTCGACGAACTGATCGCCGCCTGCCCGGCCGACCGGCTGGAAAGTGGCCGCCAATTTCACTCGGACGACATCGCCAGTTATTTCCACACCGGCGGCACCACCGGCACCCCCAAGCTGGCCCCGCACAGTCACGGCAACGAAGTGGCGATGGCCTACAGCATGAATTTGGTGACTCGCTTCGCGCCTGGCGACGTGACCCTCTGCGGCCTGCCGCTGTTCCACGTCAACGGCGTCATCGTCACCGGCCTGACTGCCTTCAGCGGGGGCGCCGAGGTATTCCTTGCCACGCCGCAGGGCTATCGCAACAGCGCACTGATACAGAACTTCTGGAGCATCATCGAACGGCACAAGGTCAGCTTCTTCAGTGGCGTACCAACCATCTATGCCGGCCTGCTACAGGTACCCAGCGAAGGCCATGACCTGAGTTCGCTGAAGTACGCCCTGTGCGGCGCTGCGCCGATGCCGGTGGAGCTGATCCGCCAGTTCGAGGCCAAGACCGGGCTGACCCTGATCGAAGGTTACGGCCTCACCGAAGGCACCTGCGGCACCTGCGCCAATCCTCCAGCAGGGGAGCGTCGTCCCGGCTCGATCGGCCTGCGCATGCCCTACTGCGACGTCAGCATCAAGCTGCTCGACGAGCAGGGCAACTACCTGCGCGATGCCCGGCAGAATGAAATCGGCAACCTGTGCATCCGCGGCGCCACGGTGTTCAAGGGCTATCTGCAAGCCGGCAAGAACGCCGGCATCTGGGTCGATGGCAACTGGTTCAATACCGGCGATCTGGGCCGTATCGACGCCGACGGCTATATCTGGCTGACCGGGCGCAGCAAGGACCTGATCATTCGCGGCGGGCACAACATCGACCCGCAGATGATCGAGGAAGCCCTGCACAGCCACCCGGACGTAGCCTTGGCCGCCGCAGTCGGCAAGCCCGACGAGAAGGCTGGCGAACTGCCGGTAGTATTTGTCCAGCTCAAGCCGGGCAGCCAGGCCAGCGAGGAGGAACTACTGATCCATGCCGCCGCGCATATCTCCGAACGCGCAGCCGTGCCCAAGGACGTCTGGATCATCGACGCCATCCCGCTTACCGCGGTAGGCAAGACCTTCAAACCAACCCTGCGTTTCGATGCCATTAGGCGTGTCTATCAAGCGGCAGTGGCCGAACTGGACGGCGCTATCCGCGTCGAGGTGCTCAGCGACGAGCGCCTCGGTCAGCTTGCCCACATCCACCTGCCCCATCGCGACAGCCAGCTGGAGCAGGCCGTGAGCACGCGTCTGGCGGGGTTCGCAGTGCCCATCAAGCTGCATACCCCGGATTGAAGGCATCGCAGGCGCAAGGACGCGCCCAGCGCAGCGAAGAGCGCCTGTCCCGTGACGGCACCTGCTGCCTTGGAACGCTGCACCGACCCCGTAGGGTGCCCCACACACCGCCACACAAAGGCTATATCCACGCGATTTATTAAGGGAGGGATCTGGCTTCTGCAGGCGCAGCGCGGTTGAAGCCGCGCCTACAGCAGGGCGCTTATATCGCAACAGATAAGTGCGCCATCACTAAAACATAGGAAGCCGGTGCGCACGGCGCACCTACTTGAAATACCGCGCCCGCACCGCCGCCACCGTCGCCTCGCGCAACAGGCCGATAAACAGCTGTTCCACATCGCTCAGCAGCTGGTTTTCCGGGGTCACCAGATACACCTCGTTGACCGGCAGCTCATCATAGGGCGGTAGCTGGAACAGCAGCTTCTGCGCCACAAAGGGTTTGGCCCCTTCCACGGTCAGGGCGCCGAAGCCGAGGCCGGCGAGGATCAGCCGGCGCACTTCCTCCTCGTTGGGCGACACCGCCACCAGACGGCCCCAGAACTGCTGTTGGGTACGCATTGAGCTGACTGCGCTAAGGCCCTCGCCAGGCTGGTCGCTCTCGAAGGAGACGTAGGCCAGACCGCGCAGGTCCGCCGCGGTAAGGTTGTCGCGGCCAAACAGCGGGTGGCGCGGGCCGCAGTAGAAGGCCATCTGCTCGTAGCCAATCAGGTCGAAGTGCAGGCCGGTCTGGGCGGTTTTCTTGTTGCTGATGCCGATATGCAGGCTGCCTCGGGCCACCGCTGCGACGATGTCGGCGCTGGGCTGGGAGCTGAGGCTGATCAGCACATTGGAATAGAGGCAGTGGAACCGCGCCAGGCTGTCGTCAAAGGGTTGGCAGCTGACATGGCTGGCGACCTGGATATGCAGCTCGCCGAGCACTGCACCGGCCTCGCCGGCATATTGCTCGGCCATCTTGTCGATAATGCTGCCGGCCGAGGAAATGTACTCGTAGACCCGCAAGCCCTGCTCGGTGAGGGAGAACATGCCCTTCTTGCGCTGGATCAGGCGCATGCCCAGGTGTTCTTCCAGGCGCTTAAGGGCATTGCTGACGCTGGGCTGACTAAGCGACAGCTTGCGCGCCGCGCCGGTGATGCTGCTTTCCTCGACGATCACCAGAAAGGTGTACAGCAGGTTCCAGTCCAAATTGCGCAGCAGGCGCTCGCGGGGCGACAGCATGATCGGTGATTCTCCCAGGCAGGCCGTCATATCGGCCACTTCTGGGGCAACAGTGCACTGCCCGCGAACCCGAGCGCAAGGCTAGAAGGCCATCGAACCTCGTAGGGTGCGCCGTGCGCACCGGCAATCCGCAACCGGCTGGTGCGCACGGCACACCCTACTACCTGGAACTCAATCCAGATCATGGGCCAGCAGATCGCGGTATTCGCCACGGCGACGGATCAGCCGGCTAACCTGCCGCAGGTCCACCAGCACCGCGGCAGCGGACTGGCGACCACAGTACTGGCTCATCATCTCCAGGGCATAGGCACCCACGTCGAGCAGGGCAATCACATCGCCCTGGGCGGTAGCCGCCGGCAGTTCGCGCAGGTTGGGCTGATGCACCAGCACCTGCTCCAGCACCGCGCGATGCTGGGCCAGGGCCGGCTCCTCGGCGATCAGATCCGCCACCGCGCCCTCGCCTTCGATGTCGTAATAGGTGTCACTGCTGTCGCACAGCGGCCCAGCCATGCGGCAGTTGTGGGTGTCCTGATCATCGGCGCGAGAGGCGTTGAGCATATGGAAGTACCAGCCGTGGTACAGGTCGAACAGCACGCTGTAGCCGGCATCCAGGTAGAACACCGGGCGACCCTGTCGCTGCTTGTGGGCCTCGATGCGGGTCAGCAGGATGGCGGTGTCGCTGACCATGCTGCGCCCCGGTTCGACGATCAGCTCGATCTGCTCGCCCAACGCCTGGGACACCGGTTTGATCAGCTGCTCGGCAAGCTGGGCGAAGTCGACCTCGGTGCGGTAGTTGGCGCGGTAGTGCGGCGCCACCGAATCGAAGTTGGCCTCGGCGCTGCTGTAGTTCTTCGGGAAGCCGCCGCCCAGGTTGAGGTGCTCCAGCGGGTAAGGCAGGCGCTCGGCCACCTGACGCACATAGTCGATCAGGAAGTTGGCCTCGGCCTGATACACAGCAATGTCGGTGATCTGGGTGCCGATATGGGCATGCACCCCCACCAGCTTGAGCGCGGCGGGATGGGCCAGAATCAGCTCGATGGCATCATTCTGCTCGGCAGCGGTCATGCCGAATTTGGAGGTGGATGTACCGGTTTGCCAGCCGGCGGCGGCGCCGGCCTGGATCTCCGGAATGATGCGCAGGCTGACCCGCGCCTGCTGACCCAGCTCGGTTGCCACCGCGAGAATGCGCGAAAGCTCCGACAACGAGTCGACGTTGATCGCCTTGATCCCGGCAGCGATCACCTCGCGCAGCTCCCCGACCTGCTTGGCCACGCCGTTGAATACCATTTGCGCCGGGGCGAAGCCGGCGATCTGCGCCTTGTAGAACTCGCCACCGGAGTTGACCTCCAGATCCAGGCCGCAGTCCTTGAACACCTTGAGCACCGCCAGGTTGGCGCAGGCCTTGCTGGCGAAGCAGACCCGAGTCCGGGCATGCACGCGGCGGAAGTTGTCCAGAATATCCCGGGCGTTGTCCCGCAATTTGCTTTCCGAATAGACGAACAGCGGCGAGCCATAACGCTCGACGAGTTCGAGGGCACTCACCCCGTCGATCAGCAGCTGGTTGTGGGCACTATTAAGGTGCTGCTGTCTTTTCCAGGGGTGCAGGGAGACGACTTGGCTCATAGGTTTCACCGTAGGGTGCGCCGTGCGCACCATTGCGTTATTGGGTTATTGCGGTGTCATTGGTGGTGCGCACGGCAGACCCTACGTCGTCGCCAACAGGCGGCGCAGGTTGTCCGATTGCGGGGCGTTGAACAACTGCTCGGGGCTGCCCTGCTCCTCGATTTGGCCCTGGTGCAGGTACACCACCTTTGACGACACCTCGCGGGCGAAGCGCATTTCGTGGGTAACCATGATCATGGTGCGGCCTTCCTCGGCCAGCTCGCGGATCACCAGCAGCACCTCGCCCACCAGCTCCGGGTCCAGGGCCGAGGTGGGCTCATCGAACAGCATCACTTCCGGGTCCATGGCCAGGGCGCGGGCGATGGCCACCCGCTGCTTCTGCCCGCCGGACAGGCAGTCGGGGTACATCTGGCATTTCTCCAGCATGCCGACCCGGGCCAGCAGCTTCTTCGCCTGGACCTCCACATCTATACGGTTGCGCTTATGCACCAGGCAGGGACCGAGCATCACATTTTCCAGCACGGTCATATGCGACCACAGGTTGAACGACTGGAAGACCATGGCCAGGCGCGCGCGCACCCGCTCGATCTGCCGCTGAAAGCGCCGCGAGCGCCCGCCACGGCGGTTGGTGCCCAACTCCAGCTCCTCGCCATCCACGCGCAGGCAACCACTGTCGGGGAACTCCAGCAGGTTCATGCAGCGCAGCAGGGTGCTCTTGCCCGAGCCGCTGGAGCCGATGATGCTGATCACATCGTGCTTCTCGGCGGTCAGCGAAACGCCCTTGAGCACCGCGATCCCAGCGAAGGATTTGTACAGGTTCTCCACCTGCAGGGCGGCCGTATGGGGGATGCTTGCAGTCATGGCGACACTCCAGTGGAAACCCGCTTTGCGGCGGGCGCTGTGGCAGCGGATGGGGCTTGGCGCACCCGCTGGTGGCGGGTCAGTCGGTGTTCCAGGCAGCGCCAGAGCCAGACGAAGGCGCCGGTCATCAGCAGGTAAAGCAGCGCCGCCCACAAGTACACGGTCAGGTCGAAGGTCTGCGAGAAGATGCGCCGGGTCTGCCCCATCACATCCAGCAGGGTGATCACGCTGACCACCGCGCTACCCTTGAGCAACAGGATTATCTCGTTGCCCAGGGCCGGAAAGGCAATGCGGTAGGCATTGGGCAGGATGATGGTGCGGTACAGGTTAAAGCGCGAAAGGCCCATGGCCACGCCCGCCTCGATCTGCCCATAAGGCACGGCGCGCAGACCGCCACGCAGGATCTCCACCTGATAGGCCGTGGAATTCAGGACGAAGGTCAGCAGCGCGCAGTAGTAGGGGTCGCGGAAGAACCACCAGAGCCCCAACTGGCTTAGCTCGGCGCGGAACTGCCCCGAGCCGTAATACACCAGAAATAGCTGAGCCAGCAGCGGCGTGCCGCGAAAGAACGAGACGTACAAGCGAATTGGCCAACGCAACAGGCCGCGCTCGCCACAGCGGGCGATGGCCAGAGGCAAGGCCAGGGCACAGGCCAGCAGCGCGGCGATCACGGTGAGCTGCAAGGTCAGGCCGGCACCGGCCAGCAATTGACCTGAGAAACGCGCAAGGTCATCCATCATGATGCCAGGCCTCCCGTACGGTAGCCGCGATTGGCGCGGCGCTCCATACGACCCAGCAGATACTCGCAGAGCAGGCAAACCAGCCAGTAGACCAAGCACACTACCAAGAAGAACAAAAACGGCTTCTTGGTGGCGCCCACGGCGATATTGGCCATGCGCATCAGGTCACTGAGGGCGATCACCGAGACCAAGGCGGTGTCCTTGAGTAGATTGATCCACAGATTGCCCAGCCCCGGCAGAGCCAGGCGCAGCAGTTGCGGCAGCTCGATCACCCGGAAGATGGTCAACCGGCGCAGGCCCATGGCCTCACCCGCCTCGCGCTGTCCGCCGTCCAAGGCCTGCCAGGCACCGCGCCAGACTTCGCTGGAATAGGCGGCAAAGACCAGACCAAGGGCCAGTACCCCGGCGATGAAGGGGCTTAGCGCAAGATGGCCGGCATCAGGGTTATACCAGCGCAACAGGGCGTTCAGACCCATGCCCACACCGTGATAGATGATAAACAGGGTCAGCAGCTCAGGCAGGCCGCGCAGAGTAGTGCTGAAAGCCAAAGCCAGAGCCCGCGCAGGGCGAGCACCGAACAGCGCCAGCGCCGCTACTGCCAAGCCCAACAACAGGCCGAGCGGCAAGGTCGCCAGGGCCAGAGCCAGGGTTATCCCAAGGCCCTGCAGCAACTCGTCGCCCCAGCCGGCGTCGCCGAAGCTGAGATAGGTGAGCCAGTCCATAACAGATCCTCTTCGGGTTCAGCGAGTCAGCAGCGCTTGGCTCACTGCTCCAGGGTCAGCAGGTTGACCGAGAAGAACTTGTCGTTGATGGCTTGGTAGGTGCCGT
This sequence comes from Pseudomonas sp., assembly GCF_030683065.1. Taxonomy (GTDB): domain Bacteria; phylum Pseudomonadota; class Gammaproteobacteria; order Pseudomonadales; family Pseudomonadaceae; genus Aquipseudomonas. The sequence goes on from NZ_JAUXMX010000046.1 coordinate 73,388, forward strand.
CGGCGATGATCGAGGCCAGGGCCTGGTTAAGTCGCTGACGCAGCGCTTCGTCCTCCTTGCGCAGCGCCATGCCGACACCCTCGCCGACATATTTCGGGTCGCTGATTGGCGCGCCTGCCATACGGCAGCAGCTGCCATCGGCGGATTTCAGGGTCCAGTCGAGCATCGGGATCATGTCGCCGACCTGGGCGTCCAGACGTCCGGAGACCAGATCCAGGTTCACCGCATCCTGGGTCGGATACAGGCGAACGTCGGAGTCAGGGAACATGGCCATCAGGTAATCGGCCTGGGTGGTCGCACCCTGGGCACCGATGGTCTTGCCGGCCAGGGCGGCGGGGCTGAAGTCGGTAAGGTCGGAATCCTTGGCCACCACGAATGTCATCGCCGATTTCTGGTAGGGGTCGCTGAAGGCGACCTTCTGCCGACGCTCCTCGGTGATAAACATCGAGGCGATCACCACGTCGTACTTGCGCCCCAGCAGCGCGGGGATGATGCCGTCCCAGTCCTGAGCCACCAGGCTGCACTTGGCCTGCATACGCTCACACAAGGCTTTGCCGATCTCGATATCGAAGCCGGCCAACTGGCCGTCGGCGGTGTAGTAGTTGAACGGTGGATAGGCACCTTCGGTGGCCAGACGCAGGGTTGGGCCTTCGGCGGCCTGGGCGGCAGCGAACGGCAGGGCACCGAGGCCGGCACAGAGCAACAGGGAGCGGAGAGTCTTATTCATCTTGTTTTCCTCTGGAATCAGGGTTCGCTGTGAAGCCGGCCGTAACCCGCAAGCCCACGTCACATCGCACTGGATGACCAATCGATCACCGCCGCGAAACAAGAATCCGCCCGCACCTCGCATTTATCAAATGTATATTTATTATGTTATGCATAATCCTGAGCTATGCATTTATCTCCAGAAGCCTTGCTCTCGTAGGCCTTCACTCAAGGCGGCACCAAGCTGTCTAACCGTACTTGATGCGGATGACGCGGACCTCGCAGGCCCATGGCAATGCAGCCATTACCCTGGAGCTTTGCCCGCAGACCACCTACGGCGTCGCAGATGCCTCCTCCCTCGCAGGAAACATCGACGCTCTGCAGCGCTTCAGCGAGACCCGCAACCTGAAGCGGATGATCGAGCTAGCGCCAGGTTTGGCAGGAGGGACAGAGCTAAAAGCGCCGCAAGGGTGCCTGTGCCTGCCGCTGCGGTCAGCCGTTCTGCGCTCACGCCCCCGCATGGAGCAGGCAATGGTGCAACTGCTTCTATAGCGCATGAAATGATCGAAAACTCACAGCCTCTAAAACCAGCAAGGACGCGCCGACCGCACCTGACAGCCATGGCACTACGCCGCACCGGCTTCTTGCTTTACACTGGCAACCGTTCACTCCTTAACCAATTGACGAGATGACCGTGCTCAAAGCACTCAAGAAAATGTTCGGCAAAGCCGAGGGCGAGCAGCCCAGCCCAACTAGCACGTCTGCTTCGCCAACCACGCCCCATAGCGGCGACACCCACCACCAGCAATCCAGCCGCCCGGCCAAGCCCCAGACTGCGGCCAGCGATACCGACAGCGAATCTGCGGTGGCGGTCAACCCAGAAAAATCAACCGTCAAGACCGACAAACCCCGGCGCCAGCGTGCAGCCAAACCGGTCGACACCTGGAAGCTGGAAGACTTCGCGGTCGAGCCGGCCGAAGGCAAGACCCGCTTCCATGATTTCAAGCTCTCTCCCGAGCTGATGCATGCGGTTCACGACCTGGGCTTCCCCTACTGCACGCCGATCCAGGCACAGGTGCTGGGTTTCACCCTCAAGGGCCAAGACGCCATTGGCCGTGCTCAGACCGGTACTGGCAAAACCGCCGCCTTTCTGGTCTCGATCATCACCCAGCTCCAGCAGACCCCGCCGCCGAAAGAGCGCTACATGGGCGAGCCGCGCGCGCTGATCATCGCGCCAACCCGCGAACTGGTGGTGCAGATCGCCAAGGACGCCGCGGACCTGACCAAATACACCGGGCTCAACGTGATGAGCTTCGTCGGCGGCATGGACTTCGACAAACAGCTCAAACTGCTTGAGTCGCGCTATTGCGACATCCTGGTAGCGACTCCGGGCCGCCTGCTCGACTTCAACCAGCGCGGCGAAGTGCACCTGGACATGGTCGAGGTGATGGTGCTCGACGAAGCCGACCGCATGCTCGACATGGGCTTTATCCCCCAGGTACGGCAGATCATCCGCCAGACCCCACCGAAGAACGAGCGTCAGACCCTGCTGTTCTCCGCCACCTTCACCGAAGACGTGATGAACCTGGCCAAGCAGTGGACCACCGATCCGGCCATCGTCGAGATCGAGTCGGACAACGTCGCCAGCGACACCGTCGAGCAGCACGTCTACATGGTCGCCTCCAGCGACAAGTACAAGCTGCTGTATAACCTGATCGCGCAGAACGACTGGGTTCGGGTGATGGTCTTCGCCAACCGCAAGGACGAAGTGCGGCGCATCGAAGAACGCCTGACCCGCGACGGTATCAGCGCCGTGCAGATGTCCGGCGACGTGCCGCAGCACAAGCGCATCCGCGCCTTGGAAGGCTTCCGCGAAGGCAAGATCCGGGTGATGGTCGCCACCGACGTAGCGGGCCGTGGGATTCACGTCGACGCCATCAGTCACGTGATCAACTACACCCTGCCGGACCTGCCGGACGACTATGTGCACCGCATCGGGCGTACCGGCCGTGCCGGCGCCAGTGGCACCTCGATCAGCTTCGCCAGTGAAAACGACGCCTACGCCCTGCCACCGATTGAACAACTGCTGGGGCGCAAGATCGACTGCGAGATGCCACCGGAAGTGCTGCTCAAACCGGTGCCGCACAAGCACTAAGCGCGACGCTACAAGAAACAGGCGAAGCCCAGCGGCTTCGCCTTTTTTATTGGCTGTGTAGCAATAGCGTGTTGCGTTCAGTTATCGCCACAGCATTTGAGGTGGTCCGGGCCTGTAGGGTGCACCGTGCGCACCCGTGTTCGTTGCCTGCGTTGGTGCGCACGGCCTGGGCGGCCCCGCGTCACCCTACCCGTTGCCAGCTATGCGAAAAGGGCTTAGGCCTGAATCTCCCATGCAACACGCTATTGGGACAGCGCCTTTTTATAGGCTGTCTGCTGCAGCAATGAGAGGGGTCGGCGGCGATCCATTCCAGCCCTTCAATGCTGCATATTCAACGGCGCCGGGCTAAAGCAAATCACCGCCTAGCATCTGCTCGTTGCAAAGCACGCGCTGCGCTGATATCTGTATATGCAAACAGTATTCGGTTTCCCCATGCAGCCTCAGCTCGACCCCAGCCTGTATTACCTGTCCAACTTCCATAAAGCCCTGGCCTGGCTCCGGGAGCGTCATCACGACCTGTTGCTGGCCGAGGAGCAGGCATTCCTGCAGCACTTCGGTGAACTGGCGCTGCCCAGCCAGGCACTGCTGGTGCGGATGATCATGCGCAAGGGCAGACATTTTCGCGCCAGCAAGCTGGCCTACGCGGAGATCGGCTGCCCGCAGCACGCCGCCCAGGCGCTGCTGGACGCCGGCTGGATCCGGCATGACGCCGACCTGGCACTAGCGGAGCTGTTCGAGCTGTTGCGCAAGGAGGAGCTGCTCGACACCTTCGACGCGCGCGCGCACAAAACCTTGAAGAAACCCGAACTGCTCGCTCAGTTGGCCGCTGAGCACAACGAAGCCCGCAGCTTCGCCGCTTGGTGCCCACGGCTGGACGAGCATATTTATAGCGTGGCCATCGATCCGCTTTGCGAGCGCCTGCGCCTGATGTTTTTCGGCAACCTGCAGCAGGACTGGTCGGAATTTGTCCTCGCCGATCTCGGCATCTTCCGTTACGAACCGGTCGCCCTGAGTGCAGACTCCAGGGTATTTCGCCAGCGCGAAGAAGTGGACTGCTACCTGGCGCTGCAGCGCTGCCGCGAACGTGGCGAGGCTGGCGAGCCGGTCGCCGAGGTGCTGCAACAGATCGCCGCGCTGGACTGCAGCACCGCCTTTCTCAGCATGCGCCGGGCCAAGCTGCTGTTTCGCCTGGGCCAGCACATGGAGCGCGCCGGCGAACTGGAACACGCCCTGACCTGCTATGCCGAGTGCCAATTTGCCGGTGCCCGCCTGCGCCGTATCCGCATGCTGGAGCGCCTGGGTCGTAGCGCCGAAGCCCACTCACTGGCCAGCCAAGCCGCCGCTGCAGTGGAAAACGAGGCCGAGGCGCAAGGCTTGGAACGCATGCTGCCGCGCCTCAGCCGTCAGCTCGGCCTGACACCACCGCCCAAGCCGAAGCCGCCCGCGCCGGCCCGTCTCGATCTGTGCCTGCCACGGCCTGTCGCACAGAGCGTCGAATACGCGGTCAAGCTGCACCTGAGCGAACCGGATGCACCTGTGCACTATGTCGAAAACAGCCTGATCTGCAGCCTGTTCGGCCTGCTCTGCTGGCCGGCTATTTTTGCCCCACTGCCAGGCGCCTTCTTCCACCCGTTTCAGAGCCGCCCGCTGGACCTGCTCAGTGCCGATTTCCGGGCGCGCCGCGCCGAGCTGTTCAGCGCCTGCCTGGCGCAGCTTGATTCAGACGCCTACAAAGAGGTGATCCGCCAGACCTATAGCGACAAGTACGGCATCCAGTCGCCCTTCGTGTTCTGGGCCGCGCTCGACCGAGAGCTGCTGGACCAGGCGCTCGACTGCCTGCCGGTAGCGCACCTGCAGGCCTGGTTCCTGCGCCTGCTGGACGATATCAAGGCCAACCGCGCCGGCATGCCCGACCTGATCCAGTTCTGGCCGGCGCAGCAGCGCTACCGAATGATCGAGGTCAAAGGCCCCGGCGACCGCCTGCAGGACAACCAGCGCCGCTGGCTGGCGTTCTGCGCCGAGCACGGCATGCCGGTGGACGTCTGCTACGTGCAATGGGCCGACGCATGAGCCAACAGCTCATCAAATACCAGGTCGCGGTGCGCGCGTTGTGCGAGTTCACGGCCAAGGTCGGCGACCTGGATCTGCGTTTTACCCCCTCGCCCACCGCCCAGGAAGGCATGACCGGCCACGCCATCGTGGTCGCCCGACGCGGCCCTGGTTACCAGGCAGAGCTGCCGCTCGCCGGCGACTACCAAGGCCTGCAGGTGCGCGGCCGCGCCGATGGCTATGACCCGCACGACAACCGTCTGGAAGAAATCAAGACCCACCGCGGCGACATCGCGCGTATCCCGGAAAACCACCGGTTGCTGCATTGGGCCCAGGCCAAGGTCTATGGCTGGCTGCTATGCCAGCAACAAGGTCTGGCCGAAATCGACTTGGCGGTGGTCTATTTCAACGTCCTCAGCCAGCACGAAACCGCTTTCCATCAGCGCTGCAGTGCCGATGAGCTGCGTGGGTTCTTCGAGCTGCAGTGCAGCCTTTTCATCGCCTGGGCCGAACACGAGCGCGCGCATCGCCTGTTGCGCAATCAGGCACTGCAGCGCCTGCGTTTTCCCCATCAGCAGTTTCGCAGCGGCCAGCGCCAGCTGGCCGAGTCGGTGTACCGCGCCGCCCGCGACGGCCACAGCCTGATGGCCCAGGCCACCACCGGCATCGGCAAGACCCTCGGCACCCTGTTTCCGCAGCTAAAGGCCTTCCCCGAGCAGGAACTGGATCGCCTGTTCTTCCTCACCGCCAAGACTCCCGGCCGGCGCCTGGCGCTGGACGCCCTGGCCACCCTGCGCAGTCAGGAAGTCGCGATGCCGCTGCGGGTGCTCGAACACGTCGCCCGCGACAAGGCCTGCGAACACCCGGACAAAGCCTGTCATGGCGACTCCTGCCCGCTGGCCAAGGGCTTCTACGACCGCCTGCCGGCCGCACGCCAGGCCGCGCTGGAACGCCAGTGGCTGAACCAGAGCAGCGTGCGCGAAACCGCGCTGGCGCATCGAATCTGCCCCTACTACCTGAGCCAGGAACTGTGCCGCTGGAGCGATGTGGTGGTCTGCGACTACAACTACTACTTCGACATGGGTGGCTTGCTGCACGGCCTGACCCAGCTCAACGAGTGGCGCGTGACCCTGCTGGTGGACGAGGCGCACAACCTGATCGAACGCGGCCGCGGCATGTACACCGCCGAACTCGAGCAGACCCGTTTCGAGGCCCTCAGGCGCAACGCCCCGCCAGTGATGAAAGGCCCACTGGAGCGGGTCAACCGCCACTGGCAACAGTTACAGCGCGACCAGGAAGCACCCTACCAGGTCTACCCCGCTGCTCCGGACCTGTTCATCATGGCCCTGCAAAAGGCTGTCAGCACCCTCACCGACCACCTTACCGAACAGCCGGCGGACAATGCCGCCGAGCTGCTGCACTTCTACCTGGATGCCATGCTGTTCTGTCGCCTCGCCGAGGCCTTCGACAGCCACTCGCTATTCGACATCAGCCGCACCGACAGCCCCGGCGGGCCTGCCACATCGACCCTGTGCATTCGCAATATAGTGCCGGCGCCCTTCCTCGCCCCGCGCTTCGCCGCCGCCCACAGCTGCACCCTATTCTCCGCGACGCTGAGCCCTGCGCACTACTACGCCGACCTGCTCGGCCTGCCGGAGCAGACGCCCTGGATCGATGTCGAGTCGCCGTTCAGCGCCGCGCAATTGCAGGTGCAGGCGGTCAGCAACCTGTCCACCCGCTTCGCCCACCGCGAGTACTCGCTGGCGCCGATCGCCGCGCTGATGGCGCGCCAGTTCGCCGCACGGCCGGGTAACTACCTGGCTTTCTTCAGCAGCTACGCCTACCTGCGCCTGGTGCTGGATGAGTTCAGCGCCGCCCACCCGCAGATCCCGACCTGGGAACAATCCAGGCAGATGGACGAAGGCCAGCGCCAGGCCTTTCTCGACCGCTTCAGCAGCACCAGCCAGGGCATCGGCTTTGCCGTGCTTGGCGGCGCATTCGGCGAAGGCATCGACCTGCCCGGCGAGCGCCTGATCGGTGCCTTCATCGCCACCCTCGGCCTGCCGCAGATCAACCCGGTCAACGAAGAGATCAAACAGCGCATGCAGGGCATGTTCGGCAACCACCTCGGCTACGACTACACCTACCTCTACCCCGGCCTGCAGAAAGTCGTGCAGGCCGCCGGCCGGGTGATCCGCACCCAGGACGACCAGGGCGTGGTCTACCTGATCGACGACCGTTTCAACCAGCCCGCCATCCGCCGCCTGCTACCGACCTGGTGGCAGGTTGATCGCTGCCGCCTGCCGCTGCTGAGCGAGCCGAGCCTCTAGCCGGCTGCCCAAGAAGATGAGTGTTGTAGTTCTGGGTGGGTTAGCGGCGCCAACCTCCGAACGATCAGGCACCGCCATCGTGGCGCGCTGCGTAACCCACCAGGCGATGCCCATGCGTTGCGCCGGCTCAGCCGCGAAGGCGCTGCACCAGCCGCGCCTGCAGCTGCTCCAGCTCAGTCGGGTCGGCCTTGCTGGTGGCATGAACGCCCATACCCTGGCCGGCGAAGCGCGGGATGATGTGCATATGAATATGGAACACCGTTTGCCCGGCTGGGGCGCCGTTAAACTGCGCCACCTGCACGCCTTCCGGCTGCAACTCGTCTACCAGCACCTGGGCCAGGTGCTGGGCTACCCGTATTAGCTTGCACAGGTTATCCGCATCGATATCGAGGATATTGCGCGCCGCCGCACGCTTGGGGATCACCAGGGTATGACCGAAGGACTGCGGGAACAGGTCGAGGAAGGCGAGCACGTCGTCGTCCTCATACAGCTTGTAGCAGGGGGCCTCGCCACGAATGATCTGGGCAAAGATGTTTTGCGGATCGTAATTGCCATGCAGGCTCATCGGGGTTCTCCATTGCGCTGGGTTAAAGCACGCACCATACCGGTTTGCCCCCGGCGCAGGGAACCATGCACATGCTGCATCAGCCAGGTTGATGCCCACTACTACACCTATCGATTTCCTCGAAGGAACCGATAGGGGTCTTATTACCCCCGAGCAAGGCCCAGCGCCTGGAGGCTCGCCAGTGGATCATGGGCGACAGCTACAGCATCGCCGACATCGCCACCTTCCCCTGGGTGCGCAACCTGATCGGCTTCTATGCAGCTGGCGAACTGGTGCAGATCGAGCGCTTCGCCAACGTCACCCGCGCACTGGACGCCTTCCTCTCGCGCCCGGCGGTGATCCGCGGGCTGGCCATCCCTACCCGCGACTGAGAGGTTGTGAAAAAACTCCCGCCTACTGCGACCGCCTCAAAACGCCCGCTGCTGGCGTTGCGCTACGGCGCTCGATATTTTCACAACCTCTGAGACCCGGGGTGCGCAGGCGACCGGCTACAGGTATCGTCTGCGCACCGCTGTTATCCAGGATCTGTCTGCCCCATGCGCAAACGCCCTCTGCACACCGCTATCCTCTGCGCCGTCGCATTTTACGCGGCGGCCACCCAGGCCAAGGTCGAGGTCGACGCCGCGCAGCAGCACAGCCTCGGGCAGGTGCTGGCCGCCAGGATCTCCGAGGACATCGCCCCCGGCGACTACGAAGCCCTGATCAAAGGCCTGCGTGCCAACCCCGGCAAATTCACCCGCAAGATCGTGCTGCTCGACAGTATCGGCGGCAGCGCCCCCGAAGCCATGCGCATCGGCCGCCTGCTGCGCGAAACCGGTTTCGAGGTCCTGGTGCCCACTGGCGGCGTCTGCCAGGGCAGCTGCATCTACCTGCTGGCCGCCGGCCACAAGAAGACCGTCAGCGGCCATGTCGGCCTGCACCGCCCCTACTTCCCTGCCGGCGATTCGGCTCGGGCGCAGGCCGCCCACCGGGGCCAGCACTACAGCCCGGCGGCCTATTTCCGCGAAATGAATGTCTCCAGTCGCCTGGCGGACGAGATGCAGCGCATCACACCGCACCGGATGCGCGTGCTCTCGACCGAGGAGTTGCTAGGTTACGGACTGAATTGACTCTGCTCGCGTTCAGGCAGCCCAGGCTGCCATGGGTGGAAAGGCGTTGCGGCTTCCCCGAACTGGTTGCGCACGTTCACGACCGACCGCAACTGACCCCATCCGCCCGTCGTGATAGGCGGCTATCGGCTAGGAGCGGTCATTACGGTATGCCTGAAAAAGCAGGAGCGATTCACTTCGAGGAACTCTTGCATTTCCACGGCCCATCTTATCGGGCCCATAAACGCTCCTTTTCATTTGTCTCAATCGCCAATTGCTCGGCCTACTTGTCGGTAACGGCTCCTTCCGCGGCGCTGGACACCAGCTTTGCGTACTTGGCCAGCACACCTCGTGTATAGAGCGGGGCCGGTTGTGTCCAACGCGCACGGCGCTCGGCGAGAACGGCATCGGACACCGCAACGTGGATCTCGTGGGTTTCGGCATCGATAGTAATCCCATCGCCGTTTTCAATCAGTGCAATCGGGCCGCCATCAAAAGCTTCCGGCGTGATGTGACCGACCACAAAACCGTGCGAGCCACCGGAGAAGCGGCCGTCGGTGATAAGTGCGACGTCCTTACCCAGTCCCTTACCCATGACTGCCGAGGTCGGCGAGAGCATTTCGCGCATGCCTGGCCCTCCCTTAGGGCCTTCGTAACGGATCACGATGACATCGCCCGCGACTACTTCGCCATAGAGGATGCCGGCCAGTGCCTCTTCCTCTCGGTTGTAGACGCGTGCTGTACCTTTGAAGCGCAGACCTTCCTTGCCGGTAATCTTGGCGACTGAGCCGGTCGGCGCGAGGTTGCCGTGCAGGATGACCAGGTGCGAGTCTTTCTTGATCGGCTGGTCGAAGGGTCGAATGATGTCTTGGCCGGCTGGATAGTCGGCGACGTTGGCCAGGTTTTCGGCCAGCGTATTGCCCGTCACGGTGAGCACGTCGCCGTGCAGCAGGCCGGCGTCGAGCATGCGCTTCATCAGCGGCTGGATACCACCGATGGCAACCAGTTCGGACATCATGTACTTGCCGCTGGGGCGCAGGTCGGCCAGCACCGGTGTGGTCTTGCCAATGCTGGTGAAGTCTTCTAGCGTCAACGGCACATCCACGGCATGGGCCATGGCCAGCAAGTGCAGCACGCCGTTGGTGGAGCCGGCCAGCGCAATGATGACGCGGACGGCGTTCTCGAAGGCTTTACGCGTCATGATGTCGCGCGGTTTGATGTCGAGCGCGATCAACTCCAGCACTTGCTGACCGGCCCGGAAAGAGTCCGAGGCCTTGTCGCTGGAGATGGCATCCTGTGCTGAGGAGCCCGGCAGCGACATGCCCATGGCCTCAATGGCCGAGGCCATGGTGTTGGCAGTGTACATGCCACCGCAGGAGCCCGGCCCCGGTATTGCGGTCTCTTCGATGTGTTTAAGCTGGATCAGGTCGAGTTCGCCCTTGGCCTGCTGACCCACCGCCTCGAACACCGAGATAATGTCGGTGTGGCCGCTGCCGGGCTTGATGGTGCCGCCATAAACGAAGATTGCCGGACGGTTCAGTCGCGCCATGCCGATAAGGCAGCCGGGCATGTTCTTGTCGCAGCCCCCAACGGCGACGAGGCCGTCGAAACCTTGGCAGCCGACCACTGTTTCGATGGAGTCAGCGATGACCTCACGCGACACCAGCGAATACTTCATGCCCTCGGTGCCGTTGGCGATGCCGTCGGAAACGGTGATGGTGTTGAAGATGACCGCCTTGCCCCCCGCCGTATTGGCACCTTTTTCGGCCTCTTCCGCGAGCTTATTGATGTGCATATTGCAGGGGGTGACATTGGCCCACGTCGAGGCGATACCGACCTGCGGCTTGTTGAAGTCCTCGTCGGTGAAACCAACCGCGCGCAACATGGCACGGGCGGGGGTCGACTCGATACCATCCACCACGAGGGAGGAATACTTGCGCATACGTTCAGTGATCTCAGTCATCTTAAATTCTCAAAGTAGCTTTCGCGAGCGTACATGCGTGCCGCGCTGGGTCAACAAGTGGCCCAAGATTGTCTCGATAGATGCATTGCCAGCACCCGTGTAGGCACCAGCAACGAGCACGCCCTGCATCATGAGGCTCCCATCTGCGCTGTTTCGATGAGTTTCCACGCAATCCTTCCTCCAGCGCTGGCCCCATTAGAGCTGGTGGGCAGAGTGCATCTCAGTTTGCTCTGCGCGTGGCGATCAAACTGGCAATTACGCTCGAGCCAATCAAGATAGCGACGATGGCGAGCGAAGCCTGCACCGGTACGTGATACCAGGGCGCGATCAGCATCTTGGCACCGATGAAGGTGAGTACCATGGCCAGGCCGTATTTCAGCAGATGGAAACGGTCCGCCACGTCAGCCAGCAGGAAATACAGCGCGCGCAGGCCCATGATGGCGAAGATGTTGGAGGTGAAGACGATGAAGGGGTCGGTGGTGATGGCGAAAATGGCCGGAATGGAGTCCACCGCGAACACCAGGTCGGTGACCTCGATCATAATCAGCACCAGAAATAGTGGCGTGAAATAGCGCACGCCATTCTTTTTTACGCTGAATTTCTCGCCGTGATAGTCCTCGGTGATGCGCAGATGTCGGCGTGCGAATTTTAGTACCGGGTTCTGTTCTAGGTCGGGCGTCTTTTCCGCCATGACCAGCATGCGTATGCCGGTGACCACCAGAAAGGCACCGAAGATATAGAGTACCCAGGAATATTCGCGCACCACCCAAGCCCCGGCGAGGATCATTATCGCGCGCAAGACGATGGCGCCAAGCACGCCGTAGATGAGCACCCGACGCTGGTATTCGGCTGGGATGTGGAAGGCCGTGAAGATCAGCAGGAAGACAAACACGTTGTCCACCGACAGCGATTTCTCGATCAGATAACCGGTGAAAAACTCCAGAGCCTTCTGGTCGGCGACTTCCGGACCCACTGTGCCGCTGAGATACCACCACAGGCCGGCGTTGAAGGCGAGCGCCAGGCTAAACCAGGCCAGCGACCATAGCCCCGCCTCCTTAACGCTCACTTTGTGCACCTTGTTGCCGCCGAACACGAACAGGTCCAGCACCAGCATGATCAGAACGAAAGCGATAAATGCGGCCCACATCCAGGGTTCGCCGATGGAGATAATGGGGCTCGCATCAATGAGGCTCATATAAAAGTCCTTGGTTGTTATTCAAAGCTGGGCTTGCGCGCATCGCATCGAACGCCTCAAAAATCACGGCGACGACAGTTTCAAACGAATCACTACCTGATCACCTTGGTGGCGCAGCAAAGACAGGTCGACGGACTCCGCGTCACGATTGAAGCGGTGTTGCTCGCCCTCGGTGGTGGCAGAGATCACCTCGTGGGCATAGTTCTCCGCAGCGAAGCCATGGACGTAGTGCGCCAGAACCGCTGCGAATGCTGCGCTGCCGGCGTAACGCACCTCGACGATTTCCCCTTCGCGCACAAAGTAGCTGCGCACTAAGCCGGGGAAGCGCGGCACCGGCCCGACATCACTGCCACTGACGTCGTTCGCCGGTAGATCCACGACTAACCCCGGCAACCACTTGCCTGCCTGCTCCTTCACCCCTGCCGGCATCCACTGTTCGGTCTGCTCGCGCAGCCCTGGCGCTACCTGTTCGACCTGTGTCATAGCCTCGCCGGCGAAACGTTTGCCCGCGTCTGAAGCGGTTGCTACATGACCCCATAGCCAGGACAGAACCGCAATGCCGGCCCAGACCAGTAGACCGATGAAAGCAAGTACCGCAGCCCCTAGCATCAGCCAAGTGCGCACGCGTATTTGTTTAAACATCGATGTTGCGTGTGCCAGAAACCCGTGCCTACGAACGCTATTCATATCAACCTCGCTGAAATTGGCTATTGAGATGACCGTGTAGGCGCTGCCGCTCCAGCGTTCGCCCAGCACGGTCCACTGCGCGATTGATCGCGACATGGATGTCCGCTTCAGTGTCTTCGATGAAAATATCGGGCCGGCCCTCGACGCGGATATGGAGGTGACAGTGCAGGGCCGCCCCAGTGCTGCCCACGCTGGACAGGCAGACGGTGATCCGCAGCTCCCGAGCCTGAAAGCGACTCAGGGCGAACTGCAAACGCCGCTCTATATGGGTACGCAACGTCTCAGACAACATGAGCTCACGAGTCTGGATGTCGATCTGCATCCCCCTCTCCTTTAGCCCTAACTCAGGTTTCAAAGGTCAATCCTAAGTTTGCTTCTGCATCAAGAAAAGCAGATTATTCTTTATGATTACATCGGTACAGACTGATAGCGAGCCTCACTGCCCATGCTCAATTACAAACAGCTTTACTATTTTTGGAACGTCGCCAAGGCTGGAAGCATCACGCGTGCAGCCGAACGACTGCATCTCACCCCCCAAACGATTAGTGGCCAGCTCGCTGAGCTAGAGCGGGCATTGACCACGGATTTGTTCCGCCGTGTCGGTAGGCGCCTCGAGCTGACGTCTGCGGGAAAACTGGCGCTGTCCCATGCCGACGAGATATTCCAGATAGGTAACGAGCTCGAACAATCGTTACGCAGTGGGGCCACCAGTGGGGAGCTGTCGTTTCGGGTGGGGGTTGCCGACGCGGTGCCAAAAACACTCGCTTATCAGCTGTTGGCGCCGGCAATGGCGTTAGCTGAGTCCGTGCGCCTCATATGCTACGAGGACAAGTTAGAGCGACTGTTCGCAGAGCTGGCCATTCACCAACTCGACTTGGTGATTTCGGATCGGCCGCTGCCCTCCGAATTGGGGGTGAAAGGCTACAACCACGCGCTGGGGCAATGTGCCATCGCCTTTTATGCGGTGCCGGAATTGGCCGCGCGCTACCGGTCGGATTTTCCACGGTCTCTGGACGGTGCCCCTTTTTTACTGCCTGGAGATAAGGCGGCGGTTCAGGCACCGTTGATGCGCTGGTTCAGCGAGCACCAGATCCAGCCACGCATCGTCGGTAAATTTGACGACAGCGCACTAATGAAAGCCTTCGGTAAGGCCGGTGTGGGCATCTTCCCTGCGCCAATAATACTGAGCGATGACATTAGGGGGCAATATGGGGCCGAGGTTATTGGCTGCGCCCATGAGGTCATGCTGCGCTACTACGCAATCTCCATCGAGCGCAGGCTTACCCATCCCGCCGTCGTGGCGGTTAGCGAGGCGGCGAAAAAATCCTTGTTCAACGAAGCAGAACCTATTCGGTAGCGTAGTGTTCTTTGGGCAGGTGTTCGCTACGTTGGTGTCTCAGAATGAGCCTCTAAAGGCCCAGGCTTGAGTTAAGAATGAAGATATCAGCTTTGTTCGCCCAGGGCAGGTAGTGAAACTCAAGTTGAATTGCCTACGTTTTGTAGACAGCGTGAGTGACCGCTTCCGACCCATAGCGGTCGGTGGCGCGAGGCAATAAATGGCCGTTTTCTGCCCGCCTAAACAGGCAGCAACGGATCAATTGCTGCCGCAAATGACCGAAACCGCCCGGCGATGAATAATCCGAGTCAAGCGCACAGCGCAGTTGGTGGCTGAGTCACCTTCAGGGGCTTCAGCCCATCTGCTTGTCCGCCAGGAAGTCGCTGAATGGGCGCCGTTGCGAGGCCGCAGCAGCAGGCGAGAGTTTTTTCACACGCTCTCAGCCTTCGACCTGGCTCCATTGCTTGGAAAGGCGCTTGTCCGATACCGCCAGCTTGGTGCCGAGCTGCTGGGCGAACAGCGACACCCGGTATTCCTCGAGCATCCAGCGATACTGGGTCAGCTGCGGGTCACGCTTGCCTTCCTTGCGGTGTTTGCCCAAGCGCGCCTGGTACTGCTCCCAGTAGCCGGCCAGCTCGCCGCTCCAGACCCGATCGCGTTGCAGTTGGCCGCCGATCTTGTCCAGGCGCTGTTCGATGGCTTTCAGGTAACGCGGCAGCTCCTTGAGCCATTCGCCCGGGGTTTCGCGGACGAACCCGGGGTAGACCAGGTTGCCCAGCTGCAGCTTGATGTCGTTCAGGGCGATGGCCTGGGCCAGGTCGATCTTGCCCTTGAAGCGCTTCTGCAGGCTGTGCCAGAGCTTGAGAATCTCCAGGGTCAATTTGCCCAGGCGCTCGGCGTGACTGCTCCAGTCGCCGCGCTTCTTCTCGGCCAGGGTCGCCAGAGCGACGCCATCGCGGGGCAGCGTGGCTTCGCCGTCAAGAATGCAGCTGTCCAGGCTGGCCAACAGGATGTCTTCGACCAGCGCCTCGACCCGACCCAGGTCACGGTGCAACAGGCTCAGTTCGGTCAGCCCCGGCAGCTTGCCGCGCAAAAATTTAGCCGGCTCAGCCAGCTGTTGCAGCAGTAGACGCTGCAAGGCGCGGCGGTGCTGGAATTCGGCTTCGGCCTGGGTCGGGAAGCGGCCTTCCTTGACCGTACCGCTCTCCTCCACCAGCGCCGGATAAACGGTCATCGACAGGCCGGCAATCTGCTGCTGGGTTTTTTCGGCCACGGCGACGAAGGCTTTGGCCTCGACCGATTTCTGACTCTTCTCGGTCTGCGGCAAGGCTAGTGCAGCCTGGCTGGCTTCGGCGAAGCGCGCGCACAGCTCGGCCAGGTCGCGGCCCTCACCGAGCAGCTTGCCGTGGGTGTCGACCACCTCCAGGTTCATCTTCAGGTGACTGTCGAGCTGAGCTTCGGCCTCGACCCAGGCCTCCTCGCTCACCCGCACCCCGGTCATGCGCTGCAGTTCACGACCGAGGGCGGCGGACAGACTGCCCTCGCCGACGCTCAACTTGCTCAGCGCGGCGCCAATGAAATCCGGCACCGGCACGAAGTTCTTGCGCAGGGCCTTGGGCAGGTTACGCACCAAGGCAATACACTTGGCTTCCAGCAGGCCGGGCACCAGCCATTGCAGGCGCTCGGCAGGCAGTTGCGGCAGCAACGGCGCTGGCACGCGCAGGGTGACGCCGTCGCGCAGGTGGTTGGGCTCGAAGTGGTAGCTCAGCGGCAGGGTCAGTTCACCTAACCGCAGGGTGTCCGGATACTGCGCGGCGGTGATTTCCTTGGCATCGCGGGCCAGCACGTCTTCTTCGCGCATGATCAGCAGTTGCGGGTCTTTCTGGCTCTCGAGTTTGTACCAGCTGTCGAAGGTCGCAGCCTGGTGGATCTCCGCCGGCAAGCGCGCGGCGTAATAGTCGAACAGGGTTTCCTCGTCGGCGAGAATGTCACGCCGACGGGCCTTGGCCTCCAGCTCGTCGAGCTGCTCCAGCAACTTGCGGTTAGCGCTCAGGCATTTGGCCCGGGAGAGGATTTCACCACCGACCAGACCCTCGCGAATGAACAGCTCGCGCGAGACCACAGGGTCGATCGGGCCGTAATGCACCGGCCGGCGACCGACCACAATCAGGCCGTAGAGGCTTATCTGCTCAAAGGCCACCACCTGGCCGCGCTTCTTCTCCCAATGCGGTTCCAGGTGGTTCTTCTTGATCAGGTGCGGCGCCAGCGGCTCGATCCAGTCCGGCTCGATTTTGGCCACCATACGGGCAAACAGCTTGGTGGTCTCGACCAGTTCGGAGGCCATGATCCAGGTGGGCTTCTTGCGCCCGATCACGCTCGATGGGTGCACCCAGAAACGCCGTTGGCGTGCGCCGAGGAAGTCGCCGTCCTCGGTCTTCTGGCCGATCTGACTGAGCAGCCCGGAGAGGATCGCCTTGTGCACCGCGGCGTAGCCCTGGGCGCGTTGCGCGGCCTCGTCCTTGTCCTTGTCGATGCCATTCGCCGGGGCGATCGCCTGCTGCGCCGAACCGCCTTTCGTAGGATGGCGTTGAGCGGAGCGATACCCATCAGCGTTGCCGTTACCTTCGGCGAGCTTCAGCTCACGGGCAATCAGCACCAGCTGGCGGTGCGCATCGCGCCATTCGCGCAGGCGCAGGTAATTGAGGAAATTCTTCCGGCACCAGCTGCGCAACGCGCCGGAACCGAGGGCCTGGCGCTGCTCCTCGAAGCCACGCCACAGGTTGATCAACGCGGCGAAGTCGGAATCCACGTCCTTCCACTGCGCGTGGGCCTGGTCGGCGGCCTGCTGGCGGTCCGAAGGTCGCTCACGCGGGTCCTGCACCGACAGGCTGCTGGCGATGATCAAGACTTCTTCGAGACTGCCCTGGCTGGCGCCTTCCAGCACCATGCGCCCGAGCCGCGGGTCCACTGGCAGGCGCGCCAGTTGGCGACCCAGCGCGGTCAATTGGCCTTCGCGGTTGACCGCCGAGAGTTCCTGCAACAGGTTGAAGCCGTCGCTGATGGCCTTGCCGTCCGGCGGTTCGATAAAGGGGAAATCCTCGATCTCGCCCAGGCGCAGATGCAGCATCTGCAGGATCACCGCCGCCAGGTTGGTGCGCAGAATTTCAGGATCGGTGAAGGCTGGCCGGCCGTTGAAGTCTTCCTCGCTGAACAGGCGCACGCAGATACCTGGTTCCACGCGTCCGCAGCGGCCCTTGCGCTGATTGGCACTGGCCTGGGACACGGCCTCGATCGGCAGGCGCTGGACCTTGGCGCGGTAGCTGTAGCGGCTGATCCGCGCCGTGCCGCTGTCAATCACGTAGCGGATGCCCGGCACGGTCAGCGAGGTTTCGGCGACGTTGGTGGCCAGGACGATCTTGCGCGCGCCCATGGGCGCGAAAATCTTCTGCTGCTCGGCCGGGCTGAGGCGTGCATACAGCGGCAGCACTTCGCTGAACCTCAGGTTGGCCTTGCGCAGCACCTCGGCACAATCGCGGATCTCGCGCTCGCCAGGGAGGAACACCAGCACATCGCCGGGACGCTTGCCTTCGCTCTTCTCGAAGGCAGCGATTTCTTCCAGCGTGGCGAGAATCGCCTGATCGACCGAGAGGTCTTCCTCGACCCGGTTGCCGTCCTCGTCCTGCTCGGATGTCAGTGGCCGGTACCAGGTATCGACCGGAAAGGTACGCCCGGAGACTTCAACGATAGGTGCGCCGCCAAAGTGCTCGGAAAAACGCTGCAGGTCGATGGTCGCCGAGGTGATGATCAGCTTGAGGTCGGGACGACGCACCAGCAGGGTTTTCAGATAGCCGAGCAGGAAGTCGATGTTCAGGCTGCGCTCGTGGGCTTCGTCGACGATCAGGGTGTCGTACTTTTCCAGGTAGCGGTCGTGCTGGGTCTCGGCCAGCAGGATACCGTCGGTCATCAGCTTGATCAGGCTGCGCTCGCTGCTCTGATCCTCGAAACGCACCTGATAGCCGACCAGCTCACCGAGTGGCGTGCCAATTTCTTCCGCCACCCGCATGGCGACACTGCGCGCGGCCAGGCGCCGGGGCTGGGTGTGGCCAATCAGGCCATGCACGCCGCGCCCCAGCTCCAGGCAGATCTTCGGCAACTGGGTGGTCTTGCCCGAGCCGGTCTCGCCAGCGATCACCACCACCTGATGCTTGGCGATGGCGGCCTTGATCTCCTCGCGCTTGGCGGCGATCGGCAAGGCATCATCGTAGCGCATGATCGGCACGCTCAGGCGGCGCGCCTCGACCTTGGCCGTTGATGCCTGAAAGCGTTCCAGCCACTGCGCCAGCTTGCTCTCGTCAAGCGGACTCTGCTTGCGCAGCTCAAGCAACTGGCGACGCAGGCGATGACGATCGACCTGCAGGGCTTGATCGAGGTTTTGCAGGAGGTGGTCGGTGTCAGTAATCGGATCGGTCATCAGGCAGCCGTGGCAAAGCAGTGTAGGCACGCACGCGCACCCAGCTAGAAATAATAGGCGGGGATTGTCGCAGATTTGCGCCGTGAAAAACGACAGCGTGTAGGTGAGCCCGGATGGCGTCTGCCGGGAGGGAGGCAGGCACGGACGGCGCTCCGGGCGGCCGGGGCGCCGTCCGCCCGGAACGCAGCGACAACCCTCCCGCGTTTATGTCGCGCCCTGCGGCGAGTGGCACCCTATGGATGGCGGACAGCCAGCCAAGCCATATGGATCGGTAAAACGTCAAAACCCCGCACGGGGCGGGGCTTTGGTTGTATAGCCGAGGTTTACTTGGCGGCCAGTTTCTTCAGCTCTTCGTCGCGCAGTTCGCGGCGCAGGATCTTGCCGACGTTGGTGGTCGGCAGCGTATCGCGAAACTCCACAGCCTTCGGCACCTTGTAGCCGGTGAGATTGGCACGCATGTGCTCCATGACCTGCTCCTTGGTCAGGGTCACGCCCGGCTTGACGACCACGAATATCTTGATCGCCTCGCCCGACTTCTCGTCCGGGATGCCGATAGCCGCGCACTGCAACACACCCGGCAGGGTGGCCAGCACGTCTTCCAGTTCGTTGGGGTAAACGTTGAAGCCGGACACCAGAATCATGTCTTTCTTGCGGTCGACGATACGCATGTAGCCGTCTTCCTGGATCACCGCGATGTCACCGGTCTTCAACCAACCGTCAGCGTCGAGGATTTCGTCGGTGGCATCCTGGCGCTGCCAGTAGCCCTTCATCACCTGCGGGCCCTTGACACACAACTCGCCAATCGCGCCGAGCGCCAGTTCATTGCCTTCGTCGTCGATAACCTTGCATTCGGTGGAGGGTACCGGGATGCCGATGGTGCCCAACTGAATGTTCTGGATCGGGTTAACCGAGGCCACCGGGCTGGTTTCGGTCATGCCAAAGCCTTCGCAAATCGGGCTACCGGTCACCTGAGTCCAGCGTTCAGCGGCTGCCAATTGCAAGGCCATGCCGCCGGACAGGGTAATTTTCAGGGCCGAGAAGTCGAGCTTCTGAAATTCTTCGTTGTGGCACAGGGCAACAAACAGCGTGTTGAGGCCGACAAAGCCGCTGAACTTGTAGCGCGACAGATCCTTGACCATACCTGGCAAGTCACGCGGATTGGTGATCAGTACGTTGTGGTTACCGATCAACATCATGGCCATGCAGTGAAAGGTGAACGCATAGATGTGATAGAGCGGCAGCGGCGCAATCACGATCTCGCTGCCTTCATTCATGTTCGACGCCATCATCTCGCGGGCTTGCAGCATGTTGGCGATCAGGTTGCGATGGGTCAGCATCGCGCCCTTGGCCACACCAGTAGTGCCGCCGGTGTACTGCAGTACGGCAATCTCGCTATTGGCTGGGTTGGCGTCCTTGACACTCTTGCCACGACCTTTGCTCAGTGCTTCGGTGAACTTGATGGCGTGCGGCAGGTTGTAGGCCGGCACCATCTTCTTCACGTACTTGACCACACTGTTGACCAGCAGGCGCTTGAGCGGCGGCAGCATGTCGCCGACTTCAGTGATGATGACCGTCTTGATCCCGGTCTTGGGCACCACCTGCTCGACCAGATGGGCCATGTTGGCCAGGCTGATCAGCGCTTTGGCGCCGGAGTCATTGAACTGGTGTTCCATTTCCCGCGCGGTGTACAGCGGGTTGGTGTTGACGACTACCAGGCCGGCGCGGATGGCGCCAAATACGGCAATCGGGTATTGCAGGACGTTGGGCAACTGCACCGCGATGCGATCGCCAGGTTGCAGATCGGTGTGCTGCTGCAAATAAGCAGCAAAGGCACCGGACAGTTCGTACAGCTCGCTGTAGCTGATGGTCTTGCCAAGGTTGCTGAAGGCAGGCTTGTCAGCGAAGCGCTGGCAGGACTGTTGCAGTACCGCCTGAATATTCGGGTACTGATCGGGATCGATTTCGGCAGCAATCCCGACGGGATACTTGTCCTTCCAAAAATTTTCGGTCATGGACGCCCACTCCTAAGCAACAGCTGATCTTCACCGCGCAGAGGCGGTTGTTTATTGTATGTTTGCCTACTTTCAGGCCTATCAGACAGCCAAAAAGCGGCCCGAGAGTAGCAGCTTTGCCCAAGAGCGCCTAGCACCAAACAGTGCCTTGCCAGTGCCAAACGTGACTAATTATTAAAATATAGTCACCTCGCGCACATGTCACCTACGCCTTGCCTGGCAAGCCTTACACAGGTTGGTGTACCCCTGTAGGTTGATGTTGAGCCCAGCGAAGCCCAACAGGTGATGACTTGCCGCCTGGGCCAAATCCGGAGGGCCGGTGTCGCCAGCCCGGGAGCTGGTCGGATTTAACCCTGTTCTGCAGCGCAAGAGCCCGACAGGCTGCTAGGCGATATCGCGCAGCTCGCGGCGGAGGATCTTGCCCACCGGGGTCATTGGCAAGGAGTCGCGGAAAACAATGTGCTTGGGCACCTTGTAGCCGGTGAAATTTTCCTTGCAGAAAGCCTTCAACTCCTCGGCACTCAGACCACTATCACGGGCAACGACAAACAGCTTGACCGCCTCGCCGGACTTTTCGTCAGGCACACCAATCGCCGCACAACTGACCACTTGCGGGTGGCCCATGACCACGTCCTCGATCTCGTTGGGGTACACATTGAAGCCGGAGATGATGATCATGTCCTTCTTGCGGTCGACGATGCGCACAAAGCCATCTGGATCGATTACCCCAATGTCGCCGCTCTTGAACCAGCCCTCGGCGTCCAGTACCTCGCGAGTAGCTTCTTCACGCTGCCAATAGCCCTTCATCACCTGCGGGCCCTTGATGCACAACTCGCCGCGCTCGCCCAGCGCCAGCGTGTTGCCATCGTCATCGATGATCTTGAACGCCGTGCCTGGCACCGGAATACCCACCGTCCCCAGGCGTGCCTGAGCGCCGTAGGGGTTGGTGCTGGCCACTGGTGCAGTCTCGGTGAGGCCGTAGCCTTCGACCACTGTGCAGTCGGTGATGGCCTGCCAACGCTCGGCGGTGGCCTTGACCAGCGCGGTGCCGCCGGAGTTGGTGACCTTGAGCTTGGAGAAATCCAGGTTCTTGAATTGCGGGTGATCCATCAAGGCAACGAACAGGGTATTGAGCCCAAGCAGTGCGGAAAACTGCCATTTGCCCAGTTCCTTGATGAAGCCGGCGATGTCGCGCGGGTTGGTGATCAGCACGTTGTGGTTGCCATTGACCATCATGCACATGCAGTTCGCGGTAAACGCATAGATATGATAAAGCGGCAGCGGCGCGATCATGATTTCCTGGCCCTGCTTCATCAGCGGGCTGCCGTCCTCCCCCAACTGCGACAGGCAGGCATCGACCTGCAGCATGTTGGCCACCAGGTTGCCGTGGGTCAGCATGGCGCCCTTGGCCACCCCGGTGGTGCCGCCGGTGTATTGCAATACAGCAACATCGTCATGGCCGATCTTAACCGGCTTGATCCCGCGCCCATGCCCCTGCTTGAGTGCCACCTTGAACGACACGGCCTGAGGCAGATGGTAGTCCGGCACCATCTTCTTGACCTTCTTCAGTACGGTATTGACCAGCCAACCCTTGAGGGGCGGCAACATGTCGCCCATCCGCGCTTCGATCAGGTAGTCGATCTCGGTGTCGGGCAGCACATCCTGCACCAGCTTGCCGAACATGTTCAGGTAGACCAGGGCACGCACACCCGCATCCTTGAACTGATGACGCATCTCGCGGGCGGTGTACAGCGGGTTGGTGTTGACCACGATCAACCCGGCGCGCATGGCGCCGAACACCGCAATCGGGTATTGCAGGATATTGGGCATCTGCACGGCAATCCGGTCGCCGGGTTGCAGGTCGGTATTTTTTTGCAGGTAGCTGGCAAAGGCGCCGGACAGTCGATCCAGCTCGGCATACGTCAGGGTCACGCCCAGATTGCTGAACGCCGGGCGGTCGGCGAACTTCTTGCACGAGCGCTCGAACACCTCGATCACCGACGAGTAGGCACTCATGTCGATAGTATTGGGCACACCGGCCGGGCGTTTGTCGTTCCAGAAATCAGGCTGCATTATTTTTATCCTCGTCCCCTGAAAGTGTCTACTCCGCGGTGTCCGTCATGGCAAAAAATCACCACGACGGCCGGCAAGAGGCTGACCGGACGTTAGCAGCTCCGCTACGTAGCGCAAATACTTGCGGGGCGTCATTGACAGCGTGAATCTTCGATCACGCCATACGGCTGGGAAAAGCCTACGCGCAAGCTCTACAATGCCAGGCTTCCAACGGCCGAAGGATCCGCCATGCAGCACAATGCCTTTTGGCTCAGTAGCAGCGATGCCGTGCCGCTCTATGTGAACCACTGGTTTGCCGAACAACCGCCAAAAGCGGTGGTGATGGTGGCCCATGGCATGGCCGAACACAGCGGGCGCTATGCTCGCCTGGGCGCCGCCTTGGTCGCTGCGGGCTTCGAACTCTATGCCCACGACCAGCGCGGCCACGGCAAGACAGCCGAAAACGGTCGCCTAGGGCACTATGCGGACGCCAATGGCTGGGATCTGGTTGTGGGCGACCTGGCGTGCCTCAACCATCATATTCGTCAGCAGCACCCGCAGACGCCGATCTTCCTGCTGGGCCACAGCATGGGCAGCTACATCGGCCAGGCTTATTTAATGCAGCACAGCTGCAGCCTGCAGGGCGCCATCCTGTCCGGCTCCAACTACCAGCCACCGGCGCTGTACCGCGCAGCCCGGCTGATTGCCCGCTTCGAGCGCTGGCGCCAGGGGCCTACCGGAAAAAGCGCACTGATCGAGTGGATATCCTTCGGCGCGTTCAACAAGGCCTTCACGCCCAACCGCACCCGCTTCGACTGGCTGAGCCGCGACCCTGCCGAAGTAGATGCCTACCTCAACGACCCGCTCTGCGGTTTGCGCTGCAGCAACCAGTTATGGCTCGACCTGCTCGACGGCCTGCTGCAGATCACCCCGCGGCATAACCTGGCGCAGATCGACTGCAAACTGCCGCTGCTGGTGATCGGCGGCGCCTGCGACCCGGTCAGCGACGGCAAGCGCTTAACCGACCTGACCACCGCCCTGCGCGAGGCTGGCCATACCCAGGTGCAACTTAAAATCTATCCGGGTGCTCGCCACGAGCTGCTCAACGAGAGCAACCGTGACGATGTCACCGCCGACTTGATCGACTGGCTGGAACAGGCCCTGAGCCATCCCCGCCAGCTTCACCCAAAGCCCCAGGAGAAACACCCATGAGTCAAAGCAGCAACACGCCTTACGACGTTTTAGAAGTAGGCCAGACCGCGAGCTACAGCAAGACCGTCGAAGAGCGCGACATCCAATTGTTCGCCGCTGTTTCCGGCGACCGTAACCCCGTGCACCTGGATGCCGAATACGCCGCCACCACCATGTTCAAGGAGCGTATCGCCCACGGCATGTTCAGCGGCGCCCTGATCAGCGCGGCAGTGGCCTGCGAACTGCCCGGACCCGGCACCATCTACCTGGGCCAGCAAATGCGCTTCACCGCCCCCGTAAAGCTCGGCGACACCCTCACCGTACGCCTGGAAATCCTGGAAAAGCTGCCAAAATTCCGTGTGCGTGTTGCCACTCGGGTGTTCAACCAGAATGACGAACTGGTCGTCGACGGTGAGGCAGAAATCCTCGCCCCGCGTAAACAGCAGACTGTAGAGCTGGCCGAGCTGCCGCCAATCACCATCGGTTAAGCCTCGATTTTTTGCGGAGGTGCTATTCGCCTCCGCTGATCGCGGGCTCGATGAGGGGGTGGACCGCCCCTCCCGTCAACTAATCCTGTACAGGCCGCCCGCAAGAACACCCTTGTAGCGAGCCTTCCCCCATTGTTTCACTGGAGAATTCCATGTCCCTGTCCATGCACCAAGCCTCTGTACCGGTGTTTATCCGCCAACTCGGCAACCTCTCGACCATCCTCGGCCTGGCAGCCACCGACGCCGAAAACCGCAAGATCGAGCCCGCTGTTCTGCTCAATGCCCGCCTGGCGCCGGACATGTTCCCGCTGATCCGCCAAGTACAGATCGCCTGCGATGGCGCCTTGGCTGGCACCGCACTACTGGCCAACATTGACGCTCCCGGCCAGACCGATGACGAAGCCAGCTTCGCCGAACTGCAGGCACGGATTGCCCGGGTTCAGGCCTTTCTGCAAGGCATCAGCGCAGCCCAGATCGACGGCAGCGAAGAACGCACCGTGACCCTCTCGCGTCGCGGCAAGGACACCCACTTCCAGGGCCAGGCCTTCCTGCTCGATCACGTCATGCCGAACTTCTATTTCCACCTCACTACCGCCTACGCCATTTTGCGCCACAACGGCGTAGCCATCGGCAAGCGCGACTTCCTCGGCACCCGCTGAGCAACAAGACCAAGGGTGGGGCTCTTGCGGAAACACCGAACGGTCCAGACTGGATTGTTCGGCTCACATCCAGTTGAGGTCTCCACCCACGGCACTGGCGTCACGACAACACAGCAATCTCGGAACTTAGTGGGCCTGGCGGCGCAGGGCATATGCGCACTAACGGCGCCCTTGCCGAGCGCCGCACAACGCAGCGCGCGCACTGGGGCCATTGATGCAATGGCCCGAAAAATAACCGTGGACGGGCTGGGGCTCCATGCCCAGATGCAGGTTAGCCGGATAATCTAGCAGGCTGTTGAAACACTACCTGCGCAGCTAATCCTGCGTTGTTCAACGGCCTGCTAGCGATTAGCCGCCGCGAGTATCAACTGTTTCATCTCCACCACCGCCTGCTTGAAACCGACAAACAGCGCATGGGCGACCAGCGCGTGGCCGATGTTCAGCTCGTTGATCCCCGGGATCGCTGCCACCGGCTCGACATTGTGGTAGTGCAG
Organism: Pseudomonas sp.; assembly: GCF_030683065.1. GTDB lineage: Bacteria > Pseudomonadota > Gammaproteobacteria > Pseudomonadales > Pseudomonadaceae > Aquipseudomonas. The sequence continues at coordinate 98,828 of NZ_JAUXMX010000046.1, forward strand.
GCCGTGACCGGCGTTGACGATCAGGCCATGGGCCAGGCCGCAGGCCACGCCGTCGCGAATCCGCGCCAACTCCCTGGCTGTTTCGGCCGGGGTAACAGCATCGGCATAGCGCCCGGTATGCAGTTCGATAGCCGGCGCACCGACGCGTTTGGAGGCTTCGATCTGCTGCGGGTCAGGGTCGATGAACAGCGAGACTTCGCAGCCGATCCGACTCAGGCGCTCCACGGCGGCGCGAATCCGCGCTTCTTGCCCTGCCACATCCAGGCCACCCTCAGTAGTCAGCTCCTGACGAGTTTCCGGTACCAGACAGACGTGTTCGGGACGAATGCTTTCGGCGAAGGCGAGCATCTCTTCGGTGACGCCCATCTCGAAGTTCATCCGCGTCTGCATGACCTCCTTGAGCATCCGTACGTCGCGCTCCTGGATATGTCGGCGGTCTTCGCGCAGGTGCACGGTGATGCCATCTGCGCCCGCCTCTTCGGCGTCCAGCGCGGCCTTGACCGGGTCCGGATAGCGCGTGCCGCGGGCCTGGCGCAGGGTCGCCACATGGTCGATGTTCACACCCAGCAGAATACGGTTAGCGTCAGTCACGTGGTGGCTCCTTGAGCGTCATGAACAGTTCGCGGCTGACCAGCGGTCGACCGCCTAAATGGGGCGCCAGCGCCTGGCGCATCAAGCGTTTGGCCGCGGCCAGGGCGCCCGGAGCGCTCCAGTCGGCCTCAGCCATGGCGAGTAATTGGTTGCCGTGAAACACCCCGGGCTGCAACTGGCCGACCGCCTCCAGGCCAGCGTCCGCTTGCAGGCGATAGAGGCCCGTCGCAATGATCGGTTGGCCCTGCCGGTCAACATCCAGGGCGAAACCATAGCCCAGCTCATCCAGCAAGCGCCACTCAAACGCGCGCAATAGCGGCTCCAGTGCCCGGCCTTGGGCCAGCGCCAGCACAGTCAGGGCGTAGTGTTCGAAGGTTGCAGGGTGCGGGTCTTGCTCGGGCAGCAAGCGGATCAGCAGTTCGTTCAGGTAGAGACCACTGAACAGCGCCTCACCACGCAACAGATTGGGGATGCCGGCGGCTTCGAGACGGCTGACATTCTTCAGCTCGCCGCGCCCGCGAAATTCCACTTCCAGCGGCACGAACGGCCGTGCCAGAGTACCAGCCTTGCCCCGCGCACCGCGCATAACCGCGCGCAAGCGGCCTTGCGGAGTAAGGAAATCCACCAGCGCACTGCTCTCGCGGTAGGCACGGCTGTGCAGGACATAGGCAGGCTGAGAGGTCATGGATTGTTGACTGCCACGTTCAGGATGGGTTGGCTGCCAGCCCTACAGCCGAGTCAAGGCAGCGTTTCTGCGTGCGGCGTAACCTACGAAGTGGCAGTGTCCTAGCCAATGCGGGCGCGAGGATGCGCCCGCCCGTTGCTCACATATTGTCGTAACCCAGGGATCGCAAGGCGCGTTCGTCGTCCGACCAACCGCTTTTGACCTTGACCCAGAGGTTGAGCATGACCTTGGAGTCGAACATCACTTCCATGTCCTTGCGCGCCTCCTGGCCGATGCGTTTGATCCGCTCGCCCTTGTCGCCAATGATAATTTTCTTCTGACCGTCGCGCTCGACCAGGATCAGCGCATGGATATGCAGAATGCGCCCGTCGCGCTTGAATTCCTCGATTTCCACGGTGATCTGATACGGCAACTCGGCGCCGAGCTGACGCATGACCTTTTCGCGCACCAGTTCGGCGGCGAAAAAACGGCTGGAGCGGTCGGTGACCTGATCTTCCGGGAAGAAATGTACGCCCTCGGGCAAACGCTCGCCGACCAGTTTTTCCAGGGTATCGAGGTTATGCCCGTGCTGCGCGGAGACCGGCACGATCTCGGCGTTGGGCAACTGGGTGGCCAGCCACTCGAGATGCGGCATCAGATCGGCCTTGTCTTCAAGGCGGTCGGTCTTGTTGATCGCCAGGATAACCGGCCCCTGCACATACTGAATACGCTCGAGCACCATCTGGTCCTCATCGGTCCAGCGGGTGCGGTCGACCACAAAGATCACCACGTCGACATCTTTCAGCGCCGACGAGGCGTTCTTGTTCATATAGCGGTTGAGGGCTTTCTCGTTGTTCTTGTGCAGGCCGGGGGTGTCGACATAGATCGCCTGGATCTCGCCTTCGGTCTTGATCCCGAGCATGTTGTGCCGGGTGGTCTGCGGCTTGCGCGAGGTGATCGCCAGTTTCTGGCCGAGGATGTGGTTGAGCAGGGTCGACTTACCCACGTTGGGCCGGCCAACAATGGCGACATAGCCACAGCGTGTAACGGGTGTATCAGTCATGCCCATTCTCCACCCCGAGGGCAATCAAGGCAGCGGCTGCAGCGACCTGTTCGGCGATGCGACGGCTGGCACCCTGGCCCAGGGTTTTATCATTCAGTAAGGAAATCTGGCATTCGACGACGAATGTCCGGCAATGCGGATCGCCCTGGATATCCACCACGTCATAGCGCGGCAGTTCACAGGCACGCGATTGCAGAAATTCCTGCAAGCGGGTTTTAGGATCCTTGTTGGTATCGACCAGCGTCAGACTTTCCAGTTCATTGGTCAACCAGGCAACCACCCGCTCGCGCGCAGCGTCCATTCCGGCATCTAGGTAGATGGCGCCGATCAGTGCTTCGAGGGCATCGGCGAGAATCGACTCACGGCGAAAACCACCGCTTTTCAACTCGCCCGAACCGAGCCGCAAGTAGTCACCCAGATCAAAGCCGCGCGCCAGGATGGCCAGGGTCTCGCCCTTGACCAGGCGCGCACGCAAACGTGAAAGCTGGCCTTCGCGCGCCAAGGGGAAGCGCTCGAACAGCGCCTCACCGGCAACGAAGTTGAGAATGGCGTCACCAAGGAACTCCAGGCGCTCATTGTTGCGCCCGGCGAAACTGCGGTGGGTGAGCGCCAGCACCATCAGGTCCTGGTCTTTGAAGGTATAACCGAGCTGGCGCTCCAGACGAGCTAACGAAACACTCACGGCATGCGCACGCGGTATTCTTTGTCGAACCGGACCACCAGATCGAGATTCTCGATCAGCGGCTCGCGCTTTTCATACTTCAGATGAGCGCGAAACTCATTATTTTCAATTTTCACTTTAAGGGCTTCTTTTAAATCCAGATCACGAATGCTGTTGACCTCCATGCCCTTGCCGACATGGCCATAGAAAGCGCCGACCGAGCGGATATCCATGGTTTGATCAGTTTCCACCGAGGTAATTATTTTATCCATCGACATATAGTCGAGGTAGTGCGGCAACATCTTGAATGCCGTGCTGGCGAAGAACGCCACAAACGCGAGCACCATCAACCAGCTCAGTATCGACAAGCCTTTCTGCGAACGCGCAAATGTCATGTTTGCCCCCAAGTTCGATCAATGTGAGTGCCCGGCGGGCTAAGACTATATATAGCCTGCGGCGCCGTATTGAACAGCGCCGCAAAATAGGCGAAACGTCAGTAAATCAAACCAACGCGAGAGAAATTCGGCAGGTTACGCAGTTTCGGGTCAGGCCAGCTCATCCAGATGGCGAACGCTTTACCGACGATATTCTGATCCGGCACCATGCCCATCAGCGGTTTGGGGATAGCGGGATCATTCCAGTAACGGCTGTCGTTGGAGTTATCGCGGTTGTCGCCCATCATGAAGTAATGCCCTTGCGGCACTACCCACTCACGTCCTGGCTCGGCCCGATAACGCGTCATTTCCTTGCGAATCTGGTGTTCGGTCGCGCCCAGCCGCTCTTCATAAAGAGCCACGCTACCCAGGCTGCCAGGCTCTTCGCCGAGCAATTGCTGAGCTACTGGCTGCCCGTTGACGAACAGACGTTTGTCGCTGCTGTAGCGAATCTGATCACCCGCCAGGCCCACTACACGCTTGATGTAGTTGATATTCGGGTCGCTCGGATAACGGAACACCATGACATCGCCGCGCTGCGGGTCGTCCACCTCGATGATCTTGGTATCCAGTACCGGCAGGCGAATCCCGTAGGCAAACTTGTTGACCAGGATAAAGTCGCCCACTTCCAGGGTTGGCTTCATCGAGCCGGACGGAATCTGAAACGGCTCGACCAGAAAGGAGCGCAACACCAGCACAATCGCCAGGACAGGGAAGAACGATTTACCGTACTCCACCAGCAAGGGTTCTTTGTTCAGGCGCTCGACCACCGCCTCGTCAGGCTGGTTGACCTGACCACGGTAATTGGCAATCGCCGTGCGCCGACGCGGAGCCAGAAAGACCAGATCAAACAGCGCCAGCACACCACAAACGGCGACGGCGATTACCAGCAACAACGGGAAATTTAGCGACATAAGACCTAACTATCCAACCTGAGCACAGCGAGGAAGGCTTCTTGTGGAATTTCCACGTTGCCGACCTGCTTCATCCTTTTCTTACCGGCCTTCTGCTTTTCCAGCAGCTTGCGCTTACGGCTTACATCGCCACCGTAACACTTGGCCAGCACGTTCTTTCTGAGTGCCTTGACAGTGGTACGCGCCACAATCTGCCCGCCAATGGCGGCCTGAATTGCCACATCGAACATCTGCCGCGGAATCAGCTCTTTCATCTTTTCGGTCAACGCACGACCTTTGTAGTGCGCATTGTCGCGGTGCACGATCAACGCCAGGGCGTCGACCTTTTCACCGTTGATCATCACGTCCAGCTTGACCAGATTGGCCGACTGATAACGATCGAAGTGATAGTCCAGCGAGGCATACCCACGGCTGGTCGACTTCAGGCGATCGAAGAAGTCCAGGACCACCTCGTTCATCGGCAGGTCGTAGGTCACCTGCACTTGCGAGCCGAGGAACAGCATGTCGTGCTGGATGCCACGCTTCTCGATACACAGGGTGATGACGTTACCCAGGTGCTCCTGCGGCACCAGAATATTGGCCCGCACGATCGGCTCACGCATGTCTTCGATGGTCGACAGGTCGGGTAGCTTGGACGGGTTATCGACGTAGACCGTCTCACCGGTCTTGAGCAGCAGCTCAAAAATAACCGTCGGTGCAGTGGTGATCAGGTCCAGGTCGTACTCGCGTTCAAGGCGCTCCTGAATGATCTCCATGTGCAGCATGCCGAGGAAGCCACAACGAAAACCGAAGCCTAGGGCATCAGAGCTTTCCGGGGTGTACTGCAAGGAGGAGTCATTCAGCGTGAGCTTTTGCAGGGCCTCACGGAAATCCTCGAAGTCGTCGGAGCTGACCGGGAACAGGCCTGCATACACCTGCGGCTGGATGCGCTTGAAGCCTGGCAGCATGTCGACGTCAGGCGTGGAGCTCAAGGTCAGGGTATCGCCCACTGGCGCACCGTGAATGTCCTTGATACCGGCAATAATAAAGCCTACTTCGCCAGCCTTGAGGTCAACCGTAGCGCTGTGCTTGGGATTGAATACGCCGACGCTGTCAACCAGGTGAATCTTGCCGGTGGACTTCACCAGCACCTTGTCACCCTTCTTGATCCGCCCGTGACGCACGCGCACCAGGGAAACCACGCCAAGGTAGTTGTCGAACCAGGAGTCGATGATCAGCGCCTGCAAAGGCGCCTCAATATCACCGGTCGGCGCGGGAATGGTCTGCACCAGACGCTCGAGCACCTCGTCAACACCCTGGCCGGTCTTGGCACTGCAGGTCACGGCATCAGTGGCATCGATGCCAATGATCTTCTCGATTTCATCTTTGACCCGGTCCGGATCGGCCTGCGGCAGGTCGATCTTGTTCAGTACCGGCATCACCTCGAGGCCTTGCTCGATGGCGGTGTAGCAGTTGGCCACCGATTGCGCCTCGACGCCCTGACCAGCATCGACCACCAGCAACGCACCTTCACAGGCGGCCAGGGAACGACTGACTTCATAGGTGAAGTCGACGTGCCCGGGGGTGTCGATGAAGTTCAACTGGTAGGTCTTGCCGTCGCGCGCCGTGTAATACAAGGTCACGCTGTGCGCCTTGATGGTAATCCCGCGCTCACGCTCAAGATCCATGGAGTCCAGCACCTGGGCTTCCATTTCACGATCAGCCAGGCCACCACACATCTGGATAAAACGGTCAGCCAGGGTGGACTTGCCGTGATCAATGTGGGCGATGATGGAGAAATTTCTTATATGGCTCAGGTCACTCACAGGACGACACTCGAAAAGGTCGCAGGCACAGCCCGCCGAAAATAGCCGTGAAGTGTACCCGATTGGCGCCGCAGCAGTCACGCGCAGGTGCCAATCGGCGGATATGAAGAAGGGCGATCGAAATCGCCCTTCTTTAATCTTGCGGGTAGCGCCCCGACACCAGCTGCGACGCCGCTTTAGCGACGAGCAGCCCGCACCGAGATCACTCGGCCAATTTGAAGGTAATGAAGCTGGCGCGCCCCTGGCGTAGCACACGCATTGATACAGAGCGGTTCTTCGGTAAATCCTGAGCCACTTGGGTAAAGGTTTTTGCCGAGTCAATTGCCTGATTGTTCAAATGCGTAATCACATCGCCCGGACGCAAACCGATCAGGGCAGCGGGACCGTCGAGCACTTCGCTGATAACCACACCGCCTTTAAGGTCGAGGCTTTTCTTCTGTTCGGCGGTCAGCTCAACCACCTTGACCCCAAGGCGATTGCTGCTGCGCTCGTCGCCAGGGCCAGTCACGCCAGCCACGGTTTCGCCATCTTCCGGCAAGGCACCGATGGTCAGCTTGAGCTTCTTGCGTGCGCCTTCGCGCACCACATCCAACTCGGCTTTGCTGCCTGGCTTCAGGCGACCCACCAGATGCGGCAAATCACCCGACATAACGATCGGGGCGCCATCTATATTGAGAATCACATCGCCAACCAGCAAACCGCCCTTGGCCGCCGGGCCGCCTTCAAGCACTTGAGCAACCAATGCGCCCGCAGGCTTGTCCAGACCAAATGACTCGGCAAGGTCCTTGTTCACTTCCTGAATCACCACGCCCAGCCAGCCGCGGCTGACCTTGCCGTCGGTTTTAAGCTGTTCGGCGACATCCAGGGCAACGCTCATGGGAATGGCGAAAGACAAGCCCATAAACCCGCCCGAACGGGTGAATATCTGCGAGTTGATCCCAACCACCTCTCCCGCCAGATTGAACAATGGGCCACCGGAGTTACCCGGATTGATTGCCACATCGGTCTGAATGAACGGCACATAGCTTTCATTTGGCAGGCTACGCCCCTTGGCACTGACGATGCCGGCAGTCACCGAATGGTCGAAGCCGAAGGGTGAGCCGATGGCCAGCACCCACTCGCCGACCTTCAGATCCTCGGACTTGCCTAACTTGACCGTTGGCAGATTTGTGCCTTCGATCTTGAGCAGGGCCACATCGCTGCGCGGATCGGCGCCGATTAGCTTGGCTTCCAGCTCACTGCGATCTGGCAGGCGCACGATTATTTCATCGGCACCGGCGACCACATGGTTATTGGTCAGTACGTAGCCATCGGCAGAGATAATGAAACCGGAACCCAGCGACTGCGCTTCACGCTGGCGACCACCGTTTGGCGCGCGCGGAACCTGCGGAATATTGCGCTCGAAGAATTCGCGAAAGATCGGCGGCAGGCCTTCAAGATCGGGAATAGCCAGCTCGCCAGCCCCCGACGCACGCGCCGGTATCTTTTGCCGGGTACTGATGTTGACGACTGCTGGCGCGGCCTCTTCGACCAACTCGGTAAAGTCCGGCAAGTTGGCCTGGGCAACCACCGCTTGCCCCAGAAGCAGGACAGCGACCGAAGCTGAGAAAAACCATTTCAGGCTAGGCATCGTTATGAAACTCCCCATCGAAAACCAGCAAAAGGCTAAAACGCCGCAGCGGAACCGGCGAGCAAGGCGCGCATGACCACAGGCTGCAAGGCCGGATCATCTGCTGTGCGAGCACTGTGCCAACGCACCGCCAACCAGGCTGCGAGCAAACCAACAAAGGCAGACAAAATAACCAACGGCTCCCCCCACGCCAACTGCTCGGCAAGCAAGGCAGCACTGAACAGCCCGATCAACGGCAGCAAATAGACCAATAACGAGCCACGCACCAGCAACTCCTCGCGCACGCCGATGATCACTGCATCGCCCACGCTCAAGTGCAGATCGCAGACTGCGCGCACATAGGCGGGACGGCCACTGGCACCCAGTTTTTCGAGTACGCCATGACCACATCCTGCGCTTACCGAGCAGCTGGAGCAGGTGCTTTTGCGCAAAGTCTCAACCCAGACCGCGCCGGGCTCGACCGCAACCACTCGCCCCTGCTCTTCGATCATTGCGGGGCCTGTGCCTCTGCGGGACGCATCGACAAGGCGACACGCTCTGCCGTACCCAAGGGTATCTCACCAACAACCGTAACCATCACGTCACCGTCATCAGTCACTAGCCGTCGTGAAACCGCGGCAGTCGGACCCAGCTGACTACGCGCATCCTCGGCCATGACACCACGCAGGGGTTCAAGAAATACCGAAAAACGCGCCATGCCATCGTCATAAACCAGGCAGGCCACTTGCTCATCGGAGACCGGGCTACGCCGCTCGGCGATACGCGTCAACGTAAAGCCTGGCGGCAGCCAGTCAGAGCGCCAGGCCTCGACGGCCTCAGTCTCAATCTCACTGGCAATGACGGGGTTGCAACCCGCGTCAGACTGCAGCTCCTGATCGGTGGGTAACGTACCTACATCGAGCTGGGTGAACTGGAAGCGCTCAAGCAACTGGCCCTTGTCATTCAGCAGCAAGAATTTCAACGGCAGGGCGCTTTCCTGATCCAGGTGCAACTCGACAGCGTAGCGATGCTGGTCACGCGGCGACAGCGAGAGCACCACAGCCGCTCGTCCGGCCACACGCGAATCGCCAATGACACGCAGATCATAGGATTCAAGCAAACGCTGAGCATTCAGATCGCGTGCCGCCCAGGCTTTCTGGTCACCAGCCTGGTCGACCAGGCTACCGCTGTCGCATTTTGTGCGGCCATCGACCCGCAGCACTTCACGCTCTGGCCCATCCAACTGCAATAAACGCTCGCGCACACCACCTGCATCATCTACCCGATGCCAGATGCTGTGGGTGGAAAAACTGCCATTGCGTTCATACACAAATACGCCTTGAAAGCTCTGGCTTCGCCCGGCATCTGCCAGGCGGAGTAGCCAATCTTGTGCTTCAACAGCAGCAGCAACAGGCAGTGCAAGGCAACTACCGAGCAACAAAGAGATGACGGGGATAAAGCGCATGCGCCTCCTTAGCGACTTTCCAAGCTTGCAGCACGCGCATAAGGCAGCGCACTTTCATGGGCATTTATAACCGCTTGCTGAGCATGTTGACGCAGATACGATGGCAGGCGTTGATCATGCCAGCCTGAAGCAGCTGCACCGGCAGCGTCAACCGCTGGAGGTTGCTCGCCAGTAGTACTGAAACCAGCAAGCATGGCTGGCCCCTGGACTTGCGGAGTGCTCAAGGCCGGCTGGGTAGCCTGCTGCGCCAATTGTGTACTCGCGACGTCGTCCTGATTATACAAACGCACCCCCGCAAGCACAGCTACCGTAACTGAAGCGGCCACTGCAAAGCGACCAATCGAACGCCACGGACCGCGAATAACGCTTTTACCCTGCACCGGCAAAGCTTCGTTGGCCAGCGCAGCAGAAACAGCGGCTGCAATGTCCAGACGCGGTTCTAGCAGTTCCTTGTGCATGACTGCTCGTGCAATTTGGTAGCGCGACCAGGTGGCACGCAGCTCGGCATCGTCGCTCGCATTGAGCACACGCCGCAGCTCCATTTCGTCCGCTTCGTTATCCATAACCGCGGACAGCGATTCCTGCAAGTCTTCACGACTCATGGCGGTTCCTCTCTTGGCTGTCGCCGCTGTCTTAACTGTCCTGCAACAGAGGCTGCAAGGACTTGTCTACGGCCTCGCGAGCTCGGAAAATTCGCGAACGCACTGTACCGACTGGACATTGCATGACGCTGGCAATGTCCTCATAACTGAGACCATCAAATTCACGCAAGGTTAGTGCTGTGCGCAAATCTTCTGGCAATTGCTGGATGGCACGGTGCACGGTGGCTTCGATTTCATCCCGCAGCAGCAGTCGTTCCGGGGATTCAATGTCCTTGAGGGCGTGATCGCCATCATAGAACTCTGCATCCTCGGCACTTACATCACTCTCTGGCGGGCGCCGACCACGCGACACCAGATGGTTTTTCGCCGTATTGATAGCGATACGGTACAGCCATGTATAAAACGCACTGTCTCCGCGAAAATTACCCAGCGCGCGATAAGCCTTGACGAAGGCTTCCTGCGCAACATCCTGCGCTTCATGGGTGTCGTGCACGAAACGCACGATCAACCCGAGAATCTTGTGCTGGTACTTCAATACCAGTAAATCGAATGCTCGCTTGTCACCGCGCTGCACACGTTCAACCAGTTGCTGATCTTCTTCCTGAGCTAGCATCAACACTCCTCATTAAGTCCGAAGGAGCGCAACACCAGCCAATCAATCGGCTTGCCAAGATAGACTCGGACGTTGCGCAAAAGTTCTCCCCTCCAAACAAGCTTCCTGCAGAACTCTTAATGTCCTGCACGGAGTGACGCAGCAGTGACCTGAAGCCCTACTGCGTAATAATCTTAGTAAACGTACCCGACAAACAGACACAAACCATTCTACGGGCGACCTTTTATGGAACCTGAACGTCTAAGAAAGTTCCCCAGCAGCACAGTAGGTCATAAGTCCGCTATTGTGCCGCCCACCCCCTCTATATACTAGGGCCCGCTTACTTGCGGGATCACGACATGAGCCAACACTACCAACACGACGTCCTGGTCATCGGCAGCGGAGCCGCAGGCCTTACCCTCGCACTGACCTTACCCGAGCACCTGCGCATTGCTGTGCTGAGCAAGGGCAATCTGGCCAATGGCTCGACATACTGGGCACAAGGTGGCGTGGCGGCGGTACTCGACGACACCGACACCGTCGACTCGCATGTCGAAGATACCCTCAATGCTGGCGCTGGTTTGTGCCGTGAGGACTCTGTGCGCTTCACTGTGGAACACAGCCGCGAAGCGATCCAATGGTTGATTGACCAGGGCGTGCCCTTCACCCGCGACGATCAGACCTCCCATGAAGACGGCAGCTTCGAGTTTCACCTGACCCGCGAAGGCGGTCATAGCCACCGACGCATCATCCACGCCGCCGACGCCACCGGTGCAGCGATCTTCAAGACTTTGCTCGAACAGGCAAAACTGCGGGGCAATATCGAACTGCTCGAACAGCGCGTGGCGGTTGACCTGATCACCGAACGTAAACTCGACCTGGCTGGTGAACGCTGCCTGGGCGCTTACGTACTCAATCGCACCAGCGGCGAGGTTGATACCTATGGTGCACGCTTCGTGATCCTCGCCACAGGTGGCGCGGCCAAGGTTTACCTGTACACCAGCAACCCGGACGGTGCTTGCGGCGACGGCATCGCCATGGCCTGGCGCGCCGGCTGTCGGGTCGGCAACCTGGAGTTCAACCAGTTCCACCCGACCTGCCTTTACCACCCGCAGGCCAAAAGCTTTCTGGTTACCGAAGCCCTGCGCGGTGAAGGTGCGCTGCTCAAGCTGCCTAACGGCGAGCGTTTCATGCAACGCTTCGATGAGCGCGCCGAACTGGCACCACGCGACATCGTCGCCCGCGCCATCGACCACGAGATGAAGCGTCTCGGCGTGGATTGCGTGTACCTGGATATCAGCCACAAACCGGCTGACTTCATCAAGACGCACTTCCCGACCGTGTATGAGCGCTGCCTCGACTTTGGTATCGACATCACCCGCGAGCCTATCCCGGTAGTACCGGCCGCACATTACACGTGCGGCGGCGTGGTCGTTGATCAGAGCGGACACACCGATGTACCGGGTCTGTACGCCATCGGCGAGACCAGTTTTACCGGTTTGCACGGGGCCAACCGCATGGCCAGCAACTCGCTACTGGAATGCTTCGTCTACGCCCGCTCGGCGGCGGCCGACATCGTGCAAAAGCTCAACGATGTGAGCGCACCGGCCAATCTGCCGACCTGGGATGCCAGCCAGGTCACAGACTCCGATGAAGACGTGATCATCGCGCACAACTGGGATGAGCTGCGGCGCTTCATGTGGGATTACGTCGGCATCGTGCGCACCAACAAGCGCCTGCAACGCGCCGAACACCGGGTGCGCCTGCTACTCGACGAGATCGATGAGTTTTACAGCAACTACAAAGTGAGCCGCGACCTGATCGAGCTGAGGAACCTGGCGCAGGTGGCCGAGCTGATGATCCGCTCAGCCATGGAACGCAAGGAATCTCGCGGCCTGCATTACACCCTGGACTATCCGCAGCAGTTGCCTGAGGCCAAGGATACTATTCTGCGGCCGCCCATCTACGGCGACTGAATTTCAGGCGCACGCGCAGACGCCTGTGCATATCTGCAGCCATGGCGTCATGCGGGATGCACAAGCCGCGCACCCAGCGTTCACCTGGCAGGCTGTAACGCAGCACCACGACCAGCGGTAACGCCAGGCTGTCGGGGCGTAATTGAATGGTCTGCCAGCCGCCCAAATCACTCCACAGCTGCCAACCCTCTGCCGTGCAGCGCAGCCCACTGAACGCGTGTGGCGCACTCAGCAAGATGTGCCGCGGCAATACCCAGGCGGCATGCCCAAGACACAGGGCAAGACCCAGCAACAGTGCCCACCATGCAATGCTGACAAGCAACAGACTGAGCAGCGCTAGCGCCTGGACGAAAGCATAGAGCAGCAGCAAGCGCCGCGACGGCTGCCAGCGGCACTCGAAGCTGTCACTTGGGCTGGACACGGTCCAGAATCATGCGAACCATGCGCTGCAACTCGGCATCTTCAGATTCGGCACGCTGCATAAACCAGCCAAACATGTCCTGATCTTCACACTCGAGCAGCTTGCGGTAACACTCGCGATCTTCGGCATCGAGGGTTGGATAAACCTCTTTGACGAACGGTACCAGCAGTACATCCAGTTCCAGCATGCCGCGACGGCTGTGCCAGTAGAGACGATTGAGTTCTGTCGAATCGACCATGGAGCGCTTCCTTGATAGAGCCTGGCGGGAATTGAGCGCAGGAGTATACCAGTCGGCCGCAAGACGGGTGGCCGCCCCTGCAAGCAATCAAGGGTGACTAGAAGTGCGCGCCACTCAAGCTTTTTCCCAGCTTTTAAACAAAGCCTGTAGCTTGAGGCTTATGGCTGCTTTTATGATGATGGCCCTAACGTTCACCCAGCGATTGTTTACCCTATGGCCGATTCCGCGTTTTTCTCCACCCTCAGCCACGAAGGCGTCCTCGCCGTTCGCGGTTCTGATGCGAGCAAACTCCTCCAGGGCCAACTGACCTGCAACCTCAATTACCTGAGCGCTACCCACTCCAGCCTCGGCGCCCGCTGCACCCCCAAAGGGCGCATGCTGTCGAGCTTCAGGATTGTCAGCGTAGCCGACGGCTTCCTGCTGGCGATGGCCAGTGAGCTGGTCGAGCCGCAACTGCTCGACTTGCAGAAATACGCCGCATTCAGCAAATCCAAACTGATCGACGAAAGTGCCGACTGGGTACGCTTTGGCCTGCAGGACGGCGACGCCGCGCTGGCCAGCCTCGGCCTCGACCTGCCCCGCGACGCCGATAGCGTTGCCCGCACCGACGATCTGCTGGCCGTGCGCCTGAGCGATGGCCGCGCCGAACTCTGGGCGCCGGCCAGCCAAGCCGAGAACCTGCACGCCCAACTGGACGCCCAGCTGGCGTACGCCCCACTCAATCAGTGGCTGCTGGCCCAGGTACGCGCCGGCATCGGCCAGGTGCTGGGTTCCACCCGCGAGCTGTTCATCCCGCAAATGCTCAACCTGCAGGCACTGGGCGGGGTCAGCTTCAAGAAAGGCTGCTACACCGGCCAGGAAATCGTCGCGCGCATGCAGTACCTCGGCAAGCTCAAGCGCCGCTTATATCGCCTGACCGTGGAAGGCGAAAGTCTCCCACTGCCGGCAACCGAACTATTTTCCCCAGAGCGCAACAGTAGCGTCGGTGAAGTGGTCCTGGCGGCGCAAAGCGACAGCGGCTTCGAGCTGCTCGCGGTATTGCTAGAGGACGCGGTCAGTGACGGACGCATTCACCTCGGCACACCGCAAGGCCTGCCGCTCAGGCTGCTCGACCTGCCCTACACCCTGGACAGCAACCGCGAAATCCAACGCTAACCACACTGCACCTGCAGCCGATGACTGAAGAGATCTGCCCATGAGCAAGCTTGCCGAGAAAGTCCAACAGGAACTGATCAAGGCCATCGACAACGATGATCTGGTATTGCCCACCCTGCCAGAGGTCGCCCTGAAAGTTCGTGAAGCGGCAGAAGACCCGGACATCGGTATTCCGCAGATCAGCAAGGTCATCGGCAACGATGCAGCACTGACCGCCCGCATCATCAAGGTAGTGAACAGCCCATTGCTGCGCACCAACAAGGAAATCACTGACCTGCAGATGGCCGTTAGCCGGCTGGGCATCAACTACACCTGCAACCTGGCGACCGGCCTGGCGATGGAGCAGATGTTCCAGGCCACCTCGGACATAGTCGACCGCAAGATGCGCGAAGTCTGGAACAAGAGCACGGAAATTGCCGGGATCTGCCACGTGCTGTGTAAACACTACACCCGCCTGATGCCGGATCAGGCAACCCTCGCCGGCCTGGTTCACCAGATTGGCGTATTGCCGATCCTGACTTACGCCGAAGACCACAACGAACTGCTGTCCGACTCGATCAGCCTCAACCACGTCATCGAGCAGATTCACCCGATGATCGGCGACAAGATCCTGCGTGCCTGGGACTTCCCCGAATTGATCGCCATGGTGCCGAGTCAACACCTGGATTTCACCCGCGACAGTGCCAAGGTCGACTACGTCGACATCGTCCAGGTTGCCATTCTGCAGAGCTACCTGGGCAGCCAACATCCGTATACCGAGATGGATTGGAGCCAGATCCCGGCATTCCGCAAACTGGGTCTGGACCCGCACCAGAACCTGAATGACAACGAAGACCTCTCCGCCGCCATGGAAGCGGCCATGGGCATGCTGCAGTAAAGCGCTCAGAGGTGGGACAGCCTGCCACTCCCGGACAGGCTCCTGGAGGGGCCGCCCCGTATACGACGCCGCGCTGTCGCGCAGCAAACCGAGGTGCGCGCGGGGCCAGCTGTCGTAGGAGCGGCTTCAGCCGCGAATTCTTCGCGGCACAGCAAAGCTTCGCGGCTGAAGCCGCTCCTACAGAAAACGTAATCATCAATAAATCAATGATATTCAGGTTGTTTGATAAGAGCTCGTGGAAGTATCGAGCGCCGTCACAAGCGCTCTTTCACGCCCTATCAAATAGGCTCGACAACAAACTCGACGCGCACCAGCAGCCCCTGCGGCAGGGCCTGATGCAGACTGATGCGCGCCTGGTGCGCGCGACAGATCTCGCCGACGATGGCCAAGCCCAGGCCCGCGCCAGAGCCTTGCACGCCGCGCCGATAAAAGCGCTCGAAAACCTTCTCGTGCTCCTCTAAAGGAATCCCAGGGCCATCGTCCTGAACCTCCAGGACACCTGGCGCCACCACCCGCAGGATCACATTGCCGCCGGCCGGGGTATGCGCCAGAGCGTTATCCACCAGGTTGCACAACAACTCATTGAGCAGGGTCGGCTCGCCGCGCAGCCACACCGGTTGTTCGGCCTCCAGCGCCAAGGAAATTCCGCGCGCGTGGGCCAACGGCGCCAACGCCAGCCCCAGCTCACGGGCCAACTGACTGAGGTCCAGCTGCTGTGCGCCACCCTCGGCAATCGCCCGCGCCCCACTTTCAATGCGCGCCAGCGAGAGCAGTTGATTGGCCAGCTGAGTCAGCCGATCGGTATTCTGCGCCGCTTCTTCCAGGGTGCTGCGCCAGGCGGCAGGTTCCTGCGCACGCAGACCCAGTTCGACCCGCGCCTTGAGCGCCGCCAGGGGCGTGCGCAGTTCGTGGGCAGCATCGGCGATGAATTGCGACTGACGCTCGAACAGGCCACGCAGACGTTCATTGAACTGATTCAAGGCACTCACCAGCGGACGCAACTCGCGTGGCAGCTCGGCATCCGGTAGCGGCCGCAGGTCGTCGCTGGCACGCGCGGCCACCGTCCGTCGCAACAGTTCCAGCGGACGCAGCGCGGCACTCACCGCCAGCCACACCAGCAGCAGTGCGCTGAACGCCAGCAAACACATGCGCCACAGCGTGCCAACCAATAACTGATGCGTCATACGTTCACGTGCGCCTAGCGTCTCGGCCACTCGAATCTCGGCAATACCATTGAGCAGGGGTTCGCTGACCGGTTGCAGCAGGCTGACCACGCGCACACCCTGACTGCGGTAGAAGCCATCGTAGAAACGCGCCAGCGCCGGGTAATCGTCGGTACGCGGAGTGCCGGCAGGCGCCGCCGGTAGATCGTCGTAACCGGAGACCAGTTGCCCACGCTGATCCAGCACTTGGTAGTAGATGCGCCCAACGCTGTCGTAGGCGAAGGTGTCCAGGGCGACATAGGGCACATTGGCCTTGAGCCTGCCGTCATCGGCATACAGACCCTGGGCGATCGCCCGTGCCGACGCCAGCAGGGTACGGTCATAGGCGGTGTCGGCGGCGCTCCGGGCACTCCAGTAAGCACTCAAACTGCTCACAACCAGAATCAGCGTCAACAGCAGCGCCAGACGCCGCAGCAGCCGCCCGCGCAGGCTACCGACTTCAGCCACCGACTGCCTCCAACAAATAACCCAGGCCACGGAAGGTAACAATGCGTGCGCCGCTGCCCTCGAGCTTCTTGCGCAGACGATGGACGTAGATCTCGATCGAGTCGGTGCTCGCTTCCTCGTCCAGACCAAACACCTGGGCCGCCAGTTGCTCCTTGCTCATCACCCGCCCCGGCCGGGCAATCATGGCTTCCAGCACCGCCTGCTCGCGCGAGGTCAGGCTAAGGCTTTCTCCTCCTGCACTGAAGCGCCGGGTACCCAGGTCATAGAGCAGTTGGCCGCAGCGCTGCTGCTGCTCGCCACCCAGCACGCTGCGCCGCAGCAGCGCCTTGACCCGCGCTTCCAGCTCGCTCAATTCAAAGGGTTTGGCCAGGTAATCATCGGCACCGAGGTTGAGGCCATGCACGCGATCCTTGACTTCGCCACGAGCGGTCAGCATCAGCACCGGCAGGGTCTTGCCCCGCTCACGCAAGCGCGCCAGCACCTGGAAACCATCGAGGCGTGGCAAGCCGATATCGAGAATCGCCAGGGCGTACTCCTCGCTGGCCAGGGCCAGATCGGCGGCCACTCCATCGTGCAGAACGTCCACCGTCCAGCCGGCGCTTTTCAGGGCCTGGGCTACGCTCGCCGCCAATTGCGGATGGTCTTCGACCAGCAGAATTCGCACCGCCACCTCCATCCAGATTCGAGTCAGATAATCATTATCGGCCACGCAGCCCGGGCCGCAGTTTACAGGCGTGCGGCGACCTGTGAATTAGCAAAATGCCGGCGCGCAACCACTGCAAAAAAATTCAACGCTGAAAGCTTGGTGAAAGCTTGACCTCATACGATCAGCGCCAGGTGGCTCGACCCACCTACCTGAACGGTCTGCACAGTGGTGTGCAGCCGTGACAAAAACAACAATGGAGACCACACGATGCCAATAGCATCACGTCAGGCACTGCTGCCTGTAAACCTGCTCAGCCTAGCCGTAACTGCAGCACTGCTCGCACCTGCTGCCCAGGCCGCGTTTGTCGAAGACAGCACAGCCAACCTGACCATGACCAATATCTACCTGAATCGTGATTTTCGCGAAGGCGATGGCCAGAACAAGCGCGAAGAATGGGGCCAGGGTTTCCTGCTGAATATTCAGTCGGGTTATACCGAGGGCACTGTTGGCTTCGGCCTTGATGCCATGGGCATGCTCGGCGTCAAGCTGGACTCCGGTGGCGGCCGCACTGGCACCGGCTTGTTGCCAGCGCGTGAAAGCGGCGGCGCACCGGACGAGTTCAGCCGCCTGGGCCTCACCGCCAAGGTCAAGCTCTCCGCCACCGAATTACGCTACGGCTCACATGTGCCTGATCTACCCGTGGTCAAGGCCAGTGACAGCCGTCTACTGCCCCAGGTGTTCGAAGGAGGCCTGCTGACCTCCAGCGAGCTGGATGGCCTGACCTTCACCGGCGGGCGTCTGGACAAGGTCATCGACCGCGCCTCAAGCAACTCCGAAGAGCTGGTGCTTAACAATAGGAATCGTCGTTTCGCCGGGGGCATCACAGCCGATTACCTGGACCTGCTGGGAGTTGACTACCAGTTCAACCCGAATATCAAAGGTCGCTACTTCCACGCCGAACTGGATGACATCTACCGGCAGAACTTCTTCAACCTGCTGGCCAGCTACCCCATGGGCGGCGGCACCCTGGCCAGCGACCTGCGCCTGATGCTGAGCGACGACAGCGGCGCGGCCAATGCCGGCAAGATTGACAACCGCGCACTCAACGGCGTGGTCAGCTATGCCCACAGCGGGCACAAGCTCAGCCTGGCCTACCAGAAGATGAGCGGCGACACCGGCTATGCCTATATCGACGGCAGCGATCCCTATTTGGTCAACGACTCCGCCAACGACTACGCCAACCCTGAAGAAAAATCCTGGTCGGCTCGCTACGATTACAATTTCGCCAGCCTCGGCCTGCCCGGCCTGAACGTCCTCGCCCGCTATATCAAGGGCAGTGACGCGAAGATTATCGGCAGCGACGAGCGCGGCGGCGAGTGGGAGCACAACTTCGAGGTCAAGTACGTGGTCCAGAGCGGCCCGGCGAAGAACCTTTACGTGCGCCTGCGTAACGCGAACCTGCGCTCCGACTTCGCCCGCGACTCGGACGAATACCGGATGGTCGTCGGCTACACGCTGCCGATCTGGTAATCCACAATAAGAATCTAGAGGAAACACCCATGAAAACTGCCTTTACCCGTATCGCCCTCGCCACCGCCTGCATGGCCTTCGCCGGTCAACTGCTGGCTGCCGAACCCAAGCGCCCCGAGTGCATCGCTCCGGCCAAGCCCGGCGGCGGCTTCGACCTGACCTGCAAACTGGCACAAAGCGGCTTGAAAGATGGCGGCCTGCTGAAAAAACCGATGCGCGTCACCTACATGCCCGGCGGTGTTGGCGCCGTTGCGTACAACGCGGTGATCGCCCAGCGCGCCGATGACCCAGGCACCATTGTCGCCTTCTCCAGCGGCTCCCTGCTCAACCTGGCCCAAGGCAAGTTCGGTCGTTACGACGAAACCGGCGTGCGCTGGCTAGCGGCGGTAGGCACCGACTATGGCGCCATTACCGTGCGTGCCGACTCGCCCTACCAGAGCCTCGATGACCTGGTACAGGCACTGAAGAAAGATCCGTCCAGCATCGTCTTCGGTGCGGGCGCCACCATCGGCGGCCAGGACTGGATGCAGACCGCGCTGATCGCTCGCCTGGCGGGTATCGATCCGAAGAACCTGCGTTATGTCGCCTTCGAAGGCGGCGGCGAAACCCTCACTGCCATGCTCGGCGGCCACGTACAGGTAACCAGCAGCGGCCTCGGTGAAGTCACCCCGCAACTGGAAGCGAAGAAGGTACGCATCCTCGCGGTACTCTCCGATGAACGCCTGCCGGGCAAGCTGGCCGAGATCCCCACCGCCAAGGAGCAAGGCTACGACATCACCTGGCCGGTGATCCGCGGTTTCTATGTCGGCCCAGAGGTCAGCGATGCGCAGTACGACTGGTGGAAACAGCAGTTCGATACCATGCTCGCCAGCGAAGACTTCGCCAAGCTGCGTGCACAGCGCGACCTGCTGCCACTGTCGGTGACTGGCGATGAACTGCAAGCCCTGGTCTTCAAGCAAGTCGAAGAATACAAGGTGCTAGCCGATGCCTTCGGCCTGATGCAGGAGTAAAACGCCAACACCCAGAACGTAGGATGGGTCGGGCCGCGCAGGTTGAGCGCAGCGATACCCATCCTAAGGTTCCTCGGTCTTCCCTGACCCTTGACTAGGTAACCCACCATGTACGTCCGCCTGTTCGCTGCGATCTGGCTGCTTTTCTGTGCCGGCCTCGCCGTCCTCGCCTGGGGTTTCCAGGCGCCGTTTGCCTACGACCCGGTTGGCCCCCGCGCCTACCCATTGTTACTGCTCAGCCTGATGGCTGTCGGTGCCGCTTGGCTGATTGCCAAGCCCGACCTGCTTGAGCAAGTACTCAACCCCCGCGCGATAAAGCGAGCCTGCCTGTGCATCGCCACCCTGCTTGCCTACGCCCTACTGTTTGAACCGCTTGGTTTCATCCTCAGCACCGCTCTGACCACCTTCACCCTTGGCCTGTTGTTCACCGGACGCCTGCTGCCCTGCGCCCTGAGCGGCACACTACTGGGCGTTCTGCTGTACGGCCTGTTCGACCTGCTGCTGGACGTACCTTTGCCGCTGGGTCTGCTTACCGTCTTCGTGGAGAATTGATATGGAAACGCTGAATTTCTTGATGCAGGGTTTCGACGTCGCCACCCGACCGGAAAATCTGATGGTCGCCCTGTTTGGCGCCTTCGTCGGCACCATCGTAGGCATGCTGCCAGGGCTAGGCCCGATCAACGGCGTGGCCCTCCTGCTGCCGCTGGCCTTCGCGCTCGGCCTGTCACCGGAAACCTCCCTGATCCTGCTCGCAGCCGTGTACCTCGGCTGCGAATACGGCGGACGCATCTCCGCCATTCTACTCAACGTACCAGGCTGCTCAGCCTCGGTGATGACCACCCTCGACGGGAATCCGCTGGCACGCCAAGGCAAGGCCGGTATCGCCCTGTCGCTATCGGCGGTCAGCTCCTTCACAGGCAGCATGATCGCCACCTGCGGCGTGGTGCTGTTCGCACCGATCCTGGCCAAGTGGGCAGTGGCCTTCGGTCCGGCCGAGTACTTCGTGCTGATGATCTTCGCCATCGCGTGCCTCGGCGGCATGGTTGGCGACAAGCCGGTCAAGACCCTGCTGGCGGCCCTGATCGGCCTTTCACTGGCAACAGTGGGCGTGGATTCAACCACCGGCGTTTACCGCTTCACCTTCGGCAGCGTCAGCCTGTCCGACGGTATCCAGTTCATCATCGTGGTGATCGGTTTCTTCAGTGTCAGCGAGATCCTGATCATGCTGGAGAAGACCCACGGCGGCCAGCAAGTTACCAAGGCTGGTGGGCGCCTGATGTTCAACTTCAAGGAGTACTGCTTTACCTTCTGGACCATGATCCGCAGTTCGCTCGCTGGCTTCGTCATCGGCGTACTGCCGGGTGCCGGCGCGACCATCGCCAGCGCCATGACCTACATGACCGAAAAGCGTATGGCCGGTGCTAGCGGCAAATTCGGCGAAGGCGACCTGCGCGGCCTGGCCGCACCGGAAGCGGCCAACAACGCCTCGGCCTGCGGCTCGCTGATCCCCATGCTGACCCTCGGCGTTCCTGGTTCAGGCACGACTGCGGTAATGATCGGCGCCCTGACCCTGTACAACATCACCCCAGGCCCATTGCTGTTCGAACAGCAGCCGGATGTGGTCTGGGGCCTGATCGCCTCGCTGTTCATCTGCAACGTGATCTTGCTGGTAATGAACCTTCCGCTGGTCGGCCTGTTCGCCCGCATGCTCAGCGTACCCAACTGGGTGCTGGTGCCGGCGATCACCGCGATCAGCATGGTCGGCGTCTATGCGGTGCACAGCACCACCTTCGACCTGGTACTGATGGTCGGCCTCGGTGTGTTCGGCTATATCCTGCGCAAGCTGGACTTCCCGTTGTCGGCGGTGATCCTCGGTTTCGTGCTCGGTGAGCTCATGGAAGACAACCTGCGCCGCGCCCTGTCGATCTCGGCAGGTGAACTGAGTATCCTCTGGAGCAGCCCGATCAGCCTCGTCATTTGGGCACTGACCGCACTGATGCTTGGCATGCCAGCCCTGCGCTGGTGGCGTGCGCGGCGCATCGCTCGAGTAGTTAATGCTTAATGCCTCAACCCTGACCCAGTGGCGTCGCTACTGGGCCACACCGCTGATCGGTTTGATCGGCGGTTACCTGGCCAGCCTGATCGGCTGGCCTTTGCCGTGGATCATTGGCCCATTGCTGGCAGTCATCGCCGCACGCTGCAGCGGCTGGCTGGTCACGGAAATCCCCGGTGGTCGAAAAACCGGGCAATGGCTGGTCGCCAGCGCCATCGGCCTGCACTTCACCAGCGAAGTGATGAGTGCACTGCTCAGCAACTTCGGCGTGATCCTGGCTGGCGCTCTAATCACCCTGCTACTCAGCCTGATCGGTATTGCCCTGTTGCGCCGCGCCGGGGTTGACCGGGCGACGGCGTTCTTTGCCAGCATGCCGGGCGGCGCCAGCGAAATGGTCAATCTGGCACGCCGCCACGACGCCCAGGTCGCCAGCGTCGCGGCGGCGCACAGCCTGCGCCTGCTGTTGGTGGTGCTGCTGATTCCGGCCATCTTCACCTGGAGCCTGCCGCCCATCGAACCGCCGCCAGCAGCCGAAGTGAACGGACTCTGGCTGGCCATCCTGCTACCGGCCGGCGCGCTACTGGCACTGCTCTGGGGCAAACTCAAGCAACCCAACCCCTGGATGCTCGGGCCACTGACCGTGTGCGCTGTCGCCAGCGTCAGCTTCGACTTGCACATCGGTTTACCGGACGGTCTCGGCCAGGCCGGCCAATGGCTGATCGGCTGCGCCCTGGGCTGCCACTTCGACCGCGGGTTCTTTCGCAATGCGCCAGGTTTTCTCGCGCGCATCCTGCTGTTCACCCTGCTCGCCATGGCCGGCGCCGCGCTACTGGCAACAGGCCTCGGCTGGCTGGCCAACGCAGACCAGAGTTCGCTGATGCTCGGCATGATGCCCGGCGGCATCACCGAACTGTGCCTGACTGCCGAGGCCCTGCACCTGTCGGTGGCGCTGGTCACCGCATTGCAGGTGCTGCGGCTGTTCCTGGTGATGTTCCTGGCCGAGCCGCTGTTCAGGCGGTGGCAGCGTAGCTAGCAATCTACCCGCACATATCGACCACGTTTAGCCCGCCTCGCGCGGGCTCTTTTTTAGCGCATATTTCAAACGGCCCTATGCCAGTCCGGGCGGGCGTAATCTGTGAGCCCGTGCCCAGCATCGCGTGACAGTTTCCAGGCACTAAGGTGCAAGCACTGACCGATCACACACCGAGGCAACCCGCATGAACCTGCCCCGCTGGCCCCTGATCAAAACCCTGCTCCTGCTGGTCGCCCTCAGCGTGCTATTGGCCGCCTGCAGCCGGGTCGGCCTGGCCTATCGCAACCTCGACTGGCTGATTCCCTGGCAGCTGGACGATTACCTGAGCCTGACCAGCACCCAGAAAACCTGGCTCAAGCCACGCTTGCAGTCCCACCTGGAGTGGCACTGCAGCAGCGAGTTACCGCGGTATATCGACTGGCTGCAGCGCAGTGAACGCCTGCTCAAGCAGACCAACCCCAGCGCGAGCCAACTGAGCGAACAGTTCGCCGAACTGGATGGCGCGCTCAAACGCGTCACGGCCGAAATCACCCCAACCGCCATCGAGCTGCTGCAAACCCTCAACCCCAGCCAAGTCGCCGACCTGTATGCCGTCCTCGATGAGGACAACCGCGAGGATCGCCTGGACTTTCTCGAACCGCCCCTGGCGACCCAGATCAGCCAACGCGCCGCGCGCATGCAGAAACGCCTGCGCCCCTGGTTTGGTCAGCTCAATGAGCTGCAGCAGGCACGTATCGGCGAGTGGGCACAAACGCTGGGTGAGCAAAATCGCCTGTGGCTGGACAACCGCCTGCGCTGGCAGACGGAATTGCGCACGGTGCTTGATGCACGGCGCAGCGCCGACTTCCCCCTGCGCCTGACGCATTTGCTGCAGGAGCGTGAAAGCGTCTACCAAGACGACTACCGCGCCGTCTACGCACGCTCACGGCAAGCAATGATCGAGCTATTCAGCGACCTGCTCGCAAGCGCCGACAACAAACAGCGCGAGCACCTCAGCGCTCGCCTGCGCGCGCTGCGTCGTGACCTTGCCGAGCAGGCCTGTGCGCCGGCATCTAGAGTGGCGGCAGGCGCCAGTCGATAGGCTGCATACCGTGCTGCACGAGAAATTTATTGCAGCGACTGAAGTGACCATTGCCGATAAAACCGCGATGGGCCGACAGCGGCGAGGGATGCGGCGAGCACAGCACCAGATGCTTGCTCGGGTCGATCAGGCGCGCTTTGCTCTGCGCATGCTTGCCCCACAGCAGAAAAACCAGGTGCGCAGCGTGCTGACTGACCACCTCGATCACCCGGTCGGTAAACACCCCCCAGCCCTTGTCCGCATGGGAGCCGGCAATGCCGCGTTCGACCGTCAACGAGGTGTTGAGCAACAGCACGCCCTGCTCAGCCCAGTGCTGCAAACAGCCGTGGGTAGCGATGTCGATATTCAGGTCGCGTTTCAGCTCCTTGTAGATATTCAGCAACGACGGCGGCGTGGCCACCCCTGGCTGCACCGAGAAGCACAGACCATGAGCCTGCTCCGGGCCGTGATAGGGATCCTGGCCGATGATCACCACCTTGACCCGCTCCAGCGGCGTGGAGTTGAGCGCATTGAAGATCAGCGCACCCGGCGGATAGACCTCCTTGCCGGCGGCCTTCTCTTGGCGCAGGAACTCGGCCAACTCCTGCATGTAGGGCTTGGCGAACTCCTCGCGCAAGGCCTCTTTCCAGCCGGCTTCGAGTTTGACGTTATCAGCGACGCTCATGCCTGAATCCTGCTTATCCCAACGGAGACGGCACGCTAAGGAAGCCGCACAAGCAAGTCAAGGCGAACGGCTACATACACGGCGCATTACTCGCAACGCCAGGCGTTATGTGGGGCAGCGGTATTTTCCGTGAGCGATGGTATCGAGACGCAGAGGTTGCAATTAGCGGTAGCGACCCAGGGCGGACGGTCGCGACAGGCTATAACCGGCCAGAGGCGGTCCTTCACGACAACCAGTTTTTTCTTGCAAGAAGTTCTGATCTGCTGGAGCGTATTCATCTGGACAGCATTAATGGCACTGGGCTAGGCGCGCGCGGCGACGTCGAGCCTTGAAGATGTCTGCGCGTCTGGCTGCCGAGCTGCCTGCGAGTTTGCCCGTGAGTCTGCCGGACAGCATGCCGGCGAGCATTCGTGCGCAGGTGTCACTGGCAGACCCCGACAGCTGCACGTTCGTGGTCAGCCACCCCGTGCATCCGGGCGGCCCGTTCTTTTTCGGCAATAAGCAGCGGGCCGCCGGTTCGCCGCTTGGTGAGCGACTGTTCGCACTGCTCGGCGTGGCCAACGTGCTGATTGCCGAGAACGTGCTGACCGTTGGCAAGGCACCGAGCGCCGCGTGGTCAGGGCTGAAAGCCAGCATCGGCACCGCCATCCGCACGCAGCTGTTGAGTGGCGTGCAGGCGATCTTGGAGGTGCATGTCCACAGCAGCACGCAAGGCAGGTCTGATGCAGCGCTTTATACGGTGGTTCAGGAGCTGCTGGACAAACAGGTGAATAAATCCATCGCCAATCACGGCGGCAAGATTTCGATTGTCGAGACTCTGCGCGGCAAGCTGTTTATCGTTATGAGCGGCGGCTGTCAGGGCTGCGCGTCCTCGCAGGTGACGCTGCGCCAGGGTTTCGACGTTATGCTGAAAAGAGTCGCCCCCGAAATCGAAGAAATTGTCGATACCACTCACCACGCAGCGGGCAAACAGCCGTTCTTCCCGCGCCAAGAGGTGCCCTTATGAGCAATCGACTCGCCCTAGAAAGCGTCGCAGCGTCTGCCGCCGTCGCCACGCTCGACGATCTCGCCACGTTGGCCAACTACTCGCTGATGGACACGCTCAACTGCGATCCTCAGGCGACAGCAGACGGCGACGACCATGCGCCGCGCCAAGTGTTCAGCGGCCACTATGTGCCGGTCAAACCCACGCCCATCGACTCCCCGGAGTACGTCGCACACAGCCAAAGCTTGTTCCGCGAACTGGGTTTTTCCGACAGCCTGGCGCAGTCGGCGGATTTCGTACGGATGTTTTCCGGCGACCTCAGCCAGGTTCCGCCGCCGCTGCGCAAGGTCGGCTGGGCGACGGGCTATGCACTGTCTATATACGGCAAAGAATATTACCAACAGTGCCCGTTCCGCACAGGCAACGGCTACGGCGACGGTCGCGCTGTGTCCGTGCTGGAGGCGGTGATCAACGGTCGCCGCTGGGAAATGCAGCTCAAAGGTGGCGGCCGCACGCCGTACTGCCGGGGTGGGGACGGTCGCGCCGTGTTGCGCTCGAGTGTCCGCGAGTTCCTCGCACAGGAGCACATGCATGCGCTCGGCGTGCCAACCTCGCGATCGCTGAGTTTGTACGTGTCGAAAAACGAGCAGGTCCAGCGGCCGTGGTACTCACCGGGCTCGTACGCGCAGGACCCCGACCGGCTGGTAACGGAGGCCGTCGCCATCACGACGCGGGTTGCGCCGTCATTTATTCGGGTCGGCCAACTCGAGCTGTTCGCTCGCCGTGCGCGCAAGCAGGAGCACCCGCAAGCGCTGCAGGAACTGGAGCAGTTGGTGTTGCACTTGATCGCGCGTGAGTACGCGGAGGTTATCGACCCGCAGCTTGGCACCCGCGCAAAAGTGCTGTTGCTGGCGCGTGCGTTCCGCAGCCGGCTGACCTCGCTGGTGGCCAACTGGATTCGCGTCGGCTATTGCCAGGGTAACTTCAACGGCGACAACTGCGCGGCAGGTGGTTTCACCCTCGACTACGGTCCGTTCGGGTTCTGCGAAGTGTTCGACCCGCACTACCAGCCGTGGACGGGTGGTGGAGAACACTTCGCGTTCCTCAATCAACCGGTGGCAGCGGAGCGCAACTTCCAGATGTTTTGCGCGGCCTTGCGGCCGTTGCTGAGCGCGCATCAGGGCGATCTTGATCAGGAATGCTTGGATCAGAACAGCTTGGTTCAGGACAGCCTGCAGCAGCTCGAGGAGATTCGCAGTGGCTTTGCGGCAGTGATGCAAACGCAAATGGAGCAGATGTGGGCGGCCAAACTGGGGCTGGATACGTTTCACCCCGCGTTGTTCAGCGAGCTGGAAACGCTTATGCGGCAAACGCCGGTCGATTACACCGTGTTCTTCCGCGAACTCTCGACGCTGCCTGACGACATGGGCCCACTGAAAAAAAGCTTCTATCCGGGCGCACAACAAAACAACGACGGGCTGCAGCAGCGTTGGTCCGAGTGGCTGACGTTATGGCAATCGTTGGTCGGCATCAGCAGTACCAGCAACACCAATACCGCAGCCCGCGACCGTGAGGCGCTGGCAAGACAGATGAAACGGGTCAACCCGAAATACACGCTGCGCGAGTGGTTTCTTGTGCCAGCGTATAACCACGCGAGCGCGGGCAACTACGCGCTGGTGCGCGAGTTGCAGGCCATCATGACCCAGCCCTACGCCGAACAGGCGCAGGCGGTGGAGGACGGCTACTACCGGCGCAAACCGGCTGAGTTCTTTAATGTCGGTGGCTTGTCGCATTTGAGCTGCTCGTCATAACGTCTCGTGGAAAAAGGGGAAGCGAAAAAGGGGACGCCCATTAGCCGACCCAACGTCAAGACTCAAAGCAACCCGCTCTGCTTTTAATAGCAGAGTGTTCCCAACCCCGAACCTGGTTAGTTGGCCGGTCGAACCCGTTTCCTCGTACATGGCTGCGACCGAGTCGCGCCAGTCACC
>NZ_JAUXMX010000049.1 GCF_030683065.1 Pseudomonas sp.
GATGTTCAGCAAACAAGACCAAATTAAAGGCTACGACGACGAACTGCTCAGCGCGATGGATGCCGAGGAGCGCCGTCAGGAACATCACATCGAGCTGATCGCTTCGGAAAACTACACCAGCAAGCGGGTCATGCAGGCGCAAGGCAGCGGCCTGACCAACAAGTACGCCGAAGGCTATCCGGGCAAGCGCTACTACGGCGGCTGCGAGCACGTCGACGTGGTCGAGCAGCTTGCAATAGACCGGGCCAAACAGCTGTTCGGCGCCGATTACGCCAACGTCCAGCCGCATTCCGGCTCCTCGGCCAACTCCGCCGTGTACTTGGCGCTGATCAATGCCGGTGACACCATCCTCGGCATGAGCCTGGCCCACGGCGGTCACCTGACCCACGGTTCCAAGGTCAGCTCCTCCGGCAAGCTGTACAACGCGGTGCAGTACGGTATCGACACCACGACCGGCTTGATTGATTACGACGAGGTCGAGCGCCTGGCCGTCGAGTGCCAGCCGAAGATGATCATCGCCGGCTTCAGCGCCTACTCCAAAACCCTGGATTTCCCGCGTTTTCGCGCCATTGCCGACAAGGTCGGTGCCCTGTTGTTCGTCGACATGGCCCACGTCGCCGGCCTGGTTGCCGCCGGCCTGTACCCCAACCCGCTGCCTTACGCAGACGTGGTCACCACCACTACCCACAAGACCCTGCGCGGTCCGCGTGGCGGCCTGATCCTGGCCAAGAGCAATCCCGAGATCGAGAAGAAACTCAACTCGGCAGTATTCCCTGGCGCCCAGGGCGGCCCGTTGATGCACGTAATCGCCGGCAAAGCGGTGTGCTTCAAGGAAGCCATGGAGCCTGGTTTCAAGGACTACCAGCAGCAGGTGATCAACAACGCTCAGGCAATGGCCAAGGTGTTCATCGAGCGCGGTTTCGACGTGGTCTCCGGCGGCACCGATAACCACCTGTTCCTGGTTAGCCTGATCCGTCAGGGCCTGACCGGCAAAGATGCCGACGCCGCCCTTGGTCGCGCCGGTATCACAGTGAACAAGAACTCCGTGCCGAATGACCCGCAGTCGCCGTTCGTCACCTCAGGTCTGCGCATCGGCACCCCGGCCATCACCACCCGCGGCTTCAAGGAGCAGCAGAGCATCGAGTTGGCTGGCTGGATCTGCGACATCCTCGACCACCTCGGCGATGCCGACGTCGAGGCCCAGGTGGCAACGCTGGCGGCAGGGCTCTGCGCCGATTACCCGGTTTATCGCTGACTGCTAGGTGCCTCGTAGGATGGGTTAAGCGTAGCGATACCCATCAGACCGATTTTCCTGGGTATCGCTACGCTCAACCCAGGCTACGCACTCGTTTGCCATGTCGTAGGCAAACAGCGAGAACTGGCGCATTCGCCTGCACAGCATTTTTACGTATCAGGAGTACCCACTGATGCAACGTTATTCCGGCTTCGGCCTGCTCAAGCACTCCTTCAGCCACAACGAAAACTGGCAGCGCATGTGGCGCAACCCGACGCCCAAGCCGGTGTACGACGTGATCATCGTCGGCGGTGGCGGCCACGGCCTGGCCACGGCCTATTACCTGGCAAAAGAGTTCGGCGTGAAGAACGTCGCAGTGATCGAGAAGGGCTGGTTGGGCGGCGGCAACACCGCGCGCAATACCACCATCGTGCGGTCCAACTACCTGTGGGACGAGTCGGCGCACCTCTACGAGCACGCCATGAAGCTGTGGGAAGGCCTGTCCCAGGACATCAACTACAACGTGATGTTTTCCCAGCGCGGCGTATTCAACCTCGGTCACAGCCTGCAAGACATGCGCGACATCGAGCGCCGGGTCGGGGCCAACCGCCTCAACGGTATCGATGGCGAGGTGCTCAATGCCAAGCAGGTCGAGGAACTGATCCCGTTCATGGATTGCAGCAAGAACACCCGTTACCCGGTAATGGGCGCTTCCCTGCAGCGGCGCGGCGGTGTGGCCCGGCACGATGCCGTGGCCTGGGGCTATGCGCGCGCCGCCGACGCCTTGGGCGTCGACCTGATTCAGCAAACCGAAGTGATCGGTTTCCGTAAGGAAAACGGCGTGTGCATCGGTGTGGAAACCAACAAGGGCTTTATCGGCGGCAAGCGCGTCGGTGTGGTCACCGCCGGTAACTCCGGGCACATGGCCAAGCTCGCTGGCTTCCGCATGCCGATCGAGTCGCACCCGCTGCAGGCACTGGTGTCCGAGCCGATCAAACCGATCATCGACAGCGTGATCATGTCCAACGCGGTACACGGCTATATCAGCCAGTCGGACAAGGGTGACCTGGTCATCGGTGCCGGTATCGACGGTTACGTCGGTTACGGCCAGCGCGGCTCCTACCCAACCATCGAGCACACCCTGCAGGCGATCGTCGAGCTGTTCCCGGTGCTCTCGCGCGTGCGCATGAACCGCCAGTGGGGCGGCATCGTCGACACCACGCCGGACGCCTGCCCGATCATCAGCAAGACCCCGGTACAGAATCTGTTCTTCAACTGCGGTTGGGGTACCGGCGGCTTTAAGGCCACCCCAGGTTCAGGTCACGTGTTCGCCGCCAGCCTGGCCAAAGGTGAGATGCACGCGCTGGCAAAACCCTTCGCCATGGACCGTTTCTACAACGGCGCCTTGATCGACGAGCACGGCGCTGCCGGCGTCGCACACTAACAGGAGAAATACGACATGCTGAACATCTTCTGTCCCCATTGCGGCGAACTGCGCTCCGAAGAGGAATTCCACTCGGCTGGCCAGGCGCACATCCCGCGCCCGCTGGATCCGAATGCCTGCACCGATGCTGAGTGGGGCGAATATCTGTTCTTCCGCGACAACCCACGCGGCATCCACCACGAGCTATGGATTCACGCGGCCGGCTGTCGGCAGTACTTCAATGCCACGCGCGACACCATCAGCTACGAAATTTTCGAAACCTACAAGATTGGCGAAAAGCCGAGCGTAACGGCTAAGCCGAACAGTGCGCAGCAGACCAGCCGTGCGGCAGGAGAAAAGGCATGAGTCAGATCAATCGCCTGAGCAAAGGTGGCCGGATCAACCGCAACCAACCGTTGACCTTCACCTTCAACGGTGAGAGCTATCAGGGTTTCCATGGTGACACCCTGGCCGCCGCGTTGCTGGCCAACGGCGTCGATATCGTCGGCCGCAGCTTCAAGTACTCACGTCCGCGCGGCATCGTCGCCGCTGGCGCCGAAGAGCCGAATGCCGTATTGCAGATCGGCGCTAGCGAAGCCACCCAGATCCCCAACGTGCGCGCCACCCAACAAGCGCTGTACAGCGGCCTGGTAGCCAACAGCACCAACGGCTGGCCGAGCGTCAACACTGACCTGATGGGCATTCTCGGCAAGGTCGGCGGCGGCATGATGGCGCCTGGCTTCTATTACAAGACCTTCATGTACCCGCAGAACCTCTGGCTGACCTACGAGAAGTACATTCGTAAGGCCGCAGGCCTGGGCCGTTCGCCGAAGGAAAACGACCCGGACAGTTACGACTACCTGAACCAGCACTGCGACGTGCTGGTCGTCGGTGGCGGTGCCGCCGGTCTGGCGGCTGCTCTGGCTGCTGGTCGCAGCGGTGCGCGGGTGATCCTGGCCGACGAGCAGGAAGAATTCGGTGGCCATCTGCTCGATAGCCGCGAAACCCTCGATGGCAAACCAGCCGCCGACTGGGTAGCCAAGGTCATCGCCGAACTGCAGAAGATGCCGGAAGTAACCCTGCTGCCGCGCTCTACCGTGCACGGGTATCACGACCACAACTTCCTGACCATCCATGAGCGTCGCACCGATCACCTCGGTGACGCCGCGCCGATCGGCGAGGTGCGGCAGCGCCTGCACCGTGTGCGCGCCAAACGCGTGGTCCTGGCCGCCGGCGCCCACGAGCGTCCGCTGGTTTACGGCAACAACGACGTACCTGGCAACATGCTGGCCGGCGCGGTATCCACCTACGTGCGCCGTTACGGCGTGGCCCCTGGCAAACAACTGGTCCTTTCGACGACCAACGATTACGCCTACCGCGTAGCGCTGGACTGCCTGGAAGCCGGCATCAAGGTGGTCGCCATCGCCGATGCGCGCAGCAACCCCAAGGGTGCCTGGGTCGAGGAAGCGCGGGCCAAGGGTCTGCGCGTCCTGACCGGCAGTGCGGTGATCGAAGTGCGGGGCAGCAAGCGCGTCAGCGCGGCGCGCGTCGCTGCCATCGACACGCAGGCACATAAAGTCACCAGTCCCGGCGAGTGGCTGGAGTGCGACCTGGTCGCCAGCTCCGGCGGTTACAGCCCGGTGGTGCATCTGGCCTCGCACCTGGGCGGCAAGCCGACCTGGCGCGAAGACATCCTCGGTTTTGTGCCGGGTGAAGGTTTCCAAGCGCGCGTCTGCGCCGGTGCGATGAACGGCGTGTTCGCCCTCGGCGATGTACTGGCCGACGGCTTCGAAGCGGGCGCCAGGGCGTCTGCCGAAGCAGGCTTTACCGCGGTCGCCGGCCAACTGCCGAAAGTCCTCGGTCATCACGAAGAGCCAAGTATTGCGCTGTTCCAGGTGCCGCACGAGAAACCGACCGCACGGGCGCCGAAGCAATTCGTCGACCAGCAAAACGACGTCACGGCGGCCGGTATCGAACTGGCCACCCGCGAGGGCTTTGAGTCGGTCGAGCACGTCAAACGCTACACCGCGCTGGGCTTCGGTACCGATCAGGGCAAGCTGGGCAACATCAACGGTCTGGCCATTGCCGCCCGATCGCTGGGCATCAGCATCCCGCAGATGGGCACCACCATGTTCCGCCCCAACTACACCCCGGTGACCTTCGGCGCCGTGGCCGGGCGCAACTGCGGTGCGTTGTTCGACCCGGTGCGCTACACCGCCCTGCACAGCTGGCACCTGAAAAATGGCGCCGAGTTCGAGGACGTTGGTCAGTGGAAGCGTCCCTGGTACTTCCCCAAGTCCGGTGAAGACATGCACGCCGCCGTTGGCCGTGAGTGCAAGGCAGTACGCGACAGCGTCGGCCTGCTCGATGCCTCGACCCTCGGCAAGATTGACATCCAGGGCCCGGACGCCCGCGAGTTCCTCAACCGCGTGTACACCAATGCGTGGACCAAGCTGGACGTGGGCAAGGCCCGTTACGGCCTGATGTGCAAGGAAGACGGCATGGTCTTCGACGATGGTGTGACTGCCTGTATGGCCGATAATCACTTCATCATGACCACCACCACCGGCGGCGCCGCGCGCGTCATGCAGTGGCTGGAAATCTACCAGCAGACCGAGTGGCCGGACCTCAAGGTGTACTTCACCTCGGTCACCGACCACTGGGCGACCATGACTCTGTCTGGCCCCAACAGCCGTAAGCTGCTGAGCGAGGTCACCGACATCGACCTGGACAGAGACGCTTTCCCGTTCATGACCTGGAAGGAAGGTCAGGTTGGCGGCGTACCGGCGCGGGTGTTCCGCATCTCCTTTACCGGTGAGCTGAGCTACGAAGTCAACGTGCAGGCCGACTACGCCATGGGCGTGCTGGAAAAGATCGTCGAGGCAGGCAAGAAGTACAACCTGACCCCGTACGGCACCGAAACCATGCACGTACTGCGCGCCGAGAAGGGCTTCATCATCGTCGGTCAGGAGACTGATGGATCGGTGACCCCGGACGACCTGAACATGGGCTGGTGTGTGGGTCGAACCAAGCCGTTCTCCTGGATCGGCTGGCGCGGGATGAACCGTGAAGACTGCCTCAAGGAAAACCGCAAGCAGCTGGTTGGCCTCAAGCCCGTCGACCCGAACAAGGTGCTGCCGGAAGGCGCACAGCTGGTGTTCGACGCCAAGCAGGCGATTCCGATGAGCATGGTCGGCCACGTGACCTCCAGCTACTACAGCACCAGCATGGGCTACAGCTTCGCCCTGGCCTTGGTCAAAGGCGGCTTGAAGCGTATGGGCGAGAAGGTTTTCGCGCCGCTGGCAGATGGCACCGTGATCGAGGCCGAGATCGTCAG
>NZ_JAUXMX010000064.1 GCF_030683065.1 Pseudomonas sp.
CGAGCCGGTGGAGAAGAGGGTGGCCTTGGCCTCGCCATCGGCGGCGCGCAGCTCATAGGCGCCCCGGGCGGACAGATTTTCACCCGCAGGCTCGGTCCGGGCGGCCGGCACCTTCTGGCGCGACAGGGCCATGATCGAGGGGGTGGTGGGCGTCGATAGGGCCAGCTTCCAGCACTCGGCGGCCTCCACGGCGTCCGCCGGGCGATAGACATTGAGGTTCGGCATGGCCCGCAGGGAGGCCAGGTGCTCCACCGGCTGGTGGGTGGGGCCGTCTTCGCCGAGACCGATGGAGTCATGGGTGAACACATAGAGCACGCGCTTTTTCATCAGCGCCGACATGCGCACCGCATTGCGCGCGTATTCCATGAAGATCAGGAAGGTCGCACCGTAGGGCACGAAGCCGCCATGCAGGGCAACGCCGTTCATGATCGCGCTCATGCCGAACTCGCGCACGCCGTAGAACATGTAGTTGCCGGAGGCGTCTTCCGCAGAGACGCCCTTACAGCCCTTCCACAGGGTCAGGTTGGAGCCGGCCAGGTCGGCGGAACCGCCGAGGAACTCTGGCAGCAGCGGACCGAAGGCATTCAATGCATTCTGGCTGGCCTTGCGGCTGGCGATGGTTTCGCCCTTATCGGCAACTTCCTGGATATAGGCAGCGGCTTTCTCGGCGAAATCGGCTGGCAGCTCGCCGGCGATGCGACGTGTGAATTCGCTGGCCAGTTCCGGGTAGGCGGCGGCATAGGCGGCAAAGCGCTGATCCCACTCGCCCTCAGCGGCAGCACCGGCTTGCTTGGCGTCCCACTCGGCGTAGATATCCGCGGGGATTTCAAACGGGCCATGGTTCCAGCCCAGAGCGGCGCGGGTCAGGGCGATTTCGTCAACGCCCAACGGTGCGCCGTGGCAGTCTTCCTTGCCCTGCTTGTTCGGCGAACCAAAGCCGATGGTGGTCTTGCAGCAGATCAGGGTCGGCTGATCCAGGGTCTTGCGCGCGGTGTCGATGGCGATCTTGATTTCTTCGGCGTCATGGCCGTCGACATTGCGGATCACCTGCCAGCCGTAGGCCTCGAAGCGCTTCGGCGTGTCATCGGTAAACCAGCCCTCGACTTCGCCGTCGATGGAAATACCGTTGTCGTCGTAGAAGGCGATCAGCTTGCCCAGACCCAAGGTACCGGCCAGCGAGCTGACTTCATGGCTGATGCCTTCCATCATGCAGCCGTCGCCAAGGAAGGCGTAGGTGAAGTGGTCGACGATCGGATGGCCGTCGCGGTTGAACTGCGCGCCCAGCACTTTTTCCGCCAGGGCGAAGCCCACGGCATTGGCCAGACCTTGGCCGAGCGGACCCGTGGTGGTCTCCACGCCCGGGGTGTAGCCATATTCCGGGTGACCGGGGGTACGGCTGTGCATCTGCCGGAACTGCTTGAGGTCTTCGATGCCCAGGTCATAGCCGGTCAGGTGCAGCAGCGAGTAGATCAGCATCGAGCCATGGCCGTTGGACAGCACGAAGCGGTCACGGTCGGCGAAGCTCGGGTTGCTCGGGTTGTGCTTGAGGTAGTCGCGCCACAACACTTCGGCGATATCCGCCATACCCATAGGGGCACCCGGGTGGCCGCTGTTGGCTTTCTGCACGGCATCCATGCTGAGGGCACGAATGGCATTGGCTCGCTCACGACGGCTGGGCATCACTGAATCTCCTACGGGTTTTGCAACAGGAAGGTCGAAAAAGGCGCCCATTTTCGCCCAGTGGAGCCCGTCGGGGCAATGACAGATAGTCGCAGAGCCAATGTTTTCTGGCTTTTGCGCCAGCAATACCAATATCAAAACTTTTTGATATTGGTATTGCTGGATGAAAAATGACCGACTAGACTACTCGGCATTATGAATATGCGCGCGCCACATCTGACCTTCGAGCCTGTCGACGCCCTTGCCGCCCTGTGCAAGGCCAGCGGCGACCCGTTGCGCCTGAATATCCTCCGCGCGCTGAGCAACGACTCCTTTGGCGTGCTGGAATTGGCGCAGATTTTCGCCATCGGCCAATCGGGCATCAGCCATCACTTGAAGGTGCTTGCCCAGGCCGGACTGGTCGCCACCCGCCGCGAAGGCAATGCGATCTTCTACCGCCGCGCCCTGGCCAATAACGAACATCCGGGTAGTCGCCTGCATGCGGCCCTGCTTGATGAAGTGGATAACCTGCAATTGCCCAGCGACGTGCAGGAGCGGATTGCCGGAGTGCACAGCCAGCGCGCCGCTGCCAGCCGGGATTTTTTCGCCCGTACGGCGGCCAGTTTCCAGGCCCAGCAAGACCTGATCGTCGGCCTGCCGCAGTACCGCGACAGCCTGCTCTCGCTGCTCGACTCCCTGGCCTTTGCGGCATCCGCCACGGCGCTGGAAATCGGCCCGGGCGACGGCAGTTTTTTGCCCGAACTGGCCAAGCGCTTCAGCCGGGTGACTGCCTTGGATAACAGCCCGGCGATGCTCGAACTGGCACGCATGCGCTGTGAACAGGACGGTTTGGCCAATGTTGCACTGCAACTAGCCGATGCCTTGAATGATGACTATCCGCCTGCCGACTGCCTGGTACTGAATATGGTCCTGCACCATTTCGCCGCCCCGGCCGAGGCACTAAAACAGCTGGCACTGCGGGTAAAACCCGGCGGCAGCCTGCTGATCACCGATCTCTGCAGCCACAACCAAAGCTGGGCGAAACAGGCCTGCGGTGATCTCTGGCTGGGCTTCGAACAGGACGACCTGGCCCACTGGGCCATCGCAGCAGGCTTGACCCCCAGAGAAAGCCTGTATGTGGGCCTGCGCAACGGCTTCCAGATTCAGGTGCGGCACTTTGCCAACCCCTATGAAAACAGCGGCCTGCGGGCCACCGTCACCGGTAAACAATAGGAAAACCGATCGATGAGCGAATACTCCCTTTTTACCTCCGAATCCGTCTCCGAAGGCCATCCGGACAAGATTGCCGACCAGATTTCCGATGCGGTGCTCGACGCCATCATCGCCCAGGACAAAAACGCCCGTGTGGCCTGTGAAACCCTGGTCAAGACCGGCGTGGCGATTGTCGCCGGCGAAGTCACCACCAGCGCCTGGGTCGATCTCGAACAGATCGTCCGCGACGTCATCTGCGACATCGGCTACACCAGCTCCGACGTTGGTTTTGACGGTGCCACCTGCGGCGTAATCAACATCATTGGCAAGCAGTCCCCGGATATCAACCAGGGTGTCGACCGGGCCAAGCCGGAAGACCAGGGCGCTGGCGACCAAGGCCTGATGTTCGGCTACGCCAGCAACGAAACCGACGTGCTGATGCCCGCGCCTATCGTCTTCAGCCACCGCCTGGTAGAGCGCCAGGCCGAAGCGCGCAAGTCCGGTTTGCTGCCGTGGTTGCGCCCGGACGCCAAATCCCAGGTCACCTGCCGCTATGAAAACGGCAAGGTGGTTGGTATCGACGCCGTTGTACTGTCGACCCAGCACAACCCGGAAATCAGCCAGGCCGACCTGCAGGAAGCGGTCATGGAGCTGATCGTCAAGCACACCCTGCCGGCAGAATTGCTGCACAAAGATACGCAGTACCACATCAACCCGACCGGCAAGTTCGTCATCGGCGGCCCGGTGGGCGACTGCGGCCTGACTGGGCGCAAGATCATCGTCGACACCTACGGCGGCATGGCCCGTCACGGCGGCGGCGCCTTCTCCGGCAAAGACCCATCCAAGGTTGACCGCTCGGCGGCCTACGCCGGGCGCTATGTGGCGAAAAACATCGTCGCTGCAGGTTTGGCCGAGCGTTGCGAGATCCAGGTGTCCTACGCCATCGGCGTGGCTCAACCGACCTCGATCTCGATCAACACGTTTGGTAGCGGCACGATCAGCGACGACAAGATCATTCAGTTGGTACGCGAGCACTTCGACCTGCGCCCCTACGCCATCACCCGCATGCTCGACCTGCTGCACCCGATGTACCAGGCAACCGCCGCCTACGGTCACTTCGGCCGCATCCCGGTTGAGATGAGCGTCGGCGACGACACCTTCACCGCCTTCACCTGGGAAAAAACCGACAGGGCCGCCGAACTGCGCGCGGCTGGCGGTCTGTAAAGCCCACCTGCAAGACCGAGAGCCCCGCCCCGCGCGGGGCTTTTTGTTGTCTGGCAAAAACCAACTAGGCTGTAAAGCCTAGTCCCCGAGCAAGGAAGCTCATGATGAAGACCTGGATCGCGCCACTCCTGTTAGCGCTTGCCCTTGATGCCTTGGCCGCGCCCTGCCCGGAGTGGCCTGCCGCGCGTGCCGAGAGTGAGATAAGCGCACTCAGCGAACAGATCGCCGCCTGGGACCAGGCCTACCACCGCCAGGGCACGTCCCTGGTGGCCGACGAACTATACGATCAGGCGCTCGTCCGGCTGGAGCAGTGGCGCAGTTGCTTTGCCGGGATCGGCACGCTGCCGGCCGACCCCCTGACCGGCAACACCGGGCGGACTTTGCATCCGGTGGCGCAGACCGGGCTGCGCAAGCTGGCGGATGACGCCGCCGTGCAGGACTGGATCGCCACACGCAGCGACCTGTGGATCCAGCCCAAGGTCGATGGCGTGGCAGTCACTCTGGTCTACCGCGGCGGCCACCTGCACCAGGTCATCAGCCGTGGTGACGGCCGTAGCGGCCAGGACTGGACGGCCCAGGCGCGCCGCCTGCCCGCGATCCCGCAACGCCTGCAGGCGGCGCAGAACCTGACCCTGCAAGGCGAACTCTATTGGCGCCTGCCCCAGCATGTACAGGCCGAGGCCGGCGGTCTGGGCGCACGCGGCCGGGTCGCCGGGTTGCTGGCACGGCAAACGCTCGACGACGAACACGCCGCCGGTATCGGCCTGTTCGTCTGGGACTGGCCGGATGGTCCAACCGAGATGCGCGAGCGCCTGCAGCAACTCGACGCACTAGGCTTTGCCGATAGCGCGCAACTCAGCCAGCCGATCCGCTCGTTTAGCGAGGCCAGGCACTGGCACCAGCACTGGTACCGAAGCGCGCTGCCCTTCGCCAGCGACGGCGTGGTGCTGCGCCAGGGCAATCGACCGCCAGCACAGCGCTGGCAAGCCGAGCCACCGCACTGGGCGGCGGCCTGGAAATACCCGCTGACTCAGGCGCTGACGGTGGTGCAGGCGGTGGATTTTCGCATTGGCCGCAGCGGGCGGATCACCCCGGTGCTGCGCTTGCAGCCGATCAGACTGGACGAACGCCGGATCGAATATGTCAGCCTCGGCTCGTTGCAGCGCTGGCAGACCCTGGACATTCGCCCCGGCGATCAGGTCGCCATCCAGCTGGCCGGGCTGACCATTCCCAAACTGCAGAGTGTGGTCTGGCGCAGCCAGCAGCGTCCTGCAGTGCAGGCACCGCAAAGCGACGACCACCATGCACTGAGCTGCTGGCGGATAACGCCGGCCTGTACCAGCCAGTTCCGCGCACGCCTGGCCTGGCTCAGTGGCAAACAGGGATTAGCGTTACCTGGGGTCGGCCCCGGCACCTGGGACAAGCTGCTGCAGGCGCAGCAACTCGACGGCCTGCTCGACTGGCTGACGCTCTCCGCCGTGCAATTAGCCGAGGTGCCCGGTTTAGGCCCGCGCAGCGCCAGCACGCTGGAACAGAGCTTTGCCCTGGCCCGGCAACGCCCCTTTGCCGACTGGCTGCACGCGCTCGGTCTGCCGCCCAGCGGTACGGCGCCACTGGCCGACAACTGGAACGAACTGGCGCAACGCAGCAACGCGCAGTGGCAGCGCCAGCCGGGCATCGGCCCGAGCCGCGCAGCGCAACTGCAGGCCTTCTTTCAACACCCAGAGGTACAGGCTCTGCGCGAGCAACTGCGCACGGCAGGCGTCGACGGTTTTTAAGCGATTCAGCAGGACACTTGGCACGCGGGCCAATCCACGTAGGGTGCGCCGCGCGCACCACCTAGCCACGCCGATGCGCGACCCGGCCCGGGGTCAGGCCGCGAGACAACAGGCTCCCAGTGTCGCGCCAAACATATGGACACTGTAGGAGCCAGTTTGCTGTGGTTCGGCACTCCGACGATGCTATTGATCTGCAGGGATCGCCAGCAAGCTGGCTCCTACAAAAAACGCAAGATCAGGCGTGATGTGCGCTAGTAAGCGCGAAACTCTTCGTGGCAGGCTTTGCAGCTGTCCTCGACGCGCTGCACAGGCACGACAAGGTCGGCACTTTTCAGCGGGCTTACGGCAGTCGCGGCAACCAGCGCGGCA
This sequence comes from Pseudomonas sp., assembly GCF_030683065.1. Taxonomy (GTDB): domain Bacteria; phylum Pseudomonadota; class Gammaproteobacteria; order Pseudomonadales; family Pseudomonadaceae; genus Aquipseudomonas. Next base: position 6,243 of record NZ_JAUXMX010000064.1, read on the forward strand.
GTGCCGGCTTCCATCTCGCGGGCCAGTTGCTGGAACCGCGCCTGACGCTGCCAGACCTCATCCTTGGCGCGGGTCTCACCGCCCTCTTCCTTGACCTGGGGAAAGTGCTGCCAAGGCGTGCGACCCAGTTGATCAAGTTCGGCGGCGCCACTGACGAAACGCTGCTCCTTAAACGCAATACGCCCGCGCAGCATGCCGCCAAGGTCTTCGCTGACCTGGAGCATCTGTTTGAAAATGGCCTGGCGCTGGCCCTGCGGTGAGTTCGGATCAACTCCCCCGCAAGCACTCAGGGTCAGGGCAAGCACAACGAGGAACAGGCTTTTCAGCTTCATAACACCTTCACGACAAACAGCTTGGGCCAAATAACGGCAAACAGTATCGCCATCCATTGCCAGCAGGCCAAGCGTGGTGTTTTGCCGCAGATGTCAGCAACTCAAGCCGCAACCACAAACAAACTGATGATCAGCCCCATATTGATGAACCATACCAACGAGCGAGCAGCGGCCCAGTCAGCCAGGTAACAGAGCAAATAGAGCAGACGACTGATCACGAAGGCGATGGCCAGCTGATCAAGCAAGGCCTGCTCGGCGCCGCCGGCCAGGTGGGCGATGATCACCGCCGCAGCAAACGCCGGGGTGACCTCGAAGCTGTTGAGCTGGGCATTGTTGGCGCGCCGGCCGATGCCACTGAGATTATCCAGTAGAGCCCGCGGATCGTAATTGTGTCGCGGGCTGAAGCCGCCACTGACGGCTTTGGCCGTGACGGTCGACAGGTAAGGCAGAAACAGCGCGACCAGCACGCACCAGTAGGCAGTTGTCATGGCGACTCCATAGCTTGAGGACAGCGGCCCACAAGCTTGCACTGCCGACCAGTGGTCGTCCATGACCCAATCGCAAGCAGCCGATGGCGTATCGGCCAATCAGGCCGCCAGTTTACCCTCGGCCAGCGCCGCTGAGGCAGCGAGCATGGCCCGCAACAGCACCGCACAGCCGGCGGCCAAATCCGCGGGTGCGGCATTCTCGATTTCGTTGTGGCTGATACCGCCTTCGCACGGCACAAAGATCATCCCGGCCGGACCCAGTTCGGCGAGAAAGATCGCGTCATGCCCGGCGCCGCTGACGATATCCATATGCGCCAAGCCCAGTCCTGCGGCGGCGCCACGCACCGCCTCGACGCAACCCTGGTCGAAATACAGCGGTGGAAAGTCCGCCGTCGGCGTCAATTCGAAACTCAGCCCATGCTTGGCACACGTTGCCTCAATCACCTGGCGCACCTCGGCGATCATCGAATCCAGCCGCGCGGGTTCCAGGTGACGGAAATCCAGGGTCATGCGCACTTCACCGGGAATCACGTTGCGCGAACCGGGATAAGCCTGCAGGCAGCCGACCGTGCCACAGGCATGCGGCTGATGCTCAAGCGCCACCCGATTGACCGCCGCGACCACGGCAGCGGCGCCGACCAGCGCATCCTTGCGCAGGTGCATCGGCGTCGGCCCGGCGTGGGCCTCAACACCTTTGAGATTGAGATCGAACCACTTCTGCCCGAGTGCGCCGAGCACTACGCCGATGGTCTTGCCCTGGTCTTCGAGGATCGGCCCCTGCTCGATATGCGCCTCGAAATAGGCGCCGACCGCATGACCGGTCACCGCACGTGTGCCGGCGTAGCCGATGGCGTTCAAGGCCTCGCCGACGCTGATGCCCTCGGCATCACGCTTGGCCAGGGTTTCTGCCAGGGTGAATTTCTCGGCAAACACGCCCGAGCCCATCATGCACGGGGCAAAGCGTGAGCCTTCCTCGTTGGTCCAGACCACCACCTCGAATGGCGCTTCGGTCTGCACGCCCAGATCATTGAGGGTGCGCAGCACCTCGACACCGGCCAGCACGCCGAAGCAGCCATCGAACTTGCCGCCAGTGGGCTGGGTGTCGATATGGCTGCCGGTCATCACTGGCGGCAGGGCGGCGTTGCGTCCTGGGCGGCGGGCAAAGATATTGCCGACGCCATCAACCGTCACCGTGCAACCGGCCTCCTCGCACCAGCGCACGAACAGGTCGCGCGCCTGGCGGTCAAGGTCGGTCAGGGCCAGGCGGCAAACGCCGCCCTTGACGGTGGCACCGAGCTGCGCCAGCTCCATCAGCGATTGCCAGAGGCGCTCGCTGTTGATGTGTGGCTGGCTGGATTGCAGAACGTCAACGGCAGTGTTCATGGTGTTCTCCTTGGGCCTTTCTAGTTGTCTGTGACGCGCCCGCTGGAGCTGGGCGCGTCTGCTGGATTGCATCGCGGGCATGGCCCGCTGCTACAGGTGCGGGCTGTCATTGCCCGCGATGCTGCGGCCTTAAACCGGGGCCTTGGCCACTACCGGCTGCGCGCTTCGCAGGCTGCACAGGCCGAAATAGATCAGCCCGCCGAGGAAGGAGCCGGTGAACCAGCCGTAGTCGTAGAACCAGCTGAACGCGCTGCTGCCAAGCGACAGCAGGGTCAGGGCAACCGGCACACCAAAGGCGATAAAGCCGAACAGATTCCAGGCGGGGTAAACGTCATCACGGTACAGACCGGCTAGGTCGAGCTGCTGTTTCTTGATCAAGAAATAGTCCACCACCATGATCCCGGCAATCGGCCCGAGCAGGCTCGAATAGCCCAGCAACCAGTTGGAATAGACGCTTTCCAGGCTCAGGTCGGAGACCAGCAGGCCGAGCTTTTTCAGCAGTTCATGGCCCATCAGGCCCAGGCCGATCAGGCCGGTTAGGATCACCGCCTTGGTGCGATTGATAAGCTTGGGCGCGATGTTCTGGAAATCATTGGTCGGCGAGACGATATTCGCCGCGGTGTTGGTCGACAGCGTGGCGACGATGATCAGCGCCATGGCCAGGGCGACCCAGCCGGGGCTCTGGATATGACCGATCAGGCTGACCGGGTCGGAGACGGTTTCCCCGACCAGCGAGGCCGAGGCGGCAGTCAACACCACACCGAGGGAAGCAAACAGGAACATGGTCAGCGGCAGGCCGATGATCTGGCCGATGATCTGATCCTTTTGACTCTTGGCGTAACGGCTGAAGTCGGGGATGTTCAGCGACAAGGTGGCCCAGAAGCCAACCATGGCGGTCAACCCGGCAAGGAAGTAACTGGTCACACCAGCGCCCTCAGGACGATTGGCCGGCTGCGCCAGCAATTCGCTCATCGACACATTGGGCAGCGCCCACACCAGCAGGCCGGCACCGACCAGCACCAGCAGCGGTGCGGAGAGGGTTTCCAGCCATTTAATCGACTCTGCGCCGCGCAGCACCACCCACAAGTTGAGCGTCCAGAAGACCATAAAACCGATCACCTCGCCGGTGCCGCCCAGGCTCTTCCAGCCCTCAAAGATCGAACCGAGGAACAGGTGGATGGCCAGGCCGCCGAACATGGTCTGGATGCCGAACCAGCCGCAGGCCACCACGGCGCGAATCAGACAGGGCACGTTGGAACCGATGATCCCGAACGAGGAACGCAGCAACACCGGAAACGGGATGCCGTACTTGGTGCCGGGGAAGGCGTTCAGCGTCAGCGGGATCAGCACGATGATATTGGCCAGCAGGATCGCCAGCAGCGCCTCGCTCACCGACAGGCCGAAATAGGCGGTCAATACGCCGCCCAGGGTGTAGGTCGGCACACAGATCGACATGCCGACCCACAGCGCGGTGATATGCCATTTGTTCCAGGTGCGCTCATGCACCTGGGTCGGGGCGATATCAGGGTTATAGCGCGGGCTGTCGAGTACGTCGGGGCCAGCGGCCAGTTCGTACAAGCCGTCGCGCTCGGTCACTTGCGATCTGCTCTGTTGCATGAGGCCTCTCCAGGAATTGTTCTGATTGTTCGCTCATCAGGCGGAGCCGATGGCCGGAGTGTTTTTACGTCTCAGGACCGGCCAGCTCGGTAACGGCGACAATCAATAAGCGTGCCGAAAACTTCACACACCCACTAAAAAGCCCTTAAAAACGAGCTAACCAACTGATTAATAACAGCTATGTAAAACGGCCTGCGCTCCTCAATGGTTTTCGGCAGCTTGCCAGTAGAGAACCAAAGAAGCCTGTCTGACCAGTCAGGATTCAAACTGGTGCAGACACAGGTTCTGCCATCACCCGGAGCGACTCACTGCTCGCGCTCAACCGGCTGATTTTCAATAGGAAATCTTGACCATATTTGGTTCTTGTCAAGTGCGTCAAAATGGTGAGGCCGTGCACCATTTTGCTTTTATGTGTATTTTTATGTTTATTTTCAATGACTTAAAAACATTTAAACGCATTAAAAAATATTCTTGATCAATCGTTTGGCAGCGACTAGATTCAATTCCTGTCAGGCGTGACAGGAATTGAATCCCTCTCGCCAGACAGGTCATAACACCAAGAACCGGCACGCACCGGTCTGCCTGAGAGGAACTCGCTATGTCGCTGTTGATCCGTGGTGCCACCCTGGTTACCCATGAGGAAAGCTACCGCGCCGATGTGCTCTGCGCCGACGGCCTGATCCAGGCCATTGGCGACAACCTCGACGCCCCCGCAGGCTGTCAGGTGCTCGACGGCAGTGGCCAGTACCTGATGCCTGGCGGCATCGACCCGCACACCCATATGCAATTGCCGTTTATGGGCACGGTGGCCAGCGAAGACTTCTTCAGCGGCACCGCTGCCGGACTGGCCGGCGGCACCACCTCGATTATCGACTTCGTGATTCCCAATCCGCAGCAATCGCTGCTCGAAGCCTTCCACACCTGGCGCGGCTGGGCGGAGAAGTCAGCGTCCGACTACGGCTTCCATGTCGCCATCACCTGGTGGAGCGAGCAGGTCGCCGCCGAGATGGGCGAGCTGGTGGAGAAATTCGGGGTCAACAGCTTCAAGCACTTCATGGCCTACAAGAACGCCATCATGGCCGCCGACGACACCCTGGTCGCCAGCTTCGAGCGCTGCCTGCAGTTGGGCGCGGTGCCCACCGTGCATGCCGAGAATGGCGAACTGGTCTATCACCTGCAGAACAAGCTGCTGGCCCAAGGGATGACCGGACCGGAAGCGCACCCGCTGTCGCGGCCATCGCAAGTTGAAGGTGAAGCCGCCAGCCGCGCCATTCGCATCGCCGAAACCCTCGGCACACCGCTGTACCTGGTGCACGTTTCGACCAAGGAGGCTCTGGATGAAATCACCTATGCCCGCGCCAAGGGCCAGCCGGTATACGGCGAGGTGCTCGCCGGCCACCTGCTGCTGGATGACAGCGTGTACCGCCACCCCGACTGGCAAACCGCCGCGGGCTACGTGATGAGTCCGCCGTTCCGTCCGCGCGGGCATCAGGAGGCGCTCTGGCGCGGCCTGCAATCGGGCAACCTGCATACCACCGCCACCGACCACTGCTGCTTCTGCGCCGACCAGAAAGCCGCCGGGCGCGACGATTTCAGCAAGATCCCCAACGGCACTGCCGGCATCGAAGACCGCATGGCGGTGCTCTGGGATGAAGGGGTCAATAGCGGCAAGTTGTCGATGAACGACTTTGTTGCGCTGACCAGCACCAACACCGCGAAAATTTTCAACCTGTTCCCGCGCAAAGGCTCACTACGCGTTGGCGCCGATGCCGACCTGGTGCTCTGGGACCCCGAAGGCACGCGGACCATTTCGGCGAAAACCCATCACCAGCAGGTCGACTTCAACATCTTCGAAGGCAAGACCGTGCGCGGCGTGCCCAGCCACACCATCAGCCGGGGCAAGCTGGTCTGGGTCGATGGCGACCTGCGCGCCGAACGCGGCGCCGGCCGCTATGTCGAGCGCCCGGCCTACCCGGCGGTGTTCGACCTGCTAAGCAAACGCGCCGAAAAGAATCGCCCGACTGCCGTCGAGCGCTAAGGCAGAACCTAGGTCCGTGGGAGGGGCTTTAGCCGCGAAAATGCGGACAGTTCAAGATCTGTCGCGGCTAAAGCGGAACGCCGCCCGGCCCCTCCTACAAAAATATCCGCAAGCCATTCCGCCACACCGGCCCGCAGAGGCCGGACGGCCGCTTATACGCTGTTAACTGCCCAATAAAAGCCACAAAACCGTGAGGCAATAACCGTGATAGACACCCTCAGCCATTTGCCGCGACCGGATGCCGGCGCCGCCGAACTGGTCGATCGCTTCAGCGATCTGGCCCCGCCGCTCACCGCTCGCCAGGCCGCTCTGGAAAGTGCTCGCTGCCTGTATTGCTACGACGCGCCGTGCATCAACGCCTGCCCCAGCGAGATCGACATCCCCTCGTTTATTCACAATATCAGCCATGAAAACGTCCAGGGTGCGGCCGAAAAAATCCTCTCGGCGAATATTCTCGGCGGCAGCTGCGCCCGTGTTTGTCCCACCGAAATCCTCTGCCAGCAGGCCTGCGTGCGCAACAACGCCCAGGAATGCGCGCCGGTGCTGATCGGTCTGCTGCAGCGCTACGCCATCGACAACGCGCAGTTCAGCGAGCACCCGTTCCAGCGCGCCCCGGCCAGCGGCAAGCGCATCGCCGTGGTCGGCGCCGGGCCCGCGGGCTTGTCCTGCGCCCATCGCCTGGCCATGCACGGCCATGAGGTGGTGATCTTCGAGGCCCGCGAGAAAGCCGGTGGCCTCAACGAATACGGCATCGCCAAGTACAAACTGGTCGACGACTTCGCCCAGCGCGAGGTGGACTTTCTCCTGCAGATCGGCGGTATCGAAATCCGTCATGGCCAAAAACTGGGCGACGACCTCAGCCTGAGCGCGCTGCATCAGCAGTTCGATTCAGTGTTCCTCAGTATCGGTCTGGCCGCCAGCAAGCGCCTCGGCCTAACGGGCGAGGACGCACCGGGGCTGCTCGCCGCCACCGATTACATCCGCGAACTGCGCCAGAGCGATGACCTGAGCCAATTGCCCATGGCTGAGCGCTGCATCGTGCTCGGTGCCGGCAATACCGCCATCGACATGGCCGTGCAGATGAGCAAGCTCGGCGCGCGCGACGTCAACTTGGTCTATCGCCGTGGCTTCGAAGAAATGGGCGCAACCGAGCATGAGCAGGACATTGCCAAAGCCAATCAAGTGCGCCTGCTGACCTGGGCGCAACCGGACGCCGTGCTGCTCAACGAGCAAGGCCAGGTGCGTGGCATGCGCTTCGCCCGCACCCACGTGGAGAACGGCCGTTTGCAGAACACCGGGCAAACCTTCGAGCTGGCTGCCGACGCCATCTTCAGCGCCATCGGCCAGGCGTTTGACGGCCAAGCTCTGAGCGACCCATTAGCCAGTGAACTGAAGCGCGAGGGCGAGCGCATCTGGGTCGACGCCCAGCTGCAAACCAGCGTGGCCGGCGTGTATGCCGGCGGCGACTGCACCGCCCTGGGCCAGGACCTCACCGTACAAGCCGTGCAGCACGGCAAGCTGGCCGCCGAGGCCATCCACTCTCATCTGATGCTCAACGTGGAGGCCGCATAAATGGCCGATCTATCCATCGAATTCGCCGGTATCAAGGCCCCTAATCCGTTCTGGCTGGCCAGCGCGCCGCCCACCGACAAAGCCTACAACGTGGTCCGCGCCTTCGAAGCCGGCTGGGGCGGCGTGGTGTGGAAAACCCTTGGCGAAGACCCGGCCGCGGTCAATGTGTCGTCGCGCTATTCGGCGCACTTCGGCCCTAACCGCCAAGTGCTCGGCTTCAACAATATCGAGCTGATCACCGACAGATCCCTGGAAATCAACCTGCGCGAAATCACCCAGGTGAAGAAGGACTGGCCGGACCGCGCGATGATCGTGTCGCTGATGGTGCCCTGCGTCGAAGAGTCCTGGAAAACCATCCTGCCGCTGGTGGAAGCCACCGGCTGCGACGGTATCGAGCTGAACTTCGGCTGCCCCCACGGCATGCCCGAGCGCGGCATGGGCGCGGCGGTCGGCCAAGTCCCGGAATACGTGGAAATGGTCACCCGCTGGTGCAAGACCTACAGCTCGTTGCCGGTGATCGTCAAACTGACGCCCAACATCACCGACGTGCGCCTGTCTGCCCGCGCCGCCTATCGCGGCGGTGCCGATGCGGTATCGCTGATCAACACCATCAACTCGATCACCAGCGTCGACCTGGAGCGCATGGTCGCCAACCCTATCGTCGGCAGCCAGAGCACCCACGGCGGCTACTGCGGCTCGGCGGTCAAGCCCATCGCCCTGAACATGGTCGCCGAAATCGCCCGCGATCCGGAAACCCAAGGCCTGCCGATCTGCGGCATCGGCGGCATCGGCAGTTGGCGCGATGCGGCGGAATTCGTGGCGCTGGGCTGCGGCGCGGTGCAGGTGTGCACAGCGGCCATGCTGCATGGCTTTCGTATAGTAGAAGAGATGAAAGACGGCCTGTCGCGCTGGATGGACAGTCAGGGCTACGCCAGCCTGCAGGATTTCTCAGGCAAGGCAGTGGGCAATACCACCGACTGGAAGTACCTGGACATCAACTACCAGGTGATCGCCAAGATCGACCAGGACGCCTGCATCGGCTGCGGGCGCTGCCACATCGCCTGCGAAGACACCTCGCACCAAGCCATTGCCAGCCTGGCCCAAGCCGACGGCACGCATAAGTACGAGGTGATCGACGAAGAGTGCGTGGGCTGCAACCTGTGTCAGATCACCTGCCCGGTGGAGAACTGCATCGAGATGGTGCCCCAGGACACCGGCAAGCCCTTCCTCGACTGGAACCACGATCCGCGTAATCCGTATCGCGTGGCGAGCTAAGCCAGGGCGCCAGCCAGTAGGGTGCGCCGCGCGCACCAGCACCTTTCGCAGGGTCCTGGTGCGCACAGCCTCGGCGGCCCATTCAAACCGTGGCCAACGTGTTTACGGCTCCAGCCCAATCCCGCGCAAGATCACACTGGTCACTGTCTGCACCGCCCGCTCGAACTGCAGATCGGATAGCGGCTGGTGATCGTTGAGTACCCCTACCTGGTGGCTGAAGTCGGCGTAATGCTGGGTCGAAGCCCAGATCATGTAGAGCAATGCCGCGGGTTCCACTGCCAGGATGCGCTTGTCTTCCACCCACTGGCGAATCTTCGCCTCCTTCATCTTCGCCCAGCTGTACAGGCTGTCATCCAGCGTCGCGCCAAGCATCGGTGCGCCATGGATGATTTCGTCGGCCCAGACCTTGGAGCCATGCGCGCGGGTACGCGAGTGGTTCATCTTGGCGCGAATATAGGTGCTGAGCACCACCCGCGGATCGTCGTACATCTCGAAGCACAGGGCATCCTGCTTCCACACATCGAGCAGGCCGAGCAGCACCGCACGATAGAGGTCGTCCTTGGTGTTGAAATAGTAGTGCAGGTTGGAGCGCGGCAACCCGACCTGTTCGGCGATGTCGCCCATGGACGTGCCGGCATAGCCACGCTCGGCGAACACCTGCTCGGCGGCCAGAAGGATCTTGTCGACATTGCGGCGGCGAATCTCGCTCTTGTGAGTACCCATGTTCGATCCATTGCGGCGGAATTGGCCAAGGCTACCACCCACTTCCATCCCGGGCGACGGAAAGCCTTGGGCTTGGCGCTCAGCATCGCTATAATCGCGATGTTTCAAACGACCGGCACAGCCCGGTCGCTCCCGCCACCCGTCCGAGGGGCGCTGCAGCAACCCTTATCCAACAGGGGGTTTGTCAGGCTCGGATGGGGCGTTAACCAAACGCATCAACGGCGCCCATTCGACACAAACGAATGGAGAACTCATTTATGAGCGCTGTACTGACGCCTGCCGCTTTTACCGACTTTAAAGTCGCCGACATGTCCCTGGCTGCCTGGGGCCGTCGCGAAACTATTATTGCCGAATCGGAAATGCCTGCCCTGATGGGCATGCGCCGCAAGTACGCCGACGAGCAGCCGCTGAAAGGCGCGAAGATCATCGGCTGCATCCACATGACCATTCAGACCGCCGTGCTGATCGAAACCCTGACCGCACTGGGCGCCGAAGTACGCTGGTCGTCGTGCAACATCTTCTCGACTCAGGACCAGGCCGCCGCTGCCATTGCTGCCGCCGGTATCCCGGTATTCGCCTGGAAGGGCGAGACCGAAGCTGAGTACGAGTGGTGCATCGAGCAGACCATCCTCAAGGACGGCCAGCCATGGGATGCCAACATGATCCTCGACGACGGCGGCGACCTGACCGAGATCATCCACAAGAAATACCCGCAGATGCTCGAGCGCATCCACGGCGTCACCGAAGAAACCACCACCGGCGTACACCGCCTGCTGGAGATGCTGGCCAAGGGTGAGCTGAAGATCCCGGCGATCAACGTCAACGACTCGGTGACCAAGAGCAAGAACGACAACAAATACGGCTGCCGTCACAGCCTGAACGACGCGATCAAGCGCGGCACCGACCACCTGCTGTCCGGCAAGCAAGCGCTGGTGATCGGCTATGGCGACGTGGGCAAGGGCTCGGCGCAGTCGCTGCGTCAGGAAGGCATGATCGTACGCGTGACCGAAGTTGACCCGATTTGCGCCATGCAAGCCTGCATGGATGGTTATGAACTGGTTTCGCCATTCATCGACGGCATCAACGACGGCACCGCCGCCAGCATCGACGCGCAACTGCTGGGCAAGATCGACCTGATCGTCACCACCACCGGTAACGTCAACGTCTGCGACGCCAACATGCTCAAGGCCCTGAAGAAGCGCGCCGTGGTGTGCAACATCGGTCACTTCGACAACGAAATCGACACCGCTTTCATGCGCAAGACCTGGGCATGGGAAGAAGTGAAGCCACAGGTGCACAAGATCCACCGCACCGGCGCCGGCAGCTTCGATCCGCACAACGATGACTACCTGATCCTGCTGGCCGAAGGCCGCCTGGTTAACCTGGGCAACGCCACTGGCCACCCGAGCCGGATCATGGACGGCTCGTTCGCCAACCAGGTGCTGGCGCAGATCTTCCTGTTCGGCCAGAAGTACGCCGACCTGTCTGCCGCTCAGAAAGCCGAGCGCCTGACGGTGGAAGTGCTGCCCAAGAAGCTCGACGAAGAAGTGGCACTGGAAATGGTCAAGGGCTTCGGCGGCGTGATCACTCAGCTGACCAAGACCCAAGCCGACTATATCGGCGTCACCGTGGAAGGCCCGTTCAAGCCGGATGCCTATCGCTACTAAACCTAGCCCGGAAGGTGGGTTAGCCGCGCTGCGGCGAAACCCGCCATCGCAGGCGACAGGCATCTAGCGTATCCCCGCCGGCTACTTGGCGGGTGACGCACTGCGCAGAAGCCATAGACTTCCTTAACTCATGTGGCTGGCGTCGCTAACCCGCCCCACGAAGGACACCTTCTCCATGTCTCAAGAACGCCGTTACAGCTTCGAATTCTTCCCTGCCAAGACCGAAGCCGGGCACGAAAAATTGTTGAATGTGGCGCGCCAACTGGCGACCTATAACCCCGATTTTTTCTCCTGCACTTACGGTGCGGGCGGCTCGACCCGCGACCGCACCCTGAATACCGTACTGCAGTTAAACAACGATGTCGGCGTGAGCACTGCACCGCACCTGTCCTGCGTCGGCGACTCCAAGGCCGAGCTGCGCGAGCTGCTGAAGCTCTACCAGAATGCCGGTATCGAACGCATCGTTGCCCTGCGTGGCGACCTGCCGTCCGGCATGGGCATGGCCAGCGGCGAACTGCGCTACGCCAACGAGCTGGTCAGTTTCATCCGTGAAGAGACCGGCGATCACTTCCATATCGAAATCGCCGCCTACCCGGAGATGCATCCGCAAGCACGCAACTTCGAGGATGACATCGCTAACTTCGTGCGCAAGGCCAAGGCCGGCGCGAGCAGCGCGATCACCCAGTACTTCTTCAATGCCGACTGCTACTTCTACTTCGTCGAGCGGGTACGCAAGCTGGGCGTGGATATTCCGGTAGTCCCCGGCATCATGCCGATCACCAATTACAGCAAGCTGGCACGCTTTTCCGACGCCTGTGGCGCCGAGTTGCCGCGCTGGGTGCGTAAGCAGCTAGAGGCCTATGGCGACGACAGCGACAGCATTCGCGCCTATGGCGAGCAGGTAATCAGCGAGATGTGCGAACGCCTGCTACAGGGCGGCGCGCCGGGCCTGCACTTCTACAGCATGAATCAGACAGAACCCAGCCTGGCGATCTGGAACAATCTCAAGCTGCCGCGCTAAGGCGCTGCCGGGCGGTTTTATCCAGCGCCTCCACTGCCCGGCTGCCCGGCAAGGTGCTTGCCGCGTCACGACCGCTCGCGGCGAGGCTTGATGTCCGCAGGCTGTTAAGCTCACTGCAAACGCAGCCGGGCAAGCAAGCCTGCGCGACGCCATCAACCTGGAGCAGAGGCTGCCACAGCCCGCCCCCTCTTTTGACCGTGCCTGGCCATGTATGGCCTTGGCTGGATAACAACCCTGGAGCGCCGCAATGGCTATAAGAAAAACCACCAACGCCACAGTGACCCCCAAGGGCAGCCTGGAAACCCTGTCGCAACGCGAGGTGCAACAACTGCGCGAGACCGGCTCTGGCAGCGTCTACTCGCTATTTCGCCAGTGCGCCCTGGCGATCCTCAACACCGGCTCGCACAGCGACAACGCCAAGACCATCCTGGAAGCCTATCCGGATTTTGAAATTCACATCCTGCAGCAGGATCGTGGTATTCGCCTGGAGCTGTTCAACGCCCCTGCCGACGCCTTTGTTGACGGCGAAATGATCGCCAGTACCCGGGAAATGCTGTTCAGCGCACTGCGCGATATCGTCTTCACCCAGAGCGAACTGGAAAACAAACGGGTGGACCTCAGCAGCTCAAAGGGCATCACCGACTACGTGTTTCACCTGTTGCGCAACGCGCGAACCTTGCGGGCCGGGGTCGAACCGAAAATAGTGGTGTGCTGGGGCGGCCATTCGATCAGCACCGAAGAATACAAATACACCAAGGTAGTCGGCCATGAGTTGGGCCTGCGCGGCCTGGACATCTGCACCGGCTGCGGCCCCGGCGTGATGAAAGGGCCAATGAAGGGCGCCACCATCTCCCACGCCAAGCAGCGCAATGTCAGCGGCCGTTACCTGGGCCTGACCGAGCCCGGCATCATCGCCGCCGAAGCGCCCAACCCGATCGTCAACGAACTGGTAATCCTGCCGGATATCGAAAAGCGCCTGGAGGCGTTCGTCCGCGTAGGCCATGGCATCATCATCTTCCCTGGCGGCGCCGGTACCGCCGAAGAGCTGTTGTATTTCCTCGGCATCCTGATGCACCCGGCCAACAAGGACCTACCGTTCCCGCTGATCATGACCGGGCCGAAAAAAGCCGCGCCCTACATCGAGCAGCTGTATGCGTTCGTCGGCGCCACGCTCGGCCCTGAAGCGCAGCAACGCTGCACGATCATCATCAATGACCCGAGCCAGGTAGCACGCGAGATGGCCTTGGGCATCAACGAGGTGACGCAGTATCGGCGCAAGCAGAATGACGCCTTCCACTTCAACTGGCTGCTGACAATCGACGAGAATTTTCAACACCCCTTCGAACCGACCCACGAAAACATGGCCAGCCTCAAACTGACCCGCAACCAGCCGGTACATGAACTGGCAGCGCATTTACGCCGCGCGTTCTCCGGGATTGTCGCTGGCAACGTCAAAGACCAGGGCATTCGCCGAATTGAACAGCACGGCCCTTACGAGATCACCGGCGACCAAGACATCATGCAGCCACTCGACCAGTTGCTGCAGGCCTTCGTCGATCAGCACCGCATGAAGCTGCCGGGCAACACCGCCTACGTGCCTTGCTACAAGCTGGTGACCTGAAAAATCACACCGTGAGCGCCGTCGCAACCCCGTCTCCAGGCACTCAACGCCCGCAGCATGCGCCTGGATGCGGTGGCCTTGTAAGAAGTTCTAAAAGGCCCATCGACCTGAACAAGCAGCGTCTATATTAAGTGGGCGCACACGCACCCCTTCAATCGCCGAGGTCACAGCATAATGAGAAGGCTGTATGTACTGCTTGTGCTGCTCGCCTACAGCCTCCACATCAATGCCCAGCCGCTGAAAGTCTGTACCAATGAGTGGCCGCCCTACACACTGCTGGAGAACGGCCAGGTGCGCGGCATCGATGCCGACCTCCTGCACCTGGTGCTGACCAACCTGGGCATCAGTTACGAAATCACCCTCGAGCCCTGGCGCCGCTGCCTGCGCAAAATGAGTGATGGCCAGCTGGACATTCTGCTGGATGCTTTTTACAGCGAAGACCGGGCACGCCACATGATTTTCCCCGACGAGCCCATGGCCGAAAGCGCCATGGTCTTGTTCTACGCCACTGCGCGCCCGCACAGGATCGACTCGATTGAGGACTTGCGCGGTCTGCGCGTGGGCACCGAGCCTGGCTATGCCTACGGCGACCCGTCGTTTGCCAGCGCCACACATTTTATCCGTGAGAGTGCCCCAACTCTGGAGGCAAACTTCGGCAAGCTGTTGCTCGGACGCATCGACCTGGTCATTACCGACCGCGCTGTTGGCTTGCATACTGCCAACAGCCTGGGCATGCAGGCGGCCATCGACTTCAACCCGCAACCGCTTTATAGCGATCGGGTGTACGCCGCATTCAGCCGCAAGCGCGACACCGCAGCACTCCTGCCGCGCTTCGAGCATGAACTCAAACGCCTGAAAGCCAGCCCAGAGTATGCCGGGATTCTACGGCGCTACCTCCAGCCGGTTACGCCGCAGGCCATCGAGCAGTCTGAAACGCGCACAGACTAGCGGCTCTGTTATACTCCCTGCTTCCCGCCAGGCTTGCGCCCGGATGCTAGTCACCAGAGACCAGCAGTACCGGACGGGATTGCGCCCCCCAAGCGCGATTCAAGTCAGGCAATACACCCCATAGGGCCTCGCCCTCACTAGACAGGATTACTCATGTCCTTTGCCTCCCTCGGTCTCTCCGAGGCTTTAGTCCGCGCCATCGAGGCAGCGGGCTACACCCAGCCTACCCCGGTGCAACAGCGGGCCATTCCCGCCGTGTTGCAAGGCCGTGACCTCATGGTTGCAGCCCAGACAGGGACGGGCAAAACCGGCGGTTTCGCCCTGCCGATCCTGGAACTGTTGTTCCCCAACGGTCACCCGGATCGCGAGCATCGCCACGGCCCGAAACAACCGCGCGTACTGGTGTTGACTCCCACTCGCGAGCTGGCTGCCCAGGTTCACGAGAGCTTCAAACTCTATGCCCGCGACCTGAAATTCGTCAGCACCTGCATCTTCGGCGGCGTCGGCATGAACCCCCAGGTTCAGGCCATGTCCAAAGGCGTCGACGTATTGGTAGCCTGCCCCGGTCGCCTGCTCGACCTGGTCGGCCAGCGTGCCGTGGACTTGTCCCACGTGGAAATCCTGGTTCTCGACGAAGCCGACCGCATGCTCGACATGGGCTTCGTGCATGACGTGAAGAAGGTCCTGGCTCGCCTGCCGACAAAACGGCAGAACCTGCTGTTCTCGGCGACCTTCTCCAAAGACATCACCGACCTCGCCGGCAAGCTGCTGCATAACCCCGAGCGCATTGAGGTTACACCGCCGAATACCACCGTCGAGCGCATCGAACAGCGTGTATTCCGCCTGCAGGCCAGCCATAAGCGCGCCCTGCTTGCTCACCTGATCAGCGCTGGCGCGTGGGAACAGGTGCTGGTCTTCACCCGCACCAAGCACGGCGCCAATCGTCTGGCCGAGTACCTCGACAAGCACGGCCTGTCGTCCGTCGCGATTCACGGCAACAAGAGCCAGAATGCGCGTACCAAAGCCTTGGCCGATTTCAAGGCCGGTAACGTGCGGATCATGGTTGCCACCGATATCGCCGCACGCGGCTTGGACATCGACCA
Source organism: Pseudomonas sp. (assembly GCF_030683065.1). Classification (GTDB taxonomy): domain Bacteria; phylum Pseudomonadota; class Gammaproteobacteria; order Pseudomonadales; family Pseudomonadaceae; genus Aquipseudomonas. Next base: position 22,031 of record NZ_JAUXMX010000064.1, read on the forward strand.
GTTGCCGCATGTCGTCAACTTCGAGCTGCCGAATATCGAGGAAGACTACGTTCACCGTATTGGTCGTACCGGTCGTGCCGGCCGCAGCGGCGAAGCAATCTCGCTGGTCGCACCCGATGAAGAAAAACTGCTCAAGGGCATCGAGCGGATGACCAAGCAGAAGATCGCTGACGGCGACCTGCTTGGCTTCGACGCCAGCACGGTTGAAGCAGAGCGCCCGGAAGTTCGCGAACCGCAGAAACCACGTCAACCCCGCGGCGCCAAGCCGGAAGGTGAACGCCACGGTGGCGGCCGTAAGGACAAGGGCAAAGACAGCGGCAAGGCCAAGCCTCAAGCTGCCCGCTCGCAGCAGCCACGCAGCACGCAAAGCGGTCGCTCCGCAGCGCCGGCAGTGCCTGCTCTGCCGCCGGATCGGGCGCCGGATGAGTTCCGCGACGACGAAATCGATAACTTTGGTAATCGTGCCGACTATGTCAGCCCGAACCAGAATAAGCAGCAGAACCGCGGCCGTCGGCCCGGTGCGCCTGCTTCGGGCCCCAGCGCCAGCAACGGTGTTGGTCAGGGTCCACGTACGCCAAGTAACAACCCGCGTAGCGGTTCAGGCAGTGCCGCTGGCGCTGGCGCTGGCAGCCAAGGTAAACGCCAAGGCGCTGGCGGCCAAGGTCGCAATGGCTCCGGCCGTGCCCGTCCGCCACGTGACTCGCGTGAAACGACCACCTCGCTTAATCGCGATGAACTGCCACGCCAAGAGGGCGCCGTAAAAAGCCCTCGCGACAAGCAGCCGGTGATCGTGCACAAAGGTTCGCGCAGCACTGAGCGCTTCCCGACGCCTGATCAACTCGACCAGCTGCCGAGCAATCGTCCGCGCGGCGAGAAGCCTGCACTGCTGACGCGTAATCGTGAAAGCTAAGCAGCACGACTAACGACAACGCCGACCTCAGGGTCGGCGTTGTCGTTCATGCACCTGCAAAAACGCCGACCCTGGGGTCGGCGTTCTGCTTTGACCTACGCGATCACAGTCAAGATCGTCGCCCTCGGCGACAGCAGATCTTACTTGCGTACGCCTTCTACCGAGATGATCAGCTCAACTTCCGCAGAGGCTGGACCGAGGTCCTTCTCAATCGCGAAGTCCTTCAACTTGAGCATGGTGCTGCCTTCAAAGCCGGCACGGTAGCCGCCCCACGGGTCACTGCCCTGACCAATAAACGCAGCGGCGATCACCACCGGCTTGGTCACACCATTGAGCGTCAGATTACCCGTGATGTCAGCGGTGCCTTCGCCGGTGGACTTCACCGACGTGGACTCGAAGGTCGCCGTCGGGTGCTTGCCAACACTGAGGAAATCATCGCTGCGAATGTGTTTATCGCGTTCGGCGTGGTTGGTGTCAACGCTGGCCGTATTCAGAACAACGCTGACCTTGCTGGCCTCCGGGTTCTTGTCGTCGAAACTGAAGCTGCCGTCAAAGTCCTTGAAGGTGCCGTACAGCCAGCTGTAACCCAAGTGGCTGATCTTGAAATTGACGAAAGCGTGCTGACCTTGTTTGTCGATGGCGTAGTCGGCAGCCGTGGCATAACCAGCACCGAGCAGAGCGGAGCCAAGGGCCAAGGCAGCGAGGGTCTTCTTCAACATGGGCATTTCCTTGTGAGGTTGGATAATTTGGCACGCGGACCATTCCGCGCCCCCAGAGCAACTTCAGCGACCGAACATGCGCAGCAGCGTGCGGTCACGGTCAATAAAGTGATGTTTGAGTGCCGCCAATCCGTGGATACCAGCAAAGATCACCACGGCCCAGCCAAGGTACTCATGCACCAGGCCGCTGACATCTTCCTGGCGCGGAATGCTGGTGATGGTCGCCGGCACGTCGAACAAACCAAATACGCCGATACCCCGGCCATCAGCGGTAGAAATCAGGTAGCCGGAGACCATCAGTACGAACAACCCCAGATAGAGGAAGGCGTGACCAAACTTTGCCCCCAGGCGGGTTAACCGGCCATGGCTGGCCAGGGTGGCCGGGGGTGGGCTGACCCAGCGCCAGAGCACGCGCACCAGCATCACTGCGAACAGCAAGATGCCGATGCTCTTGTGCAGATTGGGCGCGGTTTGATACCAGCTGCTGTAGTAATCCAGGCCGACCATCCAGTAACCCAGGCCGAACAGGCCAAAAACGCTCACTGCCACCAGCCAATGCAAGGCAATGCTGGTCAAGCCGTAATGCGAGGAGGTGTTGCGCCACTGCATTGAGAAGGCTCCAGAAAAATCGTTGGTTGAAAATTGTCCCAACAGGTTAGCGACAAACCTATCGATTAAAAGCGGAATTTTTCGCTTTGAAATATCGGGAAATACGATGCTAACCCTGACATCCCCGCTTCCGGTGATTAGTTTGTCCGGCCGCTCAGAAGTTCAGGTGACACCTAACGGATAGCCGGCGTTGGCGCACATAGGCGCAGAGGCATCTGATAGGCTTGCCGCAGATGATAGGGAGAGTATTTCGATGAGCTTGAACGACCACTGGATGCAGCGCGACCTGAATGTGCTCTGGCACCCCTGTACCCAGATGAAAGACCACGAACAGCTGCCCCTGGTACCGATCAAGCGCGGTGAAGGCGTATGGCTGGAAGACTTCGACGGCAAGCGCTACATCGATGCGGTCAGCTCTTGGTGGGTCAACGTGTTCGGCCATGCCAACCCGCGCATCAACCAACGTATCAAGGACCAGGTCGACCAACTGGAACATGTGATCCTCGCCGGCTTTAGTCATGCGCCTGTGATCGAACTGTCCGAGCGCCTGGTCAAGCTGACCCCGGCCGGCCTGGACCGGGTGTTCTATGCCGACAACGGCTCATCGTGTATCGAAGTTGCGCTGAAGATGAGCTTTCACTATTGGCTGAATGTCGGCAAACCCGAGAAAAAGCGCTTCGTCACCCTGACCAATAGTTACCACGGCGAAACCATCGCGGCCATGTCGGTCGGCGATGTCGCCCTGTTTACCGACACTTACAAAGCGCTGCTGCTGGACACCATCAAGGTGCCCAGCCCGGACTGTTATTTCCGGCCCGACGGCATGAGCTGGGAAGCTCACTCGCGGGCCATGTTTGCCCACATGGAGCAAACCTTGGCCGAGCACGGCCATGAGGTCGCGGCGGTAATAGTCGAGCCGCTGATCCAGGGCGCCGGCGGCATGCGTATGTACCATCCGATCTACCTCACGCTGCTGCGTGAGGCCTGCGACCGTTACGGCGTGCACCTGATTCATGACGAGATCGCCGTCGGCTTCGGACGCACCGGCACGATGTTCGCCTGCGAACAGGCCGGCATCCGCCCCGACTTCCTTTGTCTATCGAAAGCGCTGACCGGCGGCTACCTGCCCCTGGCGGCGTGCCTGACCACCAATGAGGTGTACCAGGCGTTCTACGACGACTACACCACACTGCGCGCCTTCCTTCACTCGCACAGCTACACCGGCAACCCGCTGGCCTGCGCGGCAGCCTTGGCAACGCTGGATATATTCGAGCAGGACAACGTCATCGAGGCCAACAAGGCGCTGGCCGCGCGCATGGCCAGCGCCACCGCGCACCTGGTCGATCACCCGCATGTCGCCGAAGTGCGCCAGACCGGCATGGCCCTGGCCGTCGAAATGGTTCAGGACAAGGCCAGCAAGACCGCCTACCCCTGGCAGGAGCGCCGCGGCCTCAAGGTCTACCAGCACGCCCTACAGCGAGGCGCCCTGCTGCGCCCACTGGGCAGCGTGGTGTATTTCCTGCCGCCCTATGTGATCACTGAAGAGCAAATCGACTTCCTCGCGGAGGTGGCCAGTGAAGGCATCGACATCGCCACCCGTAACTCGGTCAGCGTGGCTGTGAGCAACACTCGCTATCCGGGTTTTCGTGATCCGGGTTAACGACATGCGTCGTAGGACGCTTCACCCATCCGCCCTTGCGATCTTCCGGTGGATGAAAAGAGCGTGATCCACCCGACGGAAACCGGTGCGCACGGCGCACCCTACGGCTAAAATTTGCACCTTTGTCCCAGGTTCGCCCCTATGCGCCTATCCCGCTTCTTTATCGACGCCCCGCTGTCACTCGGCCAGCATGAGCTACCGGAAACCCAGGCCCACTACATCGGCCGCGTGCTACGCCATACCGTTGGCGATACCGTGCAGTTGTTCGACGGCAGCGGCAACGAGTTTCTCGGGGAGCTGATCGACGTCGGCAAGAAAACCGTGCGCGTCGAGTTGCGCGAAACCTTCGCCGGGCTGGCCGAGTCGCCACTGCACATCCACCTAGGCCAAGGCCTGTCGCGTGGTGAACGCATGGATTGGGCGATTCAGAAGGCCTGCGAACTGGGGGCCAATGCCATCACCCCGATTGTCAGCGAACGCTGCGAGGTGCGCCTGAAAGATGAGCGTGCCGACAAGCGCATGGCCCATTGGCGCCAGGTGGCAATCAGTGCCTGCGAGCAGTGCGGCCGCACGGTGATTCCTGCCATCCACCCGCCGCTCGTTCTGGCCGACTGGCTCGAGCAGACCGAGGCGGAGTTGAAACTCGTCCTGCATCCCGTCGCCGAGCCGCTGGCCAGTCACGATAAGCCGCAGTCGCTGGCCTTTCTGATTGGCCCGGAAGGCGGCTTGGCGGATGCAGAGGTGGCACAAGCGAAAAGCGCCGGCTTCCACGCCGCTCGCCTGGGCCCGCGCGTGCTACGCACGGAAACTGCGCCGGTGGTGGCGCTCAGCGTGGCACAGCAGCTGTGGGGCGACTTCTAAAAACTGCTAGCGCGAACGTAGATGGCTGGGCGCAGCGACAGTCCGCCAGCTTTTGTGTCACACCGATAAACCGGTGGTGCACTGCCTGCGGCGAGTGACACGGACTGCTCGAGGTAATAGCTCGCAGCGCAGGGCGTTTGCAGACGGTCGCGGTAAGCGAGGGTTTGTTCACACCCGCCTCAGATCAACCCGGCATCCGCCAACTTCTGCTCGAGGCCAATCAGGTCGGGGATCTTCAGCACATCCTCACCAATCACCACCGCATCCAACTCTAACGGGGCAAGCGGCACATCAGCGCGCAGCAGTTCGACGCCGACTTTTACCGAGCGCGGGATGCCCTGCACCAACAAGGCAATGAACTTGACCTTGGGGCGCCCGCCAAGGGCATTGATAATCACCACACGTGCAGTGGAGCCTACCTGAGCCTGCCCATCGGAAGCTGCTTCGAACGACAACAGCGGCAAACTCAGGTCACGCCAGCCAACCTGGCCGAGAAACCAGGCCGGCATACCCGCACTGACTTGCGGCGCGCGATAGGCAATCAGCTCGGCAATGGCCACGTTTGGCAGCAACAGGGTACGGTCGGCCAGTGGCACCAGCAGGGCGGTCAGGCTGTTGACGGTATTCGGGGTGGCGATGGCTTGGCTCATGGAAAGGTCCTATGCAGGGCAGCGCCCCGGATTAACTGCACTGCTCGGCCAAATGATTGACCAGCCCTGAGGCCAGTTCACGAGGGTCGCCGCTGAACGTGCTGTAACCACCCTCACGCAGGCTGTCTGGCATGCTCGGGCAGATGCAGGTATCGGCACGCTGGGTCCAGATGGTCCCACCTTGGCGGCGCACATACGCCGCTGCGGCACTGCCATCGCTGCCCATGCCACTGAACGCGATGACGCCACAGAGCCCGGCAAAGTGCTGGGCAAGATTGAGCATCATCTGATCGACCGACGGGCTGTAGGGTTCAGGCCAGGTACGCTCACTGATGTGCATGGCGCCTGCTTCGTCAAAGCCGAGCTCACGGCTAATCGGCACCACGACCACTTCACCACAGCGCACCGCATCGCCATGACGCGCCAGATTGACGCGCCACTGGCTATGCCGACCGACTGCCTGCGGCAGCGCCGACTCGAAACTGGGATCAATATGCTGCGCATAGACGAAGCCGACCGGCAAACCGCCCGGCAAGGCGTCGAGGAAAGCCTTGACTGCCTCCGGACCGCCAAGCGACGCGGCCAACAACCAGACCTGGCGGGCCACCTCGCCGACCACCAGCGGCGTATCGGCGAGCACGCGCGGCAAGTCCAGGCGGGACGGGCGCTGAGCCTCCGAGAGTAATGCCTGGAGGCTGGGGCCAACGGCTTGCGATGGGTCGCCGATCAGCTTCTTCAACTTGCCGAACAGGCGTCGCTCCCAACGCGGATAATTTTCCGAATGCCGCTCCGGAGCATGTCCTTCGCCAAATAAAATCGGGGCGCTGGCGTTTTCCATCAGGTCGTCGACCAGCGGAAAGTCCTCAGACTGGGCCAGATCGACCAACCACAAGTCAGTCTCGCAAGCCGCCAGGGTCGCCTCATCCAGGCGCGCCGGATCGCTATTGAGCACCACCAGATAGCCACTCCCGGTCAACGCCTGCTGCAGTACATGGCGCTGCAGCGAGGTATCGGCAATGACCGCAATGCGGGCCACATTTCTCTCGGTCATGCTGGTGTATCCGGACGGCGATGATTCGGGCCGCGCTCACTCGGCTGGCGGTTCACCAATTTCGCGATGCTTTCGAGCAATAACGATTCCTGGTAAGGCTTGCCGAGGTATTCGTTGACGCCGATCGCCAGCGCTCGCTCACGGTGCTTCGCACCGGTACGCGAGGTAATCATGATGATCGGCAGGTCTTTAAGGTGCTCATCGTGACGCACCAGGGTCGCCACTTCGAAACCGTCCATGCGCGGCATTTCAATATCAAGCAACATGATGTCGGGCTTGTGCTCCTGCAATTGAGAGATGGCGTCCACACCGTCTTTGGCGGTCAATACATTCATCCCGTTACGCTCGAGCAGGCGGCTGGTGACCTTGCGTACAGTGACCGAGTCGTCGACCACCATGACCAGGGTCGGCCGATCCGCTTCAATTTCTGCAGCGGTCGCGGAAAGCCTGAGCGTGCGCGGCTGCAATTGATTGACCAAGCGCGCGTGCAGCACACGGATGGTTGCCAGCAGGTCAAGGATAACCACCACGCGGCCGTCACCGAGGATAGTCGCCCCGGAAATACCGTGCACACTGGAGAACTGCGGCCCGAGACTTTTCACCACGATCTCGCGAGAGCCGGCCAAGGAGTCGACCTGCACTGCTACGGCATGCTCGCTCGAACGCACGAGAATCACCGGTAGAGGCAGACTCTGGCCGACCAACTTGGGTTGCTGGCCGTTATTCAACAGGTCACCGAGATAGCGCAACTCGTAGGCCTGACCGGCGTACTCGAAGCGTGGCGTATCCGCCGTGCCCGCGGCGTTCTGTTCGTAGAGGGCCTCCAGCTCGTAGGGCGAAATCCGCACGATGCCTTCGATGGTGTTCAGCGGGATGGCGTACAGGTCTTCACCCGACAACACCATCAGCGCGCGGTTGACCGAGACGGTGAACGGCAGACGGATGGCAAAGCGGGTACCTTCACCCGGTGTCGAGTCGATGCTCATGGAGCCGCCGAGTTGCTTGACCTCGGAATGCACCACATCCATCCCAACGCCACGCCCGGAAATCTGGGTGACCGCCTCGGCAGTGGAAAAACCCGCCTCGAGGATGAACTGGAGAATTTCGTGATCGCTCAGATCAGACTCTTCGTCCATCAAACCACGCTCGATGGCCTTGCGCCGCACGGCATCGAGCTTGATCCCACCGCCGTCATCGCTGAGGGTCAAGACGATATCACCGCCCTCACGGCCCAGGTTAAGGCGAATGGTGCCGTGCGCAGGCTTGCCGGCAGCACGACGCACCTCGGCCGACTCGATGCCATGGTCGACGGCGTTGCGCAACATATGCTCCAGCGGCGCGACAATCCGCTCAAGCACGCTGCGGTCCATCTCACCATCGGCATTGCCAAGAACGAATTCAACCTGCTTGCCCAATTCACCAGCGACCTGACGGACAATCCGTCGCAACCGCGGAACCAGGCGTTCGAAAGGCACCATGCGAGTGCGCATCAAGCCTTCCTGCAATTCGGTGTTGACCCGCGCCTGTTGCAATAACAGGGTTTCTGCATCGCGGTTGCGCAGCGCCAGGGTTTCTTTCAGGTCGAGCAAGTCGGAGGCAGACTCGAACAACGCGCGTGAAAGCTGCTGCAATTGCGAATGACGGTCCATTTCCAGCGGGTCGAAATCCTCATAGCCAGCACGCTCAGCCTCGGCCTGGTAGCGGCTGAGGATCTGCGCCTGGGTTTCGATATCCAACCGGCGCAGCTGATCACGCACTCGATCAATGGTCGCTTCCATCTCACTCAGGGTGAAACCGAAATCGCTGACCTGCTGCTCGACCCGGCCGCGAAAGATCGACGTTTCACCGGCCAGATTAACCAGGCCTTCGAGCAATTCCGCCGGCACCTTTACCAGCTCTTGCGGGGCGCGGCGTGCAGCAGCCTCCTGTGCAGCCTCTTGAGCGCGACGGACGAATGGCAGCGCTTTTGCCACCAGTTCGCGAGGCGGTAGATCGCTGGCGGCAACAATGGGGGCAATCAGACTCGGGGCTTTTGCCGCCGCCGGCTCAACGCCAGCCGCTGCACTGTCTTCATCCACCAGACTGGCCTGCAGACGCTGACGCAATTGGTCGAGTTCTTTCTGCAGTCCCTCGAAGCCCGATTGCACGTCGAGATACAGGCTTTCCGGCCAAGGCGCGCCTTGCAGCAGGGCCTCGCTCAGGTGTGATTCCAGGTCATGGGCCAGGTTGCCTAGACGGTTTTGTCCGGCCAGCCGCGCCCCACCCTTGAGGGTATGCAGAACGCGCAGCATGTCGTCGATCGCCGTGCCGTCGTCACGACTCTGGTCCAAGCGACCCATAGCAGCTTCCATGGCTTCCAGCAGGTCGTCGGCTTCTTCCAGGAAAATATCGAGGATATCCGACTCGCCATCGTCTTCATCCGGGCTTTCGGATATGGCATTGAGTTGCAGCGCAGACGGCATGCTCAGCTGCTGGTCCGGGTTGGCGCGAAACTGCCTGATCGTCTCGATCAGCGCATCGCCATCGGGTACCGCGCGCTTGCCTCGCACGGCATCGAGCATCTCAGCCAGTCGATCATGGCAGGCCTGAAGCAGCCCAAACAGCTCCGGGCTAGGGCGCAGCCGACCATCAGCAAGTCCTTCGTAAAGGAATTCAAGCTCATGGGCGAGGTCGCCAATTTCTCGAATTTCCGCCATCCGCGCACCACCCTTGAGGGTGTGCAGGTCGCGTTGCAGAGACTCCAGATCAAGGCTGTTGTCGACGTCTTCCATCCAGCGCTGCAGAGACGCGCCGGAACTGTCGATGATGTCGAAGCCTTCCTCAAGGAAGATGTCCACCAACTCCTGGTCGGGATGATCCTCTAGATCTAGCGGCGCGAACTGGCCTGCATCGTTTACCGCAGATGCTGATGAGCCCTGCGTATCGGCTAGCGCAAGATTCGGCTCAGGCTCAGTACCGGGAGCCTCCAGCAAGCCCAGCTCCATCTCGCCCTCGGCCTGCAACAACAGCTCGTTTTCGGCTTCGGCTTCGGCTTCGGCTTCGGCTTCGGCTTCGGCTTCGGCTTCGGCTTCGGCTTCGGGGACAGGTTCTGCGGCAGTTGCCACGGCTGACAAGCTCTGCGCACCTGCGTCCTGACGGAAACGACGAATCGCCTCGATCAGTTCGCAGGGCTGCTGCAACTCAGCCTGGTTTTGCAACTGTTCCAACAAGATGGCCAGGCAGTCATGGCTTTGCTGCAGCAGAGCAACGAGCGGCAGAGAATGGCTGAAGCGCCGATCCATCAAGCCTTCGTACAAGGACTCCAGCTCATGGGCGAGATCGCCAATCGGACGAATATCGGCCATTCGGGCACCACCCTTGAGGGTGTGCAAATCACGCTGCAATGACGACAGAACAGCCTTGTTGTCCGGCTCTGTGCTCCAGCGCTCTAGCGCTTGCCCGGCACTCTCGAGGATATCGACTGCTTCCTCGAGAAAAATTTCGACCATCTCGGCGTCGAGCGCCTCATGGCCCGATGTCCGCGTAACCGGCTCGTCCATGTAGTCGGGCGATTCAACTACCGCAGCCGTATCACTGTCACTCTCGAGCATCCATGGGGAATGCTCGAGCGCCGCTGTTGCCGCATCCAGGTCGACGACCTCCAGGCCCGATTGGCCACCGGAAGACAGCAGCGCCAGCGCGCGCGGATCCAGCGCCTCAGCGAGCAGACCGCGTAATGCCTCGACTCGTGCAGGCTCGGCACTGACCTGCAGGCCTGCAGCCACTTGGTCCATCATGCTGATCAGCGCTTCATGGGCCAACGCGGCCTCACTGAAGAAGCGTTCGCTGACCGCCAGGCTGCCTTCGTCCACCGCGCCGTAAAGGTCGAGCAGTGCCTCACAAAGCTCATCGATCTGCGGCAACTCGGCCATTTCCGCGCCGCGCCCCAGGGTGGTCAACTCGTCCAGCAAGGCACTCAGCTCCTGGCGATCGGACGGATGCTCACGCCAGCGCTGCAGCAACGCCTCGGCATCCAGCAGAATGTCCATGCCTTCGGCGAGGAAGATGCTGATCAGCTGCGGATCGCGGAGTTCGCCCTGCTCACTCTCGCGACTGCTTTGCGCTGCAGCGAGGCGGTCCTGGTGCAAGCTGTGCGTGCGCTCCAGAAACGCCGGGGCACCAGGCAGAGGCGCCAAGGGGTGAGTCTCCAACTGCTCAAGGCCCAAGCGGAACAACTTCTCGGCAGCGCTTAATAATTCGGCTTCGGCCAGATCCATGGGGATCAGATTACTTTTGAATTCCTTGGCCAGCTTCTCGAGCGGCGCAGCGATCTCTGCAATTGGCAGAATCCCGGCCATGTAGGCACTGCCCTTGAGGGTGTGCAGGGCACGCTGTAAATCGTCGGTGACCGGCCGCGGCAGTTCCTGGGCACAATCGGCCAGAAAACCGACCAGGCTATCGAGGTGGGTTTCCGCTTCATTACGGAAAATCTCCAACAGTTGCGGATCGAGGGGCTCGCTATCGAGGGGCTCTCCGTAGAGGGGCTCGCCATCGAGCACTTCGAGCGGCTCATCGACGCCAGCAGCGACCACTGCGGCGTCCGCAACACGTGCTTCCTGGGCAGCCGGCGCAACGCCTGTCGGCAGGTGCTGACCTTTCGCCAGCGCATGCGCGGTGGCGGCTAGCAGGTCGACATCGTCACGTTGGCGCTGAGCCTTGGCGGCGAACTCATCGACCAGAGCGGGCATCAGGGCCACCACATCGGCAATCACCTGATGCACCTCGGCATCCGGCTTGATGCTGCGATCGAGTACCCGGTTGAGCAGGTTTTCGATCGCCCAGCCCAGTTCGCCGATCACCAGCGCCCGAACCATCCGCCCACTGCCTTTGAGTGTGTGGAAGGCACGGCGAATCTCTGCCAGGGCTTGCTTGTTCTCGCTATCGGCACACCACGCTGGGAAGTACTCGGCGATGGTTTCTAGCACCTCGCCGACTTCCTCGATAAATACGTCCATCAACTCATCGTCGATTGACTCTTCATCATCCGGCGGTGGCAGCAAACTCGGCGGCACATCGTGAGCCGGCGGATTGATCGCCTGCAGTGGCGCGGCCATGACATCGGCCAGCGACAACTGCTTGGCGGCGGCTGAGGCGTCATTTATTGGTGCCGCGCTCGGCAGCTCAACCTCGGGCACGCCCAGCGATTCCAGCTCGGCTTCATCCCAGTGACCCGTGCTGCTCAGTTGATCCAGGCTCAGTTCTTCCAACTGCAGGGCATCACTGCTGAAGTCGACCAGCGGCGCTTGCGGCTCGTCACCGAGGTCGAGGGCCGGCAACTGTGCCGGATCGCTGGTCGGTTCATCTTCATCCAGCGCAACCTGGCTCAGGTTATCGTCGTCAAGCGCGCGTTCGGCATCGACTGCAGCAGAGGTAATAGCGCTCAGTTCCTCTGGGGCCACAGGCTCAACCGGCGCGTCCAGCAACTCAAGCGCCTCGTCATCAGCCAGTACCTGGATGTCATCCAGGGGATTGGCAAGCGGCGCAACGTCTTCTACCGGATCGAGAATCGAGGGCTTTTCTTTCAGCGGGTAGCCGAGGTTCTCCAGGCTTTCTTCGGCCACATCGAGAATCAGGTCACCCTGGCTACCATGGTCTTCGGCCAGGCGTTCGAGGTAGTACTCGACGCTGGTGATCGCGTCAGCCAAGGAGTCGAGACTCTGCCAATTCGGCACAGCCTTGCGCGCCAGCAGCTGCTCCTGGATATAGCGATTGCACGCATTGAGCAGATCCGCAGCACGCTGCAACGGAATCATCGCCAGGCCGCCGCGCACCTGGGTCAACAACTCCGGTACACGCGCCAGGTGTTCGTGATTCCACTGCGAGGCGATAAATTCGATAATCGCGTCCTTGGCCTGCTCCAGACCACTGCGCGCTTCCTTGATCACCAACTGGTGAATTTGCGCCACATCGGTGATGGGCAAATGGCTCTCTTCGCGGCCACTATCGGTGACCGGACCGACCATGCCGGCCAGGGTCGCCTCGACATACAGCAGCGCACCGGCGACATCCATCAGCACCGCATCGCTCGGCGCTTGCCGGCCGAGAGCCAGGCCATGAACCACGTCAATCTGATCGAGAATGACTTTACGTGGCTGGCCGAAACCGAGCACCGCCAGGGTGTCGGCAATTTGCTTGAGCGGTGCCAGCAGGCTATCCAGCTCGGCAACCTGATTACGGTCGCTGCGCACGAATAAGTCGAGGCTGTCCTTGACCCGCACCAACTCCTCACACAACGCGCCGACCACCGAGCGCATGGCATCGCGATCCGGGCCGGCCAGACGGGCGCGTTCCTCATCGACGAGATCGCTGTCCGGTAGCGCATCGTCAAGACGGAACTGCTCCTTCAAGGCACTGATACGTGGCGACTGAGCTGGGGCCTTGGCCACGTAGAACAACATGTTTTTGGTCAGTACGTCTGGGGCAGGCTGGTTGATACCGTCCACACCCTGCTCAAGCAGGCGCTTGAGCTCTTTATCAACCTCACGGAGCAGGGTACGGACCGACGTACTGTTGGCCACGCCACCACTGGCCAGGCCCTCGACCAGGCCAGAGGCGATTTGCCACAACGGGCCGAGTGGCGCGTCCTTGCACAGGGTTTCAAGACGGCCGAAAACTCGTGCCATATAGCCCAGGTTGGTCGGTAGGTCCTGATTGCGAATCACCCCGACCAGAGCCACTTGCAGCATCTGGCGCAGCTTGCGCAGCAGTATCGGCAGTTCAGCGGTGCGCAGCGCGCCCAGGGACTCGGCCGACACGGCCGGCGCACGCACGGACATATCCGGCGAAAACAGGCTGGTTTCCGAGAGCAGTTTTTCGCCGCGGGCAGCCCGTAGGTCGTTCAGCAGCGGCAACACCACCATCGGCAGGTCACGGCGGGCAGTCTGGATGCGGTCAAGGTAGGCCGGCAGCTGCAGAATCGCCTGCATCAGCACTTCCAGAGCTTCGCCCTGGCTGACAACGCGACCTTCCATCAACGCCTGGGCCAGGTGTTCCATTTCTTCGGCGAGCAAGGCGGCGCCGTAAAACTCCACCATTTGCAGAGTGCCGTGTACCTGATGCACATAGGTCAGGCAGAAGCGCATGCGCGTCGAATCCTGCGGATTCTCGACGTACGCCTCCAGGGCTTGGCGCGCCTGTTTCAGGGTTTCCGCGATTTCGCCTTTGACCCACTCCAGGGCGACATAGTCGTGCCGATCCCCCATAGCCGCTCCACTCATATACTTGGCTCTGCCTTATCAGGCTGTTGAAAAACTACCTGCGCTGCCATCGCTGCGTTAAAAGCAGGCCCGGATACGAGTCCAGTCGGACTGCTCGTTTACAGCTCGTAAAGTCGAATGCACCCGCAGTCGCATTCTTGCCTGCGTTGACTCGCTACCACGCCTACTGTTCTCAACGACCTGCTATCCCTTGCGGGTAAAAGCCAGCACTCGCTCGTCGGCCACCGGCAACAAGTCCGGATGCTGCCAACCAGCTACTTCACCTACTCCCACCACCAGCAGACCACCCGGAGCCAGGCGCTCGGCCAAGCAGTTGAGGATCTCGCGGCGACGCCAGCGGCGAAAGTAGATCAGCAAGTTCTGACAAAAAATAACGTCCATACCGAACATTGGCGCCTTGGCCAGTTCCAGCACATTGAGCCTGGCGCAACACACTCGCGCAGCCAGGTCCGGTATCACCTTGAAACGTCCATCGGCCTGGGCCGCAAAGTAGCGCTGCCCCAGCTCAGTATCCATTTGTTGCAACTTGCGCGCGCCATATTGGCCATCACGCGCCTTACTCAACGCGTTCAGGCTGATATCGGTACCCGTTACGCCGAAGTGCCCGGGCTGCTGACTGCCTCGCAACACTTCAGCCGCGGTAATCGCCAACGAATAAGGCTCCTCACCACTCGAGCAACCCACGCTCCACAGCTCCCATGGACGAGGCAAGCCGTGTTGCAGTCGCTCGTGCAAGTAGCGCTCGAGCACCTCGAACGATGGCTGATGGCGAAAAAAGCGGGTCTCCTGAACGGTAAGACGATCTAGCAGGGTCGACCATTCGACCGCACCGCGCGGGCCATCCGTGACCTGCTGATAATAGGTGGCGTAATCCGCCACCCCCAGCTCACGCATGCGCACACTCAAGTTGGTCTGCAGAAACGCTCGCCGCTGCTCGCTGAGCACCACACCAGTGCGCTCCTCAAGCAGCGCCTGCCAGGCACAAAATTCGGCAGCCGGCATATCTACCACCGGTTGCAAAGACCAGGCGCCTGACTGCATGTCGTGCCTCTCGCTCATGGCCATAAGCGCTGCGTGGCGACCGGACAAGGCCACCACGCCACGCATGTCTACGCCTGTCCGCCGCTTTCCGGCAAGGTAAAGCCGGAAACAGACTTACGCATCTCGCTGGCCATCTTGGCCAGGTTACCAATGCTCTTGGCGGTCGCCGTTGTACCGGACGATGTTTGCGAGGTGATTTCCTGGATCACGTTCATCGTGTTGGAAATGTGCCCCGCAGAAGAAGCCTGCTGGCGAGCGGCGTTGGAGATGTTCTGAATCAGGGCCGCAAGAGTCTTCGATACCTTCTCGATCTCTTCCAGCGCGACCCCGGCGTCCTGGGCCAGACGAGCACCGCGCACCACTTCGGAGGTCGTTTGTTCCATTGAGATAACGGCTTCGTTGGTGTCGGTCTGAATCGTCTTAACCAGCGCCTCGATCTGCTTGGTTGCGGCAGATGAACGTTCTGCCAGGCGCTGTACTTCGTCCGCTACCACGGCGAAGCCGCGACCCGCATCACCGGCCATGGAGGCCTGAATCGCGGCGTTCAGTGCGAGGATGTTGGTCTGGTCAGCAATGTCGTTGATCAGGCTGACGATGTCACCGATCTCCTGGGACGACTCACCGAGGCGTTTGATCCGCTTGGAGGTGTCCTGGATCTGCTCACGGATGTTATCCATGCCGGTGATAGTGTTGTGTACGACCTCGTTACCCTTGTTGGCGATGGCTACCGAACGTTCCGCTACCGCGGAGGACTCCGAGGCGTTCGCCGATACCTGGTCGATCGACACGGCCATTTCGTTGATCGCAGCCGATGCACCGGCGATTTCCTGAGCCTGGTGCTCGGAAGCTTCAGCCAGGTGCATCGCTGTGGCCTGGGTTTCCTGGGCGGCGCCGGCTACCTGCACGGCGGTCAGGTTGATGGTCACTACCAGGTCGCGCAACTGGTCGATGGAGTAGTTGATGGAGTCGGCGATGGCGCCCGTGAAGTCTTCAGTCACGGTCGCGGCAACAGTCAGGTCACCATCGGCGAGGTCGGCAATTTCGTCGAGTAGGCGCAGAATCGCCGCTTGGTTACGCTCGTTCTTCTCGGCAGTCTCGGCGAGGCGACGGTTGGTCTCGCGCACCATCACGATGCCGATCAGAATGATCGAGCCCAGCGCAAGAATGCCCAGTACATAACCGGCCAGGGTGTTGATGGCACGGCCATCTGCCATGTCTTCAAACCCTGTGGCCAGCTCGGAGGCTTTATCCAGCAAGGTTTGCGAGACGGAGAAAATGCCGTTGGCCGACTCACGCACCTGGAACAGTTCCGGCGAGGTCTCGAGGATCTCGTCTACCGAACCGGAAACAAACTCGAACAGCTCGGAAATTTCTCCCAGTCGCTCGAGCGCTTCCGCGTCGTTGACCTTGGCAATTTCCATCGCCGTATTGCCTTCCAGCATCGCGTTCAATACCCGGCCGAACAGGCTGGCATCGCGACCGAACATATCGGCTGCCTGAACCGAGTCTTGGTCGCCGGCCAGTACTTTGTTCACCGAACCGAGAATACGTTCAGCCAGCAGCGACTGACGCTGGGCCACTGACACCTGAGCGGCTGGCGCATCGCTTTCCAGCAGGATGTCGACCACTTCTTCGTACTCGACCTGCAGCTGCGGGATAGTTTCTGCCAAGGTTTCGGCCACTTGGTGAAGCGACAGAACGGTCTGTTCGCTAGCCAGAATGGCGTCGGTGTTCTGCCGCAGACTGTCCCAATCCTCCTGCACGGCACTCATCTGAGCCTGCACGGACTCTGGCGCAGAGGGCACACCACTCTCCTCGTTGCCGTCAGTCAGGTAACCCCAGCGATTTTGAAAGTCGTTACGCGCATCACGCAGAAGACCGAAGGCCTCGGCAGTACCCGCAGCCGCTTCGGTGGAGTTCTTCGCGATACGCTGAGACAGAACGCGCAACTCACCAGCGTGGCCGATGTATTCCGTATCGTAGTTGGATTGCGTGTTGATGTAGGCGAAGTTGGCGAACAACAGCACGATAGAGACGATCAGGACGATGAACAGCCCGGCGATCAGCGAACTGCTGCGCGTACTCGCGAATAAATTGCCTGCATTTAGTTTTTTCATTTCCTGGCCCCCGCCTGGACCGACCGCACTACGGTTCCCACACAACCCCAACAGGCCGACAGAGCCGACCCAACCGAAAAAGCTTTATAACGCGACATCGAGAAACCCCTGATGTTGGGCCAGTGCATGAGGACTGAATACCAACCAGGGTTGCTCACGCTGAAACACGCCATGAATAAACGGCGCGATGGACGCCTCGAGCAGCGGCAGCTGCTCGGAGAAAGTGTCCACCGGAAAATGCTGCATACCAAACACTTCATCGACCGTCAGGCCCGCGAATACGTCTTGGTGGTCAACCACCAACACACGTCGTTTTTTGCGCAGTGGCGACAACTCGTTACCGAAGAAACCGCACAGATCCATCACCGGCAGCAGACGACCGCGCACATTGGCTACGCCCTTGACCCAGCTTTTAACCCCGGGCAACAAGGTATGCCGAGGCTCATGCAGGACCTCCCCCACCTCACCCATAGGCGCGACGAAAAAGCGCTCACCCATACGAAAACCAATACCGCTCCAGGTTTGCACGGTGGCTTGCTGCATAGGCAAGCCCGCCGCCAGCAACCTGCAGCGCTGATCGATTTCGAGGAGTATTTGAAAAGGTGTCTGCGCGTCCGACATGCCAACCGTGGCCTTCTGCTTATTATTTGGTTACTGGCACGCCATCAACCCGCCAAGACGGCATTCAGGGTTTTCAGCAGTGTTGCTTCGTCAACCGGCTTGGTCAGGTAGTCCTTGGCGCCTTGGCGCTTGCCCCAGACCTTGTCGGTTTCCTGATCCTTGGTGGTAACGATAATCACCGGGATGTGGCTGGTGTCGGCGTCCTTGGTCAACTGACGGGTTGCCTGAAAGCCGTTAAGGCCCGGCATGACGATGTCCATCAATACCGCATCAGGCTTTTCCTGACGCGCCAGAGCGACACCGTCCGCGCCATTTTCCGCTTTGAGCACCTGATGGCCATTTTTTTCCAGCATGGCAGTCAGCTTGTACATCTCGGTCGGCGAGTCATCAACAATCAGAATTCGAGCCATGGTGTTTCCCAATACATGAAAAGGCGTCTACAGCGCTGCAGACGTCAGGATGCCTGTTCCACCGGAGTGAAGTTAGGGACATGGGCCTTGATCGCACCCAGCAACTCTTCCTTGCTGAAAGGCTTGGTCAGGTATTGATCGGAGCCGACGATGCGCCCCTTGGCCTTGTCGAACAGGCCATCCTTGGAGGACAGCATGATCACCGGGGTGGACTTGAAAGCACTGTTGTTCTTGATCAGGGCGCAGGTTTGATAGCCATCGAGCCGCGGCATCATGATGTCGACAAAAATAATATTGGGGTGGGTATCGGCGATCTTTGCCAAGGCATCGAAGCCATCAACTGCGGTAATTACCTCGCAACCCACTTTTTTCAGAAGGGTTTCCGCGGTACGACGAATCGTTTTCGAATCGTCGATCACCATCACCCTCAAACCCTCGGAATGCTGTTCCATGTTTGCCCTACCATTGCCTCGGTGAGTCGTTATTTTTCGCTTTCTATCAGTGCGCCTGAGGCCTTACCACCGATGGGTTGTAACCCAATCGCCGGGCCTTTTTAGCACACTCTCCCCATGCAAGCTATAAGCCGCGAAAGTGCAAGGTTTTTCCTTGACCACCCGCCGCCCCAGCGCCACCCTGACGCCACATGTTCGTCCCGACACCCTCTAAACTGCTGCCTTTCACGGAGAAATTCCCCCATGAGCGTTCGCCTCGGCATTGTCATGGACCCCATCGCCCAGATCGCCTTTAAAAAGGACAGCTCGCTGGCCATGTTGCTGGCCGCTCAAGCACGCGGCTGGTCGCTCTTCTATATGGAGCAGAAAGACCTTTACCAGGCCAAGGGCGAAGCACGTGCCCGCCTGTGCCCACTCAACGTATTCAATGACCCTCAGCGCTGGTACGAATTGGGCGCCGAAGACGACGTCGCGCTGGCCGAACTGGATGTGATCCTGATGCGCAAGGATCCACCCTTCGATAACGAATTCGTCTATTCCACCTATTTATTGGAACAGGCCGAGCAAGCCGGCGTACTGGTGGTCAACCGCCCGCAGAGCCTGCGCGACTGCAACGAAAAGCTGTTTGCCACCCAGTTTCCCCTTTGCACACCGCCAACGCTGGTCAGTCGCCGATCCGACATTCTGCGCGAGTTTGCCAAAGAGCAACGTGACATCATTCTCAAACCACTGGATGGCATGGGCGGATCTTCGATATTTCGTCATTGCGAGGGCGATCCCAACCTCTCGGTGATCCTCGAGACCCTTACCGCACACGGCACACAGCAAATAATGGCGCAACGCTACCTGCCAGCCATCCTGGAAGGCGACAAACGCATTCTGATGATCGATGGCGAGCCAGTGCCTTATTGCCTGGCGCGCATCCCGGCGCACGGCGAAACCCGTGGCAACCTTGCCGCTGGCGGCCGTGGCGAGGCTCGCCCACTGACCGAACGCGACCGCGAGATAGCCGCCGCCGTAGGCCCAACCCTGCGTGAGAAGGGCCTGCTGTTCGTCGGCCTGGACGTGATCGGCGACTACCTGACCGAAATCAACGTGACCAGCCCAACCTGCATTCGTGAGATAGACGCCGCCTACGACACCCGCATCGGCGAGCGCCTGATGGATGTCATCGAAAGCAAGCTGCACGCCAAGGCGAAAACTTGAAGCACGTAGCAGCTTCAAGCGTGTCGCTTGCAGCTGGCGGCACCAAGCCGTCAGACTGCGCGGCAACTTGAACAGACCCGAAACAGCATGAACACAGCCGCCACCCCACCCGACCTACCCGCCGCGGGCGTCCGTCCAGCGGATCGGCTGGGTTTCACCCTGTTCCTCGCAGCGGTGCTGCATGCCGCGCTGATTCTCGGTTTGGGCTTTAGCCTGGCCGAGCCCAGCCAGATCAGCAAAACCCTGGAAATCACTCTATCGAGCTTCAAAAGTGAGGAAAAACCGAAAGAAGCCGACTTTCTTGCCAAGGACAATCAACAGGGTAGCGGCACCCTGGAACACAAGGCCGCACCGAAAACCACCGAGCAGGCCATGTTTCAGGACACCCAAGTCAAGCGCGTGACGCCGCCCGCCGCGGCGCCGCAACCGGCGGTTCGCCAGCAAGCACCAAAAGCCGCAGTAGCGACTAGCACCCCGCAACCGCAAAAGACCCAGGTCAAACGCGAAGCAGTCAAACCCACAGTGCAGGCACCGCCGGCACCGGTATTCGACAGCTCGCAACTTTCTGCAGAAATTGCCAGCCTGGAAGCCGAGCTGGCCAATGACATCCAGCAATATGCCAAACGGCCGAAAATCCACCGACTGAGTGCCGCCTCGACCATGCGTGACAAGGGCGCCTGGTACAAGGACGAATGGCGCAAGAAGGTTGAGCGGGTTGGCAACCTCAACTACCCGGACGACGCACGCCGCCAGCAAATTTACGGCAGCCTGCGCGTGCTGGTATCAATCAACCGTGACGGCACGCTCTACGAAGTGCAGGTCTTGGAATCCTCCGGCCAGCCACTCCTTGACCAGGCCGCCTTGCGCATCGTGCGCCTGGCAGCGCCCTACGCGCCGTTCACCGGTGACCTGGCCGATGTCGACCGCCTGGAAATTATCCGCACCTGGCGCTTCGAGCGCGGCGACCGCTTGTCCAGCAACTGAAGCAGCACGCAAGAATCAGCTCACCGAAGCCACAGGATCAGGTTTTTTTCTTGCAGCGTGCAGCGTGACGCTTGAAGCTCTTGGCTCCAGGCCTGAAACTATTCCCATGAAAGACACCAAACCCAGCTACCTCAAGCACCAATTTCTGATTGCCATGCCGCACATGGCCGATCCGAATTTTGCGCAGACCCTGATCTACCTGATCGAACACAACGAGCAGGGCGCCATGGGTCTGGTGATCAACCGCCCGAACGGCCTCAGCCTGGCCGATGTGCTGGAGCAGTTGCGACCTGACGACGAGCCACCGGTACTCTGCCGCAACCTGCTGATTTTTTCCGGCGGCCCGGTACAGACAGACCGCGGCTTCGTCCTGCACCCGACCGGGCCGCAGTTCCAGGCCACCCTTGAACTCGGCGAGCTGGGCTTGTCCACCTCCCAGGACGCATTGTTCGCCATTGCCGACGGCAGCGGACCGGATAAATACCTGATCACCCTCGGCTATGCCGGATGGGATACCGGACAACTGGAAGCCGAGCTGACCGATAATGCCTGGCTGACCTGCCCGGCCGACAGCACCATCCTCTTCGACCTGCCCTTCGATCAGCGCCTGAACGCCGCTGCTGCGCGCCTGGGTGTCAACCTCAGCCTGCTCACCTCGCAAGCCGGGCACGCCTGATGAGCGTGAGCAAACCGCTGCGTCTGTTACTGGGCTTCGATTATGGCAGCAAGCAGATCGGCGTTGCGGTCGGCCAGGTGATCACCGGCCAGGCCCGCGAACTGTGCATCCTCAAGGCGCAAAACGGCGTACCAGACTGGCTGAAGGTCGAAGCATTGATCAAGGAATGGCAGCCGGACGCCATCGTCGTCGGCCTGCCGCTGAACATGGACGGCACGAAAAGCGAGATGAGCGACCGCGCGGAAAAATTCGCCCGGCGTCTTAACGGCCGCTTCAATCTGCCCGTGCACACCCACGACGAACGCCTGACCACCTATGAGGCCAAGGGCCAACGCCTGCAACAGGGACAGACCAGCGGCTACCGCGAGCGCCCGGTCGATGCCCTGGCCGCCGCACTCTTATTGCAGGGCTGGCTAGAAGAAAATTGCTCGGGCTGACCGCCCGCCGAGTCTGTATCTGGAGTGTTGCCATGAGCTTACCCAACCCCGCCGAACTGCTGCCGCAAATGGCCGCAGCGCTGGTCAACCACCTCAATCAGCGACAGATCAGCGAACCACGCTTTATCGGCATTCGCACAGGTGGCGTGTGGGTCGCGCAAGCGCTGCTCGAAGCCTTGGGCAATTCAGCGCCACTGGGCATCCTCGACGTGTCTTTTTACCGCGATGATTTCACCCAGAACGGCCTGCACCCGCAAGTACAGCCGTCCGAACTGCCGTTCGAGGTTGAAGGCCAGCATCTGGTCTTGATCGACGACGTATTGATGAGCGGCCGCACCATCCGCGCCGCGCTCAATGAACTGTTCGACTATGGCCGCCCGGCCAGCGTGACCCTGGTCAGCCTGCTCGACCTGAATGCCCACGAGCTGCCGATCCGCCCCGACGTGGTCGGCGCCAGCCTGTCGCTCGCCGCCGATCAGCGGGTAAAACTGTCCGGCCCCACGCCGCTGACCCTCGAACTCCAGACGCTGGCCAACCGAGAATGATCGCGATGACTCCCATGGATGCCAAGCGCCCGCTGCAGCTCAACGACCAAGGTCAGCTGCGCCACTTCCTCTCCCTCGACGGCCTGCCGCGCGAGCTGCTGACGGAAATCCTCGACACCGCCGACTCCTTCCTCGAAGTCGGTGCGCGAGCGGTGAAGAAAGTACCGCTGCTGCGCGGCAAAACCGTGTGCAACGTGTTCTTCGAGAACTCCACACGCACCCGCACCACCTTCGAGCTGGCAGCCCAACGCCTGTCTGCCGACGTCATCACCCTCAATGTATCGACCAGCTCGACCAGCAAGGGCGAAACCCTGTTCGATACCTTGCGCAACCTCGAGGCCATGGCAGCCGACATCTTCGTGGTACGCCATGCCGACTCCGGCGCCGCGCACTTCATCGCCGAACACGTCTGCCCGAACCTGGCGATCATCAATGGCGGCGATGGCCGCCACGCCCACCCGACCCAGGGCATGCTCGATATGCTGACGATTCGTCGGCATAAAGGTGGTTTCGAGAACCTTTCGGTGGCCATCGTCGGCGACATCCTGCACTCGCGGGTGGCGCGCTCGAACATGATCGCGCTGAAAACCCTGGGTTGCCCGGACATCCGTGTGATCGCACCGAAAACCCTGCTGCCGGTCGGCATCGAGCAGTACGGCGTGACCGTCTACAGCGACATGGCCGCAGGCCTCAAGGACGTCGACGTGGTGATCATGCTGCGCCTGCAGCGCGAGCGCATGACCGGCGGCCTGCTGCCCAGTGAGGGCGAGTTCTACCGCCTGTTCGGCCTGACCGAGCAACGTCTGGCCCTGGCCAAGCCGGATGCCCTGGTCATGCACCCAGGGCCGATCAACCGTGGCGTGGAAATCGAGTCGGCAGTGGCCGATGGCCCACAATCGGTAATCCTCAACCAGGTCACCTACGGCATTGCCGTGCGCATGGCCGTACTGTCGATGGCCATGAGCGGGCAAAACGCCCAGCGTCAAATCAACCAGGAAGCCGAGGAATCCAACTGATGCGTATCGCAATCCTCGGTGCCCGCGTCATCGACCCAAGCAGTGGCCTTGATCAAGTCAGCGACCTGTTTATCGACGGCAGTAAGCTCATCGCCATTGGCCAGGCCCCGCTCGACTTCGTCGCAGAAAAAACCATCAACGCCCAAGGCCTCGTAGTAGCGCCTGGGCTGGTCGATTTGTCCGTGGCCCTGCGCGAACCCGGCTACAGCCGCAAGGGCAGCATCGCCAGCGAAACCCTGGCCGCAGCCGCTGGTGGTGTCACCAGCCTGTGCTGCCCGCCCTTTACCAAACCGGTACTCGACACCCCGGCGGTGGCCGAACTGATCCTCGACCGCGCCCGCGAGGCGGGTCACACCAAAGTCTTTCCCATCGGCGCATTGAGCAAAAACCTGGACGGTGAACAGCTGGCCGAACTGGTGGCCCTGCGCGACGCTGGCTGCGTGGCCTTCGGCAACGGCCTGGATAGCTTCCGCAACACCCGTACCCTGCGCCGCGCCCTGGAATATGCTGCCACCTTCGACCTGACGGTGATCTTCCATTCCCAGGATCATGACCTGGCTGAAGGCGGCTTGGCCCACGAGGGCCCTACTGCCAGCTTCCTCGGCCTGGCCGGCATTCCGGAAACCGCCGAGACGGTGGCCCTGGCCCGCGACCTGCTGCTGGTCGAACAAAGCGGTGTGCGCGCCCACTTCAGCCAGCTGACCAGCGCCCGCGGCGCCCAACTGATCGCCGATGCCCAGGCCCGTGGCCTGCCAGTGACGGCAGATGTGGCGCTGTATCAGCTGATCCTCACCGATGAGGCGCTGAGCGACTTCTCCAGTCTGTATCACGTACAGCCACCACTGCGCACCCGCGGCGACCGCGATGGCCTGCGCGCGGCACTCAAGAACGGGGTGATTTCGGCCATCGCCAGCCACCACCAACCCCACGAGCGTGACGCCAAGCTGGCGCCCTTCGGTGCTACCGAGCCGGGCATCAGCAGCGTGCAACTGCTGCTGCCGCTGGCCATGAGCCTGGTGGAAGACGGTCTGCTCGACTTACCAACGCTGCTCGCACGCCTGTCCAGCGGCCCAGCTCAGGCCTTACGCCTGCCCGCCGGGCGACTGGCCGTAGGCGCGCCAGCCGACCTGCTGCTATTCGATCCGCAGGCCTCGACCCTGGCCGGGGAAAGCTGGCACTCGAAAGGCGCCAACTGCCCGTTTATCGGCCATTGCCTGCCCGGCGCGGTGCGTTACACCTTGGTCGATGGGCATATCAGCTATCAGGCCTGAGTGAGATACCTCTCGTAGGGTGCGCCCGGTGCTCGCTTGACTGCGCACCCTACGAGATAAGCCCATTGCGCGCCGGCTGACGCATGGCTTCCGTCAGCCGCGCTGGGCGTTCTTGATCGAAATCTGGGTGTTCAGCGTCCAGAAGTCATAGAGCACGCCAATCAGGAACAGGCCACCGGTAAACAAGTAGATGATCCCGGTAATCCACTTGCCCTGGTACATGCGGTGCACACCGAAAATGCCGAGGAAAGTCAGCAGAATCCAGGCCACGTTGTAATCGGTGTCGCCTGCGGTAAACCGCAGGTCGGCTTCCCGGTCCATCGCCGGGATCAAAAACAGGTCGATGATCCAACCGACGAACAACAAGCCAAGAGTAAAAAACCAGATGGTCCCGGTCACAGGCTTGCCGTAATAAAAGCGGTGGGCGCCGAGAAAGCCAAATATCCACAACAAATAGCCGATAAGTTTGCTGTGCGTGTCCTGACGCTGCATATGCGTGTCTCCTGATGGCTTGGGCTGTATCTGACGCCAGACTCTACCCGAGGTTCGCGGCCCGAGGAAATCCGCGGCATCACCTTAAACATCAGCGCTTGAACCCTGCTTACTATTGCTAAATACTGTATGGATAAACAGTTAAGCAGGCCGCATCATGCAGCTGATCGAAAAACTCACTGTCCTCGCCGACGCGGCCAAGTACGACGCATCCTGCGCCAGCAGCGGTGCGCCCACGCGCAGTTCCAAAGGTAAAAGTGGCATCGGCTCAACCAACGGCATGGGTATCTGCCACAGCTTTACTCCAGACGGGCGCTGCGTGGCCCTGCTGAAGATCCTGCTGACCAACTTCTGCCTGTATGACTGCCAATACTGCGTGAACCGCCGCTCCAGCGACGTGCCGCGCGCGCGCTTCACCCCGGAAGAAGTGGTCACCCTGACTATCGACTTCTATAAGCGCAACTGCATCAGCGGTTTGTTTCTCAGCTCAGGCATCATCCGCTCGGCCGACTACACCATGGAGCAGCTGATCCGCGTAGCCAAGTTGCTGCGCGAAGAGCACGAGTTTCGCGGCTATATCCACCTCAAGACCATTCCCGACGCCGACCCGCGACTGATTGCCGAGGCCGGCCGCTACGCTGATCGCCTTAGCGTCAATATCGAACTGCCCACCGAAAGCAGCCTGATCCGCCTGGCTCCGGAGAAACAGGTGCGCACCATCAAGCAGGCCATGCACTCGATCCATCTGGGCGAGAGCGAAGCCCGAGCGGAACCACGTGCGCCGCGTTTCGCCCCGGCCGGGCAGAGCACGCAGATGATCATTGGCGCAGATGACACCGACGACAGCACCATCCTGCATACCGCCGCCTCGCTCTACGGCGACTACCGCCTGCGCCGGGTGTACTACTCGGCCTTTAGCCCGATCCCGCAGAGCCCGAATACCGTGCCCTTCGAAGCGCCGCCACTGCTGCGCGAGCACCGTCTGTATCAGGCCGATTTTCTGATGCGCGGCTACGGTTTCGAGGCAGGAGAACTGCTCAGCGGCCCCGGTAATCTGGCCCTGGATATCGACCCGAAGCTGGCCTGGGCGCTGAACAACCGCGAGCACTTCCCGGTCGACCTCAACCGCGCCGAAGCAGCGATGATCGCCCGCGTACCCGGTATCGGCGTACTCAGCGCCAAGCGCCTGGTCGCCCTACGCCGACAGAAACGCATCCGCTTCGAAGACCTGACGCGCCTGCGCTGCGCCCTGGAAAAAGCCAAGCCTTTTATCGTCACCCAGGACTATCGTCCCCTGCAGGCCAGCCGCGAATCACTGCTACTGCGCCAGCAGTTGAGTGAAGCGCCCGCGCAGATGGCGCTGTGGTGATGCTCAGCGTGCAGTTCGACGGCAGTTTTACCGGCTGGCGTGAGGCTGCCAGAGGGCTATTGCAGCAAGGCGTAGCACCGCATCAGGTCAACTGGCTGGGTGACGGCGACGCCGGCGGCCTGTTTGACCATGCACCGGTATCCGTCAGCACACCGTCGGAGGCACCCGCTCCGCGCATCCCCAAGCAGCTGCTTGAGTTGCTACAGAGCGCGGCACGCTTTCGCATCGCGGATCGCTGGAGCCTGCTCTACCGGATTCTCTGGCGGGTCGCCCAGGGCGATCGCGCCGCCATGTTACCCGGGGATATCGACGGCAGCGTGCTGCATAAACGGCTAAAAGCGGTGCGCCGCGAAACCCATCATCTGCATGCATTTCTGCGCTTTCACCCGCGGCCGGAAAACGCCGAAGGCCCGCAACTGGTCGCCTGGCATGAACCAGCCCACGATATTCTACGGAGCGCCAGCGGACACTTTGCCGAGCGACTGGGCCGGAGTACCTGGCTGATTGCCACACCGGATGACGGCGTGTATTGGGATGGCCAGCGCCTGCACCACCACCGACCCTGCCCGAGTGAGTGGCAACGCCTGGCGCAAGCGCCCGAAGATGACGGTGAAGCGCTGTGGCTGGCCTATTACGGCAGCACCTTCAACCCGGCGCGCCTCAACCGCAGTGCACTGCAGAACAACCTGCCTGTGCGCTTCTGGAAAAACCTGCCGGAAGGCCCGCTGATTCCACAACTGATGAGCCAGGCCCGCGCCGGCGCTCAGCGCAATGGCCAAGCCGAGGCGGTCGCGCGCCAAGGCGGCAAACGCATTCACTGCAGCGCAGCGAAGGCGCCGCCTCTCAACGAAAGCGCTTGCCCGGATCCTCTTCGCTGATTTCCAGCGACAACCCTTGGGACATACTGCTCAGATGATCGCCGTCGGTTTCCGAGCCCAGCTTGATCATCAGGCGCAAGTCGTTAGCCGAGTCAGCGTAAAGCAGCGCATCTTCGTAGGTGATTTCGCCCTGACTGTATAGGTTGAACAGCGCCTGGTCGAACGTCTGCATGCCCAGTTCGGTGGAGCGTTTCATCAGTGATTTGAGCTCGTGTACCTCACCCTTGCGGATCAGGTCGGCAGCCAGCGGGGTGTTGATCAGCACCTCAATCACCGCGCGGCGGCCCTTGCCGTCCGGGGTCGGGATCAGTTGCTGGGCGACGATAGCCTTGAGGTTGAGCGACAGGTCCATCCATACCTGATTCTGCCGGTCAGCCGGGAAGAAGTTGATAATCCGGTCCAGCGCCTGGTTGGCATTGTTGGCGTGCAGGGTGGCCAGGCACAGGTGACCGGTTTCGGCGAAGGTAACGGCATGGTCCATGGTTTCGCGGGTGCGCACCTCGCCAATCAGGATCACGTCTGGTGCCTGGCGTAAGGTGTTCTTCAGCGCCACCTCGAAAGAGTCGGTGTCGATGCCGACTTCGCGCTGGGTGACGATGCAGCTCTGGTGCTGGTGGATGTACTCGATCGGGTCTTCGATGGAGATGATATGACCGCTGCTGTTCTTGTTGCGGTAGCCAATCATCGCCGCTAGCGAGGTGGATTTACCGGTACCGGTGGCACCGACGAACAGCACCAGGCCACGCTTGGTCAGAGCCAGCTTCTTGAGAATTTCCGGCAGCTTGAGGTCATCAAGGGTCGGGATGTTGGTCTCGATCCGGCGCAACACCATCCCCGCCAGATTACGCTGGTAGAAGGCACTGACACGGAAGCGACCGATACCACGGGCACTGATGGCGAAGTTGCATTCGTGACTCTCGGCGAAGTCGCGGCGCTGCTGATCATTCATTACCGAATGCACGGTTTCCCGGGTTTGCTCGGGAGACATCGGGGTTTTGGTCACTGGCATGATCTTGCCGTTGACCTTCATCGACGGCGGTACGCCGGCAGTGATAAACAGGTCAGAAGCGCCTTTCTCGACCATCAGGCGCAGCAGTTTTTCAAATTCCATGCGTTATCTCGCCCATCACTGTCACGCGCTTGGCCAACCACCAGCGGCTGGGGCGCGCGCCTCGCCAGCAATCTGGGTCTCGGCCAGCCTCGCGGCTGACCAGATATAAGGGTTAGAAGTTTTCCGGGGTTTTGGATTTTTCCCGCGCACTGTCGCGGGTGACCAAGCCTTTGGCTACCAGGGTTTTCAGGCAGGCATCCAGGGTCTGCATGCCCAGCGAGCCTCCGGTCTGAATCGACGAATACATCTGCGCTACCTTGTCCTCACGAATCAGGTTACGGATCGCCGGGGTGCCAATCATGATTTCATGGGCCGCCACCCGGCCGCCGCCGACTTTCTTCAGCAGAGTCTGCGAGATCACCGCCTGCAAGGATTCGGACAGCATAGAACGCACCATGGATTTTTCTTCGGCGGGGAACACATCAACCACCCGGTCGATGGTCTTGGCTGCCGAGGTGGTGTGCAGGGTGCCGAACACCAGGTGACCGGTTTCCGCGGCGGTCAGCGCCAGGCGGATGGTTTCCAGGTCGCGCATTTCGCCGACCAGGATGATGTCCGGGTCTTCACGCAACGCCGAACGCAAGGCCTCGGAGAAACCCAGGGTGTCGCGGTGCACTTCACGCTGGTTGACCAGGCACTTCTTCGACTCGTGGACGAATTCGATCGGGTCTTCGATGGTCAGGATGTGCTGGTACTTGGTGCTGTTGAGGTAGTCGAGCATCGCCGCCAGGGTAGTCGACTTACCCGAACCTGTTGGTCCGGTGACCAGCACCAGGCCCCTGGGCACGTCGGTAATCTTGCGGAACACCTCGCCCATGCCGAGGTCTTCCATGGTCAGCACCTTGGACGGAATGGTGCGGAACACCGCACCTGCGCCACGGTTCTGGTTGAAGGCGTTGACCCGGAAACGTGCGACGCCAGGCACTTCGAAGGAGAAGTCGGTCTCGAGGAACTCCTCAAAATCCTTGCGCTGCTTGTCGTTCATGATGTCGTAGATCAGTGCATGCACCTGCTTGTGATCCAGGGCCGGCAAATTGATCCGGCGCACATCGCCGTCAACCCGAATCATCGGCGGCAGACCAGCAGAGAGATGCAGGTCCGACGCGCCTTGCTTGGCGCTGAAGGCAAGCAGCTCAGTGATATCCATGGGACTCCCTAATGACGGTAGAATGCCGCGAACACTAGGCGGCTGGCGCAAGTAATGTCCACGATAGCAGAGAATATTGCAAAGGTCGGAGCACGCATCCGTGAGGCGGCGCAAGCCTCGGGGCGAGATTGTGCATCGATAGGCCTGCTCGCAGTGAGCAAAACCAAACCCGCGACGGCAATTCGCCAGGCCCATGCTGCGGGCTTGCAGGATTTTGGCGAGAATTACCTGCAGGAAGCCCTGGAAAAACAGCTCGATCTGCGCGACCTGCCATTGATTTGGCATTTCATTGGCCCTATTCAGTCGAACAAGACGCGGGCGATTGCCGAGCAATTTGACTGGGTACACTCGGTGGAGCGCCTGAAAATCGCCGAACGCCTGTCCACGCAGCGCCCGGCGCACCTGCCCGCGTTAAACATCTGCCTGCAGGTAAATGTCAGTGGCGAGGCCAGCAAATCAGGCTGCAGCCCCGAAGAGTTGCCGGCATTGGCAAAGGCGGTCAGCCAACTGCCTAACCTGAAGCTGCGTGGATTGATGACAATTCCTGAACCCAGCGACGACCGAGCGACGCAACAGGCCGCTTTTTCCCGCCTTGCTGAACTTCAAACCATGCTGAACCTCGACCTCGACACCCTGTCCATGGGCATGAGTCATGACCTTGAGGCGGCGATTGCCGAAGGGGCGACGTGGGTGCGCATCGGTACCGCGCTGTTTGGCGAGCGTGACTATTCCTGAGTGCAGCTCTACTCGACTCGATATAAAAGGAAACCTCCTATGAATTCTCCCCGCATTGCCTTTATCGGTGCCGGCAACATGGCCGCCAGCCTGATCGGCGGGCTGCGCGCCCAAGGCGTCGACGCACACTGCATTCGCGCCAGCGACCATGGTGCTGAACAACGCGCCAAGATCAGCGCCGAACACGCCATCGAAACCTTCGCCAGTAATGCCGAGGCCATTCAGGGCTGCGACGTGATCGTTCTGGCCGTCAAGCCACAAGTGATGAAAGCCGTCTGCCTGGAGCTGGCCGATCATATCGGCGCGGATCAATTGATCGTGTCCATCGCCGCCGGCATCAGTTGCGCCAGCCTGGAAAGCTGGCTCGGCGCCCGACCAGAGGCGGCGCCTGCGGTCGTGCGCTGTATGCCCAACACGCCGGCGCTGCTGCGCCAGGGCGTCAGCGGTCTGTATGCCAACAGCCGGGTTTCGGCGCAACAGCACCAACAGGCCGAGCAATTGCTCGGCGCGGTCGGCCTGACCTTGTGGCTGGATGAAGAACACTTGATCGATGCGGTCACTGCTGTATCCGGCAGCGGCCCGGCGTACTTCTTCCTGTTGATCGAAGCCATGACCGCCGCAGGAGAAAAACTTGGCTTGCCCCGCAACGTCGCCGCACAACTGAGCGCACATACTGCTCTCGGCGCGGCACGCATGGCGACCGGCAGTGATGTCGATGCCAGCGAACTGCGCCGCCGCGTCACCTCGCCGGCGGGCACCACCGAAGCAGCAATCAAGACATTCCAGGCTGGCGGCTTCGAAGCGCTGGTAGAACAGGCGCTGAATGCCGCCGCGCGGCGTTCCGCGGAATTGGCTGAGCAACTGGGTCAATAAACCACTCGGCCCCTACAAATAGGCCATTAAGGAGCAAGTCATGATCGGACTGAGTACCGCAGCGGTTTATATCCTGCAAACCATCGGCAGCCTGTATCTGCTTATTGTGCTGTTGCGCTTCATCTTGCAACTGGTCAAGGCCGACTTCTACAACCCCCTCTGCCAGTTCATCGTGCGCGCCACCCATCCGCTGCTCAAACCCTTGCGCAAGGTCATTCCCAGTTTCGCCGGGCTCGACATTGCCTCGCTGGTGCTGGCGATCCTGGTGCAACTGGTGCTCATGGCCCTGGTTCTATTGCTGATGGGCAATGGCGTCGGCGATCCGCTGCTACTGCTGGTCTGGTCGATCATTGGCGTCACGGCCCTGTTCCTCAAGGTGTTCTTCTTCGCCCTGATCATCAGCGTGATCCTGTCCTGGGTCGCCCAAGGCAGCCGTAACCCGGCGGCAGAACTGGTGAGTCAAATCTGCGAACCGCTGCTGGCACCAATCCGGCGCGTTCTGCCGGGCATGGGCGGGCTGGATCTGTCGCCGATCGTGGCTTTCCTGATCCTCAACCTGATCGACATGCTGGTGATTCGCAACCTGGCGGTGATGTCCGGCATGTTCAAGGGCCTCAGCCTGGCGATCTGATGAGTTTTTATCGCTGGGACGGCGAGGACCTGATCCTCGACTGCCACCTGCAGCCTAAGGCCAGTTGCGACGAGTTCGCCGGGCTGCACGGTGAGCGGCTGAAGATCCGCCTCACCGCGCCGCCTGTCGACGGTAAGGCCAACGCCAAGTTGCTGGCCTTTGTCGCAGACGCCTTTGCTGTAAGCAAAAGCCAGGTCAGCCTGGAAAGTGGCCAGCAAAGTCGTCAAAAGCGTGTCCGCATCAAGCAACCGCGACAACTGCCCGCCGTGCTCGAACTGACCGCTCGCCCCACCTGAGCGACCATCAGGCCGGATCGAAATACCGGCAGGCGGTTTTTTAACGCAGTATCACCCTTGCATGTAGTTTTCCAGCGACATGCTAGCCAATTGACACCCCCTGCACGCCCCGCATAATGCTTGTCTGCCCGGAGCATCGGCGCCCGCCATGCACTGCCGGGCAGACCCGCGCCGGTAACGGCGCTGCCGCGCCAGCCAGAGGAACGCCAGGATGAGCATGGAACGTCTCAGTCAACAGGTCGATGCCTACGTCGGCTGGAAGCGCGAACTGATGCGCCAGATCACCCGCTACCGCAGCTGGCTGGTCAACAATCGGCTCAGTTCCGAGACGCTGGATGCCAAGCTCGAACGCGCCCTCAAGCTGCTGCGTACCGACCACATCACCCTGGCCTTTGTCGGCGAGTTCTCGCGCGGCAAGACCGAGCTGATCAACAGCCTGTTCTTCTCCGAGTATGGCCAGCGCATGCTGCCGTCCCAGGCCGGGCGCACCACCATGTGCCCTACGGAACTGTTCTTTGACCCCCGATCGGAACACGCCTACATCCGCCTGCTGCCGATCGAAACCCGCGCCACCGAGGCCAGCGTCGCCCAGTTCAAGCGTATTCCCCGGCACTGGGTGAACATCCCGCTGGATCTCAGCGACCCGGACAACATGATTCAGGCCTTCACCCAAGTGACGAAGAGCAAGCCAATGCCGGTGGAACAAGCCATTCAGCTGGGCTTCCACCCTGACACCCTGCAAAGCACCGGTAAATCCGGCGAGGTGCTGGTGCCGGCATGGCGCCATGCCATGATCAACTTCGATCACCCGCTGCTGCGTCAGGGCCTGCGCATCCTCGATACCCCCGGCCTGAATGCCCTGGGCAGCGAACCGGAACTGACCCTGTCGATGCTGCCTAGCGCCCAGGCGATCATCTTCCTGCTGTCCGCCGATACCGGAGTAACCGCCAGCGACATGGCCGTCTGGCAGCAGCATATTCGCCAGCTCGACGACGACACCCAGACCTGCCTGTTCGCCGTGCTCAACAAGATCGACATCCTGTGGGACGACCTGGCGGGCGAAGCCTTCGTACAAAACGCCATCACCCAGATCCGCGACCTCACCGCCAGACAACTCGGCATCCAGCCGGAGGACGTGCTACCGCTGTCGGCCAAGCAGGCGCTGCTGGCCAAGGTGCGCAAGGATCAGGCGCTGCTGACGCGCAGCCAGATGAGTAATCTGGAGAACCTGCTGTGCGAGCGCATCGTCAGCCAGAAAGAACGCCTGATCGAAGACTGTGTAGTCAACCAGGTGCTCGGCCTGCTGCAAAGCAGCCGGCATCTACTCAATCTGCGCCTGGAGAAGGTCACCGAACAGCACGCGCTGTTGAGCAATCATCAGCATGACAACGGCCAACTACTGTTCGAGCTGACCGCCAGAACCAAGGACGACCACAGCCTGCACCACAAGCGCCTACTCGGTCTGAAAACCAACCAGCGCCTGCTCAAGCGCCAAGGCGAGCTGCTGCAGATCGCTGTGCGTGCGGAACGCCTCGACGAACACCTGAATACAGTGCGTAAGAACCTTGCCGGCAGCTGGACCACCCTGGGCATCAACCAGGCGATCCTGAACTTCTTCCGCTCGGTGGAGGATGACCTGGACAGCCTGACGCATGAATCCGAGACGGCCAACAAGATGGTCGCCGCCATCTACCACCGGCACAATCAGGAGAACCCGCTGCAAGGTGTCGATGCACCGCAGTTCAACATCAAACGCTACCGGCGTGAACTCAAACAGCTGCAGACCCAGGCCGACCAATTCCGCCTGCACCTGAAAACCCTGCTGACTGAACAGCGCAGCCTGACCAAACGCTTTTTTGCCACCCTGGGACAAGAGGTCATCGGCCTGCACCAACGCTTGCGGGCTGAGGCCGGGCAGTGGGCCAGCGACGCGCTGATGCCGCTGATGCAGCACACCCTGGAACACAAACAGCTGCTGGAAAGCCACATGCTGCGGCTCAAGGCACTGGCCCAGCAAACCCAGCAAGCCCGTCAGCGCGGCCAGCAACTCAGCGGCTACCGTGACGAACTGCAGCAGCAACTGGCCCAGGCCAGTGAGATGCTGCGCAGCTTGCGCCGTCCAGCACCGATCCAGCGCCAGGGTAAGGTGGTCAACCTGCCAGGCGTGGCACGCCCACACAGCGTCGGCGAATAACCACCCGAAGCGGGCAAGGCTCTGCCAGCAGTCCCGCACGCTTGCCGCACGGGGCGGCGCTCTTTAGACTGCGGCACTTCCTTTACTGCGAGCAGGGTCGATGTCTACTGCCTTTCCCCAAGACTCTGTTGGCCTGGTGACCCCGCAGACACTGCACTTCGCCGAACCCCTGGCGCTTGCCTGCGGGCGCAGCCTGGCCGACTACCAACTGGTCTACGAAACCTACGGCGAACTGAACGCCACGGCGAGTAACGCGGTGCTGATCTGCCATGCGCTGTCAGGCCACCACCACGCGGCCGGCTACCATAGCGCGGACGAGCGCAAGCCCGGCTGGTGGGACAGCTGCATCGGCCCCGGCAAGCCGATCGACACCAACAGGTTCTTCGTCGTCAGCCTCAACAACCTCGGCGGCTGCAATGGCTCGACCGGCCCCAGCAGCCTCAATCCGGCCACCGGCAAACCCTTTGGCGCAGACTTCCCGGTGATGACCGTGGAAGACTGGGTACACAGCCAGGCGCGCCTGGCCGATGCCCTGGGCATCGAGCAGTGGGCGGCGGTGGTCGGTGGCAGCCTTGGCGGCATGCAGGCCATGCAGTGGGCCATCAGCTATCCCGAGCGCATCCGCCACTGCCTGGCGATCGCCTCGGCACCCAAGCTGTCGGCGCAGAACATCGCCTTCAACGAAGTGGCGCGCCAGGCGATTCTCACCGACCCGCAGTTCCATGGCGGGCACTTCCAGGAACAGGGCGTGATTCCCAAGCGCGGCCTGATGCTGGCGCGCATGGTCGGCCACATCACCTACCTGTCGGATGACGCCATGGGTGAGAAGTTCGGCCGCGGCCTGAAGAGCGAAAAGCTCAACTACGACTTCCACAGCGTCGAGTTCCAGGTCGAAAGTTACCTGCGCTACCAGGGTGAGGAGTTTTCCGGACGTTTCGATGCCAACACCTACCTGCTAATGACCAAGGCGCTGGATTACTTCGACCCTGCTGCGGCGTTCGACGGCAACCTGGCCCAGACCCTGGCCGGGGTACAGGCTAACTTTTGCGTGATGTCCTTCACCACCGACTGGCGCTTCTCGCCAGCGCGCTCACGGGAGATCGTCGACGCCCTGATCGCCGCCCGCAAGAACGTCTGCTACCTGGAAATCGACGCGCCGCAGGGCCACGACGCCTTCCTGATCCCGATCCCGCGTTATTTGCAGGCTTTCAGCAGCTATATGAACCGAATCGCAGTATGAGGCGCCCATGAGAGCCGACCTGGACATTATCCAAGACTGGATCCCCGC
Organism: Pseudomonas sp.; assembly: GCF_030683065.1. GTDB lineage: Bacteria > Pseudomonadota > Gammaproteobacteria > Pseudomonadales > Pseudomonadaceae > Aquipseudomonas. The sequence continues at coordinate 57,537 of NZ_JAUXMX010000064.1, forward strand.
CGGTAGCCGGGTGCTCGACCTCGGCTGCGGCAATGGCGAACTGCTCGCCTGGCTGGCCGAGCACAAAGGGGTCAGTGGTTATGGCCTGGAAATCGACCCGGACAATATCGCCCAATGCGTCGGCAAGGGCGTCAACGTCATCGAGCAGAACCTCGACAAGGGCCTGGGCAACTTTGCCAGCAACAGCTTCGACGTGGTGGTGATGACCCAGTCGCTGCAGGCCCTGCACTTCCCGGACAAGGTACTGGCGGAGATGCTGCGCATCGGCAAAACCTGCATCATCACCTTCCCCAACTTCGCTCACTGGCGTTGCCGCTGGTACTTGGCGAGCAAGGGGCGCATGCCGGTATCCGACTTCCTGCCGTACACGTGGTACAACACGCCGAACATTCACTTCTGCACCTTCGCCGACTTCGAGCGTCTATGCCTCGCGCAACAGGCTCGGGTGCTTGATCGCCTCGCGGTGGATCGCGACCATCGCCACGGTTGGGCCAGCCGCATTTGGCCTAATCTGTTAGGTGAGATCGGCATCTACCGGATCAGCGGACCGAGCACCAACTGATTTATCGGCAACCAGGCAACATTGAGGAGAACCACCATGCGCCGCATCGCCCTACTGTTTATAGCCCTGTGCCTGAGCCTGCCGGCACTTGCCGAACGCAAGCAAAGCTTCGGCGACCTGGACGTACACTACATCGCCTTCAACTCCAGCTTCCTGCAACCGGATATCGCCGCTGCAGCGGGCCTGAACCGCGGCAAGAAACAAGGTGTGCTGAATATCGCGGTGCTCAAGGCTGGCAAGCCGACCGCAGCCGTAGTCAGCGGCGAGATGCGCAACCTGCTCGGCCAGGTTCACAGCCTGAGGTTCAAACAGGTGAGCGAGGGCGAAGCCATCTACTACCTGGCCCAGTTCCCTATTGAGCAGCAGGAGCTTCTGCGCTTCAGCCTGAAAATCCAGGCCACCGGTGGCACCACGCACAGCCTCGACTTCAACCAGGAACTGTTCCCAGACTGATGATCCAGCTAAGCGAACTCGTACTTGCCAGCCATAACGCCGGCAAACTCAAAGAACTCCAGGCCATGCTCGGCGCCGCCGTAAAGGTCCGCTCGATCGGCGAGTTCAGTGCCGTTGAGCCCGAAGAGACCGGCCTGTCGTTCGTTGAAAACGCCATTCTCAAGGCGCGCCATGCGGCGCGGGTGTCCGGCCTGCCGGCGCTGGCCGATGACTCTGGCCTGGCGGTGGATTTTCTCGGCGGCGCGCCGGGCATCTACTCGGCACGCTATGCCGATGGCCAGGGTGATGCGGCGAACAACGCCAAACTGCTTGAGGTACTCAACGATGTGCCGGACGCCCAGCGCGGCGCCCAGTTCGTCTGCTGCCTGGCTTTGGTGCGGCACGCCGAAGACCCACTGCCGATCATCTGCGAAGGGCTCTGGCACGGACAGATCCTGCATGCCGCGCGTGGCGAGCACGGCTTCGGCTATGACCCGCTGTTCTGGGTCGCAGAACGCGACTGCTCCAGCGCCGAGCTGGCGCCCGCTGAGAAGAACCAACTGAGCCATCGCGCCCGCGCCATGGCACTGTTCAAGCAGCGGTTGGGGCTGGCATGAGTCCAACACCCTCACCCCCAGCCCCTCTCCCAGAGGGCGAGGGGAGCCAAAGCGGCTTCGAGCTGCCGCCGCTGGCGCTGTATATCCACATCCCCTGGTGCGTGAAGAAGTGCCCGTACTGCGACTTCAATTCCCACGCCGCCGGGCCGACGCTGCCGGAACAGGAGTACGTCGACGCCCTGCTCGCCGACCTCGACCATGACTTGTCGCAGGTACATGGCCGGCCGCTGACCTCGATTTTCTTCGGCGGCGGCACCCCCAGCCTGTTCTCGACCAAGGCCCTGGGTCGTTTGCTCGAAGGTGTGGAGCGCCGCGTGCCCTTCGCCGACGATATCGAAATCACCCTGGAAGCCAACCCTGGCACCTTCGAGCAGGCCAAGTTCCGCGACTACCGTGCGCTGGGCATCAATCGCCTGTCGATTGGCGTGCAGAGCTTCCAGGCCGCCAAGCTCAAGGCCCTGGGCCGCATCCACGACGGTGACGAGGCGATTCGCGCCGCCGACATGGCCCGCGCCGCAGGCTTTGACAACTTCAACCTGGACCTGATGCACGGTCTGCCGGATCAGTCCATCGAGGATGCCCTGAGCGATTTGCGGATCGCCATCGCCCAGGCACCGACCCACCTGTCTTGGTACCAGCTGACGGTGGAGCCGAACACGGTGTTCTGGAACCAGCCGCCCGTGATGCCCGAGGACGATATCCTCTGGGACATCCAGGAGTCCGGCCAGGCGCTGCTGGCCGAGCACGGCTTCGTCCAGTACGAGGTCTCCGCCTACGCCCAGCCCGGCAAGGCGGCGCGGCATAACCTCAACTACTGGAGCTTCGGCGACTTCCTCGGCATCGGTGCCGGCGCCCACGCCAAGCTGAGCAACCCGCAGGGCGTGATCACGCGTGGCTGGAAAACCCGCCTGCCCAAGGATTACCTTGATCCCGGCAAAGCCTTCAGCGCCGGCGAACGCCTGCTCGGCCCGGACGAACTGCCCTTCGAATTTCTGATGAATGTGCTGCGCCTCACGGACGGCGTCGCCAGCACGCTGTTCACCCAGCGCACCGGTATGCCGCTGACGCTACTGGCCGCTGCTCGCGAGGAAGCCATGCAGCGCGGCCTGTTGCACCGTGACCCGGCACGCCTGGTCGCCACCCGCGAAGGCCAGCTGTTTCTCAACGACCTGCTGCAACATTTTCTACCCTGACCTGCTGTGCGCCACGCGGCGCTAAGGACTCCGCTTGGATCTGCTACTCGACCTGATCGCCACCCTGTCGCGCTGGAGCCGCGGTCACCTGCACGAGATCGCCCTGGCCATCATGGCCACCCTGCTGGTGCTGTTCGGCCCGGGCATCAACGCCTGGGTGCAACGCAGCATCGGTGGCCTCAACTTCATCTTCCGCACCCTGATCTTCGTCCTGATCTGCGCAGTCGGTTACGGCCTGGCGATGGTGTTCATCACCTCCTGGCTGGCCCAGGGCCTCGGCCACTTCAACAACTACACCCTGGCACCGGTGTTGCTGCTGGTGTTCTTCCTGATCGGCGTGCTGGCGGATCGCAGCTGAGCAGGGATTTGCTAGCGCACCCTCTCGCACTGATCCCTTCAGGCTTCCAGTGCGTGTACAGTGAATCGAGAAGCTGCCGAGCACTGCGCTCGACATAAGATTCGAGCAGCGACATCGCAGTGATACAAGGCATACCTTACCCAGATACTGGAGGCACACACGCCATACATCGAGTGACCCGCTCGCGCGCGATCACCCGCATGGCGGTTGTTCCAACGGCGCTTGGAGCTTTTTCCGCTAGCGCTCGCGCTGGAATTTCAGATCCCAGACGCCATGACCCAGGCGCTCGCCGCGGCGCTCGAACTTGGTAGTCGGCCGCTCCGGCGGGCGCTCCACGCAACGGCCATCGGCCGCCAGGTTGCGGTAACCGGGCGCTACATTCATCACTTCCAGCATGTATTCGGCATAGGCTTCCCAGTCAGTCGCCATGTGCAAGACACCACCTACTTTGAGCTTGGTCCGCACCAGCTCGGCGAACGCCGGCTGGACGATGCGGCGCTTGTGATGGCGCGACTTGTGCCAGGGATCGGGAAAGTACAGCAGCAAGCGGTCGAGACTGGCATCGGCCACGCAGTTGCGCAGCACTTCCATGGCATCGCAGCTGTAGACCCGCACATTGCCGATGTTTTGCGTCATCAGGCCGTTGAGCAAGGCGCCGACACCTGGCGAGTGCACCTCGACGCCGATGAAATCCTGCTCGGGCGCTGCAGCTGCCATTTCCAGCAGGGACTGGCCCATGCCGAAACCGATTTCCAGGGTACGCGGGGCACTGCGGCCGAACACTGCATCGAAATCCGGGGCGCCTGCATCCAACTGCAAACCAAATTTGGCCCAGCCTTGGTCGAGGCCGCGCTGCTGGCCTTCGGTCATGCGCCCGGCACGCATCACGAAACTCTTGATCGCGCGATGCTTGGAGGTGTCTTCAGCCGGCTCGGGCTGTTGCTGCAAATCAGTCATGCTGTGCTCGTTACTTGATAAGGCCATCCAGCGGCGAGGAGGCGCTGGCATAGAGTTTCTTCGGCATGCGCCCGGCCAGATAGGCCAGACGACCGGCTTCGATCGCGTACTTCATGGCTTCGGCCATCATCACCGGGTTTTGCGCATGGGCGATGGCGCTGTTCATCAGCACCGCCTCACAGCCCAGCTCCATGGCGATGGTGGCATCGGACGCAGTGCCGACACCGGCATCGACCAGCACCGGCACTGTGGCTTCCTCGAGGATGATGCGCAGGTTATACGGGTTGCAAATGCCCAGCCCAGTGCCGATCAGGCCGGCCAGCGGCATCACCGCGATGCAGCCCATCTCGGCCAGGCGGCGGGCGATGATCGGGTCGTCGCTGGTGTAGACCATCACGTCGAAACCGTCCCTGACCAGCACTTCGGCGGCCTTGAGGGTTTCGATCACGTTGGGGAACAGGGTCTTCTGGTCGGCCAACACTTCCAGCTTGACCAGCTTGTGGCCGTCGAGCAGCTCACGGGCCAGACGGCAGGTGCGCACCGCCTCATCAGCGTCGTAACAACCGGCGGTATTGGGCAGGATGGTGTAACGCGACGGCGAAATCACGTCGAGCAGATTCGGCTCACCCGGGTTCTGGCCAATATTGGTGCGGCGCACGGCGACTGTGACGATCTCCGCCCCCGAGGCCTCGATGGCCGCGCGGGTCTCGTCGAGATCCTTGTACTTGCCGGTGCCGACCAGCAGACGCGACTGATAGGTCCGGCCGGCCAGGGTAAAGGGTTTGTCGCTACGTACTTGGCTCATTGCAAACTCCTAGCTGGGCGCCTGATGACAGGCCTTTGAAAATGTAGCGCGCGACGACTGTGCCGCAGCGTATCGCAGGACTCGCATTCAAGACCGAGTCAACACGCCGCGGTTCTCAGCGGTCGGTTAGCCGCCACCAATCGCGTGCACCACTTCGACCCGGTCACCTTCACCAAGAGCGGTGGCGGCGTACTGGCTGCGCGGCACTATATCCAGGTTGAGCTCGACCGCGACCCGGCGTTCAGTCAGATCGAGACGGACGATCAGGTCGGCAACGGTGGCGCCATCGGTCAGTTCGAATGATTCACCGTTCAACTGAATACGCATAACGGAGCAGTCACATCTTAGTAAGGGGCGGGCATTCTAGCCCGATCACGGACGATGACCAAGACCAAAGGGCGCCATTTGTCCAGCATTCTGACTTTCCGGTCAGGCCAGCGTCGACCGCCAGACTCAGCGCCCAGTGAGCCGCCAGCCTGCCAGGCCGAGGCACAGCCAGCCGCCCAGAAAGGCCATACCGCCGAACGGCGTAATGATGCCGAGCCCAGTAATGCCGCTGAGAGTCAGCAGATACAAGCTGCCAGAGAACAACAGAATGCCCAAGGCGAAACAGCCGCCGGCCAGATTCACCAGGCGACTAGGCGCCTGCAGCGCCAGCAAGGCCACACCGAGCAGTGCCAGGGCGTGGATCAACTGGTAGTGACTACCTGTCTGAAATACCGCCAGGTACTCAGGACTGAGCCGACTTTTCAGGCCATGGGCAGCGAAGGCGCCGAGGGCCACGCCAGTGAAACCGGCCAAGGCAGACAGCAACAACCATAGACGCGCCATGCATCACTCCAGACAAGGGTAAACAGACCGCTATAATGGCCGGCAAACTCAGCCTGGCCAAGCCCGCATGTTTCGCTCCATCCGCCGCCTCCTGTTCAAACTGCTGCTCTGCCTCATGGTCGGCTCGGCGCTACTGGTGCTGGTCTTGCGCTGGGTGCCGCCACCCGGCACGGCCCTGATGGTCGAACGCAAGATCGAATCCTGGGTCGACGGCAAGCCGATCGACCTGCAGCGCAGCTGGCGGCCCTGGAGCGAGCTGCCGGACGACCTGAAGATCGCGGTTATCGCTGGCGAAGACCAGAAATTCGCCGAGCACTGGGGCTTTGATGTCGCGGCGATTCGTGCGGCCCTGGCGCACAATCAACAGGGCGGATCGCTACGCGGCGCCAGCACGCTGAGCCAGCAAGTGGCGAAAAACCTGTTCCTCTGGTCGGGCCGCAGCTGGCTGCGCAAAGGCATCGAGTTCTGGTTTACCGGCCTGGTCGAACTGCTTTGGCCAAAACAGCGCATTCTTGAGGTGTACCTCAACAGCGTTGAGTGGGGTGACGGCGTATTCGGCGCCGAAGCCGCGGCGCGCCATCACTTCAATACCGGCGCGCCCTACCTGTCGAATCAGCAGGCCAGCCTGCTGGCTGCCGTATTGCCAAACCCGCGCCAGTGGAGTGCTGGCCAGCCCAGCGCCCACGTCAACCGCCGCGCCAGCTGGATCCGCCAGCAGATGCGCCAACTCGGCGGCAGCCACTACCTCAATCGCCTGTAAGCACTGGCCGCACTGGCCGCACTGGCTCAAGTGCCTGACAAGGCCACGGGCGATCCAGCCAATCGAGAACGAGCGCATAGCTCGCGAGTTTGTAGGATGGCGTTGAGCGCAGCGATACCCATCGAGTGGTTTAGACCTTTATCTGCATGATGGGTTACGGCGCATTTGTTCTGCTGACAGCAGGTCAATTTGCGGGCGCCTAACCTAAGCTGCCCGACCCATCTAAGGTCTTCTGCCGCGAAGCTTTTGCTGGGCCACAGAGCATTCGCGACTGAACTGGCGCTGACCCGACATTCGACCGCTGTCGCGCCCACCAAAAGCACCCTGCTCGGGACTCTGCGGCGAATGGGCACATTCCATAAAGGTTAAGGAGCGCCCCGACCCAGCGCGCCGCGCGGCACCACCTGCAACAGCAACAGCTGCTCGTCTGCGGTGTGCGCAGTCAGCCCCGCCTCGGGATAGACCCAGGCCTGGCCTTCGTCCAACTCCAGGCGCAGGCGCGGCTGGCCGATAGTGCTGAGCAAACGCTCGGCAGCCACAACCTGCTGCGGTTTGAGCGTCAGAGCAACGACTGCATGAGCACCCAAGTCGGCCAACAACTGCGCGCCCAGCGGCTGCGCATCATCGCGCACACTCAGCCCGGCCGCGGCCATCAGGCTGTCGCGCGCAGCCTCGCCCAGCTCGACCTCGGCTTCCAGCGTCCAGGGCTCGTCACTGGCCTGCCAGTGCGCGCGGTAGAGCAAGCGCGCCCCGTCCAGACGTGGCTGCAACCAAAGTTCGCCCTCCGCCTGGCCCCGCAACATGGCCAGACTCAAACGGTTATCGGCCAGGGGCACGAGCACGGCGGCCTGCCACTCGGCCAACCAGGGCAGCGGCGCCGCAGCAGGTTGCGGACGCATCAACCAGGCGCCCCAGGCGAAGAACAGCAGAGCGACGCCAATAAAGATCAAACTATGCTGCAAGCGCAGGGGCGGTAGCTTCATGAATAGTTTCCAGACAAAAAAAAGCCGCACACAGGTGCGGCTTCTTGTTCGGGTAGGGAATTAACTACGCGGCGATCGAGCCCTTGAGCTTGTTCATCGCATTTTTCTCCAGCTGACGGATGCGCTCGGCGGAGACGTTGTACTTAGCGGCCAGCTCATGCAGCGTGGCTTTTTCCTCGGCCAGCCAGCGCTGGTAGAGGATATCGCGACTGCGCTCGTCGAGCCCTTCCAGAGCCTCGTGCAGGCTTGCGGTAGAGCTGTCTGTCCAGTCCGAGGCCTCAAGCTGACGCGCCGGGTCGTAGCGGTGATCTTCCAGGTATTGAGCGGGCGACTGGAACGCACTTTCGTCGTCGGCTTCGGTGGCCGGGTCGAAGGCCATGTCGTGGCCGGTCAGGCGGCTTTCCATCTCGCGCACTTCGCGCGGTTCGACACCCAGGCTCTCGGCTACGGCGTGCACTTCCTCATTGTTCAACCAGGCCAGACGCTTTTTCTGACTGCGCAGGTTGAAGAACAATTTACGCTGCGCCTTGGTGGTCGCGACCTTGACGATGCGCCAGTTGCGCAGAATGAACTCATGGATCTCGGCACGAATCCAGTGCACGGCGAACGACACCAAACGCACACCCATCTCCGGATTGAAGCGCTTGACCGCCTTCATCAGGCCGACATTGCCTTCCTGCACCAGGTCAGCTTGGGCAAGGCCATAACCGGAATAGCTGCGGGCGATATGCACGACAAAACGCAGGTGGGCGAGCACCATTTGCCGAGCGGCTTCAAGATCCTGGTTGTAGTACAGGTTCTCGGCCAGCTCGCGCTCCTGCTCAGGGGTCAACAGCGGTATGCAGTTGACCGCATGCACATAAGCCTCAAGGTTGGCGCCTGGGACCAAAGCATGAACAGGTTGCAAAGAAGTGGACATTTGAATCCTCCGACTCACGAATCGAGCGCAGTGTAACACTGAGCAATACGACTAGGAACGCTCTTACAAGTTCCCTTACACATAGTCAACATCAATTAAAACAATACCTTAGCTATCTTGGCTGTAATTCATTCAAGTGCCGGGCCACGGCTAGCCAGGCGCCGATATACCCGAGCAACACGGCACCGAGCAGCAAGGACAGGCCATCGCCTGCCGGCACACCCGCCAGGGCAAAGTCGCTGCCGTATAGCCCGGCCAGGCGCATCACCGCGTCGTTCAGCCAGCCCAGGCCATAAGCCAGCACCAGCCAGGCCAACAGCCCGGCACCCAAACCATAGAGCGCACCCATATAAAGGAAGGGCCGGCGCACGTAGCTGTCGGTACCGCCGACCAACTTGATCACCTCGATCTCGGTGCGGCGGTTCTCGATATGCAGGCGAATGGTGTTGCCAATCACCAACAGCAAGGCCATCACCAGCAACAAGGTCAGGCCGAAAACAAAGCGATCACCCAGGTTAAGAATCGCCGTCAGTCGCTCGACCCACACCAGGTCGAGCTGCGCCTGCTGCACCTTGGGCAACTCGGCCAAGCGCAGACGCAGAGCCTCCAGAGTGACCTTGTCGACTTCCTTGGGCGTCACCAGCACCACGCCAGGCAATGGATTATCCGGCAATTCCTTGAGTGCCTCGCCCAGCCCGGACTGTTGCTGGAATTCCAGCAGGGCCTGCTCGCGGCTTATCCACTCGGCCTCGGCGACATCGTCCATCGCGGCGATCTGCTCACGCAGAGCCTGGCCTTCGACCTCGCTGGCGTCGATCTGCAGAAACAGAGAAATCTGCGCAGCGCGCTGCCAGGAGCCGCCAAGACGCTCGACATTGTCCAGCAGCAGGGCCAGCCCCATCGGTAGACTCAGAGCAACGGCCATCACCAGGCAGGTGAAAAAGCTGCCAATGGGCTGCTTGACCAGGCGGCGCAGGCTGTCGACCAGGCTGGCACGGTGGCTTTCCAGCCAGGCGTCGAACTGGCTGCGCAGGTTCGGGCCGTCATCCGGGATTTTCGGATCGTGCTTTTTCGGTGCAGCGCCGACGCGTTGCGCCGGCTGCGGTGGTGGCATGCGGGTAGCGCTCATCAGACCGCCTCCCCATCGCCAATCAAGCGGCCACGCTGCAGGGTCAGCATGCGGTGGCGCATGCGCGCGATCAGCGCCAGGTCGTGACTGGCGATCAATACACTGGTGCCGAGGCGATTGATGTCCTCGAACACCCCCATGATCTCTGCCGCGAGGCGCGGGTCGAGGTTGCCGGTCGGTTCATCCGCGAGTAACAGCGCCGGGCGATGCACCACTGCACGCGCGATGCCGACGCGCTGCTGCTGGCCGGTGGACAGCTCGCTGGGAAACTGCTCGGCTTTGTCCGCCAGCGACACGCGGTCAAGGGCGGAGCCGACACGCTTGCCGATCTCCACCTTGGACAGGCCGAGAATCTGCAGCGGCAAGGCGACGTTGTCGAACACGCTGCGGTCGAACAGCAGCTGGTGGTTCTGGAACACCACGCCGATCTGCCGGCGCAGGTAGGGAATTTGCGCGTTGGTGATCTGACCCAGGTCTTGCCCGGCCAGCAGCAGCTTGCCGCTAGTCGGCCGCTCCATCGCCAACAACAGACGCAACAGGGTGCTCTTACCCGCACCCGAGTGCCCGGTGACGAACAAAAACTCGCCACGACGCACGCGAAAGCTCAGCTCGTGCAGCCCGACGTGACCATTGGGGTAACGCTTACCGACCTGCTCGAACTTGATCATTACGATTCCCGCGACTGGAACAGCGCCTGGACAAACGAGTTGGCCTCGAAGGTCCGCAGATCGTCGATCCCTTCGCCGACGCCAATATAGCGAATCGGCAGGCCGAACTGCTTGGCCAGGGCGAAGATCACACCGCCCTTGGCGGTTCCGTCCAGCTTGGTCAGAACCAGGCCGGTCAGGTTAACCGTCTGATGGAACTGCTTGGCCTGATTGATCGCATTCTGTCCAGTGCCGGCGTCCAGCACCAACAGCACCTCATGCGGCGCCGTGTCATCCAGCTTGCCGATCACCCGGCGAACCTTCTTCAGCTCTTCCATCAGGTTGTCTTTGGTGTGCAAGCGCCCGGCCGTGTCGGCAATCAGCACATCCATGCCACGCGCCTTGGCGGCCTGCACCGCATCGAAGATTACCGACGCCGAGTCGGCACCGGTGTGCTGGGCGATCACCGCAATCTGGTTGCGCTCGCCCCACACTTGTAACTGCTCGACGGCGGCGGCACGGAAGGTGTCGCCAGCAGCCAGCATGACTTTCTTACCGTCCTGCTGCAGCTTTTTCGCCAGCTTGCCGATGGTGGTGGTCTTGCCGGCGCCGTTCACGCCCACGACCAGAATCACATAGGGCTGCTTGGTAGTGTCGATGCGCATCGGCTGCTCGACCGGCTTGAGCAGCGCGGTCAATTCGTCCTGCAGCGCCTGGTAGAGGGCACCGCTGTCGGTCAGCTGCTTGCGTGCAACTTTCTGGGTCAGGCTCTGGATGATCAGGTTGGTGGCCTCGACGCCGACGTCGGCGGTCAGCAGGCGGGTTTCGATTTCCTCAAGCAGCTCATCGTCGATCGCCTTCTTGCCGAGGAACAGGCTGGCCATGCCCTCGCCCAGGCTGGCACTGGTCTTCGACAGCCCCAGCTTGAGGCGGGCGAACCAGCCACCCTGGTTATCGCCCGGCTTGTTCTGCTCGACCTGCACCTCAGCCACCGGGGCCTCGAGCACAATCGGCGCGACAGGCACAACCGGCTCGGGCTCTGGCACATGAATGACCGGATGCAGCACTTCGCTGCCGGCATTGATGCGGAACCGCGAAGGCCGCGGCGCCTGCACCGGCTCGGCCATAGCCTCGGGGGCTGGTGCGGGAGCAGGTGCCTCTGCGGGTGCGGGCTCTGCCGGCGGCACGCTCGGAGCAACCGGCGCCGCTGGCTCGACCACTGGGGCAACAACCTTGTCGGCTGGTGGCAGCGTCGGGGCTGGCTCTGGTACGGGCACAGACTCAGGCACTTCAGGCGTGCGAATGGGCTCCTGCGGCTTCTTGCGCAGCCAGCCGAACAGGTCTTTCTTCTCCGCGGCTTTCTCGGCAGATGGCGACGCAGCGGGCGCGGGGCCGGGTGCGGGGGTCTTCTTGTCGTCGTTGGAACCAAACATGGAGGACGGCTATCTCAAAGGTGCGACGCGCCAGTGGGCGGGTCTAGTACATTGCCTGCGCAGCGGGCTAAACGCTGAAGAAACCGCGCAGTAATATTCAGACCACATACCAGACGTGGCCGCCAGTAAAGTCGGGTAGCCCCGGATCATTACAGATCCGGAGCCCCCTAAGAACCGTGCGTGCGGCTTTCACCGCACACGGCTCAAGCCTACACGAAGCCAGTCGTACTGACCGGCAACACACGGGAGTAGCGCGCGACTTTACCACTATAAGCCGCTATGGAGCAGGTCTAGCTGTCGTTCCTGGCTGTGGGCCAGTGCATGGCAATTCGGGTGAAGCAGTACGCGATTGCTTAAGGTGTCCAGTCCGCCATCTACCCGCCTGATGACATGGTGATCATGCCAACCGGTCGCCTTACTAATCGCATACCCGCACAAAGCGCATTTGCCCCGTTGTCGTCGAAAGAGGCTGAGTATTTGTCCCCGATAACGCAGCTTGTGCTGCATCCGTTTGACCCTCAGTTCCTCCCACTTCAGTTCCTGCGCCGCATCATAAGGGTGGTAACCACCCGGAAGACGCTTGTGGCGCACGATTGCGGTGTCAGCTAGCGCATAAAGCCGACGATACTTCACCTCTGCCTTGCTGTTTTTATATGGGAACGCAAACACCCAACTCCGACTGCTTATGGAGTGGAAGTATTTCTTCCTGATCCATGCCGCAGATTTCTTTGGATGCCTACGTTTCGCCCACCTCCAGAGCCGCCAATGGATCAGATGATCCAGCTTACTGAAGGTCTGTTTAGCTACTACAGGGGAATGGTATTGCGCCCACCCCCGTAGAACCGGGTTCAGTTGGCCGATCAACACTTCCTGCGTCATGGCACCGCTGTTTTTAATGATCTCCTGCACCTTTCGATAGAACGCCGAGACGTTCTTCTTGGATGGTTTGATCAACAGCTTGCCCTTTCTGCGCGTCGATTTCGGCACATACTTCCTGAAATTCCACCCCAAGAAATCGAAGCCCAGATGGATATGCGTGATCTGCGTTTTCTCTTGGGACAACTCAACCCCTCGTACCGACAGAAATTGCTCCACCCAAGGTTTGACCTCACTCACTAACAGCTCTTTCGAAACCGCGGTGATTACGAAGTCGTCCGCATAGCGCACCACTTGAACCTTTGCTTTTTCAGCCTGTTTGACACCCAGCTTTTTCGCCAAGTGACGTTTCAGCTGGGTTTCCAGGCCATTCAGGGTAGCGTTCGCCAAACAAGGGGAAATGATGCCCCCTTGAGGCGTCCCGGCCTCCGTGGCCGTGAATTGTCCCCGGTCAATCACCCCGGTCCTCAACCACTTGCGCAGTACCGTTTTGTCCATCGGGACATTCCGGCACAGCCACTCATGATTGATGTTGTCGAAGAACCCCTTGATGTCGCCCTCCAGTATCCATTGCGGACTGTCCTGCCGTGAAAGCAGGGCAAAGAGTTCAACCATCGCATCAGCGGTCGATCGGTCCGGCCGGAAGCCATAACTTTTCGGATCACTGGTGCTTTCTATTACAGGTTCTAAGGCGAGCAAGTAGAGCGCCTGCATGGACCGATCCAACATCGTCGGAATGCCCAATGGACGCCTTTCCTGCTTGCCGGGTTTCGGAATCCACACGCGCTTAAGCGGTTTCGGCCTATACCCTCGTTTTTGAGACAAACAGATCACAGCCTGGAGTTTCAATTTGGGCGTTGCCCATTTCTCTCCATCTACGCCAGGAGTCTTGCGGCCCCTATTTTCCGTGACTCGTCGCACAGCCAAACAGCGACCATGAAACGAATGGGTAAGCATCCGCTGCAGGCGTTTAACCCTGCGCCAATTGCCATCCCCTGTTGCCTGCGCAATTTTCAACTGCGTTTTCCGAACGGAAGCCTGAATCTCAACCCAGTCAAGACTGTGCCAAGTCATCTCTCCGTCGAAGGACGCAGACATTGCCAATATTTTTGGCCGTGCTTTCATACTGTCCTCCTGATGGTTACGAAGACCTTCAGGACGAACCTTCCCCTAGGGGCAGAGTCCACCCCTAGGGTCATTGTTACGCTGGAATCAGCGGTTTTCGTTGCGCCTGTAGACCAGGTGCACGTCAGCCAGAGTTGCCCCTGCCGATAATGTTTCAATCGATATACCGCTCATTACAAACGGCCATTCGCTTTTTGCACCCTCCTATTCCCCACACTCATCAGCCACCCTTGCGGATTGCCTGCCCGTACCAATTTACTGGCCGTTGGCGAGTAATCGGGATTGCCACGTTCCCCGGATCGCATCAATTCCCCGTTTAGGCTTCGTCTTTCCCCCGACAACCTGGGTAGTACCGCGCCATATATCCATACTATGACGACTGGCTGCGTGCCATTTTGGCTGAGGCCAATAACTGCCGTAGGCCTCCTGATACTGACGAGGGTTCGAACGACGATTCACATGTGTTAGCCATGCGGGTTGGGTCACTAGCTCCCATGCATCCGTGCAATTCGGACACATCACGCTTTCCGTTACCGGAGAGTGCTTCTTTAAATAAAGAGAGAACATTGTTGATCGGGCTTCACACCCCAGGGTTGGTCCCCGACGCATGCCGATCTAGTGAACTGGCGGGTACACGCCAGGCTCAGTGCTCCCGAGCAGCAGAAGTTGAGCAATGCAGAACCGGAGCTTGTCACTCCGTTGCTTTGGAGAAAGCACCTCTAACGTCTCGCGACGGTGGTGGCGGAACCAAAACTTTTCTTGCTGGCCCAATGTGTTCATTTGCCAATGGCGATCTGAACTTATGAGGGCGACCGCGAAATGCTTTGTAACAACCTTACGAATATCCAGTCGTTCTTTGAACCGCTTTTTGATCAAACTCATCCCCGGAAGGATGAATTTAAGACGCTTCTTCCCCGTAAACGGAGATTTCGCATCCCCGCAAGCGGATCTTTAAAAAGCATGAACAAAGCCAGATGCTTCAGTGCTGAAATTCGGTGAAGTCCCTTGTAGCAAGGGCTTTGCACCATGGCTCAACTGCCAACCAAGCAACGACACGGACCATGACGTGTCGCACACGGATGCGTATCCTAGCACCTCCGCGCCCGCCGACGCTAAGTCCAAGCGGGTCCGTCCGACAGGTCGACAATTGATGAAGATGACAGCCCAACGCGCCGCCGCCTTATTCCTCGGCGCGCTCTGCATGCCGCTGGCGGTCTTGGCCGCAGAACCGCAACCGACCCATGAATTCAGCCTGGACAATGGCCTCAAGGTCATTGTCCGCGAGGATCACCGCGCGCCAGTGGTGGTATCCCAGCTCTGGTACAAGGTCGGCTCCAGCTACGAGACGCCCGGCCAGACCGGCCTGTCCCACGCCCTCGAACACATGATGTTCAAGGGCAGCCGCAAGCTCGGCCCTGGCGAAGCCTCACGCATCCTGCGCGAGCTGGGCGCCGAGGAAAACGCCTTCACCAGCGACGATTACACCGCCTATTACCAGGTGCTGGCGCGTGATCGCCTGAGCGTGGCCCTGGAACTGGAAGCCGATCGCCTGGCCAGTCTCAAGCTGCCCGCCGAGGAGTTCGCCCGCGAGATCGAGGTGATCAAGGAAGAGCGGCGCCTGCGCACCGACGACAAACCCTCGAGCCTGGCCTACGAGCGCTTCAAGGCCATGGCCTACCCCGCCAGCGGTTACCACACCCCGACCATCGGCTGGATGGCCGACCTCGAGCGCATGACCGTCGAGGAGCTACGCGCCTGGTATGAAGCCTGGTACGCACCAAACAACGCCACCCTGGTGGTGGTCGGCGATGTCAGCGCCAGCGAGGTCAAGGTGCTGGCCGAACGCTATTTCGGCGACATTCCCAGCCGCACGGTGCCCCCGGCGAAAATCCCCCGCGAGCTGGCCGCACCCGGCGAGCGACGGATCACCCTGTACCTGAAAACCCAATTACCGAGCCTGATGCTGGGCTTCAACGTGCCCGGCCTGGCGACTGCCGAGAGCCCGCGCCAGGTGCATGCCTTGCGCCTGATCGCTACCCTGCTTGATGGCGGCTACAGTGCCCGCCTGCCGACGCGCCTGGAGCGTGGCGAAGAATTGGTCTCCGGGGCATCTGCCTGGTACGACGCCCATCCGCGCGGCGACAGCCTGTTCGTGCTGTCTGCCACACCCAACGTGCAAACCGGCAAGACCCTGGCGCAAGCCGAAGCCGGCCTGTGGCGCGAGCTGCAGGATCTGCAGCAGAACCCGCCGTCCGCCGAGGAACTGGCCCGGGTGCGCGCCCAGGTCATCGCCGGCCTGGTCTATGAGCGCGACTCAATCACCAGCCAGGCCACGGCTATCGGCCAACTGGAAACCGTTGGCCTGTCCTGGAAATTGATGGATCAAGAGCTGGCCGACCTGGAAGCAGTTACCCCGGCCGATATCCAGAGCGCCGCGCAAACCTTCTTTACCCGCGACCGCCTGAGCGTCGCCCATGTCCTACCCGAGGAGACGCATGATGAGTGAGCGCAATGGTTTGCGCTACGGCCTGCTCGGCCTGGCGGTACTGGCGTTGTTGGCGATTCTCGCCCTGGTGATCAATCGTCCCGAGCAAGCCGACAGCCCGCCCGAAGCCGTCGTGTCGACGACTATCGAGTCCCTCGCCGAACTCAATGGCCAGGCGCCGAGCCGGCGCAACCTGGACATCCAGACCTGGCAAACCGCAGAGGGCGCCAAGGTGTTGTTTGTCGAAGCGCGCGAGTTGCCAATGCTCGACCTGCGCCTGACCTTCGCTGCGGGCAGCAGTCAGGATGACGGCGTGCAAGGGGTGGCCATGCTGACCAACGCCATGCTCAACGAAGGCGTACCGGGCAAGGACGTCGGCGCCATCGCCGCCGGTTTTGAAAACCTCGGCGCAGTGTTCGGCAATGGCGCCTACCGCGACATGGCGGTGACCAGCCTGCGCAGCCTGAGCGCCGCGGACAAACGCGAGCCGGCACTGCAGCTGTTCAACCAGGTAATCGGCCAGCCGACTTTCCCCGAAGATGCCCTGGCGCGGATCAAGAACCAACTGCTGGCCGGCTTCGAATACCAGAAGCAGAACCCCGGCAAGCTCGCCAGCTTGCAGGTGTTCGAGCGGCTCTACGGCGAGCACCCCTACGCCCACCCCAGCGAAGGCAACGAGCAGTCTGTCCCGGTGATCAACCGCGAGCAGCTGCAGGCCTTCCATGCCAAGGCCTATGCCGCCGGCAACGCGGTGATTGCCCTGGTCGGCGACCTCTCGCGGGCCGAAGCCGAAGCCCTGACGGCCGAGGTCTCCGCCGCATTACCGCAAGGCCCGGCCCTGCCCATCATTGCTCAGCCGGACGCGCCGCAAGCCGGCGCCAGCCATATCGAGTTCCCGTCCAACCAGACCCACCTGATGATCGCCCAACTCGGCATCGATCGGCGCGACCCGGACTACGCCGCTCTTTATCTGGGTAACCAGATCTTCGGCGGCGGCGGTTTCGGCACCCGACTGATGACCGAGGTGCGCGAAAAACGCGGCCTGACCTACGGCGTCTACTCCGGTTTCAGCGCCATGCAGGCCCGCGGACCGTTCATGATCAACCTGCAAACCCGCGCCGACCTCAGCGCTGGCACCCTGCAACTGATCAAGGACATGCTGCGCGACTACCTGGCCAGCGGTCCGAGCCAGGAAGAACTGGACAACGCCAAGCGCGAGCTGGCTGGCAGCTTCCCGCTGTCCACCGCGAGCAACGCCGCCATCGTCGGCCAACTCGGATCCATGGGCTTTTACGACCTGCCGCTGAGCCACCTGGAAGACTTCATGCGTGAAGTCCAGGCCCTCAGCGTCGAGCAGGTCAAGGCCGCCATGGCCAAGCACCTCGACCCGGACGCCCTGATCATCGTCAGCGCCGGACCGACGGTGGAGCAGAAAGAGCTGCCACCGCCCAGCGACCAACCCCTCGAACAACCTTCTGCCGTACCGGAGCACTGATGCGCAAGCCAAACAAAGCGGCCACGGCCCATAGCGGCGATGGCCAACTGCGGATCATCGGTGGGCAATGGCGCTCGCGCCAGTTCAACTTCCCGATGGCCGCTGGCCTGCGACCCACGCCCAACCGGGTGCGCGAGACCCTGTTCAACTGGCTGGCGCCCCATGTCGAGGGCGCCAAGGTGCTCGACCTGTTTGCCGGCAGCGGCGCATTGTTCCTTGAAGCGCTGTCGCGCGGGGCCGGCAGCGCCCTGGCGCTTGACCTCAACCCCGGCGCCGTCGCCAGCCTGCGCGGTCACCTGCTGACCCTGAACTGCGAGAATGGCCAATTGCTGCAAAGCGATGCCCTAATCTACTTGCAGAGCCCGGCCGCCACGCCCTTCGACCTGGTGTTTCTCGACCCGCCGTTCAGCCAAAACTTACTGCTGCCGGCCTGCAACCTGCTCGAGCAACACGGCTGGCTGGCCGCGGATGCCTGGGTCTACACCGAAAGCGAAAACCCGCCCTCCACTCTCGGCCTGCCCGGCAACTGGCGCTTGCACCGCGAACAGAAGGCAGGCCAGGTGTATTACGCGCTGTGGCAGCGCACGGGTCAGAGCCTGTAGCCTGGATTAGCCGCAGGCGTAATCCGGGTGTAGCGGGATCACCCCACTTCGGCAGCGACACGTACAACACCGAAATATCACCGGGCCAAGATCGCCGAGCGGGGCGCTGCGCGCTCCATGCCGGATTACGCTTCGCTAATCCAACCTACGGAACTGCATGAACACTGACTTCCGCCCCGCCTGGTGGCTGCCCGGCCCGCACCTGCAAACGCTGTGGAACCCCATGTGTCGCCAACCGGCGAAACTTGAGCGCCAGCGCAAACGGCTGTGGCTTGCCGATGGCGACTTTCTCGACATTGACTGGCACGGCCCGCATCAAGCGGACGCACCGCTGGTGTTGGTGCTGCATGGCCTGACCGGCTCATCCGAGTCATTGTATGTACTCGGCCTGCAACAGAAGCTGGCCACCCAGGGCTGGGCCAGCGTGGCGCTGAACTGGCGCGGCTGCTCCGGCGAACCCAACCTGCTGGCGCGCGGTTACCACTCGGGCGCCAGTGACGACCTGGCCGAAACGGTGCGCCATCTGCGCGCACAGCGACCGCTGGCGCCGTTGTATGTCGTCGGTTATTCCCTGGGTGGCAATGTGTTGCTCAAATACCTCGGCGAAACCGGCGCTGACAGCCAGGTACAAGGCGCCGCGGCAGTATCCGTGCCGTTTCGCCTGGATCAGTGCGCGGACCGCCTCGACCTGGGGTTTTCACGGGTCTACCAGGCGCATTTCATGAAACAGATGGTGGCCTACGTAAAAACCAAGCAGCGCCTGTTCGCCCACAAAGGCATGGCCGACCGCCTGTCTGCCTTGGATCAACTCGGCACACTGGACGGCATGCGCACCTTCTGGGACTTCGATGACCGCATCACCGCGCCACTGCACGGCTTCAGCGGCGCCCAGGACTACTACACCCACTCATCGAGTCGCTACTTCCTGGCCCGCATCGAGACCCCGACCCTGATCATCCAGGCCGCCGACGACCCCTTCGTTTTCCCCCACAGCCTGCCCGAAGCGCATGAGCTGTCACCGAGCATCGAATTCGAACTGCACGCCCACGGCGGCCATGTCGGCTTTGTCGAGGGTAGCCTGGGTAAACCGGGCTATTACCTGGAGCGGCGCATTGCGCAGTGGCTGGCAACGCAGGCCGCCGGCTAACACCCGTAACCGGAGGGTGGACAACGCGCAGCTTGTCCACCATTAAGCGGGGGCGTAGTGGTTCGTCACCGACCCGACCCAGGCACCGAGCGGTAGAAAACGCTTCGCGGTTTTCCACCCTACGGCCTTATCGAATCAGATCACCTGCTCCAGCGGCACATGGAATTTCCGATACAAAGCCTCCACCGACTCGCGCACCGGCGGGGCGATATAGCCGTCCTCCAGCGCCAGCACCTGATAGATGCCGCGGCGCAGCATCGCTTCGCTGAGGTCACCAGGCTTGCCACTGGTGGTGCAGAGGAAGCGCACCCAGGAGGTCATGATGATCCAGGCATTCAGCGCCAGCGCCTCGATCTGCGGCGGATTCATCAGCAGGATGCCGGCGCCAACGAAGCCCTGGTAGATACCTTGCGCACCCTGCAGACAACGCTGGGCGAACAGCCGATAATGCTCGGCCAGCGCGGCATCGCTGTCGAGCAGGTGCTCCAGATCGCGGTGCAGGAAGCGGTAATGCCACATGGCCGCGAGCAAGGCCTCCAGGTAGAAGGTCTTGTCGTCTATGGTCAGGGCCCGGGCTGGCGGCAGACGCAGAAAGCTGTCGACGCGGCCTTCATATTGGCCGAATAGCTCGGCGATGATCGCCTGCTTGTTGCGGAAGTGGTAGTACAGGTTACCCGGCGAAATCTCCAGGTGCGCGGCGATGTGGTTGGTGCTGACGCTGCGCTCACCCTGGGCATTGAACAGCTCGAGGCTGGCCTGAATGATACGTTCGCGGGTTTTCAGAGGGGCTTGCATAAGGTTTGGTCTCGACGCGAAAAGCCCGGCAAAGGTACACGCAGAAGGACGCGGAGTGTTACCTGTGAGCGCTTCATGCCTGATCCATCCACTGTTTACCGGGCCACGCGTGCGCGTGGCGACAGCCTACCATTTGACAGATTAGAGTAATTGCTCTAAAAATCCAGAACATCATCTTTCCCCACTCGCGCTGCTCGAGTAAACGGGACTGCACACTGGAACGTCGAGGAAATAACCATGGCCGCTGACATCGCCTATCTGGAACAGAGCCTGCAACAGCACCAGGACCAGATCAGCCAGCTGGAAACCACCATGGACCTGCAGCGCCAGGCATTTCGTGGCAACCCCATGCCTTCGGCCGAACAACGCCTGCAGTGGCTGAATGCCCTGCGCGACATACTGAGCAATGAGCGCGAGGCGCTGATCAAGGCGATTTCCGAGGATTTCAGCAACCGCAGCGCCGACGAAACCCTGCTCGCCGAGCTGATGCCCAGCCTGCACGGTATCCACTACGCGACCAAGCGCATCAAAAAGTGGATGAAACCCTCGCGGCGCAGCGTCGGCATGCAGTTCATGCCGGCTGCGGCCAAGGTGATCTACCAGCCGCTGGGGGTAGTCGGAGTGATCGTGCCGTGGAACTACCCGCTGTTTCTGGCCATCGGCCCGCTGGTCGGCGCACTGGCGGCCGGCAACCGGGTGATGATCAAGATGAGCGAATCGACCCCAGCCACCTCGCAACTGATCAAGGATTTGCTGGCCAAGGTATTCCCGGAGGACTTGGTGAGCGTGGTGCTGGGCGAGGCGGACGTCGGCATGGCCTTCTCCAAACTGCCGTTCGACCACCTGCTGTTCACCGGCGCCACCAGCATCGGCAAGCATGTGATGCGCGCCGCCGCCGAGAACCTGACGCCTGTAACCCTGGAACTGGGCGGCAAGTCGCCGGCCATCGTTTCGGCCGATGTGCCACTGAGCGATGCCGCCGAGCGCATCGCCTTCGGCAAGACCATGAATGCCGGGCAGACCTGCGTGGCACCGGATTACGTGCTGGTGCCCAAAGACCGCGTCGACGGTTTTGTTGAGGCCTACCGCAATGCGGTGCAGAGCTTCTACCCGCAACTCAAGGACAACCCGGATTACACCGCGATCATCAACGAGCGCCAGCAGCAGCGACTCAATGGCTACCTGCAGGACGCCGAGAGCAAGGGCGCAACCATCATCGCGCTGTACCCCGAAGCCCAGGGCCGACGCATGCCGCAGGCGGTGCTGCTGAACGTGACGGACGACATGAAAATCATGCAGGAGGAGATCTTCGGCCCGCTGCTGCCGATCATCGCCTACGACAAGCTGGAAGACGCCTTCGCCTTTATCAATGAGCGCGACCGGCCGCTGGCGCTGTACTACTTCGGCTACGACAAGAATGAACAGCAGCGCGTGCTGCATGAAACCCACTCAGGCGGTGTGTGCATCAATGACACATTACTGCACGTGGCTCAGGACGATATGCCGTTCGGTGGCGTCGGCCCCTCCGGCATGGGCCACTACCATGGCCATGAAGGCTTTTTGACCTTCAGCAAGGCCAAGGGCGTATTTATCAAGCAGCGTTTCAACGCCGCCAAGATGATCTACCCACCTTACGGCAAGGCGCTGCAGAAGCTGGTGTACAAGCTGTTCGTGCGTTAGGCCTGGCTCCTACACAAACCCGCTTTGGTGATAACAACAATGCATAACACCACGCTTGATTCGCCCCAGCTATCACGCCGTGGCCTGCTCAAGGTCGGCCTGCTGGGTTCGGCCTTCCTCGGCACCGCCGGGCTGACCGCGACCCTCAGCGGCTGTTCGGCGAGCACGCCAAAAGCCGGCTTTGCCGTGCTGCGCGAAACCGATCTGGCGTTTTTTCAGGCGCTGATTCCGCTGCTGCTGCACGGCGCGGTGTCCGCTGAACAGATGCCGGCAGCGGTCAACGCTACCCTGGAAAATCTCGATTACAGCCTCAATCACGTCTCGCCGGAAATCCTCAAGCTGACCGTGCAACTGTTTGACGTGCTGGCGCTGCCGATCACCCGTGGGCCACTGACCGGCATCTGGGGCAGCTGGGAAAACGCCTCGCCGGCGGACATGCAGGCGTTTCTGCAGCGCTGGCAGAACAGCTCTATCGGCCTGCTCAGAATGGGTCATTCGTCCCTGCTGCAACTGGTGATGATGGCTTGGTACAGCCGGCCGGAGTCTTGGGCCCACTGCGGCTACCCCGGCCCGCCGATGGTCTAACGGACGCCTAACCGTAGGGTGCGCCGTGCGCACCGCAAACCAGAGGCGCCTCGATGCGCATGTCGCACCCCACATAGCCCGCCCAGCCTCGCTCGCTGCGTGCATTACAACAAGAGAGCCTGAAATGCCCGTACCCGATTTGTTCAAACAAGGCCTGGCCAGCGGTTGGAAAACCTATAACGGCTCGCGCCTGGACGCCGACCTGACCCTGGAAGCCGACGTCGCCATCGTCGGCAGCGGCGCAGGCGGCGGCACCACGGCAGAAATCCTCAGCGCCGCCGGCTTCAAGGTGCTGCTGATCGAAGAAGGCCCGCTGAAGACCAGCGACGACTTCAAGATGCTTGAGGACAAGGCCTACGCCGAGCTCTATCAGGAAGGCATCGGGCGCATGAGCAAGGACGGCGCCATTACCATCATGCAAGGCCGTGCGGTCGGCGGCACCACCCTGATCAACTGGACCTCCAGCTTTCGCACGCCCGACCCAACCCTGGAACACTGGGCCCGCGAACATGGCGTAAAAGGCCATAGCCCGGCGGACATGGCGCCCTGGTTCGAGCGCATGGAACAGCGCCTGGGCGTCGCACCCTGGGCCGTACCACCCAACGCCAACAACGCCGTGATCAGCCAGGGCTGCGAAAAACTCGGCTACGAGTGGCAGACGATTCCGCGCAACGTGCGCGGCTGCTGGAACCTCGGTTACTGCGGCATGGGCTGCCCGACCAACGCCAAGCAATCGATGCTGGTCACGACCATTCCCGCCACGCTGGATAAAGGTGGCGAACTTCTCTATCTCGCCCGCGCTGAGCGCCTGCTGATCGAAGGCGACAAGGTCACCGGCATCGAGTGCCTAGGCATGGACGAGCGCAGCGTCGCGCCCACCGGCCGCACCATCCGGGTCAAGGCCAAGCATTATGTGCTGGCTGGCGGCGGCATCAACACACCGGGGATTTTGCTGCGCTCAAACGCCCCCGACCCGCATAAGCGCACCGGCAAACGCACCTATTTGCACCTGGTGAACTTCTCCGCCGCGCTCTTCGAACAGGTGATCAACCCCTTCTACGGCGCGCCGCAGTCGGTTTACTCCGACCACTTCCAGTGGGATGACGGCACCGCCGGGCGACTGTCTTACAAACTCGAAGTGCCACCGCTGCAACCTGCCCTGACCTCGACCATGCTCGGCCGCTTCGGCATCGACAACGCCATGCGCATGGAACAACTGCCCAACACCAACGTCATGCTCGCCCTGCTGCGCGACGGTTTCCACCCGGACAGCGCCGAAGGCCGCGTCGAGTTGCGCGGTGACGGCAGCCCGGTACTCGACTACCAGATGACCGACTACACCTGGGACGGCGTGCGCCGCGCCTTCCACAGCATGGCCGAAGTCCAGTTCGCCGCCGGCGCCAAGGCCGTGCTGCCGCTGCATGCCGACGCCGACTACGTGAAGACTCTCGCCGAGGCGAAAAGCCTGATCGACAACCTCAGCCTGGAGCTGTATCGCACCCGCCTGGGCAGTGCCCATGTGATGGGCGGTTGCGCCATGGGCGAGGATTCGCGCCAGGCGGTCACCGACAGCCTCGGCCGGCACCACCACCTGAGCAACCTGTCGATTCACGACGGCTCATTGTTCCCCACCAGCATCGGCGCCAACCCCCAACTGTCGATCTACGGCCTGACCGCCAAACTGTCGAGCCAACTGGTCGAGCGCTTGAAACGTGTCTGATGGCAGGGTATTCAGCGGCCAGGCCAGTTTCGTGAGCTGCACGCCTGACTTGGCCGCAGTTCATCGCTGCGCTACCATCCGCTTCCCCAACGGACCCGCCAGGACGTCACGATGAATCGAGTGTTATACCCGGGCACCTTCGACCCCATCACCAAGGGCCATGGCGACCTGGTCGAGCGCGCCGCGCGGCTGTTCGACAGCGTGATCATCGCGGTGGCCGCCAGCCCGAAGAAAAATCCGCTGTTCCCCCTCGAACAACGGGTCGCACTGGCACGCGAAGTGACCAAGCACCTGCCTAATGTCGAGGTTGTCGGCTTCTCTACCTTGCTTGCGCACTTCGCTCAGGAGCAAGGCGCTAATGTATTTCTGCGGGGCCTGCGCGCAGTCTCAGACTTCGAGTACGAGTTCCAACTGGCCAACATGAACCGTCAACTGGCGCCGGACGTAGAAAGCCTGTTTCTCACCCCCTCGGAAAAATATTCCTATATCTCCTCGACGCTGGTGCGCGAGATCGCTGCGCTTGGCGGTGATATCTGTAAATTCGTCCATCCTGCCGTGGCCGACGCCCTGCATGAGCGCTTCAAGCGCTGAGCCGACATTCCACGTGGCCGGGCGCCCGCACATGGCGCCCGCTCCAACAATCCGGCACAATTCGTTAATCGTTACCTGCCTATTGTTGTTTGAGAATGGCGTAGCCACTGGCTGCGACAGGAGCACTTATTTCATGTCACTGATCATCACCGACGACTGCATCAACTGCGACGTCTGCGAGCCCGAGTGCCCGAACGGCGCGATCTCCCAGGGTGAGGAGATCTATGTGATCGACCCTAATCTGTGCACCGAATGCGTCGGCCATTATGACGAACCGCAGTGCCAGCAAGTCTGTCCCGTGGATTGCATCCCGCTCGACGAGACTCACGTCGAGAGCAAAGACGAGCTGATGGAAAAGTACCTGATCATCACCGGCAAGGCTTGAAGAGACGGTAAAAAACGCTCCCCTGCTGCGCGACCTGTTCGTCGGGGCCGTCTCAGGAGTGCCGCGAACAGTCCGCTAGGCCATGCACCTGACTGAAGGCCTTAGCCGGACCAGCCGGTCAATCGCTGCTAAGCTTCGGTCTCCCCGACGCACGGTAAGATTGCCACCATGTTGCAGAGAACTGTCCTCACCACCCTGCTGCTGATCTGCAGCCTGCTGGCCCAAGCAGCCCCCAACCAGGCCGCCATCGCCAGCGCCCACCCTGCCGCCACCGTTGCAGGCCAGGAAACCCTGGCCATCGGCGGCAATGCCTTCGATGCGGCGATCGCCATCAGCGCAGCACTGGCGGTGGCTGAGCCTTACAGTTCAGGCCTGGGCGGTGGCGGTTTCTTCCTGCTGCGCGAGGCAGGGGAACAGCCCACCTACCGCTTTCTCGACGCCCGCGAGCGGGCCCCACTGGCCGCCCATGTCGACCTCTACCGGCGCGACGGCGAGATCCAGAAACAGTTATCGCTCAACGGACCACTGGCCGCCGCCATTCCCGGCTTGCCCGCTGCGCTGGTGCTGCTGGCTGAGCGCTTCGGCCAGCTACCGCTACGCGACTCGCTGGCGCCGGCGATTCGCCTGGCCCGCGACGGCGTTGGCATCGACCGGGTCTACCGCGAGCGGGCGACCTGGCGCTTGGCCGCCCTGCGCGACGACCCGGAAAGCGCGCGGATTTTCCTCGACGAAGCAGGCGAAATCCCCGCAGAGTTCGACCTGTTACGCCAGCCCGAACTGGCCACAACCCTGGAACGCCTGGCCCGTGATGGCCATGCCGGCTTCTATGCCGGAGAGCTCGCCGAAACACTGGTCAGTGGCGTGCGCGCCGCCGGTGGCATCTGGACCTTGCGCGATCTGGCCGAGTACCGGATCGTCGAGCGCCAACCCTTGCGGGTACCGCTGGCTGACGGTCGTGAACTGATCAGCGCACCGCCGCCTTCGGCGGGTGGCCTGGCGTTGGCGCAGAGCCTGCTGATCTTGCAGCAACTGCCCTGGCGCCAGGCCGACCAGGTGCAGCGCACCCACCTGGTCGTTGAAACGCTGCGTCGCGCCTACCGCGACCGCGGCCTGCTCGGCGACCCGGACTTTGTCGCCAACCCACTCAAGCAATTACTCGCACCCGCCTACATGACGCAATTGGCTGGCAGTATCGAATTCGACAAAGCCACGCCAAGCGACAGCTTGCCGCCCGCCGGAGGCTGGCACGAGGGTGACCACACAACGCACTTCTCGGTGCTCGATACCGACGGCAATGCGGTGGCCGCGACCCTGTCGATCAACCTGCCGTTCGGCGCCGCCTTCACCGTGCCCGGCACCGGCGTGCTGCTCAACGACGAAATGGACGATTTCGCCGCCGATGTCCAGGGTGCCAACGCCTACGGCCTGTCCGGCAGCCAGGCCAATGCCATCGCTGCAGGCAAACGCCCGCTGTCGAGCATGAGCCCGAGTTTTATCGAAAGCACCGAGCAATTCGCCAGTTTTGGCACCCCCGGCGGCAGCCGCATCCCGAGCATGGTGCTGCTGGCGATGCTCGAGTACCTCGACGACCAGCCGATTGCCCGCTGGCCGAGCGTCGCCCGCTATCACCATCAATACCGCCCGGACCTGATCGAACACGAACCGAACACCTTCAGCCCGACGCAAATCGCCGCACTGCAAGCCCGGGGCCATCAACTCAAGGCACTGGAACGCAGTTACGGCAACCAGCAGGTGCTGCTCTGGAACAAGTCAGACAACCGGGTCGAGGCCGCCAGCGACCCACGCGGCGTAGGCACCAGCGCAGTGCTTGCACCGAGTCAACTGCAGCGCAGCCCGTAAGCCGGGCCGCAGAGGTTAGCGGCGCGCCCACACCACAACCCGTAGGTCGGGTTAGCGGCGCATACCTCTCAACCACAGTCGCCGCTTCTGGGCGCCGCGTAACCCGACGGCGCCAGTATGGCCTGCCGATAAAACCGCCCACTCAATCCAGCTGGATCAGCGGGCCATCCTCGGCTACCAGTTGGCGCAGCGGCCGGAACAGCTCATTACCCTCGCCCTGACCGAGCAGCAGCACGTTGCGCAGGCTCTGGGTGATTCGGCTGACATAGCCCAGATCATTCATCAGCGAGCTGGCTTGCTGGCCATCCAGCCGGCGCTCGCGCACGGCGGCGAACAGGCGCTGGCGGAAAGCACTGTCGAAGGCTGCAGCCGCCTCGTCGAACTGGCGCAAGCGCTCGCTCCATAGCGTATCGGGGAGTTCAACGCGGCCCAGCTCACGCACTTCGTGGAGCACGCCAAGCAGGTGTCGGCGCAGCTCGACATACGTCTGGCGGGCGCTGCTGTCGTCCTGGCGCAGGAAACGACCGAGGTTCTTCTGCAGATGCTTGCCATCTTTGACCGCATCTACCAGCTGCAGCGCCGCCAGCTGGCAACTGACCCAGAAGTGCTGATGCGCCTCATCGAGGCTGACCTCAAGGCGGCTCATAAAGCTCAGTAGGTCGCTGTATACCCCCTTGATGTGCCGCTGATAGAGCTGCTCGGCATCCAGTGCCCGCGAGTCGGGCCGCGCGCTCAGCAGGCGGTCGTCCAGACGGCTGCGTTCGAGCTGATCTACCGGCACGTAGAGCGCATGGCAAATCACCTCCAGGCTAAGACGCGCCAAGTGCTGCAACTCCAGCACCACTGCCTGGGCCGCACTGTCGGCACCAGCAAGGGCGCTGTCATCCAGGTAACGGGCGCGCGTCTGTTCGGTCGCAGGCGCGGCCACCTCGGCAATCAGCACCCGGGGCTCTTCGCGATCGGGCAACCAGCGCTCCAGCAGACCCGCCAACCAACCCTGCCACGGCCAGAACAGGCTCACGCCCATGGCATTGAACAGTGTATGGAACAACGCCAGCTGAATCAGCAGGTTGCCACCCAGGCCCATAGGCTCCGTCAGCCACTGCACCAAAATGGCCAATGGCACCAGCAGGGCAAGCGCCAGGGCGCCGGTAGTCAGATTGAATAGCACATGCGCCAGGGCCAACCGTTGCCCCGCGCGGGAGCCACCCAGGGCACCGATCACCGCCGTTACCGTGCTGCCTAAATTGGAGCCGATGGCGATTGCCAAGCCCTGCTCTAACGCCAATTGGCCGCCGGCCAGGGCGGTCAAGGTGAGCATCAAGGTGGCATGGCTGGACTGCAGCAATACCGTGATCAACATGCCCACGCCGGTAAACAGCAAATGACCGGCAATACCGGGTAACTGGTAGTGCAGCGGGTCAAAGTCACCTGCCACGCTGGAAAACCCGGTTTTCATCTGGTCAATGCCGAGGAACAGGAACGCCACCCCCAGCACTACACGGCCGACGGCAGACCCTCGCGGACCGGTGAAGCTGCCGAGTACGCCAAACACCAGCAGGGGCAACGCCAGAGGGCCAAGACTGACATTTTGCCCTGCCAGGGCGAGCAGCCAGATACCGCTGGTAGTGCCCAGGTTGGCACCGAATAAAATGGCGATCCCCGCCGCCAACTGGATCAGGCCGGTACTGATGAAGGCAATAGTCAGCAGCGACACCAACGAACTGGACTGCACCAGCATGGTGGCGCTCACGCCGAACATCAGGCTTTTGAAGGGCGTCGCGGTACTCAACGCCAGCAGACGTTCCAGTTTTCCGCCAGCCAGTTGGCGCAGCCCTTCCTCCAGGCATTGCATGCCAAACAGGAACAGCGCCAAGCCTGAGCACAAGCCAAGCCAGCCCGCACTGAACCAGAAGCTCAGGGCCAGCAGGACAAACAGGAAGATCCAGCTGAACGACCTTAATCGCTGCAGCAGACTGCGGTCAGCGTCAGGCATTCAATGTGCGTTCACTGGCGCTTGTTATAGCCGTCGCCCGTGCACCCCAGGCAGCGCACGAAGGCCGCCTTGCCTGGCTCGACCACCAGGGCCCGGCCGGCTTCACCGATGCCACCACCGGTAGCGGCGAACGGCAGCGCGACGACAAATACCCCGGCACCGATCACGGTGGCCGCAATCAGCAAGGGACGAGCAATCAGCAGATCCGCCACCATCGAGAAGGCGTCAGGTGCCTTGACGCTGTACAGCGGGTCACCGCTGGCATTCTGTTGAACCACCTCCGCCTGTGCCGGCAGCGCCAACAAGCCAGTAGTCAGCACCAAGGCAACAGCGGTTGAGCGAAACAGTTTCATCGGGCGATCCTTCAGCTATTCGGAGGCAGTACCGGTAACTATAACAGCGCTCTGGAAATTGTCAGCGTGACGCCCGTCAATCGCCATGAAATGCGTTATGGAATTTTCAGGCCAGTGCCCGAGAGCGCCAGCCTGTTCAGACAACCGTCAGCGCTGACAACGCGGGCAGTAGACGCTGGCACGTTGTCCCAGTTTGATTTCACGCAGGGTAGTGCCGCAGTTTTTGCAAAATTCGCCGCCACGCCCGTAGACGAACAACTCCTGCTGAAAATAACCCGGCTGGCCATCGCCGCCGACGAAGTCACGCAGGGTGGTACCGCCGCGCTCGATGGCATGAGCAAGGATACGTTTGATCTGCTCGGCCAGGGTCATGTAGCGCGCCCGGGAAATCGAGCTGGCCTCGCGGCGCGGATCGATACCGGCAGCGAACAACGCCTCGCTCGCATAGATATTGCCGACCCCGACCACCACCGCGTTGTCCATGATGAAGGGCTTGACCGCCATCGAGCGGCGACGCGACTGCTGGTAAAGCCGCTCGCCATCGAACGATTCAGTCAAGGGTTCCGGACCAAGCTTGCTGAGCAGCACGTGGTGCAGGGGGTCAGTACTCCAGAGCAACGCACCGAAACGCCGTGGGTCGGTGTAACGCAGGGCCAGACCGGACTCCAACTCGATATCCACATGCTCGTGCTTGGCCGCTGGCAGGCCGCACTCGACCAGACGCAGGCTGCCGGACATGCCCAGGTGACTGATCAGGCTGCCGGTCTCGGCCTTGATCAGCAGGTACTTGGCACGGCGCTCGACGCACTCGATGCGCTGGCCGGACAGGCGCACATCCAGGTCTTCAGGAATCGGCCAGCGCAGACGCCGCTCACGCACAATTACCTGGGTAACCCGCTGCCCCTCAAGAAAGGGCGCGATACCGCGGCGGGTGGTTTCGACTTCGGGTAGTTCGGGCATAGGCAATCAATCGGATAGACAAGGGATGCGGGCGACTACCTTAGCAGTAAATCACCCCTTTCCAGGCGCTCGCGATACGCCTGAGCACGGGCCGTCTCAACAGGCCTGAAACTACCAGGCCTCGACATTGCGAGGCTGCATCTGCTTGAGCTGAACGCTATACCCTGCGCGCTGCAGGGCCGGCGGTCAGACGTCGGCGGTTACCTTGTAAGCGGCTGCATCGAGCAGCTTGTCCAGCTCGCTGGCATCACTTGGCTTGAGCTTGAAAAACCAGCTGCCATAGGGGTCGCTGTTGACGCTCTCGGGGCTATCGGCCAGATCCTGGTTGATCGCGATCACTTCGCCACCTACCGGCGTGTAGATGTCGGATGCCGCCTTGACCGACTCAACTACCCCAGCCTCCTGACCGGCCGTCAGGCTCTTGCCGACTTCCGGTAGTTCGATGAAGACTACGTCACCCAAGGCTTCCTGAGCGTGATCGGAAATACCGACAGTGACCGTGCCATCGGCTTCCAGGCGGGCCCATTCGTGGCTGGTGGCGTAACGCAGATCGGCAGGGATAGTGCTCATGTGTCGTTCCTCATAGGACATGACGGCGACCGCGCCGTCGGGAGAATTTAGCAGGACTGGGCCAAGCGAAAGAAAGTCATTTGCAACATAGCGCACCCCAACAAGCAGGTGAAGGCGCACCCCACGTCCATCTGGGAGACCGGTTTGACGCTGCAACCGCCGCGTAACCTGCCGCCGCATTCAGATCAGGGCTTTACCATGGCGGACAAACATCGGCTTGACCACCCTGACCGGATACCATTTGCCACGGATTTCTACCTCGGCGCGCTCGCCAGTGGCTGTCGGCACGCGCGCCAGGGCGATCGACTTGCCGAGGGTCGGAGAGAAACTACCGCTGGTAATCTCGCCCTCGCCCACGCCACCAACCCGCACCACCTGGTGGGCACGCAACACGCCGCGTTCCTCAAGCACCAGACCGACCAACTTTGACTGAATGCCGGTGCTCTTCAGCGCTTCCAGCACATTGCGCCCGACAAACTGGCGGCTGGCCGGTGCCCAGGCGATGCTCCAGGCCATGTTGGCCACCAGCGGCGTGACGCTTTCGTCCATGTCCTGGCCGTACAGGTTCATCCCAGCTTCCAGGCGCAAGGTATCGCGCGCGCCCAAGCCGATCGGCGAGATGCCGGCACCCACCAGGTCATTGAAGAATGCCACGGCCTGATCAGCCGGCAATACGATTTCCAGACCATCCTCGCCGGTATAACCGGTGCGGGCGATAAACCAGTCGCCTTCCGCCAGGCCCTGAAACGGCTTGAGTTCGTGGAT
The DNA here is from genome assembly GCF_030683065.1 of Pseudomonas sp. Taxonomy (GTDB): domain Bacteria; phylum Pseudomonadota; class Gammaproteobacteria; order Pseudomonadales; family Pseudomonadaceae; genus Aquipseudomonas. The sequence goes on from NZ_JAUXMX010000064.1 coordinate 89,153, forward strand.
CAGGGCCGCGCGGGCCTGGGTCACCAGCTCACAGGTCTTGGCGCGGGCATGCGGACCCTGAATCGCGAGCATGGCCAGCTCGCTGCGCTCATGCAGTTCGACGGCGAAGCCACCGCCCTGTTGACGCATCCAGGCCAGATCCTTGTCGCGGTTAGCCGCATTGACGACCAGGCGATAGCCGCTCTGCCCCTCGGCGGAGTCGCTGAGGTAGACGATCAGGTCGTCGATCACCCCGCCCTGCTCATTGAGCATGGCGCTGTACAGGGCTTTGCCGGAGACATGCAGGCGCTCCACGTCATTGGCCAGCAGGTGCTGCAGATAAGCCTTGGCCTGGCTGCCACCCACATCGATCACGCACATGTGGGAAACGTCGAAGACCCCGCAGTCGCGCCGGACCTGATGGTGCTCCTCGACCTGCGAACCATAATGCAGCGGCATGTCCCAGCCACCGAAGTCGACCATCTTGGCGCCTAAGGCGAGGTGCAGGTCATAGAGAGGGGTGCGCTGTCCCATGGGTGTCTCCTTCCGGGCTTGGCAGAGCTGCGGACATGAGCTGAACCCGGCCGCACCCTTTGAAACAGGGCGCTGGCACGGGCTGTCAACATGACGGTCCGCAGCGAATGGCGCGCATTGTAGCCGCAAGACCGCGGCGGGTCATCTTGGCCGTAGGGCGTAGTCGCGAAGCAGCACATCGCGGGTCGCAGCCGAAGAGCAAACTGTACGCTGTACTTATGAGCGGCCGACGGCTACCCGATCCGCCGCGCCGAACGGCGGATCAGCAGGATCACCGGCAGCAAACCAACCAGCACCAGGGTCAGGGCCGGCAGCGCGGCGCGCGCCCATTCGCCCTCACTGGTCATTTCGAACACCCGCACCGACAGGGTGTCCCAGCCGAAGGGACGCATCAGCAGGGTCGCCGGCATTTCCTTGAGTACATCGACAAACACCAGCAGTGCAGCCGACAACGCCCCAGGCACCAACAGTGGCAGGTAGACCCGGAAGAACAGGCCGATGCCGCCAACCCCCAGGCTACGCGAGGCCTCCGGCAACGACGGGCGAATGCGCGCCAGACTGTTCTCCAGCGGCCCGTAGGCCACCGCCATGAAACGAATCAGATACGCCAACAACAACGCCGACAGGCTGCCGAGCAGAATCGGCTTGCCGGCACCGCCGGACCAAGTGGACAGCGGAATCACCAATTCGCGGTCGAGGAAACTGAAGGCCAGCATAATGGTCACTGCCAGCATCGAACCGGGTAGCGCATAGCCGAGATTGGCCAGACTGACGGCCCCGCGCATCAACCGCGTCGGGGCCTGGCGACGGGCGAAGGCCAACAGCAGGGCCACACTGACGGTGATCAGCGCCGCCATGCCGCCAAGGTAGACGGTGTGCAGAATCAAGGCGGTGTAGCGTTCGTCCAGATCGAAACGGCCGCGCTGCCAGAACCACACCAGCAACTGCAGCACAGGAATCACGAAACCACAGGCGAACACCAGGCCGCACCAGGCGCTGGCAGCCAGTGCCTGGCCACCCTTGAGGTGATAGAGCGCCTTGACCCGGGGGCGCTCGTTGGCCGGCCGCACTGCCCCACGGGCACGCCGCTCGCCATACAGCACCAGCATCACCGCGAGCAACAGCAGACTGGCCAGCTGGGTGGCACTGGTCAGGCTGTAAAAGCCGTACCAGGTCTTGTAGATAGCCGTGGTGAAGGTATCGAAATTGAACACCGAGACCGCACCAAAATCGGCCAACGTTTCCATGATCGCCAACGCCAGGCCGGCACCGATAGCCGGCCTTGCCATCGGCAGGGCCACTCGCCAGAACGCCTGCCAGGGACTCTGCCCAAGCACCCGCGCCGCCTCCATCAATCCCTTGCCCTGAGCCAGAAAGGCATTGCGCGCCAGCAGGTAGACGTAGGGGTAGAACACCAGCACCAGGACGATGATCACCCCGCCCGTAGAACGCACCCGCGGCAGGCGCAGGCCAGCGCCAAACCAGTCGCGCAGCAGGGTTTGCACCGGCCCGGCGAAATCCAGCAACCCGACGAAAACAAACGCCAGCACATAGGCCGGAATGGCAAACGGCAGCATCAGCGCCCAATCCAGCCAGCGCCGCCCGGGAAACTCGCAGAGGCTGGTCAACCAGGCGAGACTGACGCCGAGCACGGTCACCCCAACCCCGACCCCGAATACCAGCATCAGGGTATTGCCCATCAGGCGCGGTAGCTGGGTTTGCCACAGGTGCGCCCAGACCTGCCGCTCCACCTCATGCCCGCTGAGCAGCAGCACGCTCAGCGGCAGCACTACCAGCAAGGCAACGGCAAACGCTATGGGGTACCAGCGACGCTGGGCAGGATGGGCCACGCAGGATCCTCGAAACTATTTTCTCGACGGCATAAACACAACACCCCGGGCTAAGCCGGGGCGTCGAGTATAACTGCAGCCTAAAGCAGGAAACCGAATCGATTCTGCCATTGGCGCCCGGACACTGACCTGGATCAGTTCCAGCCAGCGCGATCCATCAACATGGTGGCTTCGGCCTGACGCTTGCCGGCCACTTCCAACGGGATGCTATCGGCTTTGAAGCTGCCCCACGTCGCCACTTCAGCGGATGGCGCGATTTGCGGGTTGGCTGGGAATTCCTGGTTCAAACCGGCGAACAGGCTCTGCGCTTCCTCGGTAGTCATCCACTCCAGCAGCTTCTGGGCGGCCTCGGCGTTTGGTGCGTGCGCGGTGACACCGGCACCGGACAAGTTGACGTGCACGCCACGGTCGGCTTGGTTCGGCCAGAACAGCGCGGCTTTCAGATCCGGCTGCTGCTTGTGCAGGCGACCGAAGTAGTAGGTATTGACGATGCCGACATCGCATTGGCCAGCGTCGATGGCCTGGATCAGCGAGGTGTCATCCGCGAACACGTCGGTCGCCAGGTTGGCTATCCAGCCCTTGACCAGCGCCTCGGTCTTCTCGGCACCGTGGGTCTCGATCAGGGTGGCGGTCAACGACTGGTTATAGACCTTCTTGCTGGTGCGCAGGCACAGGCGACCTTCCCAGTTCTTGTCAGCCAGGGCTTCGTAGGTGGACAACTCTTCCGGCTTGACGCGCTCGGTGGAGTAGAAAATGGTCCGTGCGCGCAGCGACAGGCCAGTCCAGCTGTCGGTGCTGGAGCGGTA
>NZ_JAUXMX010000008.1 GCF_030683065.1 Pseudomonas sp.
TCGAAGACCGGCACCTCTACACCTGCCTTGATCTGCTTGTCGTAGTCGCGCATCAGACGCAGGCCGACCTTGAACAGCAGGGCCAGGGCGATCAGGTTGGCGATGGCCAGCAGGCCCATGGTCACGTCGGCGAAGGCGAACACCGTCCCCAGATCCTGCATCGAACCCCACAGTACCAGCAGGATTACCAGCACGCGGTAGGCCTGGACCAGCCAGCGCTTGTCGCTGAAGAAACCCAGGGCGTTCTCGCCGAGGTAGTAGTTGTAGATCAGGGTGGTGAAGACGAACAGCAGCAGGGCGACGCTGATGAATACCCGGCCCCACTCGCCGACTACGCTGGCCATGGCGGTCTGGGTCAGGATCACCCCGGAGACTTCCATACCCGGCTGATAGACGCCGGAGAGCAGGATGATCAGCGCGGTGCAGCTGCACAGGATCATGGTGTCGATGAATACGCTGAGCGATTGCACGATGCCCTGGGCAACCGGGTGCTTGACCTCGGCCACGGCGGCGACGTTGGGTGCACTGCCCAGACCGGCTTCGTTGGAGAACAGGCCGCGCTTGACGCCCATGATGATGGCCGCGCCGATGCCGCCAGCGAAGGCCGGTTCCAGGCCGAAGGCGCTCTTGACGATCAGCGTCAGGGTCGCCGGGACGGCCTCGATGTTCAGGCCGATTACCACCAGGGCCATGGCGATGTAGGAGAAGGCCATTACCGGCACCAGTACTTCGGCGAACGTGGCGATGCGCTTGATGCCGCCGAAGATGATCAGGCCGATCACTGCCATCAGGACGATGCCGCTGACATAGGTAGGCAGGCCAAAGGTGTCATGCATCGAGCTGGCCACGGTGTAGGACTGCACGGCGTTGAAGCCGAAACCGAAGGTCACCAGCAGCAGAATCGAGACGACGATACCCAGCCAGCGCTGACCGAGACCGTGCTGGATGTAGAACGCCGGGCCACCGCGGTAGCTGCCATCGGCTTCGCGGCGCTTGTACAGCTGGGCCAGCGAGCACTCGAAATAGCTGGTGGCCATGCCGACCAGCGCGACCATCCACATCCAGAACACGGCGCCTGGGCCGCCGAGCATGATGGCGACGGAAACCCCGGCGATGTTGCCGGCGCCGACGCGCCCGGCGACGCTGAGCATCAGCGCCTGGAATGAGCTGAGCTGACCCGGACGGTGCTTGAAGGCTTCGCCGAAGATGCGAAACATGCTGCCGAAGTAGCGAAACTGGACGAAGCGCGAGGCGATGGTGAAGTACAGCCCGAGGCCGATCAGCATCACGATCAGCAGCTTGCTCCAGATCAGGTCGTTGAGAATGTCGAGCATGGGGGCCTCTCCCTTTTTTGTATTTATCGGGAATTAATGGTGATGGCGCCGCCTGGGTAGGGCGCCGCTGGCGTACGCAACGGGTGCCCGGATAGCCTGCCCAGTTCAGTCGTTTCCGGCTTAGTGTGCCGACACAGATAACCGCTTCGTATCAGGGGCTAACCCTGGCGCGCAGCGGCATGAACGCGGAGCCGACTGGACTGGACTGACTATTTCGAGCGCTAGCGCATCGGGGATTGCCCGGTGCTTGGCGGTGAGCGGTGGTTGAGCTGTTTCATGGTGTCACCCGGCGTGATGTCTTTTGGTAAGCCCACGTCGCGCAATAGCGGCATGTTGGCCGCCGGTTGCACGGCCGCGCCGGTTAGGCGCAGTCGTCCCGCACATCCTTGCGCGGGTGTTGCTCGTGGCTGTGGTTCAGGCTTTGAGCGGCACCAGGCGCGGCGCGATCATGTTTTCCGGGCGCAGGATGTCGGCCAGGGTCACGTCGTCCAGCAGATTTTCTTCGCGCACCAGTTCGAGTACGCCGCGGCCGCTGTCCAGGGCCAGCTTGGCGATGCGGGTGGCGTTCTCGTAGCCCATGTAGGGGTTGAGCGCGGTGATCAGGCCGATGGAGTTTTCCATCAGCGCCCGGCAATGCGCCTCGTTGGCGGTGATGCCGACGATGCAATGCTCGCGCAGCATGTCCATGGCGCGCTGCAGCAGGCGGATCGAGTCGAAGATCTTGTAGGCGATCAGCGGCTCCATGACGTTGAGCTGCAACTGGCCGCCCTCGGCGGCGATGGTCAGGGCCAGGTCGTTGCCGATGATCTCGAAGGCCACCTGATTGACCGCTTCCGGGATCACCGGGTTGACCTTGCCGGGCATGATCGAACTGCCCGGCTGGCGCGCCGGCAGGTTGATCTCGTTGATCCCGGTACGCGGGCCGCTGGAGAGCAGGCGCAAGTCGTTGCAGATCTTCGACAGTTTGACCGCGGTGCGCTTGAGCATGCCGGAGAACAGCACGAAGGCGCCCATGTCCGAGGTGGCTTCGATCAGGTCGGCGGCCGGCACCAGCGGCTGGCCACTGATCAGCGCCAGGCGGTCGACGGCGAGCTGCTGGTAGCGCGGGTCGGCGTTGATCCCGGTGCCGATCGCGGTGCCGCCCAGGTTGACTTCGGTGAGCAGCTCCGGCGCCAGGCTGCGCAGGCGCGCCAGGTCTTCGCCGAGGGTATTGGAGAAGGCGCGGAATTCCTGGCCGAGGGTCATCGGCACGGCGTCCTGCAACTGGGTGCGGCCCATCTTCAGTACATGGGCGAACTCTTCACCTTTGCCGGCGAAGGCCTGGATCAGGCTGTCGAGGCTGGCCAGCAGGCTGTCGTGGCCGAGCAGCAGGCCGAGGCGAATGGCGGTCGGGTAGGCATCGTTAGTCGACTGCGCCATGTTCACGTCGTTGTTCGGGTGCAGGTACTGGTACTCGCCCTTGGTGTGACCCATGGCCTCCAGGGCGATGTTGGCGATCACCTCGTTGGCGTTCATGTTGGTCGAGGTGCCGGCGCCACCCTGGATCATGTCGACCACGAACTGCTCGTGGAAGTCGCCGCGGATAATGCGGGCGCAGGCTTCGCTGATCGCCGCGTGCTTGGCCGCGCTGAGGTGGCCCAGTTCGCGGTTGGCATCGGCGGCGGCCTGCTTGACCATGGCCAGCGCGGTGACAAACTTGGGGTAGTGCGCCAACGGCACGCCGGACAGGCGAAAGTTATGCACGGCACGCAGGGTCTGGATGCCGTAATAGGCCTCGGCCGGAACGTCCAGGGAGCCAAGCAGATCTTTTTCGACGCGGAATGATGCGGCAGCGGACATGATGAGAGATATCTCTAGGGAATACGGCTAACGCCGCGATGTCCCGTAGGCTAGGGGCTGTGGCTGGAAGCTGGCCAATGCTGTTAAGCGCTGGGGTATGCATAATCGGCATAATGTCAGTGTGACTGCGAGCGTCTGGCGAACGTAGGCTGCTTCTGTAGCCCGGATGAAATCCGGGAAGCGCAGGCGGCGGCGCAACCTGCCCCGGATTGCATCCAGGCTACGAAACGCGACGCTATGGCGGCCCTAGCAGTGGGCAGCAAAATATAGATGCAGCAACGGGCGGAGCAGCGATGAATCTGGAAACCAAATGGCTGGAAGACTTTGTCACTCTGGCCGCCACCCGCAGCTTTTCCCAGGCGGCGCAAAAGCGCTTCGTCACCCAGCCAGCCTTCAGTCGACGGATCAAGGCGCTGGAGAACATGCTCGGCCTGACCCTGGTCAACCGTGCCTGCACGCCGGTCGAGCTGACCGAGCCCGGCCAGTTGTTTCTGGTCACCGCGCGCAGCCTGGTCGAGCAACTGGGCGAGGTGGTGCGTCACCTGCACAACCTGGAAGGCAAGCAGGGCGAGGTGTTGCAGATCGCCGCCGCGCACTCGCTGACCCTGGGCTTCTTCCCCGAATGGATCGCCCGCTTGCGCCGTGAAGGCCTGCCGTTGAATACCCGGCTGGTGGCGACCAATGTCGGCGAGGCGGTGCACTCGCTGCGCGAAGGCGGCTGCGACCTGATCCTCGCCTATTACGACCCGGATGCCGCGCTGCAGATGGACCCGGAAATCTTCCCCTCGCTGCACCTGGGCGTGACCTCGATGCTGCCAGTGTGCGGGGTGGGCGATGACGGTCAGCCGCTGTTCGACCTCGACAGCGGCCAGACTGTGCCGCTGCTCGCCTATACCGCCGGGGCCTTTCTCGGTCGCTCGGTCAACCTGCTGCTGCGCCAGCGCGCCCTGCGTTCGACCACGGTGTACGAAACGGCGATGGCCGACAGCCTGAAAAGCATGGCCCTGCAGGGCATGGGCGTAGCCTGGGTGCCGCGTCTGTCGGTCACCGCCGAGCTGGCCCGTGGCGAGCTGGTGGTGTGTGGCGACGAACAGTGGCAAGTGCCGCTGGAGATTCGTCTGCACCGCTGCGCTTTGGTACGCAAGGCCTCAGTGCGCCTGTTGTGGCGCAAGCTGGAGAGCGGCGAGGTGGGGCGTTAAGGCTGCCTCAGTTCGTGTCGTCGCGGGCTTCGCTCGGGGCGATGAAGGTGTATGGCATTACCAGAAGTCAGTGATATCATTTTAATATCATATTTTATCGCATTCCTCCGCGTGCCCATTGGAGCGCCTTTCATGTCGTTGAAACATCCTGTCGGTCTGCGGCAGTGGATTTGGCGCGCCTTTGTGCAGAGTGCCCTGATCCCGCTGGTGCTGGTGGAAACGGTGCTGATCGCCATCTATCTACTGAGCAACAATGCCATTCGTGATGCGCAGATCGAGCATCTGCGCCAGACCGCATTGACCGACCTGGAGGCGACGGCTTCTCTGGAAGCGAGCATCGTCGATGAGCAGCTCAAGCATGTCAGTGCGCTCACCAATCTCTACCGCAACCTGACGACCCGCACTCTGCTTGATGAGGGCGCAGTGCAACCGCTGGCCCTGGCGCTGAGCAGCGACGGCGTGCGCTTCAATCGTGAGGACCAGGGCGGCTCCGCCTACTTCTATTCGAATGCCACGCCCGTCGAGCAGCAAGACCTGCGCAAGGCTGCAAAACTTGCCAGCCTCGACCCGCTGATGAAGGAGCTCCAGACCAGCAGCCCCTTGGTCGCCAGTCTGTATTTCAACAGCTGGGACAGCCTCAACCATATTTACCCCTGGTTCCTCACGCCTGATCAGTATCCGCATGACATGGTTATCCCGGACTACAACTTCTATTACCTGGCGGATGCCACGCATAACCCCGAGCGCAAGGTGGTATGGACCGATGTCTATCTCGATCCAGCCGGTCATGGCTGGATGATGTCGGCCATTGCCCCGGTCTACCGTGGCGACTTTCTTGAAGGCGTGGTTGGCGTCGACATCACCGTCGGCGGCATCCTCGAGCAGATCGGCCAGTTGCAGGTGCCTTGGGATGGCTACGCCATGTTGGTCAGTGATGACTTGAACATCATGGCCATGCCTGCGCCTGCTGAAGAGGACTTCGGCCTCGACGAGCTGACTGAACACTCCTACGAGGAAGCGATTCGTCGCGAGATTTTCAAGCCTGAAGACTTCAGTCTGCTCAACAACGCCCAGACGACTCAGCTAGCCGGTGCAATCAAGGCACAACCGAGCGGTGTGCAATCGGTTGTGCTCGGTGGGCGCACTCATCTGGTGGCCTGGGCCATCGTCGAGCAGACGGGCTGGCGGCTGCTCACGGTGGTCGACGAAGCGGATGTGTTCAGTCAGACCAACGCGCTGGCCAATCGTTATCAACAAATCGGTTACCTGTTGATCGCCGGCCTGGTGGTGTTTTACCTGCTGTTCTTTGCCTTCATGTGGGCACGTGCGCGCCAGCTCAGCCAGCACCTGCTCAACCCTATCGCCGGTATCTCGCGGATGATGGATCAGATCGGTTCGGGCAACTGGTTGCCGCAGCAGGTGAAGTCGGAGATTCGCGAACTGGATCAATTGGCCGGCCATGCGACGAGCGTGGGCACCCAGCTGGAGCAGAGCGAGGCTGAGCGTACGCGTATTCAACAGCGTCTCGAACTGGTGCTGGAAAGTGCCACCGAGAGTATCTGGGAGCGCAGTTACGAGACCGATATCATCCAGTTGCGTGGGCGTTTCTGCGCGCGCTTCGGGCTGTCTTCGGAGGCGCTCAGCGAGGCTGATTTTCTCCAGCGTATTCACCCGCAGGATGTCGCCAAGGTTAAAGAGTCGCTCCGTCTCGCTCACGTAGGTGAACTTGATCGGTTTGACGCCGAATATCGCTTTGCCGATGCCGCTGGCGAATACCATTGGTTGCTTAGCCGTGGGCGTGTGCTTGAGCGCGATGCGCGGACGGGAAAAGCCCGGGTTTTGGCCGGCACTCACGTTGATATTAATGCACTCAAACAGATCGAAGATGAACTGCGTACAGCCATTCTTGATGCGCATGTATCTTGCGAGGCCAAGTCACGCTTCATCTCCAGCATGAGCCATGAGTTGCGTACGCCGCTCAATGCCATTCAGGGTTTCGCTCAGTTGATGCGCATGGAGCAGGGCGACCAGGCCGAGGGCGAAACGGATCACCTTGAGGAAATTCTGTTGGCCAGCCGACACCTCAATCAGCTGGTCGACGATATCCTCGACTGGTCGAGTATTCAGGCCAATGCCACCCGCGTCGACTTGCAGCCCGTCGATGTAAGCGCCCTGATGAGCGAAACCGCCGGGATGGTGCGCGGCAAAGTGGCCCGGCATGGCTTGCAGCTCAATCTCGACCTGCCCGATGAGTATTTGCAAGCCATTGCCGACCCGCGCCGCCTGCGCCAGGTGCTGATCAACCTGCTGTCCAACGCGGTCAAATACAACCGGCCAGGCGGACACGTTACGCTCAGCTACCAGGTCGCCGCCGGTCATATCCGCCTGGTGGTGGAGGACACCGGGCTGGGTATCGCCGAGGATCTGCAGGCGCAATTGTTCGAGCCATTCAAGCGCCTGGGCCGCGAGAACACCGCGATCCAGGGCACCGGTCTCGGCCTGTCGTTGTGTCGCGAGTTTGCCGCCCTGATGCATGGCAGTATTGGCCTGCACAGCGAGCCTGGTATTGGCAGCAGCTTCTGGATCGAACTGCCGCTGATCAGGCGTGGAGGCACGTTCACTGTGCCAGAAGACAGCAGCAAGCCGGCGCAGCAGCCGCGGATCTTTTATGTCGAGGACAATCCGGCCAGCCAGTTTCTGGTACGTAAGGCACTGGCCGACTTGGGCGAGGTCAGCGTTGCGAGCAATGGTCGCGTCGCGCTGGAGCAAATTCTGGCTGCCCCCCCCGACTTGTTGTTACTCGACCTCAACCTGCCGGGTCTGAATGGTGACGAAGTGCTCCGGCAATTACGCCTCGACCCGCGGACCAAGGGGTTGCAGGTCATCGTACTGAGCGCTGTTGCAGTGAGTGAGGTGATGCGCATGGCGAGCCTGGATTGTCAGGGGTTGCTGAGCAAACCCGTGGATGTGGCTGAGTTGCGCGGCTTGGTCAAGGCCATACTCTATGGAGTGACTGCAGATGCTGACTGAGGCAATGCGCTTCGCCAAGGTGGTAGTGATCGACGATGTTGCCGCCAATTTGCGCCTGCTCGAATCGAGCCTGCGCGCCCTTGGCCTGAGTCAGGTCAAGGCATTCAGCGACTCGGCAGCTGGCCTGGCGTGGTTGCAGCAAAACCCCTGGGATCTGCTGCTGCTCGATCTGGATATGCCACAGCCGGACGGCTTTGAAATCCTCCGGCAATTGTCCGAGCGCGACCGCAGCTGTTCTACGGTGATCGTTGTCACCGCGCTGAGCGATGCCGATAATCGTCGGCGCGGCCTGGCCATGGGCGCCAACGACTACATCAGCAAACCGCTGGATTTGCCGGAACTGCTGATGCGCGTGCACAGCTGCCTGCAGTTGAGCCGGGCCAGCCAGCTGCTTAAGCAGGAGCGGGCGAGCCTGGAACAAAAAGTCCAGCAACGTACCGAGCAGTTGAGCGCCAGTTTCCAGTCGTTGGTTCGCAGCCTGTCGCGGGCGGCAGAGTACAAGGACGATGAAACCGGCAGTCACATCATGCGCATCGGCGCATCCGCCGCGTTAATCGCCAGTGCCCTGGGTCAAGACCCTGAGTGGGTCGAGCTGCTGCGTCTGGCAGCGCCGATGCACGATGTCGGCAAGATAGGGATTCCCGATAACATCCTGCTCAAGCCTGGGGCATTCACCGCCGAGGAGCGGGCGATCATGAATCGTCACGCGCAGATCGGCTTCGATATTCTGCACGATGAAGCGCATTCACCGCTGCTCGAACTGGCCGCCGAGGTTGCCCTGTATCACCACGAAAAGTGGGATGGCAGCGGCTATCCGGCAGGCCTCAAGGGCGAGGCAATTCCCTTGGCTGCGCGTATTGTCGCCCTGTGCGATGTGTATGACGCACTGCGCTCGACACGCCCCTACAAGCAGGCCTGGTCGGCTGAGCGCGCTCAGCAGCTGATTCGCACCGAAGCCGGCAGGCACTTCGATCCACAGCTGGTGCAGGTGATAGAAGGCTTGTTTGAGCAGATCGAAGACCTGCAAAACAGATTTTCTGACAGCGCTGCCTGAGTGGTCGTGGATCGATCGTCGAGGCAGCCCAGCGTGCGTCTTCATGCAACCGTACGCCAGCGATTGGGCGACCTCAGGTTAGCAGGAGATCCTCAAGTCCCTGACTTGATCTTGGTCCAGGCCCGGGTGCGGATACGTTCGGCGCGCTGCGGCAGCGGTTGCAGCACGTAGAGGGTTTTCTGCGCTTCGGCGGTTGGGGTCAGGTTGGGGTTGTCGCGGATTTCCGCGCCCACCAGCGGCATGGCGTCCTTGTTCGGGTTGGGGTAGCCGAGAAAATCGCTGATCGGTGCGACCACTTGCGGCTCGAGTAGGTTGTTGAGGAACTCATGCGCTTCGTCGACGTTCTGCGCGCTTTTTGGGATGGCGAAGGAGTCGTACCACAGCGGCGCGCCCTCTTTCGGCAGGCGCCAGTCAACCACCACGCCGTTGCCGGCTTCCTTGGCGCGGTTGGCGAATTGGTAGAAGCTGCCCGAGTAGCCGATAGCCACGCAGATGTCGCCGTTGGCGATGTCGGTCATGTACTTGGCCGAGTGGAAGTAGGCGATGTGCGGCCGGATCTTCAGCATCAGCGCGCTGGCCTTGTCGTAGTCCTCGGTCTTGCTGCTGTTGGGGTCCAGGCCCAGGTAGTGCAAGGCGATCGGCAGGATGTCGCCCGGCGAGTCGAGCATGGCCACGCCGCACTGCTTGAGTTTGCTGATGTTCTCCTCTTTGAAGATCAGGTCCCAGCTGTCCACCGGGGCATCGGCTCCGAGGGCCGCCTTGACCTTGTCCGGGTTGAAGCCGATCAGCACCGTGCCGTACATGTAGGGTGCGGCGTACTGGTTGCCGGGGTCATTGGTGGTCATCAGTTCGAGCAGGCCAGGGTCCAGGTGTTGCCAGTTGGGCAGCTTGCTCTTGTCCAGCTTCTGGAACACCCCGGCCTTGATCTGGGTGTCGAGGAAGGTGTTGCTCGGTACTACCAGGTCATAGCCGGAGTTGCCGGTGAGCAGCTTGGCTTCCAGCGATTCATTGGTGTCGAACACGTCCCAGGTCAGCTGGATGCCGCTCTTGGCCTGAAACTCCTTGGGCACCGAGGGCAGCATATAGTCGGCCCAGTTGTAGACGCGCAGTTCGCGCGGTTTGCCTGGGGATTGCTCTGGGGTTTGCGCCTGTGCCTGGCCGAGGCTGCCGAGCAGGGCGCCGGCGCAGAGGGAGGTGGTCAGGGTGCGGGTGAGTCTGTTCATCGCGGTCACTCCAGTCTTGTTGTCATTGTGTCGTCCACCCTACGAGGTGCCGGCTTCGAATCCTTCCAGCACGTTGACTGCATTGACGCCTATGGCCTCCACCGCATAGCCACCTTCCATGACGAACAGGGTCGGCAGGCCTAGCGCGGCGATGCGCTTGCCCATGGTCAGGTAATCCGGGCTGTCGAGCTTGAACTGGGAGATCGGGTCATCTTTGAAGGTGTCCACACCGAGTGACACCACCAGCACCTCGGCGCCGTAGTCGCTGATGCGCTGGCAGGCCTGCTCCAGCGCCGCGGCCCAGGTTGCCCAGCCACTGCCTGCCGGCAGCGGGTAGTTGAAATTACAGCCTTCGCCGGCACCCGCGCCGCGTTCATCGGGATAACCGAGGAAGAACGGAAATTCCGCCGCCGGGTCGCCATGGATCGAGGCGAACAACACATCATTGCGCTGATAGAAGATGTCCTGGGTGCCGTTACCGTGGTGGTAGTCGACGTCGAGAATGGCCACCTTGGGCCGGCCCTGGTCGATGAAGGCCTGGGCGGCAATAGCGGCGTTGTTCAGGTAGCAGTAGCCGCCCATCACGTCGCCGGCGGCATGGTGACCGGGCGGGCGGCACAGGGCGAAGGCGCTGTGGGCGCCCTGGGTTATTTGCGCCTGGGCGCTGAGCGCTACTTGCGCCGCGCTGTAAGCCGCCTGCCAGGTGCCGGCGGTGATTGGCGCGCCGGCGTCGAAGCTGTAGTAGCCGAGCTGGCCGTGCAGGCTTGCCGGCAACTGCTGGCGCAGGGTGCGCGCCGGCCAGGTATAGGGCAGCAGATCGCCCTGACCGCCCTGGGCCTGCCAGCGATCCCAGGCCCCGGCGAAGAAGTCCAGGTAGGCCGCACTGTGGATGCGTTCGATCGGCGCGCGGCCGAAGTCCTTGGGCGCGCGTACTTCGCCCAGCTGACGATCCTTGACCCGCGCGAGGATGTGGTCGGCGCGCTGCGGTTTCTCGAAACAGGGCTGCAACTGGCCGTCGATCAACTCACAGTTGCCGTGGTGCAGGTGATGGTCGTCGCTGTAAAAAGTCAGCATTGGCAGGCTCCCAGGCTTGTTGTTCTGGTCACCATTGTTCGCCGTGCCGGCCGGCGGGCATACGCTGGTAATGGCCAATAGGGGATCGAAGTGGCCAAATTGCCTGACCGCAGTACTCATGTCGTAGGGTGCGCCGTGCGCACCAGGGTAGGCGCGCAAAGGGCTGGTGCGCACGGCGCACCCTACGAGGGCATGGATGATCAGGCGCGAAAACGACTCGGCGCCACCCCGCTCCAGCGCTGGAAGGCATGGCGGAAGCTGGCGCTTTCGCTGAAGCCGAGTTCCTCGGCGATGCGGCAGATCGACCAGTCCTCCTGGCCGAGCAGGGTCTTGGCGCGCTCGAAGCGCAGCTCGTCGAGCAGTTCCTGGTAGTGCGTGCCCAATTCCTGCAGGTGGCGGCGCAGGGTGCGCGGTGAGCAGTGCATCTGTTGCGCCAGTGCCCCCAGCCCTGGCGGCTCGGCCAGGTGATTGGCCAGCTCCGCGCGCACGCGCTGTAGCCAGGCCTGGCGGGTGGTGAACTCGGTATTCTGCTTGCGGCAGCGTGCCAGAACTTCCTGGCAGGTGACCGGGTCGGCCAGCGGTAGGCGGCGTTGCAGCCACTCGGCGGGGAAGGCAAAGGCATTGCGCTGGGCGCCGAATTGCAGCGCACAGGCGAAACTGGCCGCGTAGTGTTCGGCGTAGGCCGGGCGCGCATAGCTGAACTGCGCCGCAGTCAGCGTCAACGACTGGCCAAGCAGTTCGCCGCCGATCAGCCTGAGCGAGGCCAGGCACATTTCCACATTGAACTGTTCCAGCGCGGGCGCATGCCGGTACTCGCGGGCGCTGACCCACGCCAGTTCGCCTTCGACGTTCAGGTCCAGTTTGAAGTAGGTGCCGAGCAGCGCCGGATACTGCAGTAGAAGGCGCCAGGCGTCACCAAAGGTGGCACTCGACAACGCGGCGTAACCGAGCAGGCCGTAGGACGACACATGCAGGCGTTGGCCCAGTACCAGGCCAAGGTCGGCGCGCAGGGCCAGGGCGTTGGCGCACACCTGCAGCTCCTGGGTACGGGTGATGCGGCTGTCGGCGCTGGCCAGGTCGCCGGCCTGGATGCCACTGCCGGCGAGCAAGGGATCGAGCTGTTCGGGTTGCTCGGCGAACAGCTCGAGAATCAGCGAGACCACATGCAGGGTAGTCAGATTGGCGTGCAGCATCGACGGTATCCACGATTTTCAGGTCGTTGAAATAACGCAAGAAGCATGCCGCCGCTAGCGAGTGGCTGAGTCCCAGGGCAAGCCCGGATGCAATCCGGGGACTCAGCCGCAATCACGCTACCGGACCCCCGAATTACATCCGGGCTATCAGGGCCGGCCTCTTAGAACTGCATCACCACGCGCCCTTCGATCTTGCCCGCGCGCATCTGTTCGAACACCTGGTTGATATTGTCCAGTTTGTCGCTGTGGATGGTTGCCTTGACCAGGCCTTCGGCCGCGAAGTCCATCGCCTCCTGCAAGTCCGCACGGGTGCCGACGATAGAGCCGGTGATGCTGATGGCCTTGAGCACCACGTCGAAGATCGGCGTGGGGAAATCGCCTGGCGGCAGGCCGATCAATGCCACTGTACCGCCACGCCGAGCCATGCCGATGGCCTGGCCGAAGGCACTGCTGGACGCCGCAGTTACCAGCACGCCATGGGCACCGCCGATGTCGCGCTGGATCACCTCGACCGGGTTCTCCTTCAACGCGTTGATTGTCAGGCTGGCACCAAGCTTGCGCGCCAACTCCAGTTTGGCGTCATCAACATCGATGGCCACCACATGCAGGCCCATGGCCTTGGCGTACTGCACCGCGACATGGCCCAGCCCGCCGATACCGGAAATCGCCACCCATTGACCCGGTCGCGCCCCTGTTACCTTCAAGCCCTTGTAGACGGTGACGCCAGCACAGAGAATCGGTGCGATTTCCGCGAACTCAACATTTTTCGGCAGTATGCCGACGAAGTTAGGGTCCGCCAACACGTATTCGGCGTAGCTGCCGTTCACCGAATAGCCGGTATTTTGCTGACTTTCGCAGAGGGTTTCCCAGCCCGTCAGGCAGTGCTCGCAGCAGCCGCAGGCGGTATACAGCCAGGGCACGCCGACCCGGTCGCCTTCTTTGACGCGTTTGACGCCGGCGCCCACTGCCGCAACATAGCCAACACCCTCGTGGCCGGGGATAAAGGGCAGGCTGGGTTTCACCGGCCAGTCGCCTTCGACCGCATGCAGGTCGGTATGGCATACGCCGCAGGCTTCGATCTTCACTAGAATCTGCCCGGGACCGGGCAGGGGCACCTTGACTTCCTCGATGCGCAGCGGCTGGCCAAAGGCATGGACGACGGCTGCTTTCATGGTTTGGTTCATGGTGCGATCCTCGTTTGATGTGCAAAGAGGCACCTACAGTGCGCCGATGAGGAGTGCAGGTGTTGTTCAATGGCAATGTTTTGGCTTGCGGCGGCTAACTCTGGACAAACGGTTGCAGTGGCTGCTCGCCAAGCCTGGCTTTACGGTATACTTCGCGGCCTTTTTAGCACGCAAGCCACGCCGGTCATCCCGCGTGGCTTGTTGGTTTTTGACGCGCCGCCACCGCGACGCACACTTTTGCTGCGCCGCGAGGCGCCCGATAGAAGAGGCACTTTGATGAGCGCACTGGTTGGCGTGATCATGGGCTCCAAGTCCGATTGGTCCACCCTTAGCCACACTGCCGAGATGCTGGACAAGCTAGGTATCCCCTATGAGGTCAAGGTGGTCTCCGCCCACCGCACCCCGGACCTGCTGTTCCAGTACGCCGAGCAGGCTGACAGCCGTGGCATCCAGGTGATCATCGCCGGAGCCGGTGGCGCGGCGCACCTGCCAGGTATGTGTGCGGCCAAGACCCACCTGCCGGTACTCGGCGTGCCGGTGCAGTCGGCGATGCTCTCGGGCGTCGACTCGCTGCTGTCGATCGTGCAGATGCCGGCGGGTATTCCGGTTGCCACGCTGGCCATCGGCAAGGCTGGCGCGATTAACGCGGCCTTGTTGGCGGCGAGCATCCTCGGCCACCAGCACCCGCAGTTCCATGTGGCGCTCAAGCAGTTCCGTCAGGAACAGACCGATACCGTGCTGGAGAATCCGGACCCGCGCCAGGCCTGATGGCTGAGCGTAATCGTTGGCCAGCTAAACGCTTCGCGGGCACGCCCGCTCCCACAGGGGAGCGTGCGGCATTGAAAGAGGTAGACGCATGAAAATCGGTGTAATCGGTGGCGGCCAACTGGGTCGCATGCTGGCCTTGGCGGGCACCCCGCTGGGAATGAACTTCGCCTTTCTCGATCCCGCTCCGGATGCCTGCGCCCAGGCGCTCGGCGAGCACATCCGCGCCGACTATGGCGATCAGGATCACCTGCGCCAACTGGCCGATGAAGTCGATCTGGTGACCTTCGAGTTCGAGAGCGTACCGGCCGAGACCGTGGCCTTCCTCTCCCAGTTCGTACCGGTTTACCCGTGCGCCGAGGCCTTGCGTATCGCCCGCGACCGCTGGTTCGAGAAGTCGATGTTCAAGGAGCTGGAGATCCCCACGCCCGAGTTCGCCGATATTCACTCGCAGGCCGATCTGGATGCCGCGGCTGCCGCCATCGGCTTGCCAGCGGTACTCAAGACCCGCACCCTGGGCTACGACGGCAAGGGCCAGAAGGTTCTGCGCCAGGCGCACGACGTGAGCGGCGCCTTTGCTGAGCTGGGCAGCGTGCCCTGCATCCTCGAAGGTTTCGTGCCGTTTACCGGCGAAGTGTCGCTGGTCGCGGTACGTGGTCGCGATGGCGAGACGCGCTTTTACCCGCTGGTGCACAACCGCCACGACAGCGGCGTGCTGGCCCTGTCCATCGCCAGCAGCAACCACCCGCTGCAGGCGCTGGCTGAAGATTACGTCAGCCGCGTGCTGAGCAAACTCGATTACGTTGGCGTGCTGGCCTTCGAGTTCTTCGAGGTCGATGGCGGCCTGAAAGCCAACGAAATCGCCCCGCGGGTGCACAACTCCGGGCACTGGACCATCGAAGGCGCCGAGTGCAGCCAGTTCGAGAATCACCTGCGCGCCGTCGCCGGTTTGC
The DNA here is from genome assembly GCF_030683065.1 of Pseudomonas sp. Taxonomy (GTDB): domain Bacteria; phylum Pseudomonadota; class Gammaproteobacteria; order Pseudomonadales; family Pseudomonadaceae; genus Aquipseudomonas. The sequence goes on from NZ_JAUXMX010000008.1 coordinate 14,849, forward strand.
CACTGGGCTCGACTGCCACGGTCGGTGAGAGCGCCATGCTCAACTTCATCGGCACAGTGCCGCCAGTGGCCGAGGTTATCGCCATCGACGATTGCCACCTGCACCACTACGGCAAGGCTTTTAAGGTCGGCCGCAAGGTCGGCCACGCCACCCTGCGCTGTGCGGATCGCGCCACCCTGGACCAGCAGATCGCCGCCGTTGAGGCGCTGATCAGCAAGGCCTGAAGTTGTCTGGCGCCGGCCCTGCCTGGCGCCAGAGACTTTTGATGGAACCTCCGCAGCTCCGCTCTATCTGATAGCGCAATGCCACGGTTTTCTGCCCTGGCTTACTTACCTATTCGGAGAACACACCGTGGGCATTATCGGCACCATTTTCATCGGCCTGATCGTTGGCTTGATTGCACGCTTCCTCAAGCCCGGCGATGACGGCATGGGCTGGATCATGACTATCCTGCTCGGCATCGGTGGCGCCATCGCCGCAACCTATGGCGGCCAGGCGTTGGGCATCTACCAGGCGGGCCAGGGTGCCGGCTTCATCGGCGCGGTGATCGGTGCGGTGGTTCTGCTGATACTCTACGGTGCTATCAAGAAGGGTTAACAACCCCTCGTTTCCTCGTCACTTGTGAGCCTGCCCATGCGTTACCTGTTGTTGTCCCTGCTGCTGCTGAGCAGCCTGGCCCGCGCCGAGCTGGCGGAAACCGACTGGCTTGAGCTGATGCCGGAAGAAGACCGCCTGGCCCTCGAAGCCATGCCGGAAATCAGCCATGACGGTCCCGAGCAGGACGGCACCTTCTACAATCCCGACGGCCTCCGGCAGCAGGAAAAAAACCTGCCGGCGGTAATGTACTCGGCCAAGACTGTCGCCGCTCTCGATGGTAAAGCCATTCGCCTGGGCGGCTATCCCGTGCCCCTGGAAACCGACGCCAAGGGCCGCAGCACGCTGTTCTTCCTGGTTCCCTATCCCGGCGCCTGCATCCATGTGCCACCGCCGCCGCCCAACCAGCTTGTACTCGTTCGTTACCCGCAAGGCATCGAGCTCGATGACATCTACGCCCCGCTGTGGGTCAGCGGTACCTTGCAGGTGGAGCAGGTCAACAACGAACTGGCGGATGCGGCCTATGCGCTGGAGGCGGGGGTGGTGAGGATGGTGGAGGAAGGCGATCTGTAAGGCCCGACTTCAGCAATCAGGCGGCTTATAAACAAAACAACGCTTTGTTTTATATGAAGAAATTAAATCTGAACAGAAACCCTGTAGGAGCCAGCTTGCTGGCGATCTTTGCAGATCAAAAGCATCGTCGGAGCGCCGAACCGCAGCAAGGACTAGGCGTCCCCCGGGCTCCTACACAGTTTGCTGCGCGGCAGCGCTTCGTCGAAGACGACGGGTGAACGCCTGCAGGTGCCGCCGTATCAGCAAGCGCGATTGCCCCAGTTCGCTGCGCGACAACCTTGAAATAGCGCTCGATCGCGACCCCGGGCCTGCACCATGGTCCCCTTTCGCGCTGCGCCTAAACGGTGATTCAGGACAGCCTTGCCTGGTCGCGTAACAAGCTGGCAAGTTGCTCCGCCGGTACCGGTCTGCTGATCAGATAGCCCTGAATCTCGTCACAGTGGTGGGCCTTGAGGAAATCCATCTGCGCCTGGGTTTCCACGCCCTCGGCGACCACCTTCAACTCCATGCTGTGGGCCATGACGATGATCGCGCGGGTAATCGCAGCATCCTCGCCGCCGAGCTCCAGGTCGCGGATGAAGGTCTGGTCGATCTTCACGTAGTCCACCGGGAAACGCTTCAGGTAGCTGAGTGAGGAGTAGCCGGTGCCGAAGTCGTCGATCGCCAGTTTCACCCCCAGGTCGCGCAGCTGCTGGAAGGTGGCGATCACGCTTTCGACGTTGTCGAGCAACTGGCTCTCGGTCAATTCGAGCTCGAGGAACTGCGGCGCCAGGCCGGTTTCGTCGAGTACCTGGCGCACCAGGTTGGTCAGCGTACCCTGGCGCACCTGATGCACCGACAGGTTTACCGACACGCGGATCTGCGCCAGGCCTTGCAGTTGCCAGTCCCGCGCCTGTTGGCAGGCGCGGCGCAGGACGAATTCGCCGATCGGTACGATCAGTCCGGTTTCCTCGGCCAGGCCGATGAAATCCCCCGGTGGCACCAGGCCCCGCTCCGGATGGCGCCAGCGTACCAGCGCCTCGGCAGCGTTGAGGCTGTCGTCGGCCAGGCACAGCTTGGGTTGGTAGAACACCTCCAGCTGATGCTCGTCGATCGCCTTGCGCAGCTGGGTTTCCAGTTGCAGGCGCTCCAGGGTGCAGGCCTGCAGGTTGTCGGTGTAGAACTGGAAGGTGTTCCCGCCCAGGTGCTTGGCATGCTGCATGGCCATATCGGCCTGGCTGACCAGGGTCGAGATCTCCCGCGCGTTGTCCGGCAGCAGGCTGATGCCCAGGGAGGCGCTGACCACCAGCTCCTGGCCGCCGACGGTCATCGGCAGGCGCAGCTTGGCCAGCAGGCGGCTGGCCAGGCGCGCCAGAGTCGAGAGGCTGCCGTAGGAGTCGAGTAACACGGCGAACTCGTCGCCGGACAGCCGCGCAATGGTGTCGGCCTCGGGAACCGCCTGACTGAGGCGGCGGCTCATCTGGCGCAGTAATTGGTCAGCCACTTCATGGCCGAGGCTGTCGTTGAGCCACTTGAACCGGTCCAGATCGACGTGCAGCAAGGCCAGGCTGCGCCCGCTCTGGCGCGAACGCTGGCTGGCCTCATGCAGGCGCTCGCGGAACAGGCTGCGGTTGGCCAGCCCGGTCAGGTCATCATAGTGCGACAGGTAGCGCAGGCGCTCCTCAGCCTCGCGCCGCGACGACAGGTCGGCGAAGAAACCGACGATATGGCTCACCAACCCGCGCGCATCGCGCACCACGTTGAGCTGGAGCAGTTGTGGGTAGAGTTCGCCGTTCTTGCGCGTCTCGATCAATTCGCCCTGCCAGTGGTCGCCGCGCTCCAGCTCAAGGCGGATCAGTTGGTACTGATGTTGGGTGTCGCGGCTGCTGATCAGGCTGGCGACACTCTTGCCGAGCACCTCTTCCTGGAGATAGCCGGTGACCTGGCTGAATGCCTGATTGGCCGCCAGCATGCGGTAATCCGGGTCAAGAATGACAATGCCTTCGCTGGCCGCTTCGAACACCGTGGCGGCCAGGCGTTGCTGTTCTTCCTGCTGTTTGCGCGCGGTGATAGTGCGCCGCGTGCCAAGCATGCGCAGCACCCGGCCCTGGGCGTCGCGCTCCACGGCACGGCCGCGGTCCTCGACCCAGACCCAGTGGCCATCGGCGTGTTTGACCCGGTATTCGATCTGATAATCGTCGCTGCGCCCCTTCATATGCTCGACCAGGGCGCGGCGTAGCAACGGCACGTCGTCCGGGTGTAGGCGTGGCTTGAGGTCCCGCAACATGGCCTGCACCGCCTCGGGTTCGAGGCCGAAGATTTCCTTGAGCTGCGAGTGGTGCACTTCATCGCTTTGCAGGTTCCAGTCCCACAGGCCCAGCTCGCTGGCTTCGAGGGCGAGAGCCAAGCGCGCCTCGCTCTTGCTCAGGGCGCGAGTGGCATCGTCCAGTTCCAGGGTGCGCTCGGCCACGCGCATTTCCAGCTGGTCGTGGGCGGTGCGCAGCTCGCCTTCGGCCCAGCGGCGCTGTTCGACTTCGCGGGCCAGTTCGCCATTCAGCGTTTCGGCCTGCTGCCGGGCGTGTTCCAGGCGGTCGATCAGCGCCTGATTTTGAAAACGTTGCAACAGGCTGCGCTGCACCAGGCGGTTGACCTGCCAGGCCACCACCAGCAGGGTTGCCAGCAGAATGCTGCCAAGAACTCCCCAGCCCCGCTGCAGGCTGTGTTCGCTGAGCAGCAGATACGCCACCGACGGCAGCAGGCAGGGCAGGGCGAAGGTCAAGAATGCCGATAGGCTGACGGCATAGGCCATGCTGGCGGAAAGGATCGCCGCGGCGATCAGCCCGTAGACCAGGGCCTGCTGGTAGAACACATCGGCCGGTACCAGGCCGATAGCGGCGAAGGCCAGGGTCAGACCGGAGGCGCCAGCGCCAGACAGGAAGTTGCGCCGCCAATGCACCTGGGCCTGGCTACTCGGCGGCGCAGCATTGAAGGCGCGGACCTGGAGCAGGCGCAAAACAGCCAGCAGCACCAGGCAGACCAACCAGCCGGACAGCAGCACGCGGTTCTGTGGTGTCCAGAGCAAATAGGCACAGGCCACACCATTGAGCAGCATGAATAGGGTCGGCACCCACGAGCCCTGATACAGCAGGCGGGTGCGTTCAATGGCGATATCCGTGGCGAATTGCTGACGAATCTCGCGTGCAGTGTCCAGCGGCAGTTCGGCTGCGCTAGCAGTCTGGGTCATAGGCTATTTTCTTGTAAGTTAGGATGCCTAGGTCGGCGGAGCATACCCGAGCTAGACGCTTCGCCCAACAATCATCTGTGTAAATTTTGCCACCCGACAGGCAACTCTGTATGGGCAGGTTTGACCTGTAACCACCGCCTGGCAAGGTGACTTACCGGTCGTCCGCTGGCCGCGCTGCGGCGATGCGCCGCGCACCCGGTTTGCCCTCGCTGCCGCCGCCCCCTAGAATGCCGCGATGCAAAATGACCCCGAACTCCTGATTGCTTCTCTCAACGATGCCCAACGCCAGGCCGTAGCGGCCAGCCTGGGCCGTCAACTGGTGCTGGCCGGCGCTGGCTCCGGTAAAACCCGGGTGCTGGTGCACCGTATCGCCTGGCTGATCCAGATCGAAAACGCTTCGCCGCACAGCGTCCTCTCGGTGACCTTCACCAACAAGGCCGCCGCCGAGATGCGTGCGCGCATCGAGCAGATGCTCGGCGTCAATCCGGCCGGCATGTGGGTCGGCACCTTCCACGGCCTGGCGCATCGCTTGCTGCGTGCGCACTGGCAGGAAGCCGGTCTGGCGGAGAATTTCCAGATTCTCGATTCCGACGACCAGCAGCGCCTGGTCAAGCGGGTGATCCGCGACCTGGGCCTGGACGAGCAACGCTGGCCGGTCAAGCAGGCGCAGTGGTTCATCAACGGGCAGAAGGACGAAGGCCTGCGGCCGAAGAATATCCAGCCCGGCGGCGATCTGTTCCTGGCCACCATGCTGAAGATCTACGAGGCCTATGAAGCGGCCTGCGCCCGCGCCGGCGTGATCGACTTCTCCGAGCTGCTGCTGCGCGCCCTCGACCTGTGGCGCGACAAGCCGGGCCTGCTCGAGCATTACCAGCGACGCTTCCGCCATGTGCTGGTCGACGAGTTCCAGGACACCAACGCCGTGCAGTACGCCTGGTTGCGTCTGCTGGCCCAGGGCGGCGCCAGCCTGATGGTGGTCGGTGACGATGATCAGTCGATCTACGGCTGGCGTGGGGCCAAGATTGAGAATATTCACCAATACAGCCGCGACTTCCCGGACGCCGAAACCATCCGTCTGGAGCAGAACTACCGCTCCACCGCCGGCATCCTCAAGGCCGCCAACGCGCTGATCGCCAATAACCAGGGGCGTTTGGGCAAGGAGCTGTGGACCGAAGACGGTGATGGCGAACCGATCAGCCTGTATTCGGCGTTCAACGAGCACGACGAAGCCCGTTACGTGGTCGAGTCGATCGAGGATGCCCTGCGCAAGGACGGCCTCAAGCGCAGCGAAATCGCCATCCTCTACCGCTCCAACGCCCAGTCGCGGGTGCTCGAAGAAGCCCTGCTGCGCGAGAAGATCCCGTATCGCATCTATGGTGGCCAGCGCTTCTTCGAGCGTGCCGAAATCAAGAACGCCATGGCCTATATGCGCCTGCTCGACGGCCGCGGCAACGATGCGGCGCTGGAGCGGGTGATCAACGTGCCGGCCCGTGGCATTGGCGAGAAGAGTGTCGAAACCATTCGCGCCTACGCCCGTGAGCATGATGTGTCGATGTGGGAGTCGATTCGCCTGATGGTCGCCAACAAGGCCCTGCCGGGTCGCGCCTCGGCTGCCCTGGCCGGCTTTATCGAGCTGATCGAGAATCTCGCAGCCAAGGTGCTGGAGATGCCGCTGCACCTGATGACCCAGACCGTCATCGAGCAGAGCGGGTTGATCGCCTACCACAAGGCCGAGAAAGGCGAAAAAGCCCAGGCACGGATCGAAAACCTTGAGGAACTGGTCAGCGCCGCGCGCGCCTTCGACAATGACGGCGATGACGAGTTGAGCCCGCTGCAGGCCTTCCTCGGCCATGCCTCGCTGGAGGCCGGCGACACCCAGGCGGCGGAAAACGAAGACAGCATCCAGCTGATGACCCTGCACAGCTCAAAGGGTCTGGAGTTTCCCCAGGTGTTCCTGGTGGGCATGGAAGAAGGCTTGTTCCCGCACAAGATGAGCCTGGAAGAACCCGGCCGTCTCGAAGAAGAACGTCGCCTGGCCTATGTCGGCATCACCCGCGCGATGCAGAAGCTGGTGATCAGTTACGCCGAAGTCCGCCGTTTGTATGGCACTGAAACGCGTAACTCGATCTCGCGCTTTGTGCGTGAGATTCCGCCGCAACTGGTCCAGGAAGTCCGTCTGTCCAATAGCGTCAGCCGACCCTTCACCGGGAACAGCCGCAACATGAGCGGCAGCAGCATGTTCGCCGGCAGTGCCGTACCGGACACCGCGTTCAGCCTCGGCCAGCGCGTGCAACACGCATTGTTTGGCGAGGGCACCATCCTCAATTTCGAAGGCTCCGGCGCCCAGGCGCGGGTGCAGGTGAACTTCGAAAGCGAGGGCAGTAAATGGCTGATGCTCAGCTATGCCAAGCTGGATGCGCTGTAACAGCCGAGACAACAGACCGTAGCCCGGATGCAATCCGGGGGTTCTAGCAAGGACCTCCGCGGATTGCATCCGGGCTACGGGATTAACCCACAACAACAAGGACGCCCCGATGAATCGCCGCAACCTCTTCACCGCTGCCGTGACCCTGCTCGCCGTTATCGGCCTGGCCGGCTGCAAGGACGAAAAAGCTGGCAGCGAGCAGGCCGCGGCCGTGCCGGTGCAGAGTTTCCAGTGGAAGATGGTCACCGCCTGGCCGAAGAACTACCCAGGTCTGGGCACCGCCGCCGAACGCCTGGCCGAGCGGGTGGCGACCATGAGCGCCGGTCGCCTGACCATCAAGGTCTACGCCGGTGGCGAACTGGTGCCGCCGCTGGAGGTGTTCGACGCCGTGTCGCGCGGTACCGCCGAGCTGGGTCATGGCGCGGCCTATTACTGGAAGGGCAAGGTGCCAGCGGCGCAGTTCTTCACCGCCGTGCCTTTTGGCCTGTCTACCAGCGAAATGAACGCCTGGCTGAGCAAGGGTGGCGGTCAGGCGCTGTGGGACGAGGCCTACGCCCCGTTCGGGGTGAAACCGGTGGTGGTGGGCAATACCGGCATGCAGATGGGCGGCTGGTACAACAAGGAAATCAACGCGCTGGATGACCTCAAAGGCCTGAAGATCCGCATGCCGGGCCTCGGTGGCGAGGTGCTGAGCAAGCTTGGCGCGACCACCGTCAACTTGCCCGGCGGCGAGGTATTCACCGCCCTGCAGACCGGCGCTATCGACGCTACCGACTGGGTCAGCCCCTACAACGACCTGGCCTTCGGCCTGCACAAGGCGGCCAAGTTCTACTACTACCCCGGCTGGCAGGAACCGCAGGCGGTGCTCGAACTGCTGATCAACCAGAAGGCCCTCGACAGCTTGCCGGCCGACCTGCAGGCGATCCTGACCGAAGCCGCTCGCGCCGCCAGCCAGGACATGCTTGATGACTACGTCTACCACAACGCCCTGGCCCTGGATGAGCTGAAGCAGCAGGGCGCCCTACTCAAGCGCTTCCCCGACGAAGTGCTCGACGCCATGCAGCGTGAATCCGCCGTGGTACTCGGCGAACTGGCCGCGCAGAGCGAACTGAACGGGCGTATCTGGGCCTCGATGCAGGCCTTTCAGGCCCAGGTCAGCCAGATGCACAAGCTGTCCGAACAGGAGCTGTATGACTGGCGTTGATCCATGCGAGTTCTTCCAGACGTTTAACTGAAACAGGATTCCCCATGGACCGCTACGGCGTATTCGGCAACCCCATCGGCCACAGCAAGTCGCCGCTGATTCATCGTCTGTTTGCCCAGCAGACCGGCGAGCCGTTGAGTTATGAAGCGCTGCTCGCGCCGCTGGACGACTTTGCCGGTTTCGCCCGGCGTTTCTTTGCCGAGGGCAAGGGCGCCAATGTCACGGTGCCGTTCAAGGAACAGGCCTTTCAGCTGGCCGACAGCCTGACCGCGCGCGCCCAGCGCGCCGGCGCGGTGAATACCCTGAAGAAGCTGGATGACGGCAGCCTGCTCGGCGACAACACCGACGGCGCCGGGCTGGTACGCGACCTGATGGTCAACGCCGGCTTCGAACTACGCGGCAAGCGCATCCTCCTGCTGGGTGCCGGTGGTGCCGTGCGCGGAGTGCTCGAGCCCATGCTGGCGCAGCAACCGGCGGCCTTGGTGATCGCCAATCGCACGGTGGCCAAGGCCGAGCAACTGGCCAGTGAATTCGCCGACCTGGGGCCGGTGGTGGCCAGCGGTTTCGACTGGCTTGATGCGCCGGTCGACCTGATCATCAACGGCACCTCGGCCAGCCTGGCCGGCGAGTTGCCGCCCATCGCCGCCAGCCTGATCGAGCCGGGGCACACCTTGTGCTACGACATGATGTACGGCAAACAGCCAACCGCCTTCAATTGCTGGGCCGCCGAGCAGGGCGCGGCGCGTGCCCTGGATGGCCTGGGCATGCTGGTCGAACAGGCCGCCGAAGCGTTCTTGCTCTGGCGCGGCGTGCGCCCGGACAGCGCACCGGTGCTGGCCGAGATGCGCCGGCAACTGGCCTGACGCGGCAAACGCCGTAGGGTGCGCAGTGCGCACCAATGACTTGAGCCAGGCGAGCAGCAGGTTTTTGTAACCCGGATGCACTCCGGGGAAGTCTGGCGCCTGACAAACCGTTCCCGGATTGCATCCGGGCTACGCGTTGGCGCGACGACGCGCGCTATTTTCACAAGTGCTGAGCCCGTAGGGTGCGCCGTGCGCACCAACGACTTGGGCCAGGCGAGCAGCATGTTCTTGTAACCGGGATGCACTCCCGGGAAGTCTGGCGCCTGACAAACCGTTCCCGGATTGCATCCAGGCTACGTGTTGACGCGACGACGCGCGCTATTTTCACAGGCGCTGAGCCCGTAGGGTGCGCCGTGCGCACCAATGACTCGCCGCACAGGGCATGGCCGTATAACCGCATCGGTGCGCGGGGCGGCCCTGCTGCGGGCCGGTCTCAATCCTCGAACTGCACCGGGCACCGCTCGGCGCCTTCGAGCTTGTGGATTTCCTCGATCACCTGCGGCCGGGCGCGGCGCAGGATCAGGCTGCGGTTTTGCGCGAGCAACCGCCGCGCTTCCTGGTGAAGCATCTCCACCCCGGCGTAATCGATGAAGTTGACGTGGTTGGCGTCGATGATCACCCGCTCACCCTTGCTGCGCTGGATGAGCTGCTGCAGGTAATGGCAGGCACCGAAAAAGATCGAACCCTCGACGCGCAACAGTTCTTCCTCGTCCTCTTGGCAGAATTTTACCCGCGGTTGCGACGTGCGTTTGAGGTAGAAAAACAACGAAGCCAGCACCCCGGCATAAATCGCCGTTTGCAGCTCCAGCAGCAGGGTAGCGAACAGGGTCAGCAGCATCACCAGGAACTCCGAGCGGCTGACCCTGAACAGTGCACGCAACCCGGCGATATCCACCAGCCCCCAGCAAATCAGGAGAATGCCCGCCGCCATGCTCGGCAGCGGAATGTGCTGAATCAGGCTGGCGCCGATCAGGGCAAACAGCGCCACCAGCAGCGCGGAAAATACCCCAGCTAATGGCGAGCGCGCGCCGGCCTGCAGGTTCAGCGCCGAGCGGGTGAAGGAGCCGGCTGACAGGGAGGCGGAGAACCAGGGGCCGAGGAGGTTCGACAGGCCCTGGGCGCGCACTTCCTGGTTGGCGTCGAGAAACTGCTGTGACTTGCTGGCCAGGGCGCGGGCAATCGACAGGCTGGTGACCAGGCCGAGCATGCCGCAGGCCACCGCTGCCGGTAGCAGTTGCAGCACGCTCGCCAGCTCGAAGGTCAATGGGCTGAACGGCGGCAAGCGTCCCTCGAAGGCGCTGACCAGGGCGATCCCACCGAGCTGGGCCGGCCATGCCAGCACGCCCAGGCTGCCGGCGACGATGCCGATCAGCAGGGCCGGCAGGCGTGGCCACAGGCGCCTGACCAGCAGGCTGACCGCAAGGGTAAAGCCGGCCACGCCCAGGGCGCGCCAGTCGGTTTCCGCCAGGTGCTGGCCGATGTTGAGAAGGGTCGCTAGCGCCGTGGCCTGGCTGGGCACGCTGATGCCGAGCAGGTTGGGCAACTGGCCGAGGGCGATGACCACGGCCGCGCCCAGGGTGAAACCGAGCACCACCGAGTGCGAGACGAAATTCACCAGGGCGCCGAAGCGCAGCATGCCGAGCAGCCACTGGAACAGCCCGGCGAGAAAGGTCAGCAACAGGATCAGGGCGATGAAATCGTCACTGCCCGGCGTCGCCAGTGGGCTGACGCTGGTGAACAGAACGATGGAAATTGCCGCGGTCGGCCCGCAAATCAGGTGCCAGGACGAGCCCCACAGGCAGGCGATGATCACCGGCACGATGGCCGCATACAGACCGTACTCGGCCGGCAGCCCGGCGATCAGGGCGTAAGCGATGGATTGCGGCAGCGCCAGGATAGCGCCGCTGAGGCCCACCAACAGGTCGTTGGCGAGGCTGCGCTTGCTGGTGTTGGGCAGCCAGCGCAGGAACGGCAGCAGGGTCTGGCGGCTGGGTAGCGGCATGCAGTGTCGCTCTTGGGTTGGGTGGACAGAACACGGAGCGGGTTGACCGTCTACGCGGCGGCGATGCTATGCCGCCGCGTAGGCTGTCAAGCGGTGGACTGTTCGCTCCTACGCCCAGCCTACGCAATCCAGCGACCAGTTCAAAGCCGCGCTTTCACTGCTGCCAGGCCGTCGCCGCCATCGCGGCTACTGACGCCTTGCAGCCAGTCGTCGAGCACCGCCGGATTGGCCTTCAGCCAGGCCTTGATCGCTTCGGCATTGCTCGCCTGCTTGCTCAGCACCTTGTCCATGATGGCGTTTTCCATCTCCTGGGTGAAGCTCAGGTTGCTCAGCAGCTTGCCGACGTTCGGGCACTCTGTGGCGTAGTCCTTACGGGCCAGGGTGTTGACGTTGCCGCTTTCACCGAAATACTTCTCGCCGCCCTTGAGGTACTTGATGTCGTAGTTGACGTTCATCGGGTGTGGCGTCCAGCCGAGGAATACCACGAACTGATCGCGTTTCACCGCGCGGCCGACCTGCACCAACATCGCCTGCTCACTGGATTCCACCAGCTTCCAGTCGCCCAGGCCGAACTCGTCGGCGTCGATCATCTTGCGGATCGATTCGTTGGCTGGCGAGCCTGAGGCGATGCCATAGAGCTTGTTGTCGAACTTGTCGGCGAACTTATCGAGGTCGGCAAAGGTCTTCACCCCGGCCTCATAGGCATAGGTCGGTACGGCCAGGGTGTACTCGGTGCCGCTGAGGTTTTGATTGAGCTTGTCGACCTGGCCGGTGGCGACGAACTTGTCGTAGTTGCTTTGCTGCGCAGGCATCCAGTTGCCGAGGAACGCATCGACCTGGCCTTTGTGCATGCCGGTGAAGATGATCGGTACGGCCAGGATCTGGGTCTGCGCCTTGTAGCCCAGGCTATCGAGCAGGAAGCTGGCAATGCCGTTGGTCACGGCGATATCGCTCCAGCCCGGATCGCCCAGTTTCACTGTGCTGCAACTGGCGTCTTCGGCGTAGGCGTGGGAGGTGCTGGCGGCCAATAGCAGCCCGCCGCTAAACACTGTGGCTAGTTTGTGCATGACGTGTTTCCTCTGAGTTCTAATTATTTAGTTGCACGCGTGTTGCGGTCACACCTGTGGGTAGCGGGCGCGGCGTTCCAGGTCATCGAGGTCGATGTGGTTGCGCATGTATTGCTCGCTGGCATCCACCAGCGGTTGGTGATCCCAGCTTTTCAAGCGGCCCTTGGTCAGCGCGTCGGCGACCAGGCGGCGGCGCCGCTGGCTGGCCAGGGTCGCCTGATGGATGGCCGGGATATCCCAGCGCGTGCGCGCATCATTGATAAAGTCGTTGAGCAGCGCCTGATGCTCGGCCGAGTTGGCGAGGTTGTCACGCTCCTGCGGGTCGTGGCGCAGGTTGAACAGCAGCAACGGGTCCTGCTCGGAGTAGATAAACTTCCAGTCGCCGCAGCGGATCATCATCAGCGGCGCGTTGCTGCCTTCGGCCATGTACTCGCCGAGTACCTGATCGTGCCCGCCTTCGCCCTTGAGGTGGCTCAGCAATGAATGGCCATCCAGGGCCAGATCGGCCTCGACCTGACCGCCCGCCAGTTCCACCAGGGTCGGCAGCAGGTCCATGGTCGACACGCACTGGCTGATTCGCCGTGCGGCGAACTGCTTGGGTGCATGCACCAGCAGCGGCACCCGGGCTGACATCTCGAACCAGTGCATCTTGTACCAGAGGCCGCGCTCGCCGAGCATGTCGCCGTGGTCGCCGGAGAACACGACAATCGTATCCTCGTCCAGGTTGCAGTCCTTGAGGGTCTTCAGCAGCTTGCCGATGTTCGCGTCGATGTAGCTGCAGGCGCCAAAGTAGGCACGCCGTGCGTCCTTGATCTTGTCTTCGGGCAGGGTCTTGCCCCACAGGTCGATGACCTTGAGCAGGCGCTGCGAGTGCGGGTCCTGCTCGGCCTGGTCGATGACCTGGCTGGGTAGCGGGATATCGACGCCCTCGTACAGATCCCAGAACTCCTGAGGGATGGTGTAGGGGTCGTGGGGGTGGGTCATCGACACCGTCAGGCAGAACGGCTGCTCGGGATTGCTGCGCACATGGTCGAACAGGTACTGCTGGGCCTTGAACACCACCTCCTCGTCGAAGTCCAGCTGGTTGCTGCGCACACACGGGCCGGCCTGTAGCACCGAGGCCATGTTGTGGTACCAGCTCAGGCGCTCCTCGGGTGCATCCCAGTTCACCGCCCAGCCGTAATCGGCCGGGTAGATGTCGCTGGTCAGGCGCTCCTCGTAGCCGTGCAGCTGGTCCGGGCCGCAGAAGTGCATCTTGCCCGACAGCGCGGTGTGGTAGCCGAGACGGCGCAGGTAGTGGGCGTAGGTCGGCACATCGGCAGGCAAGTCGGCGGCGTTGTCGTAGGCGCCGATCTTGCTCGGTAACTGGCCACTGACCAGAACGAAGCGCGAGGGCGCGCAGAGCGGGCTGTTGCAGTAGGCGGCATCGAATACCACGCTCTGTTCGGCCAGGCGTACCAGGTTGGGCATCTTGATCGGCGATGCCGCATCGTGAATCGGCAGAATCGGCGCGGCCATCTGGTCGGTCATGATGAAAAGGATATTCGGACGTTTCATGGTCGCGGGTTTTCCATATTAAAGATTTATGCGACATTGCTGGCCTGATCATCAGGCCTCTACAAATCCTGGTAAACCCGCGGTGAATACATGACTTGGATAACAACAGCTTATGTTTAAGAGCGCCGCCGGACTATCTCTGGATGTGCTGCGGGTGTTTGAGTCCGCTGCTCGCCACCTGAGTTTCACCGCAGCTGCCGCCGAACTGGGCAGCAGCCAGCCGGCCATCAGCCAGCAGATCAAGCGTCTTGAACAGCAGTTGGCAGTCCGTTTGTTCGACCGGGTCTATCGCGGCATCGTTCTTACCGAGGCCGGCGAGTTGTTGCTGCACTACGTGCAGGATGGCCTGCAAAGCCTCGACGCTGGCCTGGCCGCAGTCGCTGCCGGGCAGCAGCATGAGGTGCTGCAGGTGGCCACCGACTTTGCCTTTGCCGCCTATTGGCTGATGCCCAGGTTGCAGCGTTTCCACCAGCTTCACCCGGAGGTGGATGTCAGCCTGATCACCAGCGCCCGCGACCTGGCCGCGTTACCGGCGGAGATCGATGTGGCCATCGCGTTCGGCGATGGCCGCTTCAAGCATGGCGAGGCCCATCTGCTGTTTAACGAGGAAGTATTCCCGGTGTGCAGCCCGCAACTGCTCAAGGGCCGGGTCTTGCCGCTGGCGCCGACGGCGCTGGCCGAGCTGCCCCTGCTGCACCTGCGGCCGGAGATTCGATCGCGCTGGTTCGACTGGAATGGCCTGTTCCGTGCCTTCGCTATTGCCGAGACACCCAGCCTGGGCATGTTGCGGTTCGACAATTACACCCTGCTGATTCAGGCGGCCATCGCCGGCCAGGGCGTGGCTATCGGTTGGCGCCATCTGGTCGATGAGCTGCTCGATCAAGGCCTGCTATGCCGCGTATGCGCCGGCGAGGCGCGCTCTGACTTCGGCTATTACGTGGTGCTGCCCGAGCGCAAGCGCCGCCAGCGATTGACCCAGTACTTCGTCGATTGGCTCAAGCTGGAACTGGCGCGGGAGGACGAAGTGGCTTGCAGCATTCCGCCGAACGGGCGTAATCCAGCGTTTTAGACGCCCTACACTGCAAGAGTGATAGCTGAGTTCCGTATACTGACGTGGTCAGTCGCTACGGCTCTGGCACTCTCCCACTCAACCCAGTGAATTTATCCGTGAATATCCGTCATTCGATCGTAAGTCTGTTGCTGGTCTGCAGCGGCCTTGTAGTCTCGACCCTCCAGGCCGCGCCGGCCAAGCCTCAGCAGGAGCTGGCCGCTGGCAGCGCGCTGTTGATCGACCTGAAGACCGGCCAGGAACTCTATTCCAGCAACCCCGACCTGCGCCTGCCTGTGGCCTCGGTGACCAAGCTGATGACCGCCATGGTGGCGCTCGACGCCAAGTTGCCCCTGGACGAGGTGTTGCCCATCACCATCCGCGACACTGTCGAAATGCAGGGCGTTTTCTCGCGGGTGCGCATCGGCAGCGAGATCAGCCGTCGGCAGATGCTCCATCTGGCCCTGATGGCCTCGGAAAACCGCGCCGCCGCCAGCCTTGCCCACCACTATCCGGGCGGCCATAGCGCTTTTGTTGCAGCGATGAACACCAAAGCCAAGGCGCTGGGCATGCACCACAGTCGATTCGTCGAGCCCACCGGCATGTCCGAGCAGAACGTCTCCACCGCCCGCGACCTGGCGCTGATGATCAAGGCGGCGCAGCAGTATCCGCTGATCGGCCAGTTCAGCACCGACTCGGAAGTCACCGTGGCTTTCCGCAAACCCAACTACACCCTGGGTTTTCGCAACACCAACGCGCTGGTGCGCAAGGCCGACTGGGATATCGACCTGAGCAAGACCGGCTTTACCAACGCTGCCGGCCGCTGCCTGGTGATGCTCACCTCGATGAACCACCGCTCGGTGGCCTTCGTCGTGCTCGGCGCCTTCGGCAAGTACACCCACATGGCCGACGCCAACCGCCTCAAGCGCTGGATGGAGACCGGCAAGGTCACCCCGGTGCCAGCCGCGGCGCTCAGCTACAAGCGCCAGAAGCTGGCGGAGTGGAGCCAGTACGCCGGGCAGTAGTAGGCAAACGCCTCGGTCGGTAGCCTGGGTTGAGCACCGCGATACCCGGGAATAGATGCCCCGGGTGTCGCTTCGCTCGCCCCGGGCTACGGTTGCAGGCAAGCACCCCGGTCGGGCAGGTACCTCCGTCGGTAGCCTGGGTTGAGCATCGCGATACCCAGGAGTAGGTGCCCCGGGTGTCGCTTCGCTCGCCCCGGGCTACGGTTGCATGCAAACGTCCCGGTCGGGCCGGTACCTCCGTCGGTAGCCTGGGTTGAGCACCGCGATACCCAGGAAGAGTTGCCCCGGGTGTCGCTTCGCTCGCCCCGGGCTACGGTTGCAGGCAAGCACCCCGGTCGGGCAGTTACCTCCGGTAGCCTGGGTTGAGCACCGCGATACCCGGGAATAGATGCCCCGGGTGTCGCTTCGCTCGACCTGGGCTACGGTGGTGGGCAGCGTCCCTGTCGGGCAGGTATCTCCGTCGGTAGCCTGGGTTGAGCACCGCGGTACCCGGGAGGAGGTGCCCCGGGTGTCGCTTCGCTCGACCCGGGCTACGGTTGCAGGCAAACGCCCCGGTCGGGCAGGTGCCTCCGGTAGCCTGGGCTGAGCACCGCGATACCCGGGAATAGATGCCCCGGGTGTCGCTTCGCTCGACCCGGGCTACGGTTGCAGGCAAAACGTCCCGGTCGGGCAGGTACCTCCGGTAGCCTGGGTTGAGCACCGCGATACCCGGGAAGAGGTGCCCCGGGTGTCGCTTCGCTCGACCCGGGCTACGGTTGCATGCAAAACGCCCCGGTCGGGGCGTTTTGGTTTTGTCAGGTACAGTCAGTTGCGGGCGTTGCGTACGCCTTCGGCCAACGCCGCGACCAGGGTCAGCACGCCCTCGATGGCCGCGTCGTCGTTCTCGGCATTGGCGATCTGGTCGATCAGCGCCGAGCCGACTACTACACCTTCGGCCAGGCGGGCGATGGTCGCCGCATGTTCCGGGGTGCGGATGCCGAAGCCGATGCACAACGGCAGATCGGTGTGGCGACGCAGGCGAATGATGGCCTGCTCCACATGCTCCAGGGTCGCCGCGCCAGCGCCAGTCACGCCCGCTACCGACACGTAGTAGACAAATCCGGAGCTGCCGTTGAGCACCTTGGGCAGGCGCTTGTCGTCGGTGGTCGGGGTGGTCAGGCGGATGAAGTCCAGGCCTGCGACTTGCGCCGGGTCACACAGGTCGACGTTATGTTCCGGTGGCAGGTCGACCACGATCAGGCCATCAACGCCCGAGGCCACGGCTTCGGCGATAAAGCGCTCGACGCCGTATTTGTGGATCGGGTTGAAGTAGCCCATCAGCACCAGCGGCGTGACCTGCTCGCCTTCACGGAATTCGCGAACCATTTGCAGGGTTTTTGCCAAATCCTGGCCGTTGTCCAGCGCGCGGATATTGGCGAGCTGGATCGCTGGGCCATCGGCCATCGGATCGGTAAAGGGCATGCCCAGTTCGATCACATCAGCGCCGGCAGCAGGCAGGCCTTTGAGGATCGCCAGGGAGGCGTCGTAGTTCGGATCACCGCCGGTGACGAAGGTCACCAGGGCGGCGCGGTTCTGTTGTTTCAGCTCGGCAAAGCGGCTTTGCAGGCGGCTCATGCGTGCTTCTCCTGTTGTTCCATGTGGTGCACGATGGTTTGCATGTCTTTGTCGCCACGCCCGGACAGGTTGAGCACCATCAGGTGATCTTTAGGCAGGTTGGGCGCGCGCTTGAACACTTCGGCCAGGGCGTGAGCGGTTTCCAGGGCGGGAATGATGCCCTCCTGGCGGCAGCAGATGTGGAAGGCTTCGAGGGCTTCGGTGTCGGTCACCGAGGTGTATTCGACGCGGCCGACTTCATGCAACCAGGCGTGTTCCGGGCCGATACCGGGGTAATCCAGGCCGGCGGAAATCGAGTGGGCGTCGATGATCTGGCCGTCGTCGCTTTGCAGCAGGAAGGTGCGGTTGCCGTGCAGTACGCCCGGTACGCCGCCGTTCAGGCTGGCCGCATGCTTGCCGGTTTCGATACCGTGGCCGGCCGCTTCGACGCCGATGATTTTCACCTCTTTATCATCGAGGAAGGGGTGGAACAGGCCGATGGCATTCGAGCCGCCGCCGATGCAGGCGATCAGGCTGTCGGGCAGACGACCTTCCTGGGCGAGCATCTGGTCGCGGGTTTCCTTGCCGATCACGGCCTGGAAGTCGCGCACCATCGCCGGGTACGGGTGCGGGCCGGCCACGGTGCCGATCATGTAGAAGGTGTTGTCGACGTTGGTCACCCAGTCGCGCAGGGCTTCGTTCATCGCGTCTTTCAGGGTGCCGGTGCCGGCGACCACGGGGATTACCGTGGCGCCCATCAGTTTCATGCGCAGCACGTTGGCATGCTGGCGGTGGATGTCGGTGCTGCCCATGAAGATCACGCATTCCATGCCGAAACGCGCCGCAACGGTGGCGGTGGCTACGCCGTGCATGCCGGCGCCGGTCTCGGCGATGATGCGTTTTTTGCCCATGCGCCTGGCCAGCAGGACCTGGCCGATGCAGTTGTTGATCTTGTGCGCGCCGGTGTGATTGAGCTCTTCACGCTTGAAGTAGATCTTCGCGCCGCCGCACATGTCGGTCAGGCGCTCGGCGAAATACAGCGGGCTCGGGCGGCCGACGAAATCGCGCTGGAAGTAGGCCAGTTCTTTCTGGAACTCAGGGTCGAGCTTGGCCTTCTCGTATTCTGCGGCCAGGTCGTGGATCAGCGGCATCAGGGTTTCGGCGACGTATTGGCCGCCGAATGAGCCGAACAAGCCGTTGGCATCTGGGCCAGTGCGGAAGGAAGTCATGGCGTTCTCCTTGGGAAATGGGTGCGCTGTGCAGGTGGCACCCGCTTTGCGACGATGGACAGAGGATAAAGCTGTGGCCCGCTCAGCAAAAGCGATAAGATTGCCGCGACCTGTCAGGAAAACTCACAGATGAGCCAGGATTTACCGCCCCTCAATGCCCTGCGCGCCTTCGAAGCGGCCGCGCGGTTGAACAGCGTCAGTCAGGCCGCCAACGAGCTGCATGTCACCCATGGCGCGGTAAGTCGGCAGGTGCGCGCGTTGGAAGAGCACCTCGGGGTGGCCCTGTTCAGCAAAGAGGGACGTGGCCTTAAACTCACAGATGCCGGGATTCGTCTGCGCGATGTGTGTGCCGAGGCGTTCGGCCGTTTGCGCAGCACGTGCGCCGAGTTGCAGCAGGGGCAAGCCGATGCACCCTTTGTGCTGGCCTGTCCTGGCAGCCTGCTGGCGCGCTGGTTCATTCCGCGCCTGGATCGGCTCAACCGCGAGCTGCCGGAACTGCGCCTGCAACTCTCGGCCAGTGAGGGTGAACTGGACCCGCGACGTGCCGGCGTGGATGCCACCCTGTGGTTCGCCGAGCCGCCCTGGCCTGCGGACATGCAGGTGTTCGAGCTGGCGGGCGAGCGTATCGGACCGGTCCTGAGCCCGCGTTATGGCCGCTTCGCCGAGTTGCACACCGCACCCGCGGCGGCGCTGCTGGGCGAGCCTCTGCTGCACACCAGCTCACGCCCGCAAGCCTGGCCAAGCTGGGCTACGAGCAATGGCCTGGATACCAGCGCACTCAGGCTAGGCCAGGGCTTCGAGCACCTCTACTACCTGCTGGAAGCCGCAGCCGCCGGCCTTGGCGTAGCCATCGCCCCGCAACAGCTGGTGGCCGACGATCTGGCAGCGGGGCGCCTGGTCGCCCCCTGGGGCTTTGTCGCAACCCCGGCGCGCCTGGCGTTGTGGGTGCCCGCGCGGCGAGTGGGCAAGCGCGCGCAATGCCTGGCCGAGTGGTTGCGCGGTGAATTGGCTGGCTGAGGCCGGCGCGTCACACCTAGGCGCAATAGAAACCGCGCACCGGCGACTTATCGACTAGCGTTTAACTACCTTGCAGTGGAGAAAACGTCATGTCTGATCACCACACCTACAAGAAAGTCGAGATAGTCGGTTCTTCGCGCATCAGCAGCGATGATGCGATCAACAATGCCCTGGCCGAGTGCGCCAAGTCGATTCGCAACCTGGAATGGTTCGAAGTCGTGGAAAGTCGCGGGCATATCGAGAATGGCAAGGTCGGCCACTACCAGGTAACCCTCAAGGTTGGTTTTCGTATCAGCGACAGCTGAGACGGTGTTGCCGGCCTGCTTGCCTGTTAGCGTCACGGCCGACAAAGGTTATACCCAGGTATGGCAGGCACACCGCTTTTGCAGGCGCTCGCCTGCTGCCTTCGACGCCACGCTGTCGCGCAGCAAACCGGGGCTCTCAAGGATCAATACCCTGGTATTTGGGGCCGCCTAGGCGGTGCCGCCTGGCTCGGCCAACGTGGGTCGGGCGGCCACAAATTGACCCGCTGTCAGCTGCCGGCTGGCCGTTAGGCTCTGAAATCCGTAGAGTAAGCCCTACTATTTAGCTGGGTTATTGGCGTGTGTATGCGCCGTAACCCACGCAAGCCAACAGGCAGGGCCGATGAGCGTTTTAGCACAGACCAAGATTTCCACCCTCGATCTCGTACCGATCCGCGATGACGGCAGCCCCGCGCAGGCGCTGCAGAACGCCCTGGCGCTGGCCCGGCATGTCGAGCGCCTCGGCTTCACCCGCTTCTGGGTAGCCGAGCACCACAATATGGACGGTATCGCCAGCTCGGCCACCGCAGTGCTGCTCGGTTACCTGGCGGCAGGCACCTCGACTATTCGTGTTGGTTCCGGCGGGGTGATGCTGCCCAATCACGCGCCGTTGGTGATCGCCGAACAATTCGGCACCCTGGCCACCCTGTATCCGGGACGCATTGACCTGGGCCTGGGGCGCGCGCCCGGCGCCGACCAGTTCACCGCCCAGGCCCTGCGCCGCGACCGCATCGGCAGTGCCGATGACTTCCCCCGCGATGTCGAAGAGCTGCAGCGCTACCTTGGCCCGCGCACCCCGGATCAGCGGGTCATTGCGATGCCGGGTACGGGCACTCAGGTGCCGATCTGGCTGCTCGGTTCCAGCCTGTTCAGCGCCCAGTTGGCGGGTGAGAAAGGCCTGCCTTATGCCTTCGCCTCGCACTTCGCGCCGCACTATATGCATGAGGCGATTCGCGTTTACCGCAACCACTTCAAACCCTCGGCGGTGCTCGACCAACCCTATGTGATGCTTGGCGTACCCCTGGTTGCCGCCGACAGCGACGAGCAGGCCGAGTACCTGGCCACGTCCGCCTACCAGCGCATTCTTGCCTTGATCCGTGGCCAGAGCCTGGTGCAGAAACCGCCGGTCAACAGCATGCAAGGCCTGTGGCTGCCCCACGAAAAAGAGGCGGTTGCCAGCTTCCTGGGCCTGGCGGTGGTCGGCGGCCCGGAGAAAGTCCGCGCACGCCTTGAGGTGTTGCTGGAGCAAACCGGCGCCGACGAGCTGATTTTTACCTGCGACCTCTACGACTTCGCCGACCGCTTGCGCGCCTTCGAGATTCTCGCGCAAGTGCGTGCTGGCTAAATCACTGCGAACTTGTCGCGCCAATAGGTCTCTGAACTCTTTAGCCCTTAATGCAATGGAGAACCCAGATGAAAAAGACAGCATCGGCCCACTGGCAAGGCGGCATCAAAGACGGCAAAGGCACTATCTCAACCCAGAGCGGCGCCTTGTCGCAAAGCCCTTATGGCTTCAACACGCGCTTCGAGGATCAGCCGGGCACTAACCCGGAAGAGCTGATCGGCGCGGCCCATGCGGGTTGTTTTTCCATGGCCCTGTCCAAGGAACTGGGCGACGCCGGGATGACTGCCGAAAGTATCGAGACCAAGGCTGAGGTGACCCTCGACCAGCGCGATGGCGGTTTCGCCATCACTGCCGTGCACCTGACCTTGCGCGCAAAAATTCCCGGAGCCGACCGCACGGTCTTTGCGCAGGCGGTGGAAGCCGCCAAGAACGGTTGCCCGGTATCCAAGGTATTAAATGCCGAGATCACCCTGGAAGCCGTGCTCGACGCCTGATCCGACAGGATCCGTGACGTGACCGCAGAACAGTCTGCGGCCTGCTAGAAAACCCCGCAGCGCAATACCTTGGCTCGCGCCAGCACATTGCGCTGCTCGTCATAGAGCCAGCCCTGGGCGCTCATCGCCAGCGTCCGGGCTTCGATCCGGTAGCGCTGGCCGGCGGCGAAGTCGTCGTAGCGCACGCGCAGCTCGCAGGTGCGCTGCACCGGCTCGGTCATCATGCTGCTGCCGCCCTGCACCTCGAACTGGAAGCGCGCGACCAGTTCGTGGGCACCGGGGGTGAGCTGGAAGTAACGGCCATCGTTGAGGCGTTTGCCGTCGAGCTCCTCGGCCATCAGCAGGTCGCTGGCCGTGGTGTACAGGTCAACCCAGGCCATGCCAGGGTCGCGTGGCGGCAATGGCGAGGCGCACGCGCTGAGCATCAACAGGCTGATAATCAGTAATGGGTAGCGCATGGCAGTCTCCGAAATTGACGTTACACAATCAGCTTACGCCGGTAGTGCGGACAGTAGCTGTAGTGCGTTAGTTTGCCGAATATGAACTATCGCACTGCTCACTATTTTATCGACTCGCTCTGCCGGCCCTGGGTTCCGCTGCTGGCAGCGCTGTTGCTCGGCGGTTGCAGCACCCTGGATTACTACGGCCACCTGGCTCGCGGCCAGGTACAGCTGTTGCAGGCGAGCCAGCCGGTCGACGCCATGCTGGGCGACCCGCAGGTGAATGCCAGCCTGCAGCAACGCCTGGCCCTGACCCAGCAGGCGCGCGACTTCGCCAGTGCCGAACTGGGCCTGCCGGACAACCGCAGCTACCGCCTGTATGCCGATATCCAGCGGCCCTTCGTGGTGTGGAACCTGTTCGCCACCGCGGAATTTTCCGTCACGCCCGAGCTGCACTGCTTTCCCATCGCCGGTTGCGTGGCCTATCGCGGCTACTACAGCCAGGGCCGCGCTCGCGGTGCGGCGGCGCTGCTCAAGCAGCAGGGGCTGGACACCTACGTCGCTGGGGTCGAGGCCTATTCCACCCTCGGCTGGTTCAATGACCCGATCCTCAACACCATGCTGCGCTGGAACGATGAACGCCTGGTGGCGGTGATCTTCCACGAACTGGCGCATCAGCAGCTGTATGTGGCCGACGACACCGCGTTCAACGAATCTTTCGCCACCTTCGTCGAGCGCGAAGGCCTGCGCCAATGGCAGCAGGCGCAGGGCCAGCCGGTTGCCGACCCGCACGCAGCCCAGCAGCGCGAGCAGTTCAGCGCACTGGTGCTGGCCAGTCGCGCGCGCCTGGAGCAGTTGTACGCCAGCGACCTGGCGGCAGACGCCATGCGCGTGGCCAAGCAGGCCGAGTTCGAGCGCCTGCGCCAGGAGTACCAAGCCCTGCGCGAGCGCGAGTGGGGCGGCCATGGCCGCTACGATGCCTGGATCGCCGCGCCACTGAACAACGCCAAGCTGCTGCCGTTCGGTCTTTACGATCAGTGGGTGCCGGCCTTTGCCGCCTTGTTCGCCGAGGTTGACGGTGATTGGCCGCGCTTCTATCAGCGCGTCGCCGCCCTCGGCAAATTGCCGGCCGCGGCGCGCACCGCGGCACTGGCAGCCTTGCACAAAGCCAGCTAGAACTTGCTGTACCGTGCGCCGGTCAAATACTGGCGAGTTTCGCAAAACCAAGGAGATGTACGATGAACCGATGGACAGTGGCTGTATTGCTCAGTGTGCTTGGCAGCACGGCGTGGGCGGCACCCAAACCCTGCGAGGAACTCAAGCAGGAAATCGAAGTGAAAATCCAGGCCGCCGGGGTGCCCAGCTACACCCTGGAAATCGTCGCAAATGACGAAGTGCAGGATCAGAGCATGGTGGTCGGCAGCTGCGACGGCGGCAGCAAGAAAATCATCTACCAGAAAAATGGCTGATTGAAGGCGGCGGGGCAGGCAGCCGAGCGGTAATCAGGGTCAGGGTCGACGTCTAAGTAATTCGACCCTGACCCTGATGGTTCGACCCTGATGGTTCCTTCCCCTTTTCCTGCCGGCAAAGGCATGCGTAGGCGCGGGCCATGCCCGCGAAGCCAGCAGCGCCCCCAGGCGGATTGACGGAGAGCGGACAACCCGCGATCCATTCCCGGCGTGATCCGTCCCCACGCCGAACCCTGCGCTGCCAAGCCGCAGGAACCCCTGCTTGGCTCTGAAGACCCACTGCACTATGCTCGGCCGAGCCAAGGGAGTGCCCGCCAACCCCGCCTATCCGGCAAGGACCGCCGTTACTTCCTGACTTTTTGCCATGCAGCCGCCAGCCTCGCCGTGCGCAGAGGAGAGCGGTAGCGTGCCTGCCACCAGAAAGGGAAGGGCAGGCCGCGATTAACTTTTCTTGATTGGTCAGGCCCCGCCGCGATCTACCCCCGAATACCTGCTTAAGTAGCCTGGGTTGAGCGCAGCGATACCCAGGAGAGGATGCCCCGGGTGTCGCTGCGCTCGACCTACGCGGCTCGACCCAGGCTACCCGCTCATGTGTGGGGCATAGCCGCGAGTCCGCTGGACGGGCGCCGCGCTGCCAGAACAGTTACCGGGATAATCAGCGTTGGCGTCAGCAATGGGGGGATAGGCCACGATTAATTGTTCTTGATTCGTCAGGCCAAAACCGTGGTGTGTCCCCTAACACCCACTGCTGACTATGCTCAGCGTGTTAAGCCGCGCTGCAGCTACGGTGCGATAGGCAAAAGCAATTTGCTGATCACTGCTCGGCAATAGCTAATAGCCACCCTTTGACCGCTCCCTGCGGAGAGCCTGCATGGCCGACAACACCCCTACTGACCGGATCAAAGTCGAAGCTGCGCAGCTCAGCATCGGCATGTTTGTGGTGGAGCTGGATCGCCCATGGACGGACACCAACTTTCTCTTTCAAGGTTTTCGCATTCGCCAGCAGCAGGAAATCCGCCTGCTGCAAGAGGTCTGTGAGTTCGTTTGGGTGGATGCAAAGCGCTCGTTGGGCGTGGTCCAGCAGGCCACGGAAAATCTGGCCCAACCTGACAGGCTGGAAGCCGAGATTGCCAAGGTCGATTTCAGCCGGGAAATCAATCATGCATCGCCTGTGTGGCATGCCGCGCGTGAGGAGTCGTTGCGCATTCTGCAGGCCGTGAAAATGGGCCAGGAGCTGGATGTGGTCGCGGTCAAGGCCGTGGTCAAGGAGTGCGTCGAGAGTATTTTGCGCAACCCGGTGGCCATGCTGTGGCTGGCGCGCATCAAAAACAGCGACGACTACACCGCTGAGCATTCGCTGCGTGTGGCCATCCTTTCCATCGCCTTGGGTAAAGAGTTGGGCCTGCCGGACTATCAACTGGAGCATGTAGGTGTGTGCGGCATGTTGCATGACGTGGGCAAGATCAAAGTGCCCAGCGAGATCCTCAACAAGCCCGGCGCGCTGACGCCTGATGAGTACCGCATCATGCAGAGCCACGCTGCCGAAGGGCGCAAGCTGCTGATGAGTAACCAGCAAATCACCGCCGCCACGGTGGACGTGGCCTATTCGCACCACGAGCGCCTGGATGGCAAGGGTTACCCGCGCGGGCTGGTGGCCAGCAAGATCCCCTACTTTGCCAAGATCATTGCCGTGGCCGACAGCTATGACGCGATCAACAGTGATCGCATCTACAGCAAGGGCAAGTCCAGCCTGGAGTCGTTACGGGTGCTGTTTGATGCGGCCAGCACGCATTTTGATGAAGAAATTGTTGGCTGTTTTATCCGCATGATCGGCATTTACCCGCCGGGGGAAATTGTCGAGCTGAGCAATGGCGAGGTTGGCATCATCATCGGCTGTGCGCCGGGCAGCAAACTCAAGCCCAAGGTGCTCTGCGTACGCTTTGCTGATAAACAGCCCTGCAAAGAGCGCATCATCGACCTGGCCACTGGAGCGCGGGACGACAAAGGCAACCTTTACCGCATCCGCAGGGTGCACAGCAGTGGTGCTTTTGGTGTGGATATCGAAGCCTATCGGCAAAAAGGCCTGATCATCCCGGCCAACCTTTAACGCAATGTCTGAGTTAACGGTTGGAATGAAAGGGGACAAATTCAGCAGCGCCTCCCGCCGAAAGCACGCCGAAAATAAAGCCGTCCCCTTTTTGCGCCTGGTTCTTGCCGCGGCTCGCGGCTCCGGCAGTGCTTTGAGGTGCAAGGATCGCCAGCAAGCTGGCTCCTACAAGGCGCTGCAGTGATTGGTTTTAGGACATTAGCGGACAGGCCACGGTCTTGGCCTGACAAATGAAAAAGTTCGTCCCTTATGTTGAGGCGTCTTGTTAAGTTGCGGCTCTAAACGGGCAGCAACAAATTGACTAGTTTTTGCGGCGTGATCGCCACAGACCCCAACCGCCAGTGATCAAAACCAGAAGATTGGCGAAAAGGGCGCTCCCCCAAAATTGAATCTGATCGGCTTGCCGCTCAAGCATTTCGGGCGTTGCATCCTGATAAGGAAGAGAAGCGCCAGAGAGCGCCAAGAAACTGAAACAAGCACCCAAAAGTGCAACCACGACAAAAATGAAACTGCCTGTTCGCATGCTAGCCCTGCAATTTGACTGTTGGTTAGTAAAGCCCAATGCCATCAACTTAAGCCCCGGCCCTATCCAACCCTAGGGCCTGGGCTCTTGGCTTCAGTGGCGCCTTCACTGGTTTTGCTTGCCGATTCAGGGAAACCTCGGCGACAGGCCACGATGAATCGCTGTTTATTTGATGGGCCAAAACTTTCCCCTCCTGAATACTCTCAATGCTGCGCAGCAAACAGTACAGGCGTCAGGGTGGACGCCTGGTTCTTGCCGCGGTTTGCTGCTCCGGCAGTGCTTTTGAGGTGCAAGGATCGCCAGCAAGCTGGCTCCTACAAGGCGCTGCGGGGATTGGGTTTTATATATAAAACAATGGGTTATTTAATGGTTGATAAGGGTCTGTCGATATTCATGCTGGCTTGCTGAGCGCCTGCTTTAGCCTGACCTCAGCCGCTAAAGGCCCGGTGCAGTTCAGCCAGGGTCTGGAAGTGATAAGTCGGCAGCTCGGCCTGCAATTCAGCACAACTGCCGAAACCATAGCCAACCGCTGCTGCGTCCAGGCCGTTGCGCCGCGCACCGATCAGGTCGTGCTTGCGGTCGCCGATCATCAGCGTGCTGGCGGTATCGAGCCCTTCCTGCGTCAGCAGATGGCTGATCAGCTCAACCTTGTCGGTGCGCGTGCCGTCCAGTTCGCTGCCATAGATCATCTTGAAGTGCCGGGCGAAATCGAAATGCCGGGCAATCTCCACGGCAAACACGCGCGGCTTGCTGGTGGCGATATACAGGGTCCGGCCCTGCGCGCCGAGCGTCGAGAGCAGTGCCTCGACGCCGTCGAATACCTGGTTTTCGTACAGCCCGACCTCGGCGAAACGCTCGCGGTAATGGTTTACCGCCCGCCAGGCTCTGGCCTCGTCGAACTGATACGTCTGCATAAAGCATTGCAACAGCGGCGGCCCGATAAAGTGTTCCAGCGCCTGCAGATCCGGTTCATCGATACCCAGTTGCGCGAGCGCATGCTGCACCGAACGGGTGATGCCCACGCGCGGGTCGGTGAGGGTGCCGTCGAGGTCGAAGAGAATATTCTGGTAATCCATGGGTAGCCGTAAATTCCTCGTCAGGTTCTGATCGTGCATCGTGATCTTCACCTTCGCACAAACAGCAGGCTCTTGGCGGCAGCTCATCAGCCAGTCGCCTGCTGCCGTCAGGTCTGGGTGTCACGGGCAGTAGGCGCTACTTCGGCAAATCCAGCCGGCCTTGTCAGCTGGCATAGCCTTCGATCAGGTGTTGATCCTTCAGCCGTACGTAGTTGTCGGCGCTGTAGCGGAAGTAGCTGCGCTCTTTTTCGCTCAGTGCGCGGGTCTGTTTGGCTGGGCTGCCGACGTACAGGTAGCCGCTTTCCAGGTGGCTGCCGGGGGTGACCAGGCTGCCGGCGCCGAGCATGACTTCGTCGTCGATCACTACGCCGTCCATGATGATGCTGCCCATGCCGATCAGCACCCGGTTGCCGATGTTGCAGCCGTGCAGGGTGACGTTGTGGCCGATGGTCACATCGTCGCCGATATTCAGCGGGTAGCCGCGCGGGTTGAAGGGGCCGGCGTGGGTGATGTGCAGCACGCTGCCGTCCTGAACGCTGCTGCGCTCGCCGATACGGATGCTGTGCATGTCGCCACGGATCACTACCAGCGGCCAGATCGAGCTGTCGGCACCGATTGCCACATCGCCCAAAACCACGGCCGAGGCATCGACAAAAGCCCGCGCGCCGAGCAACGGGGTGAACTGTTGGTAAGTACGTATCGCCACGATAGAAACCTCTTAGGCTGCGGTGAGCTGCGATTGTAATTATGATGACGGTCGTACGTGCCGCGTCCAGCCCTGCCTTTTGCAGGGTCACGGCTTCAAACCCATTGTTTAAAGGTGCCCCGTCGTGACCGCCAACAATCCGCTGCTGCAAGCCTTCGATCTGCCACCTTATTCCGTCATCCGCCCTGAGCATGTCGAGCCGGCGCTGGATTCGCTCCTCGCCGAGAACCGTACCGCGATTGCCGAACTGCTCAAACAACAGTCTGGCACACCGAGCTGGAACGGGCTGGTGCTGGCGCTCGACGAGCTGAATGATCGCCTGAACCGTGCCTGGAGCCCGATCAGCCACCTCAATGCGGTGTGCAACAACGCCGAGCTGCGCACGGTGTATGAGGCCTGCCTGCCCAAGCTATCCGAGTACTCGACCGAGCTGGGCCACAACCGCACGCTGTACGAGGCCTATCACGCGCTGGCGGTTAGCCCTGAGGCGGCGGGTTTCGACATTGCCCAGCAGACCATCCTCACGCACACCCTGCGTGACTTCCACCTGTCGGGCATTGATCTGCCGGAAGCCGAGAAGCAGCGCTTCGGTGTGATTCAGAGCAAGCTCTCGGAGCTGGGCAGCCGTTTCTCCAATCAGCTGCTCGATGCCACCCAGGCCTGGAGCAAGCAGGTTAGCGAGGAGGCGGCGCTGGCCGGTCTGACCGATTCGGCCAAGGCGCAGATGCGTCAGGCCGCCGAGGCCAAGGGCCTGGATGGCTGGCTGATTACCCTGGAGTTCCCCAGCTATTTCGCGGTGATGACTTACGCCGACGACCGCGCGCTGCGCGAAGAGCTGTATGCGGCTTACTGCACCCGTGCCTCCGACCAAGGCCCGAACGCCGGCCAGCACGACAACAGCCCGGTGATGCTGGAAATCCTCGCCCTGCGTCAGGAGCTGGCCAAGTTGCTGGGGTTCGCCAACTACGCCGAGCTGAGCCTGGCGAGCAAGATGGCCGAGTCCACCGACCAGGTGCTGCACTTCCTGCGTGACCTTGGGGCGCGCGGCAAGCCATTTGCCGAGCAGGACCTGGCCGAGCTGCAGGCGTTTGCCGCCGAACAAGGCTGCAGCGATCTGCAAAGCTGGGATGTCGGTTATTACAGCGAGAAGCTGCGCGAGCAGCGTTACAGCATTTCCCAGGAAATCCTGCGCGCCTATTTCCCCGTCGACAAGGTGCTGGGCGGCCTGTTCGCCATCGTCGAGAAGCTTTATGGCATCCAGATCGAGGAGCTGAGTGGCTTTGATAGCTGGCACCCGGACGTGCGCCTGTTCGAGATCAAGGAGAACGGCGAGCATGTCGGGCGTTTCTTCTTCGACCTCTATGCCCGCGCCAACAAGCGCGGTGGCGCCTGGATGGACGGCGCCCGCGACAAGCGCCGCGATGCGGCGGGCACGCTGATCAGCC
This sequence comes from Pseudomonas sp., assembly GCF_030683065.1. Classification (GTDB taxonomy): domain Bacteria; phylum Pseudomonadota; class Gammaproteobacteria; order Pseudomonadales; family Pseudomonadaceae; genus Aquipseudomonas. The sequence continues at coordinate 44,176 of NZ_JAUXMX010000008.1, forward strand.
CGGTGGCCAACCTGGTGTGTAATTTCACGCCCGCCGTCGGCGACAAGCCGGCGCTGCTGACCCACGATGAAGTCACCACTCTGTTTCACGAATTCGGTCACGGCCTGCATCACCTGCTGACCCGGGTCGAGCATGCTGGCGCGTCGGGGATCAATGGCGTGGCCTGGGATGCGGTGGAGCTGCCGAGCCAGTTCATGGAGAACTGGTGCTGGGAGCCGGAAGGCCTGGCGTTGATCTCCGGGCATTACCAAAGCGGCGCAGCCCTGCCGCAGGACCTGCTGGACAAGATGCTGGCGGCGAAGAACTTCCAGTCCGGGCTGATGATGGTGCGGCAGATCGAGTTCAGCCTGTTCGACTTCGAGCTGCACGCCACTCACGGCGACGGCCGCGGCGTGCTGGACGTGCTCGAAGGCATCCGCGACGAGGTTTCGGTATTGCGGCCGCCGGCTTACAACCGCTTCCCCAACAGCTTTGCGCATATCTTCGCCGGTGGTTACGCGGCCGGTTACTACAGCTACAAGTGGGCCGAAGTGCTGTCAGCGGATGCCTTCTCGCGCTTCGAGGAAGAAGGCGTGTTCAACAGCGACACCGGCCGCGCCTTCCGTGAGGCGATCCTCGGCCGTGGCGGTTCCCAGGAGCCCATGGTGCTGTTCGTCGACTTCCGCGGCCGCGAGCCGAGCATCGATGCCCTGCTGCGGCATCTGGGCCTGAGCCAGGAGGCGGCATGAGCGACCTACCGATGAATGTCAGCAAGCGCCGCTTCATTGCTGGTGCCGTGTGTCCGGCGTGCAGTGAGATGGACAAGATTCAGATGTGGGACGAAGACGGCGTGCCGCACCGCGAGTGCGTGGGCTGCGGTTATGCCGACACCCTGGATGCGCGCGGTAACTCGGTGCCCAAGGAGCTGCCGACGCGGGTCAATATCAGCGCCCTGAAACCCAAGGTGGCCGACCCCAAGGTGCAGGCGGTGCAGTTCTTTCCCAATCCCAAGCTGAAGAAGCCGACGGAGTAGGCAGGCCTTAGCTACGCCCCGTGTCGGTATGCCGCGCAGGGCGTTTGCTCCCCTCGGTCACGCTGGGCGTTAAGCCCCGATCTGTTGCCTGATCACCCGTGCTCGCAGCGTATGGCGACAGGCCACTGCCTGTTGGGCTTCGCCGCGCTCAACACCAACCTACCCGCGTGCGCACACTACCGATTGGCTGCAACGGTGCGCGGGTTTATGGGCACATAGCCTTTCTTCGGCGCCGCTCAGAACTTCTCCGGGCGCAGCACCTCGACCTGGGCCAGGTAGCAGACCATGGCAAAGTTGGCGTAGTACTGCTCCTGCAGGTGGGCGGCGAGGCGCTCGGCGATGTCCCGGGTGCAGATGATTTCCACCCGGATATTGCCGTCGTTGTCCCAGCCGGCGCTGCGTACACCGCGGCCGCCGCGGCCGCGTGCGTCGGAGATAGTCCAGCCGGGGGCACCGAGTGCTTCCAGATCGGCCAGCAGTTTTTTCTCCAATGCCGCTTCGCAGATCACGGTGAGCAGGGTGCGGGTGTGTGCGTTCATCTCAGAGTCCCCAGGCGATCAGTTGTTCGGCCAGCATCAGGTACAGCGGAATGCCGATCAGGATATTGAAAGGGAAGGTGATCCCCAGTGAGGCGGTCAGCGAGAGTGACGGATTGGCCGCAGGCAAGGCCAGGCGCATCGCGGCTGGCACGGCGATATAGGAGGCGCTGGCCGCCAGGGTCGCGAGTACGGCAGTACCGCCCAGCGACAGGCCCATCAGGCGTCCCAGCAAGGCGCCGATCAGGGCGCCGAGCAGTGGCATCAGCAGGGCAAAACCAAGCAGGCGCAGACCGAACTGCCTGAGCGCACCGAGCTGGCCCGAGGCGATCAGGCCCATCTCCAGCAGGAAGAACGCCAGCACCGGCTTGAACATGCTGGTGTACAGCGGTTCCAGCGGTTTGATCGCTTCCTTGCCGGCCACCGCGCCGATGATCAGGCCGCCGAGCAGCAGCATGATGCTCTTGCCGAGGAATATCTCCCGGCCCAGCTCGCGCCAGTCGGTGTCGCGGGCCATGCCCTTGGCCAGGAGGATGCCGACCAGAATCGCCGGGATCTCCAGGATCGCCACGAACAGCGGCATGTAGCTCTCGAACTCGATGCCGCGCGCCAGCATGAACGCCACCACTACGGCGAAGGTACCGGCGCTCACCGAGCCGTAATGCGCCGCGACTGCCGCGGCGTTGACCCGGTCGAACCCCAGGCTGCGCAGCACGCCGAAGGCCAGCACCGGCAGCATGATGCCCAGGCCCAGTACTAACAGTGCCTGGCCGAGCAACTGCAGGCTGGCCTGCTCTGCCAATTCCACCCCGCCGTGCAGACCGATAGCCAACAACAGGATGATCGACAGGGTTTCATAGAGCGCTGGCGGCAGCTTCAACTCGCTTTTCAGCAAGCCGGCACACAGACCGAAGAGAAAAAACAGTACCACCGGGTCAAGACCCATTATTGCCTCCGTTAGATAAATCCATGTGCTGCATGCGGCAGCGGCGGAACGTTAAGCGCGTCATCTGGCGCCTGCAAGGCATTACTTCATCCGGCTGCTAGCTGTGGCAGTGCTTAAAAAGCGCTATACCCCCGTTTGTTGAGCCCTATCGCAACCCCCGTAGGATGGCGTTGAGCGCAGCGATACCCATCGAGCGATTCATACCTGTGTCCGGTTGTTGTGGCTGAAATCCATGATGGGTTCCGGCGCGGTTATTCTGCTGGCAGCAGGTCAATTTGTGGGCGCCTAACCTAGGCGGGCCCACCTGCGCGGCCCGACCTAGGCGGCCCCACCTACGCGGCCCGACCCATCCTACGGTCTTGATCCTTGAGCACCTAGTTTGCTGCGCGACGGGGGATCTCCAACAACAACGTTATCTCTCTTGCAGCAGATAACGGGTGCATCGCTTAAAAAAAGGCTATGTCCCAGTTGCACGTTGCACGACTTGCGCTGACAGCACCTCAGGAGAGATGACCAGTAAAAAGGCAGACGCGTCTGTAGGAGCCAGCTTGCTGGCGATCCGGGCCAGCAAGCCCATGCAACAGCATCGCCAGCAAGCTGGCTCCTACAGGGCTGCATGCAACACATAATGGGTACATAGCCTTTAGAAAGGTTGCGTACCCATCAAAAGCTTCGCGGACAAGTCCGCTCCCACAAGGTCACCGTACAGCCATGTAGGAGCGGACTTGTCCGCGATAGCGTTCGCCAGAACGCCGTCATTCATGCGCGCTTGCGCCCCGCACCGGCCATCAAAAAGGCCATGCACCTGTTAGCTGTTGCAGCAGGCGCGCAGCGTGGAGATTGAGCGTAGCGAAGCCCAACAAGACAATGCACAGTCTTGTTGGGCTTCGTGGCGTGTTGTTTCAGGCCGCGTGCCCCGGCCTATCGCCGCGTAATCAGAAGCTGAACACCTTGCGCCCTGGCTCCAGCATCGCGCGCCCCATTTCATCTGGTTTGGCAACACTTACGCCGTTTTTGAGTGCTTCAGCAGCGTGTCCGCTATTGGGCAGGTAGAGTGCACACACCGAGGCGGTTGCCCCTTTACTCATCGCCGCATTGAGCAGCTGGGCAGGTGTCACGTCGTTCGGCTTGAGCGGTTCGCCAGCAGCCTCTTTCAGGGCCAGATCACCCGCTTGATCACACAGCAGGATATCGACCTGCGCACCCTGCGCCTGCATCTGGTTGGCCAGCACCATGGCCATGCCCTGGGTCATGCCGCTGGCATCACTGAGAATCACGGTAACCGGCTGCCCCTCGGCCGAAGCCAGGGAATAGACGCTGCAAAGCACGATCGCACTGAGTAATTTTTTCATTATTGATGACTCCTTGTGTGCGCCAGAAGGATTACTGGCTGCGATAAATTTTCTCGGGGTTCATTTTCGGGCTCCACGGCAGCCCTTCGTTTTGCCAGCCGTTGAGCAAGCGAAAACCGGCGCGCTCGCCGTCCTTGATGCTGTCGCCCTGAAACCCGTGAATCACGTAGCGCGCATTGGGAAAGCCGTTGTCGCGCAGGTACTGGGCGCTTGGTTCGCCCCGCTCACTGCCCGAGCGGCACAGGGTGACGATCTCGGCATCGGCGGGCAGGCCGCGCTGCTCAAGTGCGTCGGCCACTTGGGCGACGAAGTCCGGGTTGCGGGTGGTATTGAACGCGCCGCGCTGCTCGTTCCAGACGCGGCGATCAACCAGCAGGTAAGGAATGTTCACGTGCACGCTGTCGGTAAAGCCGACAAACATGATCTCGACCGGATCGCGCACATCGACAAACAAAAAGGCGTTGTCTCCCGCCGCAATGCGCGCCTGCACTTCACTGGCGGCCAAGCCCATTTCATCTGCCTGCACCAACAGGCTGAGGCAGCAGCCAAAAAACGCAAAAACCAGTTTCTTCATGGTCGATCTCCTTTGGGGAATATACCCCATGGGGTATACAAATCATCCTAGCCGCAAAGCATGCCAATGCCCACCAAAAGTGCTGCGACATAATGTCCATGGGCAACCGCAAGCGGCGGTATGACGCGCACAGTCCTGCTCGCAACCGGGTTACAGGGGATCATCGGGAGAGTGTCCGTGCAGTGGCATGCAACGGACAGTGCGCGCGCCGGCAGGCAGTGGCATGGCTCACATCGTAGGAGCGGGCCATGCCCGCGAAACAACGGTCGCGGCCATGGGCGAATCGTGCGCTGCCGACCTACGGCTATTGCCTCACATCACTCAATGGGGGCGTGCAGCGGCCTTGGCAGGCGAGCGTTTCAGCCCCGTGCGGTCAGCGCGCCCCAGGTAAGCACGCGGTCGGCGGTCGGCAGGGCTTGTGCGGCGTGCCCGAGCATGAGCACCGTTCGGCCTTGTAGCCAGGCATCCAGACGCGGCTTGATGCGTTCGCGCGTGGCGTGGTCGAGGCCGGAAAACGGCTCATCCAGAATCACCACCGGTGCATCCCTGAGCAGCACCCGCGCCAGGGCCAGGCGGCGCCCTTCCCCACCCGAGAGTTGCTTGCCGGTCTCGCCCACCCAGGTATTCAAGCCCTGGGGGAAGGTGTCCACGCTGTCCGCCAGGTCAACCATTTCCAGCGCCCACCAGAGCGCCTCGTCGCTGGCATCCGGACGGCCAAGCAACAGGTTGGCGGCAATACTGTCATGCAGCAGTTCGGTTTCCTGGGGCAGGTAGGCTAACTGCCCACGCCAGGCATCCAGCGCAAGGTGCGGCAGCGCGATGCCACCGGCGCTGAAAAAGCCGCTGTCCGGGTCAATCAGCCTGGCCGCCAGTGCCGCCAGGGTAGATTTACCGCACCCGGAAGGCCCGGTGATAGCCAGGCGTTCACCGGCGGCAAGCTGCAGATCAAGCTGCTGCATACCCGCATGCGCGACGCTCACTGCCTGCCAGCGCAGACTCATATCGTGCGGTACAGGCACGGGGACAGTCGGGTTGAGCAACCGGCCGGCCATGGCGGCCTGGCGATTCAGGCGCGCCGCCGCAGCCACGGTAGCCCCCCACTGGGCAAAGGCCGCAGGCAACCCGGCAAAGCCTTCGTTGAGGGCCATCAGCGCCAGCACGATCATTACCACCACGGGCCCGCTGAGCAGCCCTTGCTGGTAGGCCAACATGCCGGCAAACAGCCCCAGCAAGCTGGCACTCAATACCCCAAGCAGCCCCAGCGCCTGGCCCAAGACAATGCGTCCCTGCAGGGCCAACTGATCGTCCAGCAGCTGCTGGCTCTTGAGCAACAGGGCCTGGCGGTGCACGGCCAGACTGCCCGCCGCGGTCAGTTCCGCCAGCCCCTGGAGCTGGTCGATGCACTGCACGCGCAGCGTATCCAGCTGCTCCACGCGACGGGCACTGAGCTGCCGGCCCGCCGCGGCCATGCCTGCAGTCACCAGCAACAACACGGCCAGCAATAGCAGCAGTAAAACCAGCGCCAGGAGCGGGTGAAACAGGGCAATCAGCCCGCAGACCAGCACAACCCCCAGCAGGGCCACCGCAGGCGGTGCCAGCAGGCGTAGGTAGAGGGTATCCAGGGCATCAATGTCGGCGGTCAGGCGGTTCAACCATTGTGCCGCGCGCAAGCGTGCGAGGGTGACGCCATCGAGCTGCGCCAAGGCGGAGAAATGCTTGACCCGCAGATCCGCCAGCAGCCCGAGTACCGTGTTGTGATTGAATACCCGCTCGCTGTAGCGCGCCACGGTGCGTGACAGGGCAAACAGGCGAATGCCGCCGCCCGGTACGTAAATATCGAACAGCGCCTGATAACCGCCCGCCCACAGCAGCGCAGTGACGCCAGTTGCGGTAATGAACCAGCCGGACAAGGCCAGCAGCCCCACCGCACTGAGCAGCGTCAGCGCCATCAATAACGCGCCAATCAGCAACCGGCCGCGCCAGTGCTTCATGCCCTGCAGCCAGGGCAGCAGTTCATGCATCGTTGAGGCTCCCGTTGGACAACTGCACGACCCGATCGGCCATCCGCACCAGCGCCGGGTGATGCGTGGCGATGATCAGCGTGCGTCCAGCCCCGGCCAATGCGTGCAAGGCCTCGACCACCTCCGCTTCACTCTGCTCGTCGAGGCTGGCAGTGGGTTCGTCCAGCAAGACCAGCTGCGCATCTGTCAGCCAGACCCGCGCCAGCGCCAGCCGCTGCGCTTGCCCGCCGGACAACCCACGGCCGCCCTCGCCCAAGGGGCTGTCCAACCCATTGGGCTGCGCGGCCAACACCTCGTTCAGCCCGACCGCAGCAATGGCCCGGCGCATGGCTGGCTCATCCGCGCCAGGTGCGGTCAGACGCAGATTTTCTGCCCAACTGCCTTTGATCAGAAACGGCCGCTGGCCCATCCAGGCCAGCGGCATGACGCCGGCAGCCTGGCCAAACAGGCTGACGCTACCGCTATCCGGCTGCACAAAACCCGCCAGGCAATGCAACAGGCTCGACTTGCCGGAACCGGAGGCTCCGGTCAGGGCAATCACTTCACCGCGCGCGACCCGCAGGTCTATGCCGCGCAGAATCAACCCTCGCCCCGCATAAGCGAGACTGAGGTCATGCACGCTGATGGTGTTGGCGTCGGCGCCGCTGGTGTCGGCTTCGCGCACCGCGACTTCACCCTGCGCCAGATCGGCCAGCACATCGGCCGCCGCCAGCGCCGCCGCCCGGTCATGGTAATGCTGGGCCAGACTACGCAGGGGCTGGAAGAACTCCGGGGCCAGCAGCAGGATAAACAGCCCGCTGAACAAGGTCAGTTCAGGTGAAGGGCCGTAGTCGATATGGCCGAGCAGGCCGAAACCGATGTACATGGCCACCAAGGCGATCGCCACCGAAGCAAAAAACTCCAGCACTGCCGAGGACAGAAAGGCCACCCGCAGGGTCGCCATGCTGAGGTTGCGGTAGTCCTGCGCGGCAGAGTCGACAGCTGCAATAGCGCTGGGCACCTGGCCGAACAGCTGCAAGCTGGTGAGGTTGCGCACGCGATCGAGAAATTGTCCGGCCAGACGGCCGGCTTGCAGTACGTGGCGCTGGCTGACCTGCTCGGCACTCATGCCAACCAAGGCCATGAACAGAGGAATCAGTGGCGCTGCAAGCAATAGAAATAACGCCGCCAGCCAGTCGAGTCGAAACACCACTAACAACAGCAGCCCCGGCACCAGCAAGGCCAGCCACTGCTGCGGCAGGTAGCGGGCATAGTAGCCATCCAGCGCATCCACCTGCTCGACCCACTGGTTGGTCAGGCTGGCGCTGGAAAAACCGGCCAGGCGCACCGGCCCGAGCCTGGCCCACAGGGCACTGACATCAACCCTGACCTGCTGACGCACCGCAGCGCTGGCATGTTGCCCCAACCGCTCCTGCAGGCCCTGAGCCAGCACCCGCAGCAACACAGCCAACACCAAGGCGAGCCCCGCGGGCCAGAGCGTGCTGAACACTGCCGCGTCGATAAACACGGCGTGCACCAGCCAGGCAATCAGGCCCATCTGGGCGATGATGGCCAGTGCACTGACTACCCCGGCAACGACAGCGCCCAACAACAGGGGGCGTACCGCAGCCTGTCGCTGTTCAAGCCAGTGGCGGCTCCGGCGTTTGCGGCTCTGCTCAGTGATAGCCTTCACCCGCCCTCACCTTGCCGCGGAACACCCAGTAGGTCCAGGCGGTGTAGGTCAGCACGATAGGGATGACAAACAGCAGGCCCAGCAGCAGGAACAACTGCGACTCCGGCGCCGAGGCAGCGTCCCAGATGGTGTGGTTCGGCGGGATGATATAAGGCCACTTAGTAACCAGCAGCCCCAGGTAAGTGAAGATGAACAGGCCCATGGTAGCCATGAAGGGCATGGCTTCACGGCGTGCGCGCAGGCTGCGGAAAATCTGCAGCGCACACAAGCCAGCCATTACCGGGAAAATCCAGATCAGGCCGATAGCCGAGAACCAGCGCGCGTAGGCAGACGGATCAACCGACGGCGTCCAGATGCTGATGGCGACAAATACCAGCAGCACCGCAGCCAGCAGCTTGGGCGCCAGTTTGTAGGCCCAGTCCTGGATATAGCCTTCGGTTTTCATGATCAGCCAGGTGCAACCGAGCAACGCATAGCCAGCCAGCAGACCGATGCCGGTCAGCACAGTAAAGGGCGTGAGCCAGTCCAGCGCGCCACCGACATACACCAGCCCTTCAGTGTTGAAGCCCTGAATGTAGGCACCGACCACCGCCCCCTGGGCGAATGAAGCGACGATGGAACCGCCGGCAAACGCCCAGTTCCACAGGTAGCGCGAGCGATTGGCCTTGAAGCGAAACTCGAACGCCACGCCGCGGAAGATCAACCCTGCCAGCAGCAGAAAGACGCCGATATACATGGCCGGCAGCAGCACCGAATAGACCAGCGGAAAAGCCGCCAGCAACCCCGCACCACCGAGCACCAACCAGGTTTCATTGCCGTCCCAGACCGGCGCCACCGAGTTCATCATCACATCGCGGGCCTGCTCGTCCGGGGCGAAGGGAAACAGAATGCCCACGCCCAGATCGAAGCCGTCCATCAGTACGTACATGATGATGCCGAAGGCGATGATCACCGCCCAGATCATCGAAAGATCGAAATGTTCCATGTCAGTGTCCTCCCTGCTCTAAACGCACATGGGTTGCAGACAACGGACGCGATGCCCGCTCCACTTCACTGGTTGCCTCGGCACTCAGCTCTTCTTCCAGGCCATCCTGCAGCACCCGCATCAGGTAGTAGAGACCTGCGCTAAAGACCACCGCATAGACCAGGATGTAACCGATCAGGGTAAACAGCGCCATGCCTCCGGTCAGCGATGGAGTAAGGCCCTGGGCATGGGTCATGATGCCGTAGATAAGCCAGGGCGCCCTGCCCGTCTCGGTCACGACCCAACCGGCCAGCACCGCGAGGAACGGCGTAACACTCATCCAGCGCATGCCGTGAAGAAACCAGGGGGTCTGCCAGTAGCGGCCACTGCGGCGCAGCACCAGCCCAGCCAGCCCGAAGGCAATCATCAGCAGGCCGATGCCAACCATCACCCGGAAGGACCAGAACACGATCCATACCGGTGGCTGCTCTGCGCGCGGCACTTCGCTGATGCCAGGCAACTCGCCATTCCAGTCATGGGTCAGGATGTAGCTGGCCAGCTTGGGAATGGCGATCTCGAAATGATTGGTCTGCGCGTCTTGATCCGGCCAGGCAAACAGCAGCAGCGGTACACCGCTGGAACGCTCCCAGTTGCCCTCCATCGCCGCCACTTTGGTCGGCTGATGTTGCAGGGTGTTGATGCCGTGGAAGTCGCCCACCACCGCCTGGGTCGGCGCGATGATCAGGATCATCCACAGGCTCACCGACAATGCCTTGCGGTTCAGCTCGACCTCACGCTTGCGCAGCAGGTACCAGGCGCTGACACCGGCCACCACAAAGGCACCGGTGAGGAACGAAGCCAGGCCCATGTGCATGAAGCGGTAGATAAACGAGGGGCTGAACAACGCCTCCGACCAGGATGAGACATGGATCATGCCGTCACGCAGCTCGGTGCCTACCGGGGTCTGCATCCAGCTGTTGGCCGAAAGAATCCAGAACGAGGAGATAAAGGTGCCCAGCGCCACCATGCAGGCGGCAAACAGGTGCACGCCCTGGGGCACCTTGTCGCGACCGAACAGCAGCACGCCGAGGAACGCGGCTTCCAGAAAGAAGGCGGTGATCACCTCATAACTGAGTACCGGTCCGAGGAAGTTCGAGGCCGCGTAGGAGAAGTTGCTCCAGTTGGTACCGAACTGGAAGGCCATCACGATACCGGAGACCACGCCCATGCCGAACACCACGGCAAAGACCTGAATCCAGAACTTGGACAAGCGCTCCCACGTCGGATCACCGGTGCGGTAGGACATGCCCTCCAAAAACGCGATGAACGAGGCCAGGCCTATGGTGAATACCGGGAATATGGCGTGAAAACACACCACAAAGGCGAACTGCAAGCGTGACAGAAACAGCGGATCGAGTTCCATCTGGGAAAATCCTGTGGTCGGAACTGACTTAAGAAACTGACCACCCGAAAAGGATAGGCAGTATTTTCAACAGGAACTTTACCCGAATAAACCCCCGGGGGTATGAGGTGGATTGACGCACGGGGCATGCACTCGGTCGGCTGGCGTGGGCCATGTAGCCGTTAGCCGTGCAGCAATGAGCCGGTTGGCGCGAAGCGCGCAGGTTGAGCGCAGCAAAGCCCAGCAGGCAGTGGCACGTCCGCCGGGCCTGGTCGCGGCGCCCCTCAGGCAACACAACCGGGCTCGTGGCCTCGCAACAGCCTCGCAACAGTTGTCGGGCCCCATCAACGCTTCGCGGGCAAGTCCGCTCCCACAAGGTCAGCGCATATCCATGTAGGAGCGGACTTGTCCGCGATAGTTCGCCGGGACGCCGTCTTTCATGCCTGCTTGCGCCAGGCGTCGGCCAGCAAAAAGGCCGCGTAACCGCTAGCTGATGCAGCGCAGCGAAGCGAAGCCCAACAGCACATAAAAAAAGCTATGTACCAATAGCCTGTTGCGTTCAGCTTCGCCGCTGAGCGTGAGAGGGCCTGAGGCCATAGGGTGCGCCGTGCGCACCAGCAATTTGCCGTCTGAGTTGGTGCGCACGGCCTGGGCGGCCCCGCGTCACCCTACCCGTTGCCAGCTATGCGAAAAGGGCTTAGGCCTGAATCTCCCATGCAACATGCAACTGGGACATAGCCTAAAAAAAGGCTATGTCCCAGTTGCATGTTGCACGACTTGCGCTGACAGCACCTCAGGAGAGATGACCAGTAAAAAGGCAGACGCGTCTGTAGGAGCCAGCTTGCTGGCGATCCGGGCCAGCACGCCCATGCAACAGCATCGCCAGCAAGCTGGCTCCTACAGGGCATTGCTGCATGCAACACATAACGGGTACATAGCCATAAAAAAAACCCGCCATAAGGCGGGTCAAGTTT
>NZ_JAUXMX010000012.1 GCF_030683065.1 Pseudomonas sp.
TATATGGACTCCCCCCGTTTTGCCAGTGATACGCTCTTCAAACGAACCTAGGTACGACTGCTTCCGTATATCCGGCTTCTAATTAAGGCATTAGGTGCCTTGAGCCATAATGAAAATCCGCTCATGTGCTCCTGATCGGGCTAGCGGCCTTGGTAATCAGAGGGCCTCCGGATTAGTCAGGTTCTACACATGCCGGCTCGACCGGTTCGTCATCACTGCATGTCACTGTGCAATCGTGGTGGATCTACTGCTCAACGTGTTGCGGGTTATGCCGGTTGTGGCGCTCGGTCGGGCTGGTAGTTTTCTCCCCGGCTGAGGATCGCCCAGACAATTCGGGCATTCTTGTTCGCCAGGGCAACCGTGGCGATGTTCATGTTGCGTCGACACAGCAACTGTTGCAGCCACTCGCTGCGTCGATCCTCTTTGTTCTGGCAATGCCTGAGCACCGCTCGGGCACCGTGAATCAGCAGGGTGCGCAAGTAGGTATCCCCCTGCTTGTTGATCGAGCCCAGACGCTCCTTACCGCCGCTGGAGTGCTGGCGCGGCACCAGCCCTAGCCACGCTGCAAATTGCCGGGCATTGCTGAACTGCCGAGCGTCGCCGACAGCCGATACAATCGCTGTAGCCGAGATAGGCCCTATACCTTCGACCTCCAACAGTCGTTTCACCCGCTCATCCTCTCGTGACTGGCGCTGGATCATGCCGTCGAGACGAGACAGGTGCGCATCGCGTTCGTCCAGTTCATCTTGCAGGCCTGACAACAGTTCACGCATCTGACCTGGCAAGCCATTTTCTGCGTCCTCCATGGCTGTCTGGATCAGCCTACGAGTGGCTGCAGTCCCGCGCTGTACCGCAATCAGACCAAACTCTCCCAGCAGGCCGCGGATCTCGTTGACCAGTGCCGTACGCGCCCTGATCAACCTGCTTCTGATTCGATGCAGCGCCTGACTGGCTTGCTGTTCGGCACTCTTCACCTCGACATAACGCATGGTCGGTCGACTGGCTGCCTCACAAATCGCCTCGGCATCATTGGCGTCGTTCTTGCCGCTCTTCACGTAGGGCTTAACGAATTGCGGCGCAATCAACCGCACCTCATGCCCCAGCGTGCGCAGTTCGCGTGCCCAGTAATGAGCGCTGCCACACGCTTCCATCGCGACCAGGCAGGGTTCGCACTGGCGGAAAAAATCCAGCATTTGGGCCCGCTTGAGCTGTTTGCGGCAGACCACTTGCTCATGACTGTCAACGCCATGAACCTGGAACACCTGCTTTGCCAAATCGACACCAATTCGCTTAAATTTCATGGTGACTCCTCCCTTCGTGACTTTTGTTTTGACAACTCTAGTCTGGCGCATAGACGCCGTAGGAGGGGGGAGTCCATTTCATTGGGCTACGAGAATTGGGTAGGAAGGATGACGTCTTTTTCATCCACCCCTGTTATTGGTGGACGGGGCGGGCCGCGCAGGCAAGCGTCACCCACCCTACAATCCCGCAGACCTCGCCCATGGCCATGGGCTCTAGGCACTCACGTTGCCCGGCGCACGCCGCTGCAGCTGCTCGAACAGGCTGTCCACCGCCACGGCCAACAGGCCGATCAGAATCGCGCCCTGCAGGATGAACGCCGTATTGCCGGTCACCAGGCCCGAGATCACCGGATCACCGAGGGTACTGGCACCGATGGTGGAGCCGATGGCAGCAGTGGCGATACTGATGGTCACCGAGGTGCGGATGCCGGCCAAAATGACGTTCAACGCCAGCGGCAACTCCACCTGCCAGAGCACTTGCAACGGCGCCATGCCCATGCCGCGCGCGGCCTCGATTACCGCCGGATCAATGCCGCGCAGGCCCGCCAGGCTGTTGCGCAGGATCGGCAACAGGCCATAGAGCATCAGGGCAAACAAGGTTGGCCCATTGCCGAAGCCGAGCGTCGGCACCGCCAGGGCCAGCACCGCCACCGGCGGTATGGTTTGGCCGATCGAGGCGACTTGGTTGACCAGCGGCAGAAAATCCTCGCCCCACGGTCGGGTCACCGCAATCGCCGCGCCTACCCCGACCAGGCTAGCGACGCTGGCTGCCAGCGCCACCAGCAGCAGATGACTGGCGAGCAGATCGATAAAGGCGGCGCGACCGTAGATCACCGTACGGCTGTTCGGCTCGATCAGGCGAAACAGCCCGTCCAGTTCAGACAAACCCAGCGTCGCCGCCAGCAACAAGGCCAGCCACAGCAGCGGTTGCCAGGTGCCGCGTAGCGCTGCGCACTTGCTCACCGAGGCTGACTCATCAGTGCATCCAGCTGCAACACACCGACCTGCAGGCCTTGCTCATCGACCACCGGCAGGCTGCTGCAGCGCTGCCAGAGCATCAGCGATAACGCCTGGCGCAGGTTGTCCGTGGCGTTGATGCAGGGGCCAGCGGCGGGTACGGCAGACGTCGCCAACGCCTGCATCAGACTATCGACGCGCAAGAGCCCGGCCTGTTTCAGGCCGCGCTCCTGGCCGCCGAGCAGGTTCTCGACGAAGGCATTGACCGGCCTGGCCAGCAGCGCCTGCGGGCTGTCTTGCTGCACGATCCGCCCCTTGTCCATCACCACGATACGGTTGGCCAACTTCAACGCTTCGTCCATGTCATGGGTGACGAAAACGATGGTTTTGCGCACGTGCGCCTGGATGCGCAACAGCTCGTTCTGCAGGCTCTCGCGGGTGATCGGGTCGAGTGCGCCGAAGGGCTCATCCATCAGCAGAATCTCTGGATCGCCAGCCAGGGCGCGCGCCACCCCGACCCGCTGCGCCTGGCCGCCCGACAGCTGATGGGGATACTTGCCCGCGAACTCGGCCGGCGCCAGCTCAAGCAGTTGCAGCAGCTCCTCGACGCGCTGACGGATGCGTGCGGCCGACCACCCAAGCAGACGCGGCACCACGGCGATGTTGCGCGCCACCGTCCAGTGCGGAAACAGGCCGGTGCTCTGGATCGCGTAGCCGATGCCGCGCCGCAGCTGTTGCGGGTCAATCTGCTCAATGTCCTGGCCCGAGATACGGATGCTGCCGGCCGAATGTGCGCTCAGCCGATTGATCATGCGCAAGGTGGTCGACTTGCCGCAGCCTGACGTGCCGACCAGCACGCACAGCTCGCCGGTTTGCACGGTCAGGGAGATGTCGTCCACCGCCCGGGTCTGACCAAACAACTTACTGACATTACGCAGCTCGATCATTGCCTCACTCCAGCGGAAAAGCGTGCGGCCAGCAGACTGAACAGGCCGTCCGCCAGCAACGCCAGGACGATGATGGGCAAGGCGCCGAGGATGATCAGATCCATCGCTGCCTGCCCCAGGCCCTGGAAGATAAAAGTGCCAAAACCGCCCGCGCCGATCAGCGCAGCGACTGCCGTCAGGCCGATCGCCTGAATACTGGTGACCCGCACGCCCTCGATGATCAGCGGCATGGCCAGCGGCAGACGGACCTGGAAGAAAACCTGGACAGGACTCATGCCCATGCCGCGCGCAGACTCGATCACGCAGGCCTCGACCGCCTGCAGGGCGACGCAGGTATTGCGCACGATCGGCAGCAGGCTGTAGGCGATCAGGGCGAGCAGCGCCGGCGCCCAGCCGATACCGCGAATATTCAGCTGCTGCAACACAGGGAACTGTGCCGACAGGTAACTCAGCGGCGCGATCAGCAGGCCGAAGAGCGCCAGGCTGGGGATGGTCTGGATAAAACTCAGCAGGCCGATACTGCTCTTTTGCGCCCCTGGGTAACGCTGCAGCAACAGGGCGATGGCAGCGCCGAACAGCAGACTGCACCCCACCGCCCCGCCCACCAGGCTCAGGTGGCTGTACAAGGCAGCAGCGAACTGGCTGCGACGCGACTGGTATTCACGCAGCAACGCCAGCGGCTCCAGCCACTCCTGCTGGATCAACGCCCACAGCAGCATAATCAGAACGGCAACAATCCCGAGTAACCAGGCGCGCGACAGGCGCAGGCGCTGCTGCAACTCGATCAATAGCAGCCCGAGCAAAAACAGCAGACTCCAGCAACCCGCACCTATACCAACCCGCGCGTAAGGCATATCCGCATCTATATGGCGCTCGATGCTCCAGGCCAGGCCAAGGGGGACTAGCAGTAACAGCAGCCACACAATCGCCAGGATCAGCCAGTAGCCCGATCGTTGCCGCCGCAGCGCCAGCAGCGCGCTGGCCAGCAGCAACCCCGTGAGCAGCAGCGCCCAGGCTGGGCCCAATGCCGCCAATAGCCCCAGCGCGTTTCCCGGGGCGATACGGTTGGGCTGAATCGTGACGAAATCCAGACTCCACAACAGCGCCAGCGCCAGTAGCGCCAGCACCGGGATGACCCTATTGCTCGGCAGTGGCAGGCTCATGCCGGCATCATTGGCCCAGGCTATCGAGGAATGTCGCAGCCACTTGCGCCGGCTCCGCGCCCTGCACCGCCACCTCGCCATTGAGGCGTTGCAGGGTCTGCAGGTCCAGGGCGGCGAAGATTGGTTGAAGAATCTCGCCGATCTGCGGGTAGGCCTCGAGCACATCTGCGCGCACCACAGGCGCCGGCTGATAGACCGGCTGCACGCCACGGGTGTCTTCCAGCACCAGCAGGTCGAGAGCGCTCAAGCCGCCATCGGTGCCGTAGGTCATGGCGGCGTTGACGCCATTGGTCTGCAAGGACGCAGCGCGAATGGTCGCCGCGGTATTGCCACCAGCGAGGACCAGCAACTGCTCGGACGCAAGGTTGAAGCCATAGGCTGCCTGGAACGCCGGGAGTGCCGTAGGCGACTCGACGAACTCGGCGCTGGCGGCGAATTTAAAGGCGCCGCCGTCCGCCAGGTAACGGGCCAGATCGTCCAGGGTCTTCAGGCCATGGGCGCGGGCCAGGTCGCCGCGCACACTCATGGCCCAGGTGTTATTGGCGTTGGCCGGCTGCAGCCAGACCAGTTGGTTGGCCTCGAAGTCCAGCGCTTTGACTTTGGCATAGCTCTGCTCGGCGTCTTTCCACAGGCCACTGTCGGCGCTGTCGAAAAAGAATGCGCCATTGCCGGTGTACTCCGGGTAGATGCCGACCTCACCGGCGATCAGGGCACTGCGCACGATATGGGTGGCGCCAAGCTGGGTGCGATCTTCAACCGGCACCCCGCCACGCTTCAGCGCCTGATAGATCAACTGCCCCAACACCGCACCCTCAGTATCGATCTTGGAGGCAACCACTACGTTTGGCTGCGCCTGTGCAGCACCCAGTGCGCCCCACAACGCCAGCAGCGAAAGTACACGACCCAGTTGTTTGCCCAAAAAAGACATGAGTGACCACCCTGTTAACGAAACGGCTTTAAAAACTCGACTCGGCAATCCTGCCGACCTGCACCTAAGGTTAACTGGCTTCCCGTTAATAGGCTGCGAAAAAACCACCTGCGCGGCCATTACTGGGTTGCAAGGAGCTTCGAGTGCGAACTCGGCAGGGGTGAAACTATCGAGCGCCGTCGCGCGAAGCTCTGCAATGTCAGCAGCGGCCGCAGTGGGTGAGCGTCGCCGGCCTGTAGGCCAACACCGCGGGTACGCAACGGCAGGACACGTAGTAACATCCGCTCGAAGCGCCAGGGGGGCAACAATACCCATGCCCGCTCATTCGTAACCGCCAGGTATGTTCAGCGGTGCCTGTTCAGTGCTACTAATCAGCCTGCACTGCAGCAGGAGTGCCAACTGAGGAGCGTAGATGACCCCGAGACGACTGTACCTTGGCCTTTGTATGCTGTTGTGCATGAACACCCAGGCTGCCGAACAAAAGGCGCTGAACATCAGCGTTGGCGACTGGCCGCCTTACCTGTCTGCCGACATGAAACACAACGGGGTGATTGCTCACCTGATCAGTGACCTGTTCGCCGACGAAGGCTATGACGTCCGCTTTCAGTTCCTGCCCTGGCCACGCGCCTACTCAGCCGCCGCCACTGGACGGTTTGACGCCACCGCCGTGTGGATGCACAAAGCCGAGCGAGAAGCCGACTTTTACTTCAGTGCACCGTTGTTGGACGAGCAATTCGTGTTCTTCCATCTCAAGAGTTTCCCCTTCGACTGGCGTCGCTTCGATGACCTCACCGGCATGACCCTTGGTGGCGGCCTGGAATACAGCTACGGCCCGCAGTTCGACGAGTTTCTTGCCCAGAACACAGTCAACATAGAACGTGTCTCCACGGACATGCAGAACTTTGAAAAGCTGCTCAAAGAACGCGTCGTGCTCTATCCACAAGAGATGAATGTGGGCTATGCCGCCCTACGCAGTCACTTCAGCGCTGAAAACCAGGCCAAGATCACCCACCACCCAAAGCCGCTGCTGATCAACCGCAGCTACCTGATGCTGCCGAAAAGCCTGGAGGGCAGCCCGGCGCTGATGGCGCGCTTTAACAAGCGCCTGGCGGATTACCGCGAGACGGGCCGCTATGAACGCTATTTCACCGACTTGCATGAGGGGAAATACCAGCTGGAACCAACGCCACCCTTGAGCAGTGACTATTAATCAGGCTTGCTGATCGACGTATCTCAGGAGACCGTGTACGTGGACAACAATAAAAACGGCATGCACTGGGCAGTTAAACACCGCCTGTTCTGGTCAGGACACCGTCAATAATGACCCGACTTTTACGGCGCGGCCTGCTTGCCGGTTACTTGCTGTTTTCGAACGTAGCAGCAATCGCCGAACCGGGCCTGAGCGACCATGAAGTGCGTATCGCTATGGTCAACGCGCAAAGCGGCCCAGCGGCGGCCCTGGGTTTGGGCATGCTCAGCGGGGCTCAGGCGTACTTTGATCGCATCAATGCCGAGGGCGGCGTGCATGGTCGGCGCATCTCCCTGCTTAGCCTGGACGATGGCTATGAGCCAAGCCGCACAGCAGCGCATACCAAGCGCTTATTGAAAACGCAGCAGGTCTTTGCCCTGCTCGGCTACGTGGGCACCCCAACTTCACGCGCCGCCCTGCCGCTGGCCATGGAGGCGCAGGTGCCTTACCTGTTCCCGTTTACCGGCGCCGAATTTTTGCGTACGCCGATAAAGCCTTGGGTGTTCACTATCCGTGCGTCCTATATCGAGGAAACCGAGCAGTTGGTTGAACGCGTGACCCAGGACCTCAAACTGAGCAAGATCGCCATCCTGATGCAGAACGACTCGTTCGGCGAGTCGGTCAAAGGCGGCCTTAACGGCGCCCTGGTCAAGCGCGGCCTGAAGATTCATGCACAGGCGCACATCCAGCGCAACTCACTGGACGTGGCGGCGGCCATCGACGCCTTGCAGCGCACGCAACCTGAAGCGGTGTTCTTTGTCGGCACCTACAGGCAACTGGCGGTGGCGATCAAGCAGGCGAAAGCGCAGGGCTTCAACACGCGGTTTATGAGCGTGTCGTTTATCGGCACCTCAGGGTTTATCCGCGAGGCCGGCAGTGACAGCGACGGGGTCTATATCACCCAGGTCGTGCCCTCCCCGCACGATACCTCGCGCCCACTGGTACGGGCCTATCAGGCCGACATGCAGTCCGGCGACGTTGATCACGCCTCGCTTGAGGGATATATCGGCGCGGTAGTCTTTACCCAGGCGCTGCGCGAGGCCGGCCATGCGCTGACTCGGGAGACGTTCCTCGACGCGCTGGAGCACCTCGATACAGACCTCGGTGGCTTCCGGGTGGCGTTCTCACGCAGGCGTCATCAGGGTTCCAGCGCGGTATTTCTTACCCGCATCGAGAATGGCCAGGCTGTACCCGTCACGGCCATGCGCTAGCGCCCGGCCAGTTGCCCCTGCAACACATCGGCCAGCGGCAACGCCACGCCGAGGCGACTGAGATTCCAGTAGTGCCCCTCCAGCGTGCGATTGATCAGCAAGGTGGCCGGCGCCGGCTGCAGGCTACCCAGCGCGCCCAATACATCGGGCAACAGCCGTTGCACCTGTTCATGCAGCGGCGTGGCGGCAAAATCCCAATGTACCCCAGGCTGCAACAGCGGCCCGAGCAAGCCATGCAGCTGACGGTACAAACCGTAGGGTGTGGTGGATTGCGGTTGCCGTGTGCCAAGCGCCTGAAACGCCTGTTCCAGCAGTTCTCCATCGCGCGCCTGCAGCGCCTGGTAGGTTTGCACATAGGCGTCAAGCAACGCAGGCGACATCGCGCGTACGCAACCGAAGTCATACACCACCAGCTCGCCAGCGGGGGTGTAGGCAAAGTTGCCTGGATGCGGATCGGCATGCAGCAAGCCCAGCTCGAAGGCCTGGGCACTCAGCCAGCGCACCAAGGTCAAGGCCAAGCGCTCACGCACCTCGGCACTGGCTTGACCGACATCGGCAAAGGGCAAGCCGGGCTCTTCGCTCAACGCCAGTACGCCCGGACGACACAGGTCTTCCTGCGGCTGCGGCAACCGCAGCCCTGGCCAATCAGCAAAGTGCGCACGATAGTGCTGCAGGCGACGCATCTCCGCCGGGTAATCCAGCTCCGCGTCGATCACCGCAACCAGCTCTTGATAAACCCCTTCCAGCTGTGCGGCCGGCGCGCGAAACAGGCGCCCGAGCGGCAGCAGGCGACGCAACTGGCGCAGGTCCGCCACACATATCTCGGCGATACCGGGGTACTGCACCTTGAGTACCAGCGCCCGGCCATCCAGCGCCACCGCGCGATGCACCTGACCGAGTGAGGCCGCCGCGAACGGCTGCTCCTCGATGCTCTGAAAGAACCGGCTCAGGTCGTCACCATATGCTTGCTGCAAATGGCCTTGCAGAGCACTGAACGGCAGCGCCGGCACCCGGTTTTGCAGTTTACTCAAGGCCTGCGCCACCGGCTCTGGTAGCACGCCCTGCCATTGCGACGCCATCTGACCAAGCTTGAGCACCGGGCCTTTCATCTCACCCAGTACATCGCTCAGTAAATCGCCAACCGGCTGCCAATCGATAGCCGACCGCCCAAAAGTCAGACGCTGCCCGAGCAGACCGCCACCGATACGAGCAGCTGTGCCCGCAAGTTTGAAAAAGCGCCCGAGGGCGGAAGCTGCAGGAGGAGTAATCGGGGGCTTGGCCATGGGTAATGCTCGTCAGAACCAACGGTAATCATGCGCCTGCCGAGGAGCAGTTACCAACGGTCAATCCTGTTAGCCGGGATAACAGAGCGGCAGCACCCTGCACTACCGGGTGTTCCAGAACCGCTGCATTTCGACGAAGAGGAATGACGCACTCCAGGTAATCAGCACCAACCCGGTGAGTGATTCGATGCCGGTGAGAAAACGCAGATCACCGTGCGGCTGGATATCACCGAAGCCCAGGGTGGTGAAGATCGTGAAGGAAAAATACACCGCATCCATATAACTGCCGTTGAAATTGCCTTCCAGGTAACCCCAGCCATCGGCGCGGTGCATCAGGTAGTAGGCGATGGCAAATATCCACACCTCGACCGCATGAGCCAGCAGAGCACCACCAACCCCCAGCACGATGCGAAAGCGATGGCGGACCTTAATGCGCGGCAACAGCAGGGTCAGCCGAAACAGGAACTCATAGTGAATGACGACGACGGTTAT
Source organism: Pseudomonas sp. (assembly GCF_030683065.1). GTDB lineage: Bacteria > Pseudomonadota > Gammaproteobacteria > Pseudomonadales > Pseudomonadaceae > Aquipseudomonas. The sequence continues at coordinate 9,532 of NZ_JAUXMX010000012.1, forward strand.
CACGATCAGGGTATTGACTAAAAATACGAGGGCCACTGGTAATCCTGCTGTGAATGGTAGGCGGCCTAATCGCTGCATGTGTCCGGCAATGCTGACACCCAGCCCTTAGGGTATAGGCCCGGCCAGAAAATCCTGCAGCAGTACCTGATACTGCGGCGACTCGCGCTGGCGCTCTATTTCGTCCCAGATGGCCTTGGCCATAATCGGATGAGCGCCGACGTAGGCATTCGATAGCATCAGGTAATAGGCCTTCTCCTCGAGCGGCAACTTGACCTTCTCGATGGTTGCTGCCAACTGCGGATGAGCCTGCAGGAGAAAGTCACCACGCAGGCTTTGCAGCGCGGCAGCCTGCACCCGACCATGGCGAAGCATCTGCAGCAGTGCCAGAGGATCACGGCTGGTTTCATCCACCTCGGCGCCATGTTCGCGAATGAAGTCGACGATGGAGAAACCGCTCAGCGAGCCGATGCGACCATCGAGCTGACGGAACTCCCTGCCGTTCCAGCCCACCTGGCTATCCTTGCGCCGGTACAGGGCATAGATCGAGGTATGCAGGCGCTTGCGCTCATCCAGCCGACCATCGGTATCCATCGGGTAGCGGCCGATAGCCAGACGCTCGGCCTTGTAACTGGAGGCGAAAGCACCGTCATAAGTCCCGCGCTCAAGGCCGGCGAGACATCGGCTCCAGGGCACCGCAACGAACTCGAAACGCAGCCCCAGCGCTTGCTCGACCAGACCGAGCAACTGCAGGTTGAGGCCGCTCCCGTCGTTCATCACCCAGGGGTAGGAATCCTGATCCTCGTAGCACAGTTTAAGCGCCGGGCCGCCCACTGGAACGGCCGCCGCTGCTGGCAGCACGCCCGAGAGTAGATAAACCAGGACAACACCGAGAAGTGCCTTGGCCACTGCGTGATGCTCCATCAGCGTAACGAGAATTGCCGGCCCCGAGCATCAGGGGACCTTGAGATGTGGCAAGTATAGGTTTAACCATGGCAGCGCAATATTGCCGTAAATCAATCGCTGCGAGCGACCACCGCAAAGCGCCGGTCCAGCCCGCTGTAGCCCATGCCCACGCCCTTGTGCACTTTCAGCTGCACCGGTATCCGCTCCTTCATCGCTTCCACGTGGCTGATCACGCCGATCATCTTGCCGCTGGCATTCAGGCTGTCGAGGGCATCCAGGGCGATTTCCAGGGTTTCGCCGTCCAGAGTGCCAAAGCCTTCGTCGAGGAACAGCGAGTCGATGCTGGTCTTGTGGCTGACCAGATCCGACAGCGCCAACGCCAGGGCCAGGCTGACCAGGAAGCTTTCGCCGCCGGACAGGGTCTTGGTGTCGCGCGCGACATCGGCCTGCCAGGTGTCGATCACTTCCAGTTCTAACTCGCCGCTGCTGCGCCGCGCCAACTGGTAGCGGCCGTGCAGGCGTGCAAGTTGCTGATTGGCCAGGTAGACCAGGTGATCGAGGGTCAGGCCCTGGGCGAACTTGCGGTACTTGGCGCCGTCGGCCGAGCCGATCAGGCTGTTGAGTTGCTGCCAGAGGTCATACTCGACCTGCTTGGCGGAAATCTCGGCGAACAAACTCTGAAGATTCTGCCGCCGCGCATCGTCACCCTGCAGTTGCGCGCGGATTTCGCCCTGGCGCTGGGTCAGGCTTTTCAACTCGGCGCCAAGCAACTGCAGGCGCGCGTCGATCTGTTCGCGTTCAAGTTCGCTGGCTGGCGTGGCCTGCAAGGCGGCCAACTGCTGGTCAGCGGCGACTTTCAGCACATGAGCCTCGGCCAGTGCTTTGTCCAGGCGCTGCTTGAGCTGAGTCAATGCACTGTGCTGCTGCTCGTCGAGCCGCGCGGCCTGGAATGCCCCCTCGTCATCGAACGGGCTGGCGGCCAGAGCCGCTGCCCACTGCTGCGCTTTAGCCTGCAGGTCGCGCTGATCCTCGCTCAACCGCTGCGCCTGAGCCTGTTGAGTGCCGTGCAATTGCTGCTGACGGCTGTGCTCATGGGTGAGCTGCGCCTCGGCTTGCTGCAGGGCGGTCAGCGCATCGGTCACTGCCGCCAGTGCCGGTGGCTCGGTCTGTTGCACTGCCGCCCAGCGCTGCTGCCAGGTGCCGTGCAGTTCGCGGGCAACGTCGAGGGCGTGTTCCAGCTCGCGCTGCTCGCCCTCCAGTTGCTGACGCTGTTGCTGCGCTTGCTGCCAGCGCTGCCATTCGACTTCGCGCTCGTGCAGCCAGGCGTTGCCATCGCTCGGCACGCTATAGCCGAATGCTGCCAGCTCCCCGCTCAGGCTGCTGTCGCGTTCGCTGCGCTGGCGCTGCAGGTGCTCAAGGCGGCTGGCGATGTCAGCCAGCTGGCTGTCCTGATGCTGCAACTGCTGGCTGACCAACGCCTGCTGTTGCTGCACGGTGGCGCAGCCCTGTTCGAGTTGCTGACGCAGCGTGCGCGCGCCTTCCAGCGCGGCCTTGAAGCGGTCGAGTTGCTCAAGGCTAAGCTGGATGCTGTCCAGCTCGGCCGCCTGCTGCGCGTGGTATTCGACCAGGGCGGCAGCATCGGCCAGGCTGATGCCGAGCTGCGCGGTCAATTGTTGCCAGCGCTCGTCCTGCTCAATCTGCTCCTGCTGACTACGTTGTAGCTGGTGCCGGTGCTGTTCGAGCTGACTGACCAGGGTTGCCAGCTCACTGGCCAGGCGCTGACCGCTGCCGGTCAGGGTTTCCAGTTCGGCCTTCTTCGCCAGCAGAGTCTGCTCGGTGGCGCCGACGTCCAGCGCCTGGTAAGCGGCAATCGCCGGGTGCTCGGGGGAGCCGCACAGCGGGCAGGCTTCGCCTTCCTGCAACTGGGCGCGGTAGGTTTCCAGGGCCTGGATGCGTTGTTCCTGCGCCAGCAGTTTTTCCTGGTCGCGCACCTGTTGCTGCACCTCCTTGTAGCGCGCGCGCAGGGCCATGACCTCGGCATCCTTGGCGACGTGCTGGCCGTGCAACCCGCTCAACTTGGCGTCCAGCTGCACCTGCTGTTCTAGCCGTTGCTGGCGACTGGCAGCAAGCTGCTTGAGCTGGGCCAGCAGGCCGCTATGCTGGTGCAGCAGTTGCCAACGCTCGCGCAGGCTGGCTTCACTGCGCCCGGCCAGCAGGCCATCGAGCAGCCGCTGCTGCTCGCCTTGCGCCTGCTGCGCGTCGAGCAGGCGTGCCTGTTCAACGCTCAACCGCGCGGCCTGCTCGACCTGCTGTACCTGCAACGCCTGCATGGCTTGCACGGTCTGCTGCTGGCGGCTGCCGAGCTGGTCGATATCCACAGTCAACTGCTGGCGCACGGCCAACTGGCTGCGCCAGGCGCCCAGTTGCTCACCGAGCCGGCCATGTTGCGCCTGCTCGGCCAGACGGGTCTGCAGTTGCTCGCGCTGTTCAGCCAGGTGGTCGCGCGCCCGCTGCCGCTCGCCGAGCAGTTGCTGGCTGAACTGACGGGCCTGCCACAGGCATTCGCTGCTGCGTTGCGCGGCTTGCTGCTGCTCGGCCTGGGTCTGCTGCAAGGCCTGCTCGCTCTGGCGCACGGCCTGCTGCGCCTGCTGCCAATCGCGATGGATCGGCTGCAACCTGGCGGCCGGTTCGCTGGCGGCCAGTTGTGCCAACTGCGTCTGGGCAGCCTGCAAGTGTTCTTGCGCACGCTGCTCGGCAACGGCGGCGCTTTGCTGCTGGCTGCGCGCCTTGGCCAGCTCGTCGCGCCATTGACGTTGGCGCTGCAGTTCGGTCTGCTCGGTCTGCAGGCAGGTGTCTGCGGCGCCCAAGCGTTCGGCCTCGCCCTGCAGTTCGCTGCGTTGCTCCTCGCTCAATAGCTCGACGCCTTCGGCCCTGGCGTGCAACTGGTCGAGGGCAACCTTGACCTCGCGGGTCTGCTCGAACACGCGCTGGGAAATCTGCCCGTAGATATCGGTGCCAGTCAGCTCTTCAAGCAACTCGGCGCGCTGGTTGGCATTGGCCTCGAGGAAGGCGGCGAAACCGCCCTGGGCCAGCAGCATGGACTTGGTGAACCGCTCAAAATCAAGGCCCGTGAGGCGCTCGGTCTCGCGTAGCTTCTCGTTGATCTTGTCGGTAAGGATGCTGCCATCGGCCGCTGCCAGTTCCACCTTGGGCGCCTGCAACGCACCGTCGGCCTTGTCGCGGGCGCGGCGCTGGCTCCAGAACGCACGGTAGCGCGCACCCTTGACCTCGAACTCGACCTCGGCCAGGCAATCGCCAGTGTGCCGGGTCATCAGTTCGTTAGCGCCGGCCGACACGCTACTCATGCGCGGCGTGCGGTGGTAAAGAGCCAGGCAGATGGCGTCGAGCAGGGTGGTCTTGCCGGCACCGGTCGGCCCGGTAATGGCGAACAGGCCGTTGTCCTTGAACGGCTCGGCGGTGAAGTCGATCTTCCATTCGCCCTTCAGCGAGTTGAGGTTCTTCAGGCGCAGACTGAGAATCTTCATGCCTCGCCCTCGCGCAATTCGCCGACTACCTGGCGGTACAAGGCGAGCAAGGGCGCCTGCTGCGCAGCATCCAGGGTTTCGCTACTCAGGCGCTGGGCGAACACCTCCTCTGCGCTCAGTTCGTCCAGGGTTTCTTTGGCCTGCCCCTGTAACGCAGCCACGGCATTGCCGCGCTCACGGCGGATGCGCAGTACCTCGACCGGCAAGCCTTCACAAAGTGCGGCGATACGCAGTTGCAGGTCACTCAGGTAGTCATCGGTGCTCACCTGCACCTCCAGCCACACCGGCAGCTCATCGCGGCCCTGCTGCGCAGCCTCGGCAATCGCCTGTTGCAGTTCCTTGAGCGAGCCGCGCAACGACAGCAACGGCTGGAACCGCGGCACGGGCAAGGCAGTGACGTCACGCAAGCCGCTGCAATCCAGCTCCACCAGCAACACCTCCTTCTGCTGCCGGGCCTCGTCGAAACTCAAGGGGATCGGCGAGCCGCAGTAGCGGATATGCTCCAGACCGCCGACCTTCTGCGGCCGGTGGATATGCCCCAGGGCGATATAGGCGGCCGGCGGGAAAGCGCTGGTGGGGAAGGCTTCCAGGCTGCCGACGTAGATCTCGCGCACCGACTCGCTGGCGCTGGCGCCGACCGTGGTCAGGTGCCCGCTGGCGATGATCGGCAGCTCGCCGCCCAGCTCCGCGCGCCTGTCGAGCGCCAGGGCATAAAGCGCCTGGTAATGCTGCTGAATCGCCTGCTGCAACGACAACTGCTTGTCCTGCGCACTCTGTCCGGCCTGGCTCTGCAGCACATCGCGCGGACGGATAAAGGGGATGCCGCAGAGCAGCGCGCCGGGCGTGCCATCGCGTTTCTTGAGCACCAGCAGCTGCTCACTCAACTCCTCACAGACGCCTGGGATCACCCGGGTATCCAGTTGCGCCAGCAGGGTCTTGCTCTCGCCGAGCATGGCCACCGAATCGTGATTTCCGCCCAGCACCACCAGTTCGCAACCCGTACTGCGTAGTTCGACGATAAAGCGGTTGTACTGCTCCCGGGCATAGCTGGGCGGCGCACCGGTGTCGAAGATATCGCCGGCGATCAGCAGCGCATCGACCTCATGCACGCGCACCTGCTCGATCAGCCAGACGCAGAATGCCTGGTGTTCGGCCTGGCGAGTCTTGCCCATAAAGTGCTGGCCGAGGTGCCAGTCGGAGGTGTGAAGGATGCGCATGGGCGGGACTACCAGGCTGAGAGGCGGTGAAAAAAACAAGGAAGGGCAACCGACAAGGCGCCAGCCGATCGACTCAAAAGGTCCAATCCTTGACCACCACATGGGTCTTGACCTTCTGCATACCGGGGTAGTTTTCGATCTCCCCGCGGATCTCGCTGAAGCGCTGCATCGAGGGCGCTTCGATATACACCAGCATGTCGGTCTCGCCGCTGATGCCACTGCAGCGACGTACTTCGCTGAAGCTGCGCATGCGCTCCACGTAGTTTTCGCAGCGCCCACCGCAGTAAAACAACTCCAGGTAAGCCTTGATCCCCGCATCGGCCGGGCTTGCTATCTGGGCATGGTAGCCACTGATAATGCCGCGCTGTTCCAGTTGGCGAATGCGCTCGCTCACCGCCGAACGCGACAGGTTGACGACACGGGCAATCTGGCTCGCCGGCACACGCGCATCGGCGCGCAACAGGGCGAGGATCTGCTGATCAAACTTGTCCACTTGAGCTCTCGGGCAAAAGGCAATGTGACGGTCAATGCCGCCAGTTCGCCGGACAAAACCACCACTTCGCCAGCATCCAGCAGCAGGCGGGCGAATTATCATGGCGAACGAAACGTCAGAGCATACAACATGAGCCGCCTGAACCAAGAACTGGGCCTGCTGCAAGGCATCGGCCTGCTGAGCACCTCGCTGCTTGGCACCGGGATTTTTGTGGTCCCGGCCCTCGCTGCCACCGCAGCAGGCGAAGCCTCGTTGTGGGCCTGGATGATCCTCATCGCCCTGGTGCTGCCGATCGCCTTCACCTTCGCTCAACTGGGTCGTCACTACCCCCATGCCGGCGGTGCGCCGCACTTGATCGGCCGTGCCTTTGGCCCGCGCATGGAGCGCCTCAGCGCCCTGCTGTTCCTCGCGGTGTTGCCGGTCGGCTTGCCGGCGGCGCTGAATATCGCCAGCGGCTTCTGGCAAGCCGTGGTCGACCTGGATCGCTGGCAGATGCTGGCCATCCAGCTCGCGACCCTGGGCGCCATCCTGCTGCTCGGCCAGCGGCCAGCCAAGGCCTCCGGCATGCTGCAGGGCCTGATCGCCGTGGCCATCGTCGGCAGCGTCGGGCTGATCTGGTGGGTCGGCGACTTGCCGCTGAGCAGTCAGCCACTGCTGCCGCCCATAGCGGGCTCCTGGCACCTGCTGCCGGCCGCGCTGGGGGTGATGTTCTGGTGTTTCGTCGGTATTGAGGCCTTCACCCACATGGGCGAGGAGTTCAAGAATCCCGCGCGCGACTTCCCGCTGGCGCTGCTGTTCGGCGTACTGCTCGCCGGCTTGGTGTACTGGGCCTGTTCGGTGGCGGTGCTGAGTTTCCAGGCGTACGGCGATGTGCACAGCGACGCCGCCTCGCTGCCACGCCTGTTCGACCTGCTGCTGGGCGGGCAGGCGCGCTGGCTGATCGCGGTAGTCGGCTACCTGGCCTGCTTCGCCTCGATCAACGTCTATATCCAGGGCTTCGCCCGGCTGATCTGGAGCCTGGCCGACGAAGGCAAACTGCCGGCCCGCCTGGCCCAACGCAACCACCACGGCGTGCCCGCCCGCGCCCTGCTGCTGGTGGTCCTGAGCTGCGCCCTGTGCGTCGGCCTGGCCGGCCTGCTCAGCCTCTCGGTGGACGACCTGATCCGCTACGCCAACGGCAACTTCGTGGTCGTCTACCTGCTGAGCATGGCCGCAGGCTGGGTCTTGCTCAAAGGCATCTGGCGCTGGCTGGCCGGCTTTAGTGCGCTGCTGTGCGGCCTGGTGCTGATCATGCTTGGTAGCGATGCCGGGTATGCCCTGGGGTTGCTGGCCGTGCTGGCGCTACTCGATTACGGCCGCAGCTTGCGTTCGCGCCGCCTGCTGGGCGAAACACCACCCTCGGTCTGACAGCCTGCAGGAGATCCCCCGCCGTCCAAACGTCGAACGCCCCGGAGCGAGCCACTCGGGTAAACTGCGCGGCAATAGCCCGCATCTGCCCAACGCTTAACGCATCAAGAGACCGCCCATGCCGATCCGCCACTGCATCGTTCACCTGATCGACAAGAAACCCGATGGTACTCCCGCCGTACTGCATGCCCGCGACACCGAACTGGGTGCCTCGCAGGCCATCGAGAACATGCTCGCCGACCTCAACGAGAGCTACAACGCCAAGCAGGGCAAGGCCTGGGGCCTGTTCCACGCCGAGTCCGGCGCCTACCCGTTCAGTGGCTGGCTGAGGCATTACCTCGACGCAGGCCAGGACTTCGCTGCCTTCAGCCGCCAGGCGGTCGAGCACCTGCAGAAGCTGATGGAAGAGTCCAATCTGTCCACCGGCGGCCACGTGCTGTTCGCCCACTACCAGCAAGGCATGACCGATTACCTGGTGATCGCTCTGCTCCATCACAGCGAAGGCGTGGCGGTCAACGAGGCCCTCGATGTCACGGCGGCCAAACACCTAGACCTGAGCCAGCTGCACCTGGCGGCGCGGATCAATATTTCCGAATGGCAGAACAACGCCAACTCCAAGCAGTACATCTCCTTTATCAAGGGCAAGAACGGTAAGAAGGTCTCGGAGTACTTCCGCGACTTTATCGGCTGCCAGGAAGGCGTCGACGGTCCAGGCGAAACGCGCACCCTGCTCAAGGCCTTCAGTGACTTCGTCGAAAGCGAAGACCTGCCGGAAGAGACTGCCCGCGAGAAGACCAAGACCCTGGTCGGCTATGCCACCAGCCAGGCCAAACTGGGCGAGCCCATGACCCTGACGGAGCTCTCGGGACTGATCGACGAAGAGCGGCCCAAGGCCTTCTACGACCATATCCGCAACAAGGATTACGGCCTGTCGCCGGAAATCCCGGCGGACAAACGCACCCTCAGCCAGTTCCAGCGTTTCACCGGTCGCGCCGAAGGCTTGTCGATCAGTTTCGAGGCGCACCTGCTCGGCTCGAAAGTCGAATACGACGAAAGCACCGACACCCTGGTGATTCGCAACCTGCCGACGCAGCTGACCGATCAACTCAAACGCCGTAAAACCTAAGCATGGCCCGCCTGCCGAACAACCTACTGGATACCTGCCTGTGTGACCCTACAGCGCCCTTCGGGCAGGACCCGGCGCGGGATTTCGGCCTGGACAAATGCAGCGCCCAACAAGCCCTGGCTGAGCTGCGGCCCTGGCTCAACCACCAGCAACGCATGCTCTGGGCCAACCAGCACGATGCCATATTGCTGATCCTGCAGGGCACCGACTGCTCGGGTAAAGACGGCGTGATCCGCCGTGTATTGAACTGTATTGACCCGCAAGGCCTGCGTCTGCACAGCTTCATCAGACCCGACGCCTGTGAGCAACGTCATGATTTTCTCTGGCGTTACCAGCGCCGCCTGCCCAAGCCCGGCCTGCTTGGGGTATTCAACCGCAGCTACTACGAAGGACTGATCAGCGACCCGCAGGATGGACTGTGCAGCGTCGACGAATTGCCGGCGCGGCAACAGGCCATCGCGGCACTCGAAAGCCAGTGGCCGCAGCAGCATCTGCATCCATTGAAATGCTTCCTGCATATTTCCAAGACTGAGCAGCATCAGCGCCTTAGCGAGCGGCTTGAGAAACCCCACAAGCGCTGGAAGCTGCATGCCAGCGACCTGCAAAGTTATCGCCACTATGAACTGCGCCAGCAGCGCTGGACCGAGCAGTTGCGCGCCACGCACAACGCCGCGGCGCCTTGGTATGTGATCCCTGCGGATCACCGCTGGCTGCGCGACTGGCTGGTGGCCAGCCTGCTGGCTCGTGAACTGGAGCGCCTGCAACTGGACTGGCCGGCTAACCCGCCGCCTTTCAGTCTGGATGATCTGGGGCCAACATGAGACTCGCCGCGATTGCACTGCTGCTGGGTGTGAGCGGCATGGCCCAAGCCGTACCGGTGCAGGCCCTGCATCCGGACGAAGTGCGTTTTGTCACCGCCAATGCGGAATTCACCCTGCTGCATGAGATGGGCCATCTGCTGATCAGCGAGCTGCAACTGCCGGTACTGGGCCGCGAAGAGGATGCCGCCGACCAGCTGGGCTTTATGGGCCTGTTCCTGCTCCATGAACGCCAGCGCGATGCCGACTTCTACGCCAAGCTGCTCGATGTAGCCGACTACTGGCGCCTGGAATGGCAGCGACAAAACCCCGCCGCCCCTGAAGTGCACGAATGGGACAGCCACGCCCTGGATGCCCAGCGCTTCTACAACCTGGCCTGCCTGGCCTATGGCAGCGACCCCAGGCAACTGGAGTGGATCATCCAGATGACCGGGCTGCCGGATGAGCGCGCCTTCTACTGTCAGGACGAATACCAGCAGGTCGAACATGCGGTGAACTGGATTCGTCAGCACTTCGCCCGCAAGGCCGGTGAGCCTGCAGGTCATCGCTTGCGGGTGGAGTATCAGACGCCACCGCAGCACCTGCCAGGCGCCACCGAACTACTGGACAAGGTACGCGCCTCCGGCGAGCTGGAAGCCATTGCCGAACGAGCGAGCAACACCTTCGCCCTGCCCCGCGACCTGAAGCTGATCGTCGCTTCATGCGGCGAGGCCAACGCCTGGTACAACCGCATCAGCGGCGAGCTGACCCTGTGCTACGAGCGCATCCTCTACTTCCGCGAACTGGCCCTTGAACTACCCAGGCTGCGTCAGCAGTCGGTAGCAGGCGAGCAGCCCACCCCCTGACGGCTTGGCCCATTAACTCACGCGGCCTTGATGGCAAAACCCATCCGCGGAAAGTGCACGTGCACGGTGCCGGCGCGAGGGTCTTCGCGGCGCAGGATCAGCTCCTCACGTCCCGAATAGATCAGCTCGCCTTCCACCGCGTCGACGCCGTAGTCGATGGCGGCTATGGCGACGCGCTGGCCCGGTTCGAAACCATTAGGATCGCTGACAGCATCATCCGGCAAAGCCGCCGGGGTCGCGTCACGGGCAATCGCCACGGCCTCTTCGCCAGTCATCGCGCTGTGCGCACCATGACCGAAGCCCAGCACCCGACCGAGCCAGGCCGCCACTGCCGGATAGTCGTCAACCAGCGGCGCGGTGACCGGAGTGCCGCGCAGGAACCACAGCGAATGGGCCATGGCAAAGTCGGCCAGCGACGGTTCGCCAAACAGGAAGTCGCCCTGCTCGCGCTCCAACTGCTGCTGCAAACGGCTCATCAGCACCGGCCATTGGTGCTTGGCCTGCTCCAGCGGCAGGCGGCTGGCACTGCCACCACTGAACAACCCGGCACGGTCAGCCAGGAAGCCCTTGATCGCATCAGGCGGCAGTGTACCGAAGCGTATGGCCACCGATTCCGGTTGGAATACCAGGCTCACCGCATGCTGAAATACCAGCGCATCGGCCCACTGCGCAAGGTTGGCGACATTGAACTCCTGGCCTTCGGGAAACAGCGCCGGGGTGGCTTTTTCCGCTTCCAGGCGCCGGGCGATCAGTGCAGTGTCGCAGTAGATGTCGGCACCCACCTGCAGCACCGGGGTCTTGCGGTAGCCGCCGGTCAAGGCGGTCAGGTCCGGTTTTGGCATCACCGCGGGGATCAGCACCGAGCGCCAGGACAGTTGCTTGAAGCCCAGCATCAGGCGTGCCTTTTCGGCAAACGGCGAGGTTGGGTAATGGTGCAGGATCAACTCGTGCATGACAGGCTCCGCAACTATTAAGGAAGCAGCCAGCTTACCTGTGCAGTCCACCGCGGCCTACCCGCTCAGCTTGATAGTTCGCCATCACCTATAACGATAAGACTGCCGCCGGCCACCAGCACTTCCTTGGCCGGCTTGCCCAGGCGCTTGATCGCCCGCTCCCGGCGCAAGGCATCGCCCTTGCCCGCACAGGCTTCGATATAAACCAGCGCCGTCGCCGGGCTGGAATAGAAGAAGCGCGCGCCTTTGCCGCTCTGGTGCTGGGCAAAGCGCCGCTGCGGGTTATCGCTGATGCCGCAGTACAGCGCGCCATTCTGCGTCCGTACCAGGTAGACGAACCAGGCTTTGTCCGTAGTTTCAGTCATCGCCGACAGCGCCCACACACAGCTTCAAGCCAACCACTCACGCGCCGTGCGCCACAGGCAGATGCCGACGAAATAAGCGGAGGCCAGCCCCCAGATCGCCAGCAACCAGGTCTGATTGAGTGGGTACTGCGCAATCAGCAAGGCGCAGGCCAGCATCCACAGCAGGGTGACGCCGATATTCAGCGGCATGAATTGCTTGACCCGAAACGGATGGAGGAACTTCATCTTGGTCAGGGTCAGACCCGACAACAGCAGGATGGTGGCGAGACTCAACCAGGGATCAAAATCCAGCAAGTAGAGATAGACAATCACCACGTTCCACGCCGCCGGAAAGCCGACGAAGTAGTTGTCCTTGCTCTTCATATTGAGGTTACAGAAGCAGAACAACGACGACAGCAGAATCACCCCAACCGACAGCAGCAGGGTGTATTCGGGCAGGGGAATGAAGCGATAGACGAAGATCGCCGGGATGAACACGTAGGTGAGGTAGTCGATCACCAGGTCCAGGGTCGAGCCATCGAAGTGCGGCAACACCACCTTGACGTCGAACTTGCGGGCCAGGGTGCCATCCAGGCCGTCCACCAACAGCGCCAAACCCAACCAGAGCAGGCAAATTTGTGGTTGGCCATCCAGTACAGCCAGCAGGGCCAACAACGCCAGAATCACCCCACTGGCGGTGACGGCGTGCACGCTCCAGGCCTTGGCTTCACTTACAGACAACGACATTACACTCATAATCGGGCTTCCTGGCTGGCTCATTTCTGACCGTTGAAGGACAACTGTTCTCAGCGAGACCGCGTTCTGCAGCGGTCGCCTCTTCAACGAATAGTCCAAGTTTACAACGTGTGCCCGAAGCCACTGGTAATTCAGACCCAAGAGCCGGCCGTTACGTTCGCTGTTGCGGCCAAAAAAGCTGCCGCCACAGGGCTATCGAGCAGCCCTGAACTGCGCCAAACCCTTGGCCGCCTGGCGGCGAATAGCGCTCTGCACCGGCGGCGCCCAGCCCAACAACACCCCCTTGGCACCCAAGGCCTGACGCGCCCAGCGCCACAGCCCGAAATGGTCGTGATGCTCGACGATCTTGCCATCGCGAAAGATGAAGTGCGCATCGATGCGATTAACCACCGTATTGCCCGTTTGGCTGAACAGGTAGGTAGCCACCCACTGGGCGCTGCCCTGCCGTTCGTCGGCCTGGACATTACTGAAGGTCAGCGAGAAATTCTGCGCCCGCGCCGTCAGCATCCGCCACATGTCCGCCGCCTCGCTACCGCGCAGATCCTCAAATACCGGGTCACTGAAGCGCACATCCTCGCCATAGCAAGCCGCCATGGTCTCGGCGTCACGCTGCTGAAAGGCCTGGTAGAAGCGCGTAATGAGTTCGGCGTTAGGGTGATTCATAGGCATGACTCCAAGGGCAGGGTTGCCCCGGCCTTACAGGCGAAGAGGCGGGTGCAGGGCGGCTGAAAACTCGTCAAAGGCCCTGCATTGCACGCGCACAATCAGCGCGCGTCGATCTGCTGCTGCAAGTTCTGGATCTGGGCTTGCATGGCGCTGATATTACGGGTCATCTGCGCGCGAAAAACATCGAACTCGGCAGTATTGCTTGTCGGTGCCGGACGATTGTCCAACTCGCTACGCAGCACCAGTAGATCCTGCTCCAGGCGACCGATTGCCTGACTCGGATTGCCGATTTTTTTCAACGCTTCGATTTCGCCACTCAGGCTTTGCAGCTGGCCGTCGAGTTTGCTCGCCCCGGCTTGTGCGGCTTTCAAGGACGCCTGCTCGGTTTGCAGCGACGCCAAGGTTTTTTTCAGCGCAGCCTGCTCGCCACCCAGGCTCTTCAGGCTACCGCCGAATTGGCTGGTAACCCCTTGCTGAGCTTTAAGGTCGGTCGCCAACTGTTCGATGCGCTTGTCCTGCCCGCCCTGCTGACCGGCCACGCTCTGCTGCTGCTTGCTCAGTTCGGCCAGCTTGCTTTCCAATTGTTTGACTTGAAGCTTGAGCGCTTCACTGCCGCTGGTGACCGTAGACTCGGTGGCCACCACCTTGCCGCTGATGTCCTGGATACGCCCGGCAGCCTCTTCGCTAATGCGCGCGAAGCTTTCCTGGGTGGCGACCAACTGCAACTCCATCAGACTGATCTGCTGAGAGCTCCACCAGCCCAGCCCACCGAGGGCGATCGTCAAGGCGCCAACCAGCGCCCACAGCGCACCGGTACTGGCGGCCCGGGACGGCGCTGCAGCGGGGCGAGACGGGGCGGATTCGGCGTGCCCCTTATCGAGACCTTCACGGTCACGCGTGTCGGTGATCAGGCTGGGCACATGATCGAGTTCATCGTGGGCATCGTTACGCATGAGTAAACCTTTAAAAACGCTGAGGACGCGAAATGCCGCTCAGTATAACGATTAGTGCGCGACGCTTCAGTGTCGCGCCAAGCGAGTGCAAGACGCACCGCGGCAGAGCGTGACACCGCATGCTGACCGGCTACAGCACGCACAATTGCTCATTATGTGAACTGGTACGCGCCTTGCAGTTGTCTATTTGCGACGCCCCCACAGCACCTGAGGTCAGGTGAGGGCGACACGCCGCACGGTTGACACCGACAGAACGAGCTTCGTGTCCTTAGGATGAGCGACGCCCAGTTCAGTCAAAACAGGGGGGAAGACACATGGAACTGAACAGAGAAGTGCTGGATTGCATGAAGAGCTTGCGCCGCAGGCTGCGTGAGGAGCTAGCGGTGGATATCCGCATGAGCCAGCCGGATGCAATCAATACGATGCTCAGCGCCTGCCTGACTTCGACCAGCGAAGAGACCCGCACGCTCGGCCAACTCCTCGCCCGGTACAGCGACCAACCGTTCAACCTCACAGCCGAGACCCCGGCACCCCGCCTGCAAGCCGGGCATCCGCTGCTGGTTGAAGAGCCACAGCCCAAGCAGGCCAGTGGTTCGCTGCGCATGTACCGCGGTCAACGGGTCTACGCCTGAGATTGCTCAGCACGGGCCGAGAGCGATTAGCCGGGATGGTGGGCCTTCCACCACAGGCAAAATTCATCCAGCGCCGTCCACAGACTGACCTGCGGTTCATAGTCCAGGTACTCGCGGGCGCGGCTGATATCCAGTGAAAAATCCTTGGCCATCAGCGCTACCCCCAGGCGAAACAGGGTTGGCTCGGGGCGGCCAGGCAGCAGCCGGCACAACCCTTCATTCAGCGCAGCGCCACTGTATGCCAGGGCGTAGGGCAGGTGCCGGGTCACCGGCGGTAGCTCAAGCTGACGCAACACATAGTTGACCGCATCCCACAGCGGCACTGGCGCACCATTGCTGATGTTGTAGGCCTTGCCCAACGCTGGCCCAGCGGCCAGCAAGCAACTGAACAACGCATCGTTGAGGTTTTGCATGCTGGTGAAGTCGACCCGGTTCAGGCCGTTGCCGATGATCGCCAGGCGCCCCTTGTGCTGCATATTGATCAAGCGTGGAAACAGGCTGGTATCGCCCGCGCCGGTGACCGAACGCGGACGCAACGCCAGTACTTCCAGACCGAACTCCTGGGCACCGAATACCTGCTGCTCGGCCAGGTACTTGGTCTTGCCGTAATGATCGAAGAAGCGCGTGGGCACCTGCTCTTCCTTGATACCCACATGCGCCTGGCCATCGAAATAGATCGACGGCGAGGACAGGTGCACCAGGCGCCGTACACGCTGTTTCAGGCAGCCTTCGATGACGTTCTCGGTGACCAGCACATTGGCCTGATGGAAGTGCTGATAAGTGCCCCACACGCCGACCGCACCGGCGCAGTGCACCACCGCCTCGACGCCCTGGCAGAGCCGCTGCACCAGTTCGGGGTCGGACAAATCACCCTGGATCAACTCGGCGCCGCGCGTGACCAGGTGCTCCATCCCTGCGGCACGGCGACCGTTGACCCGTACATTCAACCCTTGCTCCAAGGCAAAGCGGGCGAAGCGTGCGCCGATAAAGCCACTTGCACCGGTAACCAGAATCTTCATTGCCACTCCCCACCGTACCTGACCGTCTGCGCACTCTAGCAGTGCCGCCACTGACGCGCCGTGTCGTAACGCGCCAGAACAGCGACCACAGCGTCGACGGCGGATGCCACGGGCACTGCCCGCCAACCCCCGAGCAGAACGCACAACACGGCCCAAACCGTAGACGCGATATTCAGGCAACACAACAGCTCATGCCAGCGGCACCAGGCACCCGCCAGCCACCTTGCGCAAATGCTCGGTCAAGCTGTTGAGCAACTCGCCGCCATTGCGCCAGTGATGCCAGTAAAGCGGCACATCAATCGGTCGATCGGCAATCAGCTCGACCAACTCGCCACGGGCCAGCTCATTCAACACTTGCTGTTCCGGCATCAGGCCCCAGCCCAGACCGCTCAGGGCCAAGCGCACGAAACCCTCTGACGACGGGCAGAGGTGGTGCATAAAACCGTCGGCCACGCCAAGCTCGGCCAAATAGCGATGCTGCAGCAAATCATCCGGACCGAACACAATGCCCGGCACCTGGGTCAATGCCGTGGGGGTGACGCCCAGGGGAAAATGCCGGGTAATGAATTCCGGGCTGGCCAGCGCACGGTAGCGCATGGCACCGAGCGCCTGACTGCGCGCCCCCGCTACCGGCCGATCCGTGGCGCATACACACGCAGCAACATCACCGGCGCGCATGCGTTTCAGACCAACGTCCTGATCCTCCACCAGCAACTCCAGCAACAACTTGTACCGGGCGCAAAACTCGCCCACCGCAGCAGCCCACCAGGTCGCCAGACTGTCGGCGTTCAAGGCGATGCGCAGACGCTCGGGGACCCCACCTTCATCCAGCGCCGGCACCTGTGTTTGCACATCGCGCTCGAGCAGACGCACCTGCTGCACATGGTTGAGCAAGCGGCGGCCGATTTCAGTGGGTGCCGGCGGCGTGGCACGCACCAGCACCGGCTGACCAACCCGCGCCTCGAGCAGCTTGATTCGCTGCGACACCGCTGACTGCGACAAGCCCAGCACCTGGGCCGCCCGCTCGAAACCGGCCTGTTCCACCACCGCGGCCAAGGCGGCCAGCAGCTTGTAATCGAACAAATCAGTTCTCCTAATGAGCAATCAGCAATATTGATTTTTCTTATACAGCCAAGCACAACAGACTGGCCAGCAACAACAGGAGAACAACCATGTGGCAAAGCTATTTGAATGGCCTGGTAATCGCCGCCGGACTGATCATCGCCCTTGGCGCACAGAACGCCTTTGTTCTGGCGCAAAGTCTGCGGCGCGAACATCATCTACCGGTGGCCTTGCTCTGCGTGGTCTGCGATGCCCTGCTGGTAACCGCCGGCGTGTTCGGCGTGGCCGCGCTACTGGCGCAAAACCCGCTGTTATTGGCTGTTGCACGCTGGGGCGGCGCCGCCTTTCTGCTCTGGTATGGCGTCCAGGCATTGCTGCGTGCTTACCGTCCGCAGGGGCTCGATCACGCGGCACTGGCTACCCCGCGCTCACTGCGCAACGTGCTCCTGGCAGCACTGGCAGTGACCCTGCTAAACCCGCACGTGTACCTCGATACCGTGCTGTTGATCGGCTCGCTCGGCGCCCAGCAAAGTGTGCCCGGCGCCTATGCCATGGGGGCGGCCAGTGCCTCGCTAATCTGGTTTCTGAGCCTCGCGCTTGGTGCTGCCTGGCTGGCGCCGCAACTGGCAAGACCGCTAACCTGGCGACTGATTGATCTGGCCGTGGCCTTGATGATGTTCACTATCGCCTGGCAGTTGCTCGCGGCTCCCACCGCCGCCTAAAACGGCCGTCAACCCAGCCGGGAACAGCCGCCGGATGTTGGTTTCCCACACAGTTCCCACGTGTTTAAGGCGAAGGCCCAGTGCTATGATCCAAGGCTAGCGGCGCAAAGAGATAACTCACGCCGCAGATAGGGCCGCCCGTGATCGGCTTCGCGAACACCGCAACTGACCTGATTAGGAGATCAACCATGGCTTTCGAATTGCCGGCACTGCCGTACGCACATGATGCTCTGCAGCCGCACATTTCCAAGGAAACCCTGGAATACCACCACGACAAGCACCACAACACCTATGTCGTGAACCTGAACAATCTGGTGCCTGGCACCGAGTTTGAAGGCAAATCCCTGGAAGAGATCGTCAAGACCTCTTCGGGTGGCATCTTCAACAACGCCGCTCAAGTCTGGAACCACACGTTCTACTGGAACTGCATGAAGCCCAATGGCGGCGGTCAACCGACTGGCGCCCTGGCCGACGCAATCAACGCAGCCTTCGGTTCCTTCGACGCGTTCAAGGAAGAGTTCAGCAAAGTAACCATCGGCACCTTCGGTTCCGGCTGGGGCTGGCTGGTGAAGAAAGCTGACGGTTCCCTGGCTCTGGCCAGCACCATCGGTGCCGGCTGCCCGCTGACCAGCGGCGACACCCCGCTGCTGACCTGCGACGTTTGGGAACATGCCTACTACATCGACTACCGCAACGTGCGCCCGAAATATGTAGAAGCGTTCTGGAACTTGGTCAATTGGGATTTCGTAGCTAACAACTACGCAGCCTGAAGCCAACTAATGCGCCGGCCGTCAATGCCTGTGCAATGAGTAAAAAGCCCGGCTGATCAGCTGGGCTTTTTACTGTCTACTGAGCACCGCATAGCTTCATTTCAGCTTCACTCAAACCCTGTGATAAGCAGTAGCGTCAATGCCTTGCCGTGATGCCGGGCAATAGAATAGAGCGAATGCCGGACTCGACATACAGAGCAGCGCGAGCGATTATTCTGCAAGTGCCAGCGACTATGCTCAGTGAAATAAATCAACGGACACCCCTCAAGTACCTGGCCCTTCGCACCGACATACCGGGAGACAACAAACGCCCTGCCTTTGCCACGCTAGAGCGGCTGACCCGATCGACTGCACTGTAATGATGTAATGGCCCTTTGACGACAACCGCGAGTTTGCTGATACTCACAACGATATGACGTCGCTGGCATCGAACAAGGAATTGCCATTTGAAGCTGGAACTCAAGAACAGCCTGTCTCTGAAGCTGCTGCGCGTCGTACTGCTCTCGGCGCTTGCCGTTGGGGTAATACTGAGCTGTGCGCAAATTGTGTTCGATGCCTACAAAACCCGACAGGCCGTGACCAACGATGCCCAGCGCATTCTTGGCATGTTCCGCGACCCCTCGACCCAGGCGGTTTACAGCCTGGATCGCGAAATGGGTATGCAGGTCATCGAAGGCCTGTTCCAGCACGACTCGGTACGCGTGGCGGCCATCGGCCACCCCAACGAGCCGATGCTCGCGGAAAAAGCCCGTGATCTGGCGCAGTTGCCCACTCGCTGGCTGACCGACCCGATCCTCGGCCAAGAACAACATTTCACGACCAAGCTGATGGGCCGTGGCCCCTACAGTGAGTACTACGGCGACCTCAGCATCACCCTCGACACCGCACTCTACGGCGAGAGCTTCGTCACCAGTTCGGTGGTGATTTTCATTGCCGGCGTACTCCGGGCTTTGGCGATGGGCCTGGTGCTCTATCTGGTCTACCACTGGCTGCTGACCAAGCCACTGTCGAAGATCATCGAGCATCTCAGCCAGATCAACCCGGATCGACCCAGCGCCCACAAGCTGCCGATGCTCAAAGGCAACGAGAAAAACGAGCTGGGGCTGTGGATCAATACCGCCAACCAGCTGCTGTCCTCTATTGAACGTAACACTCACCTACGCCGCGAGGCAGAAAGCAGCCTGCTGCGCATGGCCCAGTACGACTTTCTCACCGGACTGCCGAACCGCCAGCAACTGCAACAGCAACTCGATCAGATTCTTGATGATGCCGGTCGCCTGCAGCGCCGGGTTGCCGTGCTCTGCGTAGGCCTGGACGACTTCAAGAGCATCAACGAACAGTTCAGCTACCAGACTGGCGACCAGCTACTGCTTGCCCTGTCCGACCGCTTGCGCAGCCACAGCGGTCGTCTAGGTGCCCTGGCCCGCCTGGGTGGTGACCAGTTCGCCCTGGTTCAGGCCGACATCGAGCAACCGTATGAAGCCGCCGAGCTGGCGCAAAGTGTACTCGACAGCCTCGAGCAGCCGTTCATTCTCGACCAGCAGGAAGTGCGCCTGCGCGCCACCATTGGCATCACCCTGTTCCCCGAAGACGGCGACAGCACCGAGAAGCTGCTGCAAAAAGCCGAACAGACCATGACCCTGGCCAAGAGTCGCTCGCGCAACCGTTACCAGTTCTATATCGCCAGCGTCGACAGCGAAATGCGCCGTCGTCGCGAACTGGAGAAAGATCTGCGCGAAGCCCTGGCGCTGAACCAGTTTTACCTGGTCTATCAGCCGCAGATCGATTACCGCGATCACCACGTGGTCGGCGTCGAAGCGCTGTTGCGCTGGCAGCACCCAGAACACGGCCTGGTGCCACCCGATCTATTCATTCCGCTGGCAGAACAGAACGGCACCATCATCGCGATCGGCGAATGGATTCTCGACCAAGCCTGCCGGCAACTGCGCGAATGGCACGACCAGGGCTTCAGTGAACTGCGCATGGCGGTCAACCTGTCCACCGTACAACTGCACCATGTTGAACTGCCACGGGTGGTCAACAACTTGATGCAGATCTATCGCTTGCCTCCGCGCAGCCTGGAACTGGAAGTCACTGAAACCGGCCTGATGGAAGACATCACCACAGCCGCCCAGCACTTGCTGAGCCTGCGCCGCTCTGGCGCACTGATCGCGATTGACGACTTTGGCACCGGTTACTCCTCGCTGAGTTACCTGAAAAGCCTGCCGCTGGACAAGATCAAAATCGACAAGAGCTTCGTCATGGATCTGCTCCAGGATGACGACGACGCCACCATCGTGCGGGCCATCATCCAGCTCGGCAAAAGTCTCGGTATGCAGGTGATTGCCGAGGGTGTGGAAACGGCCGAGCAAGAGGCCTACATCATGGCCCAAGGCTGCAATGAAGGTCAGGGCTACTTCTACAGCAAGCCACTGCCCGCGCGTGAGCTGATGCTCTATCTCAAGCAGGCCCGCCGGCTCAGCGCCGGTGTGACCAACCCGGTCACACTGTAGAAACAGCAAGCGCGCGCGGCACAGCCACTAAAGCACCCTCACCCCGAGCAACCAGGCCGTCGCCAAAGCGCCGGCCAGGCAAAGTGCGGCGCCGCCGGCTGCCTGCCAATGGAAATACCGCGCCAGCTCGTCTTCACCGGCATTGGCCAGAATGAACGGCCGCGACTCGGCAGGCTTGCCCAGATGGTGCTGCGCCGGCTGCGAACTCTCCTGATGATGGCGGTCTTCGGCCTCCAGTTGCGCGGCCAGGCGTACGCGGCTCCACTCCTGCTCATCCAGCTGACCGTTGCGGTCAGTGT
The DNA here is from genome assembly GCF_030683065.1 of Pseudomonas sp. GTDB lineage: Bacteria > Pseudomonadota > Gammaproteobacteria > Pseudomonadales > Pseudomonadaceae > Aquipseudomonas. The sequence goes on from NZ_JAUXMX010000012.1 coordinate 30,575, forward strand.
CGAAACGCTGCAACAGACCGTTGAAATCGCCCTTCCACTCACGGATCACTTCGCTCTGCGCCGTATCCGGGGCGCGAGCCTGACCACCACCACTGCTGCGAAAATCGCCAATGGCATACAGCGGCTGGCCGACGTGCAAACGCTCCTCGCTGTAGCGATAGCGCTTGCCGCTGCCCAACCAACTGAGCAGCCCGCTCTTCGCTGGCCCCAGAGGATGACGCAGACTGCCCTGCCAAACCTCACGAATCGCCGGGCGAACCTCGGCGCCGCGCGGGTCGATCAGGCAGTCGCCAGTGCCGTCGTTCAAACGCAGCCAGACTTCGCTGCTACCGCTCTCGATCACTCGCCAGCTGCGTTTCTTGCCGCCGGACTGGTATTGCTCGATCTTGAAGCGCCACCACAGACATGGCTTGCCGGTCAGCGGCGCACGCACCTGCGCATCGGCCAGCGCTGCCAGCACACCGTAGAATTCGGCATAGCCCTGGGCCGCCGAACGAATCTTCGAGGTTGGCGTGTCGAGAAGATGGCGAGCCTGTGACCAGCGTTTCACGCTCCACCAGGCACCACCGATAGTTGCCCCGCCGCTGAACAGCAGGCTAAGCAACAACCCTTCGATCGCCACGGCTTAACTGAACAGCGTCTTGAGATCGACGTCGGCCTTCTCGGCATCGCTAAACTCCAGCAACTCGCCTGCTTTGAAGGCGAACGCACGGGCGATCAACACATCGGGGAACTGCTCGATGCGCACGTTGTTCAGGTTGACCGCCTCGTTGTACAGCTCGCGGCGATCGGCGATGCCATTCTCCAGGCCACTGATGCGCAGCTGCAGGTGCCGAAAGCTGTCATTGGCTTTGAGGTCCGGGTAGTTCTCGGCCAAGGCGAACAGCTGACCCAGGCCGATGCGCAAGCCACTCTCGGCTTTACCCAAGGCGCTTACATCGTGCTGTTCGCGGGCGCTGGCGACGGCGTTGCGTGCAGCAATCACCCGCTCCAGGGTACGGCCCTCGAACTGCATGTACTGCTTGCAGGTTTCCACCAGCTTAGGCAGCTCTTCATGGCGTTGCTTGAGCAGCACATCGATATTCGCCCACGCCTTGCTCAGCCCGTGCTTCAAGCGCACCAGGGCGTTGTAGAGAATGACCGCGTAGGCGGCGAGCAGGATCAGAATCACGAGGACAGCAACACTGGTAAGACTCATGCGGTTTGCTCCGTAATGATGCGCCATGGCTACTAGCAGATCGGACCCGGTGTCCTGCTGCGCAAAAGCCGAATGCCGGCATTCTAGCGGCATCGGCCTGCCAGGATGGAGACTGAGCGCACGGCTTTATGCGATTTAATCGCAACGACCCTTTGCGCAAAATGCAAATCTTTCGCATTATGTTGCAGCTTTGCGTACGCATCCGCGTACCACTCTCATCTCCATGCAAAGGATTTCGTCATGATTCGTATGCCCCTGGCTTCCGCCAGCCTGCTGGCCATCGCCATCTCCCTCGCCGGCTGCGGCGAAGACAAGGCACCCGTCAGCCAAACTCCGGCACCTGCCGCCAGCAGCGCTAGTGCCCCGGTAGCCGCAACCAACACAGTCAACGAAGCTGCCGCAACTGCCGTGGTCAGCCACTACGCCGACTTGGCCCTGGCTGTCTTCAGCGATGCTGCCAGCACCGGCAAGGCGCTGCATAGCGCCATCGATACACTGCTCGCCAATCCGACCGACGCCACCCTGCAAGCCGCCCGCGAAGCGTGGCTGGCGGCGCGGGTACCTTACATGCAGACAGAAGTGTTCCGCTTCGGCAATGCCGTGGTCGACGACTGGGAAGGCCAACTGAATGCCTGGCCCCTGGACGAAGGCCTGATCGATTACGTGGCAGCCGACTATCAATCGGCGCTGGGCAATCCGGGCGCCACTGCCAACATCGTCGCCAACACGAAGATCCAAGTCGGAGAAGACCAGCTCGACGTGACTGAAATCACCCCACAGCTACTCGCCAGCCTGAACGAGCTGGGCGGTTCGGAAGCGAACGTCGCCACCGGCTACCACGCCATCGAATTCATGCTCTGGGGCCAAGACCTGAATGGCACCGGCCCGGGTGCCGGCGAACGCCCAGTCACTGACTTCGTGGTCGGCGAAGGCGCCACCGGCGGCAACAACGAGCGCCGCCGGGCCTTCCTCAAGGCCGCCAGCGAGCTACTGGTCAGCGACCTCGACGAAATGGTCGGCCAATGGCAGGCCGGCGTAGCGGACAACTACCGCGCCAGCCTGGAAGCCGAATCGGCCGAGAATGGCCTGCGCAAGATGCTCTTCGGCATGGGCAGCCTGTCCCTCGGCGAACTGGCCGGCGAGCGCATGAAGGTCGCACTGGAAGCCAACTCCACCGAAGACGAACACGACTGCTTCAGCGACAACACCCATAACTCGCACTTCTACAACGGCAAAGGCGTTCGCAACGTCTACCTGGGTGAATACCTCAAGGCCGATGGCACGACCCTGACCGGCCCGAGCCTGTCCGACCTGGTAGCCAAGGTCGACGCGGCAGCCGACAGCACCCTTAAAGCCGACCTCGCAGCGACCGAAGCCACGTTGCAGGCGCTGGTTGACAGCGCCAACAATGGTCAGCACTTCGACCAGCTGATCGCTGCCGACAACGCTGCCGGTCAGCAGATCATCCGTGACGCCATCGCCGCCCTGGTCAAACAGACCGGTGCCATCGAACAGGTTGCGGGCAAGCTGAACATCGGCGACCTCAACCCGGACACCGCCGACCACGCCTTCTAGGTCAACGCGCACGAGCAGCCGGTGTGATCGCCTGATCGCACCGGCTTTTTTATACCTGCGACTTTTCGCCGCCAACGCTAACGCAAATCTATCTTATTTAAACTAAGTTAGCCTGCTAAGCTTGCCGCCTGACTCTCCTACTGCGGATTCTCGTCGATGCCTGCCCCGCCTTCTCGCCTGCTCCTGTGCCTGCTCTTGGGCCTGGCAGGTTGTGACCCCGCGCCACGCTTTACCCAAGCCGAACCCGGCGAAGCACTGTCTGCTGGCAGCGCCACCGTGTTCAAGTTCGATCAGAATGCCTTCTCCATGCCCTCGGCCAATCTGGCGCCCTCGCGCCGCCTGGATTTCAGCGTAGGCAACAGCTTCTTCCGTAATCCTTGGGTGATTGCCCCGGCGACCACTACTGCGCGCGATGGTCTGGGCCCGCTGTTCAACACCAATGCCTGCCAGAACTGTCATATCAAAGATGGCCGCGGCCATCCGCCCGCACCGAATGCGCTCAGCGCCGCCTCGATGCTGGTGCGCCTGTCGATTCCAGCAGGACATGAGCACGCAGAAATCATCGAGCGCCTGGGCGTGCTTGCCGAACCGACCTACGGCGGCCAACTGCAAGACATGGCCAACCCAGGCACCGCCCCCGAAGGCAAGGTGCGGGTCAGTTACAGCACGCAACGGGTCAGCTTTGCCGACGGCCAGCAGATCGAGCTGCGCAAGCCCAGCCTGGAAATCAGCCAGCTCGGCTATGGCCCGCTGCATGCTGACAGCCAATTTTCCGCCCGTATCGCGCCACCGATGATTGGCCTGGGCCTGCTCGAAGCCATTGCCGATACGACGATTCTGGCCAATGCCGACCCGGAAGATAGCGATGGCGACGGCATCTCCGGACGCGCCAATCAAGTCTGGGACAGGGCACAGCAGCGCACGGTACTGGGCCGCTTCGGCTGGAAAGCCGGGCAGCCCAACCTCAACCAGCAAAACGCCGATGCCTTTGCCAACGACATGGGCCTGACCAGCTCACTGATACCCCATGACAATTGCACCCTTGCACAAACCGACTGCCGGAATGCAGTGCATGGTGGCGAGCCGGAAGTCAGCGATAACATTCTTGCCAACGTACTGTTTTACACCCGCAACCTGGGCGTACCGGCGCGCCGCGATGTCGATACACCCGAGGTGCTCAAAGGCAAAGGGCTGTTTCACCAGGCCGGCTGTCAGCGCTGCCATACCCCGCAGTTCACCACTGCCAGCGATGCTGCCGAACCAGAGCTGGCCAACCAGCTGATTCGTCCCTACACCGACCTGCTGCTGCACGACATGGGCGAAGGCCTGGCGGATAACCGTGCCGAATTTCTCGCCACTGGCAGCGAGTGGCGCACGCCACCGCTATGGGGCATCGGCCTCACCGAAACGGTCAACGGCCACACCCAGTTTCTGCATGACGGCCGCGCGCGCAACCTGCTGGAAGCCATCCTCTGGCATGGCGGCGAAGCCGAAACGGCCAAGCAAGAGGTCCTGACTTTTTCTGCCGACCAGCGCGCCGCGCTGCTGGCCTTTCTGAATTCGTTGTAAGGAGTTGTACATGATCCGTTCCCCCCTCACCCTCGCCTTGCTGAGCCTGGCGCTCAGTGCCTGCGCCCCTGTAGACCCACAGCAGAGTGTCAGCAGTGCCCTGACCGACGGCGTACTGCTACCGGCCTACAGCAGCTGGGCCGAGGCCAATAGCCAGCTGGCCAATAGTGGTCAGGCCTTCTGCGCCGATGAGCAGAACCTGAGCGACGCGCGCCAGGCATTTCTCACCGCACAAAGCGCCTGGGCCGGCCTGCAGCCACTGCTGATCGGCCCGCTGGCAGAAGGCAACCGCGCCTGGCAGGTACAGTTCTGGCCGGACAAGAAAAATCTGGTGGCAAGGCAAGTCGAGGCCCTACTGAACAACAAGCCCGAGCTGACAGCCACCGACCTGGATAAATCCAGCGTAGTGGTACAAGGCCTGACCGCTTACGAATACCTGATGTACGACTCCGGCATAGACCTCGATAACGCAGGACAGAAGGCCCGTTATTGCCCGCTGATAGTCGCCATCGGCCAGCACCAGCAAACCCTGGCAGCCGATGTACTTGGCCACTGGCAAGCCAAAGACGGCATGGCCGCGCAACTGCAAAGCTTCCCCAACCAACGCTATGCAGAGGCGAGCGAAGCCGTAGCCGAGTTGCTGCGCACCCAGGTCAGCGCCCTTGATGGCCTGAAGAAAAAGCTTGGCACACCACTCGGGCGCCAGAGCAAAGGTCTGCCACAGCCCTATCAAGCCGAAGCCTGGCGCAGCAAGGCCAGTCTGGCCAACCTGGCAGCCGGCCTGGCCAGCGCCGAACGTATCTGGCACGGCGCCGAACAGGACGGTATGCAAGCCCTATTGAGCAGCGATCAGTCAGCCCTGCAACAACGCATCGACGCCGCCTACAGCGACACTCGCCAGCGCCTCGCGGCCCTGCAACGTCCGCTTGGCGAACTACTCGACAACGACATCGGGCGCGAGCAACTAAACGCCCTGTACGCCAGCCTCAATACCTTGCACCGCCTGCAAGAAACCGAACTGGCGAACGCCCTCGGTATCCAGATGGGCTTCAACGCCCATGACGGCGACTAGCCCATGATCAAGCGTAGAGCTTTTCTCGGCCTGGCAGCCGGCGCAGTGGCAGCCGGCGCCTTCGCCGGCTGGACCCTGAGCAATAGTGGCGTGCAGCCCCTGCTGCTGTCCGCGCGCAACAATGCGGCTGGCGAACACTATGCGGTGGGCTATCGCCTGGATGGAAGCAAGGTGTTTGCCACCCGGGTCAACGAACGCTGTCATGACGTAGTGCCGCACCCCAGCCTGCCATTGGCCCTGTTCGTCGGCCGCCGGCCGAGCACCGAGAGTTACCTGCTCGACACCCGCGACGGCCGCTTGCTACAGACCTTGCATACGCCGACGCAACGACACTTCTACGGCCATGCGGTGTTCCACAAGGATGGCGAATGGTTGTACACCACCGAGAACGACACCCGCGATCCCGGCCGCGGAGTGCTCGGCGTATATCGCCTGCAAGACCGACAGCTGCAACGCACCGGCGAACTATCAAGCCACGGCATCGGTCCGCACCAATTGCTCTGGCTACCCGATGGCGAAACCCTGGTGGTGGCCAACGGCGGCATCCGCACCGAAGCCGACAGCCGGGTGGAGATGAACCTCGACAGCATGGAGTCCAGCCTGGTGCTGCTCAATCGCGATGGCGGCCTGCTGAGCAAGGAACAGCTGCCCGAGCGGATGAACAGCGTGCGCCATCTGGCAATCGCCAGCGACGGCACTATCGTCAGCGCCCAGCAATACATGGGCGACCCTGCAGATCCGGTGCCGTTGCTAGCGATCAAGCGACCGGGCCAGGCGTTCCAGCACTTTGCCTTGGGCGAAGCGCAAAGCCAGGCGATGAACCAGTACAGCGCCAGCGTGGCTATCCACAGCGAACTGCGCCTGCTGGCGCTGACCGCGCCGCGCGGCAACCGGGTGTTCATCTGGGACCTGGACAGCGCCGCCCTGCGCCTGGATGCACCGCTAGCAGATTGCGCCGGGGTTGGCGCAGTAGCCGAGGGCTTCGTCGTCAGCACGGGCGTGGGACGCTGCCGGCTATTCGATTGCCGCCACAGCGACATCAGCGCCCAGCCGCTGCAATTACCGGCAGGGCTATGGGACAACCACCTGCGCCTGGCCTGAAACGCCGTTTCCGATCTGTTGCGTGAAAACAGGCGCTGAGTGCCTGCTCCAGGCTGCCCACACTCCAGTCTTAATTTGTAATACAGCGCCGGTACGCTATAAGCCGGTACGCTAAAGAACGCTGCCGCAGAGCCGATCTATACTTTTAGTTAGCCGCTGCTTATAGGCAACCCGACCAATAGCCAGGGATTTTCGCAGTCAGGCGCAGTCAGCTTCGCTGGCGTCTCGACGTCCATACTCAGGGGTACACCCATGTTTCTGCAAAAATCCTTGCGCGCGCAAATTCTCGCCCTGCTCGGTGCTAGCCTGGCGCTGATTCTGATCACCGCGCTGGCCTGCTTCAGCTTCCTTTCCAGCGGCATGCAGGCTTACCGCAGCCTGCTCGAAGGCCCGCTGGAAGCCTCAGCGCTTATCGATTCGACCAACCTGAACTTCAAAACCCAGGTGCAAGAGTGGAAGAACGTCCTGCTGCGCGGCAGCGACAAAGCCCAACTGGATAAATACTGGAGCCAGTTCGAAGCCCAGGAGCGCAAGGTTCAGGACTCCCTGGGCAGACTAAGCACACTGGCCGGCGATGACCGCGTGCTGAAAACCAAGGTCGACGCGTTACGCGGCGAACACCAGACACTCGGCACCAACTACCGCAAGGGGCGCGATGCCTTTATCGCCGCAGGGGGTGACGCTACGGTCGGCGACAAGGCGGTCTCCGGCATCGACCGCAACACCGCCCAGCAAATGGAGACGCTGGCCAGCGAGCTGCACAAACAGAGCTTGGAACAGGCTAGCCTGCTCAATGCCTCGGCCGACCGCACCATTACGTTCGGCACCCTGCTGATGCTCGGTGCTACCGCGGTGATCGCGCTGTTCAGCCTATGGCTGCTCAACCGCAACCTGATCAACCCGATCCGTGAGCTGATCGAACATATCACCCAGCTCAGCCAGGGTAACTTCGGCAAACGCGTCGATTCCAACCGACAGGATGAACTGGGTAACCTGGCCGTGGCCGCGAATATCCTGCGCGACTTCCTATCCGATACCTTCACCCGCCTGAAACGCAGCACCGCTGACCTGGACACAGCCAGTGGTGAGCTGAACTCGATTGCCATGCTGATGGCCCAAGGCACCCGCGAGCAGTTCTCACGCACCGACCAGGTGGCCACCGCCATGCACGAAATGTCTGCCACCGCTCAGGAGGTCGCACGCCATGCCGCCGAAGCAGCCGGCGCTGCAGATGCAGCCGACAGCGCAGCGCGTCAGGGCGAAACAGTGATGCAGGCGACCATCAAGACCATCACCAATATTCGTGGCGAAATCAGCAACACCTCCGACGTCATTCGGCGCCTGGAAAGTGATACGGGGCGCATTGGCAAGGTCCTCGAAGTGATTCGCGGTATCGCCGAGCAAACCAATCTGCTGGCACTCAACGCCGCCATCGAGGCCGCCCGCGCGGGTGAACAGGGCCGCGGCTTTGCCGTGGTAGCGGATGAAGTGCGAACCCTGGCACAACGTACCGCCGAGTCCACCGCGGAAATCCACCAGATCATCGACACCGTGCAAACCGGTGCAGTGAATGCCGTGCGCGCCATCGAAAGCGGACAGCAGCGCAGCGAAGAGGGCGTGACTCAGGTCACTGAGGCCGGCGCCACGCTACAGCTGATCACCAACGCGGTCGAGGCGATCCGCGATATGAACCGGCAAATCGCCACCGCCGCTGAAGAGCAGACCTCGGTAGCCGAAGACATCTCGCGCAACCTCACCGAGATTACCGCCATCGCCACCGCTAACCAGGAGAACGTACAGCGCACCGAAAGTGCCGGGCAGAACCTGAAAACCCTGTCCGGACAACTTAATGAGGTGACCGAACGCCTGAGTGCCTGAAATCGCCATAACGTAACCAGCAAAATGCCAGCGTGCGCTGGCACTTTGCTGACAACGCATTTGATCAATCAGGCAACTTCTGTATCGCTCCCACGTTGCAAATGCGACGCTTTGACAGGCCTTTGCGCGGAGTCTAATGTGTTCTTCTTGCCTATTCCCAGGCCCAATTTCCATTGCCAAGGAACCGGAATATGTTGCTCCGCCGCATGCTGATCATGCTCGGCGTCGTACTCGTCGTGGTACTCGCCCTCGCCGCCTATAAAGGTCTGGCTATCTACCAGGAAATTCAGCAGTTCTCGGCGCCGCAACCGCCGATCAGCGTGAATGCCGTAGAGGCTGTAGCCAAACCGTGGCAGAGCCGTTTGCCGGCTATCGGGACGTTGAAGGCCTTCCAGGGCATCGACCTGACTGTCGAGGTCGCCGGCACCGCCCGCGATGTGCTGTTCCAGTCCGGCGAGAAGGTTCGCCTCAACCAGCCGCTGATCCAGATGGACAGCGACGTGGAAAAGGCCAGCCTGGGCACCGCCCAGGCCGAACTGGGCCTGGCGCAGGTCGAGTACCAGCGCGGGCGCAACCTGGTCACTCGACAGGCCATCTCCAAGAGCGAGTTCGACCGACTGTCTGCCGAACTGCAGAAAGCCAACGCCAGCGTTGCCCAGTTGCAAGCCACACTGGCGAAGAAGCGCATCCTCGCGCCCTTCGCCGGCACCATCGGCATCCGTCAGGTCGACGTCGGCGACTACCTGGCCTCTGGCACCACCATTGCCACCCTGCAGGACCTGTCGACCCTGTTCGTCGACTTCTTCCTGCCGGAGCAGAACGTGCCGCAATTGGCCATCGGTCAGCGCGTGCGCATTCAGGTGGCGGCCTATCCCGACCAGGTATTCGAAGGTCAGATCGCCGCGATCAACCCCAAGGTCGAGGCGACCACGCGCAACCTGCTGGTGCGCGCCAGGTTAGGCAATCCAAACGAAAAGTTACTGCCCGGCATGTTCGCCAATCTGCAGGTGCTGCTCGCCGGCGAAATCTCGCAGGTGCTGGTACCGGAAACTGCCATCACCTACACCTTGTACGGCAACTCGGTATACGTGATCGAGGCGCAGCAGGCCGACGACGGCAGCCCGGCAAGCGATGCCGACGGCAAGCCGATCCTCCAGGTCGAGCGCCGCTTCGTCGAGACCGGCGAACGCCGCGAAGGCCAAGTGGTTATTCTCAAGGGCCTGCAGGCTGGCGAACAGGTGGTCAGCGCCGGTCAGCTCAAACTCGATAGCGGCGCCCGCGTAACAATCGTCGCTGATACAGCCGAAACCACCGAATAGCCAACCCGCACCGTCCACCGCGGTGCAGGTGCATAGGAACCGCCCCATGGCTTTTACCGATCCCTTTATCCGTCGCCCGGTACTGGCGACCGTGGTCAGCCTGCTGATCGTCCTGCTCGGCCTGCAGGCCTTCGATAAGCTAACCATCCGCCAGTACCCGCAGATGGAGAATGCCCTGATCACGGTGACGACCGCCTACCCGGGTGCTAATGCCGAGACCATCCAGGGCTACATCACCCAGCCCTTGCAACAAAGCCTGGCCAGCGCGGAAGGCATCGACTACATGACCTCGGTGAGTCGGCAAAACGTCTCGACTGTATCCATCTATGCGCGCATTGGCACCGACAGCGACCGCCTGTTCACCGAGTTGCTGGCCAAGGCCAACGAGGTGAAGAACCAGCTGCCGCAGGACGCCGAAGACCCGGTTTTGAGCAAGGAAGCAGCCGACGCCTCGGCACTGATGTACATCAGCTTCCACAGCGATCAGTTGTCCAACCCGCAGATCACCGACTACCTGTCACGGGTGATCCAGCCCAAGCTGGCCACCCTGCCCGGCATGGCCGAGGCGGAAATCCTCGGCAATCAGGTGTTCGCCATGCGCCTGTGGCTCGACCCGCTGAAGATGGCCGCCTATGAGCTGACCGCCAGTGACATCAACGACGCCGTGCGCCAGTACAACTTCCTCGCCGCTGCCGGTGAAGTGAAGGGTGAGTATGTGGTCACCAGCATCAATGCCAGCACCGACCTCACGTCGCCACAGGACTTCGCCGCCATCCCGCTGAAAACCATCGGCGACAGCCGCGTGCTGCTCGGCGATGTGGCCCGCGTGGAGATGGGCGCGCAAAGCTATGACTCGATCAGTTCCTTCGATGGCACCCCATCGGTGTACATCGCCATCAAGGGCACGCCGAGCGCCAACCCGCTGGACGTGATCAAGGAAGTGCGGCAGATCATGCCCGAGATCGAGACTCAGCTACCGCCGAACCTCAAGGTGTCCATCGCCTACGACGCCACCCTGTTTATCCAGGTATCCATCGATGAGGTGGTGAAGACTCTGTTCGAGGCGGTGCTGATCGTTATTGTCGTGGTGTTCCTGTTCCTCGGCGCACTGCGTTCGGTATTGATCCCGGTGATCACCATTCCGCTGTCGATGATCGGCGTGCTGTTCTTCATGCAGCTGATGGGTTATTCGATCAACCTGTTGACCCTGCTGGCCATGGTCCTGGCCATCGGCCTGGTGGTGGACGATGCCATCGTTGTCGTGGAGAACATCCACCGACACATCGAGGATGGCAAGACGCCCTACGATGCTGCCATCGACGGCGCCCGTGAAATCGCCGTACCGGTGGTGTCGATGACCATCACCCTGGCCGCAGTTTATGCGCCGATCGGCTTTCTCGACGGCTTGACCGGCGCACTGTTCAAGGAGTTCGCCCTGACCCTGGCGGGCGCGGTGATCATCTCCGGCATCGTCGCCCTGACCCTGTCACCAATGATGTGCGCCAAGCTGCTGCGCCACGACGAAAACCCCACGGGCCTGGCACATCGCCTGGACATGCTCTTCGACTCACTCAAGCGCCGCTACCAGGTTGCGCTGCACGCCACCCTCAATACTCGCCCGGTGGTGGTGGTGTTCGCCCTGATCGTGCTGTGCCTGATTCCGCTGCTGCTGATGTTTACCAAGAGCGAGCTGGCGCCCGAGGAAGACCAGGGCATCGTGTTCCTCATCGCCAACGCGCCGCAGCCGACCAACCTCGAATACCTGAACCGCTATACCGATGAATTCGTCGAGATCTTCAAGGAGTTCCCGGAGTATTACTCCTCGTTCCAGATCAATGGCTTCAATGGCGTGCAATCGGGGATCGGCGGCTTTTTGCTCACGCCCTGGAACGAGCGCGAGCGCACCCAGATGGAGATCCTGCCGCAGGTGCAAGCGCGCCTGAATCAGATCGCCGGCCTGCAGATATTTGGCTTCAACCTGCCCTCGCTGCCTGGCACCGGTGACGGCCTGCCATTCCAGTTCGTGATCAATACACCGAGCGATTACGAGTCGTTGCTACAGGTCACCGAGCGGGTCAAGCAACGCGCCCTGGCCTCCGGCAAATTCGCCTTCCTCGACATCGACCTGGCCTTCGACAAGCCCGAACTGGTGGTCGATATCGACCGCGCCAAGGCCGCGCAGATGGGCGTATCCATGCAGGACATCGGCCTGACCCTGGCAACCCTGCTCGGCGAAGGCGAGATCAACCGCTTCACCATCGACGGGCGCAGCTACAAGGTCATCGCCCAGGTCGAGCGCGCCTACCGCGACAACCCGGACTGGCTCGGCAACTATCAGGTGAAGAGCGAAAGCGGCGCGATGCTGCCGCTGTCGACCCTGATCAGCGTCAGCGAGCGCGCACGCCCGACCCAGCTCAATCAGTTCCAGCAGCTCAACTCGGCGATCATCCAGGGCGTACCTATCGTCAGCATGGGCGAAGCGATCGAGACCGTGCAGCAGATCATGGCCGAGGAGGCGCCGGCCGGCTTTGCCGCCGACTATGCCGGCGCGGCGCGCCAGTTCATCCAAGAAGGCAGCGCCCTGTATGCCACCTTCGGCCTGGCTCTGGCTCTGATTTTCCTGGTGCTGGCGGCGCAGTTCGAAAGCTTCCGCGACCCGCTGGTGATCCTGGTGACAGTGCCATTGTCGATCTGTGGCGCACTGATCCCACTGTTCCTCGGCTTTTCCAGCATGAACATCTACACCCAGGTTGGACTGGTCACCCTGATCGGCCTGATCACCAAGCACGGCATCCTGATCGTCGAATTCGCCAATCAACTGCGTCGTGAAAAAGGCTTGTCACGGCGGGCAGCGGTCGAAGAAGCGGCAGCGATTCGCTTGCGCCCGGTGCTGATGACCACCGCGGCCATGGTCTTCGCCATGATCCCGCTGATCCTGGCCACAGGCGCCGGCGCGGTAAGTCGTTTCGATATAGGCCTGGTGATCGCCACCGGCATGTCGGTTGGCACCTTGTTCACCCTGTTCGTATTGCCCTGCGTCTACAGCCTGCTGGCCAAGCCGGATCCGGAGCCTGCGACAGCGTAAGCCTGCACACAAAACAGCACAGGAAATGCATGTGAGGCGCAAGCCATGGCGGGCCAGAGGAAGAGCAGACTGAAGCAGTCAGGAAAAGAAATGCCGTGCACTTGGCTCAAGTACACGGCATTGGCACGACAGTAATGTTTGTCAGGCGGATCGTTCGCTCATTTATGTCCAGCCAGACTCTGCGACAAGCTGAACATGAACAGCAGTAAATCCTTGTCCGGCGTAACCTGTTGCGTTGCTGCACTGATTTTACGTGGCAGTGGGCAGTACTCAACCTGACTGGCGTTACCCAGCATCACCGGGCCCGGCTCATGCCAGGCTGCCGCAGCCAAAGAGGCCACGCCCAGTGCCGCAATCAGAAAAACACCTCTAGCAATTTCTAACTTCATCATTGCAACCCCTTGATAGCGCTGCCAAACGCCTGCTGATAAAAGTAGACCAATCGATCCCAATCACCAGCACTCCACGACGAATGGCGCTTTAGTTGCTGCATGTCATGGCGAGCAGCCCGTCGTGGACTGAATCGCCGGCGGCTTTTTTCCAGGTCCAGCAGGGCTGTTTCAACCTCGATGCACTCACCCACCTGCTCGACTCGCACGAACAGATGCTTCTGATAGAGGCAGCCATGCTGCCAGCCAGCCCGGTGAAATCGCGCCAGCATGCCAGCCACTTGCTCCAGCAACTGCTCGTTCACCGCCGCGCTGAAACACTCACGGCCGCCCTCGGCGTACCAGTGACTGAGTTCCTGAAAGCCTTTAAGTTCCTCAGACACCAGCAAACCACGCCAACGCCCGGCAGCGTCGCGCTGCACGTCGCAATAGAGCAGGTTCGGCGCCTTTACGCCGAGTAGCGGCAGGGCCAACAAGGCATCACGCTCACGCAGCACCGTGGGCCGACCGAACGGGTAACGCAGGCTGCGATAGAAGTGTCCAACCTGACGCTTGGCATAAAGCACTTGGCCGTCGCTTTGGCACAACCGCTGTACGCCGCTCTCGCCTCCGCGCCGATGATTGGGTTCTTCGACCCATTCACCCTGCAATTGCCACCACTGCTCGAATGCCATCGCCACTGTCATTTCATCCGCCTGTAAATCGAGCGCCTCAACCTGACCGCATACAGCTACCCGCCCTGGCAAGTCACTATCAGTAACAAACCAGCTCGCCGGGTAACCTCCCGCGCCGCGTCACAAAGGGCCCGGGCACCCTGGCTGCATGGGCACAACCATCGATGGCGTGCTGGTTGCAGCGAGAACGAAACTTAGAGCAATTTACAGGCCATAAAAGCGAGCAATTTACAGGGCCATAAGAACGGATGCCGTTTAACAGCCGCACCCATCACGCTCAGCGCGACCAAGCCGTCCATTGAGCAACATCGGCACGCCAGGCTGCGTCCACTGCAAGGCTATGCCGACGTTAGTGGGGTGCAGGAATAACCCTAATGGGCATGCCTCTGCCGCGCCTCGCTGCGCCCAACGCCAACCTACACGCGCAGACCGGCCTCCAGGGCGGCGCTGGCGCGCACTGCGAACACGTCTCATCGGGCGCAGCAGTTGACGATTACGCAGCCAATAAAAAACCCGCGCCGAGGCGCGGGTTTTTCAAGGACTGCTGGGGAGCAGGCTGGCTGTCGGGTAAGAAATGGCCATTCCTAGCCATCCCTCCCCTAAGAACCGTACGTGCGAGTTTCACCGCATACGGCTCAAGCCTTTGTAAGCCCTCTCTCAATCGAGAGAACCGGTGCAACACTGTGTAACTGCCGATGACAATTAGGATGCAGCAGCACCAAATTATCCATCGCATCGCTCCCCCCTTTGTGCCGTTCGATGACATGGTGAATATTCCATCCCGTCTCGAACGTAATCAACTGCTTGCACATCGGGCATCGCTTGCTCTGGCCGAGCCATAACGTCAGCGTCTTCCGTTTCCCCTCATCCGACCTTCGCCACGCATATTCCAGCCGTTGCTCGAAGTACATCTCGTCCTCTGGGGCGTATGGGTTAGCCTCCGCCTTGATCTTGGTGTGCCGCTTGATTGGCGTATCGCTGGCGTACAACAAGTGGAGCAGTTTTCCGCTGAGCTGTAGTCCGGAGAAGACCCAATTGCGTGGTCCCACGCGCTTGAAGTACTTATCCTTGACCCAACGTTTGCAGCGATTTCCATGTCGCCGCCTGCACCATCGCCATAGCAATTTCCAGATTCTGTAATCCACATAGTTAAAGGTCTGCTTAGCGACAATCGGCCGATGATAGTTGGACCAACCCCGAATAACCGGATTGAGCCGCTCGATCAACAGACTGGCCGGTACCGCTTTGTTCGCTTCAACCAGTGCCTTAACCTTGGCCAAAAATGCTTTCACGTTCTTGTGGGCTGGCTTTATCAGCAGCTTGTCACCGTACTTGCGAACATTCTGACCCAGGAAATCAAACCCCTCCGATACATGCGTGAACAGCGTTTTCTCCACCGCAAGACTCAACCCACGCTCGGCCATAAAGGCTTCGACGACAGGCTTTACCTCATTTTCCAGCAGCTCTTTCGAGATGCCAGTGATGACGAAATCATCTGCATAACGCACATAGTTGACCTTGGTCTTGTAGCTGGCTTTGGTATTGCGCTGCCCGAATCGAGATTCAAGCTCCTTTTCCAGTCCATCAAGCGCCAAATTGGCCAATACGGGAGAAATAATGCCTCCTTGCGGAGTTCCCGCCCCGGTTGGGCTCAATCGGCCAGATTCCATATATCCCGCCTTCAGCCACTTCCTTAAAACCACCTTGTCCATAGGGACGTTGGTGATCAGCCAGTCGTGACTGATGTTGTCGAAACACCCCTTGATATCGCCCTCCATGACCCACTGCGTAGAATGCTTACGACTGAGATTGATGAACAATTGCTCAATTGCATCTGCCGTGGAGCGGTGAGGACGGAAGCCGTAGGAATTCCGGTCAGCTGTGGTCTCCGACACCGGTTCGAGGGCCAGCAGGTATAACGCCTGCATTGCTCGATCCAGCATCGTCGGTATTCCCAGCGGACGGCGCTGGCCATTAGCTTTCGGGATATACACCCGTCGCAATGGCCGGGGTTGGTAGCCCCTGCGCTGTAACCGAAAAA
This sequence comes from Pseudomonas sp., assembly GCF_030683065.1. Classification (GTDB taxonomy): domain Bacteria; phylum Pseudomonadota; class Gammaproteobacteria; order Pseudomonadales; family Pseudomonadaceae; genus Aquipseudomonas. The sequence continues at coordinate 46,476 of NZ_JAUXMX010000012.1, forward strand.
CTGACTTCCATTTGCTTTCAGGCGTGCTCCAGGTTTCCCCATCGACGCCCGGAGTCCTGCGACCCCGGTTTTCAGTGACTCGCTTTACCGCCAACGCCTTGGCGGCAAACGAACGAACCAGCATGCGCTGCAAGGCTTTCACCTGCCGCCACTGCTGACTCTTGGCTGCCTTCGCGATTCGAACCTGTAGCCCTCTCACCCGTCGATGACTGGTTTCCCAGTCGATCATGTGCCAACCAGTGGCCGGGAGGGAGGATGCAGGTACTTCTATTTCAGACGCACTCATCTTGCTTTCCTCCAAAGAAAATTTCCCTTGGCGGCAGCAGACACACGTCCCCCCTGCGGGGGAGTGAGTTCACTGCCCCGCAAGGGATTTTTATTTGATGAATGCTGCCGGTCAGCCCAGCAGACATCCACTCTTGATGGCTTTACATGCCTTCACGCGATCAAAGACCCGTCGGAAGTGGGCACCCTTTCGGGCCAAGGCAATAGCCTCTATCCAATACCATTACAGGATGGCATTCGCTTTTTCCGACATCCTTTGCCCGCACTTCCAACAGCTTTCCTTACGGTTAGCCTGCCCTGCCATGACGGCCAGTGGCGAAAATACGGGTTTACCGAGTTCCATACCTGTCACAAGGATGGGTTAGGTCCTGCCTATTCACCGATGACTCAATGTCAGCGTGTCTCCAGATGTAAAAGAGACAACCAGTCATGCACCATTTTGGTCAAAGCCTATCAGCAACTTTGGCTCCATGCGGTTGACGGTGTTTATCAGCAGTTCACTTATGTTGACCATACCAACCAGCCTAGCGTCGCACCCGCGTGTTGCTCGCAGGATTTGCATGGCACCTCGCGGCGACCACACACCACAAACATCGTGGGACTACATTGTCAGGAAGCTTCGCACCCCACCGTTACCAGTGACGCACTATCCGTAGGCTACTTTTGGCTGAACAAAAGGTCTCATGCCCAAATACCTTGTGGTATTCGAGAGAGACAATGACAGATACAGCTTGCGCCCTGTAGAAGAGCTAACAAGCACATATCAAACAAGATCCCATACAAGCAGCCACTCCCCTTGGGGAATATGCTTCTTGCAGGTAATTTGAGAGCGGGTAAAGCTCCAAATTTAAGGCGCACTTACCCTGTATTCGACACCTTGTGGGTGACCAAAACCGGGCTTAGAGGCCCGGGATCGGGTTTTAATAGTGCTATTTTCTGCGGGAAAGTGGTCACCAAACCATGTTGGTGACCACCAGATGTAGCCCGCTAGGCTAGCTACCTACAACGACTCTCGTCGCACTACATCATGCCGCCCATGCCACCCATGCCGCCCATATCCGGCATGCCGCCGCCGGACTGCTTGTCGTCGACGATCTCGGCGATCATCGCTTCGGTGGTGATCATCAGGCTGGCAATCGAAGAAGCTGCCTGCAACGCCGAACGAGTCACTTTGGCCGGATCGAGGATGCCCATTTCGATCATGTCGCCGTACTCGCCGGTGGCTGCGTTGTAACCGTAGTTACCCGAACCTTGCTTGACCTTGTCGACTACTACGCTCGGCTCGTCACCACAGTTGGCAACGATCTGACGCAGTGGCGCTTCAACAGCACGACGCAGCAGAGCGATACCAACGTTCTGATCGGCGTTCTCACCTTTCAGTTCGCTAATGGCCTGCAGGGCACGCACCAGGGCAACACCGCCGCCAGGTACAACGCCTTCTTCAACGGCTGCACGGGTAGCGTGCAGGGCGTCTTCGACGCGGGCTTTCTTCTCTTTCATTTCGACTTCGGAACCGGCGCCGACCTTGATCACGGCAACACCGCCAGCCAATTTGGCCAGACGCTCTTGCAGCTTCTCTTTGTCGTAGTCGGACGAGGTGTCTTCAACCTGCTTGCGAATCTGGGCAACACGCGCCTGGATATCGGTTTGCACGCCAGCACCGTCGATGATGGTGGTGTTTTCCTTGTTGAGGATGACCCGCTTGGCGTTACCCAGGTGTTCCAGGGTGGCGCTTTCCAGGCTCAGGCCAACTTCTTCGGAAATCACGGTACCGCCAGTGAGGATGGCGATGTCCTGCAGCATGGCCTTGCGACGATCACCGAAACCCGGTGCCTTGACGGCAGCGACTTTGACGATGCCACGCATGTTGTTCACCACCAGAGTCGCCAAGGCTTCGCCTTCAACGTCTTCGGCAACGATCAGCAGCGGACGGCCGGCTTTGGCGACAGCTTCCAGTACTGGCAGCATTTCGCGGATGTTGGAGATTTTCTTGTCAACCAGCAGGATCAGCGGGCCGTCGAGCTCGGCAACCATGGTGTCCGGCTTGTTGATGAAGTACGGGGACAGGTAGCCACGGTCGAACTGCATGCCTTCTACAACCGACAGTTCGTTTTCCAGGCCCGAGCCTTCTTCAACGGTGATCACGCCTTCTTTACCGACTTTCTCCATGGCCTCGGCAATGATGTCGCCGATGGAGGTGTCGGAGTTGGCGGAAATGGTACCGACCTGAGCGATGGCTTTAGTGTCAGCGCACGGCTTGGCCTGCTTCTTCAGCTCAGCAACGATGGCGATGGTCGCCTTGTCGATGCCGCGCTTCAGGTCCATCGGGTTCATGCCGGCAGCGACGGCTTTCAGGCCTTCGTTGACGATCGACTGAGCCAGTACGGTAGCGGTGGTGGTGCCATCGCCAGCGTCATCGTTAGCGCGCGAAGCTACGTCTTTAACCAGCTGTGCGCCCATGTTTTCGAAGCGGTCTTTCAGCTCGATTTCTTTGGCGACGGATACGCCGTCCTTGGTGATGGTCGGAGCGCCGAAGCTCTTCTCGATGATCACGTTACGGCCTTTCGGGCCGAGGGTCGCTTTTACGGCATCAGCCAGGACGTTTACACCGGCGAGCATTTTCTTACGGGCGGAGTCGCCGAACTTAACTTCTTTAGCAGCCATGATGGATATTCCTCAAAATTCGTTTTGGTGGAGCGCGATGCACAGTGGCGGAGACGGAAATCAGGCTTCCAGAACGGCCAGGATTTCGCTCTCGCTCATGACCAACAGCTCTTCGCCGTCGACCTTGATGGCATTGCTGCCGGAGTAAGGACCAAACACCACTTTGTCACCAACGTTGACGGCCAGCGCACGCACTTCACCGTTGTCCAGCACGCGACCGGTACCTACAGCGACGATTTCGCCCTGGTTCGGCTTCTCGGCAGCGGAACCTGGCAGCACGATGCCGCCTGCGGTTTTGGTTTCTTCTTCGCTGCGACGGATTACGACGCGGTCATGCAGAGGACGAAGCTTCATTGTCGATCTCTCCCAAATAGGTTGTTTACATCGACCGGCGTTCACACCGGCGGGTTAGCAAAGTCCGGCGAAGCCGGTTGCGCTGCACCGAAGTACAACGCGGAAGTCTGTTCTGCCGAAACCAGCAGAAAACCTTGCGGTGACCGCTACATAAGGGCGCACAAGTGGATTTCAAGGGTCAGCGATTAATTTTTTACGGCTGATGAGCGACTGTAGCGGCGTATTGGCGCAGGCCCAATGGGCAAAATAAGCCCTTGAGCGGCGCGATTGCCCAGCCGCTCACCTGCAGTGCATGGCGCTTGGGCAATTGCATCAATCGCGGCGCTCGTACTCGCCTTCCAGCACATTCGGCTGGGCAGCACCCGGCCGAGTCTGTCCGGTGCGCGCTGCAAGGTCATCGACAAATGCCCGCTGGCGCATGGCTTGCTCAGCCGCGCGCAGGCGGATTTTGTTCACCAGCAACCGGCGAGTGAAGGGGATCAGGCACAGCACGCCGAAGATATCGCTGATGAAGCCCGGCAGCAGCAGCAGGCCGCCGCCGACCGCAATCAGCAGGCCCTCGAGCATTTCCTGCTCGGGCAGTTCGCCGCGCGCCAGCTTCTCGCGCGCGCGCCAGGCTGTAGCCACGCCGGCAACGCGCAGCAAAATGCTGCCGAGAATCGCCGTACCTATCACCAGCAACAGGGTGGACAGCACACCAATCGCACTGCCCACCTGGATCAGCAGCGCTAGCTCGATGACCGGGAACAGCAAGAACAAAAACAAAAAAACACGCATCAAAGATTCCTTAGCGGAAGAACGGCTTCCAATAAGCTGTAAGTATGGGGTATTGCGCTTAATTCAAGCTGAAGCGCTACCGTCGGTCGGCCAGGTTTGTGCACGAACCAGCTGGACAAAGGCCTGACGCACCTCAGCGGAGGTGTTGCAAGATGCGGCGAAAGCCAACCAATACAACCCTTGACCGATGCGCAGGTGGAACCCTTCACTGTCGATACCCACCAGTTCGGCCGGCACCTGGCTCGGCAAACCAGCCAGGGCGACATAATGAGCGATGGCGCTGGCGTGGTCACTGTTCATGTGCGCGATCATGCCCTGCTCGACTTCACCGGTGTCGACTGGCGCAGCAGTGGCTGCCACAGTATCAACCGGCGCAGTGTCGACTGGCGCAGTATCGACTGGCGAAGCGAACGGGTTAGCCAGCGCCACCTGATCCAACCAGTGAATCGCGCCGAAACCACCGATGTAACGCCAACGTACCGGTGCCAACACCCAGAAATCGAAATCATGGGCGCGGTGATAATTCTGCGACTCGGGAAAATAGCGGTAATAACGCCGGGCTGCAGCGTCGATTGCGGCCTGGTCACACAATTGTCGTGCTTGCGCGAGTAGCGTCAGACGACCGACCGCCTGCACATCCTCGGCGCCACGCTCACCGACAAACAGCGAGCACTTGGCGTCCTGCTTGAGGTTATGGGTGTGCTGGGCGATGCGGCTGATCAGGATCAACGGCCAGCCCTGAGCGTCCAGGCAGTAGGGCACCACTGATCCGAAAGGAAAGCCCGGCATAGCCTTCGAATGGGTCGAGAGCACCCCGCGGTATTCCTTGAGCAGCAATTCTCGGGCATGCTTGGCCGCTTTCACGCTCACCTTATGACTCCTTGCAAAGAATCCGTCACTAACGGACAGGCGCCCTAGAATAGCTGTTACAGCGCGCCAGCGGGACCACACGACACACCTTGAGGGGATACGCGATGCAACTCAAAGACAAAGTTATCATCATCACTGGCGGTTGCCAGGGTCTAGGCCGCGCCATGGGCGAATACCTGGCTGAAAAAGGCGTGAAACTGGCGCTGGTCGATCTCAACCAGGAAAAACTCGACGACGCTGTGGCCGCCTGCAAGGCCCATGGTGTGGAAGCACGCGCTTACCTGTGCAACGTGGCCAATGAGGAGCAGGTGACCCACATGGTTGCCCAGGTCGCCGAAGATTTCGGCGCGATCAATGGCCTGGTCAACAACGCAGGCATCCTGCGTGACGGCCTGACCATCAAGGTCAAAGACGGCGAAATGACCAAGATGAGCCTGGCTCAGTGGCAAGCGGTGATCGACGTCAACCTGACTGGCGTATTCCTCTGCACCCGCGAAGTGGCGGCGAAGATGATCGAGCTGAAGAACCAGGGCGCGATCGTCAACATCTCCTCGATCTCCCGCGCCGGCAACATGGGCCAGGCCAACTACTCTGCGGCCAAGGCTGGCGTTGCCGCTGACACCGTAGTCTGGGCCAAGGAACTGGCGCGCTACGGCATTCGTGTCGCGGGTGTCGCGCCCGGCTTCATCGAGACCGAAATGGTCGCCAGCATGAAACCCGAAGCCCTGGAAAAAATGACCGCAGGCATTCCACTGCGGCGCATGGGCAAGCCGGCCGAGATCGCCCATTCGGTAGCGTACATCCTGGAAAATGACTACTACACCGGCCGTATCCTCGAACTGGATGGCGGCCTGCGCATGTAATCTCCGCGTGCATCAGCCTGCAACGCGGCGCAATCCGGGCAGGCCAACGCACAGACAAATGCCGCATTCCTGTCGAAGGGAACGCGGCATTTTCATGGGTGCAACCGGTGGCTTTTAGCGCAGCTGACTCAGCTTGGCTGAACCAGATGCACGACCCGCTGCGGGAACGGGATGCCGATACCGGCTTCAGTCAACTGCTCCTTGGCCTGCTCAGTGAAAGCAAAGGTCACTGGCCAGAAATCCGGCGTAGCCACCCAGACGCGCAATGACAAGTTGACCGCGCTATCTCCCAGCCCCGTGACGAACACCACCGGCGCCGGGTCGCGATGAATGCGCGGGTCCTCGGCGATCTTCAGCAGCACGTCGCGGGCTTTCTTGATGTCACTGGAGTAATCGATGCCCAGGTTGATGTCAGCGCGCCGCGTGGCCTCACGTGAGTAGTTAGTGATGTTGCCATTGGACAGGCTGCCATTAGGCACGATGACCACTTTGTTATCTGCGGTCTTCAGGGTGGTGTGGAAGATATGGATACTGTCGACACTGCCCGACACGCCCTGCCCTTCGATCCAGTCCCCCGCGCGAAACGGCCGAAACAGCATGATCAACACGCCACCGGCAAAATTCGCCAGACTGCCTTGTAGCGCCAGGCCGACGGCCAAGCCTGCGGCACCGATGACCGCGATAAAGGAGGTGGTTTCAACGCCAATCATCGAGGCGACACTGACCAGCAGCAGCACCTTGAGAATCATGCTGGCCAGGCTGCCGATAAAACTGTGCAGCGCGCGGTCGACATTGCGCCGATCCAGTACCGCGCTGACTTTGAGGGTCAGCGTGTTGATAAACCACCAACCGATCAGCAGGGTGATAATCGCCAGGGTCAGTTGGCCACTGTATTGCAGCACCACTGGCAGCCAGCTCTCGGACATCTTCACCAGCTGTTCGACATTCATCTCCATTTACCACTCCTTGTTCACTGCTTAAAACGCGACCGCCATGGCAAGCCATGGCGGTCGCTTTACAATCATTGCTGCTGCGCAACCCAGGCCCGACGGGCTCGCTGCGTCACTCGCGGAAGTTGTCGAATTGCAGCGGCATACCGAAGTCCTTGGCGCGCAGTGCAGCAATCGCTTCCTGCAGGTCGTCGCGTTTCTTGCCGGTAATGCGCACCTGCTCGCCCTGAATCGCAGCCTGCACCTTGAGCTTACTGTCCTTGATGTGGGCAACGATCTTCTTCGCCAGCTCCTTGTCGATGCCTTCACGCAGGGTCATTTCCTGCTTGACGCTCTTACCCGAGGGATAGGCATCTTTGAACTCTAGGCATTGCACATCGATCTTGCGCTTTACCAGGCAGAGCTTGAGAATCTCGACCATCTGCTCCAGCTGAAAATCTGCATCGGCGGTCAGGTTGACGGTCAGGTCTTTGATTTCGAAGCTACCTTTGCCGCGCAGGTCATAACGACGCTCAAGTTCTTTGATGGCGTTGTCGACAGCATTGGTGACTTCGTGTTTGTCCAGTTCGGACACCACGTCGAACGAGGGCATAGGTTTCCTCCAGATAGACGGCGCGGCCCAGATCACAGACGGGACACGCGTGGCTTGTTGACGGTTGAAAAACCCGGCCATTATATAGTCATAGGCGCTTGTCTGACTTAACCCTGTACTGCTGCGTGACATCGAGCAGGCTCCTAGCGACACACACTGCCCGGCAATGTACCGGGCCCATGCGACTTTTCCCGCGAGCTTGCCCATGCCCAACCCCCATCTCAGTATCCTGGTGGTGGACGACGCCAAATTCTCCAGCGCCATGATCGGCCGCGCCCTGGGCCAGGTCGGTTACCAGGATGTACGCTTTGCCAATAGCGCCGCAGAAGCCATCAGGCAGCTCGAACTGCGCCCGGCCAGCGTGCTGTTGGCAGACTGGTTAATGCCGCAAATGGATGGCCTGGAACTGACTGGCCGCGTTCGTCAACTGGATGAAATGACCGATCACTACACCTACGTCATGCTGCTGACCGGCAAAGAAGGTGAAAACGTATTGAGTGAAGCCTTTGATCGAGGTGTCGACGACTTCATCAATAAGGCGCAGATGAACGAGCAACTGGTGCCCCGGGTCTACGCTGCCGACCGCCTGTGTAACACCCTGCAGCGCCTGCTCCAGGAAAATCGCCTGCTGACGGAAAACATCGCCAGCCTGGAACAGCGCAATCTGGTCGATACACTCACCGGCCTGGGCAATGCCCGCTACCTGCGACAGAAGCTGCTCGACAGCATGCGCCAGGTCGAGTCGCGCGGCGGTGCGCTGTGCTACCTGCTGATCGGCCTGCAAGAGGCCAGCGAACTGCGCCAGCGTCACGGCAACGATTTCTACAACGAACTGCTCCACGGCGTCGCCCGCCGCCTGCAGCAACTGGTGCGCCCGCTTGACGTGCTGGTGCGCCTGGACGACAACCACTTCGCCCTGATCACGCTGCTCGAAGGTCTGCAAGAGTGTTCGCCGAACAGCTTCAAACGCCTGCATGAAGGGCTCAATCTCAAAGCGTTCAAGACCAGCGAAGGTTTCATCAGCCTCAAGGCCGGCATCTGCCTGGTTGGCCTCGATGCCCAAGCCTTGCCCATCAGCCCGGAGAGCCTGATCGCCCATGCGAGCACGCTGCTGCCGGAGTCTTACGCCAGTGCCCGGGTAGCAGGCATGCGCCTGCCGCCTGCGCGCTAGCAGGCCGTGTCTGCCGTGAGCTGGCATGTGCTCGGCGCAGGCAGCCTGGGCTGCCTGTGGGCTGCGCGTCTGGCGCGTGCTGGGGTCGCTGTGCAGCTGATCCTGCGCAACCCGGCTCGCCTCGCCGCCTACCAGCGCGCAGGAGGCCTGACCCTGGTCGAACACGATCAGGCCCGGCGCTACGCCGTGCCAGGGCAATTGACCGACGACGCATCACCCATCCAGCGCCTGCTGCTGGCCTGCAAGGCCTACGACGCCGAAACAGCCATTGCCAGTATCGCACCGCGACTGGCGCCAGGCGCCGAGCTGATACTTCTGCAAAACGGCTTGGGCAGCCAAGAGGCCGTGGCCGCTCAAGTACCCCAGGCGCGCTGTATTTTTGCCTCAAGCACCGAAGGCGCCTTTCGCGACGGCACTGCGCCTGAAGGCGAATGGCGGGTGGTGTTCGCCGGGCGTGGCCATACGTGGCTCGGCGACTCGCAAGACGACACTCCGCCGAGCTGGCTAAGCGACCTTCAGCGCAGCGACATCCCCCATCAATGGAGCCCGGATATTCTCAGCAGGCTATGGCGCAAACTGGCGCTGAACTGCGCCATCAACCCATTGACCGTGCTTTACGATTGCCGCAATGGCGGCCTCAGTGACCATGCCACGGAAGTCGCGACCCTCTGCGCTGAGCTTGACCAACTGCTGCAGCGCTGTGGCCAGCCCGCTGCAGCGGCGAATCTGCATGCCGATGTGCAGCAGGTGATCCAGGCTACTGCGGCAAACTTCTCCTCGATGCACCAGGATGTCGCCCTGGGTCGGCGCACCGAAATTGCCTACCTGCTTGGTCATGCTTGCGCTACGGCGCAGCATCAGAGCCTGGTCTTACCGCATCTGGCGGCGCTGCACGAGCGCCTACGGCATTACCTTGATGCGCGCGGATTGCCCAGCCATTAAGCCGCGCGTTACCCTGCCTGAACTTACCGTCACTGCGACTCATCAGCCCATGCCATTGCGTCAACGCCTCGAAAACCTTCCAGTCGGCCGCAAACTGCTCGCCGCACTGCTGGTATTGCTGGCCGCTGTATTACTGATGGCCAACCTGGCATTCATCAGCGCGGCCTACTGGATTTCCCAGCAGAGCGTCGCACCGCAAGCCTTGCATACACTCGGTCGCTTAATCGCCAGCCCCTCACTTGGCCAGGAAGCGCTGAGCTCGGCGAGCGCCGCCCAAGCCCTGCTGCAACGCCTGGATGACTACTCGCCCCTGCGCGCCGCGGTGATTTATGACAGCAATGGCGTGAGCCTGGCGCAACTGCATCGCGGGGAAAAACTTCAGTTGCCACTGCGTGTAGAGCAGCTGGACAGCTGGCGCCATAACGAATTTCGCACCAACCTGCTGGTTGAACTGCCACAAACTGATGCACGCCCCGGCTACTTGCTGCTGGTCGCGTCCAGCGAATTACCTAGCGCCTTCTATACCGGCACGCTGACCGCCAGCCTGGCGATTCTTGCGTTCAGCGTGCTGCTCTGGCTGCTGGTGGCAAGGCAGATCCGCCGCCTGGTGACCAAACCGATTCGCCGGCTCGAAGAGCTGTCGCGCCAGGTCACCCGCGAGGAGAACTATGCCCTGCGGGCCAAGCGCGGCAATCGGGACGAGATCGGCAGCCTGGCCGATGCGTTCAATACCATGCTGGTGCGCATCGAAGCGCGCGAACAGCAACTCGAGCGCGCCCGCGACGATGCCCAGGCCGCATTCGATCAGGCACATCGCCTGGCTGAAGAAACGCGCCACTCCAACCGCAAGCTGGAGCTGGAGGTGCAGGTACGCAGCAAGATCGAGAAAAAGCTCACCGGCTTCCAGAACTACCTCAACAGCATAATCGACTCCATGCCCTCGGCCTTGATCGCCCTCGACGAGCAACTCTATGTCACCCAGTGGAATCAGGAGGCCAGCGCCCTCTCCGGCACGGGCCTGACGGAGGCCCTGAACCAGCCGGTGCAGCTCGCCTTTCCACCGCTGAAGCCCTTTTTGCCGATGCTCAAATGTACCGTCGAGCAACACAAGGTGGCGAAGATCGAGCGCGTGACCTGGAGCAAAGACGAAGAAGTTCATCACTACGCCATGACTTTCTATCCCCTGATGGGCAGCGCGGGCCGAGGTGTGGTGATCCGCATCGACGACATCACCCAGCGCCTGAATATGGAAGAAATGATGGTGCAGTCAGAGAAGATGCTCTCGGTAGGCGGCCTGGCTGCAGGCATGGCCCACGAGATCAACAACCCGCTTGGGGCGATTCTGCATAACGTGCAGAACATTCGCCGACGTCTGTCGCCAGCGCTGGAGAAAAACCGCGCGCAGGCCGAACGTATCGGCATAAGCCTGGAGAACGTTGACCACTACCTGCAGGCGCGGGAAATCCCGCGCCTGCTTGATGACATCCAGCAGGCCGGCACGCGTGCGGCAAAAATTGTCAGCCACATGCTCAGCTTCAGTCGCCGCAGTAACCGCCAACTGGCACCCTGCCAGTTGCCCGCGGTAATCGATCAAGCCCTGGAAATTGCGGGCAACGACTTCGATCTAACCGAAAGCTTCGACTTCAAAAGCCTGCTGGTCCGCCGCGAATTCGACCCGGCGCTCAGCCCGGTGCCCGGTACCGCCAACGAACTGGAACAGGTGTTGCTCAACCTGCTGAAAAACGCCGCCCAGGCGATTCACCAGCGCGCAGACGGCAGCACGCCCGGACAGATCACCCTGCGCACCCGGCTGGCACCGCCCTGGGCGGAAATCCAAGTGGAAGATAACGGCGTCGGCATGCCCGAAGTGGTGCGCAAACGCATCTTCGAGCCGTTTTTTACCACCAAGGAAGTTGGCCAAGGCACCGGACTGGGCCTGTCAGTTTCCTACTTCATCATCACCAACAACCATAAAGGACAGATGGAAGTGCAGTCCAAAACAGGTCAGGGCACCTGCTTTACCCTGCGCCTGCCACTGACTGTAGCCATCCCTCACACAGGTCATTGAACATGGGTTATCGACTGTCGAAGATTTACACGCGCACCGGTGATACCGGTGAAACCGGCTTGGCCGACGGCCGCCGGGTAGCCAAGGACCACCCGCGAGTGGAAGCCATGGGCGAAGTGGACACACTCAACAGTCAGCTTGGCCTGCTGCTGGCCGAACTGGCCGAGCAGCAAGCCATGCGGCCAGGACTGGGTGAAATAATCGAGGTGCTTACGCCCTGCCAGCACCGCCTGTTTGACCTCGGTGGCGAACTCGCCATGCCCGAGTACCAGGCGCTGCAACAACCCGAGATCGAACGGCTGGAGGTCGTCATAGACCGCTGGAACGAGGAGCTTGGCCCACTGCAGAACTTCATCCTGCCGGGCGGCTCCCACCTGATCGCCCAGGCCCACGTCTGCCGCAGCCTGGCACGTAGCGCCGAGCGCCGCTGCCAGCACCTTAATGCGGTAGAACCCATACGTGGCGTCGGCCTGGCCTACGTCAACCGCCTTTCCGACCTGCTGTTCGTCGCCGCCCGCCTGATCGCCAAGCGCCAGGGTATCGATGAAGTGCTCTGGCAGGCGGCGCCGAAACAGCCAGCCTAACCCGCAGCCCGAATAAACCTTGGCGCAATCCGGGAGGGATTTACCTGGCGCTGGACCTCCCCGGATTGCATCCGGGCTACACGGTTGCGTTGGTTGGCGCTGAGCTCAACGAGGCACCACGAGATCAGGTCAGACTGAGCCGGCTCTCGAAACGGCGCGGCTCGCCCGTCAGCGGATCGATGAAGGCCAAGCCCTGGGCCAACAGCTTGAGCGGCCGACTGTAGTCGTCGGGCGCGTCAGGACCTTCGCTGAGCTCGGGGTAGAAAGGATCGTTGACGATGGGCGCGCCCAGGGCGGCCATATGCACCCGCAACTGATGCTTTTTCCCGGTCACCGGGTAAAGCCCATAAAGCCAGTGCTCGCCCAGTTGCTGCGCCACTTCGACGCGCGTCTCGGTATTGGCCATGCCGGCGACTTCCTGCATCCGGAAAAATGGCTCACCAGCGGCCAACCGCGTGGCCCGCCGCAGGGGGAAATCCAGACTAGGTAACGCCGGCGCCAGGGCTTCGTAGCGCTTGTCCATCTGCCGCTCACGGAACAACGCCTGATACAGGCCACGGCTCTGCCGGTTGCAGGAAAATAACACCAGCCCAGCGGTATGTCGGTCGATACGGTGCAGCGGTACCAGGTCGGCATTGCCCAGCCGCTTGGCCAGGCGCGCCTGCAGTGTCTGCTCAACATACTCACCGGCCGGCATCACTGGCAGAAAGTGCGGTTTGTCAGCCACCAGCAGGTGCTCATCGACATACAGCACCGTCTCGAGGAAGGGGATCGGCGTCTCCGCCACCACCTCGCGAAAGTAATGCACCCGCAAGCCGACCCGATAAACATGCGCCGGGCCGATCGGCGCGCCTTCTGCATCCAGCACCCGCTCGCGCGCCATACGCTGCAGCCATATGTCGCGGCTGATCGCCGGGAAATGCGCACACAGGCAATCGAGCACCGTCGGCCAGTCGCCCTGGGGCAGATGCAGGGTGCTGGGGCGCATATTGGAAGGGGAACGGGCAGACACGGACATGAGCAGCTCAGCGGACGATGATGAAGGTAACCAACGCCCATTAGGCCGCAGCCGCGCGCCTGACGTCAAAGGCCACTGACGCGCCACCAGGATCACTCGTCGGCAAACGACCATCGCGCGGCCGCGCAGCTGTCAACTGTAGGCATCAAGCAAGATTTGCCAGTCAGCCATCGGCATGCCGCCACGGTGGCGAAACAGCTGTGCCATGTCGTGCCGCGCAGCCGCGCGACTGAACAACCGACGACGGCTTTTCTCCAGGTCGAGCAGCGCCACGTCGACCCCAGCGCACGCGCCTGCAGCGTGGGATTTGATAAAGATATGTTTGGGATACAGACAGCCATGCTGCCAGCCGGCCCGGTGCAAACAACTGAGCGTCGCAGCCAGCTGCTGCAACATGCAACGATTGAGTTGGCTGCCGAAGCGCTGTGGCGCTTGGCTGGCGTACCACTGATCCAGGCTGACAAAACCCTCCAGAGCCTCGGTCACCAAGAGCGCACGCCACTGGCCAGCCTGTTGGCGCGCCGCACCATACACCACCTTTGGCACGCGAAGACCGAGCCGTTGCAACGCCTGTATTGCGTGCAGCTCACGCAATACCGTGGGCCTGCCCAAGGGGTGCAGCCAGGAGCGATGCAGATGCCCGGTCTGGCGTTTGAGGTACAACCACTGCCCTGCTTTGCTCTGCAGACGCTGCACACCGCTTTCGCCGCCACGCCGCTGATTGGGCGCCTCGACCCATTCACCCTGGGTCTGCCACCAGCGTTCAAAGGTGCCGGGCACCTGTTCAGTCGGCGCCAACGCAATCAGACTGCTCATCTCAATTGCCCTTGCGCAGGACGTAGACCCGCCACATGGCATACCCCGGGAGGAAATCCTGATGGCCGAGGATGTTGAAGCCGACCTGTTTGAACTCAGCCTCAATGGTCGATCTGGCGATGACGAAACGGTTCTGATTGTCACCAGCCCGCCCCTCGGCGGCACGCCGCGCTTCAAGGCGCCGACGCTTCCAGGCCTTGTAGTTGCCATCGACCCACAGCGAAACAATCAGGCTATCGCGGGTTACCCGGTGCAGCTCGCGCAGCATGGCCAGGCGATGCTCGGGCTCGGCGATGTGATGCAGCAGGCGCATGCAAAAAATACTGTCGACCGCGTTATCGCCCAGTTCGATGGCGAAGGCCGAGGTCTGAAAGGCCTTGACCCTTGCCACGACATCTTGCGGTTGCCCAGCCATGGCAATCGCCAGCATGTCCGCCGAATTGTCAGCGGCGAGGATCACACGGTTTGGCTGCTCGGCCAGCAGCGGCCAGAATCGCCCCGCGCCACACGGCAGATCGAGCAGCAGGTTCGGCTCGCCCGCCAACTTCAGGGCATGCCGAGCCAGTTGCTCGTCACGCCAATGCGATAACCGGCGCGCAAGGCCATCCTGATGCTTTTGCAGGTACTGACGGGCGTGCTCGCGGTCGTACTTGTGCGAGAAATCCAATTCGATCGGTTTGGCGCTAGACATGACAACCTGCTCCATTGAGGAATCCATGGCTGCCAAATTAACCAGTGGAGCATCAAGCCCCCGTCAAAAAGATGTGAAAAAAACGTGAATACGCAGTACGCCACGTAGCGGCGCTATCAGCCGCGCAAGCTGACCTCGAACACACTGCCCTGCGGCGGCAGATCGCGCACCTGCACCGCCCAGTCCTGGTGCGCGCAGATGCGCTTGACCAGGGACAAACCGAGCCCCAGTCCTTCGCCACGCGCCTGGGCGCCACGCACGAAGGGCTGGAACATCTGTTCCTGCTGATCCAGGGGAATACCCACGCCACTGTCTTCCACGCGAAAGCTGCCGTTTTCCAGGATCAGCCGCACAGCGCCCTGTTCGGTGTAGTGCAAGGCATTGCGCAACAGATTGGAGATCACCGTGCGCAGGAATGTCTGGTTGTACTGCGCCGCGTCCCTGCCCTGCTCGATTAACTGGAACTGCAGACCTTTCTCGCGCATCAAGGGTGCCCAACGACTGCCCTGCTCCTCGGCGATGGCGGCCAGGGTCGCACTGCCACCCTGGCTCGACTCCTCGGGCCTGGCCCGCGCAAGGATCAGAAAGGTTTGCACCAAGTCACGCATTTCCTCGCTAGCACGAGCGATGCGCTGTACCTGTTCACGCTGACGCACATCCAGCGTTGAAACCTCTGCAAGCAACTCGCAAGAGCTGGCAATAATCATCAACGGGGTGCGCAGTTCATGGCTGACGTCGCTGGTAAACAGCCGCTCACGCTCCAGGGAATGACGTAACTGACCGAGCGTGCTGTCGAAAGCCGCCGCCAGATGACCAACCTCATCGTCTGGGTACTCCGGGGCCAGAGCCGGCGCCAGGGCATGCAACTGATCGCGATGACGCACTTGGTTAGCCAGGCGGATCACCGGTGCCATTACTCGTCGCGCCAACAGCCAGCCGAGTCCCCAGGCCGCCAGCACACTGAGCAGAAAGCCGGCCAGCACCACATTGAACAGCACCTGTTCGCGCGCCTCGAACTCATGCTGCTCCTGCACCAGCATAACGCTCTGCGCGTTGTCACTGCGCTTCAATACATAGAACGCCTGATCGCCCTCGACCACCTCGGAAAACCCATTCTGCGCCTTGGCGAACTGCTGCGGCACCGGGTAATCAGGCAGATGTGAAGCAAAAAAACGCGTACTGGAGTCAAGCCTGGGGCGCTCGCCACGGCGTAGATCCTCATTGACGACAATGCTCAGTTCACGATCAAGTTCCTGGGACACCAGGTGTTCTTCGACAAAATGCACAATCGCCACGATGCTCAACGCGAACACCCCGCTGACGACCAGAGTCATCAGCACGAAGGCGATCACGATGCGCCTCAGCAACGGTTGTTTAGACACCATCTGCGGACTCCGCCAGGCGATAACCAATACCGTGAACAGTGTGCAGCAGCGGCGTGGCGAAGGGCTTGTCGAGTACCTGGCGCAGCTGATGGACATGGCTGCGCAGGCTGTCGCTGTCCGGACAATCATCGCCCCACAGCGCCTCTTCAAGTGCCTCGCGGCGCACCACCGCCGGGCTGCGTTGCATCAATACCGCCAGCAGTTTCAAGCCCAGCGGGTTGAGCTTCAGCAGCTGACCAACACGGCGGACCTGCAGGGTATCGAGGTCATAGACCAGCTCGCCGACATGCAGTTGACGCGTACGACTGCCCTGGCTGCGGCGCAGGATAGCCTCGATGCGCGCCACCAGCTCGGACAGAGCGAACGGCTTGAGCAGGTAATCGTCGGCTCCGGCATTCAGGCCCTGCAGACGATCGTCGAGGGCATCGCGCGCCGTCAGCATGATGATCGGCGTATCACGCCGGGCATCCTCGCGCAGGCGCTTGCACAACTGATAACCGTCGATGCCCGGCAGCATGATATCCAGCACGATCAGGTCGTAATGCTCTGTGGCCGCCAGATGCAGCCCACTCAGGCCATCCTGAGCACAGTCGACGCTGTAACCCTTCAGGGTCAGGTAATCGAGGATATTGGCCAGAATATCCCGGTTGTCTTCCACCACAAGAATGCGCATGTTCGTTCAATCCTCAAGCGTGCCAGCACGATTTGACATTTTTGCGCTACGTAGCCGCTCTCAGCAGGATCAGGTTGGTACTGTGGGCGTTCTGCTCTGCGACTTCGACGCCGCGCTGTCGCGCAGCAAACGAGGGTATTCAAGGACAACGAACGGACGGGTTAGACCTCGACCTGCGGCGGCCAGAATGCGCGAATGCCGGCGACGCCCTGAGCGCCAGCCTGCCATGCTTGCTCCAAGTGCTGCGGGCCGACCCCGCCCAGCAAATACACGGGCTGCTTGAAACTGCGCAGCATTTCAGCCGCCAGCTCCCAACCCAGCGCCGCTGCATCAGGATGGGTCTGGGTGATTTGCAGCGGCGACAGTGTGACGAAGTCCACCCCCAGTTGCGTGGCCATCGCCAGCTCCTCAGCCGTGTGGCAGGACGCCGCCAGCCAGCGTTCGGTCGGCAGCGGCCGCCCGCTGGCGGCCAGTTCGTGCAGTTGCCGGGACGTCAGGTGCCAGCCCGCCTCCGGAAAATCCCCCAGCCACGCCAGCGGCCCCTTGAGCATCAGCTGCGCCTTGCCCGCGCAGAGTCCTTGGATATCCAGCGCCAGGTCACGGTAATGGGCATCGAGCATGCCCGGCGCACGTAGCTGAATCAGCCGAATACCGCCGGCCAGGGCGGCACGTACACCCTGCAAGAGCGCCTGCGCAGTCAGCCCTTCGGGCGTGATCAGGTAACGGTCAGGCAAGCGGGCAGCAGCGACAATCGGCTGGTTGGCCGCAGGGAATGGATACTCGAGCAACTGCTGCGCATTGACCCAGGCCAGCGGCTGGCCTTCGGCGCCATGGGGCTCACCGACGAACGCCGTGACCTCCCAGACATCCAGCAACACCTGCTTGTCCGGGTAATCGTGATGCACCTGAATCAATGGCCGGGCGATGGTCGGGCGGATGCCCAGCTCCTCCTCTAGCTCGCGCGCCAGGGCCGCCTCTACCGCCTCGCCCGGCTCCACCTTGCCGCCAGGAAACTCCCACAGGCCGCCCTGGTGCTGGTCGTCCGAACGTTTGGCAATCAGGATGCGACCATCGGCGGCACGGATCACCGCGGCGGCTACATGAATGCGCTTCATCCCAGCCGCTCCACCTGCGCCGCCTGATACCAGCGCTGAAATGCCGGCCACTGGTAGACCGTAGCGACATACGCCGCCGCCACCTCGGGCAATACCAATCGATAACTGTGCAAGCGGGCCGCGACGGGGGCGAAGAAGGCATCCGCCAGGCTGGCGTGACCAAATAGAAAAGGGCCGCCCTCGCCGAACGTGGCGCGGCACTCGGCCCAGAGCGCACAGACGCGCAGAATATCGGCCGCGGCATCCGCCGGGATCTCGTCCAGCGCCTGATCGCGTTTGAGGTCCATCGGCAGGTGCGTACGCAGCGCGGTAAAACCACTGTGCATTTCGGCACAGACACTGCGTGCCACAGCGCGGGCGTATTCGCCGCGCGGCCACAGATAGGCCTCGGGATAGCTTTCAGCGAGGTACTCGCCAATCGCCAGGGAATCCCACACCGGCCCGTCCTCGGTCTTCAACAACGGCACCTTGCCAGTCGGCGAATGTTCGAGGATGCGCTGGTGGGTATCTGGACGATCGAGCGGGATCAGTACTTCGCTATACGGCGCTTCGGCCAGCTCCATGGCCAAGGCGGCGCGCAGCGACCAGGATGAGTAGGTCTTGTTACCGATAACCAGAACCAGAGACATGGGGCACTCCGTGCGTGATGCGCTTGCTGAGGGTCGCTCGACATTAAGGCGCCGCAACGTCCAATAGCAAATTCCCGTTGTTCATGCCCCCATGAACAACGGGAATACTCGGCATGCCCTAACAGCGCGGGCTGCCCTCAGGTGCGGTACTCGGCGTTGATCTTCACATACTCATGGGACAGGTCGGTGGTCCAGATTGTTTCGCTGCAGGTGCCACGCCCCAGCTCTATGCGGATGGTGATTTCCTCTTTGGCCATCACCGCCGCGCCCTGCTCCTCGGTATAGCTGGCAGCCCGGCAACCACGGCTGGCGATGCATACGTCACCGAGGAATACGTCAATCTTGCTCACATCCAGTTGCGCTACGCCGGCATAGCCCACGGCAGCGAGGATGCGCCCCCAATTCGGATCGGACGCGAACAGCGCGGTTTTGATCAGCGGCGAGTGAGCCACGGCATAGCCAACGTCCAGGCACTCCTGGAACGTCGCCCCGCCGTTGACCTGCACGGTAACGAATTTGGTCGCACCTTCGCCGTCACGGACGATTGCCTGGGCCACGTCCATAGACACCTCAAACACCGCCTGCCTGAGCGCAGCGAACAGTGCGCCGCTGGCCTGGGTAATTTCTTCAAGCGGCGCCTGGCCCGTAGCAATCAACATGCAGCAATCGTTGGTCGAGGTGTCGCCATCAATGGTGATGCGATTGAACGACTTGTTGGCGGCATCACGCAGCAAGTCCTGCAATACCGCCTGGCTGACCTTGGCGTCAGTCGCGATATAACCGAGCATGGTCGCCATGTTCGGCCTGATCATCCCGGCGCCCTTGCTGATGCCGGTGACGGTAACAGTAACGCCGTCATGCACGAACTGGCGACTGGCGCCCTTGGGCAGAGTGTCGGTAGTCATTATGCCGGTGGCCGCTTCGGCCCAGTGATCGGCTGACAGGTCATCCAGAGCCGCCTGCAAGGCGCCTTCGATCTTCTCCACCGGCAAGGGTTCGCCGATCACACCGGTGGAGAACGGCAGCACCGCACTCTCATCGACACCGGCCAACTGCGCCAACGTGGCACAGGTACGCACAGCATTCTGCAAGCCCGGCTCACCGGTACCGGCGTTGGCGTTGCCCGTGTTGGTCAGCAGATAGCGCACGCCACCCAACACGCGCTTTCTCGCCAGGATCACCGGTGCGGCACAGAAGGCATTGAGGGTGAACACACCGGCCACGCTGGAACCTTCGGCGCAGCGCATGACTACCACATCCTTGCGCCCGGGCCGCTTGATGCCAGCCGAAGCGATCCCCAACTCGAAACCTGGAACCGGGTGCAGGGTAGACAGCGGGCCAAGACCAACAGCCATAGGGTGTGCTCCTTGAGTTATTTAAGTGTCGCACCGCTACCGGGCACGAGCGAAGTCGATGGTAAAACGCCGCGAGCGGCTAAGCCGTTCGCGGCGTTGTAGGGCGGACTCAAGCATGGCCAAAGTCGTCACCCCGGTTTCCGTTGTTTCAACAGCCTGAGGTTAGTTGACCTGGCCGTGGCAATGCTTGTACTTCTTGCCAGAGCCGCAAGGGCAAGGCTCGTTACGGCCGATCTTCGGCTCGGTGCGCACTGGCGGCGGCGCAACCGCCACATCGCCCTCTTCAGCCATGGCGTCTGGCTGAATCAACGCAGACGCTTCGGCGTGCTGAAACTGCATGCGTTCGGCCAGTGCTTCAGCTTCACGGCGCAGACGCGCTTCTTCCTCAGCCGGGTCTTCACGACGCACCTGGACATGGGACAAGACCCGTATGGTGTCGCGCTTGATCGAATTGAGCAGCTCCTGGAACAGGGCGAACGACTCGCGCTTGTACTCCTGCTTGGGGTTTTTCTGTGCGTAACCACGCAGATGAATACCGTGACGCAGGTGATCCATGGTCGACAGATGATCTTTCCACAGGTCGTCGAGCACACGCAGCAAAATTTGCTTCTCAAAGGTACGCAACGCCTCGGCGCTGGCTTCGATTTCCTTCTCGTTGTAGGCCGTTACCAGCTCGTCAAGGATCCGCTCGCGCAGGGTTTCCTCGTAGAGTTTGTGGTCATCATCGAGCCATTGCTGGATCGGCAGACGCAGGTTGAAGCTGCTGTAAAGCGCCTCTTCCAGGGCGGCGATATCCCACTGTTCAGGCAACGATTGCGGCGCGATATGTTCGTTGATGATGCCTTCCAGCACTTCCTTGCGGAATTCGGCGATGGTTTCACCGATGTCATCAGCTGCCAACAGGTTGTTGCGCATGTGATAAATCACTTTGCGCTGCTCGTTTGATACGTCATCGAATTCCAGCAGTTGCTTACGCATGTCGAAGTTACGCCCCTCGACCTTGCGCTGCGCCTTCTCGATGGCGTTGCTGACCATGCGGTGTTCGATTGCTTCGCCTGGCTGCATGCCCAGGGCCTTCATGAAGTTCTTCACCCGGTCCGAGGCAAAGATGCGCATCAGACTGTCTTCCAGCGACAGGTAGAAACGGCTGGAACCCGGATCACCCTGACGGCCAGAGCGACCGCGCAACTGGTTGTCGATACGCCGCGACTCGTGGCGCTCGGAGGCAATAACATGCAGGCCGCCCGATTCGATCACCTGCTGGTGACGCTTCTGCCATTCGGCCTTGATCTGCGCAACTTGTTCGGCCGACGGGTTTTCCAGGGCGGCCACCTCGACCTCCCAGTTACCACCGAGGACGATGTCAGTGCCACGACCAGCCATGTTGGTGGCAATGGTCAGCGCGCCAGGACGTCCTGCCTGAGCGATAATCTCGGCTTCTTTTTCATGGAACTTGGCGTTGAGCACCTTGTGCTCTATGCCTTCTTGATCCAGCAATTTGGAAACGTACTCAGAACTGTCGATGGTCGCAGTACCGACCAGAATCGGCCGACCCTGGGCCTGGCATTCCTTGATATCGGTGATGATGGCAGCGTACTTCTCTTCCTGGGTCAGATAGACCAGGTCGTTGAAGTCCTTGCGCGCCATTTGCCGATTAGTTGGAATAACGATCACTTCCAGACCGTAGATCTGATGGAACTCAAAGGCCTCGGTGTCGGCAGTACCGGTCATGCCCGACAGCTTTTTGTAGAGGCGGAAGTAGTTCTGGAAGGTGGTCGAGGCCAGGGTCTGGCTCTCGGCCTGGATCGGCAAGCCTTCTTTGGCCTCGATGGCCTGATGCAGGCCCTCGGACAAGCGACGACCCGGCATGGTGCGGCCGGTGTGTTCGTCGATCAGCAGCACCTGATCGTTCTGCACGATGTATTCAACATTGCGATTGAACAGCTTGTGCGCACGCAACCCGGAATAGACATGGGTCAGCAGGCCCAGGTTGTGTGCCGAATAGAGGCTCTCGCCCTCGGCCAGCAGGCCGATCTCGGTGAGCACTTCCTCAATGAACTGGTGGCCTGCTTCATTCAATTCAACTTGGCGGGTCTTCTCGTCGACCTTGTAATGGCCTTCCTGAGTGACCACGCCTTCCTCCTCCTCAATGTGCAACTTGAGGGTCGGGATCAGCTTGTTGATTTCGGTATACAGCTTGGAGCTGTCTTCGGCCTGACCGGAGATGATCAGTGGCGTGCGCGCTTCGTCGATAAGGATCGAGTCGACTTCGTCAATCACGGCAAAATTCAGCTCACGCTGGAATTTGTCCTCCATGCTGAAGGCCATGTTATCGCGCAGGTAATCGAAACCAAACTCATTGTTGGTGCCATAGGTGATATCCGCAGCGTAGGCAACGCGCTTTTCTTCCGGCGGCATGAACGGGGTGACGATACCCACCGACATACCAAGGAATTCATACAGCGGACGCATCCAGTTGGCATCCCGGCGAGCCAGGTAGTCGTTGACCGTGACTACATGCACGCCTTTACCTTCGAGCGCATTGAGGTAGACCGCCAATGTCCCCACCAGGGTCTTACCCTCGCCGGTACGCATTTCGGCAATCTTGCCTTCGTGCAGGGTCATACCACCGATCAACTGCACATCGAAGTGGCGCATACCCATGACGCGCTTGCCCGCTTCACGGGCCACAGCGAAAGCTTCCGGCAGCAGCTGGTCAAGGGTTTCACCTTTGGCCAGACGGGCTTTTAGCTCGGTAGTTTTGGCACGCAGCTGCTCATCCGAGAGCGCGAGCATCTGCTCCTCGAAGGCATTGACGATCTGGACCGTCTTGAGCATGCGTTTGACTTCACGCTCGTTCTTGCTTCCAAAGAGTTTTTTCAACAAAGGCGCAAACATATCGGCAGGGTCTTCCACGCGTATGGATGGAGGGCGGCCCATGAGTCGCCCATGCAGCCCTAATGGCTGCGTGAGAGATGGCATTCTACCCGGAAACGGAGATGAAGAAAGCGGCGTTATCAGGCCGCCTAAAATGTAGCGAACGACGGCTAGCCAAGGCGAGGTCAGCCCAGAAGCCGCCGTGTACGAGTTGTGCATGCGCATTTTTCGGCTGGTTGACTCGCGCAGCTCACCCTTCGGCTGTTATGCCGCTTCGCTGCGTTGCGACGGCCAGAACCAAGCGCAGTAATCTTTCAACGGCTGGTTATTCGTCGCCGCTGACTCGAGCGATATAGCTGGCCGGATTGACCACCCAGCCATTTTGGCTGACTTCAAAATGCACATGAGCACCAGTAGAGCGGCCGGTACTACCAACCTTGGCGATTACCTGGCCACGCTGCACCAGATCGCCAACCTGAACCAGGTTGCTCTGGTTATGTGCGTACAGGGTGACGTAGCCATCGGCATGACTGATTTCTACGGTATTTCCATAAGCGGAACGCCGGTTCGAGGAGGTCACCACCCCAGCCGCAACCGCGACCACGTCACTGCCGGCCTTGGCGGCGAAGTCCATGCCTTTATGCACGCTCAGGCGCCCGCTCAGTGGATCGGTGCGTCGGCCGAATGGTGACGACATATAACCTTGCACTATCGGACGTCCTGCGAGGTATTCAGCCTCATTAAGCTGACGCTCGGCAATCAGCTGCTCAAGCACCTCGAGCTGCTGCTCGCGACTATCGAGGCGCAGGGCCAGATCGTCGAGGGTGCTGATGAATGACGGCGGTGCATAGGCCGAACCACCGAACAGCTCTTCTTCGAGGCCACCCTGGCCAACACTCAATGAAAAATCAAACTCACTGGAATCAAGATCAGCCAGCTCGGTCAGGCGCTCGCCCAACGCATCCAAACGGGTCAAGCGAGCCTGCAACTCGGCGACATGAGCAGCAAAGGCATCAAGCTGGCGCTGCGCATCGACCCGCACCGCGCCCACTTCTGCGCGCTGCCGACTCAACGCCTCAGTCAAACGGGCGCTGCCCGGCGTGTCATCAGCGTGCGGTACGACCCAAGCCCCTACCGCAACGCCACTACCAACAGCCGCAACCATCAGTATCGCCAGCGCAACCAGCAACCAGCGTAAATCGAGGCTCAGCGAACGCGCGGCGCCGTGACTGCGGTTGAGTAGAATAATGTGCATGGATTCCCCTTTAAGGTGGAGCCCAAGCTGGCAGCAGAGATTCTGCTACCATGAAGACCCCACAATTTCAGGCGTCCTGCCATGTCGTTTCGTCCGTTGCCGGCTAAAGCTCCTGCCGCACTAATGCGCGAAGCGAAGCCCTTGAAAGCGCTGTTCAGTCAGGCGCAACGCATTGATCGCCTGCAGCACTTACTTGAAAGCCAACTGCAACCCGCGGCCCGCGAACACTGCCACGTTGCGTCCTGGCGCGAAGGCTGCCTGCTTCTTATAGTTACCGATGGCCACTGGGCCACCCGCTTGCGCTATCAACAACGGCGCCTGCTCAGGCAGCTGCAGACGCTTGAAGAGTTCGCGACCTTAACCAAGATCCTGTTCAAGGTGCAACCGCCAACTGCCGAGAGGCGTGCACCGGGTCGCACTATCAGCCTATCCAGTGCTGCGGCGGAGAACATCCAGGCAACGGCTGACGGTATAACCGACCCCAAGCTGCGTGCAGCCCTGGAACGACTGGCTAAGCATGGCAACCCCAGCGAGTAGCGCGCCGCCTGGAATACCGAAACACTGCAAGGCAAGTCGCCAGACCAATGCACAGACCTGCGTTTGTTGCGCAGAAAAAAGCCACCCGAAGGTGGCTTCAAAAAAAGTGCAGATGGTGTTGCTTACACTGCCGCAGCCGGGCGCATGTAAGAAATAGGTGCGCTATTGATGTCGTCGAAAGTGACAACTTCCCACGCATCAGGCTGCTCGATCAAGGCGCGCAGCAAGCTGTTGTTCAGGGCATGTCCCGATTTGAAACCGCGGAACTCACCGATCAGGCTGTTGCCCAGCAAGTAGAGATCGCCGATTGCATCGAGGATCTTGTGCTTGACGAATTCGTCCTCGTAACGCAGGCCGTCTTCGTTCAACACACGGAACTCATCGACCACGATGGCGTTGTCTACGCTGCCGCCAAGTGCCAGGTTCTGCGAACGGAGGAACTCGATGTCACGTATAAAGCCAAAAGTGCGCGCACGACTGACTTCTTTAACGAAAGAAGTGCTGGAAAAATCCACGCTGGCCGACTGGGTGCGATTGCGGAAAACCGGGTGATCGAAATCGATCTCGAAGCTCACCTTGAACCCTTCGAAAGGCAAGAAGGTGGCGCGCTTGTCGCCATCCTCGACCGTCACTTCACGAAGAATACGGATGAATTTCTTGTGCGCTTCCTGCTCCTGCAAACCAGCGGACTGAATCAGGAATACAAAGGGACCAGCGCTGCCATCCATGATCGGAACTTCGGATGCGGAGAGCTCGACGTAGGCGTTATCGATGCCCAGGCCAGCCATGGCCGAAAGCAGGTGCTCTACCGTATCCACCTTGACGTCACCACTGACCAACGTGGTCGACATGGTGGTTTCACCGACATTGCACGCCCGCGCGGGGATTTCCACGACAGGGTCAAGGTCGGTACGACGGAACACGATACCAGTGTCCACAGGTGCCGGCTTCAGGGTCAGGTATACCTTCTCCCCGGAATGCAGGCCGACGCCAGTGGCGCGGATAATGTTCTTCAGGGTACGTTGTCTGATCATGGCTTTGGCCGCTATAGCACTAGTTGCGAATTGTTTTCAACAATGGCCGGCGATAATAGCAGAACCGGCCTTTGCTGAACACCAATCACCCCAATACTCCCGATACATTCCATCAATCGGCCTGACGACGCAGGAAGGCCGGGATGTCCAGGTAATCAAGATCATCCTGCGGATTCTGCTTGGCTGCAGCAGCAGCACCGCCGTGACTCTGGCGCTGAACGGTGGGGCGCTCGTAGTCCTTGTAATTGACGCTGTGCTCGCCGCGCGATGCTGGCGCAGTGGCTGTCGACGCCGAATTACTGGTAGTTACCTGCACGGTATTGTCGATCACCTTCATCGGCTTTTCGATTTTCGCGCCCAGACCCGTGGCGACCACAGTGACGTGCAATTCGTCGCGCATATCCGGATCGATCACGGTGCCAACCTTGACGGTGGCGTGCTCGGAAGCGAACTGCTCAATGATGTTACCCACGTCGGAGTACTCACCCAGGGACAGGTCAGGGCCGGCAGTAATATTCACCAGGATGCCGCGCGCGCCTTGCAGGTTGACGTCTTCCAGCAGCGGGTTGCGGATCGCCGCTTCGGTGGCTTCACGCGCACGGTTCGGACCGCTGGCGCAGCCAGTGCCCATCATCGCCATGCCCATTTCGCTCATCACGGTTTTCACGTCGGCAAAGTCGACGTTGATCATGCCCGGACGCTTGATGATGTCGGAGATACCGCGTACGGCACCGGCCAGTACATCGTCAGCCTTGGCGAACGCTGACAGCAGGCTGGCGTCTTTACCGAGGATGGTCAGCAGTTTTTCGTTGGGGATAGTGATCAGCGAGTCGACGCTTTCCGCCAGAGCGCGAATGCCCTCTTCAGCGATCTGCATGCGCTTCTTGCCTTCAAACGGGAACGGACGAGTCACCACAGCGACGGTGAGAATGCCCATTTCCTTTGCCACTTGAGCGATCACCGGCGCAGCGCCAGTGCCGGTACCGCCACCCATACCAGTGGTGATAAAGACCATGTCGCAGCCTTGCAGCACCTCGGCAATGCGCTCGCGGTCTTCCATGGCGGCCTGACGACCGATTTCAGGGTTGGCGCCGGCGCCCAAACCCTTGGTAACGCCAGTGCCCAACTGCAGGATGGTGCGCGCGCCGATGTTTTTCAGTGCCTGTGCATCGGTATTGGCGCAGATGAACTCGACGCCTTCAATATTGTTCTTCGACATATGGTTAACAGCATTGCCGCCGCCGCCGCCCACACCGATGACCTTGATAACCGCGCTTTGCGGGATGTTGTCTACGAGTTCGAACATTTCCCTCTCCTTTGCTTTCTAGTTGTAACGCCTACTGCATAAGCGGTTGTTAAATCAGAAATTGCTTTGTACCCAGCGCTTCAAACGCTCGAATACTGGCGCCTTGGCTTCATCGCCATAGCTGCTGATGGCAGACATTGAAATGCCGTCAGCCTGCTTCTGCAGGCCATATAGCAACAGGCCCACGCTGGTGGAATAAATCGGATTGCGTACGACGTCGCCCAGGCCCCTGACGCCTTGCGGCATGCCCAGGCGAACCGGCATATGGAAGATCTCTTCGGCCAGTTCGACCGCGCCTTCCATCTTCGACGTGCCACCCGTGAGCACGATGCCCGCCGGGATCAAGTCCTCGTAACCACTGCGCCGTAGTTCAGCCTGGATCAGGGTGAACAGCTCG
>NZ_JAUXMX010000037.1 GCF_030683065.1 Pseudomonas sp.
GGTGATTGTGCTGGATGGCGATGACTACCACGAGGCCCTGGTTGGCTGGTTCGACACGCAACCACCGCAACTCAGCCGCCTGCCGCGCGGTACTGAACTGGCTGAGGTACTGGCGGACTCGGCCGCCCACCAACGCCTGGCATGGTTCACCAATAGCGTGCTGCGCTACGACCAGATCGGCGAACACCTGGTGGTCACCGACATACGCCTGGGCATGACCGGCATGCACCCGTTCCGCTTCGACTTTGCCAGCCAACACAACGGCGAATGGCAGATTCATGAGCAGATCAGTCGCTGGCCATCAGAGCTGACCGATCTGCGGCGCCTGCAAGTGCTGTGGCGACGCATTTGGCAACCGGACGTGCAGGTGCCCCTGACAGCATGGGCCAACGAACTGGGAAAGCCCCTGCTCAGCGCCGCTCGGCAGGCCTGCGCCACCGAGCGTGATGACTGCTGACAGGCCCGCCGGCTTGTGTGCAGCACCGCTGATTCGCGACATCCACCCAGCCCCAGCGCTCTTAGATCCAATGTTCATGCGCAAGGTCTGCAGCATCGGGTGGATGACGCTCTATCCATCCACCCATAGCGATGGCGGATGAAAAAGGCGTCAGCTACGCGCCCCGATCCCCCTACACCGCTCTCGTAGCCCGGAGGCAATCCGGGAAGTTCGGCGTCTGTCAAACCGCTGCCGGATTGCGCAAAGCCCTGGGTTGACTTGACTTCAGGTACGGAACTGCGCGACCACGTCTTGCAACTCAAAGCCCAGGCGCGCCAGCTCAGCGCTGGAGGCGGCAGCGGCGATCTGCTGCAACTGAATCAGTAACGCGGTAACTGCTGCCAGACTGTCATGCAGCCGCTCGGCACGCTCGGTGCCTTGCTCGATAGCACCATTACGCTCCTGTCGGCGCGCCTGGAGAAATTCCATATTCACGGCAGCTAGCTGGCAGGATCGACAAGCTGGTTGCCCAGGTAATCGAGAAAGCAGCTGATGCGCGAGGCCAGCGCGGTATTGCGGTAGTACACCGCGTGAATCGGCTGCCGCACCTCGACTGTTTCACGCAGCAGCAGTTGCACCAGCCCACCGCTGGCGCGGTCGGCTGCGGTCATAAAGTCCGACAGGCAAACGATCCCCACACCGGTCAACGCCAGTTGGCGCAAGGTCTCGCCGCTGGAGGCGCTAAGGCTCGGGGTGATGCTGTAGGCATCGCCCAAAGCATGGCGCAGCGGCCACTGGTTAAGGCTGTCAGGCTGGGTAAAGCCGAGCAGGCTATGCCGGCTCAGGTCCTCGACGCTTTTCGGCATGCCATGAGCCTTGAGGTAGGCCGGGCTGGCGAGAATACGCAGGCGATTGCTGCCCAGCGGCCGCGCATGCAGGGTGGAATCGCGCAGCGGGCCGATGCGGATGGCGATATCGGTGCGCTGCTCCAGCAGGTCGATAATCTGGTCGCTACTGTGCAGCTCCAGCTGAATCTCCGGGTACTGCGCACGAAACCCCGCCACCAGCGGCACCACCGCATGCAGCATAAAGGGTGCGGCAGCATTTACCCGCAAACGCCCGGCGGGCTTCTGCCGGCGCACTTGTATCTGCTCTTCAGCACTTTCCACCGCATCGAGAATCTTGCGCGCCTGGACCAGAAAGGCCTGGCCCTCCTCGGTCAGCTCCAGACGGCGCGTGGTGCGGCGCAACAGGGTGACATCGAGCTTTTCTTCCAGCCTGCTCAGGGCGCGACTCACACCGGACGCCGTCTGCGTCAGTTGTTGGGCAGCAGCACTGATCGAACCACAGTCCACCACGCTGACAAAGGCCAGCAGTTCATCGAGGGTCGTTTTCATTCATGCATATTAGTCAAATATCTTGTGCTGAAAACCCTATTTTTCTGCATGAGTGTTCCGGTGAGACTGCGCGCCACACAACCCTCTGCGGAGTTTCCCCTATGCCCATCGCCCTACTGGCGCTCACCCTCAGCGCTTTCGCCATCGGCACCACCGAGTTCGTGATCGTCGGCTTGCTGCCCACCATCGCCGCTGACCTAGGTGTCAGCCTGCCCTCTGCCGGCCTGTTGGTCAGTCTCTATGCCCTCGGTGTGGCTATCGGCGCGCCACTGCTTACCGCCCTCACCGGGAAGGTACCGCGCAAGTCACTGCTGCTCGGCCTGATGGTGCTGTTTACCACCGGCAACCTGCTGGCCTGGCAAGCACCCGGCTATGAATCACTGTTGATTGCGCGGATCGTCACCGGCCTGGCTCATGGGGTGTTCTTCTCCATCGGCTCGACCATCGCCACCAGCCTGGTCCCGAAAGAAAAAGCCGCCAGCGCGATTGCCATTATGTTCACCGGCCTGACAGTGGCCCTGGTCACAGGCGTGCCGTTGGGCACCTTTATCGGTCAGCATTTTGGCTGGCGCGAAACCTTCCTCGCGGTGTCCGCCCTGGGGGTAATCGCCTTTGTCGGCAGCCTGCTGTACGTGCCGAAGAACATTCAACACAACAAACCGGCCTCGGTACTTCAGCAACTGCAAGTGCTCAAACAACCACGCCTGCTGCTGGTGTACGCGATGACCGCCATCGGCTACGGCGGCACCTTCATTGCCTTCACCTTCCTTGCGCCGATCCTGCAGGACCTGGCCGGTTTCAGCGCTGGCAGCGTCAGCCTGGTGCTGCTGGTGTATGGCGTGTCTGTGGCCTTCGGCAATATCTGGGGCGGCAAACTGGCGGATAAACGTGGGCCGATCAGCGCACTGAAAATCATCTTCCTGCTGCTCGCCGCCGTGCTGTTTATGCTCACCTTTACCGCCCACAATCCATGGCTAGCGCTGCTGACCGTGCTGCTCTGGGGCGCGGTGGCCTTCGGTAACGTGCCGGGCCTGCAGGTGTATGTGGTGCGCCAGGCCGAACATCACACACCGCACGCTGTGGATGTCGCGTCGGGCCTGAATATCGCTGCCTTCAACCTCGGCATCGCTGGCGGCGCCTGGGGTGGTGGGCTAATCGTTACCCATCTGGGACTGATCCATACCGCCTGGATCGGCGGCCTGGTAGTGCTGGTGGCGTACGCCCTGACCGTCTGGAGTGGTCATCTGGATCGCAAAAACCCACTGCCGCAACCGAGCAGCGGTAGCGTCACATTGGTCGCCGGCCACTGAGCCCGATCGGCGCTTAAAAGGTCGACCTTGCCGCGCCCTGCCTTGATCGTGCCGCGAATGCTCTCGTCTTGCAGGCGGCGCTTTTTCGAACCAGGGGAGGCTTGGTCGAGCACCGGGTTTTTTCGGTTTTAGCGGCGCTGCGAATCAGCTCTGCCAGGCGCTCCAGCGCGTCGGCACGGCTCTGTTCCTGGTTGCGCCAACACGCCTTTGGCGGTGATGAGGCTGGCGCGCAACGCCAGCAGCCGCTCCCTGGAGAACGGCGGTAAGCTGGACGCCTGGATGTCGAAGCGCAGATGTACCGCACGGGACACCCTATTGACGTTTTGCTCGCCTGGGTTGCCAAGCGCCTATGGGCTTAAGCGCCGATGGCCTGACCCAAATACCGCAGGCCGTGACTAGCTGCCACGGCCTGCAGGCTTGCGCGTTAAACGCGGAAGCGGCTGACCAGCATTTGCAGTTGATTGCCCAAGCGCGCCAGTTCGGCACTGGAGGCGGCGGTCTCGTCACTGGCAGTGGCGGTTTGCTCGGAAATGTCGCGCACGCTGATGATGCTGCGGCTAATTTCCTCGGCCACCGCACTCTGCTCCTCGGCAGCAGCGGCGATCTGCTGGTTCATCGACTGAATATTGGACACCGCATGGGTGATGTTGCTCAACGAGTCGCCCGCCTTGCGCGTCAGTTCGACGCTGCTGTCGGTGAGGCTGCAGCTGTTGCGCATCGCTGCCGCCACCTGCTTGGTACCGTTCTGCAGACCGGCTATCAGCGCTTCGATTTCCTCGGTGGATTTCTGCGTGCGCTGGGCCAGGCCGCGTACCTCGTCGGCGACCACGGCGAAACCGCGCCCAGCCTCGCCGGCGCGCGCGGCCTCAATGGCGGCATTGAGCGCGAGCAGATTGGTCTGCTCGGCCACCGCTTTGATCACGTCCATCACGCTGCCAATCTTGTTGCTTTCTTGCTGTAGCCCATTCATGGCCTCGCTGGAACGGCTGACCTCGGCGGCCAAACGCTCGATCTGAGCGATCACCTCGCCCACTACCTTGTCGCCAAGGCGCGCCTGGCCGTCCGCCTCGTTGGCGGCCTGCGAAGCCTGTTCGGCGTTGCGCGCCACTTCCTGCACGGTGGCCGACATCTCATGCATGGCGGTGGCCACCTGGTCAGTCTCGCTTTTCTGGCTATTAGCGCCCGCACTGGTCTGCTCGGTCACGGCAGACAGCTCCTCGGCGGCACTGGCAATCTGCCCCACGCCATCACGGATACCGCCGATCAACTCACGCAGGGTCGCGGCCATATGCTGGATACCTTGCTGCAACTGGCCCATCTCATCGCGACGGTCGACCTGCACACTGGCAGTCAGGTCACCCTCGGCAATACGCTGCACCGCGCTCAGGGTGTCCTGCAGCGGACGGGTGATCTGGCGGGTAATAACCCAGGCGGCCAGCACACCGAAGAGCATCGCCAGCAGCGTGGCGCCGATCTGCAAGCTACGCGCCTGGGCGCTCTCGATGGCCAGGCGGTCCATCTGGAACTGGTACAGCGTCTCGCTGATACGCACGATCTCGCCCTGCTGCACGGTCATTTCCTGACGGGTACGCGCAATGTCGCCAGTGGCCAGTTTGAACGCCTGCAGCGTCTTCTGGTACTGACCCAATGCCGTTGCGATGCGGCGTACCACATCCTGCTGAGCGACGCCGAAGGCTTGCTCCAACGGGCCGAGACTGGCGTGGGCGGCGGCGATGCGCTCAACCAG
Organism: Pseudomonas sp.; assembly: GCF_030683065.1. Taxonomy (GTDB): domain Bacteria; phylum Pseudomonadota; class Gammaproteobacteria; order Pseudomonadales; family Pseudomonadaceae; genus Aquipseudomonas. The sequence continues at coordinate 4,891 of NZ_JAUXMX010000037.1, forward strand.
CGCCTGCTCGGTTTGCGCATCTGGGGCGCTGTCGTAACGTTCAAGCAGGTAGCGCAGGCGCAGCAGCTCGCCCTGGGTGCGGGTTAGCGCCTGCAACTGGGCAAAACGGTCGCCGTCGTACTCCGGCAACAACTCCACACTGCGCTCCATGGCGCCCAGCAACTCGCCGAGTTGTTGCGTCTCGCCGGCTACCTCGCGCCGTGCAGCATCAGTAGCCGCATAGGCGGCGCGCATGCCACCGAGCGAGCGCTGGTAATCCTGGTTATAGCGATCCTGCTCCTGCAGCAGCTTGACGTTGACCGGATTGGTGAAACTGCCGAGCAACTTCTTCTGCTGCTGCAAATAGATATCGAGGTTGCTCAGTACGCGATCGCTGCTCGCTGCATCGCCCTTGGCCAGCATGAACTGCAGGCGGGCAATGCGCAGATTGGTCAGGGTGGTGTTGAGCTGGGTGATATCGCTCATCCAGGTACTGCGCTGGATAAGGCTACCCAGACCGGACCAGGCGACCCATGCCAGGGCGAGAGTCAGGGCCAGCACCAGGCCGAAGCCGAGGGCCAGCTTACGGGTGACACTAAGGTTGGCAAACCAGGTGTTCATGAAAATTCTCCAGCTGTGACTAAGACAGGCCGTTCAGGTTTCGCTGGAGAATTATTGTTGTTGAAGCCAGCACAAGGGCTGTGCTGACGCCCTCACACGGGGTTGCGGCACAAAAGTGGTATGCGTGCCCGTAACAATCCACAAACAGTTTGTCGCCGGCATTGGGCTGGACTCGCGCCGGTTCCGCATTTTTACGGTGCGACGGCTGGCTGATTCCGACGCTGAATGCGCTTCAGCTCACCTGAGTGGCGCAGCCGCTCCAGAGCACTGGCCCAGGCAGCTACCCGCTCACCGTCACCATCGAGACTGAAGGCGATATACAGCGATGCGCGATAGGCGTCTGCCGCAGCGTGCCGGGGGCGATGTTCAACGGGTGGCTGCAGTAAGCCTCCCCCGCACCGGGGTCACCGATGATGATCCCGGTGCGCCCGGCCAGCAGCATAAGGTAGAGCTACTGACTCGCGGCGGCACTTCGCCCAGCGCCTGACGATGGCCGCGGCTACTTCTAACGCCAGCAGCTGTCTTGATCGCACCTGGCAACCCGAAATTCAAGTGCCGTTACTGGCCTGGACCAATGAACTGCGTAAAGCGCCGCTGACCAGCAGCGGCGTGCAATAACAGCGTTCTGATCAGGTACGGAACTGCGCGACCAAGTCTTGCAACTCAACGCCCAGACGCGCCAGCTCAGCGCTGGAGGCGGCAGTTTGCTCGCTGGCTGTGGCACTCTGCTCACCGATATCGCGTACCCGGGTCACGCTTTCACTGATGGTTTCTGCCACTGCGCTCTGCTCTTCGGCGGCGGCGGCGATCTGCTGATTCATCTGCTCGATGGTGCTCACCGCCTGGGTGATACGGCCCAGAGCGGCGCCGGCTTCGCCAGCCAGGGCGACTGTGCGCTGAGTCAGCTTACGGCTGCTTTCCATCTGCTCGACCGCACCACCCGCCATACGCTGCAGGCTGCCGATCAGGCCTTCGATTTCTTCCGTGGAGTCGTGAGTGCGCCGCGCCAGTGCCCGTACTTCGTCGGCGACCACAGCAAAACCGCGGCCCTGATCCCCGGCCCGAGCTGCCTCGATGGCCGCATTGAGCGCCAGTAGATTGGTTTGCTCGGCGACCGCACGAATTACCTCCAAGACACTGCCGATACGCGCACTTTCCTGGTTTAACGCCTGAATCGCTGCTGCCGACTGATCGACCTCCAACGCCAGACTGCCAATCTGCGCCACCGCCTGCTGCACCACCTGATTGCCCTGCTGCGCCTCACGGTCGGCGTCGCGGGCGGCCATGGACGCCTGCTCGGCGTTCTGCGCCACTTCCTGCACGGTGGCCGCCATCTGGTGCATGGCAGTGGCTGTCTGTTCGGTTTCCTGACGCTGACGCTGCACCCCGGCGCTGGTTTGCGCGGTGATCGCCGACAGCTGCTCAGCCGCTGCGGCAATCTGGCTGACGCTGCCACCAATTCGCCCGACCAGGCTGCGCAAGCTGCTGGTCATGGCCTGCATGGCTGCCAACAACTGGCCAAGCTCGTCGCGGCGATTAAGCGGTAAGTCCTGGCTGAGGTCGCCTTGGGCGATTCGCTGGGCGAAGGCAACGCTCTGGCGCAAGGGTATGATTATCGAACGGGTGATCAACCACGCCGCCAGTAGACCGAAAATCACTGCAGCCGCGCTCATGCCGGCGAGCAGCAGCATGGCTTGGCGACTGCCGGCAGCCATGCGCTGCTCTTCTGCGGCTTGCGCTGCCTCGGCCAGACCGAGCACTGCCCGTGCGCGCTCGATCATGGCGGTTTCAGTGGTGCGGCTTTGTTCGCGAACCTGCTGGTAATAACCGAAGGAGCGCTGGTAGGTAGTCAACGATTGCAAAGCCGTTTCGATCGACGCTTTCTGCTCATCGTTAAGCCACACCATCAGGCTGCGGGCGACACTCTGCAGATCCTCGCTGACGTAGGCCCACTCTTCCAACGCCGCGGCCGAACTGTCGATGATGAACAGGCTCTCCTGCCCACGCAGATCAAGCATGCGCTTGCTCATGCCAGATGCCGTTTCAGCCAGCGTCAGTGGGTCGCTGCCACGCAGCCGGTCACCCTGCAGGCGTAATTCACGCACGGCGTCGTACATATCCAGCTCAAGCGTCTCGAACTGGTCACGCGTTTCGGCTGCAGCATCGCTCATGTCCTGGCGCGCCGCGCTCGCCCGGCTCTGCAGGTCGACATAGGTATCGAACTGGGTCAGGTAGTCGGCAACTGCCTGCTGCATGGTCTGATAATGCTTGGCTTGCGCCGCCGGGACGCCCTGCTCTAACCGCGCCAGCAGCTCTGTAACTGCCGCCAGGCTCTTGTGCACTCGCTCGGCACTCTCGGTGCTTTGCTCGATGGCGAAACCGCGCTCCAGCCGGCGCGCCTGGAGAATCTCCGTATTCACGGCCGCCAACTGCCCGGTCAGGTTATGCCCTTGCAGGATGGTCTGCACCGCGATGAAGCCGCTAACGGCCACAGCAATGGTCAGCAACAAGACCAGGGCGAAGCCACAAAGCAACTTCTTGCTCACGGCAAGATCGGTGAACAGGCGGGAAGCAGTCTGCAACATACGCGTAACTCCATTATTGTTATTCGACACGCCAGCCCGCCTTTGCGCAGAGGGGTGGCTGGCATGCAGATGCACGACATCGACGTTTCAAGCCCAAAACATCGCAACCCTTGTGCCAGCTTTGACTTTCGCCTCTCTTTATCATCGGCCGCCAACTGCAAAGCATTAAGACAGAGGGCCTGCAAGGATGCGCGAGCAAGCGGGCAAGACCCTGCCAACCCCTCGCGCAATCAGCCTAACCGGCTGCTTTCCGCCGATAACCACCTTAAAATGGCGACTATTCGCCATATTAGCGGCGCCAGATATTCGTCAATTCAAATCCCGTACGCATAAAAAAGGGCGCACGATTCAATGTCGGGCGCCCCTTGTTGTCGATCTGATCCAGAACTTAGCGGCCGGCGAGTACCGGCAACACACGTGGCCGCAGCACCTCGCCAAGCACTGTAAGCAGACCGATGGCACCGACGATCCAGTACCACTCGGTGACCGGGTCGAAGCCGAGCCAACCGAGCGCGTGCAGGAACACCACCATGATCAGCACCGGACTGACGTAGCGCACCATGAACAACCAGAGGGCATAGCCCAGCGGCGGCAGGCCCAGTTCGTCGCGCATGATTTCGTCGCGCAGCGCATAGCCCGCCAGGCAGACCAGGAAAATCCCGCCAAGGGGCATCATCCAGCGCGATGTCAGGTAATCCAGCCAGTCGAAGAGGTTCTTGCCCAGCGGCGTCCAGCCGGCCATCAGGTTGAACGAAAGCATGGCCAGCAGGCTGATCACCAGCAGCACGCCGCCAGCCAGTACCGCAGATTTCATGCGGCTGATGCCGTGCTTCTCGTTTAGGTAGGCCACCGTGGCTTCGATCATGGAAATCGCTGAGGTCAGCGCGGCGATCGACACCATGGCGAAGAACAACACCCCGAACGCGGTGCCAAACGGCATCTGCTGGAAGGCCAGCGGCAGGCTCATGAAAATCAAACCTGGCCCTGCTCCCGGACTCATGCCATTGGCAAAGATAATCGGGAAAATCGCCAGACCGGCGAGCAGCGCGACGCTGGTGTCGCACAAGGCAACGACGAATGTGGTGCGGGCAATTGACTGGCCATCGGGAATATAGGAGCCGTAGGTGAGAATCGCCCCGGAGGCCAGACTGAGGGTGAAGAAGGCATGCCCCAACGCGGCGAGCAGGGCCTCGCCGGTGATCTTCGAGGCGTCGAAGCTGAACAGAAAATCGAAGCCGGCGCTGAAGCCGCCGCTGGTAAAGGCATAGCCCACCAGCACCAGCAGCATTACGGCCAGGCCAGGCATCATCCAGCGCACCGCATTCTCAATGCCCTGTTGCACCCCCTTGGCTACAATCGCCAGGGTCAACAGCGACACCAGCACGCTCCAGCCGCCGAGTTGCCAAGGATTGGCATTGTGTTGACTAAACACCTGACCGAGGGTGTCGACGCTGGTGGCTGCCAGCGAGCCGTCGAGCATCTTCCACGTGTAGGCGAAAGCCCAGCCAGCCACCACCACGTAGAAACACAGAATCATAAAGCCGGCCAGCATGGCCATGCCGCCCACCGCCTTCCACAGTGGATTGCCGCTGCTCTCGCGCACCACCCGGCCGATGGCGTCGATCGGGCTGCCACGCCCACGACGGCCGATAGCGATCTCGGTCATCATCACCGGAATACCAATCGCCAGAATGCAGGCCAGGTACATCAATACAAACGCACCACCGCCGTACTCGCCGGTGATGTAGGGGAATTTCCAGATATTGCCCAGGCCCACGGCGGAGCCGGTTGCAGCGAGGATAAAGCCCCAGCGCGAGAGCCAGAGGTTCTTCGGTTTTTCACGGGTCATGCGTCACCTGCTTGTTTTTATCTGTGACGAAAAAGAACCCGCCGCGCTTGTGGCGCGGCGGAATGAGCAGGCCTGGATAAAAGCCGGGTTTCGCCAAACCCGCGCAGCGTCAAGCGCGGTGCGAGGTTATTGGGCGTCGGGTTGCACCTCAGGCGCCGCCTGTTGGAAGGCATCCAGAGATTCACAACGCGCCGCCATGGCGAGAATGCGCGGGTACGCATCGAGGTCACAGTTAAAACGGCGGGCATTATACAACTGTGGAACCAGACAGGCTTCCAGATATCCAGGCCGCTCACCGAGGGACAGCCGATCATTGAACACCGCCAGCCCGGCTTCGACCGCAGCCAGGCCATTGTGCGTCCAATGCCGATACCAGGCGTCTTTCCCTGCCTCGCTGACCCCCAACTCGCCGGTCAGATATTGCAGCACCCGCAGGTTATTCAGCGGGTGGATATCGCAAGCGATATGCAGGGCCAGGGCACGCACCTGGGCGCGCTTGGCAGGGTCGTTGGGCAACAGCGCGGGTAGCGGAAACACGTCGTCGAGGTATTCGAGAATCGCCAGCGATTGGGCGATACGCACCCCGCCATTGCCTTCGTCCACTAGCAGCGGCAGCAATTGCTGCGGATTAAGCGCCTGGTACTCGGCCGCATGCTGCTGGCCGCCATCCTTGACCAGATGCACGGGCACTTGCTGGTAGGCCAGGCCCTTGAGATTAAGGGCAATACGCACTCGGTAGGCGGCGCTGGAGCGCCAGTAAGAATATAGAGTCAGCATGCAAGCTCCTTTGGCGACCTAACCAAGAGCGAAACGTAGGATGGGTTGAGCGCAGCGATACCCATCACTGCACCCGATGGGTATCGTCGCTACGCTCCTCGACCCATCCTACGATCTACCCATTCACGGCCTGTACTTTTCCACCACCTGATCGATGGCACCGAACAGGCTATGGCCTGCGGCATCGAACATCTCGATACGCACCCGATCGCCGAACGTAAGGAACGGGGTTTTCGCCTCGCCACTCTCGATAATCTCCAGCATGCGTTTCTCCGCCAAGCAGCTGGAACCAGCGCTGCGGTCGTAGTTCGACACGGTACCCGAACCGATGATGGTGCCTGCTCCCAGCGGCCGGGTCTTGGCAGCGTGGGCGACCAGGGTCGGGAAATTGAAAGTCATGTCGGTGCCGGCATCCGGCTGACCGAATAACGCGCCGTTGATGTGCGAGACCAGCGGGCGGTGCACCTTGCCGTCTTTCCAGCAGTCGCCCAGTTCGTCCGGGGTAATCGCCACAGGCGAGAAGCTGGATGACGGCTTGCTCTGGTAGAAGCCGAAGCCCTTGGCCAGCTCGCCAGGGATCAGGTTGCGCAACGACACGTCGTTGACCAGCATCAGCAACTGGATGTGCTGCCCGGCCTCGGCCGCAGTGACGCCCATCGGCACGTCGTCGGTGATCAGCGCAATCTCGGCTTCCAGGTCAATGCCCCAGGCCTCGTCGGCCATTTGGATCGGGCTGTGCGGCGGGATAAAACAGTCGGCACCGCCTTGGTACATCAGCGGGTCATGCCAGAAGCTTTCTGGAATTTCAGCACCGCGCGCCTTGCGCACCAACTCGACGTGGTTGACGTAAGCGCTGCCGTCCGCCCAGTGGTAAGCACGCGGCAACGGGCTGTGACAGGCGGCCTGATCGAAGGCGAATGCGCCCTCCTCCAGCCCATCGTTAAGACGCTGATACACCGCTTCCAACTTGGGCTTGGCCACCGCCCAGTTATCCAGCGCAGCCTGCAGCGTGGCGGCAATAACCGGGACTTTGATAGCGCGGCTGAGGTCGCGGGACACCACGACGAGAACGCCGTCGCGGCCTTTATTCAATGATGCGAGTTTCATGCTCAAACCTCGTAGGGTGCGCCGTGCGCACCACATATATCCGTCGGGTTGCGGCGCGTGCGGCCTACTTCAATCCCGGCGCACGCCAGGAGTTGACGTATTCGGGCACATCGACCTGTGCGGCGGCCGGGTGTATGTCCAGGGCGCGGCGGGTGTCGATCATCACCGCCACCTCGTCGATAAAAGTAGCCGGATCGACCTGCGCCTTTTTCAACGCCTTGGGGTGCGGCCCGTGGGGAAAGCCGCACGGGTGCAACGTGACCATGCCCTGCTCGATATTGTCGCGGCTGAAGAAGTTGCCACGGTGGTAGAACAGCACTTCGTCGTAATCGTCGTTGTTGTGATAGAACGGCACCTTGAGCGCACCGGGGTCGCTTTCCACCGGACGCGGAGTAAAGGTGCAGATCACGAAACCGTTGGCGACAAAGGTGGTGTGGGCCGATGGCGGCAAGTGGTAACGGTGGCTCATCAGCGGGCGAATATCGCGCCAGTTGAGGCGCACCACAGTGTTGTCGCCATGCCAGCCAACCACATCCAGCGGGTTGTACGGGTAGGTGACGGTGCTGATCTGATTGCGCCGCTTGATCCGCAGCTGCCAGGTGTTCTCGTCCTGCTGAGCCTTGAAGGCCTCATCAATGCGCGGATGATCGAGCACCGCCGGATCGAAAATCGCCTGCGGACCAAGCAGGCCCTTGTCCGGCAGCTGGTAGGCGCCATCGGTGCTTTCGATCAACAGCATAAAGGTCGGCGCACTGGTCTCAATCCGCCAGGCGGTGCCACGCGGAATCAGCAGGTAATCGCCGTCGCGGTAGCTCAGGTGGCCGAAGTCGCAGTAGAACTCCCCTGCCCCCTCATGAATAAACAGCAGGTCGTCGCCATCCGCGTTGCGCACCAGGTGGCGCATCGCGCCGTGGGTCCTCCACAGGCGCAACTTCATATCGGCATTGTGCAGGGTCAACGGCGCTTCCAGCGGACAATCGCGCTCACTGGAAATATCGTTGAAGTTGAAGGCGTGCGGGCGCAACGGGCCTTGCCAGTCGATCCAGGCAGTCGGCGGATGCTTATGGTGCAAGTGCGCCGTAGGGCCGAAAAACCCCTCGCGGCCCATCTCGCGCTCGTAGGTGCCCTCGGGAAAGTCGCAATGCGCCTGGCGCGAACACTCGCCTTCACGCAGGGGAAAGCTGATCCAGTTACGGCTCATGACAGAACTCCATCGTAGGGTGCGCCGTGCGCACCTATAATCGGTGCGCCTGCACACTATTAATCATAGGCGCCGGGGCGAAGGCTCATTCGGCCTAGGAGCCTGTCGGACTTGACCGTTCGTAGCGAGGGAAAGCCCGGCTTGAGGCAGTTATGGTGCTTTTCCGAGGCGAATAGCTGGCTATTTAACGAGGGAAAGCAGCAAAAATGACCAAATCCGGCTTTGCCGCAGTAGAACAGTGTTAAGTCCGACAGGCTCCTAGAGCACACCGCGCTTGATCTGGTCTTCTTCGATGGACTCGAACAATGCCTTGAAGTTGCCCTCGCCGAAGCCCTGGTTGCCCTTGCGCTGGATGATCTCGAAGAAGATCGGCCCGATCACCGTATTGGTGAAAATCTGCAACAGGATGCCGTCGTCCCCCGACGTAGCGACGCCCGGAGCGCCATCGATCAGGATACTCAGCTCACGCAGCACATCAGTCGGCTCGCCATGACCGGCCACGCGGGTGTCGACCTTGTCGTAGTAGGTGCCAGGAGTTGCCAGGAACTGCACGCCGCTGGCGCGCAACTGGCGCACGGTGGCATAGATGTCCTCGGTGGACAGGGCGATGTGCTGAATACCTTCGCCGTGGTACTCGCGGATAAATTCCTCGATCTGCGACTTGTCGTCGGCCGACTCGTTGATCGGGATACGGATTTTGCCGCACGGTGAGGTCATGGCCCGTGAAACCAGACCGGTGAGTTTGCCTTCGATGTCGAAATAGCGAATCTCGCGAAAGTTGGCAATCCGCTCGTAAAAGCCCGACCAGACATCCATCTGCCCGCGCTTGACGTTGTGGGTCAGGTGATCCAGCTCTTTCAGGCCGACCGCGTTGTCCTGCGGGGTGCGGCCTTCGATGTACTCGAAATCGACGTCATAGATGCTCTTGTCGCCATAGCGATCCACCAGATACAGCAAGGAGCCGCCAATACCTTCGACGCAGGGGATATTCAACTCGCCGAAGTTAGCGTGACTACCGACCAGCGTGGCCCCTTGCGACTCGACATAAGACGCTGCCTGGGCGGCGTTTTGCACCCGGAATGCCATGGCGCAGGCGCTTGGCCCGTGCTTCAAACCGAATTCGCGGACATGCCCGGTGGGACTGCCGTTGAGCACAAAGTTGATGTCGTTCTGCTGGAACAGCCAGACTTCCTTGGAGCGGTGCTTGGCAGTTTCGGTAAAGCCCATGGCAGTGAACAGCTCGCGCAACTGCTGGATGCCTTCGGGCGTCGGCGCGGTGTATTCGACAAACTCGAAACCGTCGGTGCCGACGGGGTTGTGCTGTTCGATCTTGTTCACGGCGGTCATTGCGCCTCCTCGTTATTGTTGTGGACTCAGCGCCATCGCAAAAAGGCAGGACGACGCGGATAGCTTCATAACAACCGAGGCGGGGACGCCCCACAAGACGACTAGAGCTGCAAGATAGCGGCACCTGGCGCGCACACTGGCAATAAAACCTTACAGCCTACTAAACTTGAGCAAAAGCGTCGGGAACGCGGTAAAAACCCGAGCAATGCGTAACGTTTTATTTACACGGCGGCGCATATTACTGCCAAACAAGCACTGATTTTGCTGAGGCTGCCGCATACACTCTCGATCAGCACCCTAAGGCAGCGCTGAAATACACCGAGCACAGGAGTTACCCGTGAGTCATAGCCCACAGCAGACACTCTAATACCCAGAGCAACCAGACGAAGCGTCAGCCACGCTCAAATAGTGGCACAATGCCATTCAAGTAGACGCTACTCAGACCGCCACAATCATGCGAGGGTAAAGCCATGAGCAATGACCCGAAAGAAACTGGCGACGAACCTGTCAGCGCAGAGCAACGCCTGGAATTGCTGGAGAAAGGTCGCAAACTAGACCGCATCCTGTTGTTTGCCCTCGCCGCAGTATTGGTCATGACGCTAGTCAGCTGGTTGACCATAGCCTTGCTCAGCAAGCCCGAGGTAAAACAAGAAAATATCAGTGCCGGGCAGATTCAGGGCTTGCAAGAACAAGCAGCCGCACTGCAGAAACAGATCACCGCACTCGAACAAACATCGCGTCAGCACGGCGACCAGTTGGGCAGCCTGCACAGCAGCAAGCCCGCCGTGACACTGGCCAAGGGCGACAACCGAGCCGTGCAGCAACAAGTTGCACAGACCTTGATCGGCCAAGAGCAGAGCTTCCAGCTCAGCCTGGCGGCGCTGAAAAACGGCATGCGCGACCTCGCCGGCATGATCGCAGGCTCACGCAGCTGGCTGAGCGACTACCAGGAAGCACTGGATAAGCAAATGGCCGACAGCCAGGCACGCGCGAAACACCTGCAGAAGTGGGCCGCCTCGCCAGCCGCGCCCTAGCCTCTGCAAGGGTAAGGCCGCAGCGGGTGACTTAGCGAGGCAACGGCCAGGCGCACAAGGTAAGAAGCGCGCCAGATAGCATCACTTTGCCCGTTGTCTCAATGCTGCAAATGTCCATACAGCTTGGCGTATAGCCCGCCATCGGCGATCAGCTGCTGATGATCGCCATCCTCAGCGACGCTGCCGCCATCGAATACCAGGACCCGATCCGCCTGCTTCACCGCACTCAGGCGGTGGGCGATGATCAGGGTGGTGCGCCCGCGCAGGAACTGATTGAGGGCCTGGTGCAGGGCATATTCGGTGGCGGCATCGAGGGCCGAGGTGGCCTCGTCGAGAATCACCACTTTCGGCTCGGCCAACACCATGCGCGCGATGGCCAGGCGCTGGCGCTGGCCGCCGGACAGGCGCACGCCGGAGCGGCCGACGATACTGTCCAGACCTTTTGGCAGCGCGCTTATGGTGCCGGCTAACTGGGCGATTTCCAGGGCGCGCCAACAGGCTTCGTCGCTGCGTTCACGGCCCATGCACAGGTTGGCACGCACCGTATCGTTGAACAGCGCCGGATGCTGCAACACCACCGCGACCTGCTCACGCACGGTTTCCAGACCAATCTCCTGCTGGCTGCAGCCGCCGAAGCGAATGATCCCCGCCTGCGGCGTGTAAAGACCCAGTAACAGCTGCACCAGGGTGCTCTTGCCGCCGCCACTGGCACCGACGATGGCCACCTTTTCACCCGGCGCAATGCTCAGGTTGAGGTTGTCCAGCACCGGTTCGTCGTTGTACGCGAAGGTCAGGCCACGCACCTCGATGCCGACGGTTTCGTGCCCGGTGAACGGATCTGCACCGCCTGGATACTGTGGCTCGTCACGCCGCGCGAGCAATTCATTGATCCGCGCCAGCGCACCACCGGCGGCGTAGAACGCGTATTGCAGGTTGAGCAACTGTTCGACCGGGCCGATCATGAACCACAGGTAGCTGAACACCGCGAGCATCTGGCCAATCGACAGGTCGGAGAACAGCACGGTGAGCATCGCTGCAGCACGAAACACGTCGATGCCGAACTGAAATAGCAGGCCGCTGGCACGATTCGAGGCGTCGGTTCGCCATTGCGAGGCCACGGCGTAGTCACGCACCTCCCGCGCTCGCCCGCCAAGACGACCAAGAAAGTATCCCTGGCGATTGCCGGCACGAATTTCCTGGATCGCTTCAAGGGTTTCGGTGAGCGCCTGGGTAAAGCGCGAGGTACTGTCGTTTTCCAGGCGTTTCAGGTATTTGACCTTTTTGCCCAGCAGCACCGTGGCGTAGATCACCAGCGGATTGAACAACAGGATCAACAGCGCCAGTTGCCAATGCATCCACAGCAATATCGCCGATGTGCCTGCCAAGGTCAGCACAGCAACCAGAAAACGACTGAGGGTTTCGCCGACGAACTTGTCCAGGGTTTCCAGATCGGTGACCAGGTGGGTGGTCACGGTGCCGCCGCCGAGGCTCTCGTATTCAGTGAGGGAAATGCGCTTGAGCCGCTCGAGCAGACGAATGCGAATACGGTAGACAATGTCTTTCGACAAGCGCGCGAACAGGCGTGCCTGCAACACGTTGAAGATCAATGCGGTGCTCCGCAGCAGCAAGGTCAACACCAGCATCAGGCCAATATAGCCGGCCGCGGTTTCCCAGCCTGTGGGGAGAAAGCGATCCATCACCGTGAGCGCGGTATCGCCATCATTGAGCAATACTTCGTCGACCAGCAATGGCAGCAGCAGTGGAATAGGCACGCTGCACAGAGTGGCGAAAAACGCCACCAGATTGGCCAGAACCAGGGCTTTCTTGTGATGCAAGGCCAGGCGGCGGATTTCCGCCCAGCTCAATCGATCAGGCATGAGCCGCGCGCTCCAACCAACGACCGAGCAAGGGCGCCAGAACGTCGAGGGGCTGATAGCCATTGGTCAGCAGAGCCAATTGGCCGTTATGCTCGGCCAGCAGGGTGGGGAACCCGGATATACCCAAGTCCTGCACCCAGCTGAAATCGGCACTGGTGGCTTCACGCTGCTCAGCACTGTCGAACGCGGCGGCAAATGCGATTCGTGGAATCCCCGCACGCTCGGCCAGGCCGACCAGCACACTGGCCCGAGTGACGTCTTCGCCCTTGGTATAAAAAGCGTTCTGGATCAACTGGGTCAGCGGCCAGACGCTTTGCGCATCGAGGCTCCGTGCGGTAACCAGCGCTCGGCAGGCCGGTTCCGTGTCGTAGACCATGCCCTCGGGCAAGCCGTCGATGAAATTGAATAGCTGACCAGTACTGGCATTGACCGCTTGCCAGTAACCCAGGTAACGCACCCGGGCAGCCGCGTCGATGGCCACGCTATCACGACGCAGACCGCCGAGTACCAGCTGCAAGGGGACACCGGCCGCAGCCGCCTGCTCGACGAGGGACTCGAGTACCGGGGCAAAGCCCCAGCACCAGGAACACATCGGATCCATCACGTAGAGCAAGCGCGCTTGCATGGTCTATCCCTCGTTAACGTGGCGTGGGTTGTAACCCAATGGATGCGGTTGGTTACGTGCTTTGGCCAGTTCGATCTGCTTTTGCCGTTCGCGAGCGCCGGCGCGGGTCTTCTCCGGCAGCGAATCCCAGCAATACGGGCAGCTTACGCCTGCGGTGTAGTACTCGGACTGACGATCTTCCACGGAAATCGGCGTGCGGCAGGCATGACACTGGTCATAGTCGCCCGCCGTCAGGTCATGCCGCACCGTGACCCGGTTGTCGAAGACGAAGCAGTCCCCGCGCCACTTGGTCTGTTCCTGCGGCACTTGCTCCAGGTACTTGAGGATCCCGCCTTTGAGATGGAACACCTCGGCGAAACCAGCACCGAGCATATAGCTGGACGCCTTTTCGCAACGAATCCCGCCGGTACAGAACATCGCCACTTTTTTGTGCCTGGCCGGGTCGAAGTGCGCCTTGATGTAATCGGGAAACTCGCGAAACGATTTGGTCTTGGGGTCGACCGCCCCGTCAAAAGTGCCGATCGCCACTTCATAGTCGTTGCGCGTGTCGATCAACAATACTTCGGGATCGCTGATCAATGCGTTCCAATCTTGGGCGTCAACATAGGTGCCAACCTGCTGGTTCGGGTCGACGCCCGGCACGCCCAGGGTGACGATTTCCTTCTTCAGTTTGACCTTGGTGCGGTAGAACGGCTGTTCGTCGCAGTACGACTCTTTGTGATCGACATCGGCCAGGCGCGGATCCAGGGCGAACCAGGCGAGCAGGCCGTCGATGCCGGCGCGCGAAGCGGAAACGGTGCCATTGATGCCTTCTTCGGCGATCAGTAAGGTGCCCTTGACACCATTGGCCAGCATGCTTTGCAGCAGGGGCTCGCGCAATGCAAGGTAATCCGGCAGGGAAACGAACTTGTACAGCGCGGCCACAACTATTTTGTCAGTCATCAAGCTTCTTCCTTCAGTAGTCGCCCACGTAAAGGGCGGACTGGATCTACAAACGAACGCGCCGGCGTAAGCCGGCGCGCTGCGTAGTTTACTTTTCTTGGCGCTTGCCGTGTAGAGCGGATCAACAGAGGTTCAACGCCTGCGCCACTCGCGTAGCGTCAATGCCCGCCCTTGCAGGTCGGCGAGGCTGGCGCGACACCTTGCTGCGCCCACTCCTCGGGGGTATAGGTGTGCAGCGCCAGGGCATGCACCTGGCCCATCAGCTCACCAAGGCTGGCGTAGACCTTCTGATGGCGCTTCACTGCATTCAAGCCCGCAAATAAAGGGCTGACGATCACGGCTTTGTAATGGGTTTCCAGCCCCCTGCTGTGCATGTGACTTTCGTCCAGCACCTCAAGATGCAAAGGATCAAGTGCAGCCAAAGCAGTCTGCAGTTGAGCTAATTTCGACATATTAAAACTCCATTCACGGTTTTTTCGGCTCCAGCTCAGTGGTCATGTCCGCCAGCAGCTTATTCACTTTCGGCACGGCTGCTTGCAGTTTACCCTGAGTGAGCTGTGCCGACTGCTCGGTCAACATCGGCATCTTTTGCAAGACTTTCTGGCCCAATGGCGATTGATAGAAGCTAACCAATTCCTGCAATTCCTGCTCGTTGAAATTGCTGGTATAGAGTTTGATCATGTCTGGCTTGAGTTTGTCCCAGGCGACCGCCCGATCCAGCTCGGTGTTGGCCTTGGCCTGATAGGTTTCCAGCAGCGCCTGTTTGTCCTTGCCCGTACCGCTTTCGGCAAACCGCTGGGCGAACATCTGTTGCACCTGGGCATAGACGGGCACCACCAGCTTGTCGGCCTGAGCCAGCTGTAAAAAACGCTCCGCATCGGCAGCATGGCTGGTGGCATCGGCAAACGCCTGAGCGCTGCCGCAGGTCAATACGGCGACGGCACAGAGGGCAGAAAAACGTGACATTTTAGGCTCCGGATTTAATGGGACGAGTAGGTATGACCCATGGCCGACCATTTTGTGCCCAAGCCCGTCCGCCACTCAAGCAAACGCAGCGCAACGCCGGCACTTGCCTTACTCTGCAGGTGCGGGCACGTCTACCCGCTTCGATGACAACGAACGCGCTGCGCTATCTGCAGCAACATACATGGATGTAATCGATGAACAGCCACCCACACGCCTCATGCGCGATCCCCCTGTGCGACGCTCGAGGCCAGCTCAATCCGCAGGCCATTGGTTGGTCGCCCCGCCCTCGGGTCGACTGCGCCCTGCCCGGTCACCTCGGCCGCCGTAAACGCTGGAACCACTGGTGTATCACCACCCCGCACTGGATGCTCTCCCTGACCCAGGCCGACCTCGACTATGTGGGCTACGGCGCCGCCTACTTCCTCGACCTGAGCAACGGGCAGTCAATCGCGCATAGTCAGTTGCGTCTGTTTGGAAAAGAGTGCGGGCTGCCAAGTCAGCCTGAGCAAAGCCATGAATTCTGCCACCCACGCCTGCAATTTCGCGTTATTGAGCAGCCTGGACGCCTACGCCTGACGGTTGCGGCACCAGATATAGGCGGCCAACCACTGCAGGTTGACCTGGATATCCAGCGACCCGCTCACCTCGACTCGGTCAACCTGGTCGCTCCGCTCGGCCCGCGACACTTTCACGCGACATGTCGACAAATGGGGCTGCCTACTCGCGGCAGCGTGCAACTGGGCAACCACCATTACAGTTGCACCGCCGGACAGAGCTTCGCCGCCATGGACTTTGGCCGCGGTGTCTGGCCATTGCACAGCCGCTGGACGCGCGCCGCCTTTGTCGCGCCGGGCGGCATTGCCGGCAACTTCGGGGCGGGCTGGACCGATCACAGCGGATTGTCGGAAAACGCCCTGTGGTTCGGCGGTGAATTGCTGCACCTGGATACCCAGGTACTGATCCAACAACCCCAGACACCACTGGCGCCGTGGCGCCTGAACAGCCTCGACGGACGTGTCGACTTGACCTTCACGGCGCAGCAGCTACACAAAGCCTGCCCACGCTTCGGTCCCTTCTACGCCGATACCCAACAGTGGTTTGGCCATTTTGACGGCATACTCCGCGGGCCAACAGGCGCATGCGTGCCGGTCAATCGAGCGCTGGGCTGGCTGGGGAAAACCCAAGCGCGCTGGTAGAGCCACTGCCGACAGCGCACAAGCACCACAGGCAGCCGGTTAGGGAACCTGCGAACCCTTGCAGCGGCCTAAACTTGCTGAATAGCCTTCTGGAGAGTTCCATGAGCCGCACCGAAACTGACAGTCTAGGCCCCATTGAAGTACCTGAAACGGCTTACTGGGGCGCGCAAACCCAACGCTCACTGGTCAACTTCGTCATCGGCGAGGAGCGCATGCCAGTGGCCGTTTTGCATGCCCTGGCCTTGATCAAGAAAGCCGCCGCGCGGGTCAATGACCGCATCGGCGACCTCCCGCCGGACATTGCCAGGCTGATCGAGCAAGCCGCCGACGAAGTACTGGCCGGCCAGCACGACGCGCAATTTCCGTTGGTGGTCTGGCAAACCGGCAGCGGTACCCAGAGCAACATGAACGTCAACGAGGTAATCGCCGGCCGCGCGAACGAACTGGCCGGCAGCGCGCGCGGCGGCAAGAGTCCGGTGCACCCCAATGATCATGTCAACCGCGCACAAAGCTCCAACGACAGCTTCCCCACGGCCATGCACATCGCCGCTGCCAGCGCCGTGCTGCATGACTTGCTGCCGGCCCTGGCCGAACTGTCTGGCGGGCTGGCCGAGCAAGCCGCACGCCACAGTAAACTGGTGAAGACCGGGCGCACTCACATGATGGATGCCACACCGATCACCTTCGGCCAGGAACTCTCTGCTTTCGTCGCCCAGCTCGACTATGCCGAGCGAGCGATCCGCGCCACCCTGCCGGCGGTTTGCGAGCTGGCTCAAGGCGGCACTGCCGTCGGTACCGGACTCAATTCACCGCCGGGTTTTGCCGAAGCCATCGCCGCCGAACTCGCGGCGTTGAGCGGCCTGCCGCTGGTCAGCGCGCCCAACAAATTTGCCGCCCTGGCCGGCCACGAACCCCTGACCAGCCTTTCCGGGGCGCTGAAAACCCTTGCGGTGGCCCTGATGAAAATCGCCAACGATTTACGTCTGCTCGGCTCAGGCCCGCGTGCAGGGTTTGCCGAGGTCAAACTACCGGCCAACGAGCCTGGCAGTTCGATCATGCCAGGCAAGGTCAACCCGACCCAATGCGAAGCGCTGTCGATGCTGGCATGCCAGGTACTGGGCAACGACGTGACCATTGGTTTTGCCGCGAGCCAAGGCCATCTGCAGCTCAACGTGTTCAAACCGGTGATCATCCACAACCTGCTGCAGTCGATTCGCCTGCTCGCCGACGGCTGTCGCAACTTCCAGCAGCACTGCATCGCCGGCCTGCAACCGGATGCAGCACAAATGGCTAAGCACCTGGAACGCGGCCTGATGCTGGTCACGGCCCTGAACCCGCATATCGGTTACGACAAAGCCGCTGAAATCGCCAAGAAAGCCTATCAGGACGGCAGTACCCTGCGCGAAGCCGCACTGCAACTGGGTTACCTGACAGCACAACAATTCGACGCCTGGGTACGCCCGCACACCATGCTTGGAGCAGGCCACCATGACTGATGCAGGCAAAAGCGGCGCCACCCCCATCGAAGGCGATGGTAAACGCATCCTGATGATCCTCGGCACACCAAAAACCAATAGCCTCTGCCACGCCCTTGGCGAAGCCTATGCCCAGGGCGCGCGCAGCAAAGGGCACGTGGTGCGACAATTGAAACTCGGCGAACTGAGCTTCGACCCAGTGCTGCGCGACGGTTATGACCAGAGCCAGACCCTGGAGCCGGACCTGCTCGAAGCCCAACGGCAGATCCACTGGGCCGAACACCTGGTGTTCGTCTACCCCGTCTGGTGGGGCGGCTTACCGGCACTGCTCAAAGGCTTCTTTGATCGGGTGTTCCTGCCTGGTTTCGCCTTCAAGTACCGCAGTCGCTCGCAACTATGGGACAAGCTGCTGAGTGGCCGTACCGCCGATTTGCTGGTAACCCTGGACACCCCGCCCTGGTACTTCCGCTGGATCTATGGCGCGCCGGCGCATCGACAGATGACCCGCACCATCCTCGGTTTCAGCGGCATCAAAACCCGACGCCTGAGCGAGTTCGCCCCGGTCCGCAACTCCTCCGAAGAACAACGCCAAAGCTGGCTACGCCGCGCCGAAACCCTCGGCAGCCGCGCCTGAAACGGCCTGGATATCCATAGAGGAGTACAGACACCATTCAGAACGGCCTCCCCAAGTAGAGGTAGAAACTGTTGTTGCCGTCCTGTGCCCGCCCGTAACCCAGATATAGCGGCCCCAGGGGACTGTCTGCGCCAACGAAGATGCTGGCGGATTTCAGCCAATCCTCCGAATTGCCACGCACTAGTGGGTTGCCGATACGTCCAGCCTCAAGGGATAAGCCGCCATAAGCACCCTCCAGCAGAGTGCCGCGCATAATCCGGTGGTAGTACATAAGACGGCCGAACTGCAGGCTTTCGCCGAGCAACTGGCCGGTGGAGTAACCAGACTGCTGGAGGAAACCGCCCCACTGGAAGTACTCGTAACGTGGCAAGGGGGCACTGCCCAGCTTGTCTCCCACTTTCATGGAGAAGTTGAACGTGTGATTACCGAACGACTTGGCCAGCGTGCCATCAGCAACCACACGGGTGAATGCTTCATCCGCGCCCAGCGCACTGCGCGAATCATAGATATTCAACCCCGCACGCCAGCCCGAACGGGGGAAATGAACGCTGTCGAGCTGATCAAGTAGTAGGCGGCCGGTCAACGCGCCCAGTTGTACCCGCGACTCGCCCGGCGACAGGATCTGCGGGCCGGTATCCAGGGTCGGTTCCAAGATACCCCCGAGTATACCCAGACGCAATTCACCATAGCGGCTGAAATGACTGCCCAGGTCGACCCCGGCGGATTTTTCCAGCACCTCATAGCTGGCGATCCGATCATCTTGCTGATAGAGGTCGGCGGTACGCCGCTCAATAGTCAGGTGCGGGGCGACAAACAACGGCCCCGTAGCGCTTAAGGGCTGATAGAACTCACTGTACAGGCCACTGGTACGACCAATCTGCAGATCGCTGCGCCACTCGGCGCCCAGTTCATTGAGCCAGGTTTTCCGATAGCTGCCGAGCAGGTTGAAGTAGGCGTCGCCACTGAAGTCAGTGGACAGGCCCAGACCGAAACGCAGGTAGTCAGGCCCCCAGGATTTCTCCGCGGCATCAATGGCCAGCACATGTTTGCCGGCATCATCCAGCAGGCTGTACTTCACATGCTCGAAGTGGCCGGTGCCATACAGACGACGCAGATCGCGATCCAGGGTGGGCTGATCGATCAACTCGCCCACCCGGGTATCCAGCACTGCCTGGGCATAGTTGGGATTGACCCGCTGCAGGTTCTCGAAGCGGATCTCATCTACCACCCGCTGCTCAGGCTGCACGGTGATCTGCTGGCGCTGACGCAAAGCGGCATAGTCCGCGGGCGGCATGGACAGGTGCTGAAGTTGGGCGGACACCTGGCGTGCGGCGGTCTCCCCCAGCGGGGCAATCTGTCTCAGGTTGTCGAAATCGCCAGTAGAGAAATTGCCCAGCTCCGGGGAAATCAGGATGTCTTGGTCCGTCAGCGTCGCCAGCGAGGCCTGGACGTTCTGCTCGGTCAGGATGCTCAGCATTTGCCCGGTGACGCCGAATATACCGTTGATCTCCTCGCGCTTGAGCAGCGGGGTCCCGACATTGACCGCGATGATGATATCCGCCCCCATTTCACGGGCAGTCTGCACGGGCAGGTTGCTGGTGAGCATGCCATCGACCAGGAGCATGCCATCGACTTCGGCCGGGGCCACAGCACCCGGTACCGACATGCTGGCGCGCATCACGTTCGCCAGTTCGCCCCGGTCGAAGACCACGGCCTTGCCGGTGACCAAGTCGGTAGCGATCGCACGGAAGGGTATGGGTAGGTCATCGAACACGTAGAAGCCTTTTGCCTTGCTCAACTGGCGCAGCACAGTTTCCAGTTGCACCCCGGTCACCAAGCCCTTGCCGACCTTCACCTGGCCCTGCTGCAAACCCACCTCGGGGGTGAAGAGAATCGTGTAGTCATCCTGTTTGCGGCGCATATTCTGCTCTTGCCGCGGCGGGTTTTCCTTGAACAGCAGTTCGGTGGAAATACTACCGAGCAACTGCTCCATCTCCGGTAGTGACATACCAGTGGCGAAGGCAGCTCCCACCAGCGCCCCCATGCTGGTCCCGGCGATACAGTCGATTGGAATACGGTATTCATCCAGCACTTTGAGCACACCGACATGGGCAGCACCGCGCGCGCCACCACCGGAAAGCACCAGGCAGATGCGCGGGCGCGCCTCGTCCAAGGCCGCGGATTCGGTCCGCTGGTGATTGGCGGCCAGAAGGGATGCGGATAAGCATGCAGCCGTAATGGCTATCCATAACGGATACATGTAACGGACAAACCCTGCGTTCATACATCCTCCCAGGGATATTTTTAGCTATGTCTGCGCAGCGGCCAGCAGGCCCCATTCACAGGTTCAGGGTGATACGGTTCGGATCAGGCGGGAAAAGTCCGCCGAGTCGCTCGCCTGGCGGGCTCGCGTGTTGATCAGGGCATCACGCTGCACCTCGCTGAAGGGCCGCTGGGCATTCTGCAGATAGCCGTTTTCATAGAGATATTCGGGCACATAACCACTGGCAAGGACTTTCCAGCTAAAGGAAATATGCTGCGGGTTAACCCGTGAACTCATCCAGATGCGCGTCGTGCAATTGGTGGTCAGGGTGTTGTAGAACTCCGGCCGATCCCTCAGTGAGTTCATCCGGTGCAGGTACTCCAGAAACAAGCGCCGGCCATTCTCGATCGGGGCACGGAGGGAATACAGGTAGACATCTTCCGGCGGATCGCGCCGATAGTTAGTGCGCAGCCGGATCACGTCGCGCTCGTCGGCTACCACGTAGTAAAGTTCGTACTGGCGAAAAAAACCCTTGAGGGTGGAGTAGCTCTCGTGGCGTTCCTTGCGCGTCTCGATGGATATGGCCAGATGCGCACCGTCAGCAAACGCGAAGCTGAGAAACACATGGGCAATGGCCGGCCCCATCCAATACGAAGTAACCATGTCGACCCCCACCAGCTGGCGTAGATCGAACTCCCGGTCGTAATACGCTGGGGTGTAGTCGGTTTCGCTGCGGTACTCGAAGTTGCGGATGTTATGCACCGTGACCCGATTCCCGACGATGGTGGCATATGGCAGTACCGCCACATCCGCCTGCCAATGCCTCGCGTTGGACGGCTCGATGCCCTGATACCAGGAGAACAGCGCAGCCAGGGGCAACAGATAGGCCAGCAGCGCCCGCCTGCGCCAGCGCGCCATACCGAGGCCAAGCAAGGCGATCAGGCTCGACAGGGCAAACAGTAGGGCCAGGGCTAACCGTAAAAGACCCGCATCGTCCCCGGCGAAGACGATGGCCAATACGCCCCAGGCACCTAGTGCCAAGATCAGCAGCCCTAGCAGCAGCAGGCCTATGATGGTTGTAATACGCTTCATCGTGACTGCCTCATTCTGATCACTTCAAGCCCTGCCTTGGACGCTGCGACATGCCACCTGCATGACCACGTCACCATGCACATCTGACTCGCGGCCGAAGAAAGAATAGGGTTCTGCATAGCCTGTAAGGGTTGGACGCAGCGCATGCAATACGGCGGTCGTTGCCCCTTGCACATGCTGGTTTCAACGGCATGCTAGTACAACAGCGGGTCCTCGGGATTGAGGCTAGCCAGTTCCGCGAACAATGCATTGGCCTGTTGTATGGCACCGGACTCACGCAGGTAACTGATCAGGGCCATACGCAGGGTGCGGTTGGCCGGGGCCAGCACTAGCTGGGCGCGCAGCAGGGTCAGCGCCGCCTCGACTTGCCCAGCATCGTGCAGGGCAACGGCGAGCACATAGGCGTAATCGCGATTCTCCGGGGCCAGTTCATAAGCCTGACGCAATGCCGCCAACGCCTCCTGACGCTGACCACTACGAACCAGTGCCAGGCCCAGTGCGTGGTACAGGCTTGCCTCCTCGGGGTAATTCGCCGTGCTTTCGTGCAACAGCGCGATACCCTGCCCTGCCTGCCCCTGGGCTTCCAGCCATTGCGCCAGCATTAGCCGTGCGGGATGAAAATTCGGATTACGCTGCAAGGCCAGGTGCAAACTCGACTCGGCCTGATCGGCGCGCTGGGTCACTTGATAGAGCGCGGCCAGATTGGTCAGCGCCTCGGCACGATCCAGCTGCGCCCGCTGCGCCTGCTCATAGTCAGCCAGGACCGCCGGCCAGCGCGGCAAGCCTTGGTGCAAGGCGGGCGGTAGTTGTGCCAACTGCCAGGTGGCGGCCAGTCGTACCGCTCGACGAGGGTCATTCAACAGCGGGCCAAGAGCCTGTACCTGTTGCTCGGGCGTGGTCAGCGCGCCCACCACTTCGATAGCCGCCAGGCGTACGACGGGGTCGGGATGACGCAGGGCCGCAACCAGTATCTGCCCCGCCTGCGGTGTCGGATACTGGGGCAACTCTGCCAGCAGGGTCGCCTTGCGCAACCCAGGTAAATCCGTTCTCGCCAACTGTGCATAGAGCGCGGCAGCTGCACCGGCACGCCCCTTGCGGGCGGAAAACAGGGCCTGAGCATAGCCGCCGTCGGCTGGCGCCGGCATGCCGTACCAGGCGTTAAACTGCTCAACAAGCTTCCCCGTTTCATCCTGCTGGTGGCACCCCAAGCAGGCGTCGCTGTGACCAAGTTCCAAAGCCTGGCGCGGGTTGGGCCGGCTAAAGCTGTGGTCATGGCGCAGGTCATTGCCCATGTAGTAACGCCCGGGCATATGGCAGCTCTGACATTGAGCACCTGGCGAATCTACAGGGTGATGGTGGTGAGCCGGCGACTGATAGTCCTTGGCCTGCAAACCACCCATTCGAATGCCGCTGCGGATGGCCTGGCCGCTGGGGTTATGACACTGGGTACAGACAGCGTCGCCCCTGGCGCGCAGTTCAGTGCTATGGGGGTTGTGGCAATCCGAGCAGCGCACGCCGGCGGTATGCATACGACTCTGGGTGAAGGAACCGTACTCGAACACTTCGTCTTGAATCTTGCCGTCGACCTCATATACACCGGCAGCCAGGAGGCTGGGCTGGTAATCGTCATACAGCCGATTTGCTGCGTGGTAGCCCACCTCCAGCGCCGCACGGCGGCTATGGCAGCGGGCACAGGTCTCCACTTCTGTGTGATTGCCGGCATCCTTCAGGTTCACCGGCAAGCCACGGCCGGTTGTGCCGAAGCCCTGCGGATCGGCCGCCCAAAGCAGATGATTGGAGGCTGGGCCATGACAGCTCTGACAACCCACGCCCAAAGCCTGCCAACGGCTGGAAAAACTATTGGTTTGACTGTCGAAGCGGCGCTCGAATCCGGTGGTATGGCATTCGATGCACATGGCGTTGGCATTCTGCTGCGCACCGCTCCAGTGCAGCGGATCACGATGATCCACCTGGGGATAGAGATGGAACCACTGTTGCTGCTCCACATTCCAGGCTGCCCCCAGGGCCTGCAGATGACCACCCGGCAGCGCCAGCAGATACTGTTGCAGCGGGCTGACGCCGAATGTATAGGCCACCTTGAAATCGGCTGGCTGGCCGTCTGCCCCCGGCAGGGTGACCCAGAACTCCTCACCCTTGCGCTTAAAGACTGTGGTTTCTGCCGGCGTATGCAACGGCGCGGCAGTGAAGTCCGCCAGAACGGTCTCAGCACTGGCAAGCTGCATAGCCAGATGATGATGGGAGCCTTGCCAGTCCTGCACCTGTGAGGAATGACAACCCTGGCATTGCTGCTCATCCACCCAGCGCGCTGCACCCTGAGGGGTCGGTACCGCTGGTGTGTCCCACCAGATGGCATAAATGCCAGCCACCAGGATCAGGCAAAGAGCCAATAACACTAACCAGAAGCCTTGACGTGGCAGGTGGGTATGCATAGTGAAAGGCATTCTAAAATCCGGACAGAGAGAACAACGCAATTCACCAGCCCCCGCCACACCAAGCCCAAGAGCGAGGAGTGGGGAGGCACCGCCATCGAACTTACTGGAAACTCAATATATCGCGGGTCAGGTTGTCGATCACCGATTTGAAGTCATTGGCAGTTAGCACCTGCTTGTCATTATCCAGGGTTTTGCCAAGGCCCTTGCGCACAACGCGCAGTAAGGGTTTGCCAGTGGAGGTGTCCACCAGTTCCGCTTCCAGATACAGCTCGGAGTTCTGACTGCGCCCGCCACTGGCCGCCATGGCACCAGCCACCACCAAGGCTACCGGAATCACCTCATAGGGTTTAAGGCCCTGGGTACTAGCATCGACACCGGTGATGGCCCCGCGAAACGCCAGGGTACCCGGGCCGGCACCGATACTGGCCGGCTTCAGGCGACTGAACAGGGCAGTACTCACTCTGTCATTGGTGTAATCCAGCAGCTCCTGCAGGGTCTGCTGGTTGATACGTTCGCTGGAATGAGGCTCTGGATAGAAACGGATGGGCTGGTAAATCACTTGGGTGTAGTTGGCTACGTTGAAATCAGGGTCGGCCCAGCGCAGCACGCTATCACCACTGGTGGTCTTGGCCGCACTCAAGCCCTCGTAACTGGACAGGAATCCGGAATACTGCGACTGACTGGTGGTCGTAGTACTGCATCCACCGAGGGCGAAAACAGTGGCCAATAAGCCGCTCAATAGCAGTTTCGTTGTTTTCATCGTTAACACTCCAGGCAAGTAAACAGGCGATGTGCTTAAAAGTAGAGTCGATAGATGCCAGCATCATGTGCGCAATGCTGTGCCCTGAAGAGCTTAACGTGGGAATAGCAGGGTCACCGCCGCCCTGAAACCCCAGCCGTATGCACCATTTACCGTACTGTCGAGCCAGTAACGTGGACCGAGCTGAATGCTCAAAGGCTGGCCGCCAATCCTCAGCAGCTGGGTCACCGACAGGTTCAGCGGCACGGACCACTCTTTAGTCCGCCAGTCATAAGTTGACTCGGTATTGACACCGAAGCTGGTGTAGGTAGAGGTGGTGTAGGACACAAAGGGTTGCAGAAAGGTGGCGTTGATCCTTTCACGGTCATCGGCAGGGCTACCCTCCAGCGACCACAGATGATTAGCCAGAGCGCCAACGGTCCAGCCATTGGCCTGTTTCAGGACCACCGCCGTAGGGCCGGCGGCCCACTGATCCTGGGTTAGCAGATCATCGCTACCAGTCGGGATAAGAAATACCGGGCCTGCGCCCCAGATCCAGCCACTCTCGGTGGCGGCCTTGGGTGAAAAGAACAGACTTTGGGTCACATCACCGATACCTGACTTATCCGCCAATCCATTGGGGGCCAGGCTGCGCTGATCGATTACCGGCAGAATAGTCCTTGAGATCAAGTTCCAATCTTCATTGATGGAAAACGGCAGTACCGGTTGGATATTGGTCACCGTCTGGATGCCGTCGCTGGTTGGCCCCAGCTTCTGGTTCCAGTTGTACTGCACCGGCAGGCTGTAAATCGCGGCGATGGGATTGAGGGATTTTTTCGCCAGCTCCGCCGCGTCATCAGCCAGTGCCCCACTCGCCACAAGGACCAGGCAGCCCCCTATCAAACCGTTACACTTCACCTGCTAACCCCCCATACAAAGAAAAGGCCATGTAGCCGTTTTGTGTTGCGCGGCGCCGAAGCACTTTTTATCAGCCAGCTTGCTGGCGATCCCCCCACAGGCAGGGTGCACCCTGCGTGCGCACCGGCGAATGACCGATGTGGGTGATGCGCACAGCGCACCCTACGAACTCAGGCCACTCAGGCGCAGGCCTTGGTATGAAACAGCCCGGTGCTAGAAGCGCCAGGTCGCACTGGCACTCAGAACCTGGATCCAGGCACCGTCGAAACTGCCAGACACGCGGTCACCATTGGGTTTTTCCTGGGTAACCGGCATGTCACCCATCCAGGCGAACTCATAGCTCAGATTCAGCTCGGTCTGCTCATCCAGCGCATGGGTAAGGCCGGTAGCGAAACGCCAGTTCTCACCCATTGGCACGGTGATACTGCGATCCTTGTCGGCCACCGACGAGCTGTCGTAACCCACACCCGCCGACCACATCCAGCGTGGGTCGAAACGGTATTGGCTACCCAGCGACAGGTGCCAGGTGTCCTTGAAGTTGGCATTCAGGGAAGCCGACTTGGGCTGGTTGCTGTCCAGGTCGATACCGACCTCACCAAAGCGCGACCAGTCTTGCCAGTTGGCGCTGGCCAGCAGCGCCCACTGTGGATCCAGTTGGTGATACAGGCTGAAGGTCAGGGTCTGCGGCACCTGCATCTTCAGGGTAGTGGCGGCGTCCAGCACGCCGCGATTTTGCAATGCGTTCGTGGCTAGCGGGCCCAGGCCCTCAAGCTTCATGTTGTCCTCGAACTCCAGGTCTATCTCGCTGGTGTAACTGAGACCCAGGCGGGTACCCGGATTCGGCGAATAGATCAGCCCAAGGCTGGCGCCATAGCTCCAGTCATCGGCTTCGAACTTGGCCCGGCCATCGCTCAGCAGCGGATTGAGATTGTTCACCGCCAGCTCGTTGCTCAGCATGGCGTAGTAGCCAATCAAGCCGAGGCCAACAGCCCACTGATCGTTGAACTTGTAGGCCACGCTGGGCATAAAGGTCATGCCCATCAGTGCCCCGTCCTGCAGGAAGTAGCGACCGCTCCAGTCGTCCTCGTAGTCGACACTCAGGCCGAAATCACCATAGTTGGCGAAGCCGACGGACCAGCCATTGCCCAGCTCATGGGTGACGAACAGGCTGGCGCCCGGGATCCACTCCACCGCATTGCCACTGTCGCCGCCGCCGACAGTGGTGTTGCCGTCGACTTCGAAGCGCATATTGCCGTGCAACAGCTGAGCCCCACCACTGACCTGGGTACCGGACAGCAGCGCCATACCTGCCACGTTGCTAGCCAGGGTCGCCGGCCCCTGGGCACGTGCAGCAGCACCGGCGTTGGCCAGGCCGACGCCGTCGCTGCCAACCTCATAAAGCATCAGGCCACCGGCCAGCGCCGGCAGGGGCAAGGCCACCAGACAGGCCAGCAGGGTCAGGGGGAAATTCGGTTTCATGGGTTCAATCCTGCCAAATAGGTTGCGTCACTCCGGCGCGCACCATGCGCGCCGGAGTCGTCGAGTCAATGCACCTGAACGGTGATTGTGTCGATTTTGCCGGTGAAGGCCGAACGCTGGCCGCTGCCGATGCTTTCCACCACCGGGGTGGCCAGATCGACGCCGACATCAGCCGTTTCATCCGCGGAGAACACCACAGGCTGAGTGCGCTCAATCCGTCCTTCTGCCACCTTCTGCTCATTCACGTAAAGCGTGCCCTGCCCGCCCTTGCCGAGGCCACCGCCGTCATAGGCGAACTCATAGCGCACAGTGGCCTTGCCCGCCGGCAGTGGTTTACTCGCCTGCAGTGCAGTCTGCTGCAAACCCAGGTAGTTGTAGGCGTAACCCGGCACGCCGTCCTTGACGTACAGCGACCAGCCACCGAAACGGCCACCCTGAGCGATCAGGGTGCCATTGGCCCCGCCTGCGGGGATCTCCACCTCGGCGGTGATGGTCTTGGACTTGTTCTTCACGTTGATAAAGACGTTTTCGCTCATGCGCGTCATGCCCTCGCCCAGGGTCAGGGAGGTACGACCAGCCATCAGATCCAGACGCCCGGCGATTTCCGGCACGGCCCGCTCAAAGCCACGGTCATCGATGGGCAGCACGTGGTTCTTTTCGGCTTCGGCCATAAACAGGGCCTGCATCTGCTTGAGCTTCTCCGGCTGCTTGGCGGCCAGATCAGTACTCAGGCTGAAGTCATTGCGCACATCGAACAGCTCCCAGACATCGTCGGCCAAGGGACGAATCGGCTTGGGCGCCCAGGCCTCGCGGTGGATGGTGCGGGCAAACCAGCCCTCATGGTAGATGGCGCGGTTGCCCACGATCTCGAAGTACTGGGTGGTGTTGCGCTCGGCTGCCTTGGCATCATCGAAGCTGTACGCCATGCTGGTGCCTTGCATGGGGATCTGCGGGGTACCATTGACCACTTTCGGCTCCGGCAAGCCGGCCGCCTCGAGAATGGTCGGCGCCACGTCGATCACATGGCTGAACTGGCTGCGTATTTCGCCCTTGGCCTTGATGCCCTTGGGCCAACTCACCACCAGGCCATTGCGGGTACCACCGAAATCGGAGGCCACCTGCTTGGTCCAGGCGAAGGGCGCGTCGAAGGCCACGGCCCAACCGGCGGCCATGTGCGGATAGGTGTCCGCACTGCCCCAGCTGTCCAGCTTCTTCAGCATGTCCGCCAGGCTTTCCGGTACACCGTTGAAGTAGGTGTACTCGTTGCTCATGCCGAACTCGCCGCCTTCGGCGCTGGTACCGTTGTCGCCGATGATGTAGTAGACCAGCGTATTGTCGGCCTGACCGATGTCGGCGGTAGCCTGCAGCAGGCGGCCGACCTCATGGTCGGTGTAATCGACGAATGCGGCAAAGACTTCGGCCTGATGGCTGAACAAGCGCTTCTCGTCAGCCGAAAGTTTGTCCCAGTCCTTGATTGCGGTGGGTTTGGGCGGCAGCTTGGTGCCGGCCGGAACGACGCCCTGCTTGATCTGACGGGCCAGGCTTTCTTCGCGGATCTTGTCCCAGCCCTGATCGAATTTACCCTTCCACTTGGCGATCCACTCCTTGGGCACATGATGCGGCGCATGCACGGCACCCGGCGAAAAGTAGACAAAGAACGGTTTATCCGGCGTCAGCGCCTTCTGGTACTTCATCCAGGCCACGGCCTGGTCGGTCATGTCGGTGAGGAAGTGGTAATTCGGGTCCTCCGGCGCCTCGATCGGCGTGGTGCCATCGTACAGCGCCGGCGCCCAGTGATTGGTCTCACCGCCAAGGAAACCGTAGAACTTGTCGAAGCCCTGCTGAGTAGGCCAGCGGTTGAACGGGCCAGATACACCGGTTTCCGCCGCAGGCGTTTCATGCCACTTGCCGAAAGCGGCGGTGCTGTAACCATTTAGACGCAGCATCTCGGCCACGGGTGCAGTGGCGTTGGGAATCTGCCCGGTGTTGCCGGGGAAAGCCGTGGCCAACTCGGTGATCAGGCCCATGTTCACCGTATGGTGATTGCGCCCGGATTTGAGCGCGGCGCGGGTCGGCGAGCACACCGCCGTGGTGTGGAAGTTGTTGTAGCGCAGACCCTGCTGGGCCAGGCCATCGAGGGTCGGGGTCGTAATCGGGCCACCAAAGGTGCTGGTTGCGCCAAAACCCAAATCATCGATCAGCACAATGATCACGTTAGGTGCGCCCTTGGGCGCCTCAATCCGGAAAGGAGCAGGCGGCGTGGCATTGCGCACGTCCAGTTCGGTGTAGCGAGGACGCTCAGGCTCGGCGATTGGAAGCACCGTGCGCTCGAGCGCCGGAGCGCCGGTTTGAGCATAAGCACCGATACTCGACAAGCTGCCGAGAAGAAAACAACACAAGACCGATCCGTAACGTTTCATCCTGCTTTCTCCACAATTCCCAAGGTCGCTGGGTGCAGGATAGTAGTCACGTAGCGGTAGGCGTCAATTTACCTTGGCATTTTGCGCCAAGACTGTTTTAGGTCAATTTTCTGACACACGAAACCAAATCAGAGCGCGTCTTAATTGTTATTAAAGAGGCTGCCTCAGGACTTGTAGACAGTTGCGCCGCAGGGCTCGCCACTGCGAAGGTGGCAAACCGGACCAGCGCCTGAATGCGCGATTGAACGACCCAGCGTCGGTGTATGCGAGCATGGCGGCGACCGCTTTTACGCTGAGATCTGTTTCCTTCAATAGCCTCTTGCTGATGGCGTAACGGGCCACATCTACAATTGAAAAATAACTCGCACCCTCCAATTCCAGCTGCCGATTCAGGGAACGTGTACTGAGGCCAAGATGCTGAGCAATATCAGCCTGGCAACATTTGCCAGACAGTAGCTGCGCATAAATGGCGACCTGCGCACGCTCAGCCAATGCCAGATGACCGGCCGGGTTAGCCGCGCACTCAACACCGGCCAAGCCAGGTAAGCCTGTAGGCAACACTCTTGCCAGCACCTCCGAAGGGAAGAGCAGTTCGTTATTCAGGCTGTTGAAGTGACATGGCGCCCCCATCAATTGCTCATATTTCTCGGGCCTAGTCGGTGGGCGATGGGAGAAGTGTAGTGCCTCAGGCCGCCATGTGGGCCCGCACAAATCCTGCATGATGCGTAATGCGATCATAAGGGCCGCGTCCTGAATCAATGACAACCCACTGAAGCTGCCCTCAAACACGCCATAACCTAATGCCGCGTATCCATCCACATGACGCAGGGTCACAATTGCGGCACGATCGTGCAGATACAGCATTTGCTGCGCTGCCTCCAAGGCCTGCCCCACTGTCGGCATCATGCCCATCACTTGAGCGACCGGGCCGAGCTGAGCGACACCGCTGTAATACCCCAGCAATAGCCCCAAGTGTTCGCAATGCAACTGCTGGGCAGCGCGTTCCAAGATGCGCCCCAACGTGACCATCGGAATACTATTCTCCGGCTGTTGAAGCAGTGCAGGCGAAATATTCAACTCGCGCAAAATGGGCGCCAAGGAGCCGCCCAAAGACTCCATCAGCCTGGGCAATGCCATCAGCGGAGCCACCCGCAGTTGCCCTCTAGCCAAAGATAACGACCTATCCATAGCCACCTGCCTTGTTCAATCCGAACGCAATGCCCGCCAAGCGAGCTGCACCGGATTCTAGGTAGCACGAAGCTTGGCTTTATTAATCCAGATCAACGTAATCAGTGATGCTCAGGTACGTGGCCAGCACGTAATACTGCAGCCATGTCATTTGACCTAACCGTGTTGGTTGTAAAGTCCTAAGCCGGCGTGCCCCATCTTGATGGTCAATCCATCTCGTCAGGATGTCCCCGGCATACTGAATAACCTGCCCGGCAAGCGAGGTGTCAACACAAAAGGCGGCACTGCGGCCGGACAACGCCGTAAGGACGATCCGTGGCCGCGAGCCCTATGAAGGAAGGATCTTAACTAACGGATTGAGTTTGCCGTCATGGTGACGCCTACCAACTTTTCCTTCAGGCATCTGGCATGAACGAATACTCGTATTCACGTTACCTCAACGTCGAACGGAACGTCGGGCAACCCCGCCCACATTGCCGATCACTCCAGGTTGATTAATGCCTGGATCCACCACTCCTACGCCAGGAGCACCGAGGCCAACGCCAGGTGCTACTCCTAAACCAGGTGCACCCACACCGACGCCGGGGGCCACGCCTACGCCAGGCGCGCCGACTCCAACACCGGGAGCGACGCCTACACCGCGCGTGACCCCAGGGCCAGGCTTACCAACTCCGAGGCCGGGATCGACCGCTGCAGCTGTACCGGCCAGCACCAGAATCAAACACCCAATCACTGGTACAAATATGCGCTGCGCCGCTTCGTACTTCATCATTGCCTCCCGTTACATATGGCGTCGCCTCAATGGCGACTACTGCACGACATAGACCAGGTTGTTGCCCTGGAAGCCCGAGCGGTAAAGGACACCACCGCAATTCTGATATTCGACGCCGCTGTTGATCTCGGCCTTGCAGCCAGCTGGCAAGGTACTGACAACGGTACCGACCGCCGGAGCGCCTGCCGGGCGTGAAGCGGTGGCCTGCGGTTGCGCTGCAGTAGCAGGCGGAGTTGCTCTCGATGCCGCGGCCGCACGGGCGGTACTACGCCGCGCAACGCCGGCCACCGACAAGGGAGTGAGGGGCCTGCCAACAACGGCGTGGGCTTCAGGCATCAGTGTCAAACCCGACACTGAATCGGTCGATACTTGCGCCAGGTACAGCATCGGCACCAACGATGCGACGACGAACGTCTTGAGTATTTTGCTTGCTGCCATGTCGAATTCCTTGATTTAGCGCGGCAGAAAATCGACTTTGTTGACACCCGCAGGCGCTACGAACGAAAAAGTCTGCGCATCGAAAATCGGCTTCAACTCCCACTTTGTAAGCGTAACCGCGAACTGCGGCGCATTGGGCAGGTCGCGCGTGGTGATAATGAGCTTGCGCGGCAACGGCTGCGAGCCTTCCTGAATCCAAACCTGCAAATCGACATGCGGTGCGCGGAAGGCAAGATGGTCACAGCGCACGCCCTCAATCATGGCCTTACCCACCACGAAACCATCGGTTACGCCGTCCATCAATACATCGAAAGCATTCTTATTAATCAGGTCACCTGCTGGCGCGACTATGTCGAGCTTGGTCCGGGCAAATTCGAGCATGGCCTCTAGCGTGTCAGGCGCCGCAACTTGAGCGTAGGCCTTGTCCTGCGGGTTATGCAGCGTTAGAGATTTGCCGTCGTAGACAAAAACCTGATCAACAAGATCACCGGTGCGTTCGGCACGAAGCTTATCTGGCCGCTGCACCGACACACGGGCACTGTGATTGAACTCTATCTTCTGCCCGGAGTTCAGCACGACTTCAAGAGTATTGCGCGTCTCAGCGTTGAACTGCTTCTGACTCGCGAGAAAATCGGTTGACTCCTTCATCAGCCGCTGTGCCTCAGGATCTATGCCTGCAGGCTGGGCCTGAACCGCCAGCGCAAAACTGGCTAAGACAACTATTGAGCCGCACCAAATAAATGTTGCCTCCAGATGCTTGCGAAGAGTGGATTGCATGATGGGTCTATCCTTATTGAGTGATGCCCACTGCAATCGATATGCTCGATCGCTTGCCAATCCACTAGATGGTGCAACCCCACCCTGAGGTTTAGCTTCGGAGCTTATTTAAACTGTAGGACAGCTTTTTCAGCAGCTGAAAATTTATCTTCTAGCCTGCTGTAACTTGGCCATCGCGCAGGCAGGTTCGCTCGGCGTATACACATAGCGGCCTAGCCTGGCAAAAGACTGGTAAAGCGCAGATTTTCAGGAAACAGCCTCTGTGAAAATGAATACCTGTATTGCTATGGGTCGGCATGAGCCAGACGAAATAATCTCCACCGTAGTCAACGCGCTTGTTCAGGCAGCTGCGGCTCGAATCTGATTGGTGCAGACCAGACCAGGCCACCCTCGATCTGCCCAGACAGGTGATAAACCCCGGCCAGCACTCCTCGCTCGGGACTGCGCATCAGTTCGAGCCACTCCTCATCAAAGGCGGCATTGATATTCTTGCGTAGCTGCGCTTCTGTTTCCGGCCGGTCATTCTCGCGCGCGATGGCAGTGAAGGCCGCCACGCCCAGGGAAATAGTCGCGCCGGCCACCCCACCGACTATTGCCGAGACTGCGCTGGCGCCGCCGCTGGTGGTGAAGTCGGCCACCAGCCGTTCGCTGGTTCGTTGCGCCACCGAGGAAATTCCGGGGTTCGCCGACCAGTTACCCAGGCCCCCGGAGGGGCTGCGGATACTTGTGATCAGAGCCTTATAGGCCGGCAGCCTGTCGAGCGGGTCGGCGTGCACGAGCTGGTAAAGGGAGGCGCCGGGGGCAAGCGCAATCGCCGGAATCTCCTTGAGGCGCTGGTCGAACTGCTCCTGCGGTACGCCATGGCGCGGCCCAATGCCGTGCAGCCGCTGGTCGAGTTGGCGAACGTAGAGCCCGATCGTGCGCTGCATGATCTGCTCCGGGCTGGTCTCCTCGGCGACCGGCTTCAGCACGCGACTCTGGTACTGCTCCTGCAGATAGAGGGCCAGCCGCTGGACAGTCGAATCCTTCTCGCCATCGGCGCTCAGCTTGTACCAGGACACCTTCACGCTCAGCCATTGCTGGGTCCAGTAGCTGGAGAACCACGGAATGAAGACGACGTCGGTCTGCCGGTAAACCAGATCCATCCAGCGCTGCATATCCTTCAGGGCATGCGCTCTGGCCTGGTCCGAGGCGGCCTGCGAGGCCGCGGCGATGTCGCGGTCGACCTGCTGCCAGGTGCTCGCGGCAATCTGTATCGGCGGGTCGCTGGCACAGCCCGCCAGTGCCAGCAGCAGGGCGACGATCAGGACTCGCAGACTGGTCATCTCAAGCCTCCGCAGCAGCAATGCAAGCACATACAGGGGTTGTAGGAGGCCTCCAGCGCTGCTCATGAACCTGCTATCCCGCAGGCCCATGACGCTTGCGCAGCGCTGCCAGCCCCGCGCCAACGGAACGTCCTGCTCGTCCGGCTCTGGTGTTGTGCGTTCTGGTGTTGTGAGTTCTGGTGTTGTGAGTATAGGTGTTGTGAGTATAGGTGCCGGCAAGGCTGTTGCCTTCACGGTGCCCGGCAACTGCACGCAGGCTCAAGGCTCAGCTGTGGGGAAAATATCGAGCGCCGTAGCGAGGCCGTCATTCTAGGAGGCTGTCCGAGAACGGAGCAGTGTTCAGTACCTCACCTGTTCCGGCGGTGCTGTACTGGCGCTGAAACGGTGCCGCAATGATGGCCTCAGCCAAAGGCCGAGAAATCTATAAAGATCGCAAGACCTTCGTTGAACCGCTATTTGGCCAGATCAAAAATTGAGCAGGAGCAGTTGAACACCTGGGTCAGTTTTCGGTCAGCGGCAACAGGTGAAGGGTTTAGTGCGCCCGGAATACGGAAACTTAGTGCCAAAGCCGACCTAAAGCGCTGAATTTTGCCTTAAAACAGGCAAAAGTGGCCTCGTAAAGCGGCTAACGAAAGTTTTGTTGAGGCTTGGTTGACCGTAGATCACCTTCGGGTGGTCAAGTGGTGCTTTGGGGGCGCCGGGCGGACTGGAACCGCATTCTCAGGCAGCCTCCTGGGTTTGCAGAAGGCGCAGCGCTGCCGTGTTTATGATCCAAATCAACTTTCCCTTTACCGAGGCGCGCCACTATCGCCACGGCATGTCCTATGAGCTGTGGATGGCTCAGCATCTGCAAGGTCAATCGAAAGCCCTGCCGACAGAAGAAACCTCTCGGATTAATACGACCTTCATCGCGCTGGGGGATGCATGAGCCTCGAACATTCCGCGCCTGCAACGACAGGGCTTGCATGCGACCGTGGGTAAAAGCGTCAGACAAAGAAACTCAGGCTCGTCTAGCTTTTTATCGTGCTGTTGCTATGCAAGAGCAAGTACCCGGATCAATAGCAGCGGATGGAGATTTCAATGAAGTTCAGCTACTCAACCCCCCTTTGGGTGGCAATCCTCAGTTTGCTGCTGGGTACAACGACCGTGCAGGCACAACTCACTGCCGCTATGAAAATGAGCACCGAGATTGCACCGGGAATTGCCTCGCCGGACAAGGTGGATACGCGACTGGGTACGCTGAACTTCTTTGACGGCTTCCCGGATCAGGACACCGTTACCAAGGTCTACGACAACCTCGACTTCCAGCGCGCGGTGCAGGCCTACCTGCTGGCACTGCCCGCCGTGAACATGGCCGGTCTGCGCGAGGGTCTGCTGACCGTCGGCCCGGCCAACGTCACCATCCCGACCTTTGAAAACAACCTCAATGCCCGTTCGATCTTTCTGACCCCGAACGCCACCACGCCCTACACCTGGATCTGGCTCAATCTGCATGAGGGTCCGCTGGTGGTTGAAGTGCCGCCCATGACCCTCGGCATGATCGATGATTTCTGGTTCAAGTACGTGACCGACATCGGCCTCGTCGGGCCGGACAAGGGCCAGGGCGGCAAGTACCTGCTGCTGCCGCCGAGCTATGCCGGCGAGGTGCCAGAGGGCTATCTGGTGGTGCGGATGCCGACCTACGAGTCGATCCTGGTGTGGCGCAACATGCCGGTTAAAGGCGACATCAAGCCGGCCATCGAACGGCTGCACAAACACACCCGCATCTATCCCCTGGCCGAGGCTGCCAACCCACCCGCCAACACCTTCGTCAACGTCTCCGGGCGCGACTTCTCCACGGTGGCACAAGCCGATTACCGCTTCTGGGAACGGCTCAACTACGTGGTGCAAAACGAACCGGTGGAATCCCTTGATCCGGTCACCCTCGGCTTCTTCGCCTCGATCGGCATCGAGAAGGGCAAGCCCTTCGCGCCGGACGAGCGCATGAAGAAAATCCTCACCGAGGCAGCTGCAGTAGGTGACGCCACCGCACGCACGCTCACCTTCCAGAGCCGCATCCCCGAGGCTTTCTATTACCCGAACAGCACCTGGCGTCAGTGGCTGGGCGGTTACACGTTCCAGTCGCAACCCGGCGTGGCCTATCTGGATGCCGCGGCTTTCTTCTACTTCTATGCCACCGGGGTAACCCCGGCCATGGAAGCCAAGATGGTGGGCCAAGGCTCGCAGTACGCCGTCGGTCTGGTGGACGCCAAGGGCAAGCCGCTGGACGGCAGCAAGACCTATCGCCTGCGGGTGATGGCCAATGCGCCGGTAAAGGACTTCTGGTCGG
Source organism: Pseudomonas sp. (assembly GCF_030683065.1). Classification (GTDB taxonomy): domain Bacteria; phylum Pseudomonadota; class Gammaproteobacteria; order Pseudomonadales; family Pseudomonadaceae; genus Aquipseudomonas. The sequence continues at coordinate 41,299 of NZ_JAUXMX010000037.1, forward strand.
CGATTGTCTACGACAACCAAACCCGTTCGATGCTGCAAACCGATCAGGCCTTCCCCCCAGGTGAGCAGCCTGGACAAGGGTTTGCGCGTCAATGACGATGGTTCGGTGGACGTTTGCTTCGGCCCCGAAGCGCCAGCCGGCATGGAGAAAAACTGGATCCAGACCATTCCGGGCAAAGGCTGGAACATGCTGTTCCGTCTGTACGGCCCGCTTGAGCCTTGGTTCGACAAGACCTGGAAACTGAACGAGATCGAACAAATCAAGTAAGCCGCATTAGCCAGTCAGAGGGCGGCACCCTGCCCACGTTGCGCCTTGACGGCCGGCCGCTATGGATTGAACAGCGAGACGCGCGTACCTGCCCCTGACTGCGCACCGCTTAAAATGATCGGCAGCGGTGAAAACTGAGTGCGCAACTAACCGCTGTACCTGGCAGCCCTGATCAACGACCATTGGCCGCAAGCCGGGCTTGCCTGCCCTGCACCCACAGTTACCCAAGGCCGGACCTTGTTCTCCTCTGAACGTTTAAAAGGTATCGATGTATTTGTATGCGTAGCCGAACTCGGCAGCTTTGCTGCGGCGGCCGAACGCCTGAGCCTCACCAGTTCGGCGGTGAGCAAAGGCATCGCGCGGCTGGAGACCCGCCTGGGTATCCGCCTCTTCGAGCGCACCACGCGCAGGCTTGCGCTAACCGATGCAGGCACAGCCTTCTACCGAACCTGCACGCGAGTGCTCACCGATCTGGAAGAGTCGGAGCAGGCCCTGCATGCCGAGCTCTTCGCGCCGCGCGGGCGCATCCGCATTGATCTTCCGGCCTCGTATGGGCGCTTGCACGTGTTGCCGGTGATTCTGCAGTTCGTAAAGCAGCATCCGCTGCTGATGCCGCATATTTCCTTTACCGATAGCTTTGTCGACCCCGCCGATCAGGGCATCGACATCCTGGTGCGGATCGGTGGCTCGGATATTTGGCCGGCAACGTTGGGCCATCGCTTCCTGGGCGCCGAGCGCCTGATCTACTGCGCCGCCCCCGAGTACCTGTCCACGCGGGGGGCACCGGCAAGCGAAGCGGCACTTGAACAACACGATTGCGTGCTCTACGGCCATAGCGATGGCCAGGTCAGCCCCTGGTATCGGGAAGGCCCTCAGCCGGGCGATAAAAAGCGCCGAATCATGCCGGCACGAATCGCTGTCGGCGATGGCGATGGCGAAGTACTGGCCGTTCTGGCGGGATATGGCATTGCGCAACTGCCCACCTGGCTGGTGCAAGGGCATCTGGACAGCGGAGCACTGGTGGAGGTGCTACCGCAGTTGGCCACCGACGGCCTGCCGATGAACCTGGTCTGGCTAAAGAAACGCGAGGCACTGCCCAAGGTCAGCGCCCTGCTGGAAGTGCTCGCAGTCTGTCTGACGCCCGCGGGGCACAGCTTGCCTGAGCAATCAGATACGTGAATCCAGATCATCAATACTCAGAATAAACACCTGCAATAGGAATCTAAAGAACCAATACCATGGTGCCCCCTTTACTAAAGAGCGGCGTCATGAGTGCTATCGAATCACCCCGGCCACTGGCTTCCACTGCTGAAAGCTCTACGCTGAGTATCACCATTCTGTCCATCTCGGCCTTTCTGATCGTCACCACAGAATTTCTGATTATCGGCCTGCTCCCGGCCTTGGCCCGTGACTTTGGCATTTCCATTGCCGCAGCCGGTCAGTTGGTCACGCTGTTCGCCTTCACCGTCATGTTCTTTGGCCCACCGCTGACCGCCGCCCTCGCCCACCTGGACAGGAAAAAGCTGTTTATTACGATCCTGCTGGTCTTCGCCTTTGCCAACGGCTTGGCGGCACTTTCGTCGAACATCTGGGTACTGGCGATCGCGCGTTTTATCCCGGCACTGATGCTGCCGGTCTTCTGGGGCACAGCCAGTGAAACGGCAGCCCAACTGGCCGGCCCGGCAAAATCGGGGCAGGCGATAGCCCGGGTCTATCTTGGTATCACCGCCGCGCTCCTGCTGGGCATTCCCCTTGGCACACTGGCGGCCAACGGTATCGGCTGGCGGGGCGCTTTCTGGCTGCTGTCGGGCCTGCCACTGGTGATGGCGATTGCCATCGCGCTCTACATGCCGACAGTCGCGCGCAGCCCACGGGTCGATTTCCTCAAGCAAGCGCGCATCTTCAAAGAGCCCCTGTTCCTGGCCAACGTCGCGCTGTCGATCATCATCTTCAGCGCCATGTTCGTTGCGTACACGTATTTGGCAGACATGCTGGAACGCCTAGTCGGCGTGGCCCCGGCGCATGTCGGCTGGTGGATGATGGGCTTCGGCGCCATAGGCCTGATTGGTAACTGGATTGGCGGCAAAGCAGTGGATCATTCGCCCCTCAAGGCCACAGCCTTGTTCGTTGCACTGCTTGCGCTGGGCATGGCGGCGGTCACGCCGCTGGCAGGAGCAGGCTTACTCGTCTGCATTGCGCTCGCGCTCTGGGGCATTGCCAACACCGCGCTGTATCCGATCTGCCAAGTGCGGGTGATGAACTCGGTGAGCCATTCACAGGCTCTTGCGGGGACGACCAACGTTTCTGCGGCTAATGCGGGGATAGGTATTGGAGCGATGCTTGGCGGTTTGACTATCCAGACCGCAGGCATAGCCAGCGTTGGCTATGTAGCCGCGGCCGTTGCGGGCCTTGCGCTGCTGGTGATGCCGTTGGTGGGCCGCCTGGCCGCTCGCAAGTGATGGCCAGAAAAGGCGAAACCAGCACCTAGCAAAACCGAGAGCAGATGGTTAGTCCTAGCGCTCCCCCCCGTCCTCGACCGGGTAGAAACGGCATCCTGATGGTTTCGTCCACTGCATGAATTCGAGGAGGGTGGTGCGCATGGCACATCTGCGCAATGTGCGGCGTTGCTCAGGCCGCCCCAAACCCTGTCAGGCCAGCAGGAAGTCCAGCAGTTGGCGGGTAAACGGCTCACCGACCTCGACATTGGACAGGTGTGCGGCATGAAACTCGATCAGTTGCGCGCCAGCGATCTGCTGCTGCATAAAGCGGCCGTGCTCGGGCGTGGTCACCACATCGGCGGTGCCACAGACGATCAGGGTCGGCACCTTGATGGCAGCCAACAGCGCGCGAAAGTCGGCATCACGCACCGCCGCGCAGTTGCCGGCGTAGCCCTGGGCCGAGGTGGCCGCCAGCATCGCGGTAATACGGCTGGCCTGGGCCGGCTCGGCCGCGGCGAATTCGGGAGTGAACCAGCGCGCAATGGACGCATCGCGAAGATCGCTCATGGCCTGTTGGCCGCCCTGCAGCACCATGTCGATGCGACTGTTCCACACGTCGTCGCTGCCGATCTTGGCCGCAGTGTTGCACAGCACCAGCTTGTGCAAACGCTCACCGGCATTGATGCCCAGCCACTGGCCAATCAGCCCGCCCATGGACAGTCCACAGAAATGCACCTGAGCAATATCCAGGTGATCGAGCAGAGCCAGCACATCGCGGCCCAGTTGCTCGACGCTGTAGAAGCCCGCACTAACCTGCGACTGGCCGTGACCGCGGGTATCGTAACGCAGCACCCGGAAATGCTCGGTAAAGGCCGGCATCTGCGTGTCCCACATACCCAGGTCAGTGCCCAGGGAATTGCTCAGCAACAGCACCGGCGCGTCCGCCGGGCCTTCGAGTTGGTAATTCAGGTCGCCAGCGGCGAGGTGGACAACAGGCACGGCAAAACTCCTTCAAATGAATAGGACTCGATGTTCGGCCAGGACACGTTCGCCCCAGCGGCACTGCCGCTTGCGATCAAGCCCTTGCCACGGGCGCCTGCATGAATGGTGCAGGCAGGCGCGGATCGAGGCAACGCGGTTAGCCTGCGGTGCGCAGGGCGCACCCTGGGATCTGGAGGCTCAAACCCGTTCGATAGCCAGCGCCAACCCCTGGCCGACACCCACGCACATGGTCGCCAGGCCACGCTTGCCAGCGGACTTCTCCAGCTGGTGCAAGGCGGTCAGCACCAAGCGTGCGCCGCTCATGCCCAAGGGATGACCAAGAGCGATGGCACCGCCATTGGGGTTGACCTGGGCCGCGTCGTCGGCCAAGCCGAGGTCGCGGGTTACCGCCAGGCCTTGCGCGGCGAAGGCTTCGTTGAGTTCGATCACGTCGAAATCGCTGATCTGCAGATCCAGGCGCTGCAGCAGCTTGCGCACCGCCGGCACCGGGCCATAGCCCATGATCCGCGGCGCCACACCGGCACTGGCCATGCCCAGCACCCGCGCACGCGCGGTCAGGCCGTGCTTTTTCACCGCGTCGGCGGAGGCCAGGATCAGCGCCGCCGCGCCATCGTTGACCCCCGAGGCGTTGCCGGCGGTGACGGTCTTGCCTTCGCCATTGACCGGCTTGAGCTTGGCCAGGGCTTCAGCCGTGGTCTCGGGACGCAAGTGCTCGTCCTGGTCGATCACGCTGTCACCCTTCCTGCCCTTGATCGTCACCGGGACGATTTCTTCGGCGAAGAAGCCGGCCTGTTGGGCGGCGGCGGCGCGCTGCTGGCTGCGCAGGGCGAACGCATCCTGATCGGTGCGGCTGATCCCGAACTGATCGGCGACGTTGTCGGCGGTCTGCGGCATGGCATCCACACCATACTGCTGCTTCATCAACGGATTGATAAAGCGCCAGCCGATGGTGGTGTCTTCGACCTTCTGATTGCGGCCGTAGGCCGTGTCGGCCTTGCCCATGACATAGGGCGCACGCGACATCGACTCAACGCCGCCGGCAATCGCCAGCTCCATCTCGCCGCTGGCAATGGCGCGAAAGGCGCTGCCCACCGCGTCCATGCCCGAAGCGCACAAGCGGTTAAGGGTCACCCCCGGCACGCTGTCCGGCAGGCCGGCCAGCAGCAGGGCCATGCGTGCGACGTTGCGGTTGTCTTCGCCGGCCTGGTTGGCGCAGCCCATAAACACTTCGTCGATGGCGACCAGATCCAGGCCCGGATTGCGCTCGATCAGCGCCTTGAGCGGCACCGCAGCCAGGTCGTCGGCACGCACCGGGGCCAAGCCGCCGCCGAAGCGACCGATCGGCGTGCGCACGGCGTCGCAGATGAATACCTCGCGGCTCATTCCTCACCCCCGACCTGGCCGTGGGCGGCTGCGGTACGGGCTTCCAGAGCGCGCAGGGCGCTGAGTTCGACCTCGCTCGGTTCGGCGGTGACGCTAAGGCTCTCGGCGAAACGAATCTGCCAGCCGGTGGCCTCGATCACCTGCTCGCGCGTTACGCCCGGGTGCAGCGTGGTGACGATAAATTCGTTGCTGCCGGCTTCCGGTTCCATGATGCACAGGTCGGTAATGATGCCCACCGGGCCCGCGCCGGGCAGACCGAGGCGCTGACGATGATCGCCGCCCTCGCCAAAACCGACCGAGGTGATAAAGGCCAGCTTGTCGACAAAGGTGCGGTGCGACTGCTTGAGGATGATCAGCACCGACTTGGCGCTGCCGGCGATTTCCGGTGCGCCACCGGCGCCGGGCAGGCGCACTTTCGGCTGGTGATAGTCACCGATCACGGTGGTGTTGATGTTGCCGAACTTGTCGACCTGGGCGGCGCCGAGGAAGCCAACGTCAATGCGCCCACCCTGCAGCCAGTAGCGGAAAATCTCGCCGGTGGGCACCACGCTGTCGGCGGTTTCGGCCAGCTCGCCGTCACCGATCGACAGCGGCAGCACGGTTGGCTTGGCGCCAATTGGGCCGGACTCGTAGATCAGGACCACGTCTGGCGAGGAGGTCAGACGCGCCAGATTGGCGGCCTTGGATGGCAAGCCGATGCCGACAAAACACACCGCTCCATTGCGCAGGCGGCGCGCGGCGGCCACGGTCATCATTTCATTGGTGCTGTAGGCGCTCATCAGTTGGCCTCCTGCTGTGCGGCCAGTTTGTCCTGGCGCAGTTTTTCTTGAAAAGCGGCGAAATCGGCAGTGCCGCGGATGTACTCGTCGATCCAGGCGCTGAAGGTCTCGCGGTCGCGGGCAATCGGGTCCCAGGCCTGGTAGAAACGGTTGTCGCGCTCGGAGTAGCCGAGGGCGTAGGACGGATGGGCACCGCCCGGTACGTGGCAGACTGCAGTCAGCGCCCAGCTCGGCAATACGCAGGCGTTCATCGGCGCATTGAGGTCGTCGACGATTTCTTCCACGGTGACGATGCAACGCTTGGCCGCCAGGGCCGCTTCCTTCTGCACGCCGAGGATGCCCCAGAGCAGCACGTTGCCCTTGCGGTCGGCCTTCTGCGCGTGGATCACGGTGACGTCCGGACGCACCGACGGCACCGCCGCCAGCACTTCGCCGGTGAACGGGCAAATGACCGTTTTGATCAGAGGGTTGACCTTGGGCAGGTCGGAGCCGGCGTAGGCACGCAGCACCGCAAACGGCAGGCCCGAGGCCCCGGCGACGTAGGCGTTGGCCATGTCGGCGTGGCTGTGCTCCTCGATCTCCAGCGGCTTGGGCCAGCCCTTCTCCACCGCGTCACGCAAGCGGTGCAGGGAGCCGACACCAGGGTTGCCACCCCAAGAGAACACCAGCTTCTTCGCGCAACCGGCACCGATCAGCAGGTCGTAGACCAGGTCGGGAGTCATGCGCACCAGGGTCAGCTCGCGCTTGTTCTGGCGGATGATCTCGTGGGACGCCGCAGTCGGGATCAGGTGGGTAAAGCCTTCGAGGGCGACGCTGTCGCCGTCGTTGACGAAGCGCTGTACGGCTTCGGCAAGGGAAATGATTTCGGCCATCGGTGCTGCTCTCACTGGTTGGACAGTGCCACCGGGTCAAGGTGGCGGGTGCGTCAACAGTAGGTCGCAGGGCGCGCGCAAACAATCCGATAATCGACTTACCGTTCGATTATCGAACACAGCTTTACTCGACTCGTTCGAGCAAGCAACCCAGGCCTTCGGCCAGCTCACGTTGACGCTGCAGCCCCTGCATGACCCGACCGACAATCTCCATGCGCTCGCGGGCGCCGATGCGCAGTGCATCCATGGCCTCGTGGGCGGCGGCCGACGTATTCAGACCGTTATGGGCCGACTGATCGACCTGACCCAGACCAGCGCTGGCCTCATCGGCGGCACTTTTCAGGCCCTTGGCGATCTGCATGATCTGCTCGCTGGAGTCGTTGGCACGCACCGCCAGGCTGCGCACCTCGTCAGCCACCACGGCAAAGCCGCGGCCGTGCTCGCCGGCCCGCGCGGCCTCGATGGCCGCGTTCAGTGCCAGCAGGTTGGTCTGCCGGGCGATGTCCTGAATACTGCCGACAATCGCGCCAATGCGCCGCGACTGCTCGCCCAGGGTGTTGAACACCTCGCCGGTGCGCCGCAGGTAATCGGCCAGTTCGCCGATTGACTGGCGGGTGGCCTGGATGCTCTCGGCACTGCTGCTGACCTTCGCGCCGGACTGCTGGGCCAGTTGGGTGGCAAAGTGCATGTCGGCCTGGCTCTGCTCGATGGCGTGCAGCAGCTCGCGTTGATGCTGACGCAGCGCAGGGTCTAAAACCACTTCGGGCGGCGGGCTGGGGGGCACCAACACTGGCGCTTCCGAGTGCGCTGACGGTTGCGACCAGTCGCAGTTCTGCAGCACCCGCTCGATAATCTGCGGCGGCTGGGTCAGGTAGAAGAAGCCGGCCAGCAGCCCGGTGATCAGCAAGCCTGCGGCCACGCCTGACTCCCAACTGCCACTGGTCATAACTACCAGGGCCACAGCCCCCAGCAGGTTGCCGGTCAGCAGCGCGCTGGCCAGATGCTGGCGCCAGCTGCTGCGGCCCATTGTTTGATCGCGCTTCATGGATGCTCTCTTATCTCGTCAAACCAAAATAGGACCTCCCCTCCGTTATGCGCGGCATGAGGGAAGGTGCTTTTGCAGGACCGATGCCGCGTTGTAGGAGCAGGTCATGCGGCAGGGCTGGCTATTTCGCGACCATGGGCCGCGCCTACGAGGGGTCCTGCGGGTACGCTTGGCATGTCCGCCGCCGCCAAAACCGGGCACCTGAGTGCCCTGCCCTGCCCTGAGGATGATTGAAATTACAGGCCGATATGGCTCTGCAAGATCGCCGGCTGGCCCTTCAGTTCCTGGCTGGGACCGTCATAGACCACTCGGCCCTTGACCATGATCATGCTGCGATCGGTGAGGTCGAGCAGTACGTTGACGTTCTTGTCGACCACCAACGTAGCAATACCGCTGGCCTTGATCAGGCGGATCACGTCCCAGATCTCCTTGCGGATCAGCGGCGCCAGGCCTTCGGTGGCTTCATCGAGAATCATCAGCTCGGGGTTGGTCAGCAGCGCGCGGCCGATCGCGACCATCTGCTGCTCGCCGCCGGAAAGGTTGCCGGTGAGATGGCCGAAGCGCTCGGCCAGTCGCGGAAAGGTCGCCAGCACCCGCTCAAGATCCCAGTCGCGGCGACCGTCCACGCCGGGGCGCGCTGCCATCACCAGGCTTTCGCGCACCGTCAGATTAGGGAACATGCCGCGACCTTCCGGCACATAGCCGATGCCGCGACGAATCACCTGGTGCGCGGCGCTGCCGGTGAGATTCTCGCCCCTTATCCGTACCTCGCCACTGCGCGGCGGGGTCAGGCCAAGCAGCGAGCGAATGGTGGTGCTCTTACCCACGCCGTTGCGCCCGAGCAGGGCCAGGGTTTCCCCCGGCGCGATCTGCAGGTCAACGCCATGCAGCACATGGCTGTTGCCATAAAAGGTGTGCAGTCCGCGCACCTCGACCAGCGGGGTGGCTGTTGTGGTCGTGTTCATCAGAATTGCTCCTCGCCGTCGCCCAGATAGGCTTCCTGCACCGCAGGGTCGTTGCGCACCTGCTCCAGCGGACCGCTGGCCAGCATCTGCCCGTTGACCATCACGGTCAGGGTCTTGGCGATGCTGAACACCGCGTCCATGTCGTGCTCGACCAGCACCAGCGAGTAGTCGCGCGCCAGCTCGGCGAGCAGCTCCACGACCCGGCTCGACTCCTCCTTGCCCATGCCAGCCATCGGCTCATCCAGCAACAGAAAGCTCGGTTCGGTGGCCAGTACCATGCCAATCTCCAACTGGCGCTGCTCGCCATAGCTCATCGAACTGGCGATGCTGTGGCCCTTGCTGCTCAGGCCGCAGGCCTCCAGGGCTTTTTCCGCACGCTCGCGCACCGCCAGATAGCTGTCGCTGCGACGGAAGAAGCGGAAGGAGTTCTTCATCCGCGACTGCGCGGCGAGCATGCAGTTTTCCAGACAACTGAAGCTGGGAAAGATATTGGTGCGCTGGAAGCTGCGCCCCACCCCCAGGTGCGACACCTTGTTTGGTGCCAGGCCGGTGATGTCCTGGCCATTGAAGATCACCTGGCCGCTACTAGGCCGCAGATGGCCCGAGAGCAGGTTAACCATGGTGCTCTTGCCGGCACCGTTGGGGCCGATGATGGCGTGGATCTCACAGGGTGCCACTTGCAGGCTGATATCGCTGACGGCGCGCAGCCCGCCGAAGTGCTTGCTCAGGCTACGGGTTTCCAGAATCAGGGCGCTCATTGTTCGGCCTCCTGTTTGATCGTGCCGGTATGTTTCACCGCTGAAGTTTTAGTGGCCTTGCGCTGCGCCAGTTGCAGCAGCAGGCCGGCGATCCCGCGCGGCAGCAGCAGCACCATGGCGATCACCACCACGCCCATTGGTAACTCCCAGTGCGGGGTCAGACTGGCGAACCAGTGATGCAGACCCTCGAAAGCGAAGGCGCCGAGAATCGGCCCGAACAGGGTGCCCATGCCGCCGAGAATCACCATCACCAGGATATGCGCCGACATCTGCCAGCTCAGCTGGCCGGGGCTGACGAAGCCGTATTGGGTGGCCGACAGCATGCCGGCATAACCGGCGATGGTGCCGGCGATGACGAAGGCCGCCAGCTTGTAGAACAGCGGGTTGAAGCCCATGGCACGCACCCGTTGCTCGTTCTCCTTGATCCCCAGCAGCACCCGGCCGAAGGGCGCACGGAGGAAGGTGCGCAGCAGGACGAACAACAGCGCCAGCGAGGCCAGCACCACATAGAACAAAGTGGTGCGGTTCTCCAGGTCGAGCAGTTGCACCCCGGCGATGGCGACCGTGGGTTTCATGAACAGGTAGGCCCCGTCCGAGCCGCCGGCAAAAGACGCATCGTGGAACAGGTAATAGAGCATCTGCGAGAAGGCGATGGTCACCATGATGAAGAAGATCCCCGAGGTGCGGATGATCAGTAGCCCCATCAGCAGTGCGGCCAGAGCGGTAATCCCCAGACACAGCGGCAAAGCGATCCAGATGCTCAGCGCCTCGTATTCGGGGGCGAACAGCACCAGGGCATAACCGGCCATGCCGAAAAAGGCCGCCGAGGCCAGGCTGACCATGCCACTGACCCCGACCAGCAGGTCGAGGCCCAAGGCGACAATGGCCAGGATCATGATGCTGGTCAGTTGCTGAAGGTAGAAGTCGTGTTTGTCGCCAGTCAGGCTGGCACCGAACAACGGGTATGCAGCCATCAGCAGCAACAATAGCGCCAGCAGCAGCTGGATCGGGCGAGGTAATGCGTGCATAAGAAAATCCCCGAAATGGTTATTAGGCGAACAGCCCGCGCGGTTTGAACAACAGCACCACGGCCATCAGCACATACACGGCCATGCCGGCGTATTGCGGCACCAGTACCGCGCCCCAGGTGGCGGTCAGTCCGACCAGCAAGGCGCCGAGAAAGGCCCCGCGAATCGAGCCCAGGCCGCCGATCACCACCACCACAAAGGCGATGATCAGGATCTGGTTGCCCATGCCCGGATACACCGACGACACCGGCGCGGCGATCATCCCGGCGAAGGCGGTCAACGCTGCACCCGCGGCGAACACCAGGGTGTAGATGACGCGGATATTGATGCCCAGGCCCTGAACCATCTCGCGGTTGCTCGAACCGCCGCGGATAATCATGCCCAGGCGGGTGCGTTGCAGGATCAGATACATGGCCAATGCAATCGCCGCGCAGACCGCGGAGATGAATAGGCGATACACCGGGTAGTCGAGGGTCTCGGTGAGCTGGATCGAGCCGCTGAGCAGCGCCGGGATGGCCACGCTGTGCACGTCGTTGCCCCAGATAATGCTGCGTAGCGAGTCGATGACCATGATCAGGCCGAAGGTCATCAGTACCTGGTCGAGGTGCTCGCGCTTGTACAGCGCCTGAATCAGGAAGCGCTCGATCAACACCCCCAGCAGCGCCGCCAAGGGCACCGCCAGCACAATGGCGATAAAAAAGTTATCGACCAGCCCGCTCAACCAGTACATCAGGTAGGCGCCGACCATATAGAGCGCACCGTGAGCCAGGTTGATGATGTGCATGATGCCGAAGATCAGGGTCAGGCCGCTGGCAATCAGAAACAGCAGCAGGCCGTACTGCAGACCATTAAGGGTCTGGATAAGAATCGTGGAAAGTTCCATCGGGCATACCAAGGTCAGGAATGGGGCAGACCCGCCCCCTGGTCATGGCTAAACGGCAAGGCTGATCAGCTGGATCTAACAACCCCTGCCGAGGTTTGGACAAGGCGCTGCGACGGGTCATAGCCGGCTATGACCAAGTGCAACAACGCGGGATCCAAACCTCGGCAAGCGAACTCGACTCAGCCAACCCGCCCGCCGACCAACCATTAGCGGCCAGGGCGCGGGGATAACGCGCTACTGCAGCTTGCAGCCCGGCGCAGGATCAGCCAGGGCGGCGACAGCCGTGCTGACTACCACATTGGCGCCGTCACGCACCTCGCGCAGGTAGATGTTCTGCACCGGGTTATGCGCCTTGGAGAAACTCCACTCGCCCCGCGGGCTGTCGATCCTGGCAGCGGCCATGGCCGCATTCCAGGCAGCACGATCCTTGGTATTACCGTTGACCTTGGCCAACGACTGGACCAGCAACAGACCAGTGTCGTAGCCCTGCACGGCGTAGATGTCGGCCTCCTTGCCAAACTTCTGCCGGTAGTCCGCGCGAAACTTGTTGTTCTGCGGGGTATCCAGGCTGTCGGCGTAATGCAGGGTGGTCAGCACACCGCTGGCGGCCGAACCTTGCGCGGCCAGGGTGCCCTCGGTGAGGAAGCCCGAGCCGAGCAGCGGGATCTTGCCTTGCAGGCCAGCCGCGGCGTAATCCTGAACGAACTTGGCGGCGCCACCGCCGGCAAAGAACACAAACACTGCGTCGGGCTTGAGCGCAGCGATTTCAGTCAGTTGCGACTGGAACTCGACGTCTGGGAACGGCACGTAGATTTCCTTGCTGACGGTGCCGCCGGCCTTCTCGAATCCTTCCTTGAAGCCGTCTACCGACTCGGTGCCGAAGCCGTAACGCCAGGCCACAGTGACGATATTCTTGTAACCCTTGTCCGCCGCCACCTGCCCCATCGGGTAGGCGGTCTGCCAGGAGGTAAACGAGGTGCGGAAGATATTTTCCGCGCACAACGGCCCGGTCGCCGCGTTGAAGCCGGCGTTGGGAATGATCAGCGGCACGCCGGTTTCCCGAGCGACCTTGACCGCGCCCATGCCGACCCCGGAGTGCACGGGGCCGACCACCACGTCGACCTGGGAACCAGCGATCAGCTTCTGCATGTTTGGCACGGCCTTGCCGGGGTTGGCTTCGCTGTCGACCACCACGTATTGCACCGGGCGCCCGCCGAGGCGGTTGTCATGTTGCTCGATGGCCAGTTTCATGCCGTTGGTGGTGGCTTCGCCCAATGCGGCGAAGGTCCCGGTATACGGCAGCAGCAAGCCGATTTTCACCGGATCGGCCGCCATGGCCAGGCTGTTCATCGACGCACTGAGGGCCAACGCCAGGGCGCTGGCGCGGAAGCGGGTTGTGCAAGGCATCTTGTTATTGTTGTTCATTACTATCTCCAGCGGCGCTCTGCGGCGCAGCATTAAAGGAAAACGATCTTCGATTGCCGTTTTTTGTCGAGCCGCCGACACCAGGCCGACCGCTCGTTGCACGCTTACTGTCAGAGCAGATTCCAGGTGTAGTTGAGGATCAGGCGGTTCTCATCAACGTCGGTGCGGTAGTTGGAGCGCGCGGTGACGTTGCGCACTTTCATGCCCAAACCCTTGAGTGAGCCGCTCTGCACCACATAGCCGATGTCCAGATCGCGCTCCCACTCCTTGCCCTCGAAGCCGCGGCCGGTGTCGACGTTGTCACCGGTCAGATAACGCACCCCGGCGATCAGCCCCGGTACGCCCATGGCGCTGAAGTCATAGTCATAACGCACCTGCCAAGAGCGCTCGTCGGCCGCGTCGAAGGTAAAGGTCGGCACCTCGTTACCCAGCGGGCTGACGTTGGCGAACACCCGCGGCAATCCGTCGTCGCCAAACATGGCCTGATAACCCAGGAAGAAGGTATGCCCGCCATGCTTGGCCGAGAGCAGCGAGTAGAAGGCCTGGTTGTCGATCTTGCGCGCCAGTTCGCCGTCTTCGGCGGAGTCGAAATAGCCCAGATTGGCGCCAAGCACCCAGTCGCCGACTGGCTCACTGTGCTTGAGGCTGAGATGACGCTGGTTGTAGATATCTTCCAGCTGGGCATACCAGGCACCGACCGAGGTACGGTTGGCGTTGAAGGCATAATCTGCGCCGGCATAGTTGAAGCGATCCGTAGTGATCAACTTGCCTGCATCGCGCAACGGGACAAAGCCGAGCATGGCGCCCAACTCGTCATCGCCAGCCTCGTTGCGCAAGCTGGTGGAGCGCAACTGGCCGCCTTGCAAGGTAAGACCGGCAAACTCATTGGAAACGACACTGACGCCCTGGTAGGTCGGCGGCAACAGGCGAATATCACCGAAGAACAACACAGGCAGTATCAGCTGCTGCTCGCCTACCTTCAGCTCGGTCTTCGATACCTTGACCTTCAACGCCGCACCCAAGCGGCTGTAATCGTCGGGTGCCCGCCCTTGGTCAGTCACCGGCAGCAAACCGGTGTTGACCCGGTCCGCGCTGCTGTCGAGCTTGACGCCGAGCAAGCCGATGGCGTCGACACCAAAGCCGACAGTGCCCGGGGTATAGCCGGACTTGACGTTGAGGATGAAGCCTTGGGCCCACTCCTCGGCCTTAGACTGCTGGTTGGGCCCGACGATGTCGGAGTAGTCGCGGCTGAAGTAGTAGTTACGGGCTGTCAGGGTGGCCGTAGTGTCTTCGATAAAACCGCCTTCGGCCGCCTGCACCATGGCTGGCAGGCTGAGGGCTACGGCAACGGACAGCAGAAGGGGCTGCAGCTTCGGATAGTGAGTCATGATTTAGCTCTTTGTTGTTATTGAAATTATGCTGTTGCTCCACCTTTGCCGAGGGCAGACCCGGCAACGCAAGTAGGTGGTGTGACTACCGCCGCGTCGACTTCAGATCGACATGACGGCAATGCTCAGGGGCCAGAGGCGGCTAACCGGTCGCCTCCTCCTTGGCCAAATTCGTGGTAGGCAGCGGCGCGGTGGCGACCACGGCTTTACGCCGGACACTCAGCAGCAGGTGCGCGGCGATGCCGAACATCAATCCCCAGAAGGCCGCCGACAGGCCGAGAAATGACATGCCCGATGCTGTCACCAGAAAGGTGATCAGCGCCGCTTCACGATCAGCCGGCTGGGCCATGGCTCCCGCCAGCGAACTGGCAATCGCGCCGAACAGCGCCAGCCCGGCCAGGGCGGCGATCAGTTCTTTGGGGAAGGCAGTAAACAGCGACACCAGCGTCGCGCCGAACAGGCCCAGCAGCAGGTAGGCCACGCCACCCACCACCCCGGCGACATAGCGCCGGGCCGGGTCTTCATGGGCTTCGCGGCCGGTGCAAATAGCGGCGGTAATCGCGGCCAGGTTGAGGCCATGGCAGGCGAAAGGCGCCAGCAGCAACGAACCCAGGGCACTGCTGGTAATGATCGGGCTGGCCGGCGTCTGGTAACCAGCGCCGCGCAACACCGCCATGCCCGGCACGAACTGCCCGGTCAATGCCACCATGACCAGCGGCAGGGCGATATTCAGGCTGGCCGACAGACTGAACTCAGGGCTGATCCACACCGGCATGGCCAGGCCGATCACCAGTGCCTCCTGACGCAAATCGCCCGTGGCAAAGGCGATGCCGCAGCCGACCAGCAGCACCGCCATCACTGCGTAGCGCGGCAGTACACGCTTGACCAGCAAGTAAGTGGCGAACATCGCCAGCACCAGAAAGGGCTTAGCCTGCAACGAGACGAACAGACCGGTGCCGAAACTGAACAGGATGCCGGCCAGCATGCCGGCGGCAATCGCTGCGGGCAGTTTGCTGATGATGCGATCGAAGGCGCCGCTGATACCGACCAGAAAAATGATCAGGCTGGCAACGATATAGGCACCGACTGCTTCATTCAGGCTGATCTGCGGCAGCAGCGACACCAGCAACGCCGAACCGGGTGCCGACCAGGCGATAATAATGGGCACGCGGTAACGCAGGCTGAGGCCTATGCCGAGCACCGCACTGCCAATGGAAATCGCCCAGACCCAGGACGACAGCACGGCATGCGACATGCCCGCGCTCTCGGCCGCCTGGAAAATGATCACCAGAGGGCCGGCATAGGAAATCACGGTGGCGATAAAGCCGGCCACCACGGCGGACAAAGAGAAATCATTGATCAAGGCTTTCATCGGGCCTCGCAAGGTATTAGTGGCGCTCCTCGGGGAGCGCTCTCGTTGTATGTAGGCCCCGTGACCGCGGCTTGAACCGGCTCACACGGGGCCAACTGGCACGGCATCAATGGTGCGCGCGGCGCACCCTACGCACCCTGCAACGCACGCGGACGGTTGCTGCGCTGTTCGGCTTGTGCCGCGGGAGCCTTCTGCAGCTGGAAATCGAACTGCAGTTCGGCAAAGCGGCTGCCTTGCACGCCACGGTCATTGGCGACAGCGGCGTCCTCGACGAAGGTGATATCGCCGACCAGGCCATCACGGGTGGCGTAGGCGAAGTCGTCCCACAGGTATTGCTCGCCGGCCAGGTTGATCTGGGTGGTCAGGTGACGATGGCCCGGTGCGGAGATGAAGAAGTGGATGTGCGCTGGACGCTGGCCGTGACGACCGAGCAGATCCAGGCATTCCTGAGTCGGGCCGTCCGGGGAGCAGCCATAACCGCAAGGCACAATGCTGCGCGCGCGGTAGCGGCCCTCGCTATCGGTGACGATGCGCCGGCGCAGGTTGTACTCGGACTGGCTCTTGTCGAAGTAGGAGTAGTTGCCCTGGGTGTTGGCATGCCACAGGTCGACCACCGCACCGGCCACAGGCGCACCGTCGGTGTCGCGCACCACGCCTTCGAGGAACATCACGGTGGCGGAGTCCAGCTCACTGCCATCGTCCATGCGCACTTCGCCTTCGGCCAGCGGTGCACCAGCAACATACAGCGGGCCTTCGATGGTGCGTGGAGTGCCGCCGGTCAGTCCGGCTTGAGCATCCTTGGCATCCTGCAGCACGTCGAGGAAGTGCTCCAGGCCCAGACCTGCAACCAGCAGGCCGGCTTCATTGCGCCCGCCGAGGCGATTGAGGTAATCGACGCTGTTCCAGAACTCATCGTCGCTGATTTCCAGGTCTTCGATGATCTTCGCCGCATCACTGATGATACGCAGCATGATCTGCTTGAGACGCGGGCTGCCTTGCTCGCTGTTGAGGCCGCTGGCTTCTTTGAACAGATCCTGGATTTCGGCAGTGTGGCTAACTTTAACGGTCATGGTGGTGTCCTCGGTTTTTTGTTCTAGGGCTAATCAACGGTCGTCATCACGGATCGACGAGGGGTGACGGCACAGGGCGTCAATCTCGATATCCATGTAGGGAAACAGCGGCAGCTGCATCAGCGTGTCGTGCAGCTCTTGCACGCTATCCAGGTCGAATACGCTGTAGTTGGCGTACTGCCCGGCGATGCGCCACAGGTGGCGCCACTTGCCCTCGCGCATCAGGCGCTGGGCCAGTTCCTTCTCATCCGCCTTGATCTGGGCGGCCTTGGCCGGGTCCATATCCAGCGGCAGTTTTACGGTCATCTTTACGTGGAACAGCATGGAGCTCTCCTCTCGGTTCAGGGGCGACGGAAGAACGCCAGGCGTTCTTCGTTCAGGCTCAGGCCGAGGCCCGGGGTACGCGGCACGTGCAGCTGAAAATCGCGGTACTGCGGCGCTTCGTTGACGATTTCTTCGGTCAGCAGCAGCGGACCGAACAGCTCGGTGTGCCAGGTCAGCTTGTTCAGGGTGAGGAAGGCGTGGGCCGAGGCCAGGGTGCCGATCGAGCCTTCCAGCATGGTGCCGCCGTACAGGGCGATGCCGGCCGCCTCGGCGATCGCCGCGGTGCGCAGCACGGCGCGCGGGCCACCGTTCTTGGCAATTTTCAGGGCGAAGATGCTGGCCGCGCCGTCGGCGGCCAGACTGAAGGCGTCCTCGACGCTTTCGATCGATTCGTCGGCCATGATCGGCGCCGGACTGCGCTGATTGAGACGGATCTGGCC
This sequence comes from Pseudomonas sp., assembly GCF_030683065.1. Classification (GTDB taxonomy): domain Bacteria; phylum Pseudomonadota; class Gammaproteobacteria; order Pseudomonadales; family Pseudomonadaceae; genus Aquipseudomonas. Next base: position 58,738 of record NZ_JAUXMX010000037.1, read on the forward strand.
GCTGCGGTTGATCCGCGAGATCGGCTGTTCGATCAGGTCGATACCATTGTCGCCGAGCACCTGACAGGCACGCAGGGCCACCGACTCGTCCCAGGCCTGGTTGACGTCGACGCGCACGCTGGCGCTGTCACCCAGGGCCCGCTTGATCGCGATGACGTGCTGGAGATCCTGGCTGACCTCGCCCGCACCAATCTTCAGTTTGAAGATGCGGTGGCGACGAATTTCCAGCATGTGCTGGGCTTCGGCGATGTCCTTGGCGGTGTCGCCGCTGGCCAGGGTCCAGGCCACTTCCAGGCTGTCGCGCACCCGGCCGCCGAGCAGTTCGCTGACCGGCAGGCCGAGGCGCTTGCCCTGGGCATCGAGCAGCGCGCTTTCCAGGCCGGACTTGGCGAAGGTATTACCCTTGGCGGCTTTATCCAGACGCAGCATGCAGGCGTTGATATTGGCCGCGTCCTGACCGATCAGCAGCGGCGCCAGGTGGCTGTCGATGTTCTGCTTAATGCTCTCCGGGCTCTCGTTGCCGTAAGCCAGGCCGCCGATGGTGGTGGACTCGCCGAGGCCTTCGATGCCGTCGGCACAACGCAGGCGAATCACCACCAGGGTCTGCTGCTGCATGGTGTGCATCGCCAGCTTGTGCGGGCGGATGGTCGGCAGATCGACGATGATCGCCTCGATGCTTTCGATCAGGGAATGGCTCATTCAGGCTCCGCTAGATTGCGCAGGTTGGGGTCAGGAAGCCGTGGCCGCCGGCAGCGGCGCGGCATTGCTGCGCTGGCTGCTGATAGCGAACACGCTCATGGCGATGGCGGCGATGGCGCCAGGAATGGCAAACGCCAGGAAGTTGAGCTGCAGCGGCAGGTTGATCCCCAGCAGCGCGCCACCCAGTAGCGGGCCGACGATGGCGCCGTTGCGACCAATACCCGAGGCCCAGCCGAGGCCGGTGGAACGGATCGACAGGCCATAGAATTGCGCGGCGCAGGCGTACAGCAGGATCTGCGTGCCGATGGTGGTGGCACCGGCCACGCCGATCAGCAGGTACAGCACCGGCGTCGGGCTCTTGATCCCGAGCAGGCTGATCGACACCGCCGCCACCACGAAGAACACCGCCAGCACCCGAGGCAGGTTCATCCGGTCGCCGAGCAGGCCGCCACCGATGGCACCGAACACCGCACCCAGGTTCAGCGCCAGCAGGAACGACAGGCTCGAACCCAGGCTGTAGCCGGCGTTGGCCATCAGCTTCGGCAGCCAGGAACTCAGGGCGTAGACCATCAGCAGGCAGCAGAAGAACGCCAGCCAGATCATCAGGGTGCGCAAGGCACGGCCCTCGCGGAACAGCTCCAGCACCGAGGCGGCGTTGCCTTTGGCCTCGGCCATGGTGATGGGATCAGCGTCGCCGATGGCACGGTTCGGATCGACCCGACGCAGGATGCCGCGGGCCTGCTCAGTACGCCCTTCGCGCACCAGGAAACCGACCGATTCCGGCAGGAACCAGAGAATCAATGGCAGCAGCAGTAACGGCACGCCGGCGATGAAGAACATCGATTCCCAGCCAAAGCGCGGCAGCATGTAGATGCCCAGGCCGGCGGACAGCATGCCGCCTACCGAGTAGCCGCTGAACATGATGGCGACCAGGGTGCTGCGCAGCTTCTTCGGCGCGTACTCGTTCATCAACGCCACTACGTTGGGCATCAGGCCACCGCAGCCAAGGCCGGCGATAAAGCGGCAGATGCCGAATTCGGTGGGGTTGCTGGCAAAGCCATTGACGATGGTGGCGCAACTGAACAGCAGGAAGCACACGGCGATGCCCTTCTTGCGCCCGATCTTGTCAGCCAAAGTGCCGAAAGCCAGGGCACCGAACATCATGCCGAACAGCGCATAGCTGCCCAGGGCACCGGCCTCCAGCGGGGTCAGGCCCCACTCCTGCATGATCACCGGCAACACCACACCGTAGATAAACAGATCGTAGCCGTCGAAGATCAGCAGCAAGGCGCACCAGAACATCACCATCCAGTGATAACGGTTGAAGCGCGCGTTATCTATGACCTCGTGGACATCAATATTTCGCATGGCATCGGTTCTCTCTTTTGTTCTTGTTGTGAACAGCTCGTTGAAGTGGATAGCAGTATTTCTGTAGGAGCCAGCTTGCTGGCGATGCTCTGGCTGATCGCGACAAGGACTAGGCGTCCCCCTCGCGCCTACAGGGGTCGTGCTTAGCCCAGATCCCCACCACCCACCGGCAGGGTCACGCCAGTGATATAGGCGGCGTCGTCCGAGGCCAGAAACAAAATCGCCCCGGCTTGGTCATCGATGCTGCCGTAGCGTTTCATCAGGCTGCTGCTGAGGGTCTGGTCAACGATTTGCTGGTACCAGAGCTTCTCCTGCTCACTCTGCTCGGCGCTGTTACGCGGGATACGACGTGGCGGTGCTTCGGTGCCGCCCGGTGCGGTGGCGTTGACCCGAATACCGCGTCCGGCAGTCTCGAAGGCCAGGCAGGCAGTCAGGGCATTGACCCCGCCCTTGGCTGCGCCGTAGGGCACGCGATTGACCCCGCGGGTGGCGATGGACGAAACGTTGACGATGGCCCCGCTGCCCTGCGCGAGCATCTGTGGCAACGCGGCGTGGCAGCACCACAGGGTCGGGAACAGCGAACGGCGCACCTCGGCCTCGATCTCGTGCGCCTGGTAATGCTCGAACGGCTTGGCCCAGATGGTGCCGCCGACGTTGTTGACCAGGATGTCCAGGCGACCGAAGCGCTCGACCGCCATCTGCATCACTCGCTGGCACTCGGTGAACTGCTCGAGGTCGGCGGTCAGGGTCAGCACTTCGCAGATGCCCGCCAGCTCGTCGGCCAGTTCATGCACCAGCTCGGAACGGTCGACCAGCAACAGCCGGCCACCCTCGGCCGCCATACGTTCGGCGACACGGCGACCGATGCCTTGGGCAGCGCCAGTGATCACGGCGACCTTGTCTTGAAAACGCGTATTCATAGTCCCGACCTCGGTGAATGGTTGCGGTGCGCCAACGTCCCGTGGCTGCAAGCTTGCCCGCGATGCGCCTGCTGTCTTCGCGGACAAGTCCGCTCCCACAGAGACGAAGCCTCGGTTGCGTAGCCCGGATGCAATCCGGGGCAATCCAGCAGATAACTCCCGGGCTATTGCACGAATAAAACAGGCCCGCTTACCCAGCAAGCGGACCAAAGGAGCCCTTTAAGCGCTGGCGGCGAACTTCTCGTAATAGAAATTGGCCGGCTGGATACCCTGTTCGCGGATGTAGCCGCTGACCGCCTCGACCATCGGCGGCGGGCCGCACAGGTAGATATCCACGTCGCCGTCGTTAAGGTGCTTGGGCGCGATGTGCTGGGTGACATAACCCTTCTGCGGATAACTGCTGTCCGGGCTGGCCACGCAGGCGCTGTAGGTAAAGTTGGGGATGCGCGCGGCCAGGGCCTCAAGCCTGTCCATCTCAACCAAGTCGAAATCGTTGGTCACCCCGTAGATCAGGTGCAGCGGGTGCGCGCTGCCCTGCTCGGCAATTTTCTCGAGCATCGCGGTGAACGGCGCCAGACCGGTGCCGCCGGCAAGCAGCAACAACGGCCGCTTGATTTCGCGCAGGTAGAAACTGCCCAGCGGGCCGGCCAGGGTCATGCTGTCACCGGCCTTGGCAAGCCCGGTGAGGAAGCTGCTCATCAAGCCGCCCGGCACATTGCGGATCAGGAAGCTGACTTCGCCGTCCTTCTGCAGGCTACTAAACGAATAAGCGCGGCTCTGCTCGCTACCCGGCACCCTGAGGTTGACGTACTGGCCCGGCAGGAACGCCAGCTTGCTCAGCGCCTCGCCCTTGATCGACAAGGCGATGGTGCTGTCGGAGAGCTGACGCACCGCGCAGATCGCCGCCTCGAAGCTGGCCTGCTGGGTCTTGCAGACGTCGCTTGAGGCCGGCACGCGCACCACGCAATCACTTTCGGCGCGCATCTGGCAGGTCAGCACGTAGCCTTGCTCTGCTTCTTCCGCGCTCAGAGCATCTTCAACATATTCCTCGCCCAAGTCGTACTGACCGGCTTCGGCGAAGCACTTGCAGGCACCGCAGGCGCCATCGCGGCAATCCAGCGGGATATTGATGCCCTGGCGATAGGCGGCATCAGCCACGGTTTCGCCGACATTGGTGTCAATGAAACGGGTGACCCCGTCTTCGAAATTCAGGGCGATCTTGTGGCTCATGGCACACCTCGCTGTAGCTGATCTGGCGGATTGCGGCATGCACGGCCCCGTGACGGGAGCAAAGCGCTCCCGCCGGCAACCCTGCAGCGGACTTAGATGTGATAAACGTCGATGACCTGCCTGACGTAGTCGTTCTTCAGCACCACCTGCTTGGCCTTGATCAGTGGGTTCGGCCCGCTGGTGTCGAGGGTGTAGAAGCTGGTGCCGTAGAAGTGGTCGACGACCTTGTAGCGAAAGCTCATGGTGTGCCAGTTGAAGCGCAGCTTACACACCCCCTCGGCCTGCTCGACGATCTCGATATTGCTGATGTTGTGCGAGGTGCGCGTGTCCGGGATGGTGGCACTGGAGCGCTCTGTGCGGATGCGGAACACCCGGTCTTCCAGACCGCTACGGTTGCCGTACCAAATCAGCGAGATCTCGGTCTGCGGGTTTTCCACCAGTTGATCGCGGTCGTCCCAGGCCGGCATCCAGAAGGTCGCGTCGCTGGCATACAGCTCCAGCCACTCGTCCCACTGCTTGTCGTCCAGGTAGCGTGCTTCCCGGTAGAGGAAGTCGCGCGCGGCTTCATAAGTCAGGCTCATTTACGCGCCCTCCACGTGAATCAACTGGTCCTGCTGTTCTTGCAGCGCCTTGATCATCTGCTGCTGCCAGTAGTGATGCTGCAGCACGAACAGCCCTTCGTCCTCGGTACGCACGCCGCTCATCAGCGGATGCAGGTCGATTTGCTTGGCGGCTTCATCGGCACCGTCAATCCAGTGTTCGGAACCGCGGGACATGTCGTTCCACTCCATCGCACGGCCGGCAAAGCCCTGCTGACAGGCACGGAACTCTTCCAGGTCGTCCGGAGTGGCCATGCCGCTGACGTTGAAGAAGTCTTCGTACTGACGGATGCGGCGGGCGCGGGCCTCAGCGCACTCGCCTTTCGGCGCGATGCAGTAGATGGTCACTTCGGTCCGGTCCACCGACAGCGGCCGGGCGATACGCAACTGCGAGCCGAACTGATCCATCAGGTACAGGTTCGGGTACAGGCACAGGTTGCGCGAGTTGCCAACCATCCAGTCGGCACGTGCTTCGCCAAACTCGCTGGCCAAACGATCGCGCTCGGCGAACATCGGCCGGTCTTCCGGGTTGTCCCAGCGCGTCCACAGCAGCAGATGACCATTATCAAAGGAGTAGAAACCACCGCCCTTCTTGCCCCAACCACCGGCGCTCATGGCGCGGATATCGTCGCCCGCTTCTTTCAGCTTGCGCTGCTGCTGGGTGGCGGCGTAGTTCCAGTGGACGGCGGTGACGTGGTAGCCATCTGCGCCGTTCTCGGCCTGCAACTTCCAGTTGCCTTCGTAGACGTAGGTGCTCGAGCCACGTAGCACTTCCAAGCCATCGGCGGACTGATCGACGATCATGTCGATGATCTTCTTCGACTCGCCCAAGAAGTCTTCCAGCGGCGCGACGTCTTCACGCAGGCTGCCAAACAGGAAGCCACGGTAGGACTCGAAGCGCGCGACCTTCTTCAGATCATGGGAGCCGTCGCAATCAAAGCTCGGCGGGTAGCCGGCTTCCTTGGGGTCCTTGACCTTGAGCAATTTGCCCGAGTTATTGAAGGTCCAGCCATGGAACGGGCAAGTGTAGGTGGCCTTGTTGCCGCTCTTGAAGCGGCACAGCATGGCACCGCGATGACTGCAGGCGTTGATAAAGGCGTTGAGCTCACCGGCCTTATTGCGCGCGATGAAAATCGGCTGACGCCCCATGCTGGTGGTGTAGTAATCGTTGTTCTCGGGGATCTGGCTTTCATGGGCCAGATACAACCAGTTGCCCTCGAAGATGTGCTCCATCTCCAGGTCGAACAAGCGTGGGTCGGTGAACATCTCGCGCTTGCAGCGGAAAATGCCCTTGTCTTTATCCTCTTGCAGCAGGCCGTTCAGGTAATCGAGTCGCAGGGTCATCGCCATGGCTCCGTTATTATTGTTTCAACGGAATCAAGACTACGACTCGGGACTGTCCGACAATATCCAGTTTGTACACGACCTTTATCCGTTTTCTGCAGGGCGCGGACAACGGGACCAGCGACACATACCCGTGGTGCGCACGGCGCACCCTACGCAGGAGTCAGGATTCGCGAAGACGCCGTAGGGTGCGCCGTGCGCACCAACAGCACAGAAGTCAGAATTTGCGAGAACGCCGCAGGGTGCGCTGTGCGCACCAACAGCACAGAAGTCGGGATTTGCGAGGACGCCGTAGGGTGCGCTGTGCGCACCAACAGCACAGAAGTCAGGACTCGCGCCGGCGCAGGGTGTCAGAAGGCAGCTCGCCGAAAGTGCTCTTGTAGCTTTCGGAGAAACGTCCGAGGTGCAGAAAGCCATAATCCAGCGCCACCTCGGTAACGTTGCGCACCTTGGCGGTCGGGTCGAGCAGGCAGGTATGTACCTTTTCCAGCTTCTTGTTGCGGATGTAGTGCTTTGGCGTGGTGCCGGCGTTGCGCTCGAACAGCGCGTAGAGCGAGCGCGGGCTCATGCGTACCACCTCGGCCAATTGCTCCAGGCCAATGTCCTGCTTGAGGTTGTCCTCGATGTACTGGGCAATACGCTCGAACGAGGGGCAGCTTTCGCCCAGCTCCTCGCGCTCAACGTTATTGGCCAGCAGGCCGAGTAGCTTGGTGGCGATGATCCGGGTGTAGTGTTCTTGCACCTGGGTCATCGGCTGCGCACTTTCAGCTTCGTCGCAGACCAACCCCAGCAGATTGACGAAGCCGTCGAGCTGCTGAAGGTTGTGCCGCGAAGCGAAACGGATGCCGTCTGCCGGACGACGCCAATGGTTTTCGCTACAGGCCCGCTCGAGAAAGGTCGACGGCAGCTTGACGATGAATTTTTCGCAGTCATCAGAGTAGGTCAGATCGACCGGATCGTCGGGATTGATCAGCAGCAACTCACCTGGCGTGAAGTAATGCTCCTGGGCATTGCCGCGCCACAGACAATTGCCCTTGAGCAGAATTTGCAGGTGATAGATGGTTTCCAGCGCCGGCGAGGTGACGCGCACACTGGCGCCGTAACTGATCCGGCACAGATCCAGGCTGCCGAAGGTGCGGTGGCTGAGGCTAGCCTCGGGCCGCCCGCTTTGCGGCAAACGAATGCAATGCGCGCCGACATGCTGATTGACATAGTCGGAAACGGCATAGGGGTCGGCATTGTGGAATATCCGACTTTTCTCGTTCAGCAGACGGCAGTCCATAACTCACGGCACTCTTATAATTTTTATGACACTGAGGGTCAGCACAAGCAAGGCATCTGCCCTCACGTCTAAATATTGATACAGGCAAAACAGCTTTAAAACAGCCTGTACCGATCAACGGTCAAAATCGTCACCCGCAAAACTATCAGCCGATTATTGATATCAATCATAGCCGCTGCGACAGCTTAGTGAATCCAAACGAAAGTAGGATGGCCGGCGCGCGATAACCGCACACATTCGCACATGGCACTAGTGTCATATCGATGGCCGAATGGCGAATTTCGGAGCAGGTGGAGTTGGCGGCGCGGATACTCAAGCGATCAGCCACCGCTGTGCGCGCTGCGTAACACTCCAGGCGCCTGGTTTCGAGAGTCGGCTGGGCAACGCGGCATTTGGGGCCCGGCACATTTCAATGCTGGCGTGACCCTACCCCCGAGCCTGGCTCACACTGGTTTAAACAACTGACTGCTCAGCTCGCGGCTAGCGTTGAGCATGATCGGCAGGAAGCGCTGCTCGAGCTCGATGGCCGGCACACGCCCGGCGTGAGTGCTGACGTTCATTGCGGCAAGGACAAGGCCGGACGAGTCGTAGACCGGCACGGCCAGCGAGCGCAGCCCTTGCTCCAGCTCCTGATCGACCAGGCACCAGCCCTGCTGACGTACCTGCTGCAGGCATTCCCAGAGCGCCTCCGGGGTATGCAGGGTGCGACTGGTCTTGGCCTGCAGCTCAGCGTGATTGAGGTAGTCGTGCAGGCTGTCGTCGTCCAGCGCGGACAGAAGGATCCGCCCCATTGAGGTGCAGTAGGCTGGCAGGCGGCTGCCGACACTCAAGTCCACCGAGATCAGCCGCTGTGGAATCGCCGAGCGGGCGATATACAACACCTGCTCGCCTTCCAGGGTTGCCAGGTTACAAGCCTCATGCAGCTGCTCGCTGATCCGATCCAGATAAGGCTGCGCCGAGACGGCCAGCGGGGTGGACGACAGGTAGGCATGGCCGAGTGTCAGCACCTTGGGCAGCAGCGAATAGGTATGCCCTTCACTGGTCGCATAGCCCAGCTTCATCAGGGTATACAGGCAACGGCGCACGGCAGCGCGGGGGATCTCGGTGCGATGACTTATCTGCGCAATGGTCAGGTGGCGCTTGCGTTCCTGAAACGCATTGATCACCGCCAGGCCACGGGCAAGGGAGGACATGAAATTAGGATCGCCCGTAAACTCCTCGATGCGCTTGGCAGGCGACACATAGGGCGGCGGTGCCAGGGTAGACAGCTGCGGACGATTTTCGCTCATGGAGCCTCCGGGGCAAGGGGACAACGCTGAGCGATTATCGAACCAGTGCGCGATAATCGCAAACACTGGTGTACCAATACACCGGAACACAATAGCGCTCTGTTGGCTTTCGGTAGCGGAATGAGGCGGGGCACAAACACACAACGCGACGGACAGGTACATAGCCACATCAAACATCCTGAGCGCGAGGTCACGGAGACAGACATCAAGCCAGATATACACTCGTCTTATGGTCGTCGATCTTGTTACTTCCCCTACAAAATCACTGTCCGGTTGTCATTCAGAAATACACGCCGCTCGATGTGATAGCCGATCGCCTTGGCCAGAGTCATACACTCGATATCGCGGCCCTTGGCTACTAGGTCTTCCGAATAATGAGCGTGGCCCACCGCCTCCACGCCCTGGGCGATGATCGGCCCTTCATCCAGGTCGTTGTTGATGTAGTGGGCGGTGGCGCCAACCAGCTTGACGCCTTTCTGGTACGCCTGGTGGTAGGGCTTGGCGCCCTTGAAACCGGGCAGCAGCGAGTGGTG
>NZ_JAUXMX010000039.1 GCF_030683065.1 Pseudomonas sp.
ATGAACCCTGCGAAACGCGCCACAAGGGCAAAACCATGCATTTGAAGGTGGCAAATGGCTTAGTTTTCGATTGAGACGCTGTTTTTTCGAGTTATTGAGGAAATCAGTCCGGGAAATGGCACTACTTCAGACCTTCCTTAGGGAACTGCACAACGTTGGTGATGTTAGCCATAACTTCTGGCTTCATCAGGTAGTTGAGGAACACGTGGGCGGCTTCGACGTTTTTCGCATCAGCCGGAATGGCCAACATATCGAAGAAGCTGCCAGCGCCTTCTTTCGGGATGCTGTAGGAGATGTTCACGCCATTCTTTGCTTCTTCAGCACGGGACTTGGACTGGTACAAGTCACCCGAGTAGCCGATGGCCACACAGATGTTGCCGTTGGCCAAGTCGCCGATGTACTTGGAGCTATGGAAGTAGGCGGTTGAGGAGCGAATAGACAGGAACAACTCTTCGGCTTTCTTCAGCTCGCCGGCATCGGTGCTGTCCGGCTTGAACCCCAGGTAGTTGAGGGCAGCAGGGAGAATTTCGGTCGGTGAATCAAGGAAGGACACGCCGCAATCTTTCAGCTTGGCAACGTTTTCCGGCTTAAACACCAAGTCCCAAGAGTCTACCGGGGCGTCGTCGCCCAGAGCGGCCTTAACCTTGTCGACGTTGTAACCAATACCGATAGTCCCCCACATGTAAGGAATCGAATACAGGTTACCTGGGTCGCTCGGGTCGAGGGCCTTGAGCAGGTTCTTGTCGAGGTTTCCCCAGTTTGGCAGCTTGGTTTTATCCAGCTTCTGGTAAACGCCGGCCTTAATCTGCTTGGCCAGGAATGGGTTGGACGGCACCACGATGTCGTAACCGGAGCTACCGGCCAGCAATTTGGCTTCCAGGGTTTCGTTGCTGTCAAAGACGTCGTAGACGACCTTGATGCCGGTTTCCTTCTGGAAGTTGTCGATGGTGTCTTCTGCGATGTAGTCGGACCAATTGTAAACGTACAGGACCTTATTATCCGCGTGTGCGGCACTCGTCACAGCCCCAGCAAGGGACAACGCGAGAAGGGTTTTGCCGAATGTTTTCATGCGTACAGCTCCTGTTGTTGTAGTCGTTTCCGGAAGATACGCAGCCATCTGCAACACCTTCCGGTGAGCCTGACCTACGCAGTGGCGCAGTCTGGCAAGGTCACACCCCGGTTGACAACATTCAGACGTAAGCATCTGAAACCAAAGAGTATTAATCCTTAAACCAGAACCTCTGCAGCGGTCAGGTCAAGGCATTTACGGGCCTTGTCCAGCAGTTCGTCGATTTCGGCCTTGCTGATCACCAGCGGTGGCGAAATGATCATGGTGTCGCCCACTGCACGCATGATCAAACCATTGGCAAAGCAATGACCGCGGCAAATCATGCCTACCCCGGACTCACTCGGGTAGCGCTCACGCGTGGCCTTGTTCTTCACCAGTTCGATCGCACCGAGCATACCGACGCCACGCACCTCACCCACCAAGGGGTGGTCAGCCAGCTCACGTAAACGCTTTTGCAAATAAGGTGCCGTTTCTGCCTTGACCCGCTCGATGATTTTTTCGTCGCGCAGAATACGGATGTTTTCCAGCGCCACTGCCGCCGCCACCGGGTGCCCGGAATAGGTGAAGCCGTGGTTGAAGTCACCGCCCTGGTTGAGCACTTCAACGATTTCGTCGCGCACTATCAGGCCGCCCATGGGAATGTAGCCGCTGGTCAGGCCCTTGGCGATGGTCATCATGTCCGGCGTATTGCCGTAGAAGTCGCTGCCGAACCATTCGCCGGTACGGCCGAAACCACAGATCACTTCGTCGGCAACGAACAGAATGTCGTACTTGGCGAGAATCTCGCGAATCCGCGGCCAGTAGCTGTCTGGCGGGATGATCACGCCACCCGCGCCCTGAATCGGCTCGGCGATAAAGGCGGCGACGTTGTCCTCGCCGACCTCGAGAATCTTCTTCTCCAACTGGTCAGCAGCCCAGATGCCAAACGCCTCAGGGCTCATATCGCCGCCTTCGCCAAACCAGTAAGGCTGGGGAATGTGCTCGATACCCGGAATCGGCAAGTCGCCTTGCTCATGCATGAACTTCATGCCGCCCAGGCTCGCGCCGGCCACGGTGGAACCGTGGTAACCGTTGATGCGGCTAATGATGACTTTCTTGCTTGGCTGGCCCTTGATCGCCCAATAATGGCGCACCATGCGCAGCATGGTGTCATTGCCTTCGGAACCCGAACCGGTGAAGAACACATGATTCATGCCCGCGGGGGCGATCTCGGCGAGGGTCTTGGCCAGTTCCAGCACCGGCGGGTGAGCGGTCTGGAAGAACAGGTTGTAGAAAGGCAGCTGTTTCATCTGCTTGCTGGCTGCATCGGCTAACTCGTCACGACCATAACCGATGGCCACACACCAGAGACCCGCCATGCCGTCGAGGATCTTGTTGCCTTCGCTGTCCCATAAATAGACGCCATCAGCCTTGGTGATGATGCGCGGGCCGCTCAGCGCCAACTCTTTGAAGTCGCTGAACGGTGCCAGATGATGGTCACGGCTCATTGCCTGCCACTCAAGAGTTTGCGGGTTGCTTGCTTGCTTAGTCATATCCACCTCAAAAATGTACGCCATCCGCGGGTGCCGCAGGCTGATCCGACACCTGTTCGATCAGACTGAGAGCAACAGGAACTCGCGTTCCCAGGAGCTGATCACGCGCTTGAAGTTTTCGTGCTCGGCACGCTTGACCGCCACGTAACCACGCATGAATTTTTCACCCAGGTATTCTTCCGCCGCCTTGCAGGCCTCCATCCGCTCCAGCGCGTGCTCGATGGTGATCGGCAGACGCAGGTTACGCCGCTCGTAACCACGCCCTTTGACCGGCGCGCCAGGCTCAAGCTGCTCCACCATGCCCATGTAGCCACACAGCAGCGAGGCGGCCAGCACCAGGTAGGGGTTGGCATCGGCACCGGCCAGACGGTTTTCCACACGGCGATTCTGCGGCGTAGCTTCCGGTACGCGCAGGCCCACGGTGCGGTTCTCTTCGCCCCACTCGACGTTCACCGGCGCCGAGGTATCCGGCAGGAAGCGGCGGAACGAGTTGACGTTGGGCGCAAACAGCGGCAACAACTCGGGAATGTATTTCTGCAAGCCGCCAATGTGCTGCATAAACAGTTCGCTCATGCTGCCATCGGCATTGGAGAACAGGTTCTCCCCGGTTTTGATATCCACCACACTCTGGTGAATGTGCATGGCGCTGCCCGGCTGGTCGGTGATCGGCTTGGCCATGAAGGTCGCCGCCACATCATGCTTGAGCGCCGCTTCGCGCATGGTGCGCTTGAACACGGTGATCTGGTCAGCCAGGTGCAAGGCTTCGCCATGCCGGAAGTTGATTTCCATCTGCGCCGGGCCGTCTTCGTGGATCAGCGTGTCGAGGTCCAGGCCCTGGATTTCGCACCAGTCGTAGACATCTTCGAACAGCGGGTCGAATTCGTTGGCGGCATCAATGGAGAACGACTGACGCCCGACCTCGGGACGGCCAGAGCGACCCATGGGTGCTTCCAGCGGGAAGTCCGGGTCGCTACAACGCTTGGTCAGGTAGAACTCCATTTCCGGTGCGACGATTGGCTTCCAGCCCTTGTCGGCATACAGCTTGAGTACATTCTTGAGGATGTTGCGCGGCGACAGTTCGATCGGGTTGCCCTGCTTGTCGAACGTGTCGTGGATGACCATGGCGGTCGGCTCGATGGCCCACGGCACCAGGAACACTGCGTTTTCATCCGGACGACAGAACATGTCGATGTCTGCTTCATCCAGCAGGGCGTAGTAGATGTCGTCCTCGACGTAGTCGCCGGTAACGGTCTGCAACAGCACACTCTCGGGGAGGCGCATGCCCTTCTCGTCGAGGAACTTATTGGTCGGCGAAATCTTGCCCCGGGCAATGCCGGTGAGATCGCTGATCATGCATTCAACTTCGGTGATTTTGCGTTCTTTCAGCCAGCTCGAAAGCTGGTCTAGTTTGGTGCTCATAGAGACCTCAGGATTGATGAGAGCCGACTTATATATAGTCGGTTCAACGTTGCCCCGCCCTCTTCCTGCAAGCCTCACCAAAGGCCTGGAAGATGGCGAGATAATTCGGGTTGGAGCGTACCTGCCATTCGGGGTGCCATTGCACCCCCAATGCGAAGCTTTTGGCTTCGATGACGGAGAAGGCTTCGATCAACCCGTCAGGCGCCAGCGCTTCGACGCGAAGGCCCGGCGCCAGGCGCTCAACGCCCTGACCATGAATAGAGTTGACGGCAATTTCGCTCGGCAAGCCAAGGCCGGCGAGAATGCCTCCTGGCTGCACCCGCAGAGGATGGCGGGGCGCATATTGCACATCGAGGGATTCAGCCGCCTGCTCGCGGTGGTCGAGCATGCCAGGAACCTCATGCACTTTCTGGTGCAGGGTGCCACCGAAGGCCACATTCATCTCCTGAAAACCGCGACAGATGCCGAGCACGGGGACGCCGGCCTCGATTGCCCGGCGGATCAGCGGCAACGTGGTGCGGTCACGCTCGGGATCATGCGGTGTTCCGGCCGCGCTGGCCGAGCCGCTATACTGATGAGGTTCGATATTTGTCGGCGAGCCGGTGAACAGCAAACCGTGCAGATTATCGAGCAGGGTCGCCTGATCGATCAATTCGCCCAGCGCCGGAATGATCAGCGGCAAACCGCCCGCACCAATCGCAACTGCACGAACGTATTTGTCACCTGTTATATGGTGAAGATGTAGACCGACCTGTTTAGAGCAGGCGGTGACGCCGATCAACGGCAGGCGTGACATGAGGCACCCATTTTATTGCTGTTAGTGGGGTTCAAACCGAGCTTAGCCTTGTTCATTTTTTTACACAATAGCCATGTAAAAAATTGAACACACCCCAATGAGCACCGCGCCAGGCAAGGCCCCGAGCGGGGTTGGACTGCCCTGTAACGCCCTAATAGTGGCCACGACGCGCTTTTTTAGGGCAAAATAAACCACCCTTGACAGGCGCCAAGGTTTAAGATTGACTCAACTCATCGCTGTTTAATGATTGATATTTTTAACAATAAAGGTGTTGCATCATGTCGGTACCCCCGCGTGCCGTTCAGCTTAACGAAGCGAACGCGTTCCTTAAGAAACATCCTGAGGTCCTGTTCGTCGACCTTCTTATTGCCGATATGAATGGCGTGGTGCGCGGCAAGCGCATCGAGCGTGCCAGCTTGCACAAGGTTTACGAGCGCGGCATCAACCTCCCGGCGTCCTTATTCGCTCTGGATATCAACGGTTCGACAGTCGAAAGCACTGGCTTGGGCCTGGATATCGGCGATGCCGATCGTATCTGCTACCCCATCCCCAACACCCTGTGCAATGAACCTTGGCAGAAGCGCCCTACCGCGCAACTGTTGATGACCATGCACGAAATGGAAGGCGAGCCGTTCTTTGCCGACCCACGGGAAGTGTTGCGCCAGGTGGTTGCGAAGTTCGACGAACTGGGCCTTACCATTTGTGCCGCTTTCGAACTTGAGTTCTACCTGATCGATCAGGCCAATGTGAACGGCCGCCCACAGCCGCCACTGTCGCCGCTGTCGGGCAAGCGTCCGCATTCGACTCAGGTTTACCTGATCGACGACCTCGACGAATACGCCGAATGCCTGCAGGACATCCTCGAAGGTGCCAAGGAGCAAGGCATCCCGGCCGATGCCATCGTCAAGGAAAGTGCCCCGGCGCAGTTCGAGGTCAACCTGCACCACGTCGCCGACCCGATCAAGGCCTGCGACTACGCGCTGCTGCTCAAGCGCCTGGTGAAAAACATCGCCTACGACCATGAGATGGACACCACCTTCATGGCCAAGCCTTACCCCAATCAGGCGGGCAACGGGCTGCACGTGCACATCTCGATCCTCGACAAGGACGGCAAGAATATTTTTGCCTGCGAAGATCCAGAGCAGAACGATGCCCTGCGCCATGCCATTGGTGGCGTGCTGGAAACCATGCCGGCATCGATGGCCTTCCTCTGCCCGAACGTCAATTCGTACCGCCGCTTTGGCGCGCAATACTACGTGCCGAACTCGCCGTGCTGGGGTATCGACAACCGTACCGTAGCCCTGCGCGTACCCAACGACACGGCCGATGCCGTACGCATCGAACACCGGGTCGCGGGGGCGGATGCCAACCCCTACTTGCTGCTTTCGGCAGTGCTGGCAGGCGTGCACCACGGCCTGACCAACAAGATTGAGCCCAGCGCACCGGTAGAAGGCAACTCCTACGAGCAGAACGAGCAGAGCCTGCCAAACAACCTGCGCGACGCCCTGCGCGAGTTGGACGACAGCGAGATCCTGGCGCGCTATATCGACCCGAAATACATCGATATTTTCGTCGCCTGTAAGGAAAGCGAGCTGGCCGAGTTCGAGAACTCGATCTCCGATCTCGAATACAACTGGTACCTGCACACTGTGTAAGCACTCCCCGACGCCGGCCATGCCGGCGTCGTTGTATTCAGAATAGCCCCCTCCCTAACGCAAGCCTGCGCCGGGTCAGTACTGCGCAGAACTCAGCCAGCCGGTAAAGCCTTCCGCGATGGCGACCACCACAACCCACCCAGCCGACTTGCCTGCACACCTCCGGCTAGCGTCCAATAGCGCGTCCCTTGCCGAGATCAGCGCCATGCAGCGAACCGCCACCGCCCGCAAACCCCGCGCCAGCAGCCAGGCACGGATTGCCGTGATCCTCAGCGCCGCCCGCACGCTGCTCGCAGAACAAGGCGTGGCCAGCCTGTCGATCTATAGTGTGGCCGAGCGCGCGGCCATTCCGGCGTCATCGGTTTACCACTTCTTCGCCAGCGTACCGGCGCTGCTCGAAGGCTTGACTGCCGATATCCACGCCGCCTTTCGCGCCAGCCTGCAGGCCCCCATCAGCCATGCAGAACTGCGCAGCTGGCGCGACCTGTCGTGCATTGTCGAGCAGCGCATGCTGGCGATCTACGCCAGTGACGCTGCCGCACGCCAGTTGATCCTCACCCAGCATGGCCTGAGCGAGGTAACCCAAGCCGACCGCCAGCACGACCTCGAACTGGGGCGACTGATGCAAGCCCTTTTCGAGCGGCATTTCGACCTGCCCACCCTGCCGGAGGATGTCGATGTGTTCGCCCTGGCCATGGAACTGGGCGACCGCGTCTACGCCCGCTCGGTGCAACTGCACGGCAGCATCACCCCGCGCCTGGCCGAAGAAGGCATGCGCGTATTCGACGCCTACCTGGGCCTGTACCTGCCGCCTTACCTGCCGAAACGCGGTACCGCGTTGTAGCCAGCGGCACCCACTCGTAGCCCGGATGCAATCCGGGGAATTCGCCAGGCAGACGACAGCTCCCGGATTGCATCCGGGCTACGAAGCAGGCCTACCATGCGTCATGTGTCCCCGCGACTACCAGGGCCCTCCGAGAGCCACACCCATCATTGCAGATATTTATCTGCAATCTAATCAATAAAAACCTAATCGGAGAAAATTAAAGCTTTAAAAACGGATTTTTATCGACTATAAAGTCAAATAATCGCCCACTGACACGGCGTCGTCATCGGTCGTCTGCTAGCGTGTAACGACCGCCGTCCATTGCTCCTACGAGGTGTTCCATGTCCCGCACCGTTACCGTCGCCGCCACCCAGATGGCTTGTTCCTGGGATCGCGCCGCCAACATCGCCAATGCCGAGAAACTGGTGCGCCAGGCTGCGGCCAAGGGCGCGCAGATCATCCTGATCCAGGAATTGTTCGAGACCCCGTACTTCTGTCAAAAGCCCAACCCGGACTACCTGCAACTGGCCACGACACTGGAAGCCAACGAGGCCATCGCCCACTTCCAGAAGGTCGCCAAGGAGCTGCAGGTGGTGCTGCCGATCAGCTTCTTCGAACTGGCCGGCCGGGCACGCTTCAACAGCATCGCGATCATCGATGCCGACGGCACTAACCTGGGGATTTATCGGAAAAGCCATATCCCGGACGGCCCCGGCTACCACGAGAAGTATTACTTCAACCCGGGCGATACCGGCTTCAAGGTGTGGAACACCCGCTACGCCAAGATCGGCGTAGGCATCTGCTGGGACCAGTGGTTTCCCGAGTGCGCGCGCAGCATGGCCCTGCTCGGCGCCGAGATTCTGTTCTACCCGACCGCCATCGGTACCGAGCCGCATGACCCGACCATCAGCTCGCGCGACCATTGGCAGCGCGTGCAACAGGGCCACGCCGGCGCCAACCTGATGCCGCTGGTGGCGAGCAACCGCATCGGTCGCGAAGACCAGGACGATTACCACATCAACTTCTATGGCTCCTCGTTTATCGCCGACCAGTTCGGCGCCAAGGTCGAAGAGCTGGGCGAGACCGAGGAAGGTGTGCTGGTGCACAGCTTCGACCTCGACCAACTGGAGCATATCCGCAGCGCCTGGGGCAGCTTCCGCGACCGCCGGCCTAACCTCTACGGGCCGATCAAGACCCTGGACGGCGAAACACCGTCGGAATAACTGCGCGTAACGGGTAGGGTGCGCCGCGCGCACCTTGCCACCTAGCCCCTTCGCTGGTGCGCATGGCGCACCCTACGGAACCGAGACATGACCACTCTCACCAGCACACCTCGCACTGACGGCTTCCGCATGCCGGCCGAGTGGGAACCCCATAGCCAGACCTGGATGGTCTGGCCCGAGCGCCCAGACAACTGGCGCCTCGGCGGCAAACCGGCGCAGATCGCTTTCACTGCCGTGGCCAAGGCCATCGCCGAATTCGAGCCGGTAACCGTTTGCGTCAGCGCCGGTCAGTACGAAAACGCCCACGCCCGTCTCGACCACAACAATATCCGCGTGCTCGAAATGAGCAGCGACGATGCCTGGGTACGCGATACAGGGCCGACCTTCGTCACTAACTCGCATGGTGAAGTGCGCGGCGTCGACTGGGCCTTCAATGCCTGGGGCGGCCTCGACGGCGGCTTGTACTTCCCGTGGAGCCGCGACGACCAGGTGGCGCGCAAGCTCCTCGAGGTCGAAGGTTGCGCGCGCTATCGCACTGAAGGTTTCATCCTCGAAGGCGGCTCGATCCACGTCGACGGCGAAGGCACCCTGATCACCACCGAGGAATGCCTGCTCAATCGCAATCGCAACCCGCACCTAAGCCGCGAGG
Organism: Pseudomonas sp.; assembly: GCF_030683065.1. Taxonomy (GTDB): domain Bacteria; phylum Pseudomonadota; class Gammaproteobacteria; order Pseudomonadales; family Pseudomonadaceae; genus Aquipseudomonas. The sequence continues at coordinate 9,170 of NZ_JAUXMX010000039.1, forward strand.
CGATCGAAGACGTCCTGCGTACACACCTTGCGGTCGACACGGTGATCTGGCTGCCGGACGGCCTGTTCAATGACGAAACCGACGGCCACGTCGACAACTTCTGCTGCTATGTGCGCCCCGGAGAAGTACTGCTGGCCTGGACCGACGACCCGCAAAACCCCAACTACCCACGCTGCCAGGCGGCCATGCAGGTACTCGAGCACGCGCGCGATGCCAAAGGCCGTCAGTTGATCGTGCACAAGATGCCAATTCCCGGCCCGCTGCATGCCACTGCAGAGGAGTGCGCGGGGGTCGATCTGGTCGCAGGCAGCCAGCAACGCAGCCCGGACGTGCGCCTGGCCGGCTCCTACGTCAACTTCCTGATCGTTAACGGCGGCATCATTGCACCGAGCTTCGACGACCCCTTGGACGAGGAAGCCCGCAGCATCCTTACGCGCGTGTTTCCCGAGCACCGCATCGTATTGGTGCCCGGCCGCGAGATCCTGCTCGGCGGCGGCAACATCCACTGCATCACCCAGCAGCAACCCGCGCCGCAACGTACCTGATCCGCGAGCGCCGGACCCTCGCCGGCCTCCATCTAGCTGTGCGCAGGTGAGGGGCAGCGCGGGTTAGTCACCCGGCGACAGCCCTGCTGGTGTTATTCTGACGGCCATGAATCCGAGCAAACCCAACCCTGAGTTCAGTGACGAGCAGCACACTCGAACTGAAAGCGAATACATTATCCAGGCCCTCAACGCCGGGAAGAACAAGCGTGCGCGCAAGCTACTGGGCCGCATGCACCCAGCCAAGATTGCGGCCATGTTCGAGATGCTCGACACCGAGCAGCGCATGGCGCTGTGGCAGCAGATCGACCCTGCACTCGAAGGCCGTATCCTGCCCCACCTCAGCCTCGAACTGATCGGCCAGCTGGCTGGTGACTCCGCGGACACGACCTATGCCAGGCCTGAACAGGAGTCCGCGTCAAGCACGGCCAACCACCTGGAAGCGGTGCGCGATGCCCTGAACCTGAAGAAGCTCAAGCGTGTCGGCAGGATTTTGCACCGCATGCACCCGGCCAAGATCGCCGGGCTGCTCGAAGCGCTGCCGCCACAGGAACGGCGCAGCGTATGGAGCATGGTCGACACCGAGCGAGCCGGCAAAGTCCTGACCTACCTGCACGATGAAATACGCGTCGCACTGGCCCTGGACCTGGATATCGAGGACCTGATCGCCTCGGCCGAACATCTCGAACTCGATGACCGGGTCGACCTGATCCAGACCCTGCCTAGCGAGTTGGGCAACAGGCTGTTGTTCGCCAGCAGCGCCAGCCAGCGCAAACAGCTCGAGTCGATGCTCTCCTATCCCGAGGACTCGGCCGGCGGCTTGATGAACGCCGACGCCATCCAGATCCGTGCCGATGTCAAAGTCAGCACGGTGCTGCGCTATCTGCGCCTGCTGGAAAAACTGCCGCCGCAAACCGACATGCTGATGGTGGTCGACCGCAAAGGCCATTACCAGGGCGGCCTACGCCTGAGTAACCTGGTCACTGCAGACTTGGGCCGCCCGGTGGCCGAACTGATCGACCGCGACATCGCGGGCATCGCAGTGACCCGTAAAGCCAGCGACGTCGCCCGGCTGTTCCAGGACCTCGACCTGCTCTCCGCCCCGGTAGTGGATGAGCACAACCGGGTGATCGGCCGCATCACCATCGATGACGTGGTCGACCTGATTCGTGAAGATTCGGATCGCGCCCTGATGCAGATGGCCGGTCTCGATGACGAAGCCGACATGTTCGCTCCGGTGCTGGTCAGTTCGCGCCGCCGCGCGGTATGGCTAGGCATCAACCTGATCACCGCCTTCAGTGCCGCCTGGGTGATCGGTCTGTTTCAGGCCACTCTGGAGCAACTGGTGGCTCTCGCCGTGCTGATGCCCATCGTGGCGAGCATGGGCGGCATCGCCGGCAGCCAGACCCTGACCTTGATGATTCGCGGCCTGGCCTTGGGCCAGGTGCAGAAAGGCAACATCCGCATCCTGCTCAACCGCGAGCTGGGCATCTCCATCCTCAACGGCCTGCTGTGGTCGGTGGTGATCGCCTTGCTCGCCGTGCTCTGGTTCGGCGACTGGGGCATAGGTGCAGTACTCGGCGCCGCCATCCTAGTCAACCTGCTGTGCGCAGCGCTGGCCGGTTGGGGCATCCCGCTGATCCTCGAGCGCATGGGCATCGACCCAGCGCTGGCCGGCAGCGTGATCCTGACTACCGTGACCGATGTCGTCGGCTTTTTCGCCTTCCTCGGCCTGGCCACGCTGTTGTTGCTGTAGCTGACGCAGAGGCTGTGAACAGCGAGACCGCCTCCAGGCGCCCAACGCGTAGCCCGGATGCAATCCGGGAAAGTCTGGCGCCTGAATGACCGCTCCCGGATTGCATCCGGGCTACAAAAGAATTCGGCTCACTTTCCTTACCTTCGTAGCGTCGCAGTAGGCGGGAGCTTTTTCACAAGCTCTCCGCACTACCCCTGCGCCAGGGCGCGCCGCGTGCTCAGCGGGTCGAGCATGCGCAGTGCCTGGTACTGGCTGACGAATACCTGCCCACCAAAGTGTTCGAGAAAGTCCGAACGGCGCAGCTGATCCATCACCGGCCCCTTCACTTCCGACAGGTGCAACTGCACCCCGGCCGCATGCAGGCGCTCGACGATGGCTTCCAGGCTTTCCAAGGCGCTGGCATCGATCAGGTTGACCCCCGGACACATCAGCACCAGATGGCGGACCTGCGGTCGTGCGGCGATCAGCTCGCCAATACGCTCTTCGAGAAAGCGCGCATTGGGAAAATACAAACTTTCGTCGACCCGCAGCGACAGCACGCTGGGGCTTTCCACCACGGCAAAACGTTCGATGTTGCGAAAGTGCTCGCTGCCCGGCACCTGCCCTACCACCGCCACATGTGGGCGGCTGGTGCGCCAGAGAAACAGCAACAGCGACAGACCGACCCCCATCAGGATGCCCACCTCGACACCGAGCAGCAGCACCCCGCCAAGGGTTGCCGCCTGGGCCGCACCGTCCTGGCGAGAATAGCGCCAGGTGCGGCCCAGGGCCTTGAGATCGACCAGGCTGAGCACCGCGATGATAATGGTCGCGGCCAGCACCGCCTGCGGCAAATTGTGCAGCAGCGGGGTCAATAGCAGCACGCTGAGGGCAATACCGGCGGCAGTCAGCACCCCGGCCATGGGCGTCTGCGCCCCGGCATCGAAGTTGACCACCGAGCGGGCAAAGCCGCCGGTAACCGGAAAACCACCGCTAAAGGCCGCCGCCAGGTTGGCGCCGCCCAGCCCTAACAGTTCGTTGTCCGGCTCGATGCGCTGACGGCGCTTGGCCGCCAGGGTCTGCGCCACCGACACCGACTCGACGAAGCCAACCAGGCTGATCAACAGCGCCGCCGGCAATAGCTGCAGGGCCAGACTGTAGTCCATGGTTGGCAGGCTCAGCCCCGGCAACCCCTGGGGCACCATGCCGACGACCTTGACCCCAGCCTGCTCCAGTTGCAGCAGACTGACCGCCAGAATGGCAACGATGATTGCCAGCACCGGCCCGGCCTTGGCCAGGTTGCCAGCCATGCCGGCGCCCAGGCCCAGACGCATCAACAAGGGCTTGAGCTGGCCACGCACCCACCAGAGAAACAACAAGCTGCAGGCGCCGATCAACAGGGTCGGGCCGTGTACCGCCGGCAGGTTGTGCAGCAATGCCGGCAACAGTTGCTGCAGGTTCTCGCCAGAGGCGGAAATACCGAAGATATGCTTGAGCTGGCCGACCGCGATCAGAATCCCGGAAGCGCTGATAAAACCGGAAATCACCGGATGGCTGAGAAAATTGGCAACAAAGCCCAGGCGCAACAGGGCCATGCCAGCCAGCATCACCCCGGACAGCAGCGCCAGCAGCATGGCCGCGCCAACATACTCGGCACTGCCTGCTGGGAATAATGGCCCCAGGGCGGCAGCGGTCATCAGCGACACCACCGCCACCGGGCCGACCGCCAGGGTGCGACTGGAACCAAACAGGGCGTAAGCCAGCAGCGGCAAGATGCTGGCATACAATCCAGTTACCGGCGGCAGGCCGGCGAGCATGGCGTAGGCCAGGCTCTGCGGAATCAGCATCAGGGTGACGATCAGCGCCGCCAGGCCATCCTGCGCGGCGGTGGCGCGGTTGTAACGCCGCCCCCAGTCGAGGCAAGGCAGCCAGCGGCGCAGGTTCATTTATTTCTTCTCCTGTTCGAAGTTGCAGGCGGCCGGCGCGTCCACCGGCAAGGGATCGTGCGGCAGGCGCTTGGGCGCGGCCAGCCATTCGTGGCCACGCAGCATCAAGTCGAAATAGATCTTCGGCATCAGCTTGACCTTCAACTCCCAGGCTAGCCAGCGCGGCACCGTCGGGTCGAGGGGGAAGGTCGGCAGCAACTTGCCACCATAACCGAACTCGGCCAGCACCACCTTGCCCCGCTCCACCGTCAGCGGGCAGGAACCATAGCCATCGTAGAGCGCACGCGGACCACGCCCGGCAAGCACAGCGAGGACGTTCTCGGCCACCACCGGCGCCTGCTTGCGCACCGCCGCGGCGGTCTTGGCATTGGGCGCAGCGCACACATCGCCGAGACTGAAGATATTGCCGAAGCGCGGGTGACGCAGGGTTTCATGGTCGGCCTCGAGCCAGCCGTCGGCATTCGCCAGCGGGCTCTGGCGGATGAATTCGGGCGCCCGCTGCGGAGGTACTACGTGGAGGAAATCGAAATTTTTTTCCACCACGCTGACGTTCCCTTCAGCATCCACCTGCTTGAACCAGGCCTTGTGCGCCGGCCCATCGACCGCCGTCAGGGTGCTGCTGAAGTTGAGCTGCGCGCCATAGCGCTCGACATACTGCATCAGCGGCGGCACGAAGTCGGCGACGCCGAACAACACGGCTCCGGCCGTGCAAAACTCCACCTCGATATCCTGCAGCACACCTTGCTTCTGCCACCAGTCGCAGGACAGGTACATGGCCTTCTGCGGTGCGCCGGCACACTTGATCGGCATCGGTGGCTGGGTGAACAGCGCACGGCCGCGGCGCAAGCTCTGCACCAGTTGCCAGGTGTAGGGGGCCAACTCGAACTGGTAATTGGAGGTCACGCCATGCTTGCCCAGGGTGTCCTTCAGCCCTTCAATCCCATCCCAGTCAAGACTAAGACCCGGACAGACAATCAACGCGCGATAACCGACCCGGTTGCCGTCTTCCAGCACCACGCGCTGCTGCTCGGGTTCAAAGGCGGCCACCGCGGCGTGTAGCCACTGTGCACCATGGGGAATGCAGCGGGCCATCGGCCGTTCGGTCTGCGCGCGGTCGAACACCCCGGCACCAACCAGCGTCCAGCCCGGCTGGTAATAGTGCTGCTCACGCGGCTCGATCAACGCGATGCGCAACTGCGGATTGCGCCGCAGCAAGCTGGCAGTCACCGCACAGCCTGCCGCGCCAGCGCCCACCACCAGCACGTCGTAGCGCTGGGTGGGCGCCAGTGGGGCCGTGTCGGCGACGGCCTGCGACGCCTGCTGCCAACGCTGCTGCAAGCGCGGCAGCAGACCGGACAAATCATAACCAGCACCTTTGGCAGTGGCCAACAAGACCTCAGGGTCGAGGTGACGCGCCTCGCTCAGCGCCCACAGGCTGCTCGAGCGAGTACCGGTACGACAGAAAGCCAGGACCGGGCCGCGCACCTGTTCGAGCAACGCGGCGAAGGCCGCCACATCCTCCTCGCCGATTTGCCCGGAGATCACCGGCTGGTAGTGATAGTCCAGGCCGCTGGCGCGGGCCGTGGCTTCCATTTCAGCCGAGCTGGGCTGACCTTCGCCTTCGCCGTCTGGACGGTTGTTGATCACACTGCGAAACCCTGCTGCTGCCAGGGTGCCCATATCGCCGGGTTGTAACTGGGCCGCTACAGCAATGAACGGCGTCAAGCGCTTGAGCGAATCCATGAATGTCTCCTCAGAGGCTGGGGAAATATTGAGCACAACGCCAGCAACAGGCACCTGCAGGCGCTCGCGGCGGACGGGCACGACTCACAACCACTTAAAGTACGTCGAGGGGGATTTTCAGGTAGCGCATGCCATTGTCCTCGGCTGGCGGTAGCTGGCCGGCGCGCATGTTCACCTGCACCGACGGCAGGATCAGGGTCGGCATACCCAAGGTGGCGTCACGGGCACTACGCATGGCGACGAAATCATCCTCGCTGACCCCCTCGTGCACATGCACGTTGTGCGCGCGCTCCTCGGCCACCGTGGTTTGGTTGAGGAATTCCTCGCGCCCCGGCGCCTTGTAGTCATGGCACATGAACAGCCGGGTCGCGTCCGGCAACTCGAACAGTTTGCGAATCGAGCGGAACAGCACCCGCGCATCGCCACCGGGAAAGTCGCAACGGGCAGTACCGTAGTCGGGCATGAACAGGGTATCGCCGACAAAGGCAGCGTCGCCGATCACATAGGTCAGGCAGGCAGGCGTATGCCCGGGTGTATGCATGGCGCGGGCGTCGATGCTGCCAATCTGGAAGTGTTCGCCGTCAGTGAACAGGCGGTCGAACTGGCGGCCATCGGTGGCGAACTCCGGTCCGGCATTGAACAGCGTGCCGAACGTGTTCTGCACCACCGTGATCTGCTCGCCAATAGCCAACTGGCCGCCCAGCTCGCGCTTGAGGTAGAGCGCTGCAGACAGATGGTCGGCATGCACATGGGTTTCCAGCAACCAGTCAACCGTCAGGCCCTGCTCGCGCACATAGGCAATCAGGCGGTCGGCGTTATTGTGCGAGGTACGGCCTGAAGCAGGGTCGTAGTCGAGCACCGAGTCGACGATGGCGCAGCGCTGGGTCAGCGGGTCACTGACCACATAGCTGTAGGTGAAGGTGGCCGGATCAAAAAAAGCTTCTACGTGCGCGTTCATGCTGACGGTCCTCTTTTGATATACCCCTAGGGGTACTTAATTAAGGATTATCGTAACTGTTTTTTGATTCTATGCTTAGAACTATTAGTCATATAAGACTGCAGGCTACTTCCGCCCCACCCTATGCCCGCGATCGTCCCTCACCAACGACAACGGGCGCCCTAGAGGCGCCCGTCATGTCCGTACCGGCTAGCAGGCTCAGGTGCGCTTGCAGGTATTGATGCCCAGCAACGTATAAGCCGGGCACATACGGAATAGACCAGTGGCCAGCGGCACGACACCGATCCAGCCCCACAGGCCGACCATGCCGCTCAGGGTCAAGCCAATCAGAATCAAACCGGCGGCGATGCGCAGGCTACGGTCGATGCTGCCAACGTTGGTTTTCATGGTGATCTCCAGATTTAATGACTGCGCTGGCGTTCCAGCGCGGTGAACAACAGCATCCCGGCCAACATGGCCAGAACGAAAACGATGACCTGCCAATGGCCGCTAAGCAGCATCGCCAGCGCCGGCCCCGGACAAATCCCGGCAACGCCCCAGCCAATACCGAACAGCAGGCTGCCACCGATAAGACGCCGATCCAGCTCACGCTTGGCCGGTATTTGCATCGGCGCACCGAGCAACGATTGTCCGCGGCGCTTGGCCCAAGCCAACGGCCCCGCGGCAACCGCGATGGCGCCCACCATCACCAGGGCCAACGACGGATCCCAGGCACCCGCCAGATCAAGAAAACCCAATACCTTGGTCGGATTGGCCATACCCGCCAGCAACAAACCGATACCGAAGAGCAAGCCGGCCAGGAATGCAGTCAGTTTGCGCATGCTCACCCTCCCAACAGATGACGTAGAACAAAGACCGTGACGAAACCGGCCGCCATAAAAGCCAGCGTCGCCACCAGCGAACGCGGGGATAACCGGGAAACACCACACACGCCATGACCACTGGTACAACCGGAGCCATAGCGGGTACCCACACCCACCAGCAACCCGGCCACCAGCAAACCCAGCCAGCCACTCTGGAATTCGATTGCCGGGAGCACGCTGAACAGCCCCCAGAGCAGCGGCGCCAGCAGCAGACCGAGGAGGAACATGCCCTTCTCAGCCCGCCCCTCGCCGCCCTCTAGAACTGATCCGAGTAAACCGCTGATGCCCGCGATGCGGCCGTTGCACAGCACGAAAAGACTGGCCGCCAGACCGATAAGCGCCCCGCCCGCGAGCGAACTCCATGGGGTGAAATTCAACCAATCGATACTCATCACACCTCTCCTGCGCAGAACAACTGGTACAGCGTATTGATCACCGCCAAGGCGGCCGGGCTGCTGATCCGGTAGTGGATCAGCTTGCCTTCACGGCGAGTCTCCACCAGCCCTTCACGGCGCAATACCGCCAACTGCTGCGACAGCGTCGGCTGCTGGATACCGAGCAGGCTTTCCAGTTCGCTGACGTTGCGCTCGCCTTGCGAGAGCTGGCAGAGCAGTAACAGGCGGTCGGGGTTGGCCAGGGCCTTGAGCAACTGCCCCGCCGCATCGGCGTTGGCGCGCAACTGCTGGATATCGAGTGTCTGTTCGGAAGCGTTCATCAGCCAACCTTCAATTAACCTAAAAACAATATATTATTTTATATATTGTAATGCAAACAGAAATCGGCAACAGCTATCTCCGAGTGAGGTCTGGCATTGGCAATGCCACCCGCAATAGAAACCCCGGATGGCACATCAGCCCTCGTGGGATGGCGTTGAGCACAGCGATACCCATCAACCGCGCTATGCCTGTGCTCGGCGCCGTGGCCACTATCGCTGATGGGTTACGCCGCGTTTAAATGCAGCCTGCCTGACATCGTCTCGGCGGCTAACCCATCCGGATTGCGGCGTTCCAGATTCGGCGGCGTCAGCAGGCACCGCGCGATAGCGGTTGTCGCGCTGCCTGATGAGCCAACACAAGAAAGCCCGGAACAGAGTCCGGGCTTTGGGTGTTGCACGGCTGAACAGGATGCAACTGCTCAGCCCGGCTCGACAGCCCCGCTAACCACGGGGCACCGATCAGAACAACGGCAAGGTGTAGCTGACGATCAGACGGTTTTGATCGACATCACGGCCGAAGTTATTGCGCATGGTCGCGTTACGCCATCTCACACCGAGGTTCTTCAGCGAACCTTCCTGGATCACGTAGGCGATATCCATGTTGCGCTCCCACTCTTTACCATCGGCGTTATTTGGACGGTCGATGTTGTCACCGGTCAGGTAGCGGGTCATGAAGGTCAGGCCCGGAATGCCTACGCTGCCAAAGTTGAAGTCGTAACGCGCCTGCCAGGAGGTCTCATCTTTGGCGGCGAAGTTGCCGATCTGCACGTAGTTGACCAGGAAGGGGTCAACGCTGTCGCCGATATAGGCAAAGCCGGTATCGCCGCTCATTTTCTGATAACCAAGGCCCAAGCTGTGGCCGCTCAAGGCATAGGTGAACATGGCCCCAAAGGCTTTGTTATCGACGTTGCTCAAGCCGTCGTCGGTGGAGCGGGCGTAACGCAGATCGCTCTTCAGCGATTGCTTGTCGGCGATCGGCAGCACATGCACCAGGTTGAAGGAGTGCTGTTTGTACATGTCTTCCAGGTTGCTGTAGTAGTAACCCCCGGTCAGAGTGTCAGTTAGCTTGTAGCTACCACCGGCAAACACGAACTGGTTGGAGTGATTGGCGCTGCTGCCGCCCTTCACGGTAATACCGCTATTGGTGAAGGTGTTCAGGCGCATGTCCTGATAGTCGCTGGAATTGCGATTATTGACCTCATCCAGATAGCCCAAGTCGAGGGTCAGCCCAGCGATATCCTTGGAAACCAGGTTGGCTCCGCGAAAGACTTGCGGCAGCAGGCGGCTATCACTGGAGCCGATGGCCTGATTCTTCAACTGCAGCGAACCCACTTTGAGCACGCTCTCGCCAGCCTTGGCTTTGGCGGTCAGCCCGAGACCACCGGAGTTGTCTTGCGAGCCGCCGGAGCCATCCGGCACCAGCAGCCCGCTGCCCGCGGTGCCGTCACCCGAGTCCAGCTTGAAACCGAAGGTGGCCAGCGCGTCGACGCCAAAACCGACGGTGCCTTCGGTGTAGCCCGATTCCATGCGCAACAGGAAGCCCTGCGCCCACTCTTCCTGCTTGGACTGACCGGCACCTTCGCGGAAATCACTGTTGAAATAGAAGTTACGCGCTTCGATGCTGGCCTTGCTGTCCTTGATGAACTCGGCATTGGCGACGTGGCTCAGGGTCAAGCCCAGGGTGCCGGCGGCTACGGCCAGCGCCAGGGAAGTCTTTCTCATTATGGTTTTCTCCAGTGTTTTTATGGGTAGCACATCGGCATGTACGCAGACTTCGAAATACGAAGAGGCAGGCACACGCCGAATTTGATAATTCACCCCAGCGGGCCACGTCAGACTCACAGCCGAACGGGCGCCAGACCTAACAGGCCAACGCAGGGACGAATAAAAATCAGGGGTGCGCAGTGCCGCGCAGAGCAAGCGTCGGGTAAACAGAGATAGGCGTAGCGTCGGCCAGGCAGAAGAATTTCATAGGTGGGTCTCTTCATTTTTATTGTGTGCCTGCCATGGCGGCAGGTCAGTGTGACGAAGAGCCCTATGCGGATACTGTGCCAGTTGCTCACCATCGAGCTGCGACACCTCTATTCCGGCACTTTGCCGGGAGCAGATGAACGCCGTTGCGGCGTCGCCGACAGAATGAACAGGCGGATTTTCGCCGACAGCCAGGGTACTAACGGCGGGTTTTCGCCAGGCATACCCTGCGCATCAGCCGAGTACGATTTGGTTCTTGCCCTGCCGTTTAGCCTGGTACATCGCGGCATCAGCGCGGGCAAAAAGGGCATCCACACTAAGGTCGTCACCGCGCAGACAGGCCAGCCCCTGACTCACCGTGATACCGAACGACGCCAGGGCGTGGCTGAAACGCAAACGCTGCACCTCCCGCCGCAGGCGCTCAGCAATCTGCTCGGCCAGGACCGGCTCGCAGCCCGGCAACAGCACAGCGAACTCTTCACCGCCGATGCGCCCAAACAGATCACCACGGCGCAACACCGAGGCGCCACAACTGGCCAGGTGCTGCAACACCTGGTCGCCCATCTGGTGGCCGAATCTGTCGTTGACCTGTTTGAAGTTATCGACATCGAGCAAGAGGAAAGCCAAGGGGCTGCCGAACTGGCGGGCATGCTCGAACTCGCGCTGGGCACACTCGAAGAAGTGCCGGCGATTGCTGCTCTGGGTCAGCACATCGGTGGTTGCCAGGCGATGCAACTCGCCTTCCAGCTGCTTCTTGTCGGTGATGTCTTCGGCGATGCCGACAATGATCTGTGCTTGTCCGGCCTCACTCGAGCGACTGATAAAGCATTTGTCGCTGAGCCAACGCAACTGCCCGTCGGCGCGAATGATGCGGTACTCGCGGGCCTCCACTGCGCCAGTCTCCAGCACCTTGGCCAGGCTCTCGGCAGCGTAGTCAAGGTCGTCCGGGTAGATACTGTTGCGCCACTCGCCGTAATCGGCCAACAGCAACGCAGCGGATCGGCCGAACGTCCGTTCGTAGGCCGGGCTGACGTAAATCACCCGCCCCGCCTGCCAGTCGAACGCCCAGAGCACCGCATTGACGCTACCGAGCAGGGTGCTGAAGAGTTGCTCGCGCTCACGCAGGCGCTCAACTTCAGCACGACTGTGCAGCAGCGCCAGGGTCAAGTCTTCCAGTTGCGTGGGGGAGTTACTGGACTCATCCATAACAGACACCATCCTGGCCAAGGTTCAGAGGCCAGCATAGAAGGTTGTTGCCACAGAAACAAAAAGCCCGCCAAACGGCGGGCAGGGTAAAGGGTTACCGACCAGTAGCCGTCAAGCGACAGCCGCCGGACGCAGTGAGTAAGTCTTCAACTGCTCAGCGAAGTCGCGCAGCGAGTGGATACCACTGGCTTCGGCCTCGTGGACCCACTGCTTGATCGCCTCAAGCATTTCGTGGCCATTGGAGCTGGTCTTGAGCCAGATCTGCTGCAGCGCCAGGCGCTTCTCGTAGATCACTTTGAGCGCCTGACTGTGCGCCAACATGGCGTCGATGCGCCGCTGCTGCTGGTCGTGCAACAGGCTTGGCTCGCGGCCCAGCAGGCGTTTGGCACGATGAAACTGATGACGCACCGACGCGTCAGCCTTGGCCAGTTCCTGCTTGACCAGCGGACCGATCACCAACTTGCGGTACTGCGCCATGATCTGGAAACGGTTGTTGAGGATCGCCATGGCGGTGTCCATATCCAGATGGCGCTTACCCTCGATGCGATGGGCAATCGGCGCCACGCGCTGCACCTTGGCCAGGCCGAACAGACTGAACAACTGGATCCAGGCCCAGCCCATGTCGAACTCCCATGCGCGCACCGACAGCTTGGCCGAGTTGGGATAGGTGTGATGGTTGTTATGCAGCTCTTCACCGCCGATCAGGATGCCCCAGGGCAGCAGATTGGTCGCGGCATCGCGGCACTCGAAATTGCGATAGCCAACGGCATGGCCGAGACCGTTGATGACACCGGCAGCCCAGACCGGGATCCACATCATCTGAATCGCCCAAATGGTGATACCGATCACACCGAACAAGGCCAGGTCGATGAGTGCCATCAGGATCACGCCGCCAAACGTATAGCGCGAATAGAGGTTGCGCTCGATCCAGTCATCGGGGCAATTCTTGCCATAGATCCGCAGAGTATCCGGGTTCTTCGCTTCCTGCTGATACAGCTCGGCACCGGTGCGCAGCACCGTACTCAGGCCTTTGATCACCGGGCTATGGGGGTCGTCTACGGTTTCGCACTTGGCGTGGTGCTTGCGGTGGATGGCGGTCCATTCACGGGTGTTTTGCCCCGTTGTCATCCACAGCCAGAAACGAAAGAAGTGCTTCAGCGCCGGGTGCAGCTCCAGGGAACGATGGGCAGAGTAACGGTGCAGGTACACCGTTACGCCGACGATGGTGATGTGCGTCATCGCCAGGGTGACCGCAATCAACTGCCAGACCGACAGGTCAAGAAAACCGTTGTACCACATGAGTCGGGTGCCCCTTGAAAGAAAAACATGGCATGCCTGAGAGACTCAGACCACAGTGCATTATCACCGACATGGATCAAAAAACCAGTTGGCCTTTTAGATCACAATACCCGGTCGTCACTTACTCAACGATCACAGTGCCCACCTAGCGAGCCGATGAACACCTTATGAGCCTACACCAAGGAGCGGTGCGCCTGACCCTGATCTACCTGCTGGCTGCCGGGCTCTGGATATTCTTCAGTGACGCGCTGCTGTCCAGTTTGCACCTGCCTACTGAACTGGCAGAAAAGCTGCAGCTGCTCAAGGGGTTAGGCTTCGTCCTGCTCAGCAGCGCCCTGTTGTACCTGGTCCTAGGCTCTCACCTGCGCCAGCAGACCCGCATGCGCAGAACCTTGCGCGCCAGCGAAGAACGCCTGAACCTGGCCCTGGAGTCGGCCCAGGAAGGCTTGTGGGACTGGGACCTGCGCAGCGACAAGGTGTTTTTCTCGGCGGGTTATGCCGCCCTGCTCGGCCTGCAACCTGCCGCCCTGGGCAACACCCGAGGGCACTGGTTGCAACTGCTGCACCCTGACGACCTCGCTCATTATGAGCAAACCCTCGCCAGCATCCTGAACACTGGCAGCCAAGAGGCATTCGAGGTGACCTTGCGCCTGCGCCACCAGGATGGCGACTACCGCTGGATCCAGTCACGTGGCCAATTGCAACTCGACGCCATGGGTCGAGCGGAGCGAGTTATCGGCACCGCCAGCGACATCAGCCAGCGCCGAGCCGACGAACACAGCCTGCGCCAGGCCGCCGCCGTGTTCGATGCGACCCAGGATGGGGTGCTGGTCACCGACAGCAAGCAGCTGATCGTCCACGTCAATCCGGCGTTTACCCGCATCACCGGCTACACCCCCGAAGAAATCATCGGGCGCCAGCCAAGTCTCCTGAGTTCGGGCCGGCATGACCAGGCGTTCTACCAACGCCTGTGGCACGCACTGACAACCCGGGGCAGCTGGAGCGGAGAAGTCTGGAACCGGCGCAAGAACGGCGAAATCTATCCGCAGTGGCAGCGTATTCGCGCCATCCACGACGAACAAGGCGAGCTCAGCCACTACGTTGCGGTGTTCTCCGACATCAGCGCGTTGAAGCGTTCGCAGAGCGAACTCGATCACCTGGCCCACCATGATCCGCTGAGCGGCCTGCCCAATCGCCTGCTATTCACCGAGCGGGTCGAAAACGCTCTCAACCGGGCGAAATCCGAACAACAAGGTGCGGTATTGCTGATCGACCTCGATCATTTCAAGCACATCAACGAAAGCCTCGGCCACAACATCGGCGACCTGCTGCTCAAGGCGGTCGGTGAACGCTTGGGCAGCCAACTCGACAACGGCATGACCCTGGCTCGCCTCGGCGGTGACGAGTTCGGCCTGCTCTGCGAGAACTGCCTGGATGCGCCCCAGGCCGCCAGCCTGGCGCAGCAACTGCTAAACAGTCTCGGCTCACCCTTCTGCCTCAACGGCCATGAGTTCTACATGAGCGCCAGCATCGGCATCAGCCTGTTCCCCGGCGATGCGGAAAACCTCGAGCAGGTGTTGCGCAATGCCGACTCGGCGCTGTCCAAGGCCAAGACCAGCGGCCGCGAAGGCTACGCCTTCTATACTCAGGAATTGACCGAGTTCGCCCGTCGGCGCGTCGAGCTGGTTAGCGCTCTGCACCATGCGCTGGACAACCACGAGCTGCGCGTTTACTACCAACCGCTGCATGACCTGGCCAGCGGCGAACTGATCGGCGCCGAAGCACTGGTCCGCTGGCAGCACCCGCAACGTGGCCTGATCGCACCCGGGGAATTCATCCCGATCGCCGAAGACAGCGGCCTGATCGGCGCCATTGACGCCTGGGTATTGCAGCAGGCATGCAGGCAGATGATGCTCTGGAAAGGCCAGGCGCAGGCACCGCAATTCGTTGCGGTGAACGTCTCCAGCCGGCTATTTAGCCGCGGCGGACTGGATCTGCTGGTGGCAGGCGTACTCGCCGAAACCGGACTAGACCCCGTCTACCTGGAACTGGAAGTCACCGAAAGCGCGGTGATGGACAACCCGGATGCCGCCCTGGCACTGCTTGATCGCCTGCGCGCCTTGGGCGTGCGCCTGGCCATCGACGATTTCGGCACCGGCTACAGCTCTCTGGCCCGGCTCAAGCGCCTGCCGGTGCACAAACTCAAGCTCGACATGAGCTTCGTGCGCGGCCTGCCCGACGACAGCGACGATGCCGCCATTACCCGCGCGGTGGTAGCGCTGGGCCATAGCCTGGAGCTCAAGGTGCTGGCCGAGGGCATTGAACGACCGGAACAGATGGAATTCCTCCGAAAAATCGGCTGCGACTACGGCCAAGGCTATTTGTTCGGTCGGCCACAACCGGTCGAATCGGCACCGGCCGGCGCGGCAACAATTAATCAGTCATAACGGACAGCAGAACCAAGGAATAGCTGATACCTATGCGGGTAATGATTCTTGAAGACGATCACTGGATCGCCGACCTGCTCAAGCAGATCGTTCTAAGCTTGCGCCCCAATGCAAAAATAGTCTGCCTGGGTAGCCTTGCCGAAGCCCTGGCCGACTGGCAGCTAAACCCCAGCGATATGGTGATCACCGACTGGAACCTGCCAGACGGCGAAGGCACTCAACTGCTTAAACACGTGGGCCGGCAAAATAGCGAAGTGCCCTTGGTGATGATCACCGGCCGCACCGACCGCCGCAGCGTAGTTGAAGTACGCGCACTGGGCATTAGCGCATTCATCAGTAAGCCATTCGAGGCCTCGCGCGTGGCGGCCAGCCTGGATAAGTTGCTGCCGGCGGCCGGGCCAGAGAGCGCCCCAGTCCGCACCCTGAGCAGTGAAGACTTCGGCACTTACCTGAAGCAACTGCCCACCAGCGAACTGGATCTCCCCCTGAAAAAGAGCGTGCGTGATCGCCTCCTGAAAAGTTTCAAAGGTGAGCAGCTGAGCCTGCGCGAGCTGGCCGAAGGCTGGCGTCACGACCCGGCGCTGAATGCCCGGCTGATCAGCGTGGCTAACAGCAGCGCCTATAAAGGGATCGGGCGGCCATGCATCAGCCTGATCGAAGCGCTGCAAAAACTCGGTGTAGCGACCAGTCTCAACCTCGCCATGGGCCTGGCCCTGCGCCAGTCCAGCGCACTGGATAGCGCCCTGTTGCGCATGTTTGCCGAAGAGCATCTGGATGCCAGCGAACGCCTGGCCGAAGCCAGTATGGCCCTGGCCCGCCAGTGCAGCCTCGACCCAGCGCCCTTTCATTGCGCAGCACTGCTGCACCGCATGGGTGAACTCTGCGTACTCCACCTGGCGCAGGCTTGGGAAGACGGTGGCCACAGCCTCGACGAGGAACAGGTGCTGCAAGCCATCAGCCAGTTCAGCTCACCCTTCGCCATTGCCCTCAAGGCGCGCTGTCAATTACCCATGGCCCTGCGCGATCTGATCGGCGCCAGCTATGCCCTGCCCAACAACAGCGTCAAACGCGAGCTAGTGCTCATGCGCCTGGCCGCCAGCGCACAGGCTCCCATCCCTGACACTAATGACCAAGCCCGCCTGCGTCGCCTCGCAGGGCTTGCCTGAATGCCGTGCACTCGCTCAAGGTTTCGCCAATGAATAGCGCGCAATGATCCGCTGGATAGTGGGCCTCGGCAGCCTCGTCCTCGCGCTGTTCTTTGCCACGCTGGGCGGGCTCGCCCTGAGCGAGCAGGAGTCCTTATGGCAGCAACAGATGGCCAAGCAGACTGAGGTGCAGCGCTTGGTACTGCAAAGCACGCAACGGCGCCAGCGCGATCAGGCGCTGTTACTGGCGCAGAGCATTGCCGCCGACGCCTGGGTCATCGAACTGGTGCGCCAAGCCTACGCCCTGCACCACAGCGGCAGCCCAGACCAGGACGCCTCCAACGCCATCCGCAACCAGCTCTATACCCGTCTGGCGCCACGCTGGCGCAATCTGCAGAGCAGCCACCCGTTCAAGCTCTACATCCACCTCGCCCCCTCGGCGCAAGTCCTGCTGCGCGTGCATCAACCCGAACGCTTTGGCGATCAGCCAGAGGCTCACCGCGTGATGCTCACCGACGCCCTGCATGACCAGCACAACAAGGCGGGCCTGGGGCTTGGCGCCGACAGCCTGGTGATGCGCGCCATAACCCCCTTGCAGGTCGATGGCACACTCAAGCCCATGGCCATTGGCGCCCTGGAAGTCAGCCTGAGCCTGCACAATGATCTGCAACAGCTGGATCAGGAACTGGATGCCGGTATCGCCCTGCTGTTCAAGCGCAGCCCGCAAGCACCAGAGTTCGGCGGCGAGGCGCTGCGCGGCCTGAGCGACAACCACGCTGACTGGTCCCTTGAAGGCTTCTCACGCCCGCAGATCCAGCACTGGAAAACCCAACAATTATTGTCCGCCCCAGACGCTGGCAACAGGCTGAGGTTGCTCGAGGATCAGGGCCGTACTTACCTGCTCAATCAGGTGCTGCTGCCTGGCTACACGTCGGCAGCCGATCCCAAGCAAAGCACTGCGGTCGTGGCCTTGACCTGGCGCGACATCAGCACGCAAGTTGCGCAGCACCAGAGCGACCGCCAGTGGCTAATCGGCAAATGGCTGCTGGCCTGGGGCGGCGCAGAAGCCTTGCTCCTGTTATTGCTGCTGAGCACTCGCCATGCCAGCCAAACCCTGATGCGCCGCCACCGTGACGAACTGCAGCAAAGGCACCAGCAAAGCGAGCAGTCGCGTCAGTTGCTGGCAATCATCGCCCAGGCCCAGGCCGCGTATATCACGGCACAGAACCAGCGCGAAGCCTTCGATGCACTGCTTTCGCGCATTCTCGAGCTGACCGCCAGTCAGTTCGGCTTTATCGGCGAAGTGCTCGAAGATGAGCTGGGCGCGCCCTACCTGCACACCTACAGCATCAGCAATATTGCCTGGGACAGCGCCAGTGCTGCGCTCTATGCAGAGCGCTTGGCCCAGGGCATGGAATTCCGCAACCTGGACACCCTGTTTGGCCGGGTCATGCTCAGCGGCACGGCACTGATCAGCAATCAGCCTGCGGAGCATCCGCAAAGCGGCGGTTTACCTCATGGCCACCCGCCGCTGCTGGCGTTTGCCGGTCTGCCGATCCACAGCCATGGCCGCCTAGTGGGGATGCTTGGCCTGGCCAATCGCGCCGAAGGTTACCAGGAGGCTCTGGCCGAACAGTTGCAGCCCTTACTCGCCACCTTGGGCCAGTTGATCGAGGCGCTGCGCCGCGACGTGCAGCGCGAGCAGGCGCAGCAGCATCTGCAGCGCCAGCAAACAGCCCTGCGCGCACTCAACGAAATTGCCGCCCTACCCACCCTGAGCAGTCAGGAGCAGCTGCGCCAGGCACTGCAGATGGGCGCCAGCTTCTACCAGGTGCCATTCGCCATAATCAGTCAGATCGAAGCCGACGATTACCAGGTACGCGCTCAGGTTTCACCCGCAGGCACCCTGAGTGACGGCCAGCATTTCCCCCTGGGTGACACCTACTGCAGCATCACCCTGCACAGCGATGAAGTGCTGGCCATCGACGCCATGGGCCAGTCGGCCCACGCTGATCATCCCTGCTACCCGCTGTTCAACCTGGAAACCTATATTGGCACGGCAATCTGGGTCGCTGGCCAGCGCTTCGGCACCTTGTCCTTCGCTTCGCCCGAGGCACGCAAGCAACCGTTCGATGAGGCCGACCGCGAGTTCCTCCGCTTATTCGCCCGCTGGATCGGCGCCACCCTGGAACGCCAGCAGCAGGAGCAGACGCGCCAGACCCTGCTGGAGCGCCTGGGTCAGGCCCAGCAAATAGCTCGGCTGGGGCATTGGCAAGCCAACCTGCAGACGGGCGAGCTGGACTGGTCGAGCATCATCTTCGATATTTTCGGGTATGACGCCGAGGTGATGACCCCGAATATCGAAACCTTCAAAAGCGCCGTGCACCCTGACGACCGTGCCCTCGTCGAGGCCAGCGAACAACGCGTGCTGGCGGGCGGCTTACATGACGTGGTGCACCGCATCGTGCGCCCCGACGGCGAGATCCGCTGGGTCCATGAATTAGCGCGCCTGCAGGCGGACGACCAAGGCCGAATGAACCGGCTGAGCGGTACTGTGCAAGACGTCAGCGAAGCCAAGCAGCGCGAAGAATCTGTCTACGAGGCGCGCGCATTCCTCCAGGCGGTGCTCGACTCAGCGACCGGCGTTTCCATCATTGCCACCGACACCTGCGGAGTGATCAGCCTGTTCAATCCCGGCGCCGAAATGCTCACCGGCTATTCGGCCGCCGAGGTGATCGGCCAGCACTCGCCGATGTTGTTTCACCAACCCGAAGAAGTGCGGGCACGCGGCAGCGAGCTGAGCCACGAGGCTGGACGCGAAATCAGTGGCTTCGAGGTGTTCGTCGCCAATATTCAGAAAGGCGAGGCAAAAGCCCACCAGTGGACCTATGTCCGCAAGAACGGCGAGCCGCGCCTGGTCAATCTGACCATCAGCGCTATTCGCGATGCGCACGACAGCATCTATGGCTACCTGGGTATTGCCACCGATGTCAGCGCTCTACAGCACGCTACCCGTGCCCTGCAAAAGAGCGAAAGTCGCTTCCGCAGCATGGTCGCCAACCTCCCGGGCGTGGTCTACCGCTGTCTCCACGATGCGCAATGGACCATGCGTTTCATGGGCGATGAGATCGAGCAGCTGAGTGGTTATCCGGCCAGCGACTTTATTGATAATCGGATACGCAGCTACGCCAGCGTGGTCCACCCGCACGATCTGGACAGCACCTATGCCGTCCAGGAGCAGATCTTGCGCCAGAGCGTGTTCGAGCTGACCTACCGCATCCAGCATGCCGATGGCCACAGCGTATGGGTGCGGGAAAAAGGCCGCGGAGAATACGACAATCAGGGCAACCTGCTGTGGCTGGACGGCTTTATCTGGGACATCAGCGAGCGCAAACAGATCGAAGATGAACTGAAACTCAGCCAGCAACTGTTCAGCAATGCCTTCAACACCGCACCGCAGGGCATGGCACTAGTCAGCCCCGAGGGACGCTGGTTGGAGGTCAACGACGAACTCTGCCGCATGCTCGGCTACAACCGCGCACAACTGCTGGCCGGCGACTTTCAGCAGATCACCCACCCCGATGATCTGGCCGACGACCTGAATAATGTCAAAGCGCTACTGGCCGGAGGGATCAACGGCTACCAGATGGAAAAACGCTACCTGGATAGTCAGGGACGGATTATCTGGGTACTGCTCAGCGTGTCGCTGGTGCGCGATAGCGAAGGCCTGCCGGTGCACTTTGTCGCGCAGATTCAGGACGTCAGCGAGCGCGTCACTGCCGAGCGGGCCATGCGCGAGAGCGAGCACTACCTGCGCACTGTGCTCGACAACATCCTGGATGCCATCATCACCATCGATGAACAGGGCTGCATCGAGACGTTCAATCACGCCGCGGAAAAACTGTTCGATTACAGCGTGGCCCAAGTAGCAGGACAAAATGTCAGGTTACTGATGCCCGAGCCCCATCGCGCGGCCCACGATGGCTACCTTGCGCGTTATCAGCAAACCGGTGAGACCCGACTGATTGGTAAGGTGCGCGAGCTTGAGGGCATGCGCAGCAATGGCGAACTGTTCGCCATGGAGCTGGCCGTGTCGCAGATCAGTCACCAGGGCCAGCGGCGCTTCATTGCCGTGATCCGCGACATCAGCGAACGCAAGCGCATCGAAAAGATGAAGAGTGAGTTCGTCTCGACCGTCAGCCATGAGCTGCGCACCCCGCTGACCGCTATCGCCGGCTGCCTCGGCTTGATCAATGGCGGCGTGCTCGGCGCGGTGCCGGTCGACATGCAGCAGATGCTGACAATTGCCCAGGACAACAGCAAACACCTTAGCAAGCTGATCAATGACCTGCTGGACATGGACAAACTGGTAGCTGGCAAGATGCTCATCGAACTGAGCGAGTACGCCCTGCAACCGCTGCTCGAACAAGCCATTGCGCAGAACCAGCCGTATGCCAGCCAATACCAGGTGCACTTGCGGCTGCGCGAACCCGTGGTGGCGGCCCAGATCCGCGTCGACAGCCAGCGACTGGCCCAGGTGCTGGCCAACCTGTTGTCCAACGCAGCCAAGTTCTCGCCCGCAGGCCAAGCCGTCGAGGTTGCCGTAGACCATTTGGGTGAGCGGGTGCGGGTCAGCGTTCGTGACCAGGGCACGGGGATTCCCGAGGCCTTCAAGACCCGTATCTTCGCCAAGTTCTCCCAGGCCGACGCCAGCGACACACGGCAGAAAGGCGGCACCGGCCTAGGCCTGGCCATCAGCAAGGAGCTGATCGAACGCATGGGCGGCCAGATCGGCTTCGACTCGCCCGAGGGTCAAGGCGCGACGTTCTGGTTCGAGTTGCCGCTGGGAGCGCCGACAACCTGATCCTGCCGAGACCGATGGGAGTGGCTGGGGCTGCCCAAGGAACTCCGCCAGGTGCATCCGCGCCTGCCGGTGGTGGTATTATCCTGCGCGCAGTAGCCCGGCGAACAGCTCAGCCTGGTGGGCTGCGCACCGGCCAAATCACCCATGAATACGCGCCAACTTCTCACTCTTCCCATGCGCCTGCTGACCGCCAAAGGAGTTTTGCAATGCCTGAACTGTCGCGAATTCTGCATGTGGAAGACGACCCCTCGATCCAGGCAGTGGCCAAAATTGCCCTGGAGGCGGTCGGGGGATTCAGGGTATTGAGTTGCTCGTGTGGCCAGGACGCACTGGACCAGGTGCAGGGCTTCGCCCCTGATTTCATCCTGCTGGATGTAATGATGCCCGGCATGGACGGCCCACAAACCCTGGCGAAAATTGCCCAATTGGTGGACCTCAGCCAAATACCCGTGGCCTTCATGACCGCCAAGGTACAACCCGCCGAGATCGAGCATTACCGTAGCCTGGGCGCGCGCGATGTAATCATCAAACCCTTCGACCCGATGCAGCTAGCCGCCCAGGTCCGACAGATATGGAGCAGTGTTCATGGCTGAACGGCCCGCCCCAACCAGCGAACTGCAGCACCAACTGCAGTTGCTCAGCGAAAAATTCGCCGCGCGCCTGACCCAGGAACTGCCCGAACTCGCCAGCAAGGCGCAACTGCTGCTAGCCGCGGACAGCGAGACGCAGCTGCAGCAGTTGCGCAGCCTGCGCGATCAGCTGCATAAGCTGGCAGGGGCCGCCGGCACCTTCGGCTTCGCCAGTATTGGCCAACGTGCCCGCGACCTCGAACAACAGGCGACGCACTGGCTGGAGAGCCAGCGCCTGAAAGATCAGGATCTGCAGGCATTCATCGACCAACTGCAGCAGTTCGCTGCGCAAAGCGTGCAGAACGACACGGCGCCGAGTAACCCCGCCCCTCTGCGATCAGGCCTGAAGGCCGAGACGGACACACACTGCATCTACATCCTCGAAGACGAGATCAGCGTCGGCGAAAACATGCGCCTGACCCTGGGCAACTTCGGCTATCACGCCGAGCACTTCAGCCGTATCGCCGACTTCGATGCAGCACTGCAACGGCGTCTACCGGATGCGTTGATCATCGACGTCAACCTCGGCGATAACGAACAAAACGGCCTGGTGTATGCCGCCGCCCTGCAACAACGCCTGGAGCAACCACTGCCGCTGCTGGTGATTACCACCAAGGACGACTTCGCCACGCGCCTGGAGGCGGTTCGAGTCGGCGCCATGGGCTACTTCACCAAACCAGTGGACATCCCCCAGCTGGAGAACCGTCTGGAGCGCTGCTTTACCCAGCAGCAGGGTGAACCCTACCGGGTCCTGATCGTCGATGACGATCATGACCTGGCCAGCCGCTACAGCCTGATCCTGCGCGGCGCCAATATGCTGGTTGAGGTACTGGAAAGCCCGGCGGGAATCTTCGCGGCCATGAGCCGTTTCAACCCGGAGGTGGTGCTGCTCGACGTCAACATGCCCGGTTGTACCGGCCCCGAGCTGGCGCAGATCATCCGCTTCAACGACGACTGGCTACGGGTGCCAATCATCTACCTGTCGGCGGAGACCAACATCAACCGGCAGATGAATGCCCTGATCAAAGCCGGCGACGACTTCGTCAGCAAGCCCATCTCCGATAACGCCCTGGTCACTACCGTGTTCTCCCGCGCCCAGCGCGCCCGCCTGCTGAGCATTGCCTTGTCACGCGACAGCCTGACCGGTCTGCTCAAGCATGCTGATATCAAGGAGCAGGTCGGCATCGAACTGGAGCGCGCACAACGCAGCGGCAAGCCGGCAAGCCTGGCGATGCTGGATATCGACTTATTCAAGAAGGTTAACGACAGCTACGGTCATGTCGCCGGCGATAACGTGATTCGCGCCCTGGCTAATCTGCTGCGCCAGCGCCTGCGCCGGGTCGATAGCCTGGGCCGCTACGGCGGTGAAGAGTTTCTCGTGGTGCTGCCCGACTGCACAGCCGAACAGGCCATGAGAGTTCTCGATGAAATTCGCCAGCGCTTTGCCGAGCTGCACTTCATCGCTGGCGGCAGCGAGTTCTCGGTAACCCTGAGTGCGGGTATCGCCTCGACCGAGCACGGTGCACAGGATGCCGGCGAACTGCTGGACCGTGCCGACCGCGCACTCTATGTAGCCAAGCACGGCGGCCGCAATCAGGTTCGTTAGCCGCAGCGGTTTTATACGCCCGCGCCAGCAGCAACCCAACTGGCTTTCCTGACCGCGCCGGCAACAGCGCGTTGCGATGCTGCTTGCCCGCGTATTACCCGGCAACCTTTACAAATCATGTCGAGCCGGGAACTCAGCGCGCCATAACTGTACAAATACTGTGCAAAACAAATAACCCTGTACTAGGAGTATTTCTATGTTTGCTCAGCTCAATGCAACCACTCAAAGCTTCAAACGCGCCCTGATGATCACCTCCGCCGCCCTTACCCTGGTGGCCGCGCCGGCATTTGCCGACAGCCATGGTGGCAAGAAGGACATCGTCGACACAGCCGTCGCTGCGGGTCAGTTCACCACCCTGGTGACCGCCGTGACCGCTGCCGGCCTGGTCGAAACCCTTAAAGGCGAAGGTCCTTTCACCGTCTTCGCACCCAATGATGCGGCCTTCGCCAAAGTCCCCAAGGCGGACCTCGATGCCCTGCTGGCCGATAAGGACAAGCTGACCGCCGTGCTCACCTACCACGTTGTTCCGGGCAAGCTGATGGCCGCTGATCTGGCCGGCAAGACCAGCCTGAAAACTGTACAAGGTGGTGAACTGACGCTAGACACCAGTGACGGCGTCAGCGTCGACGGCGCCACCGTCAGCACCGCCGACATCGAAACCAGCAATGGCGTTATCCACGTCATCGACAGCGTGGTAATGCCCAAGTAACCACTCGCTCGCCGGACCAAGGCCGACACCCGAAAGGGGTCGGCCTTTTTCTTAGCGATGTACCCGCTATGTGTTGCCCATGTAGGAGCCAGCTTGCTGGCGATCCGGGCCAACAAAAAGCACAACAGCATCGTCGGAGCGCCAGGCCGGAGCGAGCGGGTTTCTGCAAAGAGCTTCGGCTCATCGCCTCACAACACGCAATGGGTACATAGCCTTTTTCTTGGAAGCGCCGCAGTCAAAACATGCCGGCTTGGCTTTGTGAAATTTATAGCGTAGATTTTCATGAAATTATTATCTTCAGATTTCATGAGGCGCGCTATGTTTAAACAATCCGCCCAGCATATCGGCACGTATTACGCCGCCACCTACCCGGGGCAGATTCCACTGCGCCCGCGTTTGCAAGAAGCCTTGCAGTGCGATGTGCTGATCATTGGCGGCGGCTTCAGCGGCCTGCACACCGGCTTGCGCCTGGCCCTGGCCGGCAAAAAAGTGGTGCTGCTGGAAGCCAGCCGCCTGGCCTGGGCGGCCTCGGGGCGTAATGGCGGGCAGGCGCTGCCGGGTTGGTCCTGCGACATGCCGCCGCTGGAGAAGGCCCTTGGCCTGGAGCGCGCCCGCCGCCTGTGGGACAGCATGGTCTGGGCTGCCGATGAAATGCGCGAGCTGCCTGTGCGAAACGGCTTCGATATCGACTACCGCAGCGGCGCGATCTACACCGCCGTGCTGCCGCGCCGCGTGCGCCAACTGCAGGACAGCATCGAAGAAGCTGAACAGAAATACGGCTACACGCAGCTGAGCTTTATTGCCAAAGACGAACTGCCGCAGTGGATCGCCAGCCCGCGCTACCTGGCCGCCGTGCATGACAGCGGCGCCGCCCAGCTCAACCCGCTGAAGTTGGCCCAAGGCCTGGCCGATGCCATCGAGAAAGCCGGCGGAAAGCTCTTCGAGCAGACCCAGGCGCTCAGCTACAGCGAGACAGCGGACGGTTATGTGGCACGCACCGAACAGGGCGAGGTGCGCAGCGACGTGCTGGTGCTGGCCTGCAACGCCTATATCGACAAACTCGATGCGCAACTGTCGAAGCGTCTGCTGCCTGTCGGCTCCTACCAGGTCACCACCGCGCCGCTGGACCCAGAACTGGCGCGCTCGCTGCTACCGCGCGGCACCTGCGCCATCGACAACCAATTCGTCCCCGACTATTTCCGCGTCACCCCGGACAATCGCCTGCTGTTCGGCGGCGGCTGCACCTACCTGGGCGGCATCCCCAAGGATGTGCCAGCAGCCACCCGCCCCTATCTGGAGCGGGTGTTCCCGCAACTGCGCGGCGTGCAGATCGACTACGGCTGGGGCGGGCATATCGACTGCACGATGCAGCGCACCCCGGACGTCGGACGCAACGGGCAGAAGTACTGGCTGCAAGGCTTCTCTGGCCATGGCATTTTGCCGACCCTGGCCGCGGCTCGCGCGGTGAGCGACGCGATCCTCGGTGACGCCGATCTGCTTGAGTTGTACCAGGGCCTGAGCAACCCGCGCTTTCCCGGCGGCGACCTGCTCGCCGCACCGATCGAAGCCGTCGGCAAGGCCTGGTATAGGCTGCGTGACATTGTCTAAACAAAGCCACAGAGCCGTAGGATGGGTTGAGCGTGCGATACCCATCAATCTGACCCCACGAAGGACATGAGCATGGACATGCAGGAAGAAATCGAAGGTCTGGCGATCCTGATCCGCGACCTGCGTAAGCACAAGAACCTCACGCTTGGTGAACTGGCCGAGCGCATCGACCGCTCGGTGGGCTTTCTCTCCCAGGTTGAGCGCGGCCTGTCCCGACCGACCGTGGCTGACCTGACTGCAATCAGCGAAACCCTGGGCGTGCCAACCACCTATTTCTATAGCCTGAGCAAGCCACGCGCACTGCGCTGGGTAACCCGCCCCGACGAGCGCCGCACCCTGTACTACGCCGGCGGGATAACCGACGTACTGGTGTCGCCGAGCATGTCGGCCGGTTTTTCCATGCTCGAAAGCCATCTGGCGCCTGGCGCCAGTAGCGGCGAAGGACATCTGGACGACAGCTCCGAACAAGGTGGTTTCGTCCTTGAAGGCGAGTTGAGCATCTGGCTGGGCGACGACCCACAAGCGGTGACTCTTGGCCCCAACGACAGCTTTCAATTACCACCGCACAGTCAATTCCGTTACGCCAACCTCACCGAGCAACCGACACGGGTGCTCTGGGTGTTCCGCTAGCCATAGCCCAACAACGAACGCGGAGCATTGGCTTTTTGTAGGAGCCAGCTTGCTGGCGATCTTTGTAGGTCAAAAGCATCGTCGGAGCGCCGAAGCGCAGCAAGGACTAGGCGTCCCCCTGGCTCCTACGGAGGCTGCACCGCTTACCCGTTGAACATCGCACTACCCATCACTCAGGCCTGCAGGATCATTGCGCATGACCACAACAACAAGCTTTCCCGATCTGCTAAGCGAAGTACGCGCCTTCCGCGCCCAGAATCCGGCGGTGCGCTACGTTGACCTGATCAGCCTGGACATTCCCGGGCACTTCTATGGCAAGCGCTACCCCATCGACATGCTGGAAAAGGTCGCCGCCGGCAGCCCGCTGAAGATCCCGCAGAACTGCGTGCTGCTTGGCGCCCAGGGCGGCCTGCACCCGATTGGCGACTACTGCTTCAACGACGGTGACCCGGATGCGCCGCGCCGCCTGATCCCTGGCACGCTCAAGCCGGTGCGCTGGGAAAGCCAGCCGCTGGGGCAGATGCTGATCAGCTCCGATGGCACCAATGCACCCATCGAGTTTGAGCCGCGTGAAGTACTCGCTCGCGTGCTCAAACGCCTGGAAGCACGCGGCATCCGCCCGGTGGTGGCCTTCGAGCTGGAGTTCTACCTGTTTGATCGCAAGCTGCAAGACGGCCTGCCGCAGTTCCCCCGCGACCCGTTGTGCGGCGATGCAGATGACCAGCCGAACATGCACATCGAGCGCCTGTCGCGCTTCGCCGATGTACTGCACGAGATCGTCGACGCCGCCAATGAGCAGGGCGTGGACGCCAACGTGATCACCGCCGAGCTTGGCCCCGGCCAGTTCGAGATCAACTTCGGCCATTGCGATGACGGCCTGCGCGCCGCCGACTGGGCTGCCTTGTTCTGCCGCAGCACCCGTGGCGTGGCGCTCAAGCACGGCCAGCGCGCCAGCTTTATGAGCAAGCCCTACCTGCAGGCGCCGGGCAGCGGCATGCATGTACACGTCAGCCTGTATGACGCTGCGGGCAACAACCTGCTCGACGGCGACGACCAGCGCCCACTGCGCCATGCCGTGGCCGGCTGCCTGGAACTGCTGCCGCACTGCATGCCGATCTTCGCCGCCAACCACAATGCCTTCCGCCGCTACGGCGCCATGGTCAACGCCGCCAGTCGCGCCAGTTGGGGTTACGAGGATCGCGATGCGTGCATCCGCATCCCCGAATCGGACGGCCGCAACCTGCGCATCGAACACCGTCTGGCCGGCGCTGACGCCAATCCTTACCTGGTGCTGGCGGCGATTCTGATCGGTATGGAGCACGGTCTGGATGCCGGTATTGAGCCGATTGCCCCGCTTAACGAAAACCGCCAAAGCGGCATCGACTTCCCCCAGGACATGCTCAGCGCCGTAACCGCTATGCGCGACCACCCAGTGGTCAACCAGGGCCTGGGCGAAGAATTCGTCATGGTCTACTGCGAGAACAAGCGCCAGGATCACCTGGCCTTTATGCAGGAAGTCAGTGCGCGGGAGTACCGTTGGTTCCTGTAATAGTCCATTGCTCAAGCAGCTGTGGCGGACCGGTGTAGGGGGACGCGGGGGCGCCTAGGCCGTGCGCACCACCAGGTACCGGTGGTG
>NZ_JAUXMX010000045.1 GCF_030683065.1 Pseudomonas sp.
GGCAAGAACCGCTTCGCAGACACCGCTCAGCGCGACACCTTCATCCTCACCTTCGTGAAGGACTACAATCGAACCCGACTGCGATGCCTGGGCCACAAAGCCCCCGCCGAAGTGCTCGACAACCTCCCGGGACACAACACGGAAGCGAGGACCCAGGCTTTTCTTGATGCAGCTGCTCATCGTGGGGACTGGCGAAGGTCGGGACAGACACCCTCGGTGTCTGTCCCTATGGCCAGCGCCAATCGCCCGCCATGCGTGCACCGGCCGTAAACCTGGGTCCTCGCTTCCGCGAGGATGAGCGGGTGGGAGGGGGAGGATCATCCCCCCTTTCAGGCGGCGAGAGCACCCGGCGCCGGCCCTAACCTCCTCCCATCGGAGGACTTCCCATGCGTTTGCCGCTTCTCGCCGCCGCCCTGTCGATTGCGGCGACCCTGCCCATGGCGACCCCCGCCGCCGCCCAGACCCCCACCCCCGACTACTTCGCCATCGAGCGGTGCGCGGCGGCCTATCGGCGGCTGTCGCAGATCGATGGCGAGGCGCTGGACGGCTATCCCGGCAGGCCGCCGGTCTGGGAGCAGAAGACCCGGGCCGCCTTCGCCGGGCTCAAGGCGCGTGACGAACAGCCCAACGACACCGAGATCTGGCTCGGCATCGGCCACGCCAACCTCAACTTCGAGGACGCCATTATCGCCGGGACGATGAAGCGGGCGGACATCGTGAAGGTCGCCAACGCCTGCACCGCGAAGTGGAAGTTTTGAAGGGGGCGGCGGTGACGCCTTGCGTGCTTCGCGACGCCGGCCCGAGAGCCGGCTCCTCAGCATGACGAAGGTGGTTTGCGTTCCACAGAGTTCGTCATCCTGAGGAGCGAGCTTCAAGCGAGCGTCGCGAAGGACGCATGGCCCGACAAAACCCGGCCTTCGCCGGGAACACGGACCTGAGGCCTGAAAAGCGAGACTCCCGAGACATATAGTCTGGAGACAAGGCGAGACATTCCGCCCCTTTTCGCCCCATCGCGAGACGCTGTCCGGCGGAATCCATCCACCCCCTGCGGAACGGACGGATAATGCCTGGATGCAGGCTGCTCCGACCATCGCCGAGACCGCCCCCACCCTTGCCCCACAAGGCATTGAGCCGGCCCCGCGCCCCGCCTCCGCCGCCCACGGCGAGCGGCGCGACGGGCCGGCGCCCCGCTTCGACGCTCCGTTGCGCACAGGCCCGCACCCGGCGACCCGCCCGCTTCAGCATCACGCGCGACACTGGAGACAGGCCGCGCCCATCGCCGACCAGAGTAAACGCCCCTTAACCCTCTACGGGCCAGATAGGCGGCTCAGAACGATGTTGGGGGCGCGGATGGCGCGGGCGGCGAGGCGGACCGGGCTGGACATGGCGATGGAGCTGGCGGCCTGGGCCTGGACCCAGCCGTTCAGCGCGCGCCTGCGCGGCGGCGTGGTCGCGGCGGCGGGCCTGGCGCTGATCGCCGCCTTCGCGACCTGGAATTCCGCCGATCCGAGCCTGAACGTCGCGTCCGCC
This sequence comes from Pseudomonas sp., assembly GCF_030683065.1. GTDB lineage: Bacteria > Pseudomonadota > Gammaproteobacteria > Pseudomonadales > Pseudomonadaceae > Aquipseudomonas. The sequence continues at coordinate 1,531 of NZ_JAUXMX010000045.1, forward strand.
CTGCCGGCGACCAACATCCTGCGCGGACCCGGCGCCGTGGTCGCCGACATCTTCGTGCAGTCGCTGGGCCTGGCCGCCTGGGGACTGGCGCTGCTGATGGTCGTCTTCGGCCTGACCCGCGCCGTCGATCCCGATCCCGACGCCCATCGCGGCATGACCCGCATCCGCGCCCTGGTGGGCGCGGGGGCCGTGCTGGCCCTGGCCGGCGCCATCGCCGCGCCGAGCCCGCCCAAAACCTGGGCCCTGGCCCGGGGGCTGGGCGGCTTCTGGGGCGACGGCCTGCTGGGCGCCCTGTCGGGCATCATCGCCTTCGCCCGCATTCCCGGCGCGGAGCTGATCGCCGCGCTGGTGCTGCTGGCCGTCGGCGGGTTCGCCGCCACCTGGGCGCTGGGCGTCAGCCGCGCCGGCATGGCCCGCGCCGCCGAGGGGGCGCTGGAGACCCTGTTGGCCCGCCGCCCCGCGCCGCGCGCGTCAGAACCGGCCGCGCCCGTCCGCGCCGCCGCGCCCCGCCGCGCCGCAAAGGCGGCCACAACGCCCAAGCCCCTGCGCTTCGCCGACGATGCGCCCGCCGAGATCGCCGAGGACGAGGCCGACATTCCCGCCCCCGGCCGCGCCGGCGCCCCGGCCATCAAGCCGCCCAAGCCGGCGCCGAAGAACAGCAGCCGCGAGGTGCGCGAGCAGCAGAAGACCTTCGACTTCGTCGCGCCCGGCGGCTTCATGCTCCCGGAACTGGCCATGCTGGCCAAGCCCAAGCCCCGCGTCGGCGGCTTCGACGAGGAGGCCCTGCGCCAGAACGCCCGGCTGCTGGAAAGCGTGCTCAGCGAGTTCGGCATCCGCGGGGCCATCGACCAGATCCGGCCGGGTCCCGTCGTCACCCTCTATGAACTGGTCCCGGCGCCAGGCGTGAAGCACGCGCGGGTCGTGGCCCTGGCCGACGACATCTCCCGCTCGATGGGCGTCGCCGCCTGCCGGGTGTCGGTGGTCTCGGGCCGCAACGCCATCGCCCTGGAGTTGCCCAACGCCAGGCGCGAGACGGTCTATCTGCGCGACCTGCTGGCCAGCGCCGACTACGAGAAGGCCTCCCAGACCCTGCCCATGGCGCTGGGCGAGACCATCGGCGGCGAGCCCTATATCGCCGACCTGGCCCGCATGCCCCACCTGCTGATCGCCGGCACCACCGGCTCGGGCAAGTCGGTCGGGGTCAACGCCATGATCCTGTCGATCCTCTACCGGCTGAGCCCCGAGCAGTGCCGGTTCATCATGATCGACCCCAAGATGCTCGAGCTCTCCGTCTATGACGGCATCCCGCACCTGCTGGCCCCGGTGGTGACGGACTCGAAGAAGGCGATCGTGGCCCTGAAGTGGACCGTCCGTGAGATGGAGGACCGCTATCGCCGCATGGCCAAGATCGGCGTGCGCGGCATCGCCGCCTACAACGAGCGGGCCAAGGAGGCGCTGGACAAGGGCGAGCACTTCGAACGGACCGTCCAGACCGGGTTCGACGAGGCCGGCCGCCCGATCTTCGAGAGCGAGAAGATCCGCCCCGAGCACATGCCCTATCTGGTGGTGGTCATCGACGAGGTCGCCGACCTGATGATGGTGGCCGGCAAGGACATCGAGGGCGCCGTGCAGCGGCTGGCCCAGATGGCCCGCGCCGCCGGCATCCACCTGATCATGGCCACCCAAAGGCCGTCGGTGGACGTCATCACCGGCACCATCAAGGCCAACTTCCCGACCCGGATCAGCTTCCAGGTCACCTCGCGCATCGACAGCCGCACCATCCTGGGCGAGCAGGGCGCCGAGCAGCTGCTGGGCCAGGGCGACATGCTCTACATGGCCGGCGGCAGCGGCGGGCGGCTGACCCGCCTGCACGGCCCGTTCGTGGCCGACGAGGAGGTGGCGGCGGTGGCCAAGTTCCTGCGCGAGCAGGGCGCGCCGCAGTACCTGGACGAGGTCACCGCCGGCGGCGATGACGAGGACGGCGACGGCGGCGGCCACAGTTCAGGCGGCGGTGACGGCGACGAGAATAGCCTCTACGACCGCGCCGTGGCCGTGGTCACCCGCGACGGCAAGGCCTCGACCAGCTACATCCAGCGCCGGCTGCAGATCGGCTACAACCGCGCCGCCTCGCTGATTGAACGGATGGAGCAGGAGGGCGTTGTTGGTCCCGCCAACCACGCCGGCAAGCGCGAGATCCTGGCCCCGCCGCCGCCCTGACGGCGGTCTGCCCTGAATTCGCCGTTCGGCCCTGCTAGACGGATGCCATGACCACGACCAGACGCGCCCTTCTCGCCGCCGCCCCGGCCCTGCTGCTGGCCCCCGGCCTCGCCCACGCGGCCCTGTCGCCCGCCGAACAGGGCATGGTCGACAAGGCCACGGCCTACCTGCAGGGGCTGCAGTCGGCGCGCGGCAAGTTCGTGCAGACCGACGCCCGCGGCTCGCAGACGACCGGCATGCTGTACCTGCAGCGCCCGGGCAAGGCGCGCTTCGAGTACGAGGAGCCCTCCAGCCTGCTGGTGGTCTCCGACGGCCGCGTGGTCTCGGTGTCCGACAAGCGACTGAAGACCGTGAACCGCTATTTCCTGAGCCAGACGCCGCTGAAGCTGTTCCTGGCCGACGAGATCCGGCTGGACCGCGGCGTGCACATCGCCGGGGTGAAGCCCCTGAACGATGGCTTCGAGATCACCGCCCAGGACCGGGCCGGCAAGACCAAGGGGCAGATCATCATGACCTTCTCCGACAATCCGATGCAGCTGCTCGGCTGGACGGTCACCGACGCCCGCAACGCCCCGACCCGGGTGCGGCTGACCAGCCTGGTGCGCGCCTCGGGCCTCGACCCCGCCCTGTTCCGGGCCCCCGCTCCCCCCCCGACGCGTCGAGGCTGACGCCCGGCTGGTTTGTGACACATTCGCAACAGGCAAATACCTCGATTCAACCTGTTGACGTTTCTGCGCCCTCGTTGCAATAATGCCACGCATAACGGTAGCGCGCCCGACCTCGCGATACCGTCGCACCGTGCCGGAACCTATCCCCTCCCGGCGGCGGCATGAGAGACCACTTTTTGCGCCCGGATGCTTCATGCATCCGGGCGTTTCTTTTGACGGAAAACCCCGTATCTGGAAGCCCATGCGCCTTCGCCTCGCCACCTGGAACATCAACTCCGTCCGCCCGCGCGGCGAGCTCATCGGCCGGATGGTCGACGAGGTCGCCCCGGACGTCCTGTGCCTGCAGGAGATCAAGTGCCAGACGGCCGAGTTCCCCAGGCAGATGTTCGAGGATCTGGGCTTTTCCCACTTCCGCATCGCCGGCCAGAAGGGCTGGCACGGGGTGGCCATCGCCTCGCGCCATCCGATCGAGGACGCCCAGCCGCTCGAGGTCTGTCGCGAGGGCCACGCCCGCTGCGTCGGCGCGAAGATCGCCGGGGTCGAGATCCACAACTTCTACATCCCGGCCGGCGGCGACACGCCCGACCGGGCGCTGAACCCGAAGTTCGACCACAAGCTGGACTTCTACGAGGGCCTGACCCGCGAGCTGGCCAAACGCGATCCAAAGGCTCCGCTGGTGGTCACCGGCGACCTCAACGTGGCCCCGGGCGAGTTCGACGTCTGGAACCACCGCTACATGTCGAAGATCGTCAGCCACACGCCGGTCGAGATCGAGGCCTTCCGGGCGATGCAGGCGTCGCTGGGCCTGATCAACCTGGTGCGGGAGGCGGCGCCCGAGCCGGAGAAGCTGGCCAGCTGGTGGAGCTACCGCGCCGCCGACTTCCGCCAGTCCAATCGCGGCCTGCTGCTGGACCACATCCTGGTCACGCCCGGCCTGCGCGACGCCGCCTTCGCCACCGGCCGGGCCCAGGCCCGCATCCACGACGACGTGCGCGGCTGGGACAAGCCCAGCGACCACGCCCCGGTCACGGCGGATTTCATGGTCTAGTCATCGCGTGCTTCGACGCGCACCGGAGTTCACCCTCGGGCCGCCATTCGGCGGACCCGGGGGGGCGGTGCTCAGCATGACGTCGGTGGACAGCCTTTTGAACAGATCATCCTGAGCAGCCGCAAAGCGGCGTGTCGAAGCACGCAACGCATCAAGGCTGCAGCCGATAACCCCCTGCCTCGGTCAGCAGCAGCCGCGCATTCGCGGGATCGGGCTCGATCTTCTGCCGCAGCCGGTAGACGTGGGTTTCCAGCGTGTGGGTGGTGACGCCCGCGTTGTAGCCCCAGACCTCGGTCAGCAGCTCCTCGCGTGACACCGACTTGGCCCCACTGCGATAAAGGTACTTGAGGATGTTGGTTTCCTTCTCGGTCAGCCGCACCTTTTTCGCCCTGTCGTCGACCAGCAGCTTCTGGGCCGGGCGGAACTCGTAGGGGCCGATGCGGAAGACAGCGTCCTCGGACGCTTCGTGGCTGCGCAGATGGGCCCGGATGCGGGCCAGCAGAACCCCGAAGCGGAAAGGTTTGGTCACATAGTCATTGGCCCCCGAATCGAGGCCCAGGATGGTGTCGGCGTCGGTCGCCGCCGCCGTCAGCATGATGATCGGCGCCGTCACACCGCCCTTGCGCATCAGACGGCAGGCCTCGCGGCCGTCCATGTCGGGCAGGTCGACGTCGAGCAGGATCAGGTCCGGCCGGGCTTCCCGGCCCAGCCGTCCGCCCTCCCCGGCCGTCTCGGCCTGAACCACCGCGAATTCCTCGTGGAGCGCCAGCTGCTCGGCCAGTGCGCTCCGGAGGTCGTTGTCGTCGTCGACGATGAGGAGTGTCTTGCGTTGCGCCATCAACAGACCATGCACCGGTTCGCGGCCTCTGGCCAACATGCGGGCGAGACCTGGGGTTACAGATAGGGCCCGCGCGCGGCTATTTCACGGCCTTCACCGCCGCCGTCAGCCTCGCCCGCCGAACAGCGCCGACCCGACCCGGACGCTGGTGGCGCCGAGGCGTACCGCCACAGGGTAGTCAGCGCTCATACCCATGGAAAGTTTCGTCAGGCCGTTGCGCGCGGCGATATCGGCCAGCATCCCGAAGTGCGGTTCCGGGGGCTCGCCGTCGGGCGGGATGCACATCAGGCCCTCCAGGGTCAGGCCGAGACCGCGACAACCGGCGATGAAGGCGTCCGCAGCAGCTGGCGCGACACCCGCCTTCTGCGGCTCCTCGCCGGTGTTGACCTGGACATAGAGACGGACGGCTGTATCCGAGCGGACCATCTCCCGCGCCAGAGCCTCGGCCAGCTTCTGGCGATCGACGGTCTCGATGACATCGAACAGGGCGACGGCCTCGCGCACCTTGTTGGTTTGCAGGGGCCCGATCAGGCGCAGCTCGACGCCCTCGCGGCGCGGAATCCAGCGGCCCATGGCCTCCTGGACGCGGTTTTCGCCGAACACCCGCTGTCCGGCGGCCAACATGGCGTCGATCTTCTCGTCCGGCTGTTGCTTGGAGACGGCGACAAGGGTCACATCATCCGGCGACCGTCCGGCGTCCCGCGCCGCCTCGGCGATACGGTTCAGCACGGAAAGGCGCGCGTCAGCGACAGCGGATGAGTGAGGCAACGGGTGATCTCCAGCGGCTGGCGGACCTTGCGGCGTCCTTACGACCCCGCCTGCCCGGCGCAAAGCCCCTGCCCCGTCTGATTTTCGTCACCGATCCTGACCGGACCCCCGATCCGGCCGCCGTCGCCGCGCGACTGCCGGCCGGCTGCGGGGTGATCTACCGGGCCTTCGGGGCGGGCGATGCGCTGGACAAGGCGCGGGCGTTGGCCGCCATCGCCGGCGCTCGGGAGCTGCTGCTTCTGATCGGCGCCGATCCGGCCCTGGCCGAGGCCGTGGGGGCCGGGGGGGTGCACCTGCCTGAGCGCGACCTTGGCCGCGCGGAGAGCTTGAAAGCGGCCCGTCCCGACTGGACCGTCACCGGCGCCGTCCATTCGCTGGAGGCGGCCCGGCTGGCGGCGGCGTTCGGCTGCGACGCGGTGCTGGCCTCGACCGTCTTCGCCAGCGCCAGCCCCTCGGCGGGACCACCCATGGGCGCAGCGGCCTTCGCCGCCTTCGTCGCCGCCGCGCCCCTGCCCGTCTACGCCCTGGGCGGCGTGAACGCGAAAACAGCGCCGGAACTGGTCAGCTCGGGCGCGGCGGGATTTGCAATGGTGGAGGCCTTCAGAACTTGAAGGCGGTCTCGAGACGCACGCGGGGCGTCTCCTCCCGGCCGTCGCTCTTGCGGATCGGCGCGGGTTGATTGGGGCCGACGCCGACGGCGCCGCCGACCCGCAGGCTCGGCGTGACCTTGAAGAAGGCGCCGGCTTCCACGTCGCGGCCAGTCGAACCGATGTCCGTGCGCGGCTTGATGTCGAGGGTCAGGCCCCAGCGGCCCTTGCTGGCGTCCCAGACCAGCCGACGGCTGTCCTGAGGCGCGAACTGGGAGTCAGAAGCGTTGAAGTCACTGCGGACCGAGAAACCGGTCGGCGGCTTCGGCTTGGCGGGTGCCGTCTGGGCATGCGCGAACGTCGCCGAGCCCGCCAGGGCCAGCGCCGAAATCGCGACAGTGCTCAGAAGCTTCGTCATACCGTCTCCGGCTCCCCCTAGCCGTCTCGCTCTTGCCATCATTCCTGATGAAACATGGTGAGCCTTGAGAGCGATTAAAAGCCGCTTGGGGCCGGGGTCAACCGGCAGCAGTCAGACTCGGGGAAGGAGTCCATCGATTCCCCGGTCGCCTGTTGCGCGAAGGTCACGAGATTCCTGTTTGGCGGTGAGGCGGCCCTGTTGTAGACGGGCTGTCGAGGCGTCGGGGGTGTACGCCGTCGCGCGACCCAAAGGCACGCGCGGCCCGAAACGTTGTTGGAGCGATTGAATATGGCGTTTGCGCGCGGGTCTTGGATGCGGGTCGCCTCTGTCGGGGTTCTCACCCTGGCGCTCGTTGGCGTGGCCGGCTGCGGAACGGGCGGTTCACGGAACGTCGACGGCGGCGGCTGGTCGCCGTTCGGTCGCGGCTCGAGCGCGAGCAAGGGCGGCGAGGCGGCGCAGATCGGCGTCAACGCCTACCTGTGGCGCGCGAGCCTGGACACGCTGTCCTTCATGCCGCTGGCCTCGGCTGACCCCTACGGCGGCGTGGTGATCACCGACTGGTATACCAACCCTGAAAAGCCCGACGAGCGCTTCAAGGCGACCGTCTACATCCTCGACACGCGACTTAGGGCGGACGGCCTCAACGTGACCGTGTTCAAGCAGGTCAGCGACGGCGCCGGCGGCTGGACGGACGCTCCTACGGCGGCCCAGACCGAGACCGACATCGAGAACGCCATCCTGACCAAGGCCCGCCAGCTGCGTCTGGCCAACATCTCCGGCTAAGCCGGCCGGACCGCCCGAAAGCCGCAATGGCCCGATACAATCCGAAGGACGCGGAGCCCCGATGGCGTGAGGCCTGGGCCCGCAAGGACGTGTTCCGCGTCGGCAACGACGACCCACGGCCGAAGTACTACGTCCTGGAGATGTTCCCCTATCCGTCGGGGCGCATCCACATGGGGCACGTCCGCAACTACGCCATGGGCGATGTGGTGGCCCGCTATCGCCGCGCCCGGGGCCATGCGGTGCTGCATCCGATGGGCTGGGACGCCTTCGGCATGCCGGCGGAGAACGCCGCCATGGAGCGCGGCGTTCACCCCAAGGGCTGGACCTACGAAAACATAGCCGGAATGCGGGAACAGCTGAAGTCGCTGGGCCTGTCGATCGACTGGAGCCGCGAGTTCGCGACCTGCGATCCTGAATATTACGGTCAGCAGCAGGCCTGGTTCCTCAAGCTGATGGAGCGCGGCCTGGTCTACCGCAAGGAGGCCACGGTCAACTGGGACCCGGTCGACATGACCGTGCTGGCCAACGAGCAGGTGGTCGACGGCCGCGGCTGGCGCTCCGGCGCGGTGGTCGAGAAGAAGAAGCTGACCCAGTGGTTCCTGCGGATCACCGACTACGCCGACGACCTGATCGAAGGTCTGCAGACCCTGGATCGCTGGCCGGACAAGGTCCGGATTATGCAGGAAAACTGGATCGGTCGCTCGACCGGCCTGCAGTTCTCCTTCGACTTCGATGGCCGCGCGCCGGACGGCTTTGAAGCGGGCCTGGAAGTCTACACCACCCGCCCCGACACTCTGTTCGGCGCGGCTTTCGTCGGTATCGCGCCCGATCATCCGCTGGCCGAACGGCTGGCCGCCGACCCGAAGGTCGCCGCCTTCATCGCCGAGTGCCGCCGGGGCGGAACCTCGGAAGCCGACATCGAGGGCGCAGAAAAACTGGGCCTGGATACCGGCCTGCGGGTGAAGCATCCGTTCGCGGAAGACGAGACCCTGCCCGTCTGGATCGCCAACTTCATCCTCATGGACTACGGCACGGGCGCCATCTTCGGCTGCCCTGCCCATGACCAGCGGGATCTGGATTTCGCCCGCAAGTACGGCCTGCCGGTCAAGCCGGTGGTCCTGCCCGGCGACGCCCATCCAGCCACCTTCATGGTCGGTTCGGAGGCCTTCACAGGCCCGGGAAAGATCATCAACTCCGGCTTTCTGGACGACCTGACCATCGAACAGGCCAAGGCCGCCGCCGTCGCCCGCATCGAGGCGATGGGCAAAGGCAAGGGCGCGACCGTCTACCGCTTGCGCGACTGGGGCGTCTCGCGTCAGCGCTACTGGGGTTGCCCGATCCCGGTCATCCACTGCAAGACCTGCGGCACCCTGCCGGTCCCGGCCGACCAGCTGCCGGTCATCCTGCCCGATGACGTCACCTTCGACCGGCCGGGCAACCCGCTGTTGCACCATCCGACCTGGCGGTTCGTCAAATGCCCGTCCTGCGGCGGCGACGCCGAGCGCGAGACCGACACCCTGGACACCTTCATGGACTCGTCCTGGTACTTCGCGCGGTTCGCAAACCCGACCAGCACCACCCCGATCGACAAGGCCGCCGCCGACAAATGGCTGCCGGTGGATCAGTATATTGGCGGGGTCGAGCACGCGGTGCTGCACCTGCTGTACGCCCGGTTCGTGACCCGCGCCCTGAAGGATGAGGGGCTGCTGTCGGTGGCCGAGCCGTTCGCGGGCCTGTTCACCCAGGGCATGGTCACGCACGAGACCTATCGCAGCCAGGCCGGCGACTGGGTCGAGCCCTCGCAGATCGTCATCGAGACCGAGGGGTCCACCCGTCGCGCCCGCATCGCGCGGACCGGAGAGCCGCTGGTCATCGGCGACATCGAGAAAATGTCGAAGTCGAAGAAGAACGTCGTGGCCCCGGAGGAGATCTTCGAAAGCTACGGCGTCGACGCCGCCCGACTGTTCGTGATGTCCGACAGCCCGCCCGAACGGGACGTGCAGTGGACGACGGGCGGGGTCGAGGGGGCGGGCCGCTTCGTCAACCGCGTCTGGGCTGAATTCGACGCCTCCGGCGCGGGGCCGTCGGGACCCGACACCGACCCGCGCGCCGAGGACCTGCGCCGCGCGACGCACAAGACCATCAAGGCGGTCACCGACTCCATCGAGCACTTCCGCTTCAACAGCGGCATCGCCCGGCTCTACGAATTCCTGAATATTCTCAAGGCCTTCCCTGCCGACAACGCAGGATTCTCCAACGCGCGCGCCGAGGCGCTTTCGGTGCTGGCCCGGCTGATCGCCCCCTTCACGCCCCATCTGGCCGAGGAATGCTGGGTGCGGATCGGCGGCGAGGGCATGGCCGTTGACGCGTCCTGGCCGGTGGCCGATCCGGCCCTGACCGTCGACGCGGAGCTGGTGCTGCCGGTGCAGATCAACGGCAAGCGCCGCGCCGAGGTCCGGGTTCCGGCCGACGCCGACGAGGCCGCGGTGCGCGAGAAGGCGCTGGCGGACCCGGCGGTTACGGTTCACCTTGAAGGTCAGACCGTGCGCAAGGTGATCGTCGTGCCCGGTCGCATCGTGAACATCGTCGCGGGGTGATCATGAAGGCGCGTCTTCTGGCTCTGGTTCTGATCGCCGCCGCCCCGCTGCTGGCCGGCTGCGGCTTCACGCCCCTGTACGCCGCGCCGGGCGTCGGGCCGGGACTGTCAGCGATCGAGACCATCGCGCCCGAGGGTCGTACGGGCTTCCTGCTGCGCGAGTCCCTGGATGACGCCCTGGCCCGCGACGCCGCCATTCCGGCGGCCTACACCCTGAAGATCGACCTCAGGCAGATCCGCACACCGCGCGGCCGCCGCGTCGACTCCGCCGCCAGCCGCTATGAACTGGTGCTGGACGCCAGCTGGACCCTGACCGAGACCGCCACCGGTCTGGTCGCCTTCAGGGGCGTGACCAGCACGGAAGTCACCTTCGACCGTGCCGACCAGCCCTATGCCGCGATCGCCGGGCACCAGGACGCCGAGGAACGGGCCGCCGCCGAGCTGGCCCGCAAGATCCAGCTGCAGCTGGCCGTCTGGATGGCGCGCGGCCGGACGGGGTAGCCGCCTTGATCATCTCCAAGCGGCCCGACGTTGAACGATTCCTCAAGGGCCCGGACGCCGGCGTGCGCGCCGCCCTGATCTATGGCCGCGACCGGGGCGGCGTCCGTGAACGGGCCGACAGGCTGGCCGGGGTGGTCACCGCCAACCCCGACGACCCTTTCGACACCGCCATGCTCAACGACGACGAGCTGGGCGACGGCCGGCTGGAGGGCGAGTTGGCCGCCATCTCGATGATGGGCGGCCGCCGGCTGGTGCGAGTGCGGTTTACCGGCGAGAAGGCCGCGCCCGACAAGACGGCCGCCGAGGCGCTTTCCGCTCATGCAGAGGGGAAGTTGAACCCCGACGCCTTCCTGCTCATCGAGGCCGGCGCGCTGGGCCGCGACTCGGCGCTGCGCAAGGCAGCCGAGAAGGCCGCCGCCTGCGCGACGATCCCCTGCTACGACGACGAGCCCGGCGATGTGGCCCGGCTGGTCCGCGAGTCGCTGGCCGCCGACAAGGTCGGCCTCGACAGCCAGGCGCTCGAGCTCTTCGTCTCCCGCCTGCCCCGTGAGCGCGGCGTCGCCCGGCAGGAAATGGAACGGCTTGCGCTCTGGCTCGGCCCGGGCAGCGGCCGGATCGCCACGCCCGCCGATCTGGCGGATTTTCTGGGCGTCGAGCCGGAGGCCTCGCTGAGCGATGCGGCCACGGACGCGTTCGGCGGCAAGCTGGCGGCGGCCCAGGCGGGCCTGCGACGCGCGGCGGCTGAAGGGGAGGGTGGTCCGGCCGCCGTCCGCGCCATGGGCATGCACCTGGCCAGGTTGCGCCGCATCCTCACCCTGGCTGGCAACGGCGCCAGCCTGGCGGAAGCCGCAAAGGCCTCGGGTGTGTTCTGGAAGAACGAGCGCGAGATGCTGCGGCAGGCCAGGGCCTGGACGCTGGAGCACCTGCTGGCGCTGCATCCCGAGGTGCTGGCCGCCGACATGGCCTGCAAGACGGCCGGGGCGCCGGACGACCTGCTGGCCGAGCGTCTGGCCCTGACCATCGCCGGCCGCGCGCGACGGCTGGGACTGTAGACTCTCGCCGACCTGGCGGAATCTTACCGATCTGGCCGGGTTTTCTCGCCGGATCTCGCGACTTTCTCGCGGCGTTTCAGTCGATGTCAGATCGCCGACCGGGCCTGCGGGCTGACAGCTGATGGTCTTTACAGTATAGTCCAGAAATGAACCCTCAGACGCCCGCCAAGCCCCTGTCCGGACGCGCCGCCCGGGCGCGCGCCGACGCTGCGCGGTCCGAAGACGCCATCCTGACGGCCGCGCGGACCCTTTTCCTCGAGGCCGGCTATGACGGGGTGAACCTGGACCAGGTCGCAGCCGCGGCCGGCGTCTCGCGGCAGACCGTCTACAACCGGTTCGGCGGCAAGGAGGCCCTGCTGCGCGCCATGCTGCGCCGGCACTGGGGCGGCATGCTCGCCTGGGCCGACTGGGTCCGGGAGTCGATCGGGGGCGTCACCTTCGACGATCCGGCCGCCAAGCTGGTCCAGATCGCCGGGGCGATCTACCGCTTCGCCGAGGAGGGCGACCAGATCGCCTTCACCCGCCTGGTCGTCGCGGAATCGCTCGCCCGACCATGGATTGGCGAGGAGTTCTACCGCTTCGGCAAGGCGCCGACTCTGGAGGCGCTGGGCGGGGTCCTGGCCGCGATGGCGGACCAGGGCGTCATCGACTGCCCGCACCCCGACCTCGCCGCTCGCCAGTTCCTGGGCCTGATCCAGGAGTTTGCGATCTGGCCTCATGTGATGGCGATCGGACCAGCCGCGGACCGGCTCCCGCCGCGCGAGACGGTGATCACCGAGGCTGTGGCCACCTTCCTGTGCCGCTATGGGGTCCGGCATCCGGAAGGGGGCTGGCGGAAAGACCGTTGACTCATAGCTTGGACTATATTGTATAGTCTAGTCTTCGGCTCTGGAGACTTCCATGCGTCACGCTACCGCCCTCGCCCTGTCGTCGCTGGCCGTTATCGCCGCCGCCTGCGCCCCGCCGCCGGTCATCCCGGTCCCTCCGCCCACGGCCGCGATGACCGCCCCCGCCGCCAGGCCGCCGGCCGGGATGAGCCTGGCGGCCGTTCCGTCCGGCCGCATGTACGCCCGGGCCAGCCTGGCCTACGAGGGCGGCGCCACAGATGACGCACGCGTCTTTTCAATCGGCGGCATACTGGTGCGCCATCCGAAAGGGATGGTCCTGTTCGACGCAGGCTTCGGTCCCGGCGTGGACGAGCACTTCAGGATCGGCACGCCGCTGCTCCTCAGACTGGCGTCGAAATACGATCGCCAGACCACGGTGGCCGACCAGTTGCGGGCCGCCGGAATCGTGCCGTCCGACCTTACTGCCGTGATCCTGACCCACGCGCACTGGGATCACGTGAGCGGCCTGGAGGCTCTTCCCGGCGTGCCCGTCTGGGTTTCCGAGGCCGAGCTGGCGTTCGTGAAGGGGGAGGATCGGGCAGGGGCGCTCTCCCGGCGGCTCGGGACCGACAGCTATCGCGCCTACGACTTTCCCGACGGCGCCTACCGCGGCTTCCTGGCCAGTCGCGACGTCTTCGGCGACGGCAGCGTGGTGCTGGTCCCGGCAGGAGGTCATACGCCCGGCTCGATCATCGCCTTCATCAGCCTGCCGGATGGCAAGCGCTACGCGCTGATCGGCGACATCGCCTGGCAGGCTGAGGGCGTGGATCGGCCGGCGCAGAAGCCCTGGATTGCGCGACGCGTGGACCACGATCGCGAGGCGACCCGCGACTTGCTCGTCCGGCTGAACCAGCTCAAGGCGGCTGATCCCGGACTCGTCGTCGTCCCGGCCCACGACGCCCGGGTCTGGGCGACCCTGCCGGCGCTGGAGTCGACAAAGCTCGCGGCCCCGTCCGGAAGCGCCGAATAGCAGCAGATTTTCTCTATTGATTTCAATCACTTGAAATCCGGAAGCGGAAAATCCGCTCTGTGGCGAAATTAGCGACACCGGTCGGCCTTGGGCTCGGCTCCCTGCGCCTCAGCCGCCCCGCGTCAGACGCCGGCAGAGGTCGTCCAGTTGCTCAAGCGTCTTGTAGCGGATGCGGATCTCACCGGCGCCGCCTGCGTCCTTGATCTCGACCGGCAGGCCAAGCACCTCGGACAGGTCGTCCTCGAGCGCCATGGTGTCGGCGTCCTTGCCGCCGGGCCGACCGGGGGCGGAGGGCCTGGCCGACCGGGTCTCCGGCGCGCCGCGTTTGACCAGGGCCTCGGTCTCGCGGACATTCAGTTCGCGGTCGACGATCTCACGCGCCAGGCTGACCGCCTCGGTATGGCCGACCAGCGCCCGGGCATGACCGGCGGTCAGCTGCCCCTCGGCCAGCATCAACTGGACGGACTCGGGCAGGGTCAGCAGACGCAGCGCGTTGGCGACATGCGGCCGGCTCTTGCCGACCACCTGGGCCACCTCTTCCTGGGTGCGGCCGAAGCGGTCCATCAGCGCCCTGTAGCTGAGCGCTTCCTCGACAACACCCAGGTCGGCGCGCTGGACGTTCTCGACGATGGCGATCTCGAGCACCTGGCGGTCGTCGAGGTCACGGATCAGGGCCGGCATGGCCCGCAGGCCAGCCTGCTGCGACGCGCGCCAGCGACGCTCGCCGGCCACCAGCTGGTACTCGCCGGGCAGGTCGGGGGCGGGACGAAGCAGCACCGGCTGCAGGACACCTTTCTCCCGAATGGAGTCAGCCAGTTCGCCGATCTCGGTCTCACCGAACCGCCGGCGCGGCTGGTCGGGGTTGCGGTGGATCAGCTCGATCGGAATCTCGCGCACGCCCGCGGGCTCGCCGGCCGGCGTAGCGGCATTCTCCGCCTCGGCCTCGCCAAGCAGCGCGGACAGACCGCGACCCAGTCCCCTGCGACCTTCAGCCATCGACGTCGTCACTCCGTTCATTCCGTCGTCAGGCCGCCCGAAGGCGCCGTTCGCGTTCACGACCCACGACTTCGCGGGCCAGCTTGAGATAGGCCTGTGATCCGGCGCACTTCAGATCGTAGATCAGCACCGGTTTGCCGAAGGACGGCGCCTCCGACACCCGAACATTGCGCGGTATGACCGTCTCGTAGACCTTGGATCCGAAGTGGGCGCGGACATCGCGCGCCACCTGTTCGGACAGGCTGTTTCGGCGATCGAACATGGTCAGGACCACGCCCTGGATTTCCAGGGTCGGATTGAGGCTGCCGCGCACCAGATCGACGGTCCGCATCAACTGGGTCAGGCCCTCAAGCGCGAAGAACTCCGTCTGCAGCGGCACGAACACCGCGTCGGCGGCGGTCATGGCGTTGACGGTCAGCAGGTTCAGCGACGGCGGACAGTCGATCAGCACATAGCCGTAGTGGCCGGCGGCGCGCAGAGGCTCCAGCGCGTCGCGCAGCCGGTAGGATCGGCGCGGCGCGTGGCCCAGCTCCAGTTCGATGCCCGAAAGGTCGGGGTCGGACGGCAGGATATCGAAGCCGGGCAGGGCGGTCGCCACTGCCGCCTCGGCGGCCGGCATCTCGTTCATCAGCACGTCGTAGAGGTTCGTCTTGCGCTGCTGGCGGGTAATGCCCAGGCCGGTGGAGGCGTTGCCCTGGGGGTCAGAGTCAATGAGCAGCACCTTTTCGCCCACCGCCGCCAGCGCCGTGCCCAGATTTATGGCTGTGGTGGTCTTGCCGACGCCGCCCTTCTGGTTGGCGATCGCCAGAACGCGCATCGGGGCCGGCGGTAGGACCGGGTGAGGCCTGTCAGGCACGGGATAGTCCCTTCACTTCGACAATGCGGCCGCGCGGGTCGCTCAAACTCTCGATCAGGCGGCTGGAGAACTTCCACGATGTGGTGGCGTCCTCAAGCTCGGATACCACATCTTGCCCCTTGAGAAACAGGCCGGTGGCGCCTCGCTTCAGGTAGGGCCGCGCGTACCCGAGCAGGCGGGTCATCGGCGCGCAAGCCCGCGCGGTGACGATATCCACAGTCATGGACAGGTCTTCCGCACGCTTGTTGTGAATGACGACGGGCAGGTCCAGCGCCTCCGACACCGAGGTCAGGAACCGGCAGCGCTTGGCCATGCTCTCGACCAGATGCACCGTGGCTCCAGGACGATCCTTGAACAGGATAGCCAGCACCAGACCCGGGAAGCCGGCCCCGGCCCCGAGGTCAGCCCAGGTCCGGGCCTCCGGAGCCAGACGCAGAAGCTGGGCGCTGTCCCAGGCGTGGCGATTCCAGAAGTCGGGCAGGGTGGCGGGGCCGACGAGATTCATCACCGCGTTGCCGGCGATCAGCATTTCGTGGAACCGCTGAAGGTCCGCCATCTGGGTGTCGGTGGCCTGGGTCAGGGCTTGAAAGCCGGCGGCGTCCAGCGCCGCGCCAGCCGCCTCAGGCGGCGCGGGGACGTCGGACATGGGCAAGCAGGGCGGTCAGGGCGCCGGGAGTGACCCCCTCGATGCGGGCCGCCTGGCCAAGAGTCAGGGGACGAACCGCGGTCAGCTTGGAGCGGACCTCGTTGGAGAGGCCGCCGATGGCGCCGTAGTCGAGGTCGGCGGGCAGGCGCAGGGCCTCGTCACGGCGGAAGGCCTCGACGTCAGCCGCCTGGCGGTCGAGATAACCGGCATAGGCAGCGTCGATTTCGATCTGCTCACGCACCGCGGGCGGCCAGGCGTTGATCTCCGGCCAGAGAGCCGCGAGGACCTCAAGTGTGACGTCCGGATAGGCGAGGAGCTGGGTCAGATCCCGACGCTGGCCGTCAGCCTTGACCGCCAGGCCCGCCCTCTGGGCGGCTGCTGGCGTTAACGACCATGAACGGGCCTGCGCACGGGCCTCGTCGAGGGCCCGTTGTTTCACGTGAAACACTCCAGCCCTTACGGAACCCACGATCCCAAGGTCGATACCGCGCGGCGAGAGTCGCTGATCGGCGTTGTCGGCGCGCAGCAAAAGTCGGAACTCCGCCCTACTCGTAAACATCCGGTAGGGCTCGGTCACACCCCGCGTGACCAGATCGTCGATCAGCACGCCGATATAGGCCTCGTCCCGGGCAAAGGTCGCCGCCTCGGCGCCGGAAGCAGCCCGGGCGGCGTTCATTCCGGCCATCAGACCCTGGGCGCCGGCCTCTTCGTAGCCCGTCGTGCCGTTGATCTGACCAGCCAGATAGAGCCCCTGCAGGCGCTTGACCTCAAGGGTCGGGAACAGCTCGCGCGGATCGACATAGTCGTACTCGATGGCGTAGCCGTAGCGACGAACCTCAACGGACTCGAGGCCCGGGATGGTGCGCAGGAACAGCAGCTGGGTCGCTTCCGACACGGAGGTCGAGATGCCGTTCGGATAGACCGTGTCGTCGTCCAGACCCTCGGGTTCCAGAAAGACCTGGTGGGCGGTCTTGTCCGCGAAGCGAACGACCTTGTCCTCGATGGACGGGCAGTAGCGCGGGCCTCGACCCTCGATGCGCCCACCGTAGACCGCCGACTCCGTCAGCCGCTCGGCGATGATCCTGTGCGTCTCTTCGGTCGTCCAGGTGATGCCGCACTGGATCTGGGGGACGTCGATATGGTCGTTGAGGAACGAGAAGGGGATGGGCTCGGCGTCGGCCGCCTGCATCTCCAGCCGGTCCCAGGCGATGGTCGAGCCATCGAGTCTGGCCGGAGTGCCGGTCTTGAGGCGACCCATGTCGAGGCCCAGGCTGTAGAGCCGGTCCGACAGGCCGATGGCCGGCGCATCACCGACCCGACCAGCCGGGATGCGCTGCTCGCCCAGATGGATAACGCCTTTAAGGAAGGTCCCCGTGGTCAAAACCACCTTCGGCGCGCGGTACTCCGTCCCCGACCCGCCAACGACGCCGGCGACCATATCGGCCTCGACAATCAGGTCCTCGACCGCCTCGGCAATGAGGTCGAGGTTCGGCGTGCCGGCCAGCTCAGCCTGCATCGCCTGGCGATAGAGATTGCGGTCGATCTGGGCGCGCGGTCCGCGGACGGCGGCGCCCTTGGAGCGGTTCAGCATGCGGAACTGGATTCCGGCCTTGTCGGCCATGCGGCCCATCAGGCCGTCCAGCGCGTCGATCTCGCGCACGAGGTGGCCCTTGCCCAGGCCGCCGATGGCCGGGTTGCAGCTCATCTCGCCGATGGTTTCCAGCTTGTGGGTGAGCAGAAGGGTGCGCGCGCCGAAGCGCGCCGAGGCCGCTGCGGCCTCACAGCCGGCGTGGCCACCGCCGATCACGATCACATCCCAGGATTGGGTCATCTGCACAGGTCCGAACGCGAACGCCCCCGGCAAGCGGGGGCGACGGGACGTGGATATAGCGCAAAAGGGCGGCGGTAGGGAGTCCCTGCGTCCTTCGACACGGCCCTTCGGGCCTGCTCAGGATGACGTAGCTCGAAGGCTATCTACCCACGTCATGCTGAGCAGCGCCGCAGGCGCGTGTCGAAGCACGCACCGCCGCAGACCCGTGTTTCACGTGAAACATCTCATTTACCAATACAGAAGCTGGCGAACACCCGGTCCAGCACCGCCTCCGGGTCGACCCGACCGGACACCCGCTCCAGCGCCCGCGCCGCCAGCCGCACATCCTCCGCCGCCAGCTCCGGTTCAGCCTGAGCCAACGCGCGCTCGACCAGGGTCGCGGCCTCGGTGAGCGTCTCGGCATGCCGAAGCCGCGTCGCGGCAGGGAACTCTGACGCCGCCAACGCCGCTACGACCCGCGCCTCCAGCGCCGAACGCACCGCCACCGCTCCGTCCGCCTTCATCGAAACACCAAGGATCTCGAGCCCCAGCTCCAGGGCCGCCGCCCGCGCCCGTCCGCCATCGAGGCTTTCCAGCAAATCGGCCTTGTTCATCACACAGAGGTCGCCCGGCTGGACCATGTCCTGCGCGAAGCGCCAACTACCGTCCGACGCATGACCGTCGACAACCCACAGCCGCAGGTCAGCGCCGGCGGCCCAGGCCTGCGCCCGACGCACGCCCTCGGCCTCAATGGCTTCTTCGGTCTCCCGGACCCCCGCCGTGTCGGCCAGCAGGGTCTTGAAGCCGCCCAGCACCAGCGGAACCTCGATGATGTCTCGCGTGGTGCCCGGCGTGGCGGTGACAATGGCGGCGTCGCGACGGGCCAGCCCATTGAGCAGGCTGCTCTTGCCGGCGTTCGGCGCCCCGATCAGCGCCACCCGGAACCCCTCGCGCACCCGCCGGCCCCGGTCGGCGTCGGCGAGCGCGTCCTTCAACTCGGACAACAGCCGCGCCAGGTGCGGCCGCGCCCGGGCAGCGACATCCTCTGGCAGGTCCTCATCCGGGAAATCGACCGCCGCCTCCAGCACCGCCAGGCTCTCGATCAGCGCCTCGCGCCAGGCGTCGTAGCGCCGCGACAGTCCGCCGCCCAGCTGGTCCAGCGCCTGGCGGGACTGGGCGGCGGTCTCGGCGTCGATCAGGTCGGCCACCGCCTCGGCCTGGGCCAGATCCAGCTTGCCGTTCTGAAAGGCGCGGCGGGTGAACTCGCCCGGCTGCGCCAGCCGCAAACCCAGGTCCGCCAGCGCCGCGACCAGCGCATCAACCACCGCCAGGCCCCCGTGGACATGGAACTCCGCCCCGTCCTCGCCGGTGTAGCTGGCGGGACCCGGAAACCAGAGGGTCAGGGCTTCGTCGATCGCGGCGCCGTTCACGGCCGTCAGTTTGCGCAGCGAGGCCCGCCGTGGCGCCGGGACCGCACCGGCCAGCGCCAGGACAGCCGCCCGGGTTCCGGGGCCGGAGACCCTCACCACCGCCAGCGCCGCGCGACCCGGCGCGGTGGCCGGGGCGAAGATGGTGTCGGTCATTCGCCGGGCTTGGTCCCGAACCCTGCCGCCGCCGGCATGGCCGCCGTCATCAGCTTGCGGAACTGCTCCTGCGCGCCCGAGCCGAAGGCCATCCAGCTCTTCATCAGCTCCTCCGGCGCCAGGGCGGCCATGTTGGCGTCCATGCGCTTCTGCATCTCCGCCACCATATGGTCATTGAGGGCGGTGACATCGGGCAGGCCCATGAAGGTTCGGGCCTCCACCGGGGTGCAGTCGATCTCGACGGTGACCTTCATGGTTCGATCTTTCCTTGGCCGCAGACGGGGTTACCTATGGCCGCGAGACGCGCGACCGCGCTAACAACCACATCCTGACACAAAACGGAGACCGACGATGAGCGGAGAACGCGTGACCATCAAGACGCCCGACGGCGAGTTTTCGGCCTATGTCGCCCGTCCGGCGGCCGCGAAGGCCCCCGCCGTCGTGGTGATCCAGGAAATCTTCGGCGTCAACGCCGTGATGCGCGACATTACCGACGGCCTCGCCGCCCAAGGCTACCTGGCCATCTGCCCCGACCTGTTCTGGCGGATCGAGCCCGGCATCGACATCACCGACCAGTCCAAGGCGGAGTGGGACAAGGCCTTCGAACTGTTCAACGCCTTTGACGCCGACAAGGGCGCCGAAGACCTGCAGGCGACCATCACCGCCATCCGCGCCGACCCCGGCTGCACGGGCAAGGTCGGCTCGGTCGGCTTCTGCCTGGGCGGCAAGATGGCCTTCCTGACCGCCACCCGCACCGACGTCGACGCCGCCGTCTCCTACTATGGCGTGGGCCTGGATTCCCTGACCCCGGAGGCCGAGAAGCTCACCCGTCCGGTGATGCTGCACATCGCCGGCGAGGACGGCTTCGTGCCCAAGGAGGCCCAGGCGGCCATCCATGCGGCGCTGGACAACCATCCGCTGATCACCATCCACGACTATCCGGGCCGTGATCACGCCTTCGCCCGCCAGGGCGGCGAGCATTTCCACGCGGGCGACGCCGAAACCGCGGGCCGTCGCTCCCTGGCCTTCTTCGCCGAACACCTGGGGTAGGGCGCATGCTGGCGATCCAGGCGGCCCGCACCGGCGGGCCCGAAGTCCTCGAGGCCGTCGATCTTCCCGTCCCCGCACCGGGGCCGGGCGAGATCCTCATCCGGCACGAGGCCATCGGGCTCAACTTCATCGACACCTACTATCGCTCGGGCCTCTACCCCGCGCGGCTTCCGGGCGTGATGGGTGTGGAGGGCGCGGGCGTCGTCGAAGCGGTCGGCGAGGGTGTGACCCGCTTCGTGGTTGGCGACCGCGCTGGCTACGCGGGCGGGCCGCTGGGCGCCTACGCCGAATACCGCACCTACAAGGCAGACCGGGCGGTGAAGCTGCCCGCCGGCGTCTCGTCGGACCTGGCGGCCGCCTCGCTGCTCAAGGGCATGACGGCGGAGTTCCTGCTGCGCCGCTGCTATCCGGTGAAGGCCGGCCAGACCATCCTGGCCCATGCGGCCGCCGGCGGCGTCGGGCAGATCCTCGTCCAATGGGCCAAACACCTTGGCTGCCGCGTCATCGGCACGGCGGGCGACGCGGACAAGGCCGCGCTGGCCCGGTCGCTCGGATGCGACGAGGTCATCCTGTACCGCGACGAGGATGTCGCGGCCCGGGTGCGAGAGCTGACCGGAGGGCAGGGGGTCAGCGTCGTCTATGACGGCGTCGGCGCCGCCACCTTCGAGGGGAGCCTCGGCGCCCTGGCCCGGCGCGGCATGCTGGTCAGCTACGGCAACGCCTCGGGCCCGGCCCCGGCTGTCCTGCCCTCGCGCCTGGCGCAGGGGGGATCGCTGTTCCTCACCCGGCCCGGCCTGTTCGACTACATCGCCACCCGCGAGGAGCTGGACGAGAGCGCAACGGCCCTGTTCGAGGTGCTGACGAGCGGCGCGGTGAAGGTCGACATCGGCCAGACCTTCCCGCTGGCCCAGGCTCGCCAGGCGCACGAGACGCTGGAAGGCCGCGGCACGGTCGGCTCGACGCTGCTGATCCCGTAGAGCGAGACTCTGGAGACCTATAGTCCCGGGACAAATGGAGACAAAACGGGACAATCCGTCCCCTCCAACCGGCGTTGATCACGCCCCTTTCCCAGCTTCAGGGAGCCTGTTGGCGCGACGGGGGCCGCGAACGATCTGGCCGAATTGCCCGGTCGGATAGATATTCGCAGCCTCTAGCCGCCCGGATTTGCAGGCTTTCGTACCGACGGCGCACCCCGGCGGCTGCGGCGCCATACTGGAGCAATGACGCCCCGCTCCATCCCCCCAACTCGCCCGGGCGCCGCACAGGAATACCTGGATGCGAGACACTGGACCCTCGCGCGGCGTGAAAAAGGCCTCCACCCGTCGTCGGGAGGAGGCCCGTTTCGTCAACGCGCCGGCAGGACCAAGCCCGCCAGGCCGGCGTCAGGTGTTCATCGACTGGAAGAAGTCGGCGTTGTTCTTGGTCTGGCGCAGCTTGTCCATCAGGAACTCGATCGCGTCCTGGGCGCCCATCGGGTTGACGATCCGCCGAAGGACATAGGTCTTCTGCAGCTGGTCCTTCGGAGTGATGAGCTCTTCCTTGCGGGTGCCCGACTTGAGGATGTCGATGGCCGGGAAGATGCGCTTGTCGGCGACCTTGCGGTCCAGGACGATTTCCGAGTTACCGGTGCCTTTGAACTCTTCGAAGATGACCTCGTCCATCCGCGAGCCGGTGTCGATCAGCGCCGTGGCGATGATGGTCAGCGAGCCGCCTTCTTCGATATTACGTGCAGCGCCGAAGAAACGTTTCGGCTTCTCCAGAGCATGGGCGTCAACACCACCGGTGAGAACCTTGCCGGAGCTAGGGATCACGGTGTTGTAGGCACGCGCCAGACGAGTGATGGAGTCGAGCAGGATGACCACATCCTTCTTGTGCTCAACCAGGCGCTTGGCCTTCTCGATGACCATTTCAGCCACTTGCACGTGGCGGGTTGGCGGCTCATCGAACGTCGAGGCAACCACTTCGCCGCGCACGGTGCGCTGCATTTCGGTTACTTCTTCCGGGCGCTCGTCGATCAGCAACACGATCAGGTGGCACTCGGGGTTGTTACGCGCGATGTTCGCCGCGATGTTCTGCAGCATGATGGTCTTGCCGGCTTTCGGCGGCGCCACAATCAGGCCGCGCTGGCCTTTGCCGATTGGCGCACAGAGATCAATGATGCGGCCAGTGATGTCTTCGGTGGAGCCGTTACCGGCTTCCATGATCAGCCGCTTGGTAGGGAACAGCGGCGTCAGGTTTTCAAACAGAATCTTGTTCTTGGCATTTTCCGGGCGGTCGTAGTTGATCGTGTCAACCTTGAGCAGCGCGAAGTAACGCTCGCCTTCTTTCGGCGGGCGGATCTTGCCAACAATCGTATCGCCAGTACGCAAGTTGAAGCGGCGGATCTGGCTCGGCGAGACATAGATGTCATCGGGGCCAGCAAGGTACGAGGCATCCGCAGAGCGGAGAAAGCCGAAACCGTCCTGGAGAATCTCCAGCACGCCATCACCGGAGATTTCCTCACCGCTTTTAGCGTGTTTTTTCAACAGCGAGAAAATCACGTCCTGCTTGCGCGAACGAGCCATGTTTTCCAGGCCCTGTTGTTCAGCGAGTTCCAGCAGTTCGGTGATCGGCTTTTGCTTGAGTTCGGTCAGATTCATAGGAATGACGTAATCATGAAGGAGGGGAAATAAGCTATTCAGCTTGGGAGGCCGCGCCGCTAAAAGGCGATTGGATCGCCAAGGTGTTTCGAAGGTATTCGCGTAGGAATCCGTCGGCGACGGCTTGCAGGGGGCTGCATAGAAAATGCAGCGAGGCCGAATGTAACACCGGCTTTATCGATCCGTCTAGCATTCATGCAGAAAAAACCCCGCGAGTTGCGGGGCTTTCAGCAATCAGCAGAATCTGTTCAAGGCCTCGCGAGCTAGGCCCTGCGCAGGTACTTAGATGTTGCTGTCGAGAAACGCTGCCAACTGCGACTTGG
Organism: Pseudomonas sp.; assembly: GCF_030683065.1. GTDB lineage: Bacteria > Pseudomonadota > Gammaproteobacteria > Pseudomonadales > Pseudomonadaceae > Aquipseudomonas. Next base: position 24,767 of record NZ_JAUXMX010000045.1, read on the forward strand.
ACAGTGCGCCAACCTTGGTGGCTTCGACGTTGCCATTCTTGAACAACATCAGGGTCGGAATGCCGCGCACGCCGTATTTTGGCGGGGTTTCCTGATTTTCATCGATGTTCAATTTGCAGACTTTCAACTTGCCTTGATAGGTCTGGGCAATCTCGTCCAGAACCGGGGCAATCATCTTGCACGGGCCGCACCACTCCGCCCAGTAATCGACCAGCACCGGGCCCTCGGCCTGAATGACGTCCTGGTCGAAGCTGGCGTCGCTGACATTAGTGATGAATTCGCTCATGGAAAGTCTCCGTGTTCGGAAGCAAAAGTGACGACCATCATAGCCCGCCTTTACCGGTACAGGAAGGCGAACGCCATTGAGCCTGTCTATGGGCCCGGAAGCAATTTACCCCGACGCTAGTCACCGAGAGTGACAAAGGCAATGCCAGTGCGCAAAGCGGCTGCACGGATATGCTGCTGCATAGCCTTCTGCGCCGGGCCCGAGGCGTGCCGCCCTAGGGCCTTGAGGATCTTGCGATGCTCCTGCCAGGTCTCCATGGCGCGCTCCGGACGAATAAACGGTAGTTTCTGACTTTCCAGAAAAATATCCGCGCTGGAGGTGACAATGCCGCACATGGCCTGATTGCCGCTGGCCAGCAGGATGCTCCGATGGAAATCAAAATCCAGGCGCGACGCGCTCTCGAAATCACCGCCCCGCAGCTCTAGGCGCATCTGTTCGACATTGTCCTGCAGCGCATCCAGCTGAGCCGCCGTCAGGGTGGCCGCCGCCAAGCCACAGGCGAAACCCTCCAGAGCGAAACGCAACTGAAAGGTATCGGCGGCAGATACCTGCTCAGCGAACGGCCAGGCGAAGCCCATCGGGGCCAAGGCTTGCCCGGCCGCCGCCTGGACGAAAACACCCTTACCCGGTTGCACGCTGATCACGCCTAAAGCACTTAAGGATGACAGGGCCTCACGTAAAGAAGTGCGGCTGACCCCCAGGCGCTCGGCCAGGTCACGCTGTGAAGGCAGTACATCGCCTGGGCGGTAGCCCTCTTCCGCAATCAACTTGCGGATCGACTGCAGAGCGTATTCGGGAACAGCACGAGGAGCGGAAGCATGCATAACTGTTCAGGCCAGTCGGTCCAGTAGAGACGCCCTTTGTAAGGCTAGATTGACCTCCCAAGCAAGTGTCGCGCCATTTTGAAGCCAGATACCCGGCCACGCACCTGAATAGCGCAGAACCCAAAGCGACCCGCCAGTCAAATTGACAACTGTTCAGACCAGTAAGACCTTGTTTTACAATGACAATAAAGCTAAGTACATGAATCAAATAGAATTGGCATGCGCAATGCAACCTGTAAAAAAGCACAACTTATGGCTTTAACTAACCCACCAGGAGCATGCCATGCACGCTATTCAGCGCCACCTACTTAACCTGCTCATCGCTGGACTGGCCCTGAGCTTGCCCAGCGCCTTCGCCGACAGCCTCAGCGACATCACCGCGCGCGGCGTGCTAAAAGTCGCCGTCCCGCAAGACTTCCCGCCCTTCGGCTCGATCGGCCCGGACATGCAGCCACGCGGCCTGGATATCGACACCGCCCAGTTGCTGGCCGACCAGCTGGCGGTGAGACTCGAACTAACCCCAGTCAACAGCACCAACCGCATCCCCTTCCTCACCACCGGTAAGGTCGACCTGGTGATCTCCAGTCTGGGCAAGAACCCCGAACGAGAGGCTGTGATCGATTTCTCCAGCGCCTACGCGCCCTTCTACCTCGGCGTATTCGGCCCGGCAGACGCGGCCGTAAGCAGCCTCGCCGACTTGGAAGGCAAGACCATCAGCGTAACGCGAGGTGCGGTAGAAGACATCGAGTTGAGCAAGGTGGCACCCAAGGGCGCAACCCTAAAGCGCTTCGAGGACAACAACTCGACCATCGCCGCCTACCTCTCCGGCCAGGTCGACCTGATCGCAAGCGGCAACGTGGTGATGGCCGCCATCGCCGAACGCACCCCCAAGCGAGTGCCACTGATGAAGCTCAACCTCAAGAACTCACCCACGTATGTCGGCCTGAACAAGAACGAGGCCGCGCTACTGGCCAAGGTCAACGCGATCATCGCTAGCGCCAAAGCCGACGGCAGCCTCAACGCGATCAGCGAGAAGTGGCTGAAGCAACCGCTGCCGGCGGACATGTAGGGCCGCATAGTCAGGAGGCCCGTGATGGCATACCAGTTCGATTTTATCCCGGTGTTGGACAACGCCGATCTGTTGCTGCAAGGCGCATTCTTCACCCTGAGCCTGACCGCCGCGGGCACCCTTCTAGGGGTTGGCTTGGGCATAATCGGGGCGGTGATGCGCGCCTGGCGGATCAAGCCATTCAACCAACTGTTCGGCCTGTATATCGAGCTAATCCGCAACACACCCTTTATCGTCCAGCTGTTCTTTATCTTCTTCGGCCTTCCAGCCCTGGGCGTACGCCTAAACGAGTGGGAGGCGGCGGCGCTGGCGATGGTGCTTAACCTTGGAGCCTACTCAACCGAGATCATCCGCGCAGGTATCCAGGCTATCCCCCATGGTCAACTTGAAGCCGCCGCAGCCCTTGCCATGAGCCGGATCGAGATTTTTCGCTATGTGGTGCTGCGCCCGGCCCTGGCCAAGGTCTGGCCGGCACTGTCGAGCCAGATCATCATCGTCATGCTCGGCTCGGCGGTGTGTTCGCAGATTTCCACCGAGGAGCTGTCATATGCCGCCAACTTCATTCAGTCGCGCAACTTTCGCGCCTTCGAAACCTACCTGGTGACCACTCTGTTGTATCTGGTGATGGCTATCCTGATCCGCCAGCTGCTGGCCTGGGTTGGCCGCCGCTTCATCGTCGGAGGCCGCTGATGGACTTCACTTTCTGGGACATTCTGCGCAACCTGCTGGTCGGCATGCAGTGGACCCTGCTTCTGTCGCTAGTGGCCTTCGCCTGCGGTGGCTTGGCCGGGCTGCTAGTGCTACTGGCACGAATTTCACCACTGCAACCCCTGCGAATTCTGGCGCGCGGCTACATCGAACTATTCCAGGGTACGCCGCTGCTGATGCAGTTGTTCATGGTGTTCTTCGGCATCGCCTTGCTCGGAGTTGATGTATCTCCCTGGCTGGCGGCGGCTATTGCCCTGACCCTGTTCACCAGCGCTTTCCTCGCCGAAATCTGGCGCGGCTGCGTCGAATCAATCAGCCACAGCCAATGGGAAGCGGCCGAAAGCCTGGCCATGAGCCGGCTCGAAGTACTGCGTCACGTTGTACTGCCACAGGCCATGCGTATCGCTATTGCCCCTACAGTGGGCTTCTCGGTGCAGGTGGTGAAAGGCACTGCAGTGACATCGATCATCGGCTTCACCGAACTGACCAAGACCGGCGGCATGCTGGCCAACGCCACCTTCGAGCCCTTCATGGTCTATGGCCTGGTAGCGCTCGGTTACTTCCTGCTCTGCTACCCCTTGTCGCTTGCTGCATACCGCCTGGAAAGGAGACTAAATGTCACTGCTTAACGTCACCGCCCTGCACAAGTACTACGGCGATAACCATGTACTCAAAGGCATTGATTTAAAGGTCAAGGAAGGGGAGGTGGTCGCCATCATCGGTCGCAGCGGCTCGGGAAAGAGCACCTTGTTGCGCGCCCTCAACGGCCTGGAGTCGATTGACGATGGGGTTATTGAGGTCGATGGCGAATATATCGACGCCGCCCGTGCGGATCTGCGCAGCCTGCGACAGAAGGTCGGCATGGTGTTCCAGCAGTTCAACCTGTTCCCTCACCTCAGCGTTGGCGAGAACATCATGCTCGCCCCCCAAGTGGTGAAGAAGCTACCGCGCGACGCCGCGCAGCAGCTAGCGCGACAGATGCTCGAGCGGGTCGGGCTCGGCGAGAAATTCGACGCCTACCCGGAACGCCTGTCCGGCGGCCAGCAACAACGAGTGGCCATCGCCCGAGCGCTGGCGATGTCGCCACGGGTGCTGCTATGCGACGAAATCACCTCGGCGCTCGACCCGGAGCTGGTCAACGAGGTGCTTGCGGTGGTCAAGCAACTGGCCAGCGAGGGCATGACCCTGATCATGGTCACTCATGAGATGCGCTTCGCCCGTGAAGTGGGCGACAAGCTGGTGTTCATGCACCAGGGCAAGGTGCACGAAGTGGGCGACCCCAAGGTGTTGTTCGACAACCCGCAAACCGCGGAGCTGCGTCAGTTTGTCGGCTCGATCCACTCATGAACCTAGCGGCCGGCTATTGATCGAGCGGCTGAGCTGCATAGCCTTAGCGCTATTCGTCGCTGTAGATCGTGGCGGCCCGCGCAAGAACAGTGAAACGCGCCTGCTGCACAGCCCATAGACGCCTGTTTTTAGAACACCTGCAGGACCTGCGACATCAGTATGCGTTGGCGTACCCTGCCTATCGTGGCAGGATGTCGGCGTTCTGTATCGAGAAAGCCCCATCATGCCGCATACCCCTGCAGAGTCATTTCCCCTGATCGCAGCCATCGACTTGGGATCCAACAGCTTCCACATGGTGCTGGCCAAGACCGATCACGGCGAACTGCGCATCCTTGAACGCCTCGGCGACAAGGTTCAGTTGGCTGCAGGTATCGACGAGTTGCGCCTGCTCAACGAGGAGGCCATGCAGCGCGGCCTCGACTGCCTGCGCCGCTTCGCGCAACTGACCGCCAGCCTGCCTGATGGCGCGGTACGGATTGTCGGCACCAACGCCCTGCGCGAAGCACACAACCGGGGCGAGTTCATCCGCCGCGCCGAGGAAGTCCTCGGCCATCCGGTTGAAGTCATCTCCGGCCGCGAAGAAGCGCGACTGATCTATCTCGGCGTGTCCCACAGCATCGCCGACACACCGGGCAAGCGCCTGGTTACCGATATCGGCGGCGGCAGTACCGAGTTCATCATCGGCCAGCGATTCGAGCCGCTGCTGCGCGAGAGCCTGCAGATGGGCTGCGTGAGCTACACCCAGCGCTACTTCAAGGACGGCAAGATCACCCCGGCCCGCTACGCTCAGGCGTATACCGCAGCTCGCCTGGAAATCATGGGCATCGAACATGCCCTGCACAGGCTCGGCTGGCAGGATGCGGTCGGGGCGTCTGGCACCATCAAGGCCATCGGCCTGGCGATCCAGGCGGCGGGACTGGGCTCTGGCGAGATAACCCTGGAAGGCCTGGCCTGGCTCAAGCGCAAGGTATTCAAGCTCGGTGACGTGGAGAAGCTCGATCTCGACGGCATCAAACCGGACCGACGTGGAATATTCCCTGCCGGCCTGGCTATTCTCGAAGCGATTTTCGATGCCTGCGAGATCGAGCGCATGTCGCACTCCGAAGGCGCACTGCGCGAAGGCGTGCTCTACGATCTGCTGGGTCGCCATCACCATGAAGATGTCCGCCAGCGCACCCTGAGCGCGCTGATGGAGCGCTATCACGTCGACCTGGAACAGGCCGCACGGGTCGAAAGCAAGGCGCTGGAAGCCCTCGACCAGGTGGCCGACAGCTGGGGACTGGGTGACGAATGGCATCGCGAACTGCTGATCTGGGCCGCACGGGTGCATGAACTGGGCCTGGACATCGCCCACTACCAGTATCACAAGCACGGTGCCTACCTGATTGAGCACTCCGACCTGGCAGGCTTCTCACGCATGGATCAGCAGATGCTCGCGCTGTTGGTGCGCGGCCATCGGCGCAATATCCCCAAGGACAAACTGGGTGAATTCGGCGACGAAGGCATCAAGCTGGTTCGCCTGTGCGTATTGCTGCGTTTCGCCATCCTCTTCCATCACATCCGCGGCACCCAGGAAATGCCCCAGGTGCAGTTGCAAGCGGCTGCGCAGAGCCTGGAAATCTGCTTTCCGGAAGGCTGGCTGGCGAGCAACCCGCTAACCCAGGCAGACTTCACCCAGGAAGCGGAATGGCTCAAACGAACCGGCATTGAACTCAGCGTGCGCTGACCAGCGGCACCGTCAATTTCTCCAGCAACCCGGCCTGCGCGCTGCGCGGGTTCTGGTTGCCCGTCGGGCTACTGCGCAAGTAACGCCCGTCCGGCTGCAACACCCAGCTTTGGGTGTTGTCGGTCAGGTAGGTCTCCAGCTCCTTTTTCACCCGCATGATCAGCTTCTTGCCTTCCACCGGGAAACAGGTCTCAACACGCTTGTCCAGGTTGCGCTCCATCCAGTCGGCACTGGACAGGTAGATCTTCTCCTCGCCTTCGTTGAGGAAGTAAAACACCCGCGTGTGCTCCAGGAAGCGACCGATGATCGAGCGCACCTGAATGTTGTGCGAAACCCCAGGAATACCCGGACGCAGGCAGCACATGCCGCGGATTACCAGGTCGATGCGCACCCCGGTCTGACTGGCCTTGTACAGCGCGCGAATGATCTTCGGATCGGTCAGTGAGTTGAACTTGGCGATGATGTGCGCCGGCTTGCCCTCACTGGCCTGGGCAGTTTCCTTGGCGATCATGTCGAGCAGGGTTTTCTTCAGGGTGAAGGGTGCATGCAACAGCTTCTTCATGCGCAGGGTCTTGCCCATGCCGATCAGCTGACTAAACATCTTCGCCACATCCTCACCCAGCGCCACATCGGCGGTGAGCAGGCTGTAGTCGGTGTACAGCTTGGCGTTGCCGGCATGGTAGTTGCCCGTTCCGAGGTGCGCGTAGCGAACGATCTCGCCACTCTCGCGGCGCAAAATCAGCATCATCTTGGCGTGAGTCTTGAAACCGACCACCCCGTAGATCACCACCGCTCCCGCTGCCTGCAGACGACTGGCCAGGGCCAGGTTGGACTCCTCATCGAAGCGTGCACGCAGCTCGATCACCGCGGTGACTTCCTTGCCGTTGCGCGCAGCCTCGACCAGCGCATCGACGATTTCCGAGTTGGCGCCACTGCGGTAGAGGGTCTGCTTGATCGCCAGCACATGCGGGTCTTTCGCCGCCTGACGCAGTAGATCGATGACCGGTGTAAAGGACTCGAACGGGTGCAGCAGAAGGATGTCTTGCTTGCTGATCACGCTGAAAATGTTGTCGCTGTTCTGCAACAACTTGGGGATCACCGGGGTGAACGGCGGATACTGCAGATCCGGCTGGCTGGCCAGGCCGGTGATGCTGAACAGCCGGGTCAGGTTGACCGGGCCACTGACCCGGTACAACTCGCTCTCACTCAGGCTGAACTGCTTGAGCAGGTAATCGAGCAACGGCCGCGGGCAGGTGTCGACCACCTCCAGGCGCACCGCATCGCCGTAACGCCGCGAGAACAACTCACCGCGCAAGGCGCGAGCCAAATCTTCGACATCCTCGGTATCGACCGACAGGTCGGCGTTACGGGTCAGGCGGAATTGATAGCAACCCTTGACCTTCATGCCCTGAAACAGGTCATCGGCATGCGCGTGAATCATCGAGGAGAGGAACACGTAATTGTCGCCAGGACCGCCGACGTCTTCAGGCACCTTGATGATCCGCGGTAACAGGCGCGGCGCCGGGATAATCGCCAGCCCAGAATCGCGGCCGAAGGCGTCGATGCCCTCCAGTTCGACGATGAAGTTCAGGCTCTTGTTCACCAGCAAAGGAAACGGGTGGGTCGGATCCAGGCCGATCGGGGTGATGATCGGCGCGATTTCGTCGCGGAAGTAGCGACGCACCCAGGCCTTCAGCTTGGTATTCCAGTGGCGGCGACGGATAAAGCGTACCTGGTGCTTTTCCAGTGCCGGTAGCAGGGTGTCGTTGAGAATCGCGTACTGGCGCTCCACTTGCTCGTGCGCCAGTTCGGAAATTCGCGCCAGCGCCTGATGAGGCTGCAAGCCGTCAGCGCCAGCCTGCTCACGGGCGAAGTTGATCTGCTTCTTCAAGCCAGCGACGCGAATCTCGAAGAACTCATCGAGATTGCTGGAGAAAATCAGCAGAAACTTCAACCGTTCCAACAGCGGATAGGACTCGTCCAGCGCCTGTTCCAGCACGCGGATATTGAATTGCAGCTGCGACAACTCGCGGTGGATATACAAGCTGCTGTCATCCAGGCCTGGCACCACCATGGGTGGTGCAGGCGTGGGCACCGGCACTTCGATCGGCGGCAAGATCTCCGCGGGCAGGTCGGCAGCGACCGCTTCGGCAGTCTGCAATTCGCTTGGGGTGAGTCCTTCGGTTGTCATTGGATCGTCCTGGCGGGACTAGTGCCCCGGCTGTAACAGTTCTGCCGCGCGAACGGCGAAATAGGTAAGGATGCCATCGGCACCGGCTCGTTTGAAAGCGGTCAGTGACTCAAGGATCACCGCCTCGCTCAACCAGCCATTCTGGATCGCGGCCATATGCATGGCGTATTCGCCGCTGACTTGATAGACAAAAGTTGGCACCCGGAATTCCTGTTTGACCCGCCAGAGAATATCCAGATAGGGCATGCCCGGCTTGACCATCACCATGTCGGCACCCTCGGCCAGGTCGGCGGCCACTTCGTGCAGCGCCTCGTCGCCGTTAGCCGGGTCCATCTGGTAGCTGGCCTTGTTGGCCTTGCCCAGGTTGGCTGCCGAGCCAACGGCATCGCGGAACGGGCCGTAGTAGGCACTGGCGTACTTGGCCGAATAGGCCATGATGCGCACATTGGGGAAGTCGGCCAGCTCCAGGGTCTCGCGGATAGCCTGGATTCGTCCGTCCATCATGTCCGAGGGCGCGACTACCTGGGCGCCGGCCTCAGCATGCGACAGTGCCTGTTTTACCAATGCGTCGACGGTGACGTCGTTCTGCACATAGCCGTCTTCGTCGAGAATGCCGTCCTGACCGTGGGTAGTGAACGGATCCAGGGCCACGTCACTGATGATGCCCAGCTCCGGAAAACGTGCACGCAGGGCACGAATCGCACGCTGAGCGATGCCCTCGGGGTTCCATGCCTCACTACCGTCCAGAGACTTTTTCTCCAGCGGCGTCACAGGGAACAGCGCCAGCGCCGGAATACCCAAGGCCACCCACTTCTCGGCCTCCTGCAGCAGCAGGTCGATAGACAAGCGCTCCACGCCAGGCATCGACGCAATCGCCTCGCGGCGGTTATCGCCATCAAGGACGAAGACCGGCAGAATCAAATCATCCACGCTCAAACGATTCTCGCGCACCAGGCGGCGAGAAAAGTCATCACGCCGATTGCGCCGCAGACGCGTGGCAGGAAACAGGCGATTAGCAGGGGTAAAGCTCACAACAGACTCCATAGCCCGCACGAACGGGCGAGCGTGACAGTTATAGGCCAGCATTATGACCAAATGATGACGGTCGCAGGCGAAGCTGCGCCAATGTGTCACAACAGCCTGCGGACAGTTTGACCAACACGCCCGCGCTCGTCGAGTGACGCAGCGTTTTCCCGCGCACTGCAAACGAGTAGGCTGAACAACCACATATCAGGCCGCCACCATGCTTGAGAATATCCTGCAGCAATTTGGCTATCCAGCGGTGCTGCTTGGCACCTTTGTCGAGGGCGAAATGTCGCTGCTACTGGCGGCTTACCTGGCTCTGCGCGGCTATCTGAGCATCGAACTGGTGATACTGTTCGCCTTCTTCGGCACCTACGCCAGCGACCAGCTGTGGTATTTCCTGGGCCGCAGTCATGGTCGCCGCATCCTCGAACGCCGGCCGCACTGGCAGGGCTTGGGCGACAAGGCATTACTGCTCCTGCGTCGGCACCCGGATTTGTGGGTGCTGGGGTTTCGCTTCATCTACGGCATGCGCACGGTGATGCCGCTGGCCATCGGCCTGTCCGGCTACTCGTGGCGGCGCTACCTGCTGCTGGATGCCATTGGTGTGGCTATCTGGGCTAGCGGCCTGGGCCTGGCGGCCTATCACCTGGGTGCAGCGCTGGATACTCTGCTCAGCGACTTCCGCCGTTATCAGCTATATGTGCTGGGCGCGCTGCTGGTAATCGGCCTGGGCTTCTGGCTACGCAGGCGCCTGCGGCGTTCGGCGCATTGATCCTGCCCAGCAGAGCCAGAGCGTTGAACCGCAGCCCGCGCTTAGCACGCAGGGATTCACCCCAGAAAGCCCACGGGCTAGGATAATCGCAAGGCCCCTAAGCGTGCCGTATCGAGCCTATCATGATGCACCTTGACCGCAGCGGGCGGCGCCCGCTGCCCGAGCCGAGGATGATCGTCCAACTCGTCAAGGATCGCTCGCAGACCAGCCATAATCTGCATAGCCACCATGACTCAGCCCAGTGACCAGGAGTTCTCAATGAACAAAAAAGTAGCGGTAATTTTATCCGGTTGCGGCGTTTACGACGGCGCTGAAATCCATGAAAGCGTGATCACTCTGCTGCGCCTCGACCAGCGCGGCGCGGTGGTGCAGTGCTTTGCACCTGACGTGCAACAGCTGCATGTGGTCGATCATTACAGCGGCGACGAGATGGACGAGACGCGTAATGTTTTGGTGGAAGCTGCCCGCATCGCTCGCGGCAAAATCAAGGATGTACGCGAACTGCACGTAGACGACTTCGACGCCCTGATCATGCCCGGGGGCTTTGGCGTGGCCAAAAACCTCTCGGACTTCGTCCTCAGCGGCGCCAACTGCACGGTGCAGGCCGGCGTATTGAACGCCACCCAGGCCTTCGTCAAGGCCGGCAAGCCAGTCGGCCTGATGTGCATCGCCCCGGCTCTGGCGGCAAAGATTTTCGGTAGCGGCGTGGTGTGCACCATCGGCAACGACCATGACACTGCCGCCGCGCTGACGCAGATGGGCGCCATCCACCACGAGTGCGAAGTCAGTGAAATTGTCGAGGATCACGCCCACAAGCTGGTCACCACGCCCGCCTACATGCTCGCCCAATCGATCAGCGAGGCGGCCTCTGGCATCAATAAACTGGTCGACCGGGTACTCGAACTGACCCACGTTTAGGCCAAACCCGCCAATGCGCGCGGCACCCGCGCCGCGCCTCTGGCTAAACGGGCCGGCCTGCTGCAGCGTGAGTGAACTCTCGCAAAGGCAGGCGCCATGACCACTCCACCGCTCGAACTCACCGCAGAACTGCATCAGGCCGTGAGCGGCTTTTTCCAGCGCATCCCGTTCAACCAGATGCTCGGTATCCAGCTCGGCGAACTGAGCCCGCAGCGGGTGACCATGCACCTGCCAATGAAAGCCGAGCTGATCGGCAACTTCGTCCACGGCATCCTGCATGGCGGGGTCATCTCATCGCTGCTGGATGTCGCCGGTGGCGCCATGGCGCTGATCGGCGCTTTCGACAAGCACCAACACCTGTCCAGCCAGGAGCGCATGGCCCGGCTCTCCAAGCTGGGGACCATCGACCTGCGCATCGACTACCTGCGCCCCGGTCGCGGCCAGCACTTTACCGCCAGCGCCGTGCTGCTGCGTTCCGGCAACAAGGTCGCAGTGGTGCGCAGCGAACTGCACGACGATGACGGCACTCTGGTGGCAGTCGGCACCGGCACCTACCTGTGCGGGTAGGATGGGTCGAGCCGCGCAGGTTGAGCGCAGCGATACCCATGCTGTAGCGCCATGCCTGCGCTACCCGCCTTAGGGTTCTAACCGCGCATCAAGCGAGTCAGAATACGATCCAGCGAGTTGGCAAAAGCCTGTCGCTCGCGCTCGCCATAGGGTCCCTGTCCACCGCCGACCTGGCCTTGTTCACGCAGGTCGGTAAACAGATTACGCACCGCCAGACGCTCCCCCATGTTGCCCTCATCGAACGGCTTGCCGCGCGGATCCAGGGCGCTAACGCCCTTTTTCACCAGCCGGTCGGCCAGCGGTACATCGCTGCAAATTACCAGCTCGCCAGGCACGGCATGCTCGACCAGATAATCATCCGCCGCATCCGGGCCACTCGGCACCACAATCAGTCGCACGCACGCGTAAGCTGGTTTGGTTTGCGCCTGACCGGCCACCATCACCACCTCGAAACCGCGTTTGAGGGCAAACTTGACCAACTGATCACGCGCAGCGCGCGGACAGGCATCGGCATCTATCCAGACACGCATAGTCGTTGTTTCCTTCATTATTGAGCCTCAGTATGCCATTCACTCAGCCCACCCGTGATCACGCAGGCAACGCACAAGCCTTGTCGCCCCAGCCAAGCAGGAGCACTGCAATTTGAATTTCTGGCAACGCCTCTCCGAGCCAGCCGAAGCACTCGTCTGCGGCGCCAGCCGTGGCATCGGCCTGGCCATAACCGAACAGCTGCTGGCCCGCGCAGATGTGGCGCGAGTCTGGGCGGTTGCGCGCAACGCCCGGCAAGCCCCAGGCCTCGTGGCACTGGCCGAGATACATGGCGAGCGCCTCCAGTGCCTGGATGTGGATGTCTGCGATGAAACAGCGCTCGCCGAACTGGCCAGTCGCTTGCGCGACGCCATCCCGCGCCTGCATCTGCTGGTATGCAGTATCGGTATCTTGCACAGCGGCGCGGCCAAAGCCGAGAAAGGGCTGGCGCAACTGGACATAGCAGGCCTGCAGGCAACCTTCCAGAGCAACGCCTTCGCACCGATTCTGCTACTCAAACACCTATTGCCACTGTTGCGTGGTCGCCACCCCTGCACCGTCGCGGCACTCTCGGCGCGGGTGGGTTCGATCGGCGACAACCGCCTCGGCGGCTGGTACAGCTATCGCGCCAGCAAGGCGGCCCTGAACCAATTGCTGCATACCGCCAGCATCGAACTGACGCGCCTCAACCCACAAAGCTGCGTACTGAGCCTGCATCCCGGCACGACCGACACCGAGCTGTCGAAACCCTTCCAGGCCAATGTCCCTGCCGAAAAACTGTTTACCCCGAGCTACTCCGCCGAATGCCTGCTGGCGCAGATTGAACAGCACGGCCCAGCGCAAACGGGCACCTTCTGGGGCTGGGATGGCCTGCCGATTCCCTGGTAATTCAATAACCGGCTAAATCAAACCGGCGCGCGACGTACGCTGGCCAGCAATGCCGCCGCGCCGACAAACAACGCACCGAAGGTGCGGTTCATCACGCGCTGCTGGCGTGGCGAACGCAGCGCGCCCAGCACTCGCGCGGCAAGCCCGGTGTAGCCGGCCATGACCACCAGATCGACGCAAATCATGGTCACCCCCATCAGCAGGTGCTGCATCAGCAGCGGCGCCTGCGGATCAAGAAATTGCGGCAGCACCGCCAGGATGAAGACGATGGCTTTGGGGTTGCTGAAATTCACCAGAAAGCCGCGCAGAACCAGAGTCAGCGGCCGACCAATCGGCCGCTCGGTCTGCGCTGCCATATCGCTGGGCAAAGCCTGCCACTGGCGATAGCCGAGGTACACCAGATAGACCACACCGAACCACTTGATCAGGCTGAACGCCAGCTCCGATGCAGCGAGAATCGCCCCGACACCGGCGGCGACGATAACGATCTGCAGCGCCAGGCCCAACTGCAGCCCCAGGGCATTCCAGTAGCCGCGCCAAAAGCCGTATTGCAACCCGGCGGACATCGAGGCAATTGCCCCAGCACCCGGTGACAGGCTGATTACCCAACAGGCAGCGAAGAACGCAAGCCAGGTTTCGAGGGCCATAGCATCAAGCTCCGATAGCAAAATAACGTACATAACAAAGGACAGGCCACTAGCCTACTCCTTGCCCGATCACTCGCCCAGGCTGTGGATCAGCCTGGTGAACCCTTGCGCAATTTCACCGCGGCAATAGCTTCCTTGTGACCACGATCAGCAATGACAGCGCGGTTCGAGTGCCCCCTGGATAAGAGCGAAAAGCCTTCGCAGGGTTGCTGGGCCTTGGGCAGCCGGCTAAGCAGGATCGAAACAAAGATGATGGTGTCGGCTATTGCCAGGTCAGCCAGGGCCAGAAAAGCGACCCGTGATTAACAGACGTTAGCTCTCGAGTTTACGAGCGCTGGGAAGTTCGCCATTGCGCCAGCGGCGCACGGCTTTCTGGAAGAATAGGCTGTTGGGAACCTGCACCCAGGTTCCGGGCGCATCGCCGGTGAGATCTTCGAGAGTGGTGTAGAACAGGTTGATTTCCAGGACCCGCCCCCTGACCCCTGGCTTGTCGGCACTCTCAATCACCTCGATGCAGTCGCCGATCCGGAACGGCGTCAGGACGAAGATCAGCAGCGCGCAAAACATATTGGACAACACGCTCCAAATGGCGAAAAACGCCAGCGCCGCGACAGCAACAAAGCCGGTGAGCGCCGTCCACAGCACCTGCGCGGAAACACCCAGTCGCTCCAGCACTAACATCAAGGCACTGCCCACAATCAGCCAACGCAGGCCGCCGCGCAGCGGCAGCAAAAGGCCTGGCGGCAGTTGTGGGTAACGCGCACCCAAGCGCCCCAGGCCGCGCACCAGCAAGCGTTGCAACAGCCACGCCAGCAGCACAATCAGCAACACCTGAGCGCCACTCAGTAGCGGCTCGCGGTAGGCGCTCAACCATTCCCAGCCGAATATTTCGCTACTCAACTGGCGGCCTCCAGCTCAGCCTGCACAGCCTCGAGGGTTTCCAGTGCTTCCAGCCAGCGTTCTTCCAGATCGGCTTCGCGGCTTTTCAACGTGGCTTGCTCGGCCAGTGCGTCGCGCAGCTGACTCTTGCTCGCGGCATCGTAGATCGCACTGTCGCCCAGGCGAGTCTCAACGGCAGCAAGGCTTACATGAAGCAGGCCAAGCTCTTTTTCCAGCTTATCGGCTTCGCGCTTGAGCGGCGCCAGCTGCTGACGCAACGCAGCGGCAGCCTGGCGCTGAGCACGCTTGTCGGTTTTATCCAGATTGCCTTCGCTAGTGCTGACTGGCGCCTGCCGCACCCGGTAATCGCTCAACCAGCGCGCATAGTCTTCAAGATCTCCGTCAAACGGCTGCACCCGACCATCGGCGACCAGCAAGAACTCGTCGGTGGTGCTCTTGAGCAGGTGCCGATCATGCGATACCACCACTACTGCGCCGGAAAACTCCTGCAGAGCCATGGTCAACGCCAGGCGCATCTCCAGGTCGAGGTGGTTGGTTGGCTCATCGAGCAGCAACAGGTTGGGCTTGCCCCAGGCGATCAAGGCCAGGGCCAGACGCGCCTTTTCACCGCCGGAAAAATTCACTACAGGCTCGTCGCAACGCGGACCACGGAAGTCGAAGCCACCGAGAAAGTCGCGCAGCGTCTGTTCGCGTTCAGTCGGCGCCAGACGCTGGAAATGCAGGAGCGGACTGGCCTTGTCATCGAGAGCATCGAGTTGGTGCTGGGCAAAATAGCCAACCACCAGATTCTCGCCAAGCTGCAGACGGCCACTGATGGGCTGCAACTCGCCTGCCAGGTTCTTGATCAGGGTTGATTTGCCAGCCCCGTTGGGCCCGAGCAAACCCAGGCGTGCTCCCGGCGCCAGCTGTAATTTGACCTGCTCAAGCACTACCTTGTCGCCATAGCCCAGGCGACCTTCACTCAGGTCAAGCAGCGGGCTAGAAATCTTGTCGGACTCGCGGAAGCTGAAATCGAACGGTGAGTCGACATGCGCCGCCGACAACTCTTCCATGCGCTCCAGTGCCTTGATTCGACTCTGCGCCTGGCGCGCCTTGGTCGCCTGGGCCTTGAAGCGGGCGATGTATTTTTCCATGTGCGCACGCTGCACCTGCTGCTTGTCGTACGCCTGCTGCTGCTGGGCCAGGCGCTCGGCGCGGGCGCGCTCGAAGGCGGAATAGCCGCCGCGGTAGAGGGTCAGCTTGCGCTGCTCGACGTGAGCAATGTGATCGACGACTGCATCGAGAAAATCACGATCGTGGGAAATCAGCAGCAAGGTGCCTGGGTAACTCTGCAGCCAGCCCTCCAGCCAGAGGATCGCATCCAGATCCAGGTGGTTGGTCGGCTCATCAAGCAGCAGCAAGTCGGATGGGCACATCAATGCCTGAGCCAGGTTCAGGCGCATGCGCCAGCCACCCGAAAAATCGCCGACACGGCGATCCATCTGCGTGTTTTCAAACCCAAGGCCGGCAAGCAATTTGCGCGCGCGGGCGTCGGCGGCATAACCATCGAGGTTATCCAGCTCGGTGTGCAGGCGCGCAATCGCTACGCCATCGTGCGCGGCCTCAGCCACAACCAGTTCGGCTTGCACCTTGCGCAGCTGCACATCGCCATCGAGCACATAGTCCACCGCCTGGCGCTCGACGGCGTCGATCTCCTGACGCATATGGGCAATGCGCCAGTCGGCGGGAATCAGGCAATCGCCCGCGTCCGCGCTCAAGTCGCCGCGCAGCAGAGCGAACAGGCTGGATTTGCCGGCACCATTGGCGCCGATCAGGCCGGCTTTTTGGCCGGGATGCAGGGTTAGCTCGGCGTCTTCTAGCAGACGTTGCGGGCCACGCTGTAAAGTAAGGTTCAGGAGTCGAATCATAATGGCCGCGGAGTCTACCAGAGTCGCCCGCCGCACACTCGGAAAGCACTATGGATACTGACTTGTGGCGTTTCGCCGAAACACTCTATCGCCGCCCAAGCGTGGAGACCGCCTGTTTGCACCTGCAGGCTCAGGGTAACGATGTCTGCCTGCTACTCTGCGCCGCCTGGCTCGAATGCCGCGGCGTGGCCTGCAATACCGAACGAGCCGACTGCCTGCGCGCCATAACGCAACCCTGGCAACGCGAGGTCGTCGGTGAACTCAGGCGCCTGCGCCTGCAATGGCGCGCAGCCTCGCAACACGACAGTGCCTTGGCGGCACTGCGCGAGCAGATCAAACAACTTGAACTGGCAGCCGAGCGCGAACTGCTGCAGCGCCTGGCGTTATCCAGCCACGACTGGCCGAACGATGCGTCCGAGGATGCGCACGGCTGGTTGCACACACTAGCCCTGGCCAGCACGCCAGCTGACCGCGACGCACTGCATTTATTGCGCGTCGCAGCCCAACATGCTTAGGACGCTTTAGGCGGGGTGCTGCCTGCAGGTACTGCAGTGGCCGCGACAGGCACTGCGGGCGTACTGACAACCGGGGCTGGTGCCGCCGGTTTAGCGGCCGCAGGCTTTTTCGCCGCGGGCTTGACTGCCGCTTTAGCCGCAGGTTTCGCCACCGGCTTACTCACTGTTTTGGCAGGGGCCTTGGCGGCTGCGGGCTTGGCACCGCTGCTGGCAAGTGGCTGCTTCGCTGCCGGCTTGGCCGGCGCTTTGGCAACCGGTTTGGCGGCCGCAGCAGGAGCAGCGACTGACTTTGCCGCAGGCTTGGCCGGCGCTTTGCTGACCGGTTTGGCAGCAGCAACAGCAGGCTTGCTTGCAGCAGCCTTACTGGCAACCGGCTTGGCAGCAACTTTGGCTGCGGGCTTGGCAACAGGTTTGCTTGCCGGAGCGGCCGGCTTGGCATCACGACTACCCAACACCTTGTTGACTGCTTCCTTGACCTTACCCACGCCTTGGGCGAGTTTCAGACTTTCCTGGGCGTCGCGCTTGAGTCCAACAATATAATTGCGGGTCTCCGTCTGCCGATCCCTGAGGGTATCGAGCAACTCTTCGAGTTCAGCCACTGCGTCCTTGGCTTTGGCCTGCGCCTTGGCTTTGCCTGCCGCTGCAGCATCCTGCAGGCTGACGCGAGCATCGTGCAGTTTCTCTTGAGCCTTGCCGCGCTGCTTCTCCAACTTACCAAGCAGCTTTTCAGCATCGGTCAGCGCTCGTGAACAGGCATCTTCAAGATGCTCAAGCAAACTGCTGGACAGTTGATGAAGCAAATGCAGCGGGGTACTTACAGATTTCTTTTTGATTTTCTTTGTGGCCGACATGACACGCCTCCGGGCGGATGTAGATGCGACTCATACTAGACGCCTGACTCGCCAGTCGCTAGCGCCCACACGGCAGTCGAGCGAATGCCTGACACAAATTCGCCGCTTTCGGCGGAAAATTCATTCAGACACCTTGATTAAGAGTGCTTACCTGCAGGCTAGAGGAGATTGCGCTAAAAGCTGTAGATGGCACGTTCGGTCACCCCCCGCTTAGCACTGCGCAACCGGAAACCCACGAAGCCGTCCGCACGTCGACAAATTGCCCGACCGGGACAATGGGCATATCGCCATTGCGTGTTGTGAAACGATTAGTCGCAGCGTTGAGCGCAGACAAAGGCGTGTCTCGCGTGGCTCTTCACCCCAAGCCCTGCCCGGAAGTGAAACCAGGCAGCCGCCGGCTACCTGCGCGGCCGCGCCGCAAGCAGGGCCGGCGCAACAGTTTTGACGGGGGGCTGAGGGCGCGCTATTGAGAACCGCTTAGAGCACAGAGGCCGGAGCCTGGGCGTGCTGCTGATGGGCGTTATGCAGCACTTCGATCAGACAATCTTCCAACTCGAAACGCTCATGCAGCAGTTGCCCCAAACGCTGGAGCTCTTCAGCGAGAGGCACACTATCGTGAGACTCGTCATTGTCGCAGCGATCATTGAAGGCCAGCGCCACCTCGGTGATCACCTCAATACGCGGGTATATCTGCTTGGCAAGCTCAAGACCACGCTTATCACCAAAGGCCTTGGCCTCATTGGTCAGTTGCTCGTAGACCTCAAAATGTCCAGCGGACACGTAATCAACCAGGATTTCGCAGAACCTCTGCAGCGCTTGCTCATTGGTAATCGGCGCTTGTGGTGAGCTGCTGATGGCCGTGTAGGCCATTACCAGATCCCGGCGTTCCTGCAACCAGCGGTCGATCAGCAGGTTCACACCACCCCAACGTTCCTGAGCGTTCTGACAACTATCGAGCATGATGGCCTCACTTCCCTTATCGGTATTTCTGTTATGCGCCTGGTCCGAGACGGTTTTTTGTCAATCGGCACATGGTCTTGAAAAAACAGTCATGAAGCGGCGACTTTCCGGCGGTACGTACGAGCCAGACTATGCCCGCGAACCTGCACCATCAAGGCGCGCAACCGACAGATTTCATACGAGCGTTTAATCCACGTCATACGCACTGTCAACCACGGAACAACTCAGCCTGCCCCGTCACGCCAAGCACTACAACATACGCAAGCCATATTGCCCAGCGCGGGTTGGTTAATCCGCCCAGACCATGATCGACATCAACCGAATAGGCGTACTGTCAGACGCGCCATGTCACCTGCGCCCTATCAGTTTCCAGCGGAATCAATCGAACCAGGCGAACGGCAGGCCGACCGGAGAATTCCGGCCAGCCCTCAGCAACGTCAGTTGGCGGATGGAGCAGACAAGCGAGGCAGGCTGTTCAGGCGCGGATCGAGTAACCCCAGGCCTTCCTGAAACAGGCGATTACTCTGCTCGATCTCACCCAACTGGGCCAGCAGACGCGCCAACTCCGCATAGGTCTCCGGGTGGCGCTGAAACACCAGGCTAGCGTCCAGATAGTCTTTGGCTTTGCCCCACAACTGGCACTGCAAACACAACCTACCCAGCGTAAGCAGCAGGCTTGCATCACTCGGGTGCTGTTTCAACCAGCCCTCGGCAGCGTGCAACTGGCGCGCGGGATCGCGCCCACGCAGCAGGCCGTAGAGTCGTACCAGGCGACTGTCATAGCTGCGCTTGAGCGCCGCATGCAGCAGCTCTTCGGCCTCGGGCTCTGCACCCAGCACGCGCAACCGCTCAGCATATACAGCCAGCAGCTCCGGCTCCTGGCGGTGCGCCGCTGACAAATGTTGCCAAGCCTTTGCCAGCACCGCCAAGGTTTCTGCCTTGTCGCCTTCATCGCCCTGCCCGGCATGCGCCAACCGACCACACCAGGCCCGGCGCTCCAGCTCGTTTAGCTGGGCATCAGCGAGTGCCTTACCCTTGCGCAACGCCGGCAACAAGCCGAGCAGTGCCGACCAATCGCCGCGCTGCACATACAATTGCTGCAACTGACGCAGGACCAGCGGGTGGTAGGGATGACGCTCGTTCATCGCCTGCAAGGTCTCCAGCGCCGCATCGACCTGCCCCTGCGCCATTTGCAATTCGGCATGGGTCAGGGCAACGGCCAGCTCGGCTTGAGGCTGGCGCTTGAGCGCCTGCTCCAGCAACTGCTCTGCGTCTTCGTGTTGTTCCAGTTGATGCGCGGCGCGAGCGGCGCCCAAATAATAAGCCAAGGGTTGCTTCTCGACCTCGGCGGCGCGGCGCAAATGGCGCAAGGCATTTGCCCAGCGACCCTCGGCCAGATCGAGAAAGCCCTGCTCACGGGCCAGGCGTGCCCGACGGCGGCCATGCAGGCGCGACCATGGGTTGACCAGTCCACCCGAGGCAATTACCAGTCGCAGCAACAAAAGCAGCAGATAGAGCGACAGCCAGGCCACAGCGACTAATGCCAGGAATGCCCACAAACTCGATTCGTAGCGGAAACCCTGGTAGGCGAACAAGACATAGCCCTTGTGCTCGGCTACAGCCAGGCCGAGCAACGCCAGCCCAGCAACGACCGCCAGCACGACGAGCAGCAGATAAACGCGTTTCATGGGCGGGCCTCCTCCACATCCGGCAGGGCTTCTGCAGGGGCGTCAGTCTCGATTTGCTCCCGGGCTGACTGCTTGCGCTGGATATAGGCCTGCACCGCGTTGAGCGAGTTGCTCAGATCAGGCGCAACCACCTCGACGGGCTGTTCGATCAATTCATCGACGCGGGCGCGCAAGGCACGGCTATTGGGGTTCTCCAGGTCGAAATGTGCATCCAGCACCTCGCGTGCCTGCAGCAGCGACTGCCGGTAAACCGGCGTCTGGCCGTGCAACGCCGCCCACTGCGCTTGCTCCAGAGCCAGGCTGAGGGCCAGGCGCACTTGGGTCAGACTCTGCCCGGCGAGCAATGGGCGAATATTCTCGTCGGCGCTGAAATCGATCCGGAAATACTGCGACAGGACCTCAAGCCACTCAGCCCACCAACTGCTGCCATCACCCTCGGCAGCCAGATCACTGAGCGCCCCACCGGAACTGACAAAGGCCGGGGGCAGCGCGTGCAACTGCGCCACCTGTTCACGCAATGCCGCCAGCTGGAGGAATAGCCCGGTGCGATCGGGGTTAACGGTTGCGCGCAATGCCTCGAGGCTCTTGGCCAGTTGCTCACGCGCCGCAAAAGCCGCGGGATCATCCTGCCCGCGCAGAATCTCGTCGGCGCCCTGCACCAAAGCCTCTGCACTGTCGATATCCTGCAAAGCCGACAGGCGCAGGCTGGCAAGACGCAACAAATGCTCCGCCTCAGCCAGACGCCAATCCTGACGACTGGCACCGAGAACCGTTGCCAAGCGCTGATTGAGCAGCTGTTGATCGCCTTGCAACTGCGCCACCAGGCGGCGGCGAGCGTCCAGCTCATCGGCACCGGGCAGTTGCTGCAGACGCGCATCCAGTGCCTGGGCGCTCTTGGCCAGGGCCTCGGTTTGGCTGCGCGCAGCCTCCAGTTGACTGAGCTGCTGCTGGTCGCGCAGCTCCAGGCTACGCATTTGCCACAGGCTCCACCCCCCTGCCGCCGCGCCTGCTACGCCCAGCAAAAGGGCCAACACGATCAGGCTGTTACCACGCGACTGTGGTTTTACCGCCGGGGCTGGCGGTGCAACAGCGGGCGCCTCCGCTGTCGGCGGCTGTTGTTCTTTAGGGGTAGTCGCTTCGCTCACGTATCCATCCTTTGCATTAGAGGTCAGGGGCAGGTTGCGCCAGCAACGCCGCCAGCAACGCCGTGGCGCTTGCGCCCCGGCAATCCACAATAATTTTAGCGCCCGCAGCCCGTGCCTGTTCAGCCACGCGCGGACTAGGTACGAACAAGGGTAGTCGAGCCAGCGCTGCCCAATGCTCGCCAGCCAACTCAAGCAAATGGCTAAAACCCTGCCCGCTGCTGACCACCAGGCCATTCAAGCGCTCATCGCGCACCCTTTCGACAAGTGTTGCTGGCGGATAGTGCGGCAACAGGCGGCGATATAACGCCAGATAGTCGACATCTACACCCTGACCGCGCAAGCGCTCGGCGAGCAACTCGCGACCACCCTCGCCGCGCAAAATCAGCACGCGAGGCGTGGCTGCCGCCGTCAGCGCCTGCTGCAACTGCGGCAGTGCGAGCAAGGCCTCGCTGTCATCGCCATGCTCGGGATAATCAACGTTCAGGCCCCGATGGCTGAGGATTTCGGCAGTGGCCGCACCGACACTGAACCAGGGCAGATCAGCCGGCAGCTGCGGCCAATAACGGTCGAGCAATTGCAGGGCACATCGCGCGGCCGGCTTGCTCACCGCAATCACCGCGCAATAGCGCTCCAGCCCGAGCATGATCGCGCGTTGCTCCGGCGTTTCGGCCAGCGCCTCGATCGCCAGCAACGGCAGACTGCTGCAGAAGATCCCCTGCTCAGCCAGAGTCGCGGCAAGCGCCGCGCACTCCTCGGCCGGACGGGTCAGCAGCAGACGCCAGTTGCTCACTCGGAATCGGCCTCGCCGTAGACGGCCTGCAAAATGCCCGCCGCGCCCTGTGCCAACAGCGCCTCGGCAACCTGCACGCCGAGCTGCTCAGCCTGCGCCGCCGGCGCACGACCTTCCGCGCGCAACAGCAAGCCGCCATCGGGCTGACCCACCAGGCCACGCAACCATAATTGCTCGCCTTCGAGCAGCGCATAGCAGGCGATCGGCACCTGACAGCCGCCGTTGAGGTGCTTGTTCAGCGCTCGCTCGGCGCTGACGCGCAAGGCAGTCTCGTGGTGATTCAACGGCGCCAGCAAGGCATGGATCTGCGCATCGGCGCTGCGACATTCGATGCCGACTGCACCCTGCCCGCCCGCTGGCAGGCTGTCGTCGACACTGATGGAGGCGCGAATACGCGCGGCAAAACCCAGGCGAATCAGGCCAGCGGCAGCAAGAATAATCGCGTCGTACTCGCCCGCATCCAGCTTGGCCAGACGGGTGTTGACGTTGCCACGCAGGAACTGGATCTGCAGATCGGGCCGACGCGCCAGCAGCTGCGCTTGACGACGCAGACTGGAGGTGCCGACCACGCTGCCGGCAGGCAACGCTTCAAGGCTTTCATAGGTATTGGAAACGAAGGCGTCACGCGGATCCTCGCGTTCGCAGATGCAGTACAGACCCAGGCCTTCGGGGAAGTCCATGGGCACGTCCTTCATGGAATGCACGGCGATATCGGCCTCATTCTCAAGCAGGGCGGTTTCCAGCTCCTTAACGAACAACCCCTTGCCGCCGATTTTCGCCAGCGGCGAATCGAGCAATTTGTCGCCGCGACTGACCATTGGCACCAGGCTGACGATCAGCCCGGGATGAGCCAGTTCCAGACGGGCTTTGACGTGTTCGGCCTGCCACAGGGCCAGGGCACTTTTACGGGTGGCGATACGGATTTCAAGGGGCATTGGGCAATTCCAGAAAACGAACTGCCGAGGATAATAACAGGCTAACGCAGCAGGCTGGACAGCGCTCGATTCACGCCGATCCAGACCAACGCCGCCCCAGCGGCCAAGCGGCTAATGGCAGGCCGATGAAACCGGCCTGCCCTGCCCAGAGCGCGTTAAAGGTGGTGCATCAACTTACGCACGCCAGCCACATGGCGACGGCTGACGATCAGCGCATCGCCATTGAGGCCCTTGAGAAATAGCTGAAAGTGCCCGAGCGGGGTGCGCTGCAAGCGCTCGATGCGCTCGCGGGCAACCAGGGCATTGCGGTGAATGCGCACAAAGCGATCGCCAAACTCATCCTCCAGCGCCTTCAGCGGTTCGTCCAGCAGCACTTCGCCGCCGACATGGCGCAGGGTCACGTACTTATGGTCGGCGATGAAAAAGATCACCTGATCGAGGGGAATCAACTCGATACCTTTGCGGGTGCGCGCACTGATGTGGGTACGCGGACCAGCCCCGCTTTCTGCGGCTGGACGGGTCAGGGCGGCGAGTTGCACACGGTTTGGCCGCTCGGCTTTTTTCAAGGCCTCACTGAGGTGCTCGGCACGCACGGGTTTAACCAGATAACCCACCGCACTGACCTTGAACGCCTCCAGGGCGAATTCATCATGGGCTGTACAGAAAATAACCGCCGGCGGCGCTTCGCGCTCACAGAGTTTGGCGGCAACCTGCAAGCCATCCAGCCCCGGCATGCGGATATCCAGTAACACGACATCCGGCTTGAGGCTGTCGATCAGCGTCAGTGCCTCTTCGCCATTGCTCGCGGCCGGTTCGAGGACACGGTAGCCATCGAGCTCACCGACCATGCGGCTGAGGCGCTCACGGGCCAGGGGTTCATCATCGACGATCAGGACATTCATAGGGCACGGGCTTCCTGCGTAAGTCTCGCACAAGGATAGCGTAGACAAGTGAAGTGGCGGCCGTCTCGGCGCTCCACGCTGAGACTGGCCCGCGGCCCGAAAAGTGCCGCAAGACGCGCATCGATATTAGCCAGAGCCTGTCGCGTCCCACGCGAAGGCGGCTGCTCGCGTAGCTCTTCATAAGGGTTGCTGACGCATAATTGGAACACCCCGTCGGTATAGCTCGCATCAACTCTCACCAAGCCACCTTCGATACGCGGCTGAATCCCATAGATCAAGGCGTTCTCCAGCAATGGCTGCAACGTCAACTGCGGGATCGGCAAATCGTCCGGCACATCCATCACCTCCCACTGCAACTGTAGTCGTTCGCCGAGACGATAGTGTTCAATTGATAAATATCGTTTGGCCAGTTCCAGCTCCTCGCTCCAGGGCACCAGGCTGCCGGGTTTGGCCAGGCTGGCACGAAACAGGTCGGACAGATCCAGCACCGCCTGCTCGGCCTTGAACGGATCGATCACCACCAGGCTGGCGATACTGTTCAGGCTGTTGAACAAAAAGTGCGGACGAATTCGCGCTTGCAGAGATTCAATGCGCGCGCGCAACTCGGCCTGCTCCTGACGACGCCATTGGCTCTGCAGATAGAAATAGCGGAGCAACAGCGCAGACATGATCATGCTGATCAAGGCATGGCGCAGGTAAAGATTGACCTCGCCGGCATGCGGCAGCGGCCCGCCAAGGTCGTAATAGTCGGCCACTGCAGTACACGCGAGCGTCAGCCCGACCACGATCAGGCAGCACAACGCACCCGCCAGAGCCGGTCGCCCGCGTGCCAGCAGTGGCCGCAAACGACACAGCAGGGCCGCCGACAGCAGCAGGATCCACTGCACAAACAGCGAGGTCAGCGCCAGGCGCACCCAGTCGAAACCCGGCAGCATCGGCTCGGCCAGCACCAGTACCAGCACCAGCAGCTCGGCCAGCAAGACCATGCTCAGCAGCGCTTCCGGCTCGCACAGTTCCGGGACGAAGAAATCGTCGATGGGTGCGGACATGTTTTTATTGTTCAACCATTGAGTATGCATCTAGGCAGTTTCCCCGTGGCTCGACCAGGCGGCAAGTGAGCCGGCGCTCGCCGCAGCAAATAAAAGGCTGAAATACGCTCTGCCTCGGCAAACTGTGAGCCACGCATCACTGTCCGGTCGGTTGCCGCTGGCTGCGAGCGACAAACCGATCCGGCGATTTTGCCCGTCAGCCTGTTATTATCCGCAGACTTTTTCCGCCAGGCCGGCCGCCACCTGCGGCCCGCCTGTTTTAGCGCATTAGCCGAGCGAAGCCCATGAGCACTGAAAAAACCAATCAATCCTGGGGTGGCCGCTTTAGCGAGCCAGTCGATGCATTTGTCGCCCGCTTTACCGCTTCCGTCGAATTCGACAAGCGCCTGTATCGCCACGACATCATGGGCTCCATTGCCCACGCGACCATGCTGGCCAAGGTCGGCGTACTGACGGACGCCGAACGCGACAGCATCGTCGACGGCCTGAAGCAGATCCAGATCGAGATCGAGGCAGGTCAGTTCGACTGGCGTGTCGATCTCGAAGACGTGCACATGAACATTGAGGCGCGCCTCACCGACCGCATCGGCGTGACCGGTAAGAAGCTGCACACCGGCCGCTCGCGCAACGACCAGGTCGCCACGGACATCCGCTTGTGGCTGCGTGACGAGATCGATCTGATCCTGGCCGAAATCACCCGCCTGCAGCAGGGCCTGCTGGAGCAGGCAGAACGCGAAGCGGCGAGCATCATGCCCGGCTTCACCCACCTGCAAACCGCGCAACCGGTAACCTTCGGTCACCACATGCTAGCCTGGTTCGAAATGCTCAGCCGCGATTACGAGCGCCTGGTCGACTGCCGCAAACGCACCAATCGCATGCCCCTGGGCTCGGCGGCACTGGCAGGCACCACCTACCCGATACAGCGTGACGTCACCGCCCAGTTGCTCGGCTTCGACGCCGTGGGCGGCAACTCGCTGGACGGCGTATCGGACCGTGACTTCGCCATCGAATTCTGCGCCGCGGCATCGATCGCCATGATGCACCTGTCGCGCTTCTCCGAAGAGCTGGTGCTGTGGACATCCGCACAGTTCCAGTTCATCGACCTGCCGGACCGCTTCTGCACCGGCAGCTCGATCATGCCGCAAAAGAAAAACCCCGACGTACCCGAACTGGTACGCGGCAAGACTGGCCGGGTATTCGGCGCGCTGATGGGCCTGCTGACCCTGATGAAAGGTCAGCCACTGGCCTACAACAAGGACAACCAGGAAGACAAAGAGCCACTGTTCGACGCCGCCGACACCCTGCGCGACTCGCTGCGCGCCTTCGCCGACATGATCCCGGCGATCAAGCCCAAGCACGCGATCATGCGTGAAGCGGCGCTGCGCGGCTTCTCCACCGCCACCGACCTGGCCGACTACCTGGTGCGCCGTGGCCTGCCGTTCCGCGACTGCCACGAAATCGTCGGCCATGCGGTTAAATATGGCGTCGACAACAGCAAGGACCTGGCCGAGATGAGCCTCGACGAACTGCGCCAGTTCAGCGACCAGATCGAACAGGATGTGTTTGCGGTATTGACCCTGGAAGGCTCGGTCAACGCCCGCGATCACATCGGTGGCACGGCACCGAACCAGGTGCGCGCAGCGGTCCAGCGCGGCCAGGCGCTGCTGGGCAGTCGCTAACCGCTAACCGGCCGTTACGCGGCGCGTCCTGCGCCGCGTGAACTCAGCCTTTGGCTTTGGCCTGCGCCATCGCAATGAAGCCCGCCATTCCTGCATCTTTATCCGCAGCGATGCGTTTGACGTGCGGATTCTGGTTAAGCAGCACGAGCAACTCGCGGGCCGCGGAGAAATCGGCCAGCAAGTCGAGACCAAACAGCTTCTTCGCCACCCCACACGCCAGGTCGATGCTGTAGAGGAAGTAGATATCGGCCAGGCTGAAGCTGTCGCCCGCCACATAAGGGCTAAAGCTGCCGTGACGCTTGAGCGTGTCGATCCCGGCCAACAGCTCGGCTTTGCACTTGCTTTTCAAGGCGGAGGAAATCTCCGCACCGAAGAATGCTTCCGGGTAGCCAATCCGCGCAGGCAACTCGATATACAGCTCGATTTCCTTCATCAGCGCGCGCACCCGGGCGCGGGCGAATGGCTCGCCGGGCAGCAATGCCTGGCCCCCGGCGCAGTCTTCCAGATACTCGAGAATCGCACTGGTTTCGCTGATGAAACCCTGCTCTACCCCCAGCACCGGCACCTTGCCGCGTGGGCTGATACTGAGGCATTCCTCGCTCTGGTTGCCGTAAAGGGTGACGACCTCGAACTCCAAGCCTTTTTCCAGCAAGGCAAGCTTGACCATATTGAAGTAGTTGCTAACGGGGAATCCGTATAGTTTGAACATGCTGTCAGGCTCCAGGCCAGTGGATGTATTGATAAAGTTATAGACCCAGGTACACCCTGACATCCAGCCGAATCGAGCTGGTGAATGGCGCGGTCGCTGTCACGCTGGCACACTGCACCCTCAGCCCCCGGATAAGCCAACCATGAGCGAACACGACGAAAACGAAGACGAAGCCTTTGCCGAAGAAACGCTGATCCAGGCCATCGAGAATCAGATCGAAGCCGCAGAGCCGCCTGCTGCCCTGGCGACGCTGAACAAGCTGAGCCTGGTGGGCTACGAGCGTGGAGAAATCCTGCACATGATGGCGATGGTGCTGGCCCATGAAGTCCGGGCCATGCTCGACGCTGATCGGCCATTCGATAGCGCGGCGTACGAACAAGCCCTGCGTGCCCTGCCTGAGTTGCCAAAAGAAACCGCCTGACCCGAAGACGCTGTCGCTGATAGCACGCGCGCGCAGCCGCGCGTCTCGCTACACTGCAAACACCCGCTGCCTGCTTCACCCATGCGGGACTCAACCAGTCGGGCACACGCGTTGCCCGGCCCATGTTTATAAGAACCTGGAGCACTTATGTCTTTTACCCCTGAGCTGGTTGCTGAACTGGATCTTCTCGCCTTGTTTAACCTGGGCAACACCCAGGAAGGTCTCAAGGTTCACCATGTTGCCGCGCCGCAAGCGATTGCCGCAGCCAAACGCCTGCACGCCAAAGGCCTGGTCACCCAGGAAGACGGCGGTTACCTGACCAGCCTGGGTCTGGACGCAGCCGAACACGCACAAGTCTTGCTGACGATTCTCAATGTGACCGAAACCGCCTGACTCACCCTACCTACTCGCGCCGCCTGCTTCGGCAGGCCAGGCTGCGGGTGACCGGGTGCCTTTACCCGTAATGCCATGACTACCTGCCAGTCCTGGCAAATTGTCCGCCGAGCCTGCGCATGAGCCGTACCCAGGAAATCCGCCCGGATATCGATGAAGGTATCGACCGCAAGGTGCTGTCTCAACTGCGCGCGCGCTTTCTCAAGGTCAATGACGGTCGCCTGCAGCGCGCCATGCAGGCACTGTCGACCCGCCAGCAGCTGGTTCTGAAATTGCTGCCGCTGCTGTTTCACGTCAATCATCCCCTCCTGCCGGGTTATGTATCCGGGCTGACGCCGGCCGGCCTGAGCGGCTTCGAGCCGGGTGAAGAGCTGCTCGCCGAAGCGCAGCGACTGACCCGCTCTTTCGTTTATAAGGCCCGTCGCGGCGGCAGCGCACTGCCGCTCCACGGACTGTTCCTGATGGGCAGCCTCGGTACCGTGGCCCAGGCCGAGCAAAGCGACATGGACCTGTGGGTGTGTCACGCGCCCGACCTCAGCGCCCAGGAAATCACCGAGCTGCGCAAGAAGTGCGACCAGCTCGAAGCGTGGGCGGCGACCCAGGGCGCCGAAGCACATTTCTTTTTGATCGACCCGCTGCGCTTTACTGTCGGCGACCGCGAGGCGCAGCTGACCTCGGACGACTGTGGCACCACCCAGCACTACCTGTTGCTCGACGAGTTTTACCGCACGGCGATCTGGCTGGCCGGGCGCACCCCGCTCTGGTGGCTGGTTCCGGTGTACGAAGAGCAGCGCTACCACGAGTACATCGGCATCTTGCTGAGCAAGCGCTTCATCCGCGCCGAGGAGGTGCTCGACCTCGGCCATCTGGCGCAGATTCCGCCGGGCGAATTTATCGGCGCGGGCATGTGGCAGCTCTACAAGGGCATCGAATCACCTTACAAATCGGTCCTCAAGCTGCTGCTTACCGAGGTCTACGCCAGCGAACACCCCAACGTGCAATGCCTGGCGCTGCGCTTCAAGCAGGCAGTCTTCTGCAATCACCTTGACCTCGACGAACTCGACCCTTACATCGTGGTTTACCGTCGCATTGAGGAATACCTGAGCGGGCGCGGCGAAACCGAACGCCTGGAACTGATCCGCCGCTGCCTGTACCTGAAGATCAATAAAAGACTCAGCCGACCACCGCGCGACCGCCGCAAGAGCTGGCAACGCCTGCTGCTCGAGCGCTTGACCGGCGACTGGAACTGGGACAGCCGGCAACTGGCGATGCTCGACAGCCGCAGCCAGTGGAAGGTGCGTCAGGTCAGCGCCGAGCGCCGCGCCCTGGTCAACGAGCTGACCTACAGTTACCGCTTTCTCTCCCAGTTCGCCCGTGACGCCCAGGCCGGCAGCTCGCTCAACAGCCGCGACCTCGGCGTGCTCGGCCGCCGCCTGTATGCCGCTTTCGAGCGCAAGGCCGGCAAGATCGAGTTCATCAATCCCGGTATCGCTCCAGATTTGGGCGAAGACACCCTGACCCTGGTGCAGAGCCCCAGCACCGAAGCCGGCGACGATAATCCCTGGGCGTTGTACGGCGGCAGCCTCGGCGCACAAGAATGGGCAGATTTCGCCCCACTCAAGCGCGCCCGTGAACTGGTCGAACTGCTTGCCTGGTGCCACCGCAATGGCGTGATCGACACAGGTACGCGGCTATCAATACACCCAGGCGACAGCGACCTGGGCGAGTTCGAGCTGTCCAATTTGCTGGCCAGCCTGCAACAGATGATGCCTCTGCCGCTGCCAGCAATAGAGGAAAGTGCGCTGCTGCGCGCCAGCGTGCCCGGTGAAGTGCTGCTGCTGGTCAATGTCGGCATCGACCCGCTCAAGCAACACAGCCAGATGAATGTGCACATGACCACCGAGCGCACCGACGCCCTGGGCTATTCCGGAGTGCGTGAGAACCTGATTTTGACCATCGACCAGGTCAGTCTGAACAGCTGGAACGAATTACTGGTCAGTCGCTACGACGGCCCCCATGCACTGCTCGACTGCCTGCGCGACTTTCTCAACAGTCTGCCGGCCAACGGCGACGCGCCCAACCTGCGGGTACGCTGCTTCTGTCGCAACCGCGCCACGGCGATTGCCGAGCGGGTTGAGGAACTGTTTCGCGACACCCTCGCCAACTTCGCGGGGGCGCAACACAACCGCTACCTGCTGCAAATCAGGCAGCAATACCACCTGCTCGAACTGACGCCTGGGCAGGTCAGTCACACCGCACTGACAGGCATGCCAGCACTGCTCGAACACCTCGGCAAGGAGCAGCCGGGCTACAGCAAACTGCACCTGGACCGCCATGCACTGGAAAACGACGACCTGGCCCTGATCCTGCCGCTCGGCCGCCCCGCATGTATCCAGGTGTTCTACCGGCGCCACGAGAGCAACGGCCTGGCAGAACTGACCCTGCTCGATGAACACAATGCGCTATGGCGACAAAGCGTGCCGTTTCGCGACGAGCAAAGCCTGCTGACGCCACTGCAGCGCTTCCTGCAATCGCTGCTATACCGGCGCAATGCCATGCTGCCGCTGGACGGCCAGGCGCCGCTGGATGGGTTAGACGTGCGCTATTACGAGGTATCCCCGGCGGCGCCGCAGCGGGCTCGCCAGGTGGAGCTGCGCTCACCGCCACAAGCCCCCGTGAGCCACCCATTCTACGATGTGCAGGCGATTATCGAGCCCGTCGACGGCAAGCGTGTCCACGTAACCCTGTACTGCAACCATCGTGAATTTTCTGAGCTGGAGTACGCCGGCGACCTCTACAGCGCCGTGGCCCGGCATATCCTTGCCCAGCGCCGCGAGGGCGAACGCTATCCGTGCTACATCACCGACCTTGACCTGTCCGCTGTACTGGGCGATGGACAAGCACAGACAGTTCATTACCTGCGCTACAAGGCCCGCCTGGAAGCGGCGCTCAATGCCGCGCTGAATAAAGCCTGAGGGGCGAGGCCGGCGGAGGGGCAATGTTTCAGCGGTTGTATTCGCCAGCCGCTTCCGGCTGATATTCCACCGCCAGCAGCGTCAGCTTGAGCACCTTGCCACCGGGCGCAGTCCAGTCGATGTGCTGGCCGACACTCAGCCCGAGCAGCGCGCTGCCGACCGGCGCAAGGACCGACACACAGCCTTCGCCACCGGCATCCTGCGGATAGACCAGGGTCAGGTGATAATCCTTGCCGTTGATTTCTTCGCGACAATGCACCCGCGAGTTCATGGTAACTACCCCGGCAGGCACCTGGTCATGAGCGACTACGTCGGCCCGGTCCAGTTCGGCCTGCAGGGCGACAGCACCTGGGCCGAATTCTTTCAAACCGTCGAGTAACCGCTCCAAACGCTGGACGTCGAGACGGGTAATGGTGATTGGCGGTGCACTTGTCATGGTCAGCTCAACGCTCCTTAACAGGGTGTATAAAAAGCAAAACCCCGTCTGAATAGAGACGGGGTTTTGCGCAAGATGACTTGACCGTATCACAGCCGCTCAAATAAACAAGACAGGGTGGTCAGGATTGGCGCTGCCGCAAACGCTCCTGGGCACTGTGGCAAATAATCCGTCGACGCGAATCATCGACACTGCTCCACTCGAGAATTTCGTTGAGCGCACGGCCACAACCCAGGCATACATCGCGGTCGTCCAGGCAACACTGGCGAACGCAGGGCGACGCGGTAACCGTCACAACCCGCTCGGGCGCCTCGTCGGATTGGGTTTCAGAGTTCTTCAAACTCAAGACTGGCTCCAGATTGCTCAAGGGTGATGCGGGCGAGCATTTCACCCAGCAACTCATCGCTGCTGTCGCAAATCCAGCGTTCGCTGGGCTCATCGTAATCGAAGTGAAAACCACCGGAGCGGGCCGCCAACCACAACTGGCGGATCGCTTCCTGGCGACTGAAGATCAACTGCGTGCCGTTTTCAAAACGCACGGTCAGCACACCTGCCGAGTTCTCCAGGTCAAGATCTATGTCGCTGTCATCGAAGATGTCTTCCACCGCTTCCTGTACGGCATCAACCAGATCGTGAAAGCGGGCTTCGGTCAAACTCATTGCGGATGTCCTCGAAAAATTCAGGTAGTGCAGAAAAGTGCCAGGCGCCCTGGGACAACATTGCGCAGGAGAGTCAGGCCGCAGCGCTTGAAGGTTGCGTGATGCGACCCGCACAGCGCGTCGCATAAGCGAAGGTGCGCAGTATAGCGTGCTGCAGGCGGATGATCCGCACCGCGCCAAGATGCAGGCAAAGCCCCGTCGGACGGGAATCCTGGCGCATAGGCAAGGCGCCGGGGGGCCGGTATACTCCGGCGCAATCATGCTTTATTACAAGGACTTCACCATGAAGCGGCTGTTTACTGCCCTTATCGCGCTTGTTGCCGTCAGTACCCTGCTCGCTGGCTGTGGCCAGAAAGGCCCGCTGTTCCTCCCGGAAGAAAGCAAGCCCGCGCCCGCACAGACCGAATAAGGACAGCTCATGAACGCCTTCAACTACCGCGACGGCACACTGTTCGCGGAGGGTGTGGCGCTGTCCGCCATCGCCCAGCGCTTCGGCACGCCAACCTACGTCTACTCGCGGGCGCACATCGAAGCGCAATACCACGCCTACGCCGATGCCCTGCAGGGCATGCCGCATCTGGTCTGCTTCGCCGTCAAAGCCAACTCCAATGTCGGCGTACTGAACGTGCTCGCGCGCCTCGGCGCCGGCTTCGATATCGTCTCGCGTGGCGAGCTGGAACGGGTCCTCGCGGCGGGTGGCGAGCCCGGCAAGATCGTCTTCTCCGGTGTCGGCAAGAGCCGCGACGACATGCGTCGTGCGCTGCAGATCGGCGTGCATTGCTTCAACGTCGAGTCCACCGACGAACTGGAGCGCCTGCAACAGATTGCCGCTGAACTGGACGTGCAGGCACCGGTGTCGCTGCGGGTAAACCCGGACGTCGACGCAGGCACCCACCCGTATATTTCTACGGGCCTGAAAGAAAACAAGTTCGGCATTGCCATCGCTGATGCCGAGGCTGTCTATGCCCGCGCCGCCGAATTGGCAAATCTGCAGATTGTCGGGGTCGATTGCCATATCGGCTCGCAACTGACCAGCCTGCCACCGTTCCTCGATGCTCTTGATCGCCTGCTCGCGCTGATCGACCGTCTGGCCGAACGCGGCATCCACATCAAGCACCTGGACCTGGGTGGCGGCCTTGGCGTGCAATACCGCGACGAGCAGCCGCCGCTGGCCGGTGACTATATTGCTGCCGTGCGTGAGCGCATTGCCGGGCGTGACCTGGCCCTGGTGTTCGAGCCAGGTCGCTCGATCGTTGCCAACGCCGGCGTACTGCTGACTCAGGTCGAGTACCTCAAGCACACCGAACACAAGGATTTCGCCATCGTCGACGCGGCGATGAACGATCTGATTCGTCCTGCGCTGTATCAGGCCTGGATGGACGTGGTGGCCGTGCAGCCGCGCGACGGCGCAACGCGCAACTACGACATCGTCGGACCGATCTGCGAAACCGGTGACTTCCTGGCCAAGGATCGCGACCTGGCATTGGCCGAAGGTGACCTGCTGGCCGTCTGCTCAGCAGGCGCCTACGGCTTCGTCATGAGCTCCAACTACAATACCCGCGGCCGTGCCGCCGAGGTGATGGTAGATGGCGACCAGGCCTTCGAGGTGCGGCGTCGCGAGACCCTCAGCGAACTCTTTGCGGGCGAAAGCCAGCTGCCGCCAGCACCATAAGGGCACACTGATGTTATTGCGCTTTACCAAAATGCATGGCCTCGGCAACGACTTCATGGTTCTTGACCTGGTCAGCCAGCACGCGCATATCCAGCCAAAAAACGCCAAGCAGTGGGGCGATCGCCACACCGGCGTCGGCTTCGATCAACTGCTGCTGGTGGAACCACCGAGTAATCCGGACGTCGACTTCCGCTACCGCATCTTCAACGCCGACGGCTCGGAAGTGGAGCAGTGCGGCAATGGCGCCCGCTGCTTCGCGCGCTTCGTGCTGGACAAGCGGCTGACGATGAAGAAGCAGATCCGCGTGGAAACCAAAGGCGGGATTATCGAGCTCGACGTGCGCGCCGATGGCCAGATCAGCGTGAACATGGGCGCGCCGCGCCTGGAACCTGCGCAGGTCCCCTTCCAGGCCGAACAGCAAGCCTTGAGTTACCTCGTCGAGGTTGATGGCCAGACAGTCGAACTGGCCGCCGTGTCCATGGGCAACCCCCATGCCGTGCTGCGCGTCGACAATATCGACAACGCACCGGTGCATGAACTGGGGCCGAAACTGGAGCACCATCCGCGCTTCCCGCAGCGGGTCAACGTCGGCTTTTTGCAAATAATCGACCGCCAGTATGCCAAGCTGCGCGTCTGGGAGCGTGGCGCGGGCGAGACCCAAGCCTGCGGCACGGGCGCCTGCGCTGCGGCAGTAGCGGCGATTAGCCAAGGCTGGATGGATTCGCCGGTACAACTTGAACTGCTCGGCGGCAAGCTGTGCATCGAGTGGGCAGGCCCAGGCCAGCCCGTCGTGATGACAGGGCCGGCGATGCGCGTGTACGAAGGACAGGTTCGCCTATGACCGACCAGCAGACTGTGCCCCAGCCACTCGACGCGGCCGCGATTGCCGACTATCTGCGCCGGCACCCGGCGTTCTTCGTCGAGCATGACGAATTGCTTGCGGAGTTGCGCATCCCCCACCAGCGCGGTGACACCATTTCGCTGGTCGAGCGTCAGATGACATTGTTGCGCGAACGCAACATCGAGATGCGCCATCGCCTCTCGCAGTTGATGGATGTGGCCCGCGACAACGACCGCCTGTTCGACAAGACCCGACGCTTGGTGCTCGATCTACTCGATGCCTCCAGCCTCGAAGAGGTGGTCAGCACCGTAGAAGACAGCCTGCGCCATAAGTTTCAGGTGCCTTTTGTCAGCCTGATTCTGTTCAACGATACGCCACTGGCGGTCGGTCGCTCGGTCAGCAGTGCCGAAGCACATCAGGCCATCGGCGGCCTGCTGGCAGGCGGCAAGACCATCTGCGGCGTGCTGCGTGAGAATGAGCTGAGCTTTCTGTTCGGCGAAAACGAAGCCGGGCAGATCGGTTCGGCGGCAGTGGTCGCGCTGTCCCATCAGGGCCTGCATGGCGTGCTGGCGATTGGCAGCAGTGACCCGCAACACTACAAGAGCTCCCTGGGCACCCTCTTCCTCGGCTATATCGCCGAAGTCCTGGCCCGCGTCCTGCCGCGCTTCGCCACGCCACTGCGCTCGGTACGTTAATGACGGGGGCTTCAGCCCGCCAAGCCATTGACCCGTGCTGGCAGCACCCGGACCTGACTGGCGGCCTGGCGCGCATACCGGACGAGCGCGCAGCAACTTAGCGAGCTGAATGCCCCTGCTTTTCACGCAGCACAATGTCAGCAGCGCAGCAGCCGCGCGTTTCGTCACAGCCTTTAAGCGCTATACCTATCCAGGTTTCCAGCACCTGGCCACGGTGTATGATCGCGCCCATCCACGAGTCAAACGCACAGGCAGTAGCGAATGAGCATTCAACTGATCACCTTCGACCTCGACGACACCCTGTGGGACGTGACCCCAGTGATGCAAGACGCCGAGGCGACACTGCGCAACTGGCTGGCCATGCACGCGCCACGCTTGGGTGCGGTGCCGGTCGAGCACCTGTGGACGATTCGCACGCAGTTGCTGCAAGGCGAACCATCGCTCAAGCATCGCCTCAGCGAGCTACGCCGGCGCATCCTGCACCATGCCTTGGCAGGCGCAGGCTATGCGTCCAGCGATGCCGCAGCACTGGCGGAGGAGGGTTTCCAGGTATTTCTCGCCGCGCGCCATCAGGTCGAGTTGTTCGCCGAAGTGCACCCGACGCTCGAGACTCTGGCCAATCGCTTCCAGCTCGGGGTGATTACCAATGGCAATGCTGATGTACGCCGCCTGGGCCTCGCCGATTACTTCCAGTTCGCCCTGTGTGCGGAAGAGCTCGGCATCGGCAAACCCGATCCCAAGCCCTTTCAGGAAGCACTCAAGCGCTCAGGGATTGCCGCACGACATGCAGTGCATGTCGGCGACCACCCCAGTGACGATATCGCCGGCGCCCAGGCTGCAGGCCTGCGGGCAATCTGGTTCAACCCGCAAGACAAGGCCTGGGAAGGCGACAAGCGCGCCGATGGCGAAATCCGCAGCCTGGCCGAATTACCCGCGCTGCTGCATAGCTGGGTGTAAGTCGCGCCCTTGGCGGTCGTTGATCAACGATGCCACCTCGCCAAGGGCTTGCAACAGCCGATCAGATAGGCCGGCTGCCGTACTTACTGTCAGGCTTTTTCGGCGGGTCAGACACCACGTTAGGCTCAACCTCCTGCACCTTGCCACCGCGCGCCAGGTACTCTTCCATGGCGCGAGCCAGAGCGTCGCGATCCTTTTGCTTGGCTTCGACGCTCGGCAGCTCCTCAACATTGACTGCCTTGGCTTTGGCCTTGGTCTTGCTGGTGCTGACAACTTCGTCGCCGTCATCATCACCGCTGTCGACGTCATCGGCGGTAGCCATTTCCTCGCCAGTGTCCTCGTCAGCCCCTTCGAGCTCGTCTTGTTCCAGATCTTCGTCGCTCATGTTCAACCTCATGACTTGCGAAAAGCAGGTTAGTTATAGCCCAGCAACGTGATCTTTCGTACGTCACCGGAAAATTCAAATGACCTTGCCTGGCAAAGCCTCCAGCCGCATATCGCGCTGGCCAGGACAAGCAGTGTGGCGTTGCATAACAGTGCTTATCGGCGCGCATTCTAGCGTGCTGTCAGAAAAAACAAAGGGCGCCTTTAGGCGCCCTTGTTTTAAATCACTGGCAATCAGCTTTTAGTGAATTCCGGATAGGCTTCCATACCGCATTCTGCGATATCTACACCTTCGTATTCTTCTTCCTCGCTGACACGCAGACCGATCACCAGCTTGATGATCGACCAGACAATCAGGCTGGCGATGAAGACCCAGGCAAAGATGCAGACCAGACCGAGCAACTGGGCGCCAAGAGTGGCATCCGGGTTGGTCAGTACCACCGCCAACAGCCCCCAGATACCGGCAACGCCGTGCACGGAAATGGCACCCACCGGGTCGTCGAGCTTGAGCTTATCCAGCCCCAGGATAGAGAACACCACCAGCACGCCACCGACACCACCGATCAGGGTCGCTTGCAACGCTGTCGGAGTAAGCGGTTCAGCAGTGATCGCCACCAGGCCGGCCAGGGCACCGTTGAGGGCCATGGTCAGATCGGCCTTGCCGAACAGGATGCGCGCCACGATCAATGCGGCGATCAGTCCACCGGCAGCAGCCATGTTGGTGTTGACGAACACCTGGGCTACGGCGTTGGCGTCTTCGATGGTGCTCATTTTCAACTGCGAACCGCCGTTGAAGCCAAACCAGCCCATCCACAGGATGAAGGTACCCAGCGCCGCCATCGGCAGATTGGCACCCGGAATGGCGTTGACCTGACCGTTGGCGCCGTACTTGCCTTTACGTGCGCCCAACAGCAGCACACCCGCCAGAGCTGCAGCAGCGCCCGCCATGTGCACCACGCCCGAACCAGCAAAGTCGAGGAAGCCCGCTTCGTTAAGGAAGCCCGAACCCCACTTCCAGAAGCCCTGCACCGGGTAGATGAAGCCGGTCATGACCACTGCGAAGGCGAGGAAAGCCCACAGTTTCATGCGCTCGGCCACGGCACCGGAGACAATCGACATACAGGTAGCGGCGAACACCACCTGGAAGAAGAAGTCCGAACGAGCCGAATAATAAGGCGCGTCCTCACCACCGGCGAGAACCGACTCGACGCTGTGCTCGTCACCGATCAGGAAGCCCAGGCTTGGCAGAATGCCGCCTTCCGGGCTGGAATACATGATGTGGTAACCGATCACCAGGTACATGACACAGGCCACCGCATACAGAGCGATGTTCTTGGTGAGAATTTCGGTGGTGTTCTTCGCCCTTACCAGGCCAGCTTCGAGCATGGCAAAACCTGCTGCCATCCACATCACCAGAGCACCGCAAATCAAAAAGTAGAAGGTATCGAAGCCGTACTGCAGTGCAGTCAATGCTGTGTTGTCCATGGTTCACCTCTTGCCGGCGCGCTTTTAAAGCGCTGTTCGGTTAAGGCGTCCGGGGTTGGCTCCGGACGCACTCCGTGTGCTTACAGGTTGTAGCCACGCTCGTTATGCAGGGCGAGGTCGAGACCGACCGTCTCTTCCTCGTCACTGACACGCAGGCCCATTACTAGGTCGATCACTTTCAGAATCACGAAGGTCAATACCGCGGTGTAGACCACCGTGAAGGCCACGCCCTCGAACTGCACCCACAGTTGCGCGGGAATGTTCTCTACCGTGCCAAAGCCACCCAACGCCGGCGCGGCGAACGCCCCGGTAAGAATGGCGCCAACAATCCCGCCCACGGCATGTACGCCGAAGACATCCAGAGAATCGTCATAACCAAACTTGCGTTTCAGACTGGTGGCGCAGAAGAAGCAG
The DNA here is from genome assembly GCF_030683065.1 of Pseudomonas sp. Lineage (GTDB taxonomy): Bacteria > Pseudomonadota > Gammaproteobacteria > Pseudomonadales > Pseudomonadaceae > Aquipseudomonas. The sequence goes on from NZ_JAUXMX010000045.1 coordinate 63,626, forward strand.
ATCACTCCAGACGCCAGGCCAATAACCAATGCCCCCATCGGCCCGGCAGTGCCGGACGCAGGCGTAATAGCCACCAGCCCGGCCACCGCACCGGAAGCAATACCCAGCACGCTGGGTTTACGGTGGGTGATCCACTCGGCAAACATCCAGCTCAACGCCGCCGTCGCCGTGGCAATCTGGGTCACCAGCATGGCCATGCCAGCAGTGCCGTTGGCCGCCAGGGCCGAGCCGGCGTTGAAGCCAAACCAGCCAACCCAGAGCATGCTTGCGCCGATCAGGGTGTAGCCAAGGTTGTGCGGCGGCATGGCGGTAGTCGGAAAGCCCTTGCGCTTGCCCAGCACCAGACAGGCCACCAGACCGGCGATCCCGGCATTGATGTGCACCACGGTGCCACCGGCAAAATCCAGGACGCCCCAATCCCACATCAGTGCACCGTCACCGCTCCACACCATGTGCGCGATGGGGGTATAGACGATGGTGAACCAGACCGTCATGAACACCAGCATGGCCGAGAACTTCATGCGCTCGGCGAAAGCGCCGACAATCAGGGCTGGCGTGATGATGGCGAAGGTCATTTGGAAGGTGATGAACACACTTTCCGGAATCCCCCCAACCAGACTGTCGCTGGTCAGGCCACCCAGGAAGGCTTTCGACAGACCGCCGACGAAGGAGTTGAAGTTGACCACCCCCTGCTCCATGCCGGTGGTGTCAAAAGCCAGGCTGTAACCATAAACAACCCAAAGCACGCTGATCAGACCCGTGACGGCGAAACACTGCATCAGCACCGACAGGACGTTCTTCGAACGCACCATGCCGGCATAGAACAGGGCAAGCCCAGGTATGGTCATGAACAGCACGAGCACGGTCGCGACCAGCATCCAAGCCGTGTCGCCGCCATTTAAAACTGCCGCATCGGCCATGGCAAAGCCAGGAACGAGAGACAAAAGGGCTCCTAGCCCTGCGATTTTTCGCAGAGTCATTGGGGGTTACTCCTGGGGCGTGGGGGTTCGCGGGCTTACTTAGATCGCGTCGGTATCGGTTTCACCGGTACGGATGCGGATCGCCTGTTCCAGGTTGACGACAAAAATCTTGCCGTCACCGATCTTGCCGGTGTTGGCTGCTTTAGTGATGGCTTCAATGACGCGATCCAGCTGATCATCAGCGATGGCCACGTCAATCTTTACTTTGGGCAGAAAATCGACCACGTATTCAGCACCGCGGTACAACTCGGTGTGACCTTTTTGCCGACCGAAGCCTTTGACTTCAGTGACAGTTATGCCCTGCACGCCGATTTCCGACAGTGACTCACGGACGTCGTCCAACTTGAACGGTTTGATAATGGCAGTGACTAGCTTCATGAAACTTTCTCCCGTGTAAAGTGGACTTGCCCCAGGAATTACGAACCCGATTCAAGTCTAAGCGCTGTGTCTGGCTTTTGTAATGCATCGCTCGCCCCAAGGGACAACAGCGATACCCACCAACCGCTCCTGACGAAACACTTCCCGCTTCGCCTAACGCACCGGAACTGCATCGGTGCATTCGTCATTAGCGACTAAGCAGAAAGCTTGCCAGAACGTACAAAAACAATTCTTTTCAAGCAGTTACCGGTAAAAATCGATTCCACACATGGTCACGCAAGACCAACAGCGCACAATACCGGTGCGCGCATGCAACCACCCATGCGCGAAAAACGTGCACGCCTGAGCGCCCCGGCCCAAGGCGTAACTGCGTGCTACACTGCCGCAACCTGCCACTGGAACCCTGCCATGTTGCCGCCCAAAGCCCTGCTCGACGCACTCAGCTCGCATGCCTCGCGCCTGTTCAACGGTGAAACGCCGCTGCCGCGCAGCGAATTCGAAGCCCAGTTCAAAGCCTTGCTGCAGAGCGGCTTCAGTAAACTTGATCTAGTCAGCCGCGAAGAGTTCGATAGCCAGATGGCCGTTCTCGCTCGCACCCGGGCCCGCCTGGAAGCACTGGAAGCCAAGGTTGCCGAACTGGAAGCAAGCCCCCCGCAAGTTTCTCCGCCGCCCACCGAGTAACCCGCTCGGACGGCTGACGATCAAGGAGTGATCGATGTCCCTGGCCATAGTCCATAGCCGCGCCCAAGTCGGTGTCGAAGCCCCTGCGGTAACCGTCGAGGCGCACCTGGCCAACGGCTTGCCATCACTGGCACTGGTCGGCCTACCGGAGACTGCGGTCAAGGAAAGCAAGGACCGGGTACGCAGCGCCATCCTCAACTCCGCCTTCGATTTTCCGCCGCGACGTATCACTCTAAATCTGGCCCCGGCCGACCTGCCCAAGGACGGCGGGCGCTTTGACCTGGCCATCGCCCTGGGAATTTTAGCCGCCAGCGGCCAGGTGCCGGCTACCGCCCTGGAACAGCTCGAATGCCTGGGTGAACTGGCCTTGTCCGGCGCCGTGCGACCGGTGCGCGGGGTATTACCCGCCGCACTGGCAGCCCGCGCTGCCGGACGCACCTTGGTGGTGCCGAAAGCCAACGCCGAAGAAGCCAGCCTGGCCTCCGGCCTGGTGGTCATCGCGGTGGAACATTTGCTCGAACTGGCCGCCCACCTCAACGGCCAGGCCCCCATCGCGCCCTACCAGGCCCAGGGCCTGCTGCGCCGCACCCAGCCCTACCCGGATCTGGCCGAAGTCCAGGGCCAAGTCGCCGCCAAGCGCGCCCTGCTGGTTGCTGCGGCGGGTTCGCACAACCTGCTCATATTGTGTATGAGTACACCCATAAAAGGTCGTGTGCATCTAGGTATCCGAGGTAGGAACGTACCCAACCCAAGAAATGACAGACCTTTGATGTTTCTATAGGCCTCTGTTTTTTCAAGGTTTTCTTAGCAAGCACCTCGATTGCCTGCTAATTTTTTTCGCCATTAGCGAAATTTGTTTGACATGAGCGAATTAATTTCGCATAGTTACTTCGCGGACGGTGACTCAATCTCGTTGCTGTTGGTGCTTTGCACCGTGGAGATCTCGGTCTCTAACCCTTGGTCGGAAAGGGGTGCCATGCCCGTCCCCGCGACGTGTGTATGCGCCTCACCTTCACGACATAAGCGGCTTCGTCAAGAGCGACGAAGCCGGTGTCTCGGAGGGGGAAAAACATTGCTCAACCCGTTTCACTTCTTGCTGTCTGGTTATGCTCGAGAGACGCGCAATTAAGCGTGTCATAACCAAGATAGGAGCATTTAAAAATGCACAAGAGTGAAGAAAAAACCGCAGAGCAATGTCTGGTTTGTCCAGAAAAGAAGAAGTGGAGCGTAGTAAAGGTTTTCATGGCAGTGTTTCAAGCGATACGGTTTTTCGTGAACCTTTTTAGCTTGATTGATAAATACTGGCCGAAAGTCCTTACGCTTTTCGGAATCGACGCTGAATAGATCTACCCCGCTGTTGTCACACGTTTAATATAGGCACTCGCCATGATCAATAAAGCCCTGAAGCTCATTCGAACTTTCTACGATGTTTCGCAGTCTGACCTTTCTGCTCGCCTAGGAATTTCTAACTCATATCTTTCAGAAATTGAGTCTGGAAAAAAACAGCCCACGATGGACATTCTGTCTAGATACAGCGATCAGTTCGAAATCCCCCTCTCTTCTATATTGTTTTTCTCTGAAAATTTGGACAGCCCCAAACCTAGTGACAAACTAAGGTTAAATGTCGCTAAAAAAATAGTCTCTATACTTGAATGGAATCAAACACGAAATGAGACGACCAAAAAATTCAGCACAAAAGCGAAGAACTTTTAAGCTCTACCCCATATCTCAATGTGCGCTATATAAGATGACCTCGCCAAAGAAATTATGTGAGGTGCTAGATGAAAAACTTTCAAAGATAAATGAGCTGCTGGAGAGTGAGGAGAACTACCGGGAGTTCACCCTGCTGGAAGACTTAAACCCCTTCTCCCAGAAAGTTAAAAAGAAGAGGCTTGTACAGACTCCAGCCAGAAACTTGAGAAGCGTCCATGAGCGCATACTCAAGCTTTTGCAGCGCATGGAATATCCTAACTACGCGCACGCCGGTGTTAAGAAGCGCTCCTACCGCTCAAATGCACTAGCACATGAACAGGCTCGAGTCATTGCCACCTTTGACCTAAGCAATTTTTACGGTTCGGTAAAATCTCATCACGTGAGTTCATTTTTCTCAGAAAAAATGCGCTGCGTTGGTGATGTCACTGGAATTCTGACAAATTTAACAACTTTCCGTAATTGCCTTCCTACCGGTAGTCCACTCAGCCCACTACTTGCTCTTCATGCCTCTCGGCCAATGTTCGACGACCTAGACTCTCTAGCTCAGAAGCATGGACTTATCTTCACATGCTACGTTGACGATCTAACCTTTTCTGGAGATCAAATACCTCCTTCACTGGAGCGAGAGGTGAGCTCAATAGTCAGAAGGAACGGCCACAGCATCAACGATAAGAAGACTCGAATCTTTAACGAAAACCAGCCAAAGCACGTGACTGGCACTGTAATCATTAACAAAAAAGTACACGTACCACATGCAAGACTTGTATCGGTAAGAAGACTTGAGGCCGCTATCAATGGCGATATTGATAACTATGGCTTCACCGAGCTCAAACTCCTGGAGAAGCTGGCAGGCGTTCTAAACGAAGCATCGTATCTCGACCCTAAATTTCGAAGCAAAGCATTAGCCGCTAGAAAAAATCTAACTTTAACGGGATAGAACCAATCTAACCCTTATTCCAGTGTCGCTTAACAGTCGCAAGCCCCACCCCTAGCTCTTGGGCTGCCTGAGCTTGAGTCATGCCTCTAAGCCTCATCTGCTGGACAGCTGCCGTCCTTCCTACCGCAGCTGGACGACCTAGCTTCTTGCCTTCTAATTTAGCACGCCGAAGACCTGCATGAGTGCGCTCAATTAGTAAATCTCGCTCGAACTCTGCAACAGCGTTCAAGACTTGCATGGTCATTTTCCCCGCCGGAGATGTTAGATCTGCCCCTCCTAGGGCGAGGCAGTAAACCCTAATGCCTGCGCTTTCCAAAGACTCCACTGTAGATCGAACGTCCATTGCATTCCGTCCCAGCCGATCAAGCTTCGAGACCAAAAGGATGTCTCCAGACTCAAGCCTATCAAGCAGCCTCCGAAACCCTGGACGCTCATTCGCAGCCACACTTCCCGATATAACCTCTTCTATTACTCGATGAGGATTAATATTGAAGCCACTTGCGCGCACTTCCTCCAACTGATTTTGGGTTGTCTGGCCTTCCGTACTAACTCGGGCATATAAAAACGCACGCGACATCATCTACTCTCCCAGATATTGGTATCAAATAACCTGGGATCATAATAACAGGGTGTCATTTAAAGTAAAGGCTATATTTATGATACCAATCTCAGAGGCTTATTCTGGTATCAATTAACGGTCGTTTTATGATGCCATTATGATAAATATCTACCTAAACACGGGTCGGTTTCGAACAATAATAAATTCCGTGTATGTATGAAAAATTGACACTTCTATACACTTAGTTATATTCAATAAATAGCGCTTGCCGTGGCTAATGGCTTGGGATTTAATCAAGTAAATAGATCACTTACCCCCATCAGCTAGTAGGCATGGAGGATAAGCAGTGAGAGCTCTCTGTGCGCTATATCCCAATAAACACCATCTCAATCTTTCAACTCTCTGTCTTTACACAAGAACAGATTAGAAGCTTGGCAATCCAAATCTCTGCCTCCCATGGCAGGTATATGGCGCAGGCTCGTGCTGAGGAGCTAGAGTTGCATGTCAATCGCGAATTAGAATTCGGAATAACAAACAACAATAAAAATCATGAGGCATTGGAGTGTAAGTGCTTGCGTCTTGCTGATCCTGATTTTTGGTTCCAAAATTTAACTAAAATTTCTGGCCGTGTACAAGAGACGATTGCGGTTAGAAATTTGGATGTTGGGCCACTTGAGCCGTTCTGCTCCAATGAATGTTTTACGAACTATCTAGAGCGTCAAGCGCTTCGCTCTGTAACAACCATTTGGCATTTTCGGCGCCAAATAGAAAGGTTAGCCAATACAAACTATGTGATTACAAAAGCTGCATGTCAACGGGCATTTGAGACAGGGCATCTCTCTGTTCTTATCACGCTAGGGCTTGATGGGCGTTATCATTCATCGAGCCCGAAGTACGAAGGAAAGACATTCGACGATGCCTATAGAGTAATTCATAAAACGTATGAATCCATATTAGACCACCTCTCCCGCTACGGGCGCCGCGGTGAGGATTTCTATGGAATTCGTGGCGTTGAAGTACATGAAGATGGATGCCCTCACTTCCACATACTATTATATATAAACCCAAATCTACTTGAGCGCTTGCAGCGAAAGATCAAGGCTCTTCACCACCAGCAATCAGAAGCTATGGGCAAGTATTACGACATGAACTCTCATAAATTGCTTACAGTGCGCTACCCTCGGGATGCTGGGCACTATGGCAGTGGTGTCAGCTATGTATTCAAGAACTCATATTCAGGAAAGCCCGGAAGCAAAATTGATTTTACTAGCTCCTTGCGTCAGAAGGCTGTTATTGGTTTGTACGGTAAGCGTCAATATGAAAAAATTGGAATGTGTGGAGTTTCTACAAAAATCAAAGAAATAGCGAAGCATAAAAGCCACGATGAGATTGCTCGCAGCCTTGACCTTTCAATAAAAGACAAGAATAAACGCCAGCGTTGGATAACCATCGTTAAAGCACTAATTTCTGGCGGTGCTAAACGATATACGCTTGTAAAGGAAGTAAGAAAAAATAGGTATGGGGTAGCGGTTAGCTGCGTAGTAGATGTCTTATGCGAGAATTCCGAAGCGAAAGCAGGAGCTCAGAATATGGCTATTTGTACGGCAGTTATGTGCAATTATTCTAGTCATATAGGGGCGGGGCTGAATTGCTGGTTTTATTGTCACAAAAGGCTAGATTTTTTGACACACATTCGTGCTCCCCCTATATTCGTTAATTCTGGGGACTAAATAATTATTACATGCGCTGTCTTGGGCACGTTGATCTCCATTAATCGCAAGATCAATCATTTGTTGCTCGAATGTTGACATGCTTCGGCTTCAGCATATTGTGGCGATAACTGCAATCATGGTTGGCTTAGCTTAAGTAATTTTCGAGGTTGGTCAGGTGGAGATTTTTCGGCAATTAATGCCTTGGTTGAGGTGAGTATCTTGGCTTAATGGTATGCGAGAGAAGTAGTGTGTGCTTTCGTATATTGTTCTGCTCCACTATGATTCGCTCCATAGCTTCTACGCGCGCCAGAGCAATATCCAAATCAGGTTTCCTTCTAGAGATTTCCTCTTCACGCAGAGTAAGCGATAGTTCTCGCTTGTCTAATTCCACACCGAGTTGCTTCAGGCGTTTAGCTGTAATTTCAGACTGGCGTTCTGCTCGTTCAAGTGCCTGGGCTCTTGCTTGCGTTGCTTTGCGTTCAACTGAATGCACTGCGACCCCTTGGCTCTGCGTATGAGCAGTGGCCTGCGCTTGTTTCCACTGCTCCGTTTCGTACCCAAACGCTTTAGCCACGTAATCAGACCGTGTGAGCTTCTGTTCCTGCTGTTCATGGCCATGCAGAGCAGCATAGAAATGGGAAACTTCTCCGTGGTGAGCTTTCGATCCCTGAATGCCGCGTAGTAAGCCCCGGTTTTTTCCGCAAGAAAAATGAAAGCTATCCTGCATTGCCCTCATTAATTTTGGCCCACCGAGAAAGTCTCGGGCAGATAACCGGCCATCGCGAGTGATCGGAACGACGTAGGCAACGAGATGGGGAGTAGTTTCATCCAAATGAACTACCGCGCAGAGAATATTTTCATTGCCATGCCGCTCACGCAGCCATCTCATTGCGTCGTGAAAGTAGCCTGAACCTGCGTCCTCTAAATGGCCTCCATGGCGCTTAAACGCTTCAGGAGAGGCGGTTATTAAGTACTCAATGCAAACGACTGCATCGCGGCGCCGCGCTTCAGGCAGGCGATCAGAAAGGCATGTCAGCAGGCTTTGCGTACTCCCCGCGCCTGATACAGGGTTTTTGTGAGTGATGGCGCTGTTCGCGTTTGGTGTCGCTTGCTCGCGAAAGGTGTGCCCGGCGGATCTTGCAACAGAGCTGATAGTTTTATGTTTCTTAGTACGGATGATTGCAAACATCGTGATCACCGTGGCTCGAAAGAACTGTCATATTTACTGTCGTGCTGGTGCCTTTTTTTTTCGATCAGTTGGCGCCGTGACTGGGGGAAAATATGACTTTTATCACGCTCTTCACGACCAGCTAAATCATCCAGTAAACGCCGGATGGCAAAAATTATTAGTTCTAAAATCTGCGCATCCGCAATCATATACTCATACAACTGATTTTCTGATTGAGTGATGCTCCCTGCCCCCCAACTCTCCAGTTCTCGTAGAGCTTGCCAAATCGTTGTTGGGATGGCGAACCTAGAAATTCTGTAAAGCCTACCTTTCAGACTTGCTGGCGGGGCCCATTTTACTGTTTCATTAATTAGCTCAATTAATCCAGCAAGAGAAATTATTTGGCTGGCTCGCGCTAGCACGATTTTATCTGATGTAGTAATTGAGCTTTGGTAAGTATCCATGGCGCTTCTCCGTCACCTGTATATATATTTTTATTATGAACATGAGCTGGCAACATGGCAATATCTTTGAGCAGGTAATTAATAAAAAACTCAATAAGTAAATCATCGGTAATACGCATAAATCGCACCGATCCAGGTTAAAGCGGTGCAAATAATAGCTAAGGACTCTAACCGCTGCTCTTGAGCGCGACATTAAATTACTGCAAACTGAACAGTACAAAATCGCGTAAGCCTAGATCCTTAGGAAAATAGGTCCTCCAAAAATAGAGTGCTTGAGGTAATAATCATGAGAGTCGAAGACTATTTGATTTGGCAAATCGAAGATTGTGGTCAAAAAGAAGGTACAAAGTATGCAGCCCGAATGGCTGTTGGTTCGCTAGGCTCAAGAAAAAGACTCAAATTAATATGCGATGCTGCTGATCAAGGAGATGAGGGTAAAGAAATTTTCGTCAAAATCATGGAAGACGAGCACCCATTTACTTACAAGCTTTTTAACGACTTTCAGTATTATTCATGGGCAATAGATGTACCGTCATACGAAAACCCGGACGACGACCATGATGATATAACTTGGATTTATGTGCCACCGTCCGTCTTTGTTGAAGTTTCCTCTGCCATCATTGCTGCAAACGCCTTGGCCTTTATAGATGAAAACTCTTTAAAGCGTTACTTACTCGGAAATGATCTCAACCTGTAATTCAAAAGCACTGCATTAAGATATAAAGTGTAACCCACTACACATCGTACCGATGGTGGGCCAGCGTGCCGCTGAACTGCTTAAAATCAATCGACATCCACAGGTTTATATATATCAATTAGATCAAGGATAGCGCCACTCATAATACTGGCAATCCCTCCATCTCCTTGACTTTCGACAAGGTCGAGACTCTTTCGATTGTAGGAATAAAACCTAAACTCATCACCATCGTGATCAACTGAAAATTCCTCTACACCATCAACCACGACAACGTAGCTTTGATTAAACCTTGAACCAACATCAAAATTCACCCTGATGCTCAGGTTTTTAATTAAACTATTTGCCCTTGCCCGCCCTTCATAGCTAGCCATATCTAGTCGCTCAAAAAACTCATCCTTATTTATTACCTTCTCTCGTTGCAAGTCGGTCATAAGCGTATTTTTTTCAGACTTCAATATGTCTAACTGATCCTCTAATTTACCAATGATAGCAACTAACGTTCCAGGCAGTTTGGTTCCAAATGAAAGCACCTGACTTGACAACTCACTTAGCTTCTCAGAAACCTCTGAAATTTTTGCATTAACAACATTCAATTCACTCTTAAGCTTTCCTTGTGCATCCTGCACTAAGCTTAAACTATCAACCTTTGCAAGTATCTCTATGAACACTTTCTCTGAACGTTCTAACCTGACCTGCTTATTTTCGCATGTACCCTTAGCCGCTCCATAGCACCGTAAATATTTACCGCCTTTTGGTTTTTTACCTTTATTCACCAAATGCATCGACTGGCCACAAATCGCACATTTTGCGACACCTTGCCAAACATTAAACTCTTTTGTTTGCCTTGTAGATTTATATATATTTCTTTCATCTCTAGCTAGCTGAGCCGCATAAAATACTGACTCAGATATAACCACAGGAAAAAAATCCAGTATAGGTTCACCAGATGGCAAACGTATCCCATCTATCAAATTTGTAGGCTGGTATTCTCCTAACAACGCTCTATTTGATAAGATTTTACTGGTGGAACTGCTCCCCCACTTACCACTCTTATTTCTGGTAGCCGAACCAAACACTGGTATATTTTCTTTATTCAAAATCTTTGCAATTGCTTTTTGTCCATATCCCGCAGGCGCAAGATAGAAAATCTTCTCTATTGTTTCAACTCGCTCAGCAATGGCCTTATAAACACCATTGTCATACTCAATCCAATAAGGACATGCCGCCCCCAAAGGTTTTTTGTATTCACGAGCATCTGCCTGCTTCTTTTTCCATGCTTTTGATACCCGCATACCTTTGATGCTTGATTCACTATGAGCCCTACTCATGTGAACAATACTTATAATCAGATCAAGCTCATTATAATCTTGCGTATACAGCTTCCCATCAGCAGAGGTGTATATTTGTATACCTTTATTCAATAAATCTAAAAATCTAGGTAAAGCATCTTTTACTTTCTCTCTACTTAATCTATCTAGTGACTCGATTATCAGAAAAGATCCTGACGGAATAGTCCCGTCATTAACATAAGAAAGGAACCTTGCCAGTTGTCCTGTGTCATCTAGATGCTTTGCCGTATAGGCACTTCGACCGCTATCAAGAAATTGGTAATCCTTCGTACTGACTAACTCCAGTCCTTCCACTTCACAGTAGCGTATTGCAGCTTCTTGTTGACGACGAAAGCTATCCCCCTTGGCCTGCTCCGGGCTGCTAAATCTCACGTAACTGTAGGCTTTTGGTCTCTGGTCGTTCATAGCATCTGTCTTTATCTTAATTTGGTGTAAAGTAACATAACCTGCTGTTGACCGGTCCTCCAGGCACCGGCAAGACCCTGTTGGCCAGCCGCCTGCCCGGTCTGCTGCCGCCACTCGACGAGCAGGAAGCCCTGGAAGTCGCGGCGATTCATTCGGTGGCCAGTCACACCCCGCTGGATGCCTGGCCGCAACGGCCCTTTCGCAACCCGCATCACAGCGCCTCCGGCCCGGCCCTGGTCGGTGGCGGCAGCCGGCCGCAACCGGGGGAAATCACCCTGGCCCATCAGGGCGTACTGTTTCTGGATGAGCTGCCCGAGTTCGACCGCAAGGTGCTGGAGGTGCTGCGCGAGCCCCTGGAAAGTGGGCAAATCGTCATCGCCAGGGCCCGTGACAAGGTGCGCTTTCCCGCGCGGTTCCAACTGGTAGCGGCGATGAACCCCTGCCCTTGCGGCTTTCTTGGCGACCCCAGCGGCCGCTGTCGCTGCAGCACCGAACAGATCCAGCGCTACCGCGGCAAGCTCTCGGGGCCACTGCTCGACCGCATCGACCTGCATGTGACGGTGGCCCGGGAAGCCACCGCCCTGCATGTGCTGCCCAGCGAAGGTGCCGACACAGCCACCGGCGCCGCCCTGGTGGCGCGCGCCCGGCAACGCCAGGTCCAGCGCCAGGGCGTGGCCAATGCCTTTCTCGACCTGCCCGGCCTGCGCCAGCACTGCGGCCTGCACGCCGCCGATCAAGACTGGCTGGAAAGTGCCTGCGAGCGCCTCGGCCTGTCCCTGCGCGCCGCGCACCGGGTGCTCAAGGTCGCACGCACCCTAGCCGACCTCGAAGAAGTCGAGCAGATCGCCCGCAGCCACCTGGCCGAGGCGCTGCAGTACCGTGGGCATCCGCAGAGCTGAACGCGGGCCTAGCATCCGCGGCGATCGTCCTGAGCCTGGGTTTCGTGTGAAAGGGCGCGTGAGCAGCAGGCAAAAGAGCCGCGCCTCTCGTAGGGAGCGCGTAGCCGCTAAGTCGAGCGCAGCGGGGCGTTTCGCGCAGCTACGGGTGCACGCGGCGCACCCTGCGCAGCGGCGTTCGATGGCACTGAATCAGGGCTTGAGCTGCGCCAACAGCGGCTGACGCATGCCGAACACCAGGAAGCGCGCCAGCTCGTTGAGCGGGATCGCCTTGCTGATCAGATAACCCTGCACCTGGTCGCAGCCGAACTCGCGCAGCAGCGCCAGTTGCTCGGCATTTTCCACGCCTTCGCCGACCACCTGCAGGTTGAGGTTATGGGCCAGGTTGATCATTGCCCGCACCAACTGGCGATTCTCCGGGCGCCGATCCATATCGCCGACGAAGCTCTTGTCGATTTTCAACAACGCAATCGGCAGGCTACTGAGGTGCACGAAGGAGGAAAACCCCGTGCCGAAGTCGTCCAGTGAAAAGCGCACACCCAGCTGACCGAGCGCCAGCATGGTTTGCTGGACATGCTCGCTGCGACGCATCACGGCAGTCTCGGTCAACTCGAACTCCAGCCAGCGCGCATCGACGCCGCGCTCTGCGATCAGGCGACTGAGGGTCGGTAATAGCTGGCTGTCCTGAAACTGGCGGAACGACAGGTTGACCGCCATGTGCAGCGCCGGAAGACCGCGCCCGCGCAACCACTGCATATCGCGCAGCGCACGGGAAATCACCCAGTAGCCCAGCGGTACGATCAACCCACTTTCTTCGGCCAGCGGCACGAATTCAATCGGCGCCAGCAGACCACGCTCGCGGTGGCGCCAGCGCACCAGCGCCTCCAGGCCGACAATGCGCCCCGTCTGCAAACACAGGCGCGGCTGGTAATGCAGCTCCAGCTCGTCGCGCCGCAGGGCCCGACGCAACTCACTTTCCAGCTCGGCCTGGCTGCGCGCGCCGCGGTTGATGCGCTCGTCAAATACATGGAAGGTGCAGCCTTGCTGGCTCTTGGCCTGCTGCATGGCAATGTGCGCATGCCACATCAGCGGATCGGCACCAGCATCCGTGCGTGAATACGCCAAGCCAATACTGCAACCGATCAACAGGCTTTCGCCATCGACCCAGTAGGGTTCGGACAGGACTTCGGTAATACGCTCGGCCAGACGTGGCGCACGCTGCGGATCGCTGCGCACATCGAGCAGCAGGGCAAACTCGTCACCGCCCAGGCGAGCGATCTGATCCTTCGCTTGCAGTTGTGCCTTGAGCCGTGTCACCACCTGCCGGATCAACTGATCGCCGGCCTGGTGGCCGAGGGCATCATTGGCGTGGCGAAAGTTGTCCAGATCAAGATGCGCGAGTACCAGACCACTCCCCCGGCACTCGCTCAGGCGAGCGGCAAGCAGGGTCTGGAAGCCCTGCCGATTGGCGATGCCGGTCAGCGCGTCCTGCTCGGCGAGGCACTGCAGGGTGTCTTGCAGACGGACGTGCTCGCGCACATAGCGCAGGCAGCGGCGCAGCACATCGACGCTCAAGCCATCACGAACCAACCAGTCACAGACCCCTACTGGCGCTTCGACCGGCTCTTTTTCAAGCAGCAAAATGATCGGTAGAGGACAGGTCCCGGCCGCTGGACGGCGCGCCTCTGTAGTCAGCAGCAGGCCATTGATCTGGGGATCGAGCAGACTGCTAGCCGCCGCCCACGAAGGTGCGGATATCAGCGGAAAGCTGCTGCCCAGCGCGCCGAGTTGCTCGCGCAATAGTTCGAGCCACTCTGGCGTTTCAGCCAGCAGAACCAACCGCAAGGGATCGTCGAGCGCGGACAATAAACCCTCCCCAGGCCTCAAAGATAGTCAGCGGAATACCGCCTTTATTCGCCAGAATTGGCGTCTAATCAGTCACATCCGAGTGCTACCGTCACGCATCCTGCATCAAAGACAAAAAACCGACAAGCGGCCCAGAGTACTGGATTACACAAAATAACCAAGCGTGGCTTACTGCCAGCACACACTCCATCGCATAACCTCAGACGATTCAGGCACAAATCTCAAGGCCTGCTAAAATGCGCGCCCACTCCCCAGGTGATTGATTCGATGTCCCGACTGAACCCCCGGCAGCAGGAAGCCGTGAACTATGTCGGCGGCCCTCTTTTGGTGCTCGCCGGCGCAGGTTCCGGCAAGACCAGCGTGATCACCCGCAAGATTGCCCACTTGGTGCAAAACTGCGGCATCCAGGCCCGTCACATCGTCGCCATGACCTTCACCAACAAGGCGGCGCGAGAAATGAAGGAGCGTGCCGGCGTCCTGCTCAAGGGCCCCGAGGCCCGCGGACTGACCGTCTCGACTTTTCACAACCTGGGCATGAATATCATCCGCAAGGAATACGCCGCGCTGGGTTACAAGCCGGGCTTCTCGATCTTCGACGAGGGCGATATCAAGGCGCTGCTCAGCGACATCATGCAGAAGGAATATTCCGGCGATGATGGCGCCGACGAGATCAAGAACTACATCGGCAGCTGGAAGAGCGAGCTGATCATGCCCGAACAGGCCCTGGCCGAATCGCGGGGTCCCAAGGAACAGACCGCCGCCATCGTCTACCTGCACTACCAGCGCACGCTCAAGGCGTACAACGCGGTGGACTTCGACGACCTGATCCTGATGCCGGTGAGGCTGTTTCAGGAGCATCCGGACATTCTGGAAAAGTGGCAGAACCGCATCCGCTACCTGCTGGTCGACGAATACCAGGACACCAACGCCAGCCAGTACCTGCTGGTGAAACTGCTGGTGGGCATGCGCAATCAGTTCACCGTGGTCGGCGACGACGACCAATCGATCTACGCCTGGCGCGGCGCGCGCCCGGAAAACCTGATGCTGCTGAAGGACGATTATCCGTCGCTGAAAATCGTCATGCTGGAGCAGAACTACCGCTCCACCAGCCGCATCCTCAAGTGCGCCAACACCCTGATCGCCAACAACCCCCACGCCTTCGAGAAGCAGCTGTGGAGCGAAATGGGCATGGGCGACGAGATCCGCGTGATCCGCTGCCGCAACGAAGACGCCGAATGCGAACGCGTAGCTCTGGAAATCCTCACCGAACACCTGCGCACCCAGCGCCCGTACAGCGATTACGCCATCCTCTATCGCGGCAACTACCAGGCCAAGCTGATGGAGCTGAAACTGCAGCACCATCAGATTCCCTATCGCCTCTCGGGCGGCACCAGCTTCTTCGCCCGCCAGGAGGTGAAGGACCTGATGAGCTACTTCCGCCTGCTGGTCAACCCGGATGACGACAACGCCTTCCTGCGGGTGATCAACGTACCGCGCCGCGAGATCGGCTCGACTACCTTGGAAAAACTCGGCAACTACGCCACCAGCCGCAAGATCAGCATGTACGCCGCCGCCGGCGAAATCGGCCTGGGCGAGCAACTGGATGCACGCTATACCGAGCGCCTGGCGCGCTTTACCAAGTGGATGGACCGGGTACGCCAGGAGTGCGCGCAGAACGACCCGATTGCGGCGATCCGCAGCATGGTCATGGACATCGACTACGAGAACTGGCTGCGCCAGAACGCCTCCAACGACAAGGTCGCCGACGCGCGCATGGGCAACGTCTGGTTCCTGGTCGAAGCGCTGAAGAACACCCTGGAGCGCGACGAAGATGGCGAAATGACCATCGAAGACGCCATCGGCAAACTGGTATTGCGCGACATGCTCGAACGCCAGCAAGAGGAAGAAGACGGCGCCGAAGGCGTACAGATGATGACCCTGCATGCCTCCAAGGGCCTGGAGTATCCCTCGGTGTATATCCTCGGCGTGGAAGAAGAAATTCTTCCGCACCGCTCCAGTATCGAGGCCGACACGGTCGAGGAAGAGCGCCGCCTGGCCTACGTCGGCATCACCCGCGCCAAACGCAACCTGACCATGACCTTCGCCGCCAAGCGCAAACAGTACGGCGAAATCATCGACTGCTCACCGAGCCGTTTTCTCGACGAGTTGCCGCCAGAGGATCTGGTTTGGGAGGGCCTGGAAGACGCGCCACCCGAGGTCAAGGCCGCCACCGGCAACTCGGCGCTGGCCAACATGCGCGCCATGCTGAAAAAATAGCTGGGAGTTATTTTTAACGTCGCGCAGCGATGGCCCGCAGGGTGGTCGCCAGGGATGGCAGGCCATAAAAAATAGTGCTACTTCGTAGCCCGGATGCCATCCGGGGAAACCGTCCCGGATTACATCCGGGCTACGTTCATATGAGAGGAATACGCGTGGAAGCGCTGAAACAGAAGATTCGCGATGAAGGCATAGTGCTCTCGGAGCAGGTGCTCAAGGTCGACGCCTTTCTCAACCATCAGATTGATCCGGCACTGATGCAACTGATCGGCCATGAGTTTGCCCAGCGCTTCGCCGGCCAAGGCATCACCAAGATCGTGACCATCGAAGCGTCGGGCATCGCCCCAGCGATCATGGCTGGCCTGGAGCTGGGTGTGCCGGTGATCTTTGCTCGCAAATATCAGTCGCTGACGCTCAAGGATGACCTGTATACCGCCAAGGTGTTTTCCTTCACCAAGCAAACCGAGAGCACGATCGCCATCTCGGCCAAGCACCTGAGTGCCACTGATCACGTGCTGGTTATCGATGACTTTCTCGCCAACGGCCACGCAGCCAAAGCGCTGATCGACCTGATCGGCCAGGCAGGCGCAAGCATCGCCGGGATCGGCGTGGTGATCGAAAAGTCCTTCCAGAGTGGCCGCGCCGAACTGGACAGCCAGGGTTACCGGGTCGAGTCGCTGGCCCGTATTGCCTCACTCAAAGCTGGCCGGGTCAGCTTTATCGACTGAAGCGCTCGCAGGGAACCCCACCCTACAAAAGCAGCCTGCAACACAATCCTGGCACATAGCCAAAAAAAACCGCCCTTAGGCGGTTTTTTTATCGCTGCCGTATTACAGACCGGACATCTTGACGATGGCGTCACGCAGCTCGTCATCCGAACAATCGGCACAGGTGCCCTTGGGTGGCATCGCGTTGATGCCCGCAATGGCCGTAGCCAGGATGCCGTCGATACCGCCTTCTTTGTCGGCACGGACTTTCCAGGCGGCAGTGTCACCGATCATCGGCGCGCCAAGAATACCCGGGGTATGGCAGGCGCTGCAGTGAGCGGTAATGATGGAGTCGGCAGAACGTGCAGCACTGCCAGCGGCAACCGCCACGGCACCTACGCCCTTGCATTCTTCACCCATTACGCACACTTCACCCGCCGGCTTCAAGCGCTCGGCAATGGCTTCGTTTGTCGTAGCCTGAGCCGTCACTGCCCAAAGAGCCAAGACGGCAGCCGGTGCTACCAGCATTTTCTTAATTAGATTCACGGTACACCCTCATCGTGGCTAGTCACGCCCGCGGCCACGGTTCGCGAGCGCGTGGATTATAACGGCAAGCCGCCTCAGCCGAAACAACCCAAATTGTCGCAGGGTTATTGGCTTGAACCACGCACTACCCGAACAAGTATCAGCAGGTAGGCGTTCTATTCTTGTTAGCGGCTTATCGCCTGAAACGCTAGGCTCAAAAGTTCGCCGGCGTAGTCGCACTGATCAAACGCGCTGGCTGATCGAACGGATTACGGAAGCGATGCGGCTTGCTGCTCTCAAAGTAGTAACTGTCGCCCGGCTCAAGGATGAATACCTCATCGCCAACGCTCAGTTCAAGGCGCCCTTCCACCAGCAGGCCGGTTTCCTCACCGTCATGGGTGTACATGTCATCACCCGTATCGGAGCCGGCAGGGTAGGTTTCATCGAGCAGGGTAATCGCCCGATTCGGGTAGGCCTTGCCCACCAGCTTCATGCTGATCGCACCACTGTGGATATCGATGAGCTCGGCAGCGCGGTACACCACCTGGGTGTAGTTGTCCTGTTCCGCTTCCTGGGAGAAGAATTCCACCAACGACATGGGGATACCCGCCAGCACCTTTTTCAGCGAGCTGATCGAGGGGCTTACGCTGTTCTTCTCGATCATCGAAATGGTGCTGTTGGTAACGCCTGCCCGCTTGGCGAGTTCACGCTGGGACAGGCCCTTGAGTTTGCGAATGGATTGCAGTCGAACACCGACGTCCAATACTGGAGCCCTCCTCGGGGAGATACGGAAAAGTGTTCGTATCATGGCAACAGTGTTCAGTATTTACAACACTCTGAATACAAATCCTCTGCAGCCTCCGCCCTCAGGCCTCGCAGTAGAGCAAAGGCACCCGCCGCAGGTTGCAAAAAAGCTGGTAGGGAATGGTTCCGGCGCGAGTCGCCACGTCGCTGGCAAGAATCTGCTTGCCCCACAACTCGACCCGGCTGCCAAGGCCGGTGCCAGGCAGATCGCTGAGGTCGACGCAGAGCATGTCCATCGAAACCCTGCCAATCAGCCGACTCGGCCGGCCATCAATCAGCACCGGCGTGCCGGTCGGCGCATGCCGGGGATAACCGTCGGCATAGCCCATGGCGACCACGCCGACCCGCGTTGGCCGCTCGGTGACGAAGCGCGCGCCATAACCGACCGGCTCGTCGGCCGGCAGCTCGCGTACGCTGATGATCTTCGATTCCAGGGTCATCACCGGCTGCAATCGCGCAGCGAGAGCCTGCGCCTGCTCGAATGGGCTGGCGCCATAGAGCATGATGCCGGGGCGCACCCAGTCACTTGGCACCTGCGGCCAGCCGAGCACGGCCGGTGAGTTGCGCAAGCTGACTTCTGCCACCAGGCCCTGCCGCGCCTGCTCGAACACCGCCAATTGCTCGGTGCTACGCGGGCAATCCAGTTCATCGGCACGGGCGAAGTGACTCATCAGAACAATTTTCGCCACCTTGCCACTGGCCAGAAGACGCCGATAGGCCGCCTGGTAGTCGGCCGGGTGCAAGCCGACGCGGTGCATGCCTGAGTCCAGCTTCAACCACACGGTCAGCGGCTTGCGCACGGCCGAGCGCTCAATGAGCTCCAACTGCCATAACGAATGCACCACGCACCATAGATCCTGCTGCTCGATCAGCGCCAACTCGTCGGCTTCAAAGAAGCCTTCCAGCAACAGGATCGGCCCACCAATACCCGCCTCGCGCAGCTGCAGCGCCTCTTCGATGCAGGCCACGGCGAAACCATCGGCCTGCTCCTGCAGAGCCTGCGCGCAGCGCACCGCGCCATGCCCGTAGGCATCGGCCTTGATCACCGCGAGCGCCTTGGCGCCGGTAACCTCGCGGGCCAGTTGATAGTTATGACGCAGGGCTTGCAGATCGATCAGGGCACGGGCTGGACGCATGGTTTTCTCGAGTATCGGGCGTAGGCCGGGTAGCAGTGTTGTTCGGCGCAACCCGCTGCACGGGTTGCGGACTGCCGATTAAAAAAACCCGGCGGGACAGCCGGGCAAAACCAACAAAAAGGAGGTCTGCAGCTCAGACGGCCGCTACCACCATCATTTCGACCAGCACCTCGGGGGTGTACATCGCCGCCTCGACGCAGGCGCGGCCTGGTGCGGCGCCGGGTACGACCCACGCGTCCCATACCTGGTTGAGACCGGCGTAGTCGCGGGCCATGTCCTTGAGGTAGATGGTCACCGAGAGAATGCGCGACTTGTCGCTGCCGGCCTCGGCCAACATCGCATCGATATTGGCCAGGGTCTCGCGGGTCTGCTGCACGATGTCGCCACTGTAATCATCCGCCAACTGCCCGGCTAGGTAGACCGTGCCGTTGTGGATGTTGATTTCGCTGTAACGGGTTTCAGTGCGCAGCCGCTGGACTGACATGTTTGGAAGACTCCTTGGAGTTGCTGTAACGGAAGATATCCAGTCCTTCGCCGCTGATCTGCGGGCGCTTCGAGGCCATCAGGTCGGCGAGGAAGCGACCGGAGCCGCAGGCCATTGTCCAGCCCAGTGTGCCGTGGCCGGTATTGAGGAACAGATTGCGAAAACCGGTAGCACCGACGATCGGCGTACCGTCCGGGGTGGCCGGGCGCAGGCCGGTCCAAAACTCCGCCTGCTTGAGGTCGCCACCTTGAGGGTAGAGGTCGGCGGTGATCATCTCCAGCGTCTCGCGGCGCCGCGGATTCAGGCTCAGATCGAAACCGGCGATCTCGGCCATACCGCCCACCCGGATGCGGTTGTCGAAACGGGTAATGGCGACCTTGTAGGTCTCATCGAGAATAGTGGACGTCGGCGCCATGTCACCATTGGTGATCGGCACGGTCAGCGAGTAGCCCTTGAGCGGGTAAATCGGCGCGCGGATACCCAGCGGCTTGAGCAGTTGCGGGCTATAGCTGCCGAGTGCGAGTACGTAGTGGTCGGCAGTTTCCAGCTTGCCATCGATCCACACGCCATTGATCCGGTCGCCCGCACTGTCGAGGCGCTCGATGGTCTGGCCGAAGCGAAATTCGACGCCCAATTGCTTGGCCATCTCGGCCAGCTTGAGGGTGAACATCTGGCAGTCGCCGGTCTGGTCGTTGGGCAGGCGCAGAGCGCCAGCCAGCTTGTGCTTGACGCTCGCCAGGGCTGGTTCGATGCGAGCGATGCCGTCGCGATCGAGCAGCTCGAAAGGCACGCCGGACTGCTGCAAAACGGCGATGTCTTTGGCCGCGTTGTCGACCTGTGCCTGGGTGCGGAACAGCTGGGTGGTGCCCAGACGACGGCCTTCGTAGCCGATACCGGTCTCGGCGCGCAGCTCATCGAGGCAATCGCGGCTGTACTCGGACAGGCGCACCATGCGCTCCTTGTTCACTGCGTAACGGCTGGCGGTGCAATTGCGCAACATCTGCGCCATCCACAGGTATTGGTCGATATCGGCAGTGGCCTTGATGGCCAGCGGTGCATGCTTCTGCAGCAGCCATTTGATGGCTTTCAATGGCACGCCCGGCGCCGCCCACGGCGAGGCGTAGCCAGGGGAAACCTGACCGGCGTTGGCGAAGCTGGTTTCCATGGCAGGGCCGTCCTGACGATCGACGACCACCACCTCGAAACCCTGGCGAGCCAGGTAATACGCACTGGCCGTACCCACCACACCACTACCAAGCACCAGAACCCGCATCGCCATCTCCTCGCCGCGACTGTGCGCCAGCGTTTTTGTTTTGAGCATTAATGGACGCAGTATATTTATCCAAAGCCAGTGCATTTCACTATATATGCAACTATATTTGGCGAGAATTCTTGGCAAAAGCCACTTAAACGGAGGGGCATCCCCCATGCGCACCCAGCATCAGAGCCGTCGCGAACTGGACAAGATCGACCGCAATATTTTGCGCCTGCTGCAGGAGGACGGGCGCATCTCCTTTACCGAACTGGGCGAACGGGTTGGCTTGTCGACCACGCCCTGCACCGAGCGGGTGCGCCGCCTGGAGCGCGAAGGCATCATCATGGGCTACAACGCCCGCCTCAACCCGCAGTACCTCAAGGCCAGCCTGCTGGTATTCGTCGAGATCAGCCTGGATTACAAGTCCGGTGACACCTTCGAGGAGTTCCGCCGCGCCGTGCTCAAGCTGCCCCATGTGCTGGAGTGCCACCTGGTCTCCGGCGACTTCGACTACCTGGTCAAGGCGCGCATCAACGAGATGGCCAGCTACCGCAAACTGCTCGGCGACATCTTGCTCAAGCTGCCGCACGTGCGCGAATCGAAG
This sequence comes from Pseudomonas sp., assembly GCF_030683065.1. Taxonomy (GTDB): domain Bacteria; phylum Pseudomonadota; class Gammaproteobacteria; order Pseudomonadales; family Pseudomonadaceae; genus Aquipseudomonas. The sequence goes on from NZ_JAUXMX010000045.1 coordinate 85,223, forward strand.
AGCTATATCGTTATGGAAGAGGTCAAGGAGAGCCTGAGCCTACCCATTGCGGAGTAACGTCGACGTCAGCGCTGGTGCGCTTGACCAACGCAGCCCGACCCTACACAAGCACCTGGCGGGTACTGGCTATCAGCTGATGTACTTGCCGCTCGACATCCGCCTCGATTAGCGTTTCCGGTCCGCGGCCATGGGGGCATGGCAGGCTTTTAGTCGTACCGAACAGGCGGCAGATCAACGGCCGCTGGTCATAGACCTCACACCCTTGCGGCCCGAGGTGTACGCAATTCAACTCGGCCAGCGCAGCATCATGAGCGGCATCGCTTTTCACCGGCAGGCGCGCCATCTCCTCGGATGAAGCGGTGACCGGTCCGCAGCAATCGTGACAGCCCGGCACGCAGTCGAAACGCGGGATCTGCAAACGCAGGTGATCGATCTTGCGGCTGGTACAACTCATCGCTAGTGCCCCGTGTAAATTCCGCGCATCTTAACCCCGCTACCTCGTTAATCGCGGCAGATCAGTTAATTAGTCGACCAAACCTACTTTTTGTCTCACGCCACTTGGCGACGAGCAAAGCCCGCGTTTATCCTGCGTAAAAATTTCCAAACACAATAAACAGGATTTCACACATGAACGGCCGCGTTCACCAACCGGTTTACAGCACCCCACATGCCGCGTCTTACTATGCCGCCAGCGTCAACCGCCAACTGACCTACCCGCCGCTACGCGGGGAGCTCAGCGCCGACGTATGCATCGTCGGCGGCGGCTTTTCCGGGCTGAACACGGCCATCGAACTGGCCCAGAAAGGCTTCTCGGTGGTGTTGCTGGAAGCCCACAAAATCGGCTGGGGTGCCAGCGGACGCAACGGCGGCCAACTGATTCGCGGAGTCGGTCATGGCGTCGAACAGTTCGAATCGGTCATTGGCACAAGCGGCGTACGCGAACTCAAATTGATGGGCCTCGAAGCCGTGGAAATCGTCCGCCAGCGAGTCGCGCAATTCACCATCGACTGCGACCTGACCTGGGGCTATTGCGACCTGGCCAACAAACCAGCTCATCTCGAGGGCTTCGCCGCCGACATGGCGGAGTTGAAAAGCCTCGGTTACCGGCATGAACTGCGTCTGCTGCAACCGGAGCAGATGCACGAGGTGGTCGGCTCCGAGCGCTACGTCGGCGGCCTGATCGACATGGGTTCCGGCCACCTGCACCCGCTCAACCTGGCCCTCGGCGAGGCCGCCGCCGCCCAGTCATTGGGCGTGCAGCTGTTCGAGGACTCAGCGGTGACGCGCATCGACTACGGCGCAACGGTCAAGGTGCACACCGCCCAGGGCGTGGTGCGCGCGGCTCATCTGGTGCTCGGCTGCAACGCCTACCTGAATGGCCTGAACAGTAACCTGGGCGGTAAGGTGCTGCCCGCTGGCAGTTATGTGATCGCCACCGAACCGCTGTCCGAGGTCCAAGCCCACGCGATCATTCCGCAGAACATGGCGCTGTGCGACCAACGCGTAGCCCTCGACTACTACCGCCTGTCCGCCGACCGACGCCTGCTGTTCGGTGGTGCCTGCCATTACTCCGGCCGCGACCCCGCGGACATCGCCGGCTACATGCGACCGAAAATGCTCGCCGTCTTCCCGCACCTGCAGGATGTGCAGATCGACTACCAGTGGGGCGGCATGATCGGCATCGGCGCCAACCGCCTGCCGCAGATCGGCCGACTCAAGGATCAGGCCAACGTCTACTATGCCCAGGCCTATTCCGGCCACGGCGTCAACGCCACCCACCTGGCCGGCAAGCTGTTGGCCGAGGCCATCGGCGGCCAAGCCAGCAACGGTTTTGACCTGTTCGCCCAGGTGCCGCACATGACCTTCCCTGGCGGCAAGCACTTGCGCTCGCCGTTACTGGCCCTGGGCATGCTCTGGCACCGCTTCAAGGAGCTGCTGTAGGCGCCTGGGCTAGTCGCCACGCACCGGCACAACCAGACTGAACTGATCATCGGCACCCTGACCGCGCCAGGCCAGCACCACGAACACCGCGGCACCCAGCGCCATCAGCAGTGGCAACGCATGACCACTGACCCACTGACTGACTGCACCAGTGGCCAGCGGCCCGATCAGGCAGCCGATGCCCCAGAGTTGCGCCACATGGGCATTGGCGCGCACCAGGGCATCGTCACGGTAACGCTCGCCGATCAGGATCAATGACAGCGTGAACAGTCCACCAGCACTGGCGCCGAACAGCACCAGCAGCGGCCAGATCAGCGACGTGTGCAACAGCAATGGAATCGCCAGACTGGCGCACAGCAACGTCACCCCACAACCGCGGAACAGGGTGCGCCGCGACATGCGATCAGCCAGCAGGCCGATCGGCAGTTGCAGGGCGGCGTCACCCACCACCACCACGCTGACCATGAACAGCGCGACTTCCTGGGTGAAGCCCTGACGCAGGCCGTAGATGGGTAGCAATGTCAGCATCATCGCCTCGAACGCGGCGAACAGCATCACCGCCCAGGCGATGGCCGGCAGCTTGCGGCAGAACGTCAGCAGGCCACGCCCCGATGCACTATGACCATCCACCCGAGGCGCACCCGTACGACCCAGCAGGATCAGTGAACCACTGATCAGCAGGCCGACGCCCGCCCAGAAGCCAAGATCAGTGCTGGTGCCCAACGCGCTGAGCAGCAGCGGCCCGCTCAGCTGGCTCAACGCATAGCCGGTGCCATAAAGGGCGACCAGGCGGCCACGCCACTTCTCCACAACCAGTTGGTTGATCCAGCTCTCGCCGAGGATGAACACCACGGTCAGCGCCATACCGATCAGCAAGCGCAATAACAGCCACACCGCATAGCTCTGCATCAGCGCCAACAGCCCCACTGACAGCGCGCCGGCCAGCAGGCACAACTGCATCAGACGGGTAGTTCCCAGGTACGCTGCCAAGCGCCCTGCCAGGGACGCACCCAGCAGTACACCCACCGCCGGAGTCGCCGCCATGACGCCGATGGCGAAGGAGTTGTAGCCCCAGCTCTCCAGGCGCAGCGACACCAACGGCATGGTCACCCCGAGGGCCAGACCGATACTGATGACCGCCGAGCAGACCGCGAAATAGGTACCCCAACGCATTGCCAGACTCCTTTATGCCGTGGCCCGCAACAAAAAACGGCCGGGTTTCCCAAGGAAACCCGGCCGCAGGTGTGGCTCGCAAGGAGCCGGCCCCTCAACTCGGGGGCGGACCTCAAGGGAGAACAAAAACGCTCCCCTTAAAAACAGATTATCGACCGAAACCAACACCGACAAAGATTTCCTGGGCTAAGGCCAGACGAGGCGCCCCGGAGCTTTTAAGCGCAGCGTACTGCAGTACGTGAGCATTAAAAGCGAGGACGCAACGCCATATGGCCGACGACCAGGAGATCGTCCCGCTAGCGTTACAGCTTGATCCAAGTGGCTTTCAGTTCGGTGTACTTGTCGAAGGCATGCAGCGACTTGTCACGGCCGTTGCCGGACTGCTTGAAGCCGCCGAAGGGCGCTGTCATGTCGCCGCCATCGTACTGGTTGACCCACACGCTGCCGGCACGGAGCGCCTTGGCAGTCAGGTGGGCCTTCGACAAGTTGCTGGTCCATACCGCCGCCGCCAAACCATAAGGCGTGTCGTTGGCAATCTGTACGGCTTCTTCCGCCGACTCGAAGCCGATTACCGACAACACAGGGCCGAAGATCTCCTCGCGGGCGATGCGCATGGCATTGTTCACGCCATCGAAAATGGTCGGTTCGACATAGGTGCCGCCGGTTTCTTGCAGCACTTGCTTGCCACCAGCCACCAGCGTGGCGCCCTCGTCGTGACCGGCCTGGATGTAGCTCAGGACATTGTTCATCTGGGTGGTGTCGACCAGCGCACCGACATTAGTCGCCGGATCCAGCGGGTTACCCGGCTTCCAGGCCTTGATCGCTTCGACCACCATCGGCACAAACATGGCCTTGATCGAGTTTTCCACCAGCAGGCGCGAACCGGCGGTGCAGACTTCGCCCTGGTTGAAGGCGATGGCGCCGGCTGCGGCTTCGGCGGCGGCCTGCAGATCAGGCGCATCAGCAAAGACTATGTTCGGGCTCTTGCCGCCGGCTTCCAGCCAGACACGCTTCATGTTCGACTCACCGGCGTAAATCATCAGCTGCTTGGCAATCTTGGTCGAGCCGGTGAACACCAAGGTGTCGACGTCCATGTGCAAGGCCAGAGCCTTGCCTACAGTGTGCCCGTAACCCGGCAGCACATTGAGCACGCCCGCCGGGATGCCCGCCTCGATAGCCAATTGCGCCAGGCGGATGGCGGTCAACGGCGATTTTTCCGACGGCTTGAGGATCACCGAGTTACCGGTAGACAACGCTGGCCCGAGCTTCCAGCAGCTCATCAGCAAGGGGAAATTCCACGGCACGATGGCGGCGACCACACCAATCGGCTCACGGGTGACCAGGCCCAGTTCGTTATGCGGGGTGGCAGCCACTTCGTCGTAAATCTTGTCGATCGCCTCGCCGCTCCAGCGGATCGAACGCGCAGCGCTGGATACGTCGATACCAAGGGCATCGCTGATCGGTTTGCCCATGTCGAGGGTTTCCAGCAGCGCCAGTTCCTCGGCGTGCTGATCGATCAGGTCAGCGAAGCGGATCATCACATCCTTGCGCTTGACTGGCGCCAGACGCGACCAGATGCCCGAATCGAAGGTCTGGCGGGCGTCCTGCACCGCTAACTCGGCGTCGGCCTGATCACAACTGGCGACCTCGACCAACATGCGTCCGTCCACCGGACTGATGCACTCGAAGGTCGCGCCGGAAGCTGCCGCACGGTATTCGCCATGAATAAAGGCACGGCCTTCGATCTTCAGGGTTTTGGCGCGCTGTTCCCAATCGGCACGAGTCAGGCTAGTCATTCGAGCATCCTCTATCAGTAAAAAGTAGCGCGGCGTAGCGCGTGCGCTGTCAATAATTCTGCAAGGCCTAAGGAGGCCAAATTCTGCGGGCAACACTAAACCAGAGGGCTGCACATTATCAATATTTTTTACAAAATACGAAAAACACCCTTCCCACGTTCGTTTTATTAAACATAGACTGCGTAAAGTCGTGCCCAGCGTCCTCTATTTTGCGCGAACGAACAATCAGCAACACTGCGCAAACGAATAGAAAAACCAACAGTCTCGACAGTTACCACCGATTTTCAACTCAGGGCCAAACTACGCCTGCCGGGTAACGCCGCAGGCATGTATTCACCGGCCCTGGTTGCAGCACAGGCGTCGCTTGATACCCGCGTGGAAAACTCGCCGACTCGATTTGCCACACCCGTTAACCGTCCACCACCGGAACCCCCGTATGACAATCGAACAGATCCTCGACTTCGCCCAAGCCAGCACTGCACCTGAGCACTATCGCCCGGCACCGGAAAAAATCCTCAAGGGCGACCCAGAGCAAAGCGTGCGCAACCACTACGGCAGCCCTTGCGGGCAGTTCAACAGCGGTATCTGGGAAGGCGCGGTAGGCCAGTGGACCGTTAATTACAGTGAGCACGAGTACTGCGAAATCCTCGAGGGCGTGTCCGTGTTGCGCGATGCACACGGCAACGCCAAGACCGTACGTACTGGCGACCGTTTCGTTATTCCCGCCGGCTTCTCTGGCACCTGGGAAGTGCTGGAAGCCTGCCGCAAGGTCTACGTGATCTTCGAGCAAGGGCCACGCTGACTGCCCCATGTGTCAGCCTTTAGCCCGTGCCGAGCGGGCTTTTTCGGCGACAGCCACGCTGCGCGTACCCAGGGGCAAGCCTCCACCGGCTTGCCGCCCGGGACATGCGCTACAGATCAGCCACGGCGGCCTCACCAGACGGCCTGGATATAAACTCAAGCCATGAAAAAGCCCGCCATGAGGCGGGCTTTTTCAACAAAGGCGCAGATCAATTACTTGATCTTGCCTTCCTTGTAGATCACGTGCTTGCGTACAACCGGATCGAATTTTTTAATTTCGATTTTGTCCGGCGTGGTGCGCTTGTTTTTGTCGGTAGTGTAGAAATGACCAGTACCGGCACTCGAGATCAAACGGATCAGTTCGCGCATGACTTACTCCTTAAACCTTTTCGCCGCGAGCACGCAGCTCGGACAGAACGACGTCAATACCACGTTTGTCGATGCAGCGCATGCCCTTGGCAGAAACGCGCAGACGCACGAAACGATTCTCGGACTCGACCCAGAAGCGGTGATGCTGCAGGTTCGGCAGGAAACGACGACGGGTTTTGTTGTTTGCGTGGGAAATGTTATTCCCAGTTACCGGACCCTTACCGGTAACTTGACAGACTCTCGACATGCCTCAGCCCTCTAAAACCACATGCCCAACCCGGCATGGGTTGGCCGCATAAACTCAATATCATTGGCGCTCGGCGCCGCGTATCTCGAGGGTCTTACCAGCTGCACTGCAAAGCGCAAGTACCGGGCCCCTACAAAAGAGCGCTGCTTTATACCAGAAAGCCTGACGTGCAACAAGGCCGAGCGTACTTTCGAAACGCATGCGCGTCGCGAAACATCGACTTCCAGGCCGCCAGTGCAGGCGGAGCAAGCAGCCTACCGCTCGTCGGCAAGTCCACTGTTCTGGCCGCGCGTTATCGTCTAGGGTAACCCTTTGTCGGCGCGCCGGTAGGCGCGCACCGCACTCTCAAGGAGTTTGTCATGCGCCTCGCTACCCGAACGCTGCTATTGACCGGCCTGCTCAGCCCACTACTGGCTCAGGCAGCCACGCTCAGTGTCTGCACAGAGGCCAGTCCGGATGGCTTCGACGTTGTGCAATACAACTCACTGACCACCACCAACGCCTCGGCCGATGTGCTGATGAATCGCCTGGTGGAATTTGACGCCAGCAGCGGCCAGTTACTGCCCAGCCTGGCGCAAAGCTGGGACGTCAGCGAAGACGGCCTGAGTTACAGCTTTGTCTTGCGCGAGGATGTCGCCTTCCACGAAACCGACTACTTCAGCCCCAGCCGCCCACTGACCACAGACGATGTAGTGTTCAGCTTCCAACGCATGCTCGACCCTCAGCACCCTTGGCACAACGTTGCTGCAAGCGGCTACCCGCACGCCCAATCGATGCAGTTGCCTAGCTTGATAAAAAGTATCGACAAGCTCGACGAGCACCGCTTGCGCTTTACCTTGAACCGCCCCGACGCCACGTTCCTGGCTACTCTGAGCATGGGCTTCGCCTCGATTTATTCCGCCGAATACGCCGAGCAACTGCTCGCCGCTGGCAATCCGCAGCGACTCAACAGCCAGCCAATCGGCAGCGGCCCCTTCGTCTTCAAGCGCTTCCAGAAAGATGCAGTGGTGCGCTATGACGCCAACCCCGAGTACTTTGCCGGCAAGCCCGCGGTGGATAGCCTGGTGTTCGCCATCACCCCGGATGCCAATGTGCGCCTGCAGAAGCTGCGCCGCGGCGAGTGCCATATCGCCCTCTCGCCCAAACCGCAGGACGTGCAGACCAGCGCCGCCGATGCCGAGCTGAAGAGCGTGCACACCGCCGCCTTCATGACCGCCTTCGTCGGTATCAATAGCCAGCATGCCCCGCTGGATAAAACCGCCGTACGCCAGGCGATCAACCTGGCATTCGACAAGGCCAGCTACTTGCAAGCAGTGTTCGAGAACAGTGCCGAAGCAGCCAACGGCCCCTACCCCGCCAACACTTGGAGCTACGCCGCAGAACTGCCCGGCTATGCCCATGACCCGGACCGGGCGCGCGCCCTGCTGGCCGAAGCAGGCCTGCCAGATGGCTTCAAGACCACCATCTGGACGCGCCCCAGCGGCAGCCTGCTCAACCCAAATCCGAGTCTGGGCGCCCAGTTGCTGCAGGCTGACCTGGGCAAAGTCGGCATTCAGGCAGAGATCCGCGTGATTGAATGGGGCGAACTGATCCGTCGCGCCAAGGCCGGCGAACACGATCTGCTATTTATGGGCTGGGCTGGCGACAATGGCGACCCGGACAACTTCCTCACGCCGCAATTCTCCTGCGCCTCGCTCGAATCGGGACTGAACTTCGCCCGCTATTGCGACCCGCAACTGGACAAGCTGATCGCCGATGGCAAGACCGTCAGCGACCAGGCGCAGCGCAGCCAGATCTACAAAGAAGCGCAGCGGATCATCCAGCAGCAGGCGCTGTGGCTGCCCCTCGCTCATCCGACGGCTTATGCCCTGATCCGCAAGGAAGTCGAGGGCTATCAGGTCAGCCCCTTCGGCCGCCAGGATTTCGCCAAGGTGCGTTTGAACCCCTGAGCCGCTCTGTGTGCGCCTGGCGACCCGACCACCGGCCGAGTCGCAGGGTGCCGACAGGCGATCACTGGCGCACCGCCGAAGTCCAGCCGGACACCGCCGCGCTGCCCAGTCCACCTACAACCAGCCGTACTCGGCCATCGACAGCGGCTCGCCGTCGCCGACGATGAAGTGATCGAGCACCCGCACATCGACCAACTCCAGCGCTTCCTTGAGGCGTTTGGTCAGCACCCGATCCGCCTGGCTAGGCTCTGCTACGCCAGAAGGATGGTTATGGGTCAGGATCAGCGCCGCGGCGTTGTGCGCCAGCGCCCGCTTGACCACCTGACGGGGATAGACGCTGGCACTGTCGATGGAGCCGTGAAACAGCGCCTCGAAGGCCAGCACGCGGTGCTTGGAATCGAGAAACAGACAACCGAACACCTCGTGGGGCTCATGCCGCAACAGCGCCTTGAGGTAGTCGCGTACCGCCTGCGGGCTTTCCAGTGCCGAGTCGCGACGCAGTTGCTCGGCCAAGTGCCGACGCGCCATCTCCAGCACCGCCTGCAACTGGGCAAACTTGGCCGGCCCCAGTCCCAAACGCTTGCTGAAGGACGCCAAGTCCGCCTGCATCAGGGCGCGCAGCCCACCAAAATCGCCGAGTAGATGGCGCGCCAGATCCACCGCGCTCTGCCCGGCAACGCCGGTACGCAGGAAGATCGCCAACAATTCGGCGTCAGTCAGGGTGGCAGCCCCTTGGGCCAGAAGTTTTTCCCGCGGACGCTCCGCCACGGGCCAATCGCGAATACTCATAACACCTCCATGTCGAGTCCTGCGCCTGCCGAACCTGGATGGCCACTGCGGCCGGGGTCTGGCAAGCTCCTGGCGCCGCTTTTTCACTGCGGCTGCTGTGTTATCTTAGCCGATCTTTTTTGCGCGGCGACTGGCCTGACGGCCCGTCGGACTTGGGACTCTGTCCTACTGCAAAAGCCCAACGATCTGCCTGTAGGCAGTCGCGGCGTACATCCACCCAAATACAAGGCAGGCCTATGCAGCGGCTATATCGAAAGCGCATCGTTCTAGGCGTGGGCGGCGGCATCGCCGCCTACAAGAGCGCAGAGCTGGTTCGCCGCCTGCGCGATCAGGGCGCAGACGTGCATGTGGTCATGACTCGCGGTGGCCGTGAGTTCATCACGCCGCTGACCCTGCAGGCATTGTCCGGTCACCCGGTGCACCTGGACCTGCTCGACCCCGCCGCCGAAGCCGCCATGGGCCATATCGAACTGGCGCGCTGGGCTGATCTGGTGCTGATCGCCCCAGCTACCGCCGACCTGATGGCACGCCTGGCCCAGGGTGTCGCCGATGACCTGCTGACCACCCTGGTGCTGGCCACTGACGCCCCGATTGCCCTGGCGCCGGCGATGAACCAGGCAATGTGGCGCGACCCAGCCACCCAGGCCAATGCCCAACTGCTTGGCGAGCGCGGCATGCGCCTGCTTGGCCCTGCAGCAGGCAGCCAGGCCTGCGGCGATGTCGGCTTGGGCCGCATGCTGGAAGCCGACGAGCTGGCGCAATGCGCCGCCGATTGCTTCCAGAGCCAGGCATTGACCGGCAAACATGTGCTGATCACGGCCGGACCGACCCAGGAAAACATCGACCCGGTGCGCTACATCACCAACCACAGCTCCGGCAAGATGGGCTTTGCTCTCGCCGAGGCCGCCGCCGAAGCCGGCGCCAAGGTCACCCTGATCAGCGGGCCGGTGCACTTGCCGACTCCGGACCGGGTCACCCGCATCGACGTGGTCAGCGCCCGCGACATGCTCGCCGCGTGCGAAGCCGCCATGCCCTGCGATCTGCTGATCGCCGCCGCCGCCGTCGCCGATTACCGCCCGGAAGTGGTCGCGCAGCACAAATTGAAGAAAGACCCCAGCAGTGGCGACGGCCTGCTCCTGCAAATGGTGCGCAACCCGGATATCCTCGCGACACTTGCGAGCCGAGCGGATCGCCCGTTTAGCGTCGGCTTCGCGGCCGAGACCGAGAACCTGCTTGGCTATGCCTCACGCAAACTGCAGGACAAGAACCTCGACCTGATCGTTGCCAACGACGTCGCCAACCCGAGCATCGGCTTCAACAGCGAAGAAAACGCGATCACCATCATCGATCGCGACCTCCAGCAAAGCAGCTTCGCCCAGACCAGCAAAGGCAAGATCGCCCGCCAGCTGGTGGACTTTATCGCTGACCGCTTGCACCGCGCCTGATGCCCTCATTCACCGACCGCAGAGCCTGACATGCACGCCTTACAAGCCAAAATCCTCGACCCGCGACTGGGCACCGACTTCCCCCTGCCGCAGTACGCCACGCCAGGCTCCGCGGGCCTCGACCTGCGCGCCATGCTCAAACAGGACCTTATCCTCGAGCCCGGGCAAACCGTGCTGATCCCCACCGGCCTGTCGATCTATATCGGCGACCCCGGCCTGGCGGCGCTGATCCTGCCGCGCTCGGGCCTTGGCCACAAACACGGCATCGTCCTCGGCAACCTGGTCGGCCTGATCGACTCCGATTACCAAGGCGAGCTGATGGTGTCCTGCTGGAACCGTGGGCAAAGCGCCTTCAGCATGGCCATTGGCGAGCGCATCGCGCAACTGATCCTGGTGCCGGTGGTGCAGGCGCACTTCGAGCTGGTCGAGCAGTTTGATCAAAGTCAGCGCGGCAGCGGCGGCTTTGGCCATTCCGGCAGTCACTGAGTGACCTTTCCCTTTCCAGGATGAACCGCCAAGGAGACGTTCGATGAAACGCTTCAAGCGCACCGCCAAGGATGCAACCGCCGCCAACCCGGGCAGGCAACGATTCACCGGTCAGCAGACCGCCAGCGCCCTGCTCCCAGGCCTGCTGGCTGTCGGCAGCGGGTTGATGCTGGCCGGTGCGCTGCTCTGGTTTGGCCTGTTCAACGGTATGCAGCAACAGCAACAACAGCAACTCACTCAAGCCTGGGGAGGCGCCCAGGCGGCGGCGCTGCAACAGGCGTTGCTGCAACTGGCTGCCGATACCAGTGCCGCGGCACGCAATCCCGAGCTACTGCAGGCAGTGCAGAGCCGCGACAGCCAACAGCTACGAGAGGCCGAAGGTAACCTGCGCTACTGGGATGGCGTGGTCGATGCGCACCTCAACGCCCGCGGCGAAGCCGTTCAGGACATGGGCCGGGACGCACCAATGAACTTTGCCGCATTGGACATATTGCGCCGAGTAGAAAACGGTCAGGCACCTGCCGCAGAAGCCTACAAGATCGGCCAGCGCTGGCTGGTCTACAGCGCCGCAGCGTTGCGCCAGAGCGATGATCAACCCGCACAGGGCACACTCTTGCTGGCTGTCGAGCTGGACCGGGTGCTGGCCAATTTACCGCCCCTGCCAGCCGATGTCGGTCAACTACGACTGACCCAGCAATTCGGCAATAGCGCCGGCCAGGTGCTGACGCAACGCGGCCAGGGCCACGGCGACGAACAACGCTTCAATAGCGGCAATCCGAACTGGCAACTTGGCTTCACCCCAGGCCCAGGCCTGAGCGCATCGACCATCACCCCAATACTGCCGGGCCTGGCTGCTCTGCTGGCTCTGGCCGGCGGCCTGCTTGGCCTGTACCTGGTCTACAGCCGCCAGCAACAGCGTCTGCGCATGGACGCTGCGCAACTTGAGCGACTGGTTAACGAACTCTCAGCCGGTAAAGCCGTCAAAAATTTCAGCATGAGCCTGCCGGCGCTCGACAGCCTGAGACAAACCCTGGCCCGCCTATCGCGCCACGCCAGCAAACCACCAGAAAACCTCAACAGCGCCAGCAATGCTTCGCCCACAGCGGAACCTGGCCAGGAAGCCGGGCTGATCGATCCGCTGTTTCAAGACACGGATATCCTCGATATCGACATTCTCGACGAAGACCTGGATCTTCTGGGACTGGAGCAAACACCCCTTATGAATACCCCGCAAACCGCCCCAAAACTGCCCGCTGACATCTTCCGCGCCTACGACATTCGCGGCGTGGTCGGCAGCAGCCTGACCGCCGAAACCGCTTACTGGGTTGGTCGCGCGATCGGCTCGCAGAGCCTGGCGCAGGGCGAAGCAAACGTTGCTGTGGGCCGCGACGGTCGCCTGTCCGGCCCGGAGCTGGTCGAACAGCTGATTCAAGGCCTGCTCGACTGCGGCTGCAGCGTCAGCGATGTCGGCATGGTGCCGACCCCGGTGGTCTACTACGCCGGCCATATACTCGCCGGCAAATCCGCCGTCATGCTAACCGGCAGCCACAACCCGCCGGATTACAACGGTTTCAAGATCGTCATCGCTGGCGACACCCTGGCCAATGAACAGATTCAGGCCCTCAAGGCCCGTATCGACAACAATGATCTGGCCAGCGGTGTCGGCACGGTCGAGCAGGTCGATGTGCTGGAGCGTTACTTCACGCATATCCGTGACGATATCGCCATGGCAAAACCCATGAAGGTAGTGGTCGATTGCGGCAACGGCGCCGCCGGGGTAATCGCCCCGCGACTGATCGAAGCCTTGGGCTGCACAGTGATCCCACTGTTCTGCGAGGTTGACGGCACCTTCCCCAACCACCACCCGGACCCAGGCAAGCCGGAAAACCTGGTCGACCTGATCGCCAAGGTCAAGGAAGAGAAAGCCGACCTCGGCCTGGCGTTCGACGGCGACGGCGACCGCGTCGGCGTGGTCACCAACAACGGCACCATCATCTACCCGGATCGCCTGCTGATGCTGTTCGCCAAGGACGTGGTATCACGCAACCCGGGCGCCGACATCATCTTCGACGTCAAATGCACCCGCCGCCTGACCCCACTGATCAGCGGCTACGGCGGTCGCCCGGTGATGTGGAAAACCGGCCACTCGCTGATCAAGAAGAAAATGCGCGAAACCGGCGCATTGCTGGCCGGCGAGATGAGCGGGCACATCTTCTTCAAGGAACGCTGGTTCGGCTTCGACGACGGTATCTACAGTGCCGCCCGCCTGCTGGAAATTCTCAGCCAGGACAAGCGCGATGCAGAGCACGTGTTCAGCGCTTTCCCCAACGATATTTCCACCCCGGAAATCAATATCCAGGTTACCGAGCAGAGCAAGTTCGGCATCATTGATGCGCTGCAACGCGACGGCCATTGGGGCGAGGCCAACCTCACCACGCTGGACGGTATACGCGTCGACTATCCAAAAGGCTGGGGCTTGGTACGGGCCTCCAACACCACACCGATGCTGGTGTTGCGCTTCGAGGCCGACAGCCAAGAGGAACTCGAACGCATCAAGAATGTATTCCGCAGCCAACTGCTCAACGTTGCACCCGATATCACCTTGCCGTTTTGATTGAGATTAGCCATGGAGACCCGCATGACCCTCGAACGTGATGCTGCCAGTAACGTCGCCAAAGTTCTGTCCGAAGCGCTGCCGTACATCCGCCGCTTTGTCGGCAAGACCCTGGTGGTCAAGTACGGTGGCAACGCCATGGAAAGCGACGAACTGAAAACCAACTTTGCCCGTGACATCGTGCTGATGAAGGCCGTCGGCATCAATCCGGTGGTAGTGCATGGTGGCGGCCCGCAAATTGGCGACCTGCTCAAGCGCCTGTCGATCGAAAGCCACTTCATCGACGGCATGCGCGTGACCGATGCGCAAACCATGGACGTGGTGGAAATGGTCCTCGGCGGCCAGGTCAACAAGGACATCGTCAACCTGATCAACCGCCACGGCGGCAGCGCCATCGGCCTGACCGGCAAGGACGCCGAACTGATTCGCGCCAAGAAGCTCACCGTAACCCGCCAGACCCCGGAGATGACCCAGCCGGAAATCATCGACATCGGCCACGTTGGCGAAGTCATCGGGGTCAATACCGACCTGCTCAACATGCTGGTCAAGGGCGACTTCATCCCGGTCATCGCACCGATCGGCGTCGGCGCGCAAGGCGAGTCCTACAACATCAATGCCGACCTGGTCGCCGGCAAGGTGGCCGAAGCCTTGAAGGCCGAGAAGTTGATCCTGCTGACCAACATCGCCGGCCTGCTGGACAAGCAGGGCGAGGTGCTCACCGGCCTGACCACCGAACAGGTCGACGGCCTGATCGCCGATGGCACCATCTACGGCGGCATGCTGCCGAAAATCCGCTGCGCCCTCGAAGCGGTGCAAGGCGGCGTCACCAGCGCGCACATCATCGATGGCCGGGTGCCCAACGCAGTGCTTCTGGAAATTTTCACCGACAGCGGTGTTGGTACCCAGATCTGCAACCGCAAGCGCCACTGAGCGCATCCGCTCGCACAGACCGTAGCCTGCCTCTATTCATGGAGCAGGCTCCAGGGTAATCCGGGAGAGAGTTTCCCGGATTGCGCCTAGGCTTATCCAGGCGACGAAACCGTAAAAAATCGCCGCCACGGAGCGCCGGTTAGCGCCGCTTGCCCAATAGCTCGCCGAGGCGCTGGTGATCAGCAGAAAAACTAGCCAGGAGCTGCTTGCGCGCGTCCTGGTAACGGGCAATTTCCTTGTACTGACGCAGCTGCTCATCTTTCTGGTTGTCGATCTGCACCAGCAGGTGCTCAGGCACTGCGCGCCCAGCACGCTCATGATCCGCTGCCTGACTCTGCAAGTTTCCCTGCTGAGTGCGCGCTGCCTGCAAATTACTACGGGCCGCGCCGATCAACCCGTCCACCTCGGCCAGTTTGCGGTCGCGCGCCCGGTCAATATCCTCGGGCGTGCTGTACAACCGCAGTAGCTGGGCATCGGAGCTGGCACGGGCCTTGTCGGCCAACAAACGCTGCATTTCCTCGGCGCTCGGGGCCGGCGGAATGACCTTGATGACCCGTCCCTGGTCATTCAGCACCTCATAGCCCTTGCCGATAAACTCTGGTGGCACGCCTTGACGGCCGAGCACGGTAACGCCGTGGTCATCGATATAGCGATACAACTCGGTGGCGCCAGCAACAATCGGCAGCAGCAAACCGCACAACAGTGAACAACTGAGCAGAACCGGCTTGCTTATCAAGGCAGCATCCTATGACGAGGAGTTAAATTCCATATTCGGTGCGATAGGCTTGTACCGCCGGCAAATACTGCTTGAGTTCGGCATCGTCTGCCAGGTATTCCAGCACCAGCTCGAGCGAGACGATGCTCACCACCGGCATGCCGAAGTCGCGCTCGACCTCCTGAATTGCCGACAATTCGCCCCGGCCACGCTCCTGACGGTTCAACGCAATCAGCACGCCGGCCGCTTGCGCGCCCTGGGCCTGGATAATCTGCATCACCTCGCGAATCGCGGTGCCTGCAGTGATCACGTCATCGACAATCAGCACCTTGCCCGCGAGCGGCGCACCGACCAGCGTGCCGCCTTCGCCGTGATCCTTGGCTTCTTTACGATTGAAACACCACGGCACATCGCGCTGGTGATGCTCGGCCAAGGCCACTGCAGTGGTCGCCGCCAGGGGAATACCCTTGTAGGCCGGACCAAACAACACATCGAAGGAAATACCACTGTCCACTACCGCCGCGGCGTAAAAACGCCCCAGCCGGGCCAGCGCCAGACCGCTGTCAAACAGCCCTGCGTTAAAGAAGTACGGGCTGATGCGCCCAGACTTGAGAGTGAACTGACCAAAGCGCAGAACACCGCGCTCAATGGCAAAACGAATGAAGTCGCGCTGGTACGCTTGCATGAAAAGCCCCGGACGGCACGGATTTAGCTAGGAATTTAGCTTATTGGAGACGAGCTCGGGTATCATACACGCACGTGTTTTTAGGGGCCATTTATGCGGATCATCAGTGTGAACGTGAATGGTATTCATGCTGCAGTCGAGCGCGGTTTGCTCAGTTGGCTGCAAGCACAGAATGCCGACGTCATCTGCCTGCAGGACACCCGCGCCTCCGCCTTTGAGCTGGACGACCAAGCCTTCCAACTGGATGGCTATTTCCTCTATGCCTGCGATGCCGAAGTACCAAGCCAAGGTGGCGTGGCACTGTATTCGCGGTTGCAACCCAAGGCGGTAATCAGCGGCCTCGGCTTTGAAATGGCCGATCGCTACGGGCGCTACCTGCAGGCCGATTTTGACAAAGTAAGTATCGCTACCCTGCTGCTGCCATCCGGGCAGGGCGGTGATGAGAGCTTGAATCAGAAATTCAAGTTCATGGACGACTTTACCCATTACCTGGACAAACAGCGCCGCAAGCGCCGTGAGTACATCTATTGCGGTTCACTCCACGTGGCGCACCAGAAGATCGACGTGAAAAACTGGCGCGACTGCCAGCAATCACCTGGTTTCCTGGCACCTGAGCGAGCCTGGCTGGACGAAGTCATCGGCACCATGGGCTATGTAGACGCCCTGCGCGAAGTCAGCCGCGAAGGTGACCAGTTCAGCTGGTGGCCGGACAGCGAGCAGGCAGAGCTGCTCAACCTGGGTTATCGCTTTGACTATCAATTACTGACCCCCGGCATGCGCCGCAGCGTGCGCACCGCGCGCCTGCCGCGTCAGCCACGCTTCTCGCAACATGCGCCGCTGACGGTCGATTACGACTGGATCCTCAGCGTGTAATGCGACGAGCAGACACAATAAAGCCGGCATTCGCCGGCTTTATTGTGTCTGCCATGAAGCTTACTTCACCAGGCGCCAGCTGAAGGGATAGCGATAGGCCTGACCCTCATTGGCCTTGATCCCGGCAATGACGGTCAGCACAAGAGCGCCAATACCCAACAGAATCAGCAGCGGGAAGCCGATCACCACCACCATAAGAAAGAAACACAGCACCGCCGCCAACGCCACGCTGATCTGGAAGTTCAATGCTTCCTTGCCCTGCTGATCGACGAAAGGATCGAGATCCTTTTTGATCTGCCAGACAATCAATGGGCCGAGCAGATTGCCAAACGGGAAGACCAGCCCCAGGAATGCGGCAAAATGACAGAACATCGCCCACTGGCGCGCTTCCTTACTGGGTGTCGGCACCGGGATTTGCATATTTTCGTCCATTATTACCCTCCTTAGCAGGCTGTTAAAAAGCCAATACAAAACCATGGAATACCACGGCTGAGCAGACACGCAAGCCCAGTCAGCACTCGCTAAAGTGCTGACTGCGGCAACGCATTAGTCGGCCAGTGCCGCTTGCTGCAACTCGAACAGTTCATTTATTCCTTTTTGCGCCAACGCCAGCATTGCATTCAAATCTTGCGGCTGGAACGGCGCGCCCTCGGCTGTGCCCTGCACCTCGATAAAGCCGCCGGCACTGGTCACCACCACGTTCAGATCGGTTTCCGCGGCGGAGTCCTCCAGGTAATCCAGATCGAGCACAGGCTCGCCCTGGTACATGCCGACCGACACCGCAGCGATCATCTGCTTGAGCGGATCGCCGCCTTTCAGGCCGCCACGCTTCTTGATCACTTTCAGCGCATCAATCAGTGCCACCATGGCACCGGTGATGGACGCCGTACGCGTACCACCATCGGCCTGGATCACGTCGCAGTCGACATACAGGGTATTTTCACCCAGCTTGCTCATGTCCAGCGCAGCGCGCAGCGAACGGCCGATCAGGCGCTGAATTTCCAGGGTACGTCCGCCCTGCTTACCGCGACTGGCCTCACGCTGGTTACGCTCACCGGTAGCGCGCGGCAGCATGCCGTACTCGGCAGTCAACCAACCCTGGCCCTGCCCCTTGAGGAAGCGCGGCACGCCCGACTCGACACTGACCGTGCAGATCACCTTGGTGTCGCCGAATTCCACCAGCACTGAGCCTTCGGCATGCTTGGTGTAGTTGCGGGTAATACGGATCGGGCGCAACTGATCGGCGCTGCGGCCACTGGGACGTTTCATCAAGGAATACCTGTTCTGGATAGAAATCTGCGCGCCATTATAGAGGGCGCGCGCCGGCAACGACATGCCGAATTGGGAGCGACCGACGCACTGCGCTACAATCTCGCGCCTTTCGTACCGACTTTTCGCGAGGTTCGCCCATGATCCACAGCATGACTGCCTTCGCCCGCGCCGAGCAGGCCGGAACCAATGGCACCCTGAGCTGGGAGCTGCGCTCGGTCAACCACCGTTACCTGGAGCCGCACCTGCGCCTGCCAGAAAGCTTCCGCGACCTCGAAGGCGCGGTGCGCGAAGCACTGCGCAATGGCCTGTCACGCGGCAAAGTCGAGTGCACCCTGCGCTTCGCCGAAGACAGCGCCGGCAAGCCGCTGCAAGTAGATCGCGAGCGCGCCGCCCAACTGGTTGCCGCCGCAGAAAGCATCGCCAGCCTGATCAAGCATCCGGCACCGCTCAACCCTCTGGAAGTATTGAGCTGGCCCGGCGTACTGGTCGCCGATGCCGCGGACCCGCAAGCACTCAACAAAACCGCACTGAACCTGTTCAAGCAGGCGCTGGATGAACTGAAGCAAAGCCGCTTGCGCGAAGGCATTGACCTGGCCAAGTTGCTTAACGATCGCCTGGACAGCATCGACAGCGAGGTCGCAGCGCTGCGCGAGCTGGTACCACAGATGCTCGCCATACAGCGCCAGAAAATCCTCGACCGCAGCGCCGAGCTACAGGCCGAACTCGACCCGCAGCGCCTGGAGCAGGAGCTGGTGATCCTCGCCCAGAAAAGCGATGTCGCCGAAGAACTGGATCGCCTGGCCACCCACGTTAGCGAAGTACGTCGTGTCCTGAAAAGCGGCGGCGCAGCCGGCCGGCGCCTGGACTTCCTGATGCAGGAACTCAACCGCGAAGCCAACACCCTCGGCTCCAAGGCCTTCGACACACGCAGCACCCAGGCCGCAGTCAACCTCAAGGTGCTGATTGAACAGATGCGCGAGCAAGTGCAGAACATCGAGTAAAAACTACTGCGCCAGCTCGCTACGTTTTTAAAGACCCAATAAAGAACAGCCCGTCCCAGGAAACTCTTATGGCCATCACCACCGGCACCCTCTACATCATTTCTGCACCGTCCGGTGCCGGCAAGACCAGCCTAGTCAAGGCGCTGGTCGACAGCGAGGCACAGATCCGCGTATCGGTCTCGCACACCACGCGTGCCATGCGCCCTGGCGAGGAGGAAGGGGTGAATTACCACTTCGTCGCCCGCGAGCAGTTTCATACGATGATCGACAACAGCGACCTGCTCGAGCACGCCGAAGTTTTCGGCAACCTCTATGGCACGTCGCAAGCCTGGGTCGAGCAGACACTCGCCGACGGTTTCGACCTGATTCTGGAAATAGACTGGCAGGGCGCGCAGCAAGTACGCCACCTGATGCCCCAGTCCAAGTCCATCTTCATCCTGCCGCCGACCCAGGAGGCGCTACGTCACCGCCTGACCAATCGCGGCCAGGACAGCGGCGAAATCATCGAACAACGCATGCGCGAGGCAGTCAGCGAAATGAGTCATTACGTCGAATATGACTACCTGCTGATCAACGACGATTTTGCTCACGCGCTCAGCGACCTGAAGGCCGTGTTCCGCGCCAACCAGCTGCTGCAAAAGTCGCAACAGCAGCGTCATCGCGGCCTGCTCAGCGAGTTGCTGGCCTAAAGTCGGCGGCACCCTGTAAGCTTTAAGGCACACGCAGAGCGATCTGCTTATGACCTGAGCTTATAGTCGATAAAAACAAAGCTTCCATTAATACTGGTTGTTTTTTAAACTACTCAGTCCGCTCGCCCCTCTGGGCCAGCCTTATTTTGCTTTTGCTACGAGGAAGACCATGGCTCGCGTTACCGTCGAAGATTGCCTGGATCACGTTGAGAACCGTTTTGAACTGGTCATGCTCGCCACCAAGCGTTCGCGCCAACTCGCCACCGGCGGCAAAGAGCCGAAAGTCGCGTGGGAAAATGACAAGCCAACCGTAGTCGCACTGCGTGAAATCGCGGCTGGCCTGATGAGCTATGACGTCATCGCCCAAGACGAAATCATCGAAGAAGAGCCGCTGTTCGCTGCCTTCGAAGATGAGGCCAACGAGCCTCTGTAAGCCTATGCCTGAACGAAGTCGTGAGGCACTGAATCATAAAAATCGGCAAGGGAATTACCCATGCCGAGCATAGATGCTTTTGCCGATCGACTTTTGAGTTACCTGGATAACGACCAGGTCAACTTGGTGCGTCGCGCCTATTACTATGCCGAACAAGCCCACGACGGCCAACGCCGCCGCAGCGGCGAAGCTTACGTCACCCATCCCCTGGCGGTGGCGAACATCCTGGCCGACATGCACATGGACCATCAGAGCCTGATGGCGGCCATGCTGCACGACGTGATTGAAGACACCGGGATTGCCAAAGAAGCGCTGAACACCCAGTTCGGCGAGACCGTTGCCGAACTGGTCGACGGGGTCAGCAAACTGACCCAGATGAACTTCGAGACCAAGGCCGAGGCGCAGGCCGAAAACTTCCAGAAAATGGCCATGGCCATGGCACGCGACATTCGCGTGATCCTGGTCAAACTGGCCGACCGCCTGCATAACATGCGCACCCTGGAAGTGCTGTCCGGCGAGAAACGCCGGCGCATCGCCAAGGAAACCCTGGAAATATACGCCCCCATCGCCAACCGCCTGGGCATGCACAGCATGCGTATAGAGTTCGAGGACCTTGGCTTCAAGGCCATGTACCCCATGCGCTCAGAGCGTATTCGTGCCGCAGTACGCCGCGCCCGCGGCAACCGCAAGGAAATCGTCAACAAGATCGAAGAATCGCTAACCCATTGCCTGACCCACGACGGCCTGGAAGGTGAAGTACTCGGTCGCGAGAAGCACATTTACGGCATCTATCAGAAGATGCGCGGCAAGCGTAAAGCGTTCAACGAGATCATGGACGTCTACGCCTTTCGCATCGTCGTCGACAAGGTCGACACCTGCTATCGCGTACTCGGCGCCGTGCACAACCTGTACAAACCGCTGCCCGGCCGCTTTAAGGACTACATCGCGATACCCAAGGCCAACGGCTACCAGTCCTTGCACACCACGCTGTTCGGCATGCATGGCGTACCCATCGAGATCCAGATTCGCACCCGCGAAATGGAAGAAATGGCCAACAACGGTATCGCCGCGCACTGGCTATACAAGTCCAACGAAGTCGACCAGCCCAAAGGCACCCACGCCCGCGCGCGGCAGTGGGTCAAGGGCGTGCTGGAGATGCAGCAACGCGCCGGCAACTCGCTGGAATTCATCGAGAGCGTGAAGATCGACCTGTTCCCGGACGAGGTCTATGTGTTCACACCCAAGGGCCGCATCATGGAATTGCCCAAAGGCTCGACTGCAGTCGACTTCGCCTACGCGGTGCACACCGACGTTGGCAACACCTGCATCGCCTGTCGTATCAATCGGCGCCTGGCGCCCCTGTCGCAGGCCCTGGAAAGCGGCTCGACGGTCGAAATCGTCAGTGCTCCGGGCGCACGGCCGAACCCTGCCTGGCTCAATTTCGTGGTCACCGGCAAGGCGCGCACGCACATCCGTCACGCTCTCAAGCTGCAACGCCGCTCCGAGTCGATCAGCCTCGGCGAACGCCTGCTGAACAAGGTCCTGACCGGTTTCAACAGCCACCTGGACAAGCTGGTTCCCGAGCGCGTGCAAGCGGTGCTCGGCGAATACCGCCAGGAAGTGATCGAGGACCTGCTGGAAGATATCGGCCTGGGCAACCGCATGGCCTTTGTGGTGGCGCGCCGCCTGTTGGCCAGCGAGGGTGAGCAGTTGCCGAGCGCCGAAGGCCCCCTGGCTATTCGGGGTACCGAAGGCCTGGTGCTGAGCTACGCAAAATGCTGCACACCAATCCCCGGCGACCCCATCGTCGGCCACCTTTCGGCGGGCAAAGGCATGGTTGTGCACCTGGACAGCTGCCGGAACATCGGTGAAATCCGCCACAACCCGGAAAAGTGCATCCAACTGTCCTGGGCCAAGGATGTGGTTGGCGAATTCAATGTCGAACTGCGCATCGAACTCGAACACCAGCGTGGGCTGATCGCCCTGCTGGCAGGCAGCGTCAACGCCGCCGACGGCAATATCGAAAAAATCAGCATGGACGAGCGTGACGGCCGCATCAGCGTCGTGCAGCTGGTAGTCAGCGTACATGACCGTGTGCACCTGGCCCGGGTGATCAAGAAGCTGCGTGCGCTCCAAGGCGTGATGCGCATCACCCGCGTACGTGCCTGAGCGAGCCAACACACAACCGTACGCATACAGCCTGGGCTCAGCACATTTATTCAATTCCCTGGCGGGCTAAAACTCGCCGAACCTCGACCAATCAGGAGCTCCCATGAGCAAGAGCGTTATCAACAGCGACAAGGCCCCGGCAGCCATCGGCACCTACTCTCAGGCGATCAAGGCCGGCAACACCGTCTATATGTCCGGGCAGATCCCGCTGGACCCGCAGACCATGGAACTGGTTGAAGGCTTCGAAGCACAGACCGTACAGGTCTTCGAGAACCTCAAGTGCGTAATGGAAGCCGCTGGCGGCTCGTTCAAGGACGTGGTCAAGCTGAACATCTTCCTCACCGACCTGACGCATTTCGCCACCGTCAACGAAGTCATGGGCCGCTATTTCCAACAGCCCTATCCGGCCCGCGCCGCCATTGGCGTAGCAGCACTGCCGAAGGGCGCCCAAGTGGAAATGGACGCAATTCTGGTACTCGAATAAGTCCCCCGGCGGGGCGCAGCGCCCCGTCACCCTTTTCTGCACAAGGAATTCCTCATGCGTGCCTTTCTCGCGGTGTTTTTTTGCGCCTCACTGCTCGGCGGCTGCGCGGGGAAATCTAGCGATCCCAGCGGTACCTGGATCAATCAGGCGGCAATTGATGCCGCTACCGAAGGCGGCAACCTGCGCGAAGCACTGCTCGCCTATGGCCCCAACCTTGAGTGGCGGATCCAGCCACAACGCCAGCTCGCCACTTACAGCAACGGTTTCGAGCAGGGTGAAGGCCGCTTGCTCGGCGAAGCCGGCAAAGGTTGGCGGGTCGACTTCTACGCCGACCATCACGAATACCTCAGCCTCAGCGGCGACCAATTGCTACAAGCCGCCAGTGACACTTGGCCGGAACAACACTTTGCCCGCCCGGCAACCCCTGCAGTCGCGAACGCACCGCTAGGCGGCAGCTTCGAGCAAGCGCTCTATGGCGCCTATCTGGGCGGCAGCTGGACGATCATGCAAGGTCTGGGCGAAGGGGGGCTGGTGCTGTTCCAGCCTGACGGCCGCGTTGAAGGCCTGCCCGGCACCGAACGCTACGCCCTGTGCCTGGCCGGCGACTGCGCCGCGATGAGCGGCGAATCCGACAGCATCTGGCTGCAACTGGCTGAGCAGGGCCAGACCTGGCTGTTCGAGCGCGATGACCAGCACCTGAGCATCTTCACCGCACTCAATCGCGCGCAGAGCGATGAAATGCCCGATTACCACAAGGGCGAACTGCACTGGCGGCTTGAGCGCACAAGCCACTAGTGTCGCTGCAGCGCTCAAATAGTCTATGACGGTTGGGTTAGCCGCCCGCCGAACGCCGCGTAACCCAACACAGCGCTTAACCGACATCTCAACGCTGGCGATTGCATCCGCGATGCGTATGACCTCAAAGCGCCGCCAGCACCGCCGCATAGCCCTCGCGGTAGCTCGGATACTGCGGCGCCCAGCCCAGGGCACGGAGGCGGGCATTACTGCAGCGCTTGCTGCCCGCACGACGCACCGTAGACTGCTCAGCCCAATGGCTGACACCCAGCTGCTCACGTAGCCAGGCCACCACCTCGTGCAACGGAGCCGGCTCATTGTCGACGCCGATATAGCAGTCATCCAGCGCCACCCCACGGGCATCGGCTTGCAGCAGGAATGCCAACAGACCGGCAGCATCGTCAACATGAATCCGATTGCCGTACAGCGGCGGCTCACTCGCCACCTGGTAGCCCTGCTGTACCTGGCCAAGCAGCCACTTACGGCCCGGACCATATATCCCGGTCAGCCGCACCACGCTCGCGGCAGAAGCGCTGTGCAGAGCCAACTGCTCGGCCTCCAGCATTATCCGCCCAGAGAAGCCCGTGGCCTGCGCCAGCGAAGACTCGTCGACCCACTCGCCAGCTTGCTGACCATAAACGCCGCTGCTGGAGACAAACAGTAGACGCTTGGGTATTTGCCCATGCAGCGCCAACCAGCCGAGCACCCGACGCAAGCCTTCAACATAGGCGGCGCGATAGCCGGCCTCGTCATGCTCGGTCGCCGCCGCGCAGTACACCAGGTAATCCAGTTCGCCCGTCGGCCAGTTCGGCGGACAGGCCTCGGCCTGCAGATCGCCGGCAACCGGCCGGATCGCGGCGGGTAACTTCTCAACCGCACGGCGCAGGCCATGCACCGTCCAGCCGGCAGCAGCCAGACGCAGGCCCAGCCGCGTACCGACATCGCCGCAACCGGCAATCAACAGACTCGGGCTAGTCGACATAAAACTCTCCATCAAAGCAGCGGTAGCAGGAATTCATCGGTAGACAGTCTAGCCCGGTTGGTTGATTGCAATGCAAAGGCTATGCTTGGCAGCAACTTAATGGATAAACACTATGACCCTCACCGAACTGCGCTATATCGTCACTCTGGCCCAAGAGCAACACTTCGGCCGTGCCGCCGAACGCTGCCACGTTAGCCAGCCAACCCTGTCGGTGGGGGTGAAGAAACTCGAGGACGAACTCGGCGTCTTGATCTTCGAGCGCAGCAAGAGCGCGGTGCGCCTGACCCCGGTCGGCGAAGGCATCGTTACCCAGGCGCAGAAGGTGCTGGAGCAAGCCCAGGGTATTCGCGAGCTGGCCCAGGCCGGCAAGAACCAGCTGGCTGCGCCACTGAAGATCGGTGCTATCTACACCGTCGGACCCTACCTGTTCCCCCACCTGATTCCACAGTTGCACCGGGTGGCGGCGCAGATGCCGCTGTATATCGAAGAGAATTTCACCCACGTCCTGCGCGACAAACTGCGCACCGGCGAGCTGGATGCAATCATCATCGCCCTGCCGTTCCACGAGGCCGACGTGCTGACCCTGCCGCTGTATGACGAGCCATTCTATGCGCTGCTGCCGGCCGGGCACCCCTGGGCGGCGATGAAGACCATCGACAGCAAACTGCTCAATGACAAGAGCCTGCTGCTGCTCGGCGAAGGCCATTGCTTCCGCGACCAGGTGCTGGAAGCCTGCCCGAGCCTGCGCAAGGGGGGTGAAGAACACGCACAACACACCACCGTGGAATCCAGCTCGCTGGAAACCATCCGCCACATGGTCGCCTCCGGCCTGGGCGTGTCGATCCTGCCGCTGTCGGCGGTCGACAGCCACCACTACGCCCCCGGAATTATCGAAGTGCGGCCGCTCAGCCCGCCGGCACCGTTTCGCACCGTGGCCATCGCCTGGCGTGCCAGTTTTCCGCGGCCAAAAGCCATTGAAATCCTGGCCGACTCGATCCGCCTGTGCTCGGTAGCCCAACCGCAAGCAAAACCCGCCTAAGGCGCGCCCCATGACCGAGCTCGCTGCAGTTTCCGTCACCGCGCTGAAAGGCGTCGGCGCTGCCCTGGCCGAGAAGCTCGCCAAGGTCGGCCTGGAGACCCTGCAGGATGTGCTGTTCCATCTGCCGCTGCGTTACCAGGACCGCACCCGTATCGTACCGATCGGCGAACTGCGGCCCGGTCAGGACGCCGTGGTCGAAGGTACGGTGGTCGGCGCCGATGTGGTCATGGGCCGCCGGCGCAGTCTGCTGGTGCGCTTGCAGGATGGCAGCGGCAACCTGTCCTTGCGCTTCTACCACTTCAGCCAGGCGCAGAAGGAAGGCCTCAAGCGCGGCACTCAGGTGCGCTGCTACGGCGAAGTGCGCCCCGGCTCATCGGGCCTGGAGATCTACCACCCGGAATACCGCGCGCTCTCGGGCAGCGAGCCGATTGCGATGGATCAGACCCTGACACCGATTTATCCGAGCACCGAAGGCCTGACCCAGCAGCGCTTGCGCAGCTTGAGCGAGCAGGCCCTGGCCCTCCTCGGCCCGCAGAGCCTGCCGGATTGGTTGCCCCACGAACTGGCCCGCGACTACCAACTCAGCCCGCTGGATCAGGCGATTCGTTACCTGCATCGACCGCCACCGGACGCCGACCAGGATGAACTCGCCGAAGGTCGCCACTGGGCGCAGCACCGCCTGGCCTTCGAGGAGCTGCTAACCCATCAGCTGTCCCTGCAGCGCCTGCGCGAAAGCGTGCGCGCCCAGCAGGCGCCAGCGCTGCCGCTAGCCAAACACTTGCCGCAGCAGTTTCTCGCCAACCTGGGCTTTGCCCCAACCGGCGCACAGCAGCGGGTCGGTACCGAGATCGCCTATGACCTCAGTCAGGACGAACCCATGCTGCGCCTGATCCAGGGCGATGTGGGCGCCGGCAAAACCGTGGTCGCCGCCTTCGCCGCCCTCCAGGCGCTAGAGGCCGGCTATCAGGTAGCCCTGATGGCACCCACTGAAATTCTCGCCGAGCAGCATTTCCTCAACTTCACTAAATGGCTGGTACCGCTGGGTATCGAGGTCGCCTGGCTGGCCGGTAAGCTCAAGGGCAAGGTCCGGGCCGCGGCGCTGGAACAGATTGCCGGTAGCGCGGCTATGGTGGTCGGCACCCATGCGCTGTTTCAGGATGAGGTCAAGTTCGCCCGACTGGCCCTGGTAATCATCGACGAGCAGCACCGCTTTGGCGTGCAACAGCGCCTGGCGCTACGGCAGAAAGGCATCGGCGGACGCCTGTGTCCGCACCAGTTGATCATGACCGCCACGCCCATTCCGCGCACCCTGGCGATGAGCGCCTATGCCGACCTCGACACCTCGATTCTTGATGAGCTGCCGCCCGGCCGCACCCCGGTAAACACCTTGGTAATCGCCGACAGCCGGCGCCCGGAAGTGATCGAGCGAGTACGTTCGGCCTGTAACGAAGGGCGCCAGGCTTACTGGGTCTGCACCCTGATCGAGGAGTCCGAGGAGCTGACCTGCCAGGCTGCCGAGACCACCTTCACGGACCTGGTCAGCGCACTCGGCGGCCTGCATGTCGGGTTGATCCACGGCCGTATGAAACCTGCGGAAAAAGCCGCGGTGATGGATCAGTTCAAGCAGGGTCGCCTGCAACTGCTGGTCGCCACCACAGTGATCGAAGTGGGCGTTGACGTACCCAATGCCAGCCTGATGATTATCGAGAACCCCGAGCGCCTTGGCCTGGCCCAATTGCACCAGTTGCGCGGCAGGGTTGGCCGCGGCAGTGCCGCCAGCCATTGCGTACTGCTCTACCACCCGCCGCTCTCGCAATTGGGCCGGGAACGGCTTGGCATCATGCGCGAGACCTGCGATGGTTTCGTTATCGCCGAAAAAGACCTGGAGTTGCGTGGCCCAGGGGAGATGCTCGGCACCCGGCAAACCGGCTTGCTGCAATTCAAGGTCGCCGACCTGATGCGTGATGCCGACCTGCTGCCCGCCGTACGCGATGCTGCGCAAGCCCTGCTGGAACACTGGCCACAGCATGTCAGCCCGCTGCTTGAACGCTGGTTACGTCATGGTCAACAATACGGACAAGTGTGAAATAACTCACAGGGTACTCATGCCTTGAGTCACTGGTCTGCTGTTTATAATTCGGGCACTTGCGCCCCTAGAACCGGATGTCGTTATGAGTGATGCAGCCTTTGCCCCAGACACCGCAGCGACCGCGCCGCCGGTAATCGTGAAATTGCTGGACAAGCTCGGCCTGAACTATCGGGCGCTCCACGAGCACCCCACCTTAGCCGCTGAGCAGCGCGTCCAAGCCGTGCTGCTTGATGATGCGGTTGGCGCATTGTTGGTGCTCTATCCGCAAAGCCAGCTACTCGCCCTGGATAACCTGGCTGAGCTGACGGGGCGCAAACTCGTCGCGGTAAAACCCGAACGCCTGCAACGCATGCTCGCCAAGCATGCCCTCGGTGTATTACCCGGCCTGCCGCAGTTGACCAGTTCGCCCTGCCTGTACGATGAACGCCTGCTGCAGCTGCCGAGTGTATTCATCGAATCCGGCCAACCTGGCATCCTTCTGGAAATAACCAGCGAAGCCTTCAAGGGCCTGCTGAACAAAGCCAGTGCCGCGCGTATCGGCGAGCCGTTGAGCAACATTCGGCCCAACCTCGACCGCCCGGACGACGACCGCGCCGAGATCACCCAGGCGGTGCAGGCCTTTACCGCACGGCGGATCCAGCAACGCCTGGAAGAAACCATCGAGATCCCGCCGCTGGCGGAAACTGCGCAGAAAATCATCAAACTGCGGGTCGACCCCAACGCCACGATTGACGACATCACGGGCGTGGTCGAAACCGATCCGGCACTGGCCGCCCAGGTGGTCAGTTGGGCCGCATCGCCCTACTATGCCGCTCCCGGCAAGATTCGCTCGGTGGAAGACGCCATCGTCCGCGTACTCGGCTTCGACCTGGTGATCAACCTGGCCTTGGGCCTGGCCCTTGGCAAAACCCTCAGCCTGCCCAAAGACCAGCCCCAACAGGCTACGCCCTACTGGCAACAGGCGATCTACACGGCGGCCGTGATCGAAGGCCTGACCCGCGCAATGCCCCGCGCCCAGCGCCCGGAAGCAGGCTTGACCTACCTCGCGGGCCTGCTGCACAACTTTGGCTATCTGGTACTCGCGCATGTGTTCCCGCCGCACTTCTCGCTGATTTGCCGGCACATGGAAGTCAATCCGCACCTGTCGCACAGCTATATCGAACAGCATCTGCTGGGCATCAGCCGCGAACAGATCGGCACGTGGTTGATGCGCCACTGGGACATGCCCGAAGAGCTGGCCAGCGCCCTGCGCTTTCAGCATGATCCAGAATATGCGGGTGCCCATGCGGTCTACCCGAACCTGGTGTGCCTGGCCGTCAACCTGTTGCGCAGTCACGGCATCGGTGCCAGCCCGGCCTGCGAAATCCCGCAGAGCTTGTTCGATACACTTGGCCTGAGCCGCGAGAAGGCCGAGGAAGCAGTCAACAAGGTTCTCGCCGCCGAAGTCGCGCTACGCGAACTGGCGAAGCAGTTCCATTAACCGCATTGAAGTCGCTGGTAGCCCCCGGGTTACGGCCGCGTGTGTAGGGCGTGTGTAGGGCTTGTGTAGGATGCGGTTGAGCGCAGCGATACCCATCGCCAGTCAACAGCCGCATAGGGCGCGTGGGCACGATCATAACGGTGGCTTACGCGGCGCACCCTATTACTTGGCAGGCGCCTTCCTGAGCATTTCCCGACGCTCGGCGAACAGCTGCGGCAACACCTGCACGCAGCGTTCCAGCAACAGCTTGACCATCGGCTGCTCATAGAGCGCGGCGTATTCGGCCAGTTGCGTGCTGGGCATCTGCCGATAGGCATAGAGCATGAACGACTCCACCGCCTCGGCACTCGACGTGTGCAGGGCGGCGGCCTGGTTCGCGGTTTGGCGGCTCAAGGCCTGCTCGTCAAGGCTTTCTCCACGCGCCATGAGGGCCAGCAGCGCCTGGGTCTTGCCCACTTCGTAACGCAGCAGGCTGGCCAAGGTGCTGGTGTGCGCCGCCTCATCGAGGCGCCGCACCAGCGCCAGTCGATCTGCGCGTGGTGAACGTCGGGCAAGTTGTTCGCGGTAGCTGGCGAGCCCCTCGCTGTCACCGACCGAACGCTCAGCCTCGCTGAAACGGCGGGCAACAGGGCTGTCAAGCAAGCGCTGGATCTGCTGCAGCTGGGCTTGGTCGAAGGCGTCGGCGAGCTGCCTGGCGAGGTCAAGGCACAGCATATCGGCGGCGAAGGCATCACCCAGTTGCGCCTGCTGCTGCTCGTTCAAGCCACGCGCAAGCAGCGGAACAGTCTGCTCACAGAGCAGGCGAATACCCGACAACTCAAACACCGGGGCAAAGGCTTCGACTTTGGCCAGGCCCGCGTGTGCCAGATTGCTGATGAGAAACAGGACCAACATCGACAAGCGCATAAGCTGACATCCACGCAAACGTGAGGGCCAGCCTAGCGAATACAACCGGAGCCGGCTAGCGATGCGGGCCGAAGAGGATCATCAGGCGGCTTTTTTCTCGCTGGTTTTCTTTTTCGGCATCAGGTGCTTGGTCAGGCCCTGAAACCAGATGACCAGCGCCGGGTTGCCCTGGATCTGGATATCCTTATTCTGGATGCCCTGCATAAACGCCAGCTGCTTGTTCTTCGCGCTCATGGTGGCGAAGCCATAGGCGGCATCTTTGAAGCCCAGGGCAAAGGCAGGCTGGCTGGCCGGACCGCGCTTGCTGCTGATGCGCTGATCTTTAACGATGAAGTGGCGGGCCACCTTACCGTCCAGGGTGTGCAGCTGGAATACCATGTCACGGTCGACCAATTGCTGCTGGAAAGCCGGGTTGCCACGGCTGGCCTTGGCCATCAGGCGGCCTAACATCCACAGGAGAAAACGGAATTTCATGCGCACGGCCTCAATGGGTGAAGATAACTGGCGGCGCATTGTAGTGTTTTTTCCGTGGGACTACAGCGCAACTGTTCTGGCCCGCAAGAGGCGGGCACTCAACAGCAATCCGATTGCTTTGACAGGCTCGATAACGTCTCGAGTGGAGAACCCGGAGCCAGTCGGCTCCGGGAGGGCGAGGCTCAGTTGATCGCGTCTTTCAATAACCCGCAGAAAACCGTTTCAAAATTCACGTTTTGCAATTTATTTATTCATAATCATGCACTTACAATGTATAAATCCATGCTACTGCGCTAATCGTTTCAATTCAACCCCTCAGCCCCCTAGATTCG